>CAVQWE010000013.1:0-24441 GCA_963717385.1 Ilumatobacteraceae bacterium
GACGGCGACATCGAGCGCCATCGTCGGCAGCAGGATGGCGTTGGCCTCCCTGAGTATCGTTCGGCAGCATTGCTTGGCCCCGGCTGGAAAGCCGCCAAGTCGCCGCTCAGCGCCCTCGCAGTGGCGGACCCCGCGCGGTGGTGGCGATGCGGCCGCGGTGCTCCGATGACTTCGGCATCGAGTACGCCCTGCTCCCAGACCTCGAGGCAGTTCTCGTCGCCGGCCATGAACATGTGCGCACCGAGCACCAGGATCGAGTTGTTTCGCCACGGTCCCGGCGGTGAGTGTTCGGTGGCTCGCCGTGCCGTTTCGATCTGGATGCTCACTGGGTGTACTTCGATTTCCGCCTCGAGCGTTTCTGCGATCATCGAGACCACGTCGTTCTCGTCTCGGTCTTGGCTGTCGGTGCCGACCAGATTCGAGAGATTGTGGTTCCATTGGCGTGCTCGGGCACCGTCGCCGACGTGAAGTGCGGCCATCGTCGCGAGCGCACTCAACGAGCCGGATCGCAGGATGCGGTCGTTCGGTAGACGGTCCAGCCACCGGCGAACTGTCGAGTGGGCTCCCATGGGGAAGTACTTGGCAGCGTTGTCGGTGATCAGTTGCTCACAACGGTCGATGTCGCCCACGGCGGTGGCGTGATCGAGGGCGAGGTCGATGTCGCCGTGGAGCTCCCACCACTGTGCTGCGCTGAGGTGCACCTCGACCCAGCGATCAGGAGCGTCGTCGCGGGCTCGCTCTCGAGCCACTCCGCCAGGATCGGATGCATCCGATACCACTGGTCGCGCTGATCGAGCGGCAGCACCAGTTGCACATCGTGCTGGAGGCGGCGCAACGTCGCAGCCGCCCCGGCCAGACAGAGGACGTCGGAACACATCTCGCCGGTGAACGTTCCGAGACATGCGGCCTTGCGAAGGAACTGGAGGTCGCGGACTCGCAGCGAACTGGTCCACTCGCCACGCAAGTAGTCGGTGATGAACGCAGCCTGAGCGATCGATTCGAGGTCGTCGGGCGTGCTCCGCGACTTGAGTACCAGGCCGGCGAGACGCAATCCGGCAGGCCAGCCCTCGAACTGCCCGATCGCGATCGCGTCGACGTGCCCGGCATCGACACCCAGAGCGAGGAGCAGTGCTCGCGACTCGTGGTCGTCGAAGGCGAGCGCGGCGACGTCGACGTCGACGACCCCTGGCTCGAGGCGGAATCGGGCGACCGCTTCATCGAGGTGGTGTGCTCGTCCGCTCAGTACCAGCGTCGAGTGGGGTGGCAGATGTGCAGCGATCGTGTCGAGCACGGCCTCGGTCTCAGGAGCGTCGATCAGGTGGAGGTCGTCGACGACCATGACGAACGGTTCGCGACATTTTGCAATTGCGGCGCCGATGGCGGGAATCACGTGATCAGCGAACCCCGGCGACCCCGATGAGCGCGACCGGCAGTGCGCCGAACGCGCGGGGATCCACGCTCGAGAGCGCACCGATCAGCCGCGTCGGCGAACACTGCCGGGTCGTTGTCGATGGGCTCGGCGTCGAACCACAGCACGGGTCGGTCTTCGTTGCTCATCCATCGCCCGATGAGGGTGGACTTGCCGTATCCCCCGGACCGAGCACACGAACGATCTTGCCGCGGCCGGTGGCATACAGCTGGTCGAGTTGCGGGCGCTCGATCGTCGCGGCCGGTGCGGCAGGCCGAGCGAACCGGGCCCGATCCCTGACACCCAGTACTTCAGAGGCCACGGAGCGCCGATCGTCTGCTCCGCCGCAGGTTCGCGCCCATTCGTCAGAACCTACCCGGTGTCGTGACGTTGTTTCGACTGTTCCCATCTGCGACGGCGTCGCGGCCCCCGAAAGTGCATCGTGCTCCGAAGCGATGGCCTCCGCCCACAGGCAGTGCACAGATTCTGGCCGTTGTCCCCAGACCGGTGCCTCGAACCCACAGACACACGCCCGCAATTCACAAGCAATCGGTACTGACGCTCCACAGGGCATGTCGTTCAAGATGGTTCCATGGTCGCCCGAGCCCTTCCCACGCCACGCCAGCGCCTGCTGCGTGGGGGACGCGAACAGGGAGCTGTCGTCGCGCAAAACGACCGCCGTGAGCTGGAACGCTCTGGATGGCGCACCACGCTGGAGTTCCGCGAGAACAACGTGCGCGGTCGAGACGGCAGGCTCTTGCAGGTCGAGGAGATGGCACGCCGAAGCCGAACGTGACACCGACGACCGAGCCCGCCGGGGGGCCGATTTCGTCCAAGCGACCGCCGAATCGGTCGATGAGGCATGGTCGAAACTGCGCCGCCAGGCCGAACTCGCCGACATTCGTCTTGCAGATCAGGCCGCTGTGCGCAGGGCAGACATGGCCGCTGTCCAGGCAAGTTGACAGTTTCTCGACGAGACGGTTGACACACCCGTAGTTTCACTGCTGTAATTACGGACCCGTCGCCACGACATGTGGTGCCTCCGGCGGGTGATGACCACGACATCTGGTGGTCTGCAGCAACTTCTTGACCAAATCCAGACAATTTCGCAATGCCCGACGACGACGTACGAATGAGCAGGAGAACCCACGGTGACAGTGATCGATGACAACGCCGCAACAACCGAGTCCACGGTAGGTGCCGGCGCTGCGCCGACGCTGACCGACACGGCCAAGGCGCCGGTCGCCACCGCCACACCGACCGCTGGTGGGATGCGGGTGAAGAAGCGCAGTGGTGCGCTCGAACCCGTCGACGTCAACAAGATCGTCAACTCGATTGCGAAGGCGTCCGAGGGCTTGCTCGGCGTCGACCCCATGCGCGTCGCAACACGCACGATCTCCGCGCTCGCTGACGGCGCCACCACACGTGAACTCGACGACCTGTCGATCCGCACCGCCGCTGGACTCATCGTCGAAGAGCCCAACTACTCCAAGCTCGCCTCGCGGTCCTGCTCGCCATCGTCGTCGACAAAGAGGTCCGCAACCAGAACATCCCGTGGTTCTCCGAGTCGATCGCCGTCGGCCACGCCGAAGGCCTCGTCTCCGACGAAGTGCTCGCCTTCGTCAACGCCAACGCCTGCCGGCGCTCAACGCCGCCATCGACTCCGACCGCGACCGCAGCTTCGAGTTCTTCGGCCTGCGCACCGTGTACGACCGCTACCTGCTGCGTCACCCGTCGCGCCGTGAGGTCATCGAGACCCCGCAGTACTTCTTCCTGCGTGTCGCCTGCGGTCTGTGCACCGACGTCGACGAAGCCGTGCGTTTCTACGACCTGATGAGTTCGCTGGCCTACTTGCCGTCGAGCCCCACCCTGTTCAACTCGGGCACCGCTCATTCGCAGATGTCGAGCTGCTACCTGCTCGACTCGCCAGAAGACAGCCTCGAAGGCATCTACAAGCGCTACACCGACATCGCGAAGCTGTCGAAGTTCGCCGGTGGCATCGGCGTTGCCTGGCACCGGGTGCGTGCGAAGGGCAGCCTCATCCAGGGCACCAACGGCCTCTCCAACGGCATCGTGCCGTGGCTGCGCACGCTCGACTCGTCGGTTGCCGCGGTCAACCAGGGCGGTCGCCGCAAGGGTGCCGCCTGCGTGTACCTCGAGTCGTGGCACGCCGACATCGAAGACTTCCTGGAGTTGCGCGACAACACCGGCGATCACGCTCGCCGCACGCACAACCTCAACATCGCCAACTGGATCCCCGACCTGTTCATGGAGCGAGTCGAGAAGGACTGGCAGTGGAGCCTGTTCGACCCGAAGAAGGCGCCGCACCTCACCGACCTGTTCGGTGACGACTTCGAGCGTGCCTACGTGGCTGCTGAAGAAGCCGGCCTCTACGAGAAGCAGGTCCCGGCCCGCCAGCTGTACTCGAAGATGATGCGCACCCTCGCGCAGACCGGCAACGGCTGGGTGACGTTCAAGGACGCATCGAACGAGAAGTGCAACCAGACCGGTGAAGCCAACGCCGACGGCTCGCCTCGCGTGGTGCACCTGTCGAACCTGTGCACCGAGATCCTCGAAGTCACCGACCAGGACAACACTGCTGTGTGCAACCTCGGTTCGCTCAACCTCGGCGCCTACGTCGATGCGCAGGGCGAATTCGATTTCGCCAAGCTCGGCGAGGTCGTGCGTCAGGTCGTGCCGCTGCTCGATCGGGTGATCGACATCAACTACTACCCGACGTCGGAAGCCGAGTTCTCGAACCACAAGTGGCGTCCGGTCGGCCTCGGGCTGATG
This sequence comes from Ilumatobacteraceae bacterium, assembly GCA_963717385.1. Classification (GTDB taxonomy): domain Bacteria; phylum Actinomycetota; class Acidimicrobiia; order Acidimicrobiales; family Ilumatobacteraceae; genus Sva-07. The sequence goes on from CAVQWE010000013.1 coordinate 4,202, forward strand.
GGCCTGCAGGACGTGTTCTTCAAGAAGGGCTTCGCATTCGACTCAGCCGATGCAAAGGACCTGAGCCGCACGATCAGCGCCCACATCTACTTCCATGCGCTGTGGGCGTCCACCGAACTCGCCGAGGTCAGTGGCGCACACGAGGCTTACGAGGGCACCCGAGCTGCCAAGGGCGACCTGCAGTTCGACCTGTGGGATGTCGCCAACGGTGGCGTCACCCCGCCCGCCGAGCTCGACTGGGACGCACTGCGTGCCCGCATCACCGCTCACGGCCTGCGCAACAGCCTGCTGATCGCCATCGCCCCCACCGCCACGATCGCCTCGATCGTCGGCTGTTACGAGTGCATCGAGCCGCAGGTGTCGAACCTGTTCAAGCGTGAGACGTTGTCGGGCGAGTTCATGCAGATCAACCGCTACCTGGTGCGCGAGCTCCAGGCCCGCAACCTGTGGGACGAGCAGATGATCAACGACATCAAGCGCGCCGAGGGGTCGGTCCAAGACGTCGACCGCATCCCCGCTGAGCTCAAAGAAGTGTTCCGCACGGCGTGGGAGATCCCGCAGCGGGCCCTGATCGACATGGCGGCCGAGCGCGGCGCCTTCATCGACCAGAGCCAGTCGCTGAACCTCTTCATGGAGACCCCCACCATCGGCAAGCTCTCCTCGATGTACCTGCACGCCTGGAAGCAGGGCCTCAAGACCACCTACTACTTGCGCAGCCGCCCGGCGACCCGCATCAACCAGAGCACCACCTCGGGTTCGAAGCCGGCGCCGACTCCGCCCACCGGCGGTGGTCAGAAGCCCGACGCAATCGCGCCGCTCGTCGACGAGCCGGCCAAGAAGACCTTCACCGATGAGGAAGCCCTTGCGTGCTCCCTCGAGAACCCCGAATCCTGCGAGGCATGCGACTGATGGCACTCATCGACCCGATCACCGACTACGAAACGTCCACAGCTCCCGGTGAGACCCTCGCCGACGAGTTCGAATCGGCGCCCCCGGTCGGCGCTGCCCGTCCGACCAACATCCTCGACCCCGGCTACGACCTCACGCTGCGTCCCATGCGGTACCCGCAGTTCTACGAGATGTACCGCGACGCCATCAAGAACACCTGGACCGTCGAAGAGATCGACTTCTCCGACGACCTCGTCGACCTCGACCGCAAGCTGATGCCCGCCGAGAAGCACCTCGTGTCGCGCCTGGTGGCGTTCTTCGCCACCGGCGACTCGATCGTGTCGAACAACCTGGTGCTCAACTTGTACCAGCACATCAACGCCCCCGAAGCGCGCATGTACCTGTCACGTCAGCTCTACGAAGAGGCGTTGCACGTGCAGTTCTATTTGACGCTGCTCGACAACTACATCCCCGACATGGCCGAGCGCGAAGCCGCGTTCTCTGCGGTCGAGAACATCCCGTCGATCCGCGCCAAGGCCGAGTTCTGTTTCAAGTGGATCGATTCGATCCAGGGCTTGCAGAAGATCGAGACCCCAGAACAGCGCAAGCAGTTCCTGCTCAACTTGATCTGCTTTGCAACGTGCATCGAAGGCCTGTTCTTCTTCGCAGCGTTCGCGTACGTCTACTTCCTGCGTTCGAAGGGGTTGTTGAACGGTCTCGCCGACGGCACCAACTGGGTGTTCCGCGACGAGAGCTGCCACATGAACTTCGCGTTCGAAGTCGTCGACACCGTGCGCAAAGAGCAGCCCGAGTTGTTCGATGCCGACCTCGAAGCCGACATCCGCACGATGATCAACGAAGCGATCGACGCCGAGCAGTTGTTCGCTGCCGATGTGCTCGGCGAAGGCGTGTCAGGGATGAGCCTGGCCGACACCCGCACCTACCTCGAGTTCGTCGCCGATCAGCGCTTGGGGCAGCTCGGCTACGCCCCCGAGTTCGGGTCCAAGAACCCGTTCAGCTTCATGGAACTGCAAGACGTGCAGGGCCTGTCGAACTTCTTCGAGCGCACCGTCAGTAGCTACCAGGTCGGCGTCGCCGGCGACGTCAGCTTCGACGACGAGTTCTGATCACATCCTGGGTCTGACCCCTGTTGTGACTACCGGTACAGGTCGGTGTGTTCGCCGAGGGTGGGGCCGACATCGGTGATGCTGCCGGGGGTGCGCGAGAACTTGGGCACCACGCCGAGCATCGCGGTGTTCACACCGGTGCGAGCGGTTCGGCGCTGCACCATCTCTCGGGCGGCGTAGTGCTCGTCGTCGAGCATGTCAGCCGCGGTGTACACACGGCCAGCAGGAACGGTGTGTTCGCGCAGTAGCGCCAGCAGTTCGTCCGATCCCAACGTGATCGTCCACTCGGCGATGATCGCGTCGAGCTCACGTTCGTGTTCGCCGCGCGGGATGTGAGTCGCGTAACGGTCATCGGCGGCGAGATCCGCCCGATCCATGGCATCGCACAACCGAGCGAAGATGTTGTCGGCATTCGCCGCGATCAGTACCTCGGACCCGTCGCTGGTCGGATACGCATTCGACGGCGCCACACCGGGCAGCGTGCCGCCCGACCGGTTGCGCAGCACACCGGCGACGTCGAAGTCGACCATCGATGACTCCATCAGCGCTGCGACCGCTTCATAGATCGCGACGTCGACCTCTTGGCCCTTGCCGCTCGAGTTGCGTTCGTGGAGCGCGGCGAGCGTGCCGATCACTGCGAACATCGCGGCGAGCGAATCGCCGAGGCTGATGCCGGCACGGGCAGGGGGTCGGTCAGGGTCGCCGGTCGTGTGGCGGATGCCGCCGACTGCCTCGCCGATCGAACCGAAACCTGCTTCGGTCGCCCGTGGCCCGCTCTGGCCGAACCCCGACACGTGGGTGACGATGATCGCCGGGTTGCTCGCCGACAGCGTGGCGTAGTCGAGTCCGAACTTCGCGAGCACACCGGGCCGGAAGTTCTCGAGCACGACGTCGCATTCGCCGGCGAGGCGCTGGACGAACGCGAGATCGTCGGAGTTCTTGAGGTCGGCGACGACCGATCGTTTGTTGCGGGCGATGATCGGCCACCACAGGCTCGAATCGTCGACGCACACACCCCAGTGGCGCATCGGGTCGCCACCATCGGGCGATTCGATCTTGATCACCTCGGCGCCGTAGTCGCCGAACAGTTGGCCCGCGAACGGTCCTGCGATGAAGTTGCCGAGTTCGAGCACCCGGACACCGAGCAGCGGTCCGGTCCGTGTCTGCGCGTCACCGTCCATGGTGGTTGTCTACCGAGTCGACGGTGTCGTCACGAAAGCGAGAGACTGCTCGAGTGAGCGTGGCCGATCGTCTTCCCTCGACCATCGTGCTGCGCGACGTGACCCTGCGTGATGGTCTGCAGGACGAATCACCGATTCCGACCGAGGCAAAGGTGGCGATCTTCGAAGCGCTGCTCGCTGCCGGTGTCCGCGATCTCGAGTTGACCAGTTTCGTGCGTCCTGACCGTGTGCCGGCCATGGCCGATGCCGAGGCGCTGTGCGCCGCCACCGCCGTATCGGCCGCGGCGTCCGAAGTGCGGCGCTGGGGACTCGTGCTCAACGCCCGCGGCGCCGAGCGGGCGCTCGCGGCCGGTCTCAGCCACCTGCAGTACGTCGTGTCGGTGAGCGATACCCACAGCAGACACAACGCCGGCATCGGAACCGATGAAGCGATCGACGAATTCGAGCGTTTCACCAGCGCAGCCCGCGATGCCGGCGCAGTGGTGGAGATGACGCTGGCCACGGCGATGGGCTGCCCGTTCGAACACCGCGTCGACCCGGACCGGGTGGCCGAGGTCGCTCGCCGAGCCGTCGATGCCGGTGCGTCGTCGATCGGTCTCGCCGACACGATCGGTGTCGCCGTGCCCACCGAGGTGGCGGTGCTGGTCGGGCTGGTCCGTTCGAGCGTCGATGTGCCGATCGGTGTGCACCTGCACGACACACGTGGCCTCGCGATCGCCAACGCCATTGCGGCGCTCGAACATGGAGCGGTCCGCCTCGACGCCAGCGTCGGCGGACTGGGTGGCTGCCCATTCGCCCCCAACGCCAGCGGCAATGTCCCGATCGAGGATCTGGCCCATGCGCTCGGTGAGATGGGTGTCGCCACGGGGATGTCGGTCGATGGCCTCATCGACGCCGCGCAGATCGCCTGCGACGCAGTGGGCCGCCCTGTCGGCAGCCACGTCGGCCTCGCGGGTCGCCGGTTCGCCCCCTGAGCCTCCACCCGGTGCATCGCAAGCGATGAGCGAACCGCACCCTGCGGTGCGCATGCCTCATCGCCTCGGGCGGGCGTACTGGAGCGATGAGCGAACCGCACCCCGGGTGCCCTTCGCTCATCGCCTTCGTGGCGGTACGGTGGGGGTGATGACCGAAACGGGTGATCCCACCGACTGGTTGACGAGCACGCGGGTAGCGGTCGTCGCCGGCAAGGGCGGTGTCGGATCGTCGACGGTCGCCGCGGCCTACGCACTGGCAGCAGCACGTGAGGGCGCAAACGTGCTGTTCGTAGCTGTCGACGGACGCCCCGGCATGGGTCCGCTGCTCGGCGGACGAGAACTCGACTCGAGTGACCGGATCTTGCGCAAGGTCAAGGGTGCCGGCCAGGTGCGCGGTCGCACCATTCCCGCCGACCAGGCATTCGGCGACTACCTCGAACTGAAGGGTGTCGGCGGCATGCTGCGTCGTGCCGCGTCGGCAGCGTCGCTGCCGATGATCGCCGCGGCGACTCCGGGCCTCGAACACCTCCTGGTGCTCGGCAAGATCAAGGAACTCGAACGCGAACGCGCCGCCGACCTGATCATCGTCGATGCTCCACCGGCGGGCCACGCTGCCCCGTTCCTGCGTTCGGCCACCGGGTTGTCCGATGTGGTCCAGTCGGGTCCCGTTCGCGAGCAGTCGGTCGAGGTCGATGAAATGTTGCGTGATCCCGCACGCTGCCGGGCGATGATCGTCACCCTGCCCGAGGAGACCCCGGTCACCGAAGCACTCGAACTGGCCGTCGAGTTGCGTGGCGACATCGGGATGTCGTTGCTGCCGGCGGTGGTCAACTCGTGTTGGCCCGATCGTCCTGGTCTCGACAAGACACCCGCAATGGCGGCGCGCTCGCACAAGATCACCTTGTCGGCGTCGGCCAAGTCGGCGCTCGCATCGTCGACCGACTTCGGTCGTGCACGCCTCGAACGTCAGCGCAGCCAGATCGAACGTCTCGCCGACGGGATCGGTGTCCCGCTCGTCTCGCTCCCGCGCCTCGCCACACCACGGCTCACGTTGCACCAACTCGGCGAACTCGCCGATGCGCTCGTCGGTCCGATGATCGGGGCGTCGTCATGACCGGCACCGTCGCCGAATCGTTCCGGGACGAGATCGTCAACGCCGAGCTGCTCGTCACCTGCGGCCCAGGTGGCGTCGGCAAGACCACCACCGCAGCAGCACTGGGTGTGGCAGCGGCACTCGCCGGCCGCAAGGTGGTCGTCGTCACGGTCGATCCCGCCCGGCGCCTCGCCGACGCACTCGGTCTCGAAGCCGGCGCCGCAGCCGATGCACCCCACCGAGTCACCGGCATTCCCGGACTCTCCGACTCGAAGAGCAAGAAGTCCAAAGGCGAATCGGGCGACGGTGAGCTGTGGGCGTTGATGCTCGATGCCGCGTCGACGTTCGACCGGCTCGTGCACGAGCAAACGGCCAACCCGAAGCAGGCGGCCGCGATCCTGGAGAACCCGGTGTACCGGGCGATCTTCGGGTCGTTGGCGGGTGCGCAGGAATACATGGCGATCGAACGGCTGCACCAGCTGCACACCAGCGGCGAGTGGGATCTCGTCATCGTCGACACGCCGCCGTCACGTCACGCGATCGACCTGCTCGAAGCCCCCGATCGCCTGATCGGTTTCCTCGGCCATCCGGTGTACCGGGCGCTCACGGTTGGTCAGCGGGCGTTCGCCAAGGTCACCAACGCTGCGGCGTCGATGTTCCTGTGGGCGGTTCGACGGTTGGCCGGACCGCAGATCGTCGAGGACACCGTCGAGTTCTTCCGTTCGCTCGCCAACATCGAACCGGGTCTCCGCAAACGGGCCGAAGAGGTGTCGGTGCTGCTGCGTTCCGACGCAGCGTCGTTCGTCGTCGTGTCGAGCCCGAGGGCCGAGGCGATCGGTGAGGCCGAGCACCTGATCGGTGCTCTGCGTGACGGGTCGTTCCCGTTCGCCGGCGTGGTCGTCAACCTGATCCATCCGATGCCCGAGCCACTCACCGCTGCAGACAGGGTCGCACTCGATGGTCTCGACGACGGCCCGCTCGCCGATCAGGTGGCGTGGCACGACGAGTTGACCGAGCTGGCCACCGCCGAGCGCGAGGAGATCGCTGGGCTCGCCGATCTGGCCGAGGACGTCATCGTGGTCGAGCTGCCGTTGCTGGCAGTCGACGTGCACGATGTCGATGGTTTGGTCGGCCTCGCCGATCGCCTGTCAGCAGCGAACTAACGTCGTCTGCGTGCCTGCTCTGCCTGACCTCGTCGACGCGCTGTTCGAGCGACCCGTCGACGAGGGCGTGACGTTGGCGTTGCTGATCCAGCGGCGTGGCGAGGTCATTGCCGAGCGATACGGCGTCCAACCCGCGAACATCTTCCAGCCGGCGATCGAGATCACTGCCGAGTCGACGCTCACCTCGTGGAGCATGGCGAAGTCGATCACACATGCGGCGGTGGGGATCTTGGTCGGCGACGGGCTCCTCGATGTCGAAGCACCGGCCGCTGTTGCAGAATGGGCGGGCACGCCGAAGGCGGCGATCACCACGCTGCAGCTCCTGGAGATGCGTTCGGGGTTGCGATTCGTGGAGGACTACGTCGACGACGAGACTTCGCACTGCATCGAGATGCTGTACGGCGAGAGCGGTCCCAGCCATGCGGCGTACGCCGCGGCGCTCCCGCTCGATCACGAGCCAGGCACTCACTACAGCTATTCGTCTGGCACGACCAACATCATCGCTCGTCTCATCGGCGACATCGTGAGCGGGGGACCCGGTGGCGACCCCGACCACCGCCGAGATGCCACCGAAGAATTCCTGCGTCAGCGTTTGTTCGAGCCGACCGGGATGCACTCGGCGATTCCCAAGTTCGATGCAGCGGGCGACTTCGTCGGGTCGTCGTACGTGTTCGCCACTGCACGTGATTTCGCGGCATTCGGCGAGCTGTATCGCAACGACGGCGTCGCCGCCGACGGCGAGAGAATTCTGCCGGTGGGGTGGGTCGAGAATGCGGCGACTGCGGTGTCGCACGACGACGAGAACGGTTGTGATTACGGACGGCACTGGTGGATGTGGCCACAGGTCCCCGGCAGTCTCGCCTGCCACGGTCATGAAGGTCAGTACGTCGTCGTCGTGGCCGACCGTGAGCTGGTGGTGGTCCACCTGGGCAAGACCGATGCCGCAGCGGCGCCGCAGTTGCGCGCCCGGCTCCGACAGATGATCGATCTCTGCTGACCGATGTCGTCTCGAGCCACAGCATGAGCGAAGACCTCGGTCGATCGGCCGATGACGCCCGCGATCATCCCGAGTCGGTGAGCGATGTCGACCTCGACCGCACCCACGAGATGGACCGCGACGTGCTGCCCACGGGTGAACTGCCTGCGCTGATCCGCGACGAAGCGCTCAAGCCACGGCGAATCCGACCGATCCGCTTCACGATCAAGGTGTTGCTGCTGATCGTCATCGTGGTGTTCCTGCTGCCTGGTGTGGCCAACGGTTTCCGTCAGGCGATCGACACCATCAGCGACGTCAATCCCGCACTGCTCGTCGCTGGTTTCGCGCTGCAGATCCTGGCGCTGCTCGCGTACTCGTTGCTCACCCGGGCCACACTCGGCACCGCGGGCCATCGTCTGTCGCTGTCGAGGATCTTCCGGATCCAGCTGAGCACCAAGGCGTTGTCGAACATCGTGCCCGGCGGCAACGCGGCGAGCTCGGCGCTCGGCTACCGGCTTCTGACGCTGTCGGGAATCAGCGGTCCCGACGCCGGCTTTGCGCTGGCCACCGCCGGTATCGGCTCGGCAGTGGTGCTGAACATCATCTTCTGGACCGGGCTGACCATGTCGATTCCGTTCCGCGGGGTCAACGAGGGCTACGCGCTCGCTGCGCTTGCCGGCATCATCATCATGGGGTTGGCCGCTGGTTTGGTCGTCGGCGTGATGGACGGGTCGGGTCGGGCCGAGCGAGTCGTGCGATGGTTCGCTCGCAAGATGCGTTTCAACGAGGATCGATTCGCCGCAGTGCTTCACCAGCTTGCCGAACGACTCGAGGAACTCGTCAGTGACCGTCAGCTCCTGTGGCGGGTGGTGTTCTGGGCGACGGCCAACTGGCTGCTCGATGCGGCGTCGCTGTGGGTGTTCCTGCGGGCATACGGTGTGTCGCTGCCCGTCGACGCGCTGCTGGTGGCGTTCGGCCTGGCGAACGTTCTGGCGGCAATCCCGATTCTGCCCGGTGGACTGGGTGTGGTCGAGGCGACCTATCTCACCGCGCTCGTCGGATTCGGCGTGCCGCGGCGCGTTGCTGCTCCGGCGATCGCCACGTATCGCTCGGCGCAGTACCTGATGCCGATCGCGATCGGCGCGCTCGCCTACGCATCGCTGCGTGTCGGTCCGTGGAAGATCGAGAAACGCGATCGTCTGGTTCGTCTCCGTGACCTCGCGCGCAGCGAGGCGGCAAAGGGCGAGACGAAGATCGACTTCGCGTTGCGCTTCGGCGGCAGGCGCCCGGTGGCCGACCCCGAAGCCGACCCGGCGATCGCTGCCACGCTGCGACCAGCGCCTGAGCCAGAGCCCGATGCCGAGACGGTCGAGGGCCGCGACGAGCCCCTCGACGAGAGCGACGCCTGACGCTTTCGCACGACGGCGCACGTAGCGATACCGTCAGCACCATGACAGTGCACGAACGCCCCTTCGGTCGGTATCTCGAAGATTTCGCTCCCGGTGACATCCTGCGCCACTGGCCGGGCAAGACGATCACCGAATACGACGACCATCTGTTCTGCATGATCACCATGAACCACCACCCGCTCCACACCAACGACTGGTTCGCCGCGGAATCGGTACAGGGTCGCAACGTCGTGGTCGGCAACCTCGTCTACAGCCTCGTGCTCGGCATGAGCGTGCCGGACGTGAGTGGTGCAGCGATCGCCAACCTCGAGATCGAGACGCTGCAGCACAAGTTCCCCACCTTCCACGGCGACACCATCCATGCCGAGACCCGGGTGCTCGAAGTGAAGGAGTCGTCGTCGAAGCCCGACCGCGGCATCGTCAAGGTCGAGACCAAGGGCTTCAACCAGGACGGCAAGGAAGTCTGCTACTTCATCCGCAAGGTGCTGATCTGGAAGCGCGACTTCGCGCCGGATCGCAAGCGGCCGTACGACGGCACCGACGTCTGGGCCGACTGAGTCGCACTCTGATCGACCCTGGCGCGCTGCTCGCCTGGGGTGTGCCGCAGCTGCGCGACCTTCCCTGGCGCGCCGAGCGCGACCCGTGGACGGTGCTCGTCGCCGAGGTCATGCTGCAGCAGACCCAGGCCGAGCGGGTCATTCCCAAGTGGCGGGCGTTCCTCGACGCGTACCCCGATCCGGCGGCGTGTGCATCGGCGTCGCTCGCCGACGTCTTGCGACTCTGGCAGGGCCTCGGGTACCCCCGCCGCGCACGGAACCTGCGAGCAACCGCCGAACTGGTGGTCGAGCGTCATCGTGGTCGGCTCCCTGACGATCTCGATGCGTTGCTGGCGCTGCCCGGGATCGGCCCGTACACGGCCCGAGCGGTGCTGGCGTTTGCGTTCGAGCACGACGTTGCCGTGGTCGACACCAACATCGCGCGCGTGCTCGCACGCACCGGTGGTCATCGGCTGACGCCGGCACGGGCCCAGGCACTCGCCGATGCGATGGTGCCGCGCGACCATGGCTGGATCTGGAACCAGGTGATCATGGATCTCGGCGCCGGGTTGTGTCGTCCAACTCCTCGCTGCGACGGCTGCCCGCTGGCGACCACGTGCGCATGGCACCTCGGGGGTCATCCGGAGCCGGACCCGTCAGTGGGTTCGGCCGGCGTGAGCGGCCGTCAGGCTCCGTTCGAGGGCAGCGATCGCCAGGCCCGTGGCCGAGTGCTCGCTGCACTGCACGAGGGTGGGCGGCCGGTTGCCGAGTTCGATGACCGCATCCTGGCCACCCTGGTCGCTGACGGCCTCGTCGAACTCGACGGCAGCACCGTCCACCTCGCGTGGCGCCGCGGACACTGGCCGCCACGCGACGGGGCGTGGCGCTGCGGGCCACTGACCTGGCGCATCGGGAGCGTTGGCCCCTTGGCTACGGTGGGCGACGTGCAGCAACTCGAAGCGGTCATCTTCGACACCGACGGGGTGATCACCCAAACCGCTGCGGTGCACTTCTCAGCGTGGAAGGACGTCTTCGACGAGTTCCTTGCAGCGCACGCCACCGGTGCTGCGGCTCAAGAGTTCACCGACGCCGATTACCGGGTCCACGTCGACGGCATCGGTCGGTACGACGGAGTTGACGCCTTCTTGCGTTCGCGGGGTTTCGAGCTGCCCCGAGGTGACCCGGCCGATGCGCCGGGCGACGCGACGGTGTGCGCTGTCGGCAACAAGAAGAACGCCAGCTTCGCAGCAGCCATCGAACGCCACGGGGTCAGGCCGTACACCACGACGCGCCGCTTCATCGAGGCGTTGCATGCGAACGGCATTCGCACCGCCGTGATCTCGGCGAGCAAGAACTGCGAGATGGTGTTGCGCGCGGCGGACATGCTCGATCTGTTCGAGGTGCGCGTCGATGGCAACGATGCCGCAGAGATCGGCTTTCCCGGCAAACCAGCTCCGGACGTGTTCCTCGAAGCGGCCCGCAGGCTGGGTGTCGACCCGGCTGCCGCTGCGGTGGTCGAAGACGCGATTTCGGGGGTTCGTGCGGGACGTGCCGGCGGGTTCGGGCTCGTCGTGGGGCTCGACCGCACCCGCAACCCCGAGCCGCTCGCAGAGTTCGCAGACATCGTCGTGCCCGATCTCTCCGATCTCGAGGTGGCTGCGCTCGACACCGAGCAGGCAGCTGCTGGTGCAGGGGTCCGTCAGATCGTGCCGGCGCGTGCCTGGCTGCCCGATCTGTCGGATGCGTTGACCGACTTCGACCTCACCCGACAGATCGCCGGCAAGACCGTTGCCGTGTTCTGCGACTACGACGGAGCGCTCACACCGATCGTCGATCGCCCCGAGGAAGCGGTGATGCCTCCGGCGACGCTGGCCGCGCTCGAAGCGCTTGCCGATCTCACCGTGGTCGGCATCGTCAGTGGGCGCGATCTCGTCGACGTGATGGGCATGGTGCCCACCGATCGGATCTGGTTCGCCGGGAGTCACGGATTCGACGTCAGACACCCTGACGGCACCAGGGAGGAGTTCCCGGAGGGGGCCGCCGCCCTGCCGGCGCTCGATGCTGCCGAGCAGATGCTGTCCGAACGCCTCGGCGCCATCGACGGGGTTCGGATCGAACGCAAACGGTTCGCGATCGCGATGCACTATCGAGCAACGCCGGAGAACCAACTCGACGAACTCGAATCAATTGTCGCACGCATTGCGTCTGACGTCGACGGGCTCCGCATGACCGGCGGCAAGAAGATCTTCGAACTGCGCCCAGCGATCGACTGGCACAAGGGCAAGGCCGTGCGCTGGCTGATCGATGCGGCCGGTCTCGACCCGATGGCCACCTTGGCGGTCTTCATCGGTGACGACGACACCGATGAAGACGGTTTCGCCGAGGTACGCAGCCGCGGCGTCGGCGTCGTGGTCGGCACCGAAGATCGCTACACCGCAGCACACCTGCGAGTCGATGATCCTGACGCAACTCGGCAGTTGCTCGACGAACTCGTTGTGAGGCTGTCGGCGCAGTGAGCCAGCAGCGATTGGTGGCGACGAGACCGCACATCTACGGTTGAGCTGTGCGTCCAGCCAGAGATTTCTTCCGTCCACTCGCCGTTGGTGCTCCCGAGCCCGTCCGCGAGATCCCGTTCCCGCCGAGCCGGATGATCCACTTCTTCCCGGCGGCCAACGAGAAGATGCGCTCGAAGGTGCCCGACATCGCACCGACGGTCGACATCTTGCTCGCCAACCTCGAAGACGGCGTGCCCGCAGACCAGAAGGAGGCTGCCCGCGCCGGCCTGGTCGAGGTCGCGAACACCGTCGACTTCGGTGACACCCAGTTCTGGACCCGTGTGAACAGCCTCGACTCGCCCTGGGGCCTCGACGACCTCACCGCCGCCGTGCTCGAAGCCGGCGAGGCGCTCGACGTGATCATGATCCCGAAGGTCGAGGGGCCCGAAGACATCCACTATGTGGATCGGCTGCTCGCCCAACTCGAAGCCAAGGCGGGCCTCACCGAGCCGCTGCTGGTGCACGCAATCCTCGAAACCGCTCGCGGTGTTGCCAACGTCGAGGAGATCTGTGCTGCCTCGCCACGCATGCAGGGTCTGTCCCTCGGCCCGGCCGACCTCGCTGCCAACCGGCGCATGAAGACCACCCGCGTCGGTGGTGGCCACCCCGGCTACCTGGTTCGTGCCGACCCGGAGGCCGATGCCGAGGGCAACACCGACATCGAGGCGCCGCGCACCACCTACCAGCAGGACCTGTGGCACTACACGATCGCCCGCATGGTCGACGCGTGCGTCACCAACGGGATCCTTCCGTTCTACGGCCCATTCGGCGACATCAAGGACACCGTTGCCTGCGAGGACCAGTTCCGCAACGCCTACCTGCTCGGCTGTGTCGGAGCGTGGAGCCTGCACCCGGTCCAGATCGGGATCGCCAAGAAGGTGTTCAGCCCCGCCCCCGCCGATGTCGCCCACGCCCAGCGTGTGATCGACGCGATGGGCGACGGAACGGGTGCGTTGATGCTCGACGGCAAGATGGAAGACGACGCCTCGGTCAAGCAGTGCCGTGTCGTTGTCGAACTCGCTCATGCCCTGTCCGAGCGTGACCCCGAACTCGCCGCCCAGTACGGCTTCTGAGGAGACCCCGATGACCGATGACCTGCGTCCCCGCCGTTCGGTGCTGTACATGCCGGCGGCCAACGACCGAGCGCTCGAGAAGGCGCAGACGATCCCGGCCGATGCGATCATCTTCGACCTCGAAGATGCCGTGGCTCCTGACGCAAAACCTGATGCCCGAGGCAAAGCCGTCGCCGCGGTGGAGTCGGGGCTGTATGGCAATCGTGAGCTGACGATTCGTTGCAACGGGCTCGACACCCGGTGGGGGAGCGATGATGTCACTGCGGCCGCTGCAGCACACCCCTCGGCAGTCGTCATTCCGAAGGTCGACTCGGTGGACTACGTCGATCGGGTCGCCTCGCTGCTCGACGCCGCAGGCGCGATCGACGTGATGATCTGGCCGATGATCGAAACGCCGACAGCGATGTTCAACGTTCGCGCCATCGCTGCTCACCCACGGGTGGCGGTACTCGTGATGGGTACGAACGACTTGGCCAAGGAACTCAGGTCACCGCTCGTTCCGAGCCGTCACCCATTGGTGCCGCACCTGGCCAACGCGCTCCTCGCAGCGCGTGAGGCCGGCAAGGTCATTCTCGACGGCGTGTACAACGACGTGAAGAACCCCGAAGGCTTCGAGGCCGAGTGCCGCCAGGGTATGGAGATGGGCTTCGACGGCAAGACGCTCATCCATCCCAGCCAGGTCGAGCCGGCCAACACCGTGTGGGCGCCGTCGGTCGACGACGTCGACTACGCCGAGCGAGTCATCGCAGCGTTCGACGAAGCCGTCGCCGACGGCCGCGGCGTGGTCACCGTCGACGGCCGGATGATCGAGAACCTCCACGTCGACAACGCCCGCCGCGTGCTCGCCACCGCCGCCGCGATCGCCGCGCTCAACTGACGTTCGCCACCCGAACCGTCACAGTGGGCCCGGCACCGTGTGACTACGTCACGGCTCTGACCTCTGCTGTAGTCGCAGGGGTCAGAGCAGGCGGAGCTGCTGGGCGAGTTGCTCGGGGACCACTGGGTTGAAGTACTCGCCGCTGGCCACCTCGGCGGCAGCGATGAATCGTGGAACACCTGCCGCACGCCATGGCGAGACGATCTCGATGTTGAACCACGCCTGCGCCCAGTCGCCCCCGTCGGTGGGGCGCTGATTCAGCCACATCATGTACGGCAGCGGCCGGTCGTAGAGCGCATCGAGGCGCCCGAAGACGTCGATCAGCACCGCAGCCAGCGCGGTGCGCCCAGCCGCATCGAGTGACACCACATCGGGCACTGGTGCCACCGGAGCGATCGACAGGGCAATGGGATACGGACTGGCGACCGGCACCGACACCGTCCAACCTCCACGCGACAGCACCAGCCGTTCTCCGGGGTCGACCTCGGGCTTCCATCCGGCGTTCAGCGCGGCGAGCGGTCGCTCGGGGACGTGATCGAACGCGTAGATCTGCCCGTGGGGATGAGTGATGGTGGCGCCGATCTCGGGGCCGCGGTTCTCGAACACGAGCACGTAGGCGATGTCGGGTCGTCGACCCAGGGCTGCTGTGCGGTCGGCCCACAGGTTGATCACCTTGCGAGCACCGTCGACGCCGAGCGACGCAAACGTGGCGTCGTGATCGGGGGTGTACAGCACGACCTCGCAGCGCTGGTTGGGCATCGCCGGCCAACGGTTCGGGAACGATCGGACGTCGTACGGCTCGGGCGACTCGACGCCGCCCACACAGAATGGGCAGCCCGTCGACGGGAGATTCGGACGCCCCTGGCGGGCGCCCACGACGTGGACACGCGTCCCGAGCACCGGGTCGACCCGGAGATCCTCTGCTGTCATTGCGGTCAACGCAGGGGACGACCGTCGGCCGGGTCGAAGAAGTGGGCGAGGTGGGTCTTGAGCGCCAAACGCACCCGTTGGCCCATCGCCACCACGTGGATGCCGTCGATGCGCGGCAATGATGCGCGTGCCGTCGAGAAGTGCGTCCTCGTCGGGGTCGATCATCTCACCATCGATCGACACCGGTGGCACATCGAACGTGGTGTGGATGTGTACTTCGGCACCCATCGCCTCGGCGAGATCGACACCCACTTCGATGATCTGGTCGTCGGCGACCTCGATGTCGCCGGCCAACGCGAAGTGTTCGGGCCGCATCCCGAAGATCACCTGGGAGCCATCACGGTCGACGAGCCCGGGGTAACGCTCGACCGCGCCGTCGGCCAGGCGAACACGGTGCCCGGCGAACGACAGCGTGACCACGCCGTCGGTGATCGACACATCGGAGGTGATGAGGTTCATCGACGGGCTGCCGATGAACGCCGCGACGAACAGGTTCGCCGGCTCGAGATACAACACCTGCGGCGGCGCCACCTGCTGCAGGATCCCGGCGCGCAGTACGGCGACGCGATGGCCCATCGTCATCGCCTCGACCTGATCGTGGGTGACGTACACCATGGTGGTGCCGAGACGAGCCTGCAGTTGGATGATGTCGGAGCGCATCTGCACGCGCAGCTTCGCGTCGAGGTTCGACAGCGGCTCGTCCATCAGGAACACCTGCGGCGAACGAACGATCGCTCGCCCCATCGCGACACGCTGGCGTTGGCCGCCCGACAGCGCCTTGGGGAGCCGTTCGAGGTACTCGGTGAGGCCGAGCAACTCCGCAGCGTCTTCGATGCGCTGTTTGGCTTCCTTCTTGTCGACCTTGGCGACCTCGAGGGCGAAACCGATGTTCTCGCGCACGGTCATGTGCGGGTACAACGCGTAGTTCTGGAACACCATGGCGATGTCGCGGTCGCCCGGCGGGAGATCGTTGACCACCTTGTCGCCGATGCGCAGTTCGCCTTCGGTGATCTCCTCGAGGCCCGCCAGCATCCGGAGCGCTGTCGATTTGCCGCAGCCGGACGGGCCGACGAACACCATGAACTCGCCGTCGTTGATCTCGAGGTCGAGCGAGTCGACGGCCTTCGGGCCGTCCTTGTAGCGCTTGCTGACACCGGAAAAGTTGACTGCTGACACGTCACGACCTCACTTCAGTCCGCTCGATGCGGAGTTCTCGACGAAATAGCGCTGGGCGAACAGGAACACGAGGATCGGCGGTGTCATCGCGATGACCGCACCGGCGAACACCAGGTTCGTGTCGGTGCTCGACCTCCCGCCGAGTGTGGCGAGGGTGAGCGTCAGCAGCCCGTTGTCGGGGTTGCCGGAATTGATGATGACCAGCGGCCAGAAGAACGAGTTCCAGGCGTACAAGAAGCCGAACGTGGCAAGTGCAGCGATCGCTGGTCGTGCGAGCGGGACCATCACGCGCCAGAGGATCTTCCATCGGCTCGCTCCATCGAGCAGCGCGGCCTCTTCGATCTCGCTCGGGATCCCGAGGAAGAACTGCCGCATCAGGAACGTGCCGTAGGCACTGAACACGAACGGGATGATCAGCGCGACGAGGTTGTCGGTCCAGTCGAGCTGCAGCATCAGCTGGAACAACGGGATGATGAGCACCACGAACGGGATCATCACCGAGCCGAGGTAGAGCAGGAAGATCTTGTCGCGTCCTTTGAAGTCGATGCGGGCGAACGCGTACCCACCGAGGATGGACGTGACGATCTGTCCGATCACCACGGCGATCGTGACGAGCAGTGTGTTGGTGAGCGAGCGTCCGAGGTTCTTCTCCTCGATCACCTGCGGGAAGTTCTCGAAGCGCGGGCCGAACTCGCGTTGTGGCGTGGCTGCGCTCACGAGCTCGACGACCTGCTCGCTGGAGTCGATCGACTCGAACAGCCCGCCGACGGTGAGGCGGGCGCGCGTCGCTTCGATCGCCTCGCCGTCGACGTCGATGAGGAAGACGTCTTCTTCGTCGCCGTCGACGGTGACGGTCGCTCCGGTGCGTTCGCCCGCGTCGGCGGGCAAGGTGATCTCGTCATCGGCGCCGTCGAGTGCCACGAAGACCGCCAACGGGATGTCGTCGTCGACGAGCACCCACTGGCCGTCGCGTTCGTCGAAGTCGTAGACGGTCGCGCTCTCGAATTCCCGAGCCGGATCGGTGATGGTGACCTCGGTTCGCGGAACCAATGACGGTGGGTAGGTGAAGATGTCGGTGTTGCGCTTCATCGACGTCGACACGGCGACGACGAACGGGAACACGACCACCGCCGCAACGGCGATCAGCAGCATGTAGGTGAGCACTCGAACGAACGTGGCCCTGGGTCCCTTGCGGCGAACGCTCATGACACACCTCCTGGGTGGCGGCGTCGCGGTCTCGTCGGAACTGGGCGAAGGTGAAGCCGAAGATGATGATGAACAGCACCCAGGCGAGCGCCGAGGCGTAGCCGCGGTTGTTGTCTCGGAACGCCTCGTTGTACAGCGCGATCACCGGGGTCATCGTGGCGTTGTCAGGGCCGCCCGGTTGCGGAGTCGACAGGATCCACACGATGTCGAACAGCTGCAACGCGAGGATCGAGGTGGTGATCAGGACGTAGAACGTGGTGTTGCGCAACTGTGGCACGGTGATTCGCCGGAAGATCTTCCAGGTGCGCGCGCCGTCGATCTCAGCAGCCTCGTACAGGTCTTTGGGGATCGCCTGGTGTCCGGCGAGATACAGCACGGTGTTGAATCCGAAGTTCATCCAGGCGAACACGATCACCATCGCGAGCAGCGCAGTCGAGTTGCTGCTCAGCCACGGATGGCCTTCGTCGGGTCGCTCGACGAAGGGCAAAATGTCGCCGGTGCGTGCAATGAGGTAGTTGATCCAGCCGACGGTGCTCTGGAACATCTGGCCCCAGATGATCGCAACGCCGATGACGCCGGCCACCGACGGGACGAAGTAGATCGCCCGGAAGATCTTGGCTCGGGGGAGTTCGGAGGCCAGGATGCTCGACAGGCCGAGGGCGGGCAGCACCGAGAGCGGCACGGCCAGCACCAGGAAGATGATGATGTTGCGCAGCGACACCCAGAACGTGACGTCGCGGGCACCGATCACCCAGTTCTGTCCGAACCAGTCGAGGTGCATCAGCACCTGGTACCCCGAGTTCAGGACCTCGACACCGGCGTTGGGGGTCGACGAGCTGGCGAAGTCCAGGCTGAGCGCCTCGATGTAGTTGTCGAGCCCGACGAAGCTGCGGCTCGTACCGGTGGTGGTCCAGTCGAAGAAACTGACGATCAGCGAGAACACGAGGGGACCGGCGAAGAAGAACAGGAACCCGATCAGGTTCGGCGACAAGAACGCGAGACCGCTGAGTGTGCGTTCCTCGCTGGAGGTGGTGTTGAACAGACGCCCGATGTCGCGCTGCCACATGAACCGCACGGCGAGCAGTGCGCCGACAGTGAGGGCGATCGAGGCGATCGTCAGCGGCTGGACGATCTGGTCTGCGATGCTCGACAGCATCCCGGTGGGGTCGGCGGCGATGACGAACCAGACGGCGCCGATGACCATGAGGAACTGCCCGGCCCGCCGAAGGATCGCCGGGCTCTTGGCGCCGGGGCTTGATGTGGCGATCTGGCCGGCGACCAACAACCAGATCAGGCCGATGGCGGCCACCATGAACGGAACGAATGCTTGGTACAGGCCCTGGCCGAGCGAGCCGATCGCACGGAAGGCGCCGAACTGGTGCAACACCGCCACCGAGGTGACCACGAAGGTCAGGTAGTTGATGACGAGCGATGCCGAGCGGGCCTGGTGGCGGCGGGTGCGGATGCCGTACGCGGCGTAGGCGTGGGTGACGAACGCGGCAATGGCGAACAGCTGGAGTGAGACGCCGATCGTGCCGGGAAGCTCCTGATCGCCGCCGCGGCGGGCGAGCAGCATCATGCCGGCGCCAGAGATCGCCCCGAGCACGTGCCAGATCGTGACGAGCACGAGGCCCCGCTGCAGGGCTGGTGATGGTTCGTCGGGATGCGATGTGCTCGACGATGGTTCTTCGATGTCGGCGACGATCGCCATGTCTCCCCCTGCAAGTCCACCCCGGGTGCGCCGTCAGATCGACAGCGCACCCCAGATGATGGTCGGTCGGGTGCCCGCCACCACCATGGCGGCGGGCACCCGAAGGTGTTCGGTGGTCAGCAGCTCAGCTGTCGAAGGCCGCCGCGGTCTCCGAGCAGACCTTGGACTCGTAGTCCTCGATCGTGCGGGTGCCGTTGATCACCGCGGTGACAGCGTCGTTCATTGCCGTGTCGAAGGTCGGCCAGTCGCCGGCCCACAGGGGGCCTTCAGCGGTGGGCGAGTCCTGCAACGCGTTGATGAACGCCTCGTTGTTGTCGGGTGGTGTGAAGCCCAAGAACGCCTCGATGGCCTCGTCGCTGGTGCGGCTCGGGATGTTGGCCCCGAGTTCTGCGATCTGGCCCTGAGTCGATGCTTCCGTCAGGGCCTGGACGAGTGCCCAGGCTTCTTCGGGGTTCTCGGTGTTGGCGTTGACGACGTAGGCGCCCCAGAACAACCAGTTGCCCTGTGTGCCACCCGGGCCCGTCGGCAGTTCGACGACGTCCCAGTTGAAGTTGGCATCGGCACGGGCGCCGGGGGTTGCCCAACGACCGTTGATGAACATGCCGACGGTGCCGGCCTTCCACGGCGGCTCACCGTCTTCGCCGAACGGGACGGCGAGGTCGGCTCCATAGATGTCGACGACCTGCGCGATGCCGGCAATCGACTCCGGGGTGTCGAGGGCGCAGGCGGTGCGGTCCTCGTTGAAGAAGCTGCCGCCGGCAGCGTTCATGAACGCTCCGTAGTTGGCCCACCATCCGTTCATCGCGAAGCCCTTGTTGGCGCCGCCGAGGTCGGTGACCGCCTGGGCGACGTCCTGGAATGCAGCCCAGTCCCATTCACCGGCAGCTGCCAGCGCACGGGGGTCGTCGGCTCCGGCCTCGGCGATGAGGTCGTTGTTGAGGTACAGCGCGAACGTCGAGACGTCACGCGGCAGGCCCCACAGCTTGTCGCCGGGTGCGCCCGTTTCCGGGTCGTAGGTCAGGTGGAACATCGGTTCGGGGTAGAACGCGTCGGTGTCAAAGCCGTCCGCGGCCGCGAGCGGTCCGAGGTCGAGGATGAGACCTTCGCTCTGGAATCGGGCGATGTCGGTTCCGGGGATCCAGAACACGTCGGGCGCGGTGCCGTTGGCGATCTCGGTGACGAGCTGGTCCTGGTAGGGCGAGCCCTCGTTGGTGCCCGGCTCGTAGCTCAGCGAGAACGCCTCGTTGGCGGCATCGATCTCGTCGCTGATGCCGGCGTACACGGCGGCTTCAGCGTCGTTGTCGGGGCGGGTACGCCAGCGGATTTCGACCCCGCTGCCGTCACCTCCGCCACCTGCGGTGGTTT
>CAVQWE010000014.1:0-28830 GCA_963717385.1 Ilumatobacteraceae bacterium
ACGCACGGTCGTTCCAGTCGGAGAACATCTCGATGAGCACGATCGCGAACCGGGGGAACATCGCCCCCAGCAACAGAACGAAACAGCCACACATGACGAGTCGTCACACTACGTGGCGCGGCAACGGGGGCTCGACGGTGCCCGTCACACAGAGCCGTTCCAGACTGGCAGGGTGACGACGAATCCTGATGCTCCCTCCACGATGACCACCCGACTCTCCGGCCCGATCCTGGAGGTGCCGCTTGCGCCGCCGCAGCCACCACCGGGGTTCGTGACCTCGGTGTACGAACACGACTGGCGCATCGAGCGACTGCGTTCGGAGGTATGGGCCTGGCTCTGTGATCCATCGACGTTCGTCGACGGCCAGATCCCGCCCTTCCGCGTCGAGTTCCTGTCCAACACGAGCGGCGACACCGGCTTCGCCGAGGGCGTCTACAACGCCCATGTCGGCCCACTGATGTCGTTCTCCGGTGTGCTCGGCACAATCGAAGCCGAGCGCTACCGGGACCTGCAGTACTGCTACGGCAGCTACGCCGTCAGCCATGCGCTGTTTCGCCCGACACGCCTGCAGTTCTGGCTCGACGACGCGCCCGACACGTCCCCGGGCCGGCCGGCGACCATGCTGCACCTGCAGCTCGACACCTACGTTCGTGCCGGCGCCATCGGTGTCTGGACACGCATGATGCGCATCTTCTGGAAGCGTTTCGGCTCCTGGTGCGAACGGGCGATCCCGAACAACTGGCTGCGCTGAACGCGCCTCAACTCACCGTCACGGCGTTGTCGCACGGCTCACCGGCGAGCACAGCGCTGACGTTGGACAGGGTGGTCTCAGCAATGGCGGCGAGGGCCTCGTGGGTCAGGAATGCCTGGTGTGCGGTGATCAACACGTTGGGGTAGGTCAACAGACGGGCGAAGTTGTCGTCGTCGAGGATCTCGTCGCTGCGGTCCTCGAAGAACAGATCGCCCTCCTCTTCGTACACGTCGAGCGCGAGCGAACCGATGTGGCCCGCCTTGAGCGCCTCGAGCACTGCCGCGGTGTCGATCAGCGCTCCCCTACCGGTGTTGACCAGCATTGCCCCCGGTTTCATCTTGGTGATCGATTCGGAGTTCACCAGGTGATGGGTGTGCTCGTTGAGCGGACAGTTCAACGTGACGATGTCGCCCACCGCCAGCGCCTCGTCGAGATCGACGTACTTCACACCCAAGTCGACGAGCCCCTCGTTCACCACCGGATCGAACGCGACCACGTTGCAACGCAAGTGCCACAGCAGTCGGGCGACGATTGCCCCGATCTGGCCGGTGCCGATGACAGCAGCAGTCTTGCCGGCCATGTCGAAGCCAACGAGACCGTCGAGCGAGAAGTTGCGGTCACGCACACGATTGTGAGCCCGGTGGATCTTGCGGTTCAGGGTCAACATGAGCGCAAGGGTGTGCTCGGCCACCGCATTGGGCGAGTACGCGGGCACTCGAACCACGGTGATGCCCAGACGTTGTGCGGCTTCGAGGTCCACGTTGTTGAAGCCGGCACAGCGGAGTGCGACACATTTCGTGCCGGCAGCTGCGAGCACGTCGAGGACGTCAGCGGACAAGTCGTCGTTCACGAAGGCGCAGACCACATCGGCGTCGATCGCATAGCCGGCGGTCCATGGGTTCAACCGGGCCTCGTGGTAGTGGATCTCGACCGCTCCCGCGGGCGATCCGTTCGCGTTCGCGGCGTCGAACGAGCGCCGGTCGTATGGCTTGGCCGAGAACAACGCCATGCGCGTCGTGGGTGAGGTCATGTGACGATCCTTACCCGATGCAGGCCTCGGCGCAATTGATGTTCATCGCTGCGAAACGTTGCGGGAACACAGCCTCTCTACGTTCGGTTCATGACCTTCCACACCACCATGACTGCTGATCGACCTCCGATGAAGCCGACACCGGTGAAGACAACGCCGATCAAGCTGACACCGCCGCGCCAGACCCCGATCAAACCCGCGCGCGCCTGACCCGACGCTGGGAACAGTCTCGACCGCTCCCTCCGAGGCTCACCACCTGCTCCTCGTGCGCGATGATCGCCGCACGATCCGAGGGGAGCATCACATGAGCAACGACGTCACATCGCCGGAAGCGGTCGGCATGAGTACGAGCCGGCTGGAGCGAATCGCGCCCGTGATGGAGTCGTACGTCGACGAGCGCGGCGTTGCGGGCATCAGCACGATGGTCGCCCGGCGGGGCGAGATCGTGCACGCAGAACAGTTCGGTTTCCAGGACAGAGAAGCCGGCACGCCGATGGCAGCGGACACCATCTTTCGGATCTATTCGATGACGAAGCCGATCGTGTCGACGGCGCTGATGCTGCTGCACGAAGAAGGTGCATTTCAGCTCGAGCAACCGGTCGCTCAGTACCTTCCGGCGTTCGGCGCGATCAAGGTGCTGGCCGACGACGGATCACTCGTCGATCAGGTCAGGCCAATGCAGATCGCCGATGTCCTGGGCCACACCAGCGGTCTGACCTACGACTTCATGGCCGACAACCCGGTCGCTCAGCTGTATCGAGATGCCCGGATCATGAACGACGCAACACGCCCACTCGATGAGTTGATCGACGAACTCGCCACGCTGCCGCTCGCCTTCCAACCAGGCACCCGCTGGCACTACAGCGTCGGCATCGACGTCGCTGCCCGCCTGATCGAAGTGCTGTCGGGCCAGACCCTTGGTGACTTCCTGCGCACACGACTGCTTCGATCCGCTCGGCATGGGCGACACCGGGTTCGGCGTGCCCGACGACCAGCTCGACCGGGTCTCGGCGATGTACGGCCTGCCCGACCTGGTCGGCGAGAACTACTCGGCGATCCAATTGATGGAGGCGGCGCTCAACGGGTTCAACGAGCGGATCGACGTGTCGGCGACGTATCCGACGAGTACACCAGAGGTCTTCCAGCGCGGTGGGCTCGGCCTGTTCTCCACCGCCAGCGACTACATGAAGTTCGCCCAGATGTTGGCCGCCGGTGGACGAACAGGCGGCGACCGGCTGATCGGCCGCAAGACGCTCGAGCTGATGCACACCAACCGCCTCCCCGCGGAGCTGTTGCCGTTCGAGCTGCTCGGACTGCCGAATCCGGGCATGGGATTCGGATTGGGATCACGGGTGATGCTCGACGTCGCCGCAACCGCTGGCACCGGCTCGATCGGCGAGTTCGGGTGGGCTGGTGCAGCCAAGACCTACTTCTGGGTCGACCCCGCCGAGGAACTCGTCGGCTTGTTCATGTCGCAGAACATGACCGGTATGCAGTTGGCCGAGCGCGACATGCGTTCGCTCGTGTATCAGGCAATCGACGACTGATCGCCGCCCGCCTGGGATCGCACGGTGGTCAGTCGCCAAGGATCGCGAAGGTGCCGGCCGCCGTTGCGATGAGCCGCTCGTCGTCGCCGCTCACCGCCATCGCGGTGTCGACCAGGGCAAACAGCACCGCGCCGTGCACGACGCCATTCGGGTTGAGGTGTTCGTCTCCGACCACGACCTGCGCGACTCCGACACCGGCCTCGTCGCCGGACAACTCCATCCCGAGGAACCGCTTCAGCGCGAAATCGCCGTATTCGGTCGGCGTCACGTCACTTGTTGCTGAGCCTTCGTTCACGTTCGCTGCCATCGATTGGTCCCTTCAGTAGCTGGCGCCGAGCCCGGCGCGAGCGTCGGACTGGATGCCATCGACGCGATCTGATCCGCGGTGTGGACGTCCTTGGGTCGGCGGATCTTCTCGGTCGCTGTTCGGATCGGTCATCGGCGTTGCTCTCTTGGTTGCGTCATCGGCGGTCTGCGACCGCCTCGGCGATCCGGTCGACTACACGGTCGAGGATCTGCTCCGACGTCGCGAAGTTGATGCGGGCGAACCCTGCGCTGTCAGGACCGAACTTGGGCCCGCTCGACAGCGCGACTCCGAAGTGTTCGAGCAGTGTCTGGGCCGGGTCGTCGCCAAGGCCCGTGTGTCGCAAGTCGAGCCAACCGAGGTACGTCGCCTCCGGCAGGTCGAAGCCGACCGAGGGGAGATCCTGCGCAAGGCGACGGGCGAGCTGGTCGCGGCGGGCGGTGATCGTGCGTCGGGCGGCAACCAGCCACTCGTCGCACTCGGTCCACGCAGTGACCGTCCCGACGATGCCGAGCGAGCTCGGCGAGCCACCGAGGTGGCCAGGCATCGCGGCGAGGGCGGCGATCAGCGGCGCGTGGTCGATGTGCGCCACCGCAGTACGCAACCCAGCGAGGTTGAACGTCTTGCTCGCCGAGCCGAGCGTCACCAGCCGTCCTCGGAATCGTTCGTCGCAGATCGCCAAGGGTCGGTGCACGGCACCGGGGTGGACCAGCTCGCCCCAGATCTCGTCGGTGATCACGAGCAGGTCGTGACGTTCGGCGACCTCAGCAACCGCCGCCACCTCCTCGTCGTCGAACACTCGCCCCGTCGGGTTGTGAGGGGTGCAGAACAGGATCACACGCGTGGTGTCGTCGATCGAGGCTGCGAGCCGGTCCGGTGAGATCCGCCAGCCGTCCGGGTCGAGCGGCACGTCGACGCGACGGCGCCCGCTGTCGGCGATGGCATCGAGGAACGGGTAGTAGATCGGCGTGAAGACCACGACGCCATCACCACGCTCGGTCGTGTTCCACAATGCAGTTTCGAGGGCGTGGAGGGCGCTGGTGAACGCCCGGAGACCGCCGACCTCCGGACGCCAGCCGTGCCGGCGCTCCTGCCAGCTCGCGTAGTGCTCGACGAGTTCGCCCGCAAACGGCCCGTAGCCCAAGTCGCCCCGGTCGACGTGGCCCCGGATCGCGTCGAGCACCGGAGCCGGCGGGTCGAAATCCATGTCGGCCACCCAGGCGGGAAGCACATCGGATCCGTGCTTCGACCACTTGACACCCACCCGGACTCGACACCGCGACTCCTCCACCGTCAGGAGGCCGTCGTGATCGGTCACGACCCAACGGTAGTTCGCTGGTCGACGGCGGCCGCCCACGCAGCACCGAACGAGGCGTACAGTCGGCGGGCATGAGCGCCAACAGCGAAGTCGACCAGTACGTCGCCCGTTCGACGCTGTGGCCCGATGAGATCAGTGCGCTGCGTCCGATCTTGCGCGACTGCGATCTCGTCGAAGAGGTCAAGTGGCGCAAACCCTGCTACTCCCACGACGGCAGCAACATCTGCATCTTGCAGGAGATGAAGGGCTTCCTCGCCATCATGTTCTTCAAGGGCGCGCTGCTCACCGACCCCGCCGGCGTGCTCGAATCGCAGGGACCGAACTCGCGTGCGGCTCGCCGCATCTGTCTCACCTCGGTCGACGATGTCAGTCGGTTCGCCGCGACGATCACCGAACTCGTTCACGAGGCGATTGCGGTGGAAGCTGCGGGAATCGACCTGGGTCCAGCACCCGAACTCGAACTGGTCGACGAGCTCCGGGTGCGACTCGACAACGACCCCGCACTTCGCGTCGCCTTCGAAGCGCTCACACCCGGCCGCCAGCGTGAGTACAACCTGCACTTCTCTGCCGCGAAGCAGTCGAGCACTCGCGCCTCACGGGTGGAGAAGTACGCCCCGAAGATTCTCGACGGGAAAGGTTTCCGCGACCGGTGAACAGTCGTCGGCGGACGCTGGTGAACTCACGGGGCCGGGAGCACGGCAGCCGGAGCTGCTGGCGCTGGGGCCATCCGCTGTTTGAGTGATGGCTGCCAGAGTCCGATGACTGCAGTGATCAACGTCAGGGTGGAGATCATCAACCAGCCTCGGTGGTGGGCGTCGACGAGTTCGGCCGGCGACTCGGGCGACCCCAACACCGACACCAGCAAGGCGATGCCGAGCACCGAGCCGCCTTGGCGGAAGGTGTTGTTGACCGCTCCACCCACCGACAATCGCTGCGGCGGAAGCTCGGCCACGGCAGCGGCAGAGTTGACCGGGATGAAGCATGCGATGCCGATCGCCGTGAACTCACCGATCAGGACGAACAGCAACGGGTCCCGCTCGGCACCGATGAACTGCCAGAAACAGAGCGTGGATGCGGTGACGATGAGTGGGCCGGCGATCACGAACGGCCGGAATCCGATACGCGAGGCGAACTTGCCGCTCAACGGGGCCAACAGCGCCACGGTGACCGGTGGCAGCGCCGTCAGGAGACCAGCGGTCAGCACCGAGTATCCCCAGGCCTGACGAAGGAAGAGCACGTTGTTGAGCGAGTACGCAGCGAATGCCGCCATGAACGTGAGCGCCGAGACGTTGGCCACCGTGAACGAGCGGCTCTCGAACAGGGCGAGATCGAGGATCGGCTCGGGGTGTCGTCGTTGCCGTCGCACGAAGATGGGGATCGGGATGATCCCGGCCGTCAGCGTCAGCAGCGTTCGAGGGTCGAGCCAGCCCCACACCTCCGACTGCGACAGCCCGAACGCGAGCAGTGCGAGCGCTGCAGTGATCAACAGTGCGCCGGCGTAGTCGGGGCGATGGTCGCTGACGACTCGCGGCGACTCGGTGAGCACGCGGCGACCGACGACGATCATCACCGCAATGATCGGCAGATTGATCCAGAAGGCAGCGCGCCAATCGGTGAGCGAGATGGCAAGTGCCCCGAGGCTCGGCCCACTTGCGATACCCAACGCACCGATGCCTCCCCACATGGCGATCACCTGCGTGCGGCGCTCCATCGGGAACGCTGCGAGCAGCAGGCCGAGGGATGCTGGTGCGATCATCGCGCCGCCGATGCCCTGCACCGCTCGACCCACGACCAACACACCGAGCCCAGGGGCGAATGCGGCAATCGATGACCCCAGGCCGAAGACCAGGAGCCCCCACAAGAACATGCGCCTGCGACCGAGTTGATCGGCCACCTTGCCACTGACCAGCAGCAGCGAGCCGTAGAAGATGTTGTAGCTGGTGACGATCCACGAGGCCTCGGCCCGGCTGATGTCGAAGTCGGCGAGGATGTCAGGAAACGCCACGTTGACGATGGACAGATCCAGCGTCGTGAGGAACAACGCGAGCGAGCAGATCGTGAACGTGACCCACGGCGATCGAAGGATCGGCGTGCCGGAACGTTCGAGGGTCACATCGGCCATCGAGGTAGTGCAGCACAGGGTTTTCCAACTGTCAACTTGGGATCTCGGGTGTAGAGTCGAGATCGTGACCAAACGGAGCTACGGCCAGTACTGCGGCCTTGCTGCCGCACTCGACGTGGTGGGCCAACGCTGGGCACTGCTGATCGTTCGCGACCTCGTGCCGGGACCACGCCGCTTCACCGACCTCTTCGACGGTTTGCCGGGCATCTCCACCGATCTGTTGACCGAACGGTTGCGATCGCTCGAAGCTGCCGGCGCCGTCCGCCAGCGGGCGGTCCGCTCGCCCGCCCCCGCCAATCTGTACGAACTCACCGACCGCGGACGCGAGCTGGCCAAGCTGGCCGGCGACATGGCGAGATGGGGCATGGAACTGCTCCCACCGCCCAACGAAGCTCCCGACCTCGTACCGAACGCCCGATGGTCGCTGCAGCTACGGGCGACCCGCTACCGCGGTGGCTTCCCCGATGGCTCGGTGCACATCACCCTCGACGAACGCGACGACCTCACCTTCTCCGTGCTCGACGGGCGCGCACGCCTCACCTACGGCCACGACGACGCTGCTGCTGCCCTCTTTTCCATCGAGGCCACAACGGCGGGCATGTTGGAACTCCTTCGGGCCCCGGCTGCTGAGAGCGATGACCTCCCCCAGGGCGTACGCATCCGCGGTCGAGACGACCTCGTCGGGCAGTTCGTGCAGTCGCTGACCATCTGAGAGAGCCGCGACGCTTGATCGAATTCTTGTTCGTGTTTGGCCGCTTTTGCGTACTGGTGTGCTATACTGATCAAATGTCGAAGGGGATCGACGAGCTGGAACTGGCGATCGATTCGCTTCTCGCTGTCGACCCCGACGATCTCACCGATGCCGAACTCCACGAACTGGCCACGATGGTGCAACGCCAGCGCCACCGCCTGGCTGCCGTGGCCGGCAAGGCGATCTCCACCTGGGACAAGCGGATGGTGTGGGCCGACAACGGCGCCGGTTCTGCTGCGGTCCGTTTGGCGAACGACACCTCGGCCGCCCCGACGTCGACCGGCATGGAGATCAAGCGAGCCC
Organism: Ilumatobacteraceae bacterium; assembly: GCA_963717385.1. GTDB lineage: Bacteria > Actinomycetota > Acidimicrobiia > Acidimicrobiales > Ilumatobacteraceae > Sva-07. The sequence continues at coordinate 8,127 of CAVQWE010000014.1, forward strand.
GCAAGCTGCGCACCATGCCCCACGTTGCAGCGGCGCTCGGCTCCGGCGAGCTGTCCCCCGACCACGTCGACCTGCTCGCCAGGGCCAACCAGCCGTGGCGTAGCGCCAGCTTCGCCGACCACGAAGAACTCCTGGTCGAGCAGTGCAAGACGCTCCGGTTCCGAGACGCCCGCAAGATGATCGACTACTGGTGCAACCGGGCCGACGCCGATGCATCCGAGGAACGCGCCGACCGCCAACGCACTGCCGCTCACCTCAACGTGTCGTCCACGCTCGACGGCACCGTCGTGGTCAACGGCGTGCTCGACCCGATCGCCGGCACCATCGTGGGCAACGAAATCAACCGCATCGAACGCCAGCTCCACCTGGCCGACAAGCGAGATGACGTTGTTCGCACGGCGTCGCAGCGGCGGGCCGCAGCCCTCGTCGAGATGGCCACCCGCTCGGCCACGGCGCCCGCTGACGGTCAGCGTCCCCGGCCGCTGTTCACTGCGCTTGTCGGCGACGCCACGATGTCGCAGCTGTGCGAACTGTCGAACGGCACCGTCGTCACGCCTGGCTCGATCTTCGCCTACGCCGGCGACGCCGATCTCGAAGTCGTGCTGTTCGACGGGCCGAGCACGGTGATCTCGGTGTCGCACCAGCGCACCTTCACCAGCAAGCTCCGCCGCGCAGTACAGGTTCGCGACCGCCACTGCCAGCACGAGAGCGGCTGCGACGTTCCCGCCGACGATTGCGACATCGACCACATCGTGCCCCACGCCAACGGGGGCCCGACCAGCCAGTTCAACGGCAAACCCGAGTGCCACCCGCACAACCGCGACCCCAGTCGCCATGATCACGGTGGCGTGCCCCGCCCATCTCGCTCGATCGACCGACTCGACGAAATGCGCTGCCGACTCCGATGGAAGATGCTGCGGCACGTCCCCGACGGTGACGACCCACCGGGTGTGCCGGACGAAGCAGCAGAGAATCTCTCCGAACTCCACCCCGGTCTGCAAGCTCTCCTCCAACGGCGCAACGCCCAACCAGCTTGACGATGCCGTCGGGTGCGGTCATCGTGTGCCCGTGACCGCCATCGAGATGATCATCGACCCTCGCACGGCCAAGGTCGGCAGCGGTTCGGTTCGCCGGGTCCTTCCGTTCCGCAAACGCCGGATGATCGGACCGTTCATCTTCGCCGACCTGATCGGCCCCGAAACGCTCGCCGCAGGAACCGGGATCGACGTCGACGCGCACCCCCACATCGGGCTGTCGACGCTCAGCTACCTGTTCGAGGGCCGCATGGTCCATCGCGACTCGACGGGCGCTGTGTCCACCATCGAGCCCGGTGCTGCCAACTGGATGACGGCCGGCGCCGGCGTGACCCACACCGAGCGCAGCCACCCCGACGATCGCACCACCGAGCGACCGATGCACGGCCTGCAGACCTGGGTTGCGCTCCCCCACGATCGCGAGGACGGCGATGCCTCGTTCGAGCACACTGCTGCCGACGACATCCCGGAGATCGACGGTGTGCGCCTCGTGGCCGGGAGCGGCTGGTCGATGGAGTCGCCGGTGGCCGTGAGCTCACCACTGGTGCTGGCCGAACTGCGACCCACCGACGATCGCTCGATCACCATCGACGCCACACATCCCGAGCGGGGTGTGCTGGCGATCGACGGCGACCTGCGCCTCGCCGACACCCCGCTCGCATCCGGCCAACTGGCCGTGCTCGACGCCGGGAGTCGCCCGGTGCTCACCGGAACCGGGCGGGCAATGCTCCTCGGCGGCGCACCGGTCGGCGAACGCTTCATCTGGTGGAACTTCGTACACAGCGACCGCGAACGAATCGAGCAGGCCAAGACCGAGTGGTCCGAACAGCGGTTCGCGACCGTGCCCGACGATCACGATCCCTGGGTGCCGCTGCCGGCCTGACGATCCACGAGCGGCGTCCCCTCGTCACAGCCACTGCCACTAGGGTCCTCGCATGGACGGGGGGACCGCACGACCACCGACCGGCACGGTGACGTTCCTGTTCACCGACATCGAAGGCTCGACACCGTTGTGGGATTCCCATCCCGACACGATGGGCCCGGCGTTGGCCCGCCACGACGAGATTCTGCGCACCTCGATCGCCGGCGCCGGCGGGCACATCTTCTCCACCGGTGGTGACGGCTATGGCGTCGTGTTCGCGCGCGCCGCGTCGGCGGTCGAGGCCGCCATCACCGCGCAACGAGGGCTCGCCGCCGAGGACTGGACGGGTGGTCCCGTCCTCCGGGTACGGATGGGGATCCACACCGGCGAGGCAGAGGAGCGCGACGGCGACTACTTCGGCCCGCCGGTCAACCGGGCCGCCCGGATCATGGGTGCTGCCAACGGCGGCCAGGTCGTGCTCTCGGCGCTCACCGCCGGGCTCGTCGACCGCGTCTCGGACTTCGAACTGCACGAACTCGGGTCGGTGCAGCTCAAGGGAGTGATCGAGCCGGTCGACGTCGTCGGGGTCGCCGGCGTGGGCCACGAGTGGATCGACGCTCCGTTGCGGACGACCGAGATCTCGCGGGGCAACCTGCCGCGTCCGCAGACCGAGATGGTCGGTGACCTGGCGGATCTGCAGCGTCGCGTCGACAACCTCGCGCAGACGCGAGTGGTCACGCTCACCGGCTCGGGCGGCGTCGGCAAGACCAGGGCGGCCACCGAGATCGGTTGGCTCGTGGTCGACGAGTTCGTCGACGGTGTCTGGCTGGTCGAGCTCGCGCCCGTCGCCGACCCTGATCTTGCGCTCACCGCGATCGCCACCACGCTCGGGGTTCTGCCTCAGCCGGGGGTGACGTTGGTCGACTCGATCGTCGATTGGTGCTACGGCCGCCGGATGCTGTTGATCCTGGACAACTGCGAGCACGTCCTCGACCCGATTGTGGAACTCGTCCGGGCAGTCGTCGCCGGTTCCCAGACGGTGACGATCATCGCCACCTCGCGTGAGCCGCTCGGCCTCGACGGTGAAATCGTCGTGCGGATCGCATCACTCGACGAGCGGTACGGCGCCGAGCTGTTCGTCAATCGGGCGACCGCCGCCGACAGTTCATTCCAGCCGACCGACGCCGACCGAGAGTCCATCGCCTCGATCTGCCGGCGCCTCGACGGCATCCCACTCGCGATCGAGCTCGCCGCAGCACGGATCCGTTCGCTCAGCCCGACCGATCTGCTCGAGCGGCTCGACGACCGGTTCCGGCTGCTCCGGGGAGCCGGCCGCGGCGGCCTCGAACGTCATCAGACGCTGCGGGCGACGGTGGCCTGGTCGTACCAGCTGTTGGAGCCCGCCAGTCAGCTCCTGTTCGACCGACTCTCGGTGTTCGCCGGGACGTTCGATCTCGCGACAGCCGAGGCGATCTGCTCCGACGACACCATCGACGAGTACGACATCGTCGACCTGCTCGGCGACCTCGTCGACAAGTCGATGGTGATCGCCGTGCGCTCCGACCGTGGCACCCGGTACCGCCTGCTGGAAACGCTGCGCCAGTACGGCGAGGAACGCCTCGACGACCGGGGCGAGACCGCACCGTTGCGCGACGCTCACCTTGCCCACTTCGTCACGCTGGTGGAGGAACTCGAGGTTCAGTGGGAGAGCCCCGAGCAGGTGGTGGCCGCTGCTCGGTTCGACGACGACTGGGAGAACCTGAGCGCTGCGGTCAACTGGGCGATCGCCACGTCGTCGCTCGACGCTGCGGTCGCGCTGGTCGGCGGGTCCCTGGGCTTCGGGCTCGCTCGGGTCCGGCGAGATCACCAGGAATGGGCGCGGCGAGCTCGCGCCCTCGCGGAGGCCAATGGAGTGCGGCCGTCGATGGTGTTCTCCGAGTGTGCCGTATGGATGCTCGGCGACGGCGACGCCCGCGGCGCCATCGAGTTGTTGACGAGTGGCGTGGACGACGACGATCCACGAGGTGCGGCGCTCATCTCCATGACGCTGGCCGTGGCACTCTCGGAATCGGGCCACATTGGGGAAGCGCAGGCGTTGCTCCCCGACATGCGGGCTCGACTCCCAGCGGCGGGCCCAATGGAGAAATGGGCGCTCGCCTTCGGCATCGCCTCGGCACGGGTGGGCGACCCCGATTCGGGACCCGACATCGACGCATTGGTCGACGCGGCACACGCCCTCGGGCCCGGCGAGCTCGCTCATGCGATTCGCCTGCGGGGAGTTCACCGAGACGCTGTGGAGGGCGATGTCGAGGGCGCGGTGGCTGACGCACGTGAGGCAGTTCGCTTGAACGAATCGCTCGGCGGGACGACGGCGTGGTCCCAGGCGAACCTCGCCTACTTGCTGATCAACAGCGGACACCCCGATGCTCGATCGGAGCTCCGGCGAGGCATCACGTCGATGTATGACGAGCGCCAGTGGATGGTGATCGACACGCTGCTCGAATCGGTGCCGAACGTGCTCGCCACCACCGACCCGCCGTCGGCAGCGGTTGTGTTCGGCTACGTCGAACGACGACCGGTCCCGGGGCTCAGAGTCGGCGAGAACATCAGGAAGATGGCCGCCGATGCCGTCGAGGCGATCCCCGACACCGCCGCGCTGCGCGCTCGGGGCGCGGCGATGGATCGCCACGAGATCGTCGCCTTCGCCCTCGACGCCCTTGCCGAACCCTCACCGCCGTTCTCGTGAACTCGTGCGGGAACTGTTCCCGCACGAGTTCACGAGAACGGAAACGGCTCAGCGCATCGACTCCTCGCGGATGCGCTTCTTCGTCGCCGCCCAGCTGCAGATCGGGCAGGTCGCCAGATCGTGGCGGCGGGCGGGGCAGTATTCGCGGCCGAAGAAGATGATCTGGAGGTGACGGTCGTTCCAGGTCTCGATCGGGAACACCGCCTTCAGGTCGGCTTCGGTGCGTTCGACGGTGGTGCCGTTGGAGAGGCCCCACCTCTCGGCGAGGCGGTGAACGTGAGTGTCGACCGCGAACGCCGGCACGCCAAACGCTTGCGACATCACGACACTTGCGGTCTTGTGGCCGATGCCGGGGAGCGATTCGAGGAACTCCCAGTCGCGGATCATCTCACCGCCGCTGTCGACGATCATGTTCGCCGCCAGCCACAGGTTCTTCGCCTTGGTCGGCGCGAGGCCGACCTCGCGGATCAGTAGCGCCAGGATCACGTCGGGATCGAGCGCCGCCATCTGCTCGGGCGTGCCGGCGCCGTCGAACAGCGCCGGTGTGATCTGGTTGACCTTCTTGTCGGTGGTCTGCGCCGAGAGCGCCACCGCGACCAGCAACGTGTACGCGTCGGTGTGATCGAGCGGGATCGGCGTCTCCGGATAGAGCTCGTCGAGGATGACGCCGATTCGATCCGCCTTCTCTTGCCGATTCATGCCGGCACGCTACCGACAGGCCGACGACCGATCGTCGCCTTCGTCGGAACCGGCCGAGCAGGGTGTGCGAAAGTGCGTCATGAGCATCACCGCCGACCTGTCAGGGAAGACCGCAATCGTCACCGGAGCATCGAGCGGCATCGGCCGCGCGATCGCCGAGCGAATGGGCAGCGCGGGCGCTCACGTGATCCTGTCGGGCCGTACCGCCGAACCAATGGAGCAGAGCGCCGCACAGATCGCCGAGGGCGGCGGGCGCGCCACCGTCGTGATCGGCGATGTCCGCCAGCCCGGAGCGATCGATGAACTGATCGCCACCGCACTGGACACCGATGGCCACCTCGACGTTTTCGTCAACAACGCCGGCGTCGCGTTCCTCGGTGGCGTGCTCGAAGGCAACGCCGAGCAGTGGCAGGCAATGCTCGAAACGAACGTCCTCGCGCTCCTGGTCGGGAGTGCCGCAGCGATCGCTGCGATGCGCAGTGGCGGCAATCGGGGACACATCGTGAACGTGTCGTCGGTTGCGGCACTTCGTCCCGACTCGGGCGTCTACGGCGCCACCAAGCACGCGGTCAATGTGATCACGAACTCGCTGCGTCAGGAACTACTCGACGATCCGATCCAAGTGACGTCGATCATGCCGGGGCTGGTCGCCACCAACATCGGCCGCAACGCCGACCCTGAAATGCTTGCCGGCATCGTGGCGATGTCGGGCGTCGAGGCCGAGTTCGTTCCGGGCGAACGCCTGCCCGACGAGGTACTCGACGCTGCCCAGGCGGTGCTGTCCGACATCATGATCACCTCCGCCGACGTGGCCGACGCAGTGATGTATGCGGTGAGCCAGCCGGCGCATGTGCACATTCCCGAGATCGTGATCCGACCCAACAAGGACTTCGACCTGTGACGTAGTACGCAGACATCCCACATCGACGAGGTCCGGTCGACAACACTCGTCCCATGGATGTCGTGGGGGCGATCCTCCTGGGCTGGATATTGGCCGGCATTGCTGTCGTGATGATGCTCAACGTGGTGAAGCGATCCGTCCGGATTCGTTCGCTGGGGGCACGGCAACTGCGACCAGGCGCAATGTCGGAATCGCGTCGACGCAAGATCGAATCTGCTCTCGAACGACATCCCTCGGCAGGCCGTCAGCCCGCCTCGATCCACGTCAGCTGATCGACGGCAGCTCGGCATTCGTCCAGTCCCGAGGGAGCTCGTCGAGGATGACGCCGATTCGATCCGCCTGCTCTTGCCGATTCATGCGGGCACGCGACTGATGCGACGGTGCCTGCGCTCGTACGACGAGGCGAGTCATTCGACAAGGCGACCGTCGGACAGGTGCAGGACCCGATCCACCAGACCCAGCAACCGCTCGTCGTGCGTGGCGACGAGCACGGCGCCACCGTCATGGGCCACTTGCACCAGGGCGGCCATGACCTGATCGGCGTGCTGCTCGTCCTGATGGGCCGTCGGCTCATCAGCGACCAGGAACGTCGGCGAACAGATCACCGATCGGGCAACAGCGGTCCGCTGCTGTTCCCCGACGGACAGCTCCGCAGGAAGGCGATCTTCGAGCCCGGTCAGATCCAACTGGCCGAACAACTCGTTCACCGATCTCCCCGACGCGCCGCTCAGCCGCACCGCGAGACGCACGTTCTGCGCCGCGGTGAGCTCGGGAATCAGCCCGAGCTCCTGCGGCACCATCGCCAACGTCCTCCAACCAGCCGAGTGATCGAACCTCTGCTCGACGATTCCTGCGTCGGGTCGCTCCCACCCTGCGAGCAGATTGATGAGCGTCGTCTTGCCTGCCCCGGAGGGTCCCGCCAGCCCGACGATCTCTCCCGCCGAGATCTCGAGCGATACGTCATCGACCGCCAGAGTCCGACCCACGGACGTGGCGAACCATCGAGAAGCTGAGCGGAGTGCGATCACGGATGTCGTCGTCATGGGTCACCGATCTCGATCCGGTCGCTCTCCGCGTTCCAGTCGAGCCGAACCCGCCCGGTCGGGAACCTGGCGCGGAGCTCTGGTGGGAGCTGCAGACGACCCGATCGGTCGATCACCGACAACGCCTCGCCGTCCGTGGAAACCGTCGCCACCGCACCGTCTCGGAGTTCCACCACCTCATCGACGTGGCTGAGCACGCGATGATCATGCGTCGCGATGATGATCGTGATGCCCTTCGCTGCAAGCGCATCGATCGCGGCGAGTACGCCCTCGGTGTTCTTCGCATCGAGCTGCGCTGTGGGCTCGTCTGCGATGACGAGTCGATGTTCCGAGACCGCAGCTCGCGCGAACGCCAACCGCTGTCGCTCTCCTCCCGACATCTGCTCCGGCCGAAGTCGACGCTGATCGACGAGTCCAAGCGCCCGGAGCCACTCCTCGACGAGGTCGGTCGATCCGTGGCGCGGTGCCACCCGTGCGAGTTGCATCTCTGCCGACAGGTGACCGAAGAGGTTGTGGCGCGACCGTTGGTACACGTGTGTGATCAGCGACGAGCGGGCGCGAGCCCGAGCCCGCTCTGGCAACCTCCACAGATCGACACCATCGACGGTGACGACACCCGCCGTCGGCCGATCGAGCCCGGCCAGCATTCTCAGCAGCGACGACTTCCCGGAACCCGATGGTCCGACGATCGCAACGGTCGCCCCCTCCTCGAATTCCAGGTCGACACCTCGCACCGCCTGCACCCGGCCTGTCGCCGTCTCGTACAGCTTCACGAGTTGATCGCAGCGCACCAGCGAATCACTCACCATCGCGAATCACCGCTCCGGCCGGCCGACGGCTGTCTCGCCATTCGGAGACCCAGACGAGGCCAGCCACCAGGACCACGCCGAGGAGCGCTCCGGCCAGCAACGGGGCCCAATCCACGAAGACCGCAACCTCCGGCGGTCGTTCGGGTGCCGGGTCGTAGCGTGAAGCCAACTCGCCCACCACGAACGGCGCGGCGATCAATCCTGCACCAACCGAGACGATCAGCACCGCGGCGAGCTCCATTGCCGACACCGACGCCGCGCGCGCTGGCGACAGGCCCATCGAGCGGGTCATCACGCCTGCGAGCGCTCGCCGTCGACGGCGCGCCGACAGGAAGAGACCCATCGCGACGAGCGCCGCAGCACCCGCGGCCACACCGATCACCCCGAGGAATCCGAAGGCCGACCGGGTGGCAACGATCGACGGGCTCTGACGCAGCGCGGCTTCCGACACGACGTCTCGATACGGGATCCCAGCGATGTCCAGCGCCCCGGTGAGTTCCTCTGCGCTCGCTTGCGACACCGCCACCCGGCGGAATCGGTCGAGCGGCGACGACGCCAACTCGCCCCCTGCCACTCGGGTCGCGAGCTCCTCGATGGCGTCGGCAGACGCCAGGATGGACACGCGGCGGTCTCCGGCTGTCGGGAATCCGCGCACCGTGGCCACGACACGATAGGGAGAGGTCCGCGTCAGGCCGAACGCTCCGCTCTGAGGAACCCCTTCGCCTTCGATTGCGATCACCGGAACCGAGTCGTCCGCCGGCCCGGCGAGTGCGTCGAGCACCGCGTCGATGTTGCTTCCGAACTCGTCGGACCAGGTGACGCCGTCGGCGAAGGTCGACGGATCTATGGCGATGATCCGTGCCGCCGCGTTTCCCGGCGTGAGCCGCGTGTCGGACTCACGGATCACCGTGGTCGGCGCCGGTGGTCGGAATCCTGCAGGGAGCTCCTCGAGCAGAACCACCGACGACACCCCGCCGACGCTCGTCGCGAGCTTGACGTCGACGGTGCGGTCCAGCGTCGAGGTGATCGCCAGCGCGAACACGATCAACCCGATGCCGAGGCCGAGCGACCCGGCGACCGATCTCACCGCGACCGAACCCGACGCCAGACGTCTCGCCGCCAGGAAGACTTCCACCGGCAGACGCTCGCTGCGACGGCCGGCCAGGCGCACCAACCAGCCGAGGCCAGAGGTGAGCACGAGCACGGCCAGGGCGATCACGAGTACCGGCAGCGCCACGACGACCAGGTCGAGGGAGGTCTCCCCGGCCGCAGTCGTCCGTCGAACCTGAGCCCAGGCGACTGCGGTGGCGACCACGAGCACGCCGATCAGCACCCGACCCACCGTACGAGCCGTCTCGCGATTCGGCGTCGTCAGGGTTCTTGCCCCGGCCACACCGGCGGTCACGGCCGCCACCAGCAACGACACCAGCACCGTGCCGCCGAGGAGGGCCATCGGGAGCACGCCGACGTCCGAGGTCGTCGCGGGACCGAACCACCGTGGGCCCAAGATCGCCAACGCAGCACCGGCCAACGCTCCGGTGAGTGCCGGCAGGGCGAGCTGCGCTGCCACGCGACCCGTCATCCGATGCCATCGTTCACCTTCGCTCGCCAGGAGGCGAAACTCCGAGCGACGACGCTCGACGAAGAAGACGCCCACCCCGACGACTGCCGCCAACCCCACGATCGCGCCGAGCGCTCGTGCCGATGCGAGTGGCGCAACGAGGCGGCGGGCAGCGGACTCGACCGTCGACGTCGTGTCGAAGAGATCCGTCGTGAGCACTGGGCGGCGCTGCTCACCGCCGTCCAGATCGGCCATCGAATCGGCCAGCGATCCGGGCTCGACCAGTGCCCCCTCCACGTTCCGAACTGCGCTGCGGAGGTCGCGGAGCTCTTCGAAGTGCGTCGGGATCGACGACAAGGGCGCCCTCCAGCGAACCACGCCGGCGAGATCGCTCTCGAGCAGCGTCGCCTCCTCGGTCACGATCAGCTCGGAGTTCGGCTGGTTGAACGAGCTGACGAACGTCGGCAGGACCTGGGGCGGAACGGTCGACCAGTAGTCGTCGGGCACCACGTCCGGATCGGCTGACCAGAGCGGGTCGTACAGACCGACCACCCGGAACACCGAGTTCGCGACGCCACCCTGCACGAGCTCATTCCACGCCTCGTCGCCGACGGCTCCGGCTTCGAGCGCAACGACGTCGCCAAGTCCGACGCCGAGCCGCTCGGCATACCAGGTACTGAGCCAGACGCCATCGGACGTGTCATCGAGTTCGGCGACGACGTCGAGGGCCTCGACCGCCCCCGCCTGACTCATCAACCGGCCGACCGGCCCGACTTGGCGTGCCGGCAGCGGTCCGACGGTCACGAGTCCAGGCAGCGTGTACACGGTGCGCGTCGTCACACCGACTGCGTCGATGGCACCGAGCGCCTCGACCACCTCGTCGTCGGCGGTCGCCACGGCATCTGGAGACGGTCGGGATTCGACGGCGATGTCGACGCCGTTGCGAGAGAGCGAGAGCCCAACCACCGACCGTGCGGTCAGATCGTCGGCGCTCGCCGACCTCCAGACATCGACCGAACCGACGAGGAGGACCGGAGCAGCGAAGGCGAGCACGAGCGCAGCCGCAAGCGACCACTCGGACCAGGGCACCGCAAGCCACCGCAGCCACCCCCGGAAACGCAGACGCCGAAGACTCGAGTCTCCGCGCGTGTCCTCACGTTCTGGACCGTAGTCCGCTCATTGCGTCCCGGTTCGCCCGACGATCAGCTCGTCGAGCAACGCAACACTCGTTGCAGCGACCGGTGTGCGACGAGCATCGTGATCGATCACGACGAGATCGCGGCCGAGTGCATCGGCCACCACTCCCCCGGCTTCTTGCACCACCAGCACGGCGCCGAGGTAGTCCCACACACCGTGGGCGTCGGGGCTCATGTCGACGAACCCGTCGAACGAGCCACTGGCGACCGCACAGATGTCGAGTGCCGATGCACCCATCGCCCGGAACTGACGCCAGCCGTAGTGATGACTCGGCAGTCCGCTGATCGCAATGATCGCATCGTCGAGGGGCGCGGTCGTGGCGATCGAGATCGGCCGGCCGTCGAGTGCGGCCCCACCGCCGCGAGTGGCCGTGTAGCGATCACCGGTCGCCAAATTGGCGACCATGGCCACAACCGGTGCGCCATCGACGACGAGGCACAACGAGGTGGCACACCACGGCAGGCCGAGACTGGCATTGGTGGAACCGTCGAGCGGGTCGACGACGACCGTTCCGAGCAACGACGGACCGTCGACTGGATGCTGGAGACCGCTCTCCTCGGAGAGCACCGAGTAACCCGCAGCGAGGAGCGGGGCCACGCACACGGCATCGACATCGAGGTCGACGAGGTATTGGCCGGGGCGCTGGCCGGACTCCGCCCAGTCGGTCGTGGCCTGCAGCACAGTCGCTGTTGCGTCGCAGATCGAGCCGAACAGATCGAGGATCTCGAAGTCGTTGGGTTCGTGCATCGCCAGGGACGGTAGTGTCCGAACTGCATGGCAGTGATTGACGTTGCAGGATTCGTCGCCGATGTGAAGAGCCAGGCGATCGACCACGGCTTCCACGTCCACGACGAACGGCACTTCGTGGAGACCTATTCGCTCCGCCAATTGTGGGAGGTCGACCTCCACCCCGAAGAGGCATGCGCTGGCCCGATCGACCTGCACCTGTCACTCGACGTCGACCCTCGGGCGATGCTCGGCTTCGAGGACGAGGTGATGAAGCTCGACGAGATCGACGACCCACCCCCGACCGGATTCTCGTTTCCGCTGATCTTCACGTGGACGCTGCCGCCGCTCCCCGAACCGCCCGACCTGTTGGTGCTGTCGATCGACCTCGCCGGTATCGGCGGCATGGATCTTCCGGTCGAGGTGTCGGCGATCGACTCGTTCCCCAGCGTCACCGATGCACCCGAACGCAGCTTGTCGATCGTGGCGAAGATGACCGTCGACCTGGCCGACGTCTACATGAATGTCGACGATGCGATCGAAGCCGCGCTCGACCGCTGCAAACATGTCAGTCTGTACCTGCTCGAAGGAGCCCCGAAGTGGCTCAACGAGTACTAGGTCAGCCCGCCCGACACCGCACCATCACCTACGCAAGGAAGCGTCATGCGAGTTCATGAATTGATCGACATCCTCAGCGACCAGCCGGCAGACGCCGAGGTCGAACTTGCCGTGATCGCCCCGGTCGAAGAGGGCTCCGACGACATCACCGTCGACCGCTACTTCGTCGACGGCGTGCTCCCATGGGAAGACGACGAAGACGACGAGGAATCCGACGGCGAGCTCACCATCTGGCTGGTCGGTGGCGAAGAGGCAGACGTCAACGCGTTCCTCGATGCCATCGAACAACCCGATGCCGGCTGAGGCTCGCCTCGCCAAGATCCTCGAGATCGAAGCCTTCATCGCTGCCTGCCGCATCGACGGGCAGCACGGGGCTCTGTGGCAACGCACCCCCGACGGGGATGACTCGCCCCACTCGCTGTACCACGGCAGCGCCGGGGTGGTGTTGTTCTATCTCGAGCTCCACCGCGCAACCGGCGACGATCGCTACCTCGCCGATGCCGTCGATGGCGCCGACGAACTGCTCGGCCACGCGAGTGACCTGAGCGACGGTTCGATTGCGATCTACAGCGGGCTGCCTGGCTCCCTGTTCGTCCTCAATGAAACCGCCAAGGCGACCGGCTTCGAGCGGTTTCGTACCGGCGCGGCGGCGATCGTGCAGCAGATACTCGATCAGTCGCAGCCGCTCGGCGCTGGCATCGGCTGGGTCGAGCCGATGCCGTTCTCCGACATCACCGGCATGACCGGCGAACGCGAATTGCTCGACCTCAGCATCGGCGCAGCGGGCGCTGGCCTCGGGTTGCTGTACGCACACCGCCATCAGCTCGACGAGCGAGCGCTCGAGGCTGCGAGACAGACCGCCGACCGGCTGCTCGAGATGGCAGTCGACACACCCGACGGACCCAACTGGCTGATGATGGCCGACATGCCGTTCGCGTTCACCGCGCCGAACTTTGCGCACGGCGCCGCTGGGGTCGCGTACTTCCTCGCCGATCTCCACCGCTCCACCGACGAGCAGCGCTACCTCGATGCGGCCATCGCCGCTGCCGGTTTCGTCGAAGCACACGCCACCGCCACCTCCGACGACGGCCTGCTCGTCTGCCACACCGAGGAACAGCCAGGTCTGCACTACCTGGGGGTCTGCCACGGCCCACCGGGGACCGGACGGCTGATGTTTCTGCTCCACGAGATCACCGGCGACGACCGATGGCTCGACTGGCTCCACACCAACATGCGGGGGCTGCTCGCCACCGGCGCCCCAGAGACCCGCAGCGACGGTCTCTGGCAGAACTTCGGTCAGTGCTGCGGCGACGCAGGAATCGGCGACTACGCCGTCTCGCTGTCACTGGCAACCGGAAGGGCCGACTACCTCGACCTCGCCGCACGCATCGAGACCGTCGTGCTGGCGGCAAGTGTGCTCGACGAGGGACGACGATCGTGGCCCCAGGCCGAACACCGCAACCGCCCCGAGTTCGTCGAATCGCAGACGGGCTACATGCAGGGCGCTGCCGGTATCGGCAGTTTCCTGCTCCATCTGGCCACGATCGACGACCAGCCGAACTCGAAGATTGCACTACCCGACTCGCCGTTCACCCGCTGAGTCGCTTCAGCAGCACGGCGAGAGCTGCCGGGTTCGACACCCAGCCGTTGCCGACCCGGTGTCGAACCCGTGCTGTGTCACTCGTCGGCGATGGACATCGCTGTGAAGTAGATCAGTGCGCCCGGTGTGCCGTTGCCGAGCGATCCGGTCGGCAGGGTCCAGTTGTCGATGCCGCGGATGTTCTCGTTCGCGGCGACCAAGGTCGCTGTTCCACCTGAATACCACACCGGCGCCTGCTCGTTGATCCTGACGTTGATCTTCGAGTAGAGCTCCTTGCGCTCTTCGAAGTCGTCGGTCTGGATCGCCTCTTCGGCCCAGCCGAACGCCTCGGGATCGAACCAGTTCGGGAAGTTCGACACCGACACTGCCGGATCGGTCAGGAACGGGTTGAGCGATGTGCTCGGGTCGCCTTCACCGCTCCAACGCCAGCAGTGCGCCTTGTGTTCGTCGGCGATGGCGTTGTTGATGTGGGTCGCCTGATCGAACTGCGTCAAGGTCACGTTGACCAGCTCGGAACCGGACCACACCTGTTCGAGCACCTGCATCGCGGCGATCAACGTCGGGTCGGGCGGACACGACAGTTCGACGTCGATCTTGTCGCCGGGCGCCTTGCCGTCGGATCGGGCCGGATCGTTGATGTACTCGGTCAGCAAGCCGGTCCCCACTTCGAAGTCGAACTCGGGGTAGGTGTCGGCGGCTTCCTGCGTCCAGAACGGGCTGTCGGCGGAGAACCACTGCGTGTTCGGCAGCGAGATCCCTTCGCCGCCGAGCGCAGCGATCACCGTCTGCTGGTCGTTCAGGTGGTTGAGGCCGCGGCGCACCCGAAGATCGTCGAACGGGGCCACGGCGGTGTTGAACATGCCACCGCCGGTGTTGTTGCCCTGGAACTCGTAGAGGTTGATTCCACTGACCTCCCGCGCATCTCGAATCGTGCCCTGTCGGCGGGTCTCGATCAGGTTGACGGTGCCCGACACCAAGGCGTCGATACGTGTTCCCTCGTCGGGAATCGGACGGAAGGCGACCGAGTCGAGGTAGGGCAGTTGATCGCCGTTGTCCGCAGTGCGCCAGTAGTTGTCGTTGCGCACCACGATCGTCTCGTTGTCGAAGTCACGCTTCTCCATCACGAACGGACCGGTGCCGACCGGATTGGCGCTGAAGCCGTCGGCGTTCGAGATGGCCTCGCCAGGCTCGAACACGTAGCCGAGCGACACCAAGCTGAGGCTGGAAGGGAACGCGGAGTTCGGCGAGCCGAGCGTGTAGGTCACCGTCAGATCATCGACGGCCTCGACGCTGAGCAGCTGATTCGTTGCGATCAGCCCCGACGAGATCGCCCCCGTCTGCTGGATGGCGAACATGTCGACGAGCGTCTGCGAGGTGAGCGGCACGCCGTTGTGGAACGTGATGTCCGGTCGCAGTGTCAGGGTCCACACCGTGAAGTCGTCGTTCGGTTCGATCGACTCGGCCAGGTATCCCTCGTAGACACCGTCGGCGTTCTGCTGCATCAGCACGTCGTAGAACGTGCGAGCGATGTTCACACACGGCTCGGCGCAACCGTCCTCCCACGGCCGAAAGCCGTTGGCCTCGGCTTCGAGACCCATGGTGAGCGTCCCGCCGTAGACGGGCGTGTCGGTCTCGGCTGCCACAGTGGTCTCGACCTCGCCGTCGGTGACCGGCGTGGTCGACTCCGAGTCGGCGTCGTCGGTCGTGACCGTTTCGGAGCCGTCCTCTCCGGTGGTGCCGTCGGACGAACTGTCGTCGCTCCCGCACGATGCTGCCGTGAAGGCAAGTACCAATGGAATGGCCAGAGCACTGACCAATCGTCGCTGACGCATGAAGACCCCCATCTCCAAAGTTCTCTCTTCGGCACTGTGCCGACCGTCACACTGAATCACAAGCGAACAAGTGGAGGCGAGTCGGAGCGTCACCTCAGAGGAATCGTTTGCGCTCCAACCAGTGCAGCGCGAAGAAGCCCCAGATCGGCGGCGTGTAGAACGTGGCGAGGCGATACAGGATCACAGCGGCGAATGCTGCCTCAGCGGAGACGCCGAACGAGGTGAGCCCAAAAATGAGGCCGCCCTCGGCCACCCCGATACCACCGGGCACCGGGAGCAACCCGGCCAGCAGCGATACCGCCATGTTGATGAACAACAGCTCGTGCAGGGGCAGCGAATAACCGAACGCCTCCACCATGAGCCCGAGTGCGAATGCGAACAGCAACTCGGCCATCAGGTTGCCGCCGAACAGCATGGCGAGGCGACGAGGCGACCGCAGGCCCCGCAGCACTCCGAATGCCTCCGTCGCCGTGCGCCGAACGGCACCGATCACCGACCTGCGAAGCCGCGGCACCGCCAGGATCACGATCACCACCGCGGCGACGATCATCGCCACGATCACCACGATCCGAACCGCCGCCCAGGCCGGACCGCTGACGTCGACGTCGAGCGACAACGAACTGAACAGCAGGAGCGATCCCAGCAACGCTGCTTGCACGATGAAACCACTGACTCCGTCGAGCGCCCCGGTGGCAACTGCTGCGCTGGGTGGGACCCCTTGGCGTTGGAAGAAGCGGACGTTCACCGCGATGCGGGCAGCCGCCGAGGGTATGGCGAGGTTGACGTAGGAAATCGCCAACTGCAGCGCGTACACCGGGCCGAGCGGCAACGGAATCGGTGCTGCACCGAGCGTTGACACCGCCTGGGCCACTCGTGGCAGCTGAGCGACCACGAAGCCGAGCACCAGAAGCCAGACCACGGCGTCCTGCAGCGAATCGACGAACTCGGCAAGGTCGAAGCCCGCCGACGCGGAGATCAGAATGACCACGGCCAGTGCCGGCAGCGCGATCCTGACGACGGACCCGAGGCTGAATCGGCGCATCTGGATCAGATCGGGGGCCTCGACACCGCTTGCTTCGGCGATCTGGTTTCGCAGGTCGTCGAGGTCGATGTCGAGGACCTTCAGCATCTTGCGCTGGTTGGGGGTGAGCGCCGTCGGCTGCAGATACGGCAACAGGTGTTGGATCTGCTCGGCCGTTCGGTGCACGACCATCTCCTCGAGCGCCCGGTCGCGACCCACCAGACCGACGGTGGTGACGAAGGTCTGAACGTGGTCGCTGCGGAGTTGTGCGTCCGTCGGCGCCACCGTTGCCCCTTGGAAGTCGACGAGTCCGAGCCGATCGGCGTCGAGCACGAGGTGGTCCTCGCCGATCTGGCCGTGTGCGATCCCGTTGGCGTGGAGTCGGTCGACGAGGTCCCACAGCTCGCGACTCCTCTGCGACCCATCGTCGGCGAACACGGGGTCGGGTGGCCCGTCCTTGCAGTCGATGGTTTCCCAGCGATCCGGATCGACGACCGGCACCCCGGTTCGGCGAAGGACGAGCACCGCGTCATCGGTCGACGTCGCTCCCGCAGTGACGACGGCGTCGGTGGCGATCCCTGCTTGCGCGGCGAGCAGGGTGAGAAGCCCTTCGTGCTCGACCTGGCGGAGCCGACCGAAACCGACCGGCGAGCCGGGCTCGCGGAGCCAGATGGTTCGCGCCACCGTCGACAACAGCGCCGAATCGTGCGCGTCGCGTCCGTACAACCTCACGACGAGCGACGCACCGTCGGTTCCGACGGCGTCGACAGCGAAATGACCTGCACGTTGGCGGCTGGCAACACCGAGTTCGGTGATGTCCACGTTCATGTCGACCAGGGCGGCGCGAACCACGTCGAGGCTCGGCCGTCCAGCGCTGGAACCGACGATCAGGTGCACCAGTGCGGCTGCACCGGCCCCGGACAGCACGGCGGCGATCACGCCCGTGATCGATGTCGCTCCGAGCGCAACCGTTGCCAGAGCGCCAAGCGCAATCAGGACCGAACCCGCCCGGCGCGCCGGGCGAACCAGGTGAGGGGCCGCAGTGATGAGCAGGGCTGAGGCGATTCCCAACCTTGCGGACGGGAAGACCGGCGGTGGCTCGATGTCGTCGATCAAGAGCGCGAAGTCCGGCCACACCCCGTTGACGATGCGCGCCACGAGCAACCACGACAAGATGCCCACCGAGATCGCCAGCAGCATGTCGCGCCCGATCTTCCAACGACCGCGAGCAAACGTTGCGGCGAGGACGACGACCCCCCAGATGATCGGCAGGTCGGCGAGGACCTGCCACATGCCGATCAACGCGCTCGGGAGAGCGGCGAGGAAGTCGGTGATCGCCCGCGAGAAGCCCGGCTCGGGAACAGCGATCAGGCTGATCGCGGCAACACCAGCCAACGAGAGCACGAGCAAGATGACGTCGGTGGCGCGGCGCGCCCGCGGTTGGTCGCCGACGGTCGCGAACAAGAGAAAACCCCGCCGGAACCGATGCGCCATCTCGGCGGTGCGGTTGGCGGCGTCAGCGACTGGCGTCACGGTGTCGTCGTGCATCAGTTTCTGCTCAGTTCCCGGACGTTCGCGACGAGGAAGGCAGCAGGAAGTCCTCGCCCTGGTTGAAACGGACCACCGGTCCGAACCGTGCGAGCAACGCAGTGGCCGAAACCGCCGCACCGCCCCCTGGCTCGCATTCGGGCTCTGTCATCGGGTGAGAAACTACCAAGCTGCGGCACTTCGAAGGTGGTGGACGCATGCGCCCGCGCGGTGCGGTCGAGCTCGGCGATCCGTCGGGTGTCACCCCGCCGTCGCGCCTCGTCGATGCGCACGCTCGAGCAGGTCCACGACCGTTTGATCATCGATCTGCGTGAAGTCGTCGTACCACTCGCCGACGGAGCGCAGCCAGGGCGGTTGTTCGACACAGACGATCTCGTCGGCGTCATCGACCAGCGCCTTCACGGAGTCGGGTGCAGCGACCCGTGGCCATCGGGACCGCTTCGACCTGGTTCGCCCACCTGTCGCGGTGACTGCGATCAGTCAGCCGGTACCGGCGTTCCTGCGTCGTCGCCGGCGTGTGGGAACATGATCTGGCCGGCGAGCACCTTGGAGACGTCGGAGACCTGCTCGGAGATCAGCACCATGATGTCGTCGAGCGAGACGATCCCGACCACTCGGTCGTGGTCGACGATCGGAACGCGCCGAACCGCATGATCACGGAACACGTGCAGCAGGGCATCGAGGTCGTGACCAGCATCCAAGGCGATGATGCCCATGGTCATCAGACCATCGATCCTCCCATCCATCGGATACTGGTGCGCGACTCCGCGGGTGACGATGTCGCGATCGGTCACGATGCCGACCGGGGTGAGTCCATCGACGACGATCACACAACCGACGCCCGAACTCGCCATCAACGTGGCGGTGTCCGTGACGGTGGCGTCAGCACCGATCACGACGGGTTCTCGTACGGCAAGTTCTGAAACGTTCATTGCGACTCCTTCTCAGCCCCGGTCAGATGTTCGACGCGGCAGTCGACTCCGGGGAACAGCAAGGTGGCACGACCGGTGTCGTCCCACCGGACCAGGTACGGGGGTCCTCCGTCGACACCGCGTACCCCCTCCACCTTGCCCACACGACGAGGCAGACCGATCCGGTGACCCTCGATGATCAATTGGTCCCCAACATTGGCGAACATGTGCAGCCCCCCTTTCAGGGTGATCGATGCTTCGAGTTCGATCGTCTCAGGGGCCCGCCGGACGAGGTAGGGGCCAACGTCCTCGGCCCCTGCGAATTGGGTGACGTCCGGCCCTGGTCGCTGGAAGACGATCGTTCGAAGCTGGAGCCATGGAGAGCTTTCAACCACACGCTTGGACCCTCCGGTTCGAGACCCGTGAAGACATCGACCATTGCGACATGGTCGTGCACCTCGACGCTGGTGATCGGTCGCTGTCCGGCCACGGACGGTCCCGTCGCAACCCCAGCGATCCTGCGATGCCCCAGGTGGGAGAGGAGTTGGCCGCCGCTCGAGCGCTACACGACCTGGCCAGGCACCTGACCGACGACGCGTGGGCGATGATCGAGTCGTACCCGACGACAGGCGCCTGATCCGCCCGCCGAGACTGCCATTCGCCTGAGCAACGGGACCAGTCCCGCGTCAGACGGTCGATCGCGAGGAGGTACCGCCGTGAGACCGACATGGTTGACATGTGGAGCAGCCGCAGCACTGCTGTTGGGAGCTGCCGGTTGCGGGAGGCCGTATCTGCATGCAGTGGACGACGGAACCTATGGCGCCCTGATCCCGACGACCGAGCAGTGGGCCGACGCAGGGTCGGAGGCGATCCCGGGCGGATTCGCCGCTCTCAGCGCCGACGGCTCGGATCGTGTGGTGGTGCGGATCGAGGGCGACACGGTCAGTTTCGAGTTGGACGGCGAGGCGGCTGTGACCCGGACGGTGGTGGAACGCCGCGCCATCTCGGACCGTGAGGGCTCGGGCCCGTTCAGGGCCGAGACCCAGGTGCTGGCCCTGGGCGACGAGCCGTTGATCCTGGGCTCGTTGAGAGTGAGCGAGCCAGTGATCTGGTTTGCCGGCGGCGACGAGAGCTCCACGGTGGTCGCGATCAAACCGTGGGACCCCGAAGAACGTGGTCCGACCGTGCAGTGCGCTGCCGAGGACGAGCAGTGCCTGGAGTTGCCGGTCGGCGAGACGCTGGTCGGGAACCCGATCGGCGAATACACCGACATGAACGAGCCCGGTTCCGAGCAGAACCCGGTGAGCCGCATCCGGGTGACCGCCACGGAGGTCGTGTACACCCTCGACACCGGGGAGGAAGTTCGCGTCAGCCGAGACGAGGAGGCCATTGTCCGGGCGTGTGCACTCCGGGAGTCGTCGTTGTGGCCGGTCCCAGCCGAGGTTGTTGTCGGCCTCGACGACCCCGTACTCGCGGAGACCAGCTGTCCCCTGCCGTCCGGCGAGCCACCCAGCCTGACCGTCATGGAACGGGGCGCGCTGCCAGTGCTTGCGCCGCTGGCGCCGCAGTGGGGCGGGCAGTGGTGCCAGCCCGGGC
>CAVQWE010000015.1:0-64032 GCA_963717385.1 Ilumatobacteraceae bacterium
CGGTATGGCGCCGAGGTGAACGTTTGTGGCATCGAGTGGGCCTCCACGACGAGACGTAGCCAGGAGCAAGGCTTCATCTACGGCATTGGGCACCCTGGGACAGTTGTATCGGCGCTACAGGTCTCTCACCGGCGTTGGAAGACTCGCATCTGAGCACAGTGCAAAGACATCCTCGTGTTCCGGGAAGTGGTATCCGACTGGGGCCTGCTCAATCGCTGCCAGCCGGTCGCCGTCCAGTACGACGGCAAACTCTGCGAGACCGAATTCGGTCGCACATGATGGGCATGGTTCCTCGGCGTATGCCGGCACCCACCCCCGCCCAGCAACGGGACTGCCAACGTTGCTCCTGGCGCTCCGTCCCGCTGCCCAGTTGATTGAGTCCCCAAGCTCGTAGTCGTGAATCTGGCACTCGCCGAACTTGAACTGAACCACCCGTGTCGTGGCCACACCACAGTGCCTGCACTCGTTCTCAATGCTCAAGCGGTTGTACATCCCCATGATGCGACAGCATCGCGTACCAGCACGACGCGACCGAGACACGCCGAGGCGCGAGTCGATGATCAGATCAGAATGTTCACGCCGAACCGTCAGCAGACCGCACATAGCCGGCAAGATGCTCGCCGACCACCCAGGCATAACGTCCGCTCCGTAACCCGACTACGCCACACCAACTCGCGCCGCACCACGGCCCGGAGTTGCCACAACCTGGCCGCCAGGGCCACTCGGAGCCAGCGTCAGGCGTGCTGAGTCAGCAGACGTTCGAGGTCGGTTTGGAGCGCTGGGTGAACGTCGGACATCTGGACACCAGTCTCCGATAGGACGTTCATTGCTCCGAGCCGCCCTGATCGCCGTCGAGGTGCCACGTGGCGGCGAGTTCGCCCACCAAGTCGCCGTACGCCGGTGACGCCAACTCCGTGAACGTGTCGAGGTCGATGATGTCGTTCCCGAAACGCTTCTTCGTGCGGGTGTACCTCGCGATGTGGGCCTTTGCGCCGACAGCTCCAGCCGCGGCGTCGATGATGACCAGTTCCAAGCAGAGCAGTGCATCGCCCGACTCGCCGTCGACGGTGATCGTGGTGTCGGCGAGGTAGCCGAACGAGCTGCAAACCGTGAGTGGTACCACCTGCCGCCCAGCGCGCCCCGGCGTGCTGCGTCGTCCCAACGTCTGCTGACCGCCATCTCGGCGATCGTGAGCACCTCGCCGTCACGGCATGCGATCACGAGCTCGGACCAGGACCACCCCGGCCAGCCCAGTGGGATGACATTGGCTGCGACGGCGAGAAGGACTGGATCACTCACGGATGTGCTATCGGCAAGGGTCAGAACAAGGTTGAATCTGGTTGGGCGGTGTGCTGAGGCGTTGATGGCTGAAGCTGCCGGTTGGCAGCGAGGAGCCCGACAGCACCCGTAGCATCGATCGCTTCAACGCCCGATAAGGGCACGCGGATCCACCAGCTGACCTCGACCCGCGCCTGGTTGCTGGAAGTCCCGCGCCGCACTTTCGTGTTCACATCTTGACCAGGATCGCACGCTCGGAAGGCGTCTGACCTGCCCGCCGAGGGTCGACCAGCGGGTGAAGGATCAGTACCTCAGTGTTGCGATCCGGGTATCAGCAGCGGCCGTTCGGGCTCGGCGCTACGACCCCCGCCGAGACGGTGTAAGTCCGGCTCGGGTTCCATCAGGAACCCTGTATCTACAAGATCAGCAGCGTTTTGAGGGTCGGTGCCATATGTCGCGTAGTAGGCCTCGACCGCTGTTTCGAGGGTCCTCCGCTCGACCGAGCAGGCATCAGAGCGATCTCGGCTCGTGGTTCCTGCGGCAGCGAAAACAATCATGAACAGGGCAAGAAACACTGCGCCCACAATTCCAAGTACGAGGCCAGCGATGGCCATGCCCTTGCCGGTGCGCCAACCATTCGACTTGTTGATACGCCGAATCGCGATCGCCGTGACTATGGCGAGGAACGAACCGATCCAGTAGAGCCACAAGATGCCCAGCACCATGGAAGCGATCGCGAGGCCATCGACCTTGGGTGCAGCCGGAGCGGGGTAAGGCTGCTGGTACGGGGCGGGCTGCGGTGGTGGAGGTGGGTACGCGGGCCTAGGGGCAACTTGGGGAGGCGGCGGTGGGCTGGGAAGGCTCGTCATGGGATCGTCTCTTTCGAGCGGCGACTTGCAGTGCGTTCACTGGAAGCATCGACCTCCGCCGCCGAGTTCTTGAGCCATCGATTGGACTGGCCGTGACAGCGTCTCGCATCGGTGGACATCCGGACAGGATCAGCGAAGCGACCGTGCGCACACTTGGTCACGCATAATCCCATCGCGAAGCCGAA
Organism: Ilumatobacteraceae bacterium; assembly: GCA_963717385.1. Classification (GTDB taxonomy): domain Bacteria; phylum Actinomycetota; class Acidimicrobiia; order Acidimicrobiales; family Ilumatobacteraceae; genus Sva-07. Next base: position 2,333 of record CAVQWE010000015.1, read on the forward strand.
CAGTCGCCGCTGCACTGCGGCCCAAGCGTGACACGAGATAATCGCATTGGGTCATCGCCAGGAATGAAGTCTGGCTGATATCCCCGTAGGCCTAGACGGAGCGTGCTGGACTCGTTGCCGTGCACGTTGAGAACGAGGGACTCGTCGCTGTGATCTCGTTCTACCTGTACGGGTTGATCGGCTTGTCGCTCCTGGTCGTCATCTCACCGCTGATCATCGTGGCGGTGCCCTTGCTCGTCGTTCTCGGCCCCATTGGGTTTGCGTGGTGGCGCAGTCGTCGGAAGTCTCCTCGCGTTGGTGCTGCCGCGCGTCGGTGGCTCGCTACCACCTCGATTGCGGTGTTGGCGTTGCCCGTCGTGCCGGCGCTGTGGTTCATGATCGACAACGACGACGGCGCTCCACCGGAGAGCTTCTGGCTCGACCCCTCGTGGGGGTTGGTCTTCTTCCGTTCACGTTCGCCGCAACCGCCTACGCGATGCGATGGCGCGGGCAAGTGAGTCCAACGCAGCCGGCGCCACATAAACGTGCCCGATAATCCGAAGTCGATAACGCACCGAGCGCCACAGTGCGGCCCAAGCCGAGCGCCCGATAATCCCGCACCGCCGACGTCTCGTCAGCTCGCGCTACCCGACTACTTTGAGAAACGTGCCGGGAGGTCCCGAACTCATCATCATTCTTGTGGTGCTGGCGATACCGGTGGCCATCGTGCTGCTGATCATGGCGCTCAGCGGATCACGAACCGCCGTGCCCAACAGCGGCGACACCATCGCATTGTCGGGCGATGCGCGGTCATGGCTTGAGCTCGTCGCCAGCGACATCCACCAACTCAACGGGCACCGCATCGAGTGGCTCTCAGCCGATGTGATGCAGGTGTCGTGGCGTCACCGCTCAGGTTGGGTGTTCATCGTCGCGATCATTCTGTTTCCTTTCGGGCTCCTCGCACTGCTGTCCACGGTGACGTCGTACGGCACGATCGTCTTGGTCCACGACGGTTCACCATCGACGATCCGTCTGGGCGGCGAGATGTCCAACGCCGCAATCGACGCGATCAACGTGCGTGCTGCAGGAGCAGTGCCCACGACCGTCTGACCGCAGCGACGGCCGGCCGCCAACGAGGACACGTCAGCCGCAACAGATCCGAGTGAGTGCGGACCACCCATAGCCCGCGCTCCGTAATCCCGATGCGATCGGCGGGGGCCCACCCAGTAACGGCCCAAGTCCCGCACTCGGTAGTCGCGCTACCGCCCCAGCGTTGTGAGGTAGGTCGTTCTTGATCAGCGCTTCAGGCGCAGCCCACGGTTGTTGGTCTCACTACTTGACTATGCCTGGTACTTGACATACGTTTGCCTGGTGGCTGATCATGATTCGCAGGTCCTCAAAGGAATCCTGTCGATGTTGCTCCTGCAGGTCCTCAGCGAACAGGAGGACTACGGCTACTCGGTCGTCGTGCGATTGCAGGACCTTGGATTCGACGCCATCGCGGAGGGAACCGTCTACCCCGCCCTGAGCCGCCTGGAGGCCAAGGGCCTGCTGACGTCGCGCCTGGAGCCATCGCAGGCCGGCCCGGCACGCAAGTACTACCGGCCCACCACCGCTGGCGTCACCGAACTCGACCGGGCCGCTGGCGCCTGGGTGTCGTTGCGCGCCAACGTCGATCGGGCCATGACGCCGAAGCCCACACCGACGAACGAAGCTCGGTCCGAAGAACTCCCGGAGGTCACCCAATGAACAGCTCGACAATCACCCAACGCGTCTCGACGGTGGACAAAGCAAGAATTGCGTTTGCCGGCTTCCGCTACGACTTCTGGCTCGACCTGCGGTCGGTCCCACGACGTCGACGTCGGGAACTCCGATCAGAACTGAAGTCCAACCTCACCGACGCAGCCCTCCATGTCGGTATCGGGCCAGCACTCGGCAGTCTCGGCAGTCTCCGAGGTCTCGCCGCGGAGACGACGAGAGACGGCCAACTCCGCTCGCGGTGGACTGCAGGGTGGACCGTCGCGGTGACCACGCTCGTGGTTCTCTTCTTCGCATTCCTCGTCCTGACCCTCTACTGGACCGAGGGGGCACTGGACGCTGGCGCCACCGAGCCCGTGCGGTCGAGCTTGTTTCCGTTCTTCGGCTCGACCATCGAGCTCGACCCCTCCAACGACGGTCTCGCCTGGTCGACGGAGCCAGGACCCATGCCCTTCGTGGTCGCCGTCGCCGTCGGGCTGCTCGTTGCGAAGCCATGGCGCAGCCTCACCAACCGAACCGCAACGAACGAGCAACGCACCGCCTGACTCTCGGGTGAACGGGACTCAGCGGAGCATCGGATCGTCGATCCGCCCGGTCGCACCTCTTTGGACCACCGACTCGCGACCCCCTTGCAACCAACCATCCAGCAGGACTGAGTTCGCTACCTCCACACCAGGACCCGAACACGACCGCCCGGTAACACCGCCCGATAATCCGTTCTCGAAACGGGGCGGACCCGCACGCTTCGGCCCGGATGCGGTGCCGCACTATCACGCGCAGATCCGAAAGAACTTGCGTTGCCACACCCTGGCCGCCAGGGCCACTCGGAGCCAGCGTCAGGCGTGCTGAGTCAGCAGACGTTCGAGGTCGGTTTGGAGCGCTGGGTGAACGTCGGACATCTGGACACCAGTCTCCGATAGGACGTTCATTGCTCCGAGCCGCCCGCGATCGCCGTCGAGGTGCCACGTGGCGGCGAGTTCGCCCACCAAGTCGCCGTACGCCGGTGACGCCAACTCCGTGAACGCGTCGAGGTCGATGATGTCGTTCCCGAAACGCTTCTTCGTGCGGGTGTACCTCGCGATGTGGGCCTTTGCGCCGACAGCTCCAGCTGCGGCGTCGATGATGACCAGTTCCAAGCAGAGCAGTGCATCGCCCGACTCGCCATCGACAGTGACCGTGGTGTCGGCGAGGTAGCCGAACGAGCCGCAACCCGTGAGTGGTACCAGCGCGCCGAGCGCGCCCCGGCGCGCTGCGTCGTCCCAACGTTTGCTGACCGCCATCTCGGCGATCGCGAGCACCTCGCCGCCACGGCATGCGATCACGAGCTCGGACCGAGGACCACCCCGGCCAGCCCAGTGGGATGCGACATTGGCTGCGACGGCGAGAAGGACCGGATCACTCACGGATGTGCTATCGGCAAGGGTCAGAACAAGGTTGAATCTGGTCAGGCGGTGTGCTGAGCGTCGATGGCTGAAGCTGCCGGTTGGCAGCGAGGAGCCCGACGGCACCCGTAGCATCGATCGCTTCAACGCCCGATAACGCCACGCGTATTCACGAGTAGCTGACCTCGACCCGCGCCGCATCGCGGCCCAAGCAGCGCACTGCACTTTCACGCCGTAGACCTGGCTGATCGACGGGCCGTGGGATGATGATCGGATGGACTCGGCGCCCGTGTTGTCCGCGTTGGTTCGCCGCCGGTGCCGGTTCGTTGTGGTTGGCTCGGTGGCACGCGAGTTGTTGGGCGAGTCGGTGTGTCCGGCGGATCTGGATGTGGTGATCGACTCGGCGGTGTCGCAGCAAGCGGCGATCGTCGAAGCGATGATTGACCTTGATGCCCAGCTCGTCCAGAGCCATCGCCTGAGATCGCTGGCCGCGTCGACGGTCTTGCCGTGGCGGTGGTCGTGGACGGTCGTGACATCGTTCGGGTGCGTGGATGTGATCAGCAGGTTCATCGACGGTTCCGGGTTCGAGGAACACGATCGTGCTGCCACGACGGTGAGGTTGTGCGACGGCTCGGCTGTGCGATGCCATCCAACGAGGCATGCCGCATGAGCGCAGCCACCGGACTCGGCCCGGTCGAGACGAGCGTGCTCGAGGCGTACGGCACGGTTAGTGCAGGCGCCGGTCAGCCGATGGTGAAGAACCAGCGGATCCTGGAGGTGCTGTTCCGGGATCATCGAATCGCACCGCTGTTCGGGTATCGCACGATCTGCGACTTCGCTCGCCCGTACGTCAGCCATCTCGAACTGGTCGAGTTCAACGGCAACTACGGGTCTCCTGACTTCTCGGAGGCTTCAGCGAGATACACCGAGTCGCGACTCAGTTCGCTCGGTGAGGCAGCATTGCTCGTTGAGCGCGGTGAACGCTCGGCGCTCCCTGTCGGCTTGATCAACGGATCGGTGCACGTCGACGGACCCACTCCGCCGTTCGACCCGCACCGGATCGTCGCTGCTCTGCTCGCAGTCAAAGATGGTGCATCCGATGGCGAGCTGATCGACACGGTGGGTCCGCCGAGTTTCCCGACCGGATGTCACGTCGACGTCGACCTCGCCGAGCTGGCCGCCGGTCACGAGGCGGTGGTTCGCTGCGAAGCGCACATCGACCGAGCCGAGAATGGCGAGCTGGTCATCTCACGCCTGCCGCCCCGATCGAGCGCGTCCGATATCGGAAGCAGCATCGAGAGTCGTGTCCGCCGCGCCGGCAGCGACGTCCTGCCGATCGCCGATCTCAACGATGCATCATTCGGCTCGCAGACACGCATCGTCGTGCGTCTGGTCGGCGGCGCAGACCCGGATTCGGTCGCTCGTCAACTCCGCGACATGTGGGGGGTGCACACCACCATCAGCGTCGAGCTCGACGCACCGTTGCCAAGCGTGCTGCGAACGTGGGTCGATCGACATGGTGACATCGACCTTCGCGAACAGCTCCGGCCGATCACCGAAGCCGCCCGGTAACGACACGCATAGTCACGGTCTCCACGCCGTCGAGGCCACTCGGCTTCGGCCCAAGCCGAGCACTGCACTACGACAGTCGGCTGGTTCGTCGAAGCGATGAGATCAAGGGTGACGCGTGGAAGAACTGATGTGCCGCCTCAGTCCCACCAGAAGAACCAGACCGGAGCGTTCAACACCGCAGCAGCGAGCACGTCGAGGTCGCCTGTTCCTTGCCAGACGTTGTCGGGAGCGATGAGGAAGTGCTCGCGCGCCACGTCGATCGCGCCGAGGTCGTCAGTCGGGGGTGACATGACGCTCATCTCGATGACATCACCGGTCATCGCGACCACCTCTGCGCCATGAGCGACAGACCAACGCTGGAAGACGGCGGCCAACTCGTGAGGCAACGGAGCGTCATTCCAGCCACCCCACATCAGATAAGCCGGTGCCTCCCAACCGTGGCGCGTCGGTAGCAGCACGATCTCCACCACGCGGAGAGGTTCTCCGCTCACGATGTCAACGCCGGTCGTGTACTGGTCTTTGTCGAAGTCGTAGGCGGGCAACGGGCTCGTCGCGTGAAGGTCGACATCGTCGATGTCCAAGTACTCCGCCCTGGCGGTCAACCAGTTGTCGATGTCGAGCGCGACCGCGTCGGAGAGAACCGACTCCACCGTCAATCCTGCGTCTTCGACCAAGTACCCGCCCGACGCCAACGTCTGTCCGAACTCGGTCGAGATGTCACCGCCGAAGTCGACTGGTCCGCCCACGATCACCGGATATCGACCCGTCGTCGGCACGAGAGCCCGAAGGGACTTCCACGCATCGACTGCCGATTGCCCTGGTACCTCGACAACGAAGGCAATCGCATCGGTGCCTGGCAGAGCCACAGAACGATCTACTTTCAGGCCATCACTACGCAGCAGATCGTCCAGAGTGGACTGATCGTCGAGATGTGAACCGGTTCCTGTCAGGACGTCCGCAGCGGTCCGCTCCGAGCGGTCTGCCCCCGGAGCTTCGTTCCCGCACGACGCAGCGAGTGCCCCGACCGCAAACAGGACAGTCGCCGCACAACCCGCCGGCAACCTCACCATCACGCCTCGAGAACGGCAGAGGGTCGATCTGCCCGCGCTAGTCCGTCCGCACGCGCGCTGACGCAGTCGCAAGACAGCTGCACGCATGACCCACCGTTTCGAACCGGGGCCAGGCTGAAGCGGACCTTTCACGATGTCGACATCGGCACATGAGACGAATCACTTGATCGTGCCCGGCGTCGGTCCTACCCCAAAGATGGGAGTCAGCACGCGATGAGCCGCACCCACAACCACGGCGTTCGCACACCGCGTCGCGCCGCAGTCCGAAGCCTCTTTGTGTCAACCCCCAGTTTCCGAGGTGTCGGCGGGCGCGCTGACGGGAGCCTCTGGCGTTGCGGGAGACTGGGTCGTAGGGTTGGTTGCTGGGTCCGGGAGTGACCTATCCGAAGAGCCGGCCGTTCAGGATGTTGAGCCGGTCACGCTGGATTGCGAGCGGCAGATCGACGCCTGACCACGTGCGCCGGAAGCCGAGCGGAGCACGGGACGTTTCGCGATGCGCTTGTCGCTCGGATCCCAGGCGATCTCGATCGAGCGGTCTGTGCCGGACCAAGACGGGTGGCGGTCGCACTGGAGAGCGGTGCGGTCAGGGGCGCAGCAGTCCCAAGCTTCAGGCGGCTGCTCAGTGCGCCGCCTGGGGTGGGGCAGGCTCGTCGCACCCCACAGAGTGATGCTGCACGGTGAGCTATGGCGGTGTGACCGATCCGTTTGCTGCGCTGCGCCATTGTTGATCTTCGAGTTGCCAATCGATGGCGGTGATCCTGCCTGCGGCAGTCGCCCGCACAGCAACGCCCAACCGTGCAGGCAACGGGGTGACCCTGGTGCCATCGAAGACGGCAAGATCTCTCGCCAGGGGCCGACCGACCAGCACCCAGCTCGGCGTAGAAGTCGGGGTCTTGACTGTGCCGATGACGGCGCCCAACTCCTTGGGGACTGCGCACGTGCACACCGTCTGCAAGCCAACACCTCTGGCCTTGCTTCGTACCCAGTGGGGATAGAACGGCATCGAAATCAGCCCTGCCATTGCGACGAACACCAACAGCATGGCTGCGGACCCTGGGTTCACCACGGCGTAGGCCGCCACGATCCCGGCCGCGAAAACGGCCCCTCGGGCCCATTGCAGAGGCCACCGGAAGCGGTTCGGCGCCGGTTGATCGAACGAGATGACATGCCGGGCCGGGTCGATTGCGACATGCCGGAACTCCGACGGAGCATCCAGCGGCAGATTCCCGTGGTGCCCTCTCGACGGCGCCGGTTCCACGAGGTCAAGCGTAGACCGCCCGCCCATCGGGCCGTCGGCCGGCTCCGACGACCTCGAAGTGGTGCCAGCCCGTCAGCGGCCGAACTCGGTGAGTGCGTCCTCGAGTTCGGTCACGGCGGTGGCGGCGCGCCAGAGCTGATCTTCGGGGCTGGTGTGGCTGCGGTTGTTGCGCCGCCAGTCGTGGTCCCAGTACCGGGCAAGGATGGACCGCAGGTGCGCCTTGGAGACTTCGAGTTCAACGCCGACCTGTTCGACGAGTTCGGCTCGGTCGGGGTCGACCAGACCGGAGACCACTCCTGATCGCAGTTCGTCGATGAGGCCACTCTCGATGCCGTTCGACGCGGACCAGAATCGGGCGACGCGCTGGTCGCGGTACGTCCATGCCGGCCATGCCGCGGGACGGTAGGACCACAGCATCGGTCGCTTGCCGAGGCGGAGCTGTTCACCGACCCACTCGGCGGTTGGATGGGCTGCGAGCCAGGGGAGTTCGTCGGGAGGAAGATCGATCATCAACACGACCGTGCCGTGGTCGATCTCGTCGGAGGACTCGAGCAGTGCGCCAGCGACCCACATCTCGGTGAGTGGCCAACCAATCGGAGTCCGACCCAACCGCAACTGCTCGGTGGCGACCTCAGCCATCTCCACCAGGTGACGGATCGCGGTCCCACGTTTCACACCAACAGTGTGGCCGACGTCGGGCACCGTGATGGTGCCGCGGACTGCCCCGGCCGGCCGGCACCGATGGGTACTCTGGTGCCGTACTTCGGCGACGATTTCGAGTGCCGCACGAGCGGCTCCGTGCCCACGGATTGCCCACGAACGAGTCGGTATTGGCCGATACGAGACAACACCAGTCAGCACGTGAAAACGCGTCGTGCCTGATCAGAGCACACGAAACGGCACACGTCGGTACCAGGCGGACGGTCCTGGAGCGATTTGTAATCATGAGGTGGCGAGTTCGATCCTCGCACCCGGCTCCACGGTCACCCCAGCGTGGACGGACGACGCCGAAGTGGTCGAGCCCTACGGGTCGACTCGGTCGTCGTGGAGGGCCTTGCGAGGTGGTGAGGCGCAGGGTCACTTCGCCGCTGCTGTCCGAATCTCCGTAGACGGCGATCTGGTACACACGCCCGGCCTCGGCGGTGAACGAGACGATGGTGACTTCTTCGTACGGCCCTGCCGATTGGCCATCGTTCGAGTCGACCTCGATGAGCGTGTCCAGGCTGTCGCCCGACCAGACGGCCATGATCGAGTTCGATTGCCAGTCCTCGATTTCGACGAGGCCGTCGACGGGGGCTGTCCACTCCCACCAGACCGACCCGTCAGGGGTGCGACCCACCGACGGCAGGGGTTCGTCGGGCTCCAACGTTGCGGGCACGTAGGCGCCGGTCACGGAGGCACCCACGAAGTCGATGCGGTCGGCGAAGTCGTCGTTTGCAGGGAGTCCAACCGAACCGATGTTCAGTTGCACGTCGCCGGGCGATGATTCGCCCTCGAACCAGTAGCTGTACACCGCGATCTGATAGCTGGCGCCTGCTGTCACACCGAGGGTGAGGGCGCTCTGGAGTCCTCCGCCGCTGTCATCGTTCGACTTGAGCAGCGTGAGCGTGGCGAGTTCCTCACCGTCCCAAACGCCGAGCACCGTGTCGAAGGTGCTCCCGATCGTGTCGAACCGGACAAAGCCGTCGGAGGTCGCCGTCCACTGCCACCACACCGATTCCCCGCCGAGTGCCCACTCGCCCGGTTGGGTCGTCGCCCCGATGTTGCTCCCGTACTGGGAGCCGACCGTGGCCGTGAAGCGGTTCTCGAAGTCGTCGTTCGGTGGCCGCTCGACGCCGGGGCCGTCGAGGGCCCAGTCGATCGCACTGCCGATCAGGGCTGCGCCATCGGTGGTGAGTTGTTGTGCTCCGAGGTAGTTGGGGAACAATGCGACGCGCGGTCCCGGCGACGGTGAGCCATCGACCAGTAGGTCACCGGTGCCGTACGAGAAGATGACGGCACGATTCGGTTGTGAGGGCGCGATGGCCACGACGTCGGCGGTCGGTGCCGGGGCGCCGTACGACAGCTTCTGCGCGTCGGAATACACGCGGACGTTGCCGGCCGGCAACCCAGCGGCGAGCCGGTGTGCACTGTCGACGATGGTGATGTCGGTCGAGACAGTGGGTGTTTCACCCGAGGCCGACATCTCCATGTCGTCGAACAGGTACCCCTCCCAGATGATCACCGGAACCGGGGCGTCTCTGAAGACGTTGCCAACCTTGGTCGGCACGACGGACGTCGAGATGAAGATTGCGGCGTAGCGGTTGGGGTCGATCGAGGCGAGATCGCTGTCGTCGTCGACGATCGTGAGATCGAGTCCGGCACCTCGGATGATGTCGGCGATGTCTCGGTCGCCGCCTGGTGGCCGGGTGCTGCCGGCAACGAGTAGAGCCGCAGACTCGACGGGAAGATTGTTGTTGAACCACACCGTGTCGTCACCCCACCAGTTGGCGACGAACGCGTCGAGATCCCTGTCGCCGTCCAGGTCGCCGAGCGCCACGCCCTGGCTTCTCGTCGAGAAGGAGACTTGGCCGGAATCGGAGAACGCGCCCGTGCCATCGTTGATCCACACGTGATCGTTCAGCGCGCCGCTGTTGGAGGCCGTGAAGGCGTCGAGGTCGCCGTCTCCATCGAGGTCGCCGAGGGCGACGTCGACATCGGCATCACCATCGAGGCGTTGGCCGGAGTCGGCGAACACACCGGTCCCGTCGTTGATCCAGACCTGGTCTGGGATCCCTGCCTCGGCTGCATTCCTCACGTGTGTGGTCACGAAGGCGTCGAGGTCGCCGTCGCCGTCGATGTCGCCGAGATCGAGCCCCAATGCCCACACGTTGCCGACGCTGAGACGCTGGCCGGAATCGGTGAAAAGGCCGTTCCCGTCGTTCGTCCAGACCCGGCTGTCACCGTTTCCCGAGACGAAGGCGTCGAGGTCGCCGTCGACATCGAGGTCTCCGAATCCAACCCAGCCCATCGACGCCGTCCCGAGTCGTTGGCCGGAGTCGGTGAAGGTGCCGGTGCCGTCGTTGAACCAGATGCGGTTGTCGACACCGTCGGCGGGGATTCCGTCGGCGGCGAAGATGTCGAGGTCGCCGTCGGCGTCGACGTCGCCGAGGAACGCCATGCTCTCGTCGCCGAGTCGTTGGCCGGAGTCGGTGAAGGTGCCGGTGCCATCGTTGACCCACACCTGCGCGCCGGAGGTGTTCGACACCACCGCGTCGACATCGCCGTCGTTGTCGACGTCTCCGAGTTCGACCCACAGCGCACCACCGGATCCGATCGGTTGTCCGGAGTCGCTGAACTGCCCGGTTCCGTCGTTCGACCAGACCCGGCTCGGCTCGCCGACGTCTTGGTTCGTGACCAATGCGTCGAGGTCGTCATCGCCGTCGAGGTCGGCGAGTGCAACGGCACTCGACGACAGGTTCCCGTGCCCCAAGCCGAAGCTGAAGTTGGCGGTCGAACGTGCGGTTGGGCTCGGATCACACGTGTCGCCGATGGCGTCCTGGTCAGTGTCGAACTGCAGGGCGTTGAAGTCGAGCGCTGAGCCCGCCCTGTACGGGCAGTTGTCGACGTCCTCCGCCACCGCGTCGCCGTCGGTGGGTCCAACCGATTCCTGGTCGACGAGCCACCCCATTGCTGCGTGGACGAGCGTCCGAGCGTCGCCGGTGAGGGTGGCGCCGTACGACGGGAAGAACGCAACGCGGGCGCCGGCGGCCGGGCGGTCGGTGAGTTGCGAGCCTGCTTCGAACCCGAAGATGGTGAGTTGCTTCGAGGTCCCACCCGAGTTCGCAACGGGTTCGATGCCAGGAGCTGCATCGTCGAGCCCGTAGTTCATCTTTGCGGGCGATCGGTACACCGCCACGACGCCTGAGAGTCCACCCGCGAGCGGATGTGAGACGTCGGTGATCTGAAGCGTTGTCCGTTCGGTGAGTTCCCGCCCGTTTCGCTCGGCCAGCGACATGTCGTCGAAGAGGTAGGGCTCGGCAACGAGGACCGGTGTACCGACGTCGACGAGCCGGTCCCGGAGCACCGTCGGGACGACCGACGACGAGATGATCACGAGGTCGGCTGCCTCGGCCTCGGCCGCGGTGATCGACTCATCGGACACCGTCGACACACAGCCGGGCAACGCTTCTTCGACGGCACTCAGGAAGGAACCGTCTCCCCGTGGGGCGGGCGAGGTGCTGGCGACGAAAAGAGCGACCTTCGGACAGAGAATGCCCTGCGCAACGGGCGGCGCTCCGACAATCGGGGTGATGGTGGCGGCCAAGGCGAGGCACGTGAGCACGCCCAGTGAGATGCGTGGGTGGCGTCGACGCGGGGTGCTCGATCGAGTCATGCTGTCCACCTCCAGGGTGGGATGCGGTTGTCGGTACCTCCATGCTCTGGCTGCCGCCCGCCCGCAGGCAGGGCCAAAGGTCCCTCCGACCGCACACCGACAATCGCCCGGTCGCGCCGGGTGGGCTCAGTTGGTCGAGCACACTTGTCACCATCGGGTCGCGAGTTCGATCCTCGCACCCGGATCGATCCAGCTGGATCACCCCGGCGATCCCGGAGGCGGGCTCTCGCATGCGGCATGATGTCTGACAGAACACACCGACGTGTTCGCAACCCGACTGTGAGGCCCTCGTGATTCGACTCCTACTCCGCACCGTTCTCGCTCTGCTCGGCAATGCGCTCGGGCTCTGGATCGCCTCGTTGCTCCTCGACGACATGAGCGTCAGCGGCACATCCTTCGTCGTGGCCGTGGTGATCTTCACGGTGCTCACCGCCGTGCTGCAGCCACTGTTCACGAAAATCGCGATGCAGAACGCTCCCGCACTCCAGGGCAGCAGTGCACTGGTGACCACGCTGGCTGCGCTGGTGATCACCGACCTCGTGTCCGACGGCTTGTCGATCAGCGGCCTGACCACCTGGGTGCTGGCAACGATCATCGTCTGGCTCGCCACGATGCTCGCCACGATCCTGCTGCCGATGTTCCTCTTCAAGGAACTGCTCGAGGACTCCAAGGACTGACTGGCAACGTGGATGCCGCACGGGCCGCTCGCTCCTCGACGGCGGTCAGGATCTCGGCGCGGTGAGGACGGGGATGAGCGCCTGGGCGACGGCTGCGGGGGATTCTTCGTGGGAAAACAGGCCGACCCCCGCGAGCACGTCGATGGTGGCGTCGGGGAACTCATGGGCCATGGCTCGTGCCCGATCGACGGGGAAGAACGGGTCCCGGTCGCCCCAGACGAGCTTGACCGGTACGTCGATGCGGCGGTGGATGTCGGCGAGTTCGGTGACGTAGCGCATCTCGAAACTCTTCAGCACCTTGGCCTGGGCTGCCCGGTAGTCCTTGTCGTTGTGGAGGGGGTCGAAGAAGAACTCGGCGAACTCGCCGTCGAGGAGCGAGCGGTCCGCGAACGCGTCACCGAACACCAGACCCATCCGGCGCACGCGCGGCGTGCCGGCAACCCATCCCAAACCGGCGGCGAGACCGGGCAGTCTGCGCGATGCGACGAACGACGTGAATCGCCAGCTCGGGTCGGCCGGTTCGGTGTTGATGAGCCCCATCGCTCGGAGGCGAGTGTCGCCGACCATGGCGTGACGAGCGATCATCCCGCCGCTGTCGTGTCCGACGACGGCGACATCGTCGAGGTCGAGAATGTCGACGACCCGTTTGACGCTCTCGATGTGTTGTCCGATCGAGAGCGTCGTGTTGGAGTCGTATCGGCTCGACCCAGCCGACGGCAAGTCGATGACGTGGCACGTCACATGGTCGACAAGGTGGGGGAGCAGTTTGCGCCACGTGGCGCCACTCACCGGCCACCCATGAACGAAGAGCACATCGGGGCCAGATCCGACGCGGCGGTAGGCGGCTTCACCGGCGCCGACGTCGAGGAATCGATCGGGCTCGGTGCGGAACAGGTTGGTTGCTTCGGCCTCGGTGAGTCGACATCAGGTTCCTCCGGGAGCGGTGGGTCGGGGCGAGGATGCCTCGCAGGTGCACGTCGTCAGTTGTAGTGATCACTGCGAACCATAGTTGCAGTGACCACTACGATCAAGGGAGTGGGTCACAAACACACCAAGGAAGACATCCTCGCTGGGGCGATCGCGGCAGCGATCGACGACGGGATCAGCCAGCTCACCTTCGGTCGGCTCGCCAAACGGCTCGGCATCAGCGATCGAATCATCGTCTACTACTTCCCCACCAAGAACGATCTCATCAGCGAGGTCATCATCGCCATGGGGCTCCAGCTCCAGGTGGCACTCGCCCCCGCGTTCAGCTCGCCCGCCGCCAACCACACCGAGATGATCTGCCTGGCCTGGCCGCTGCTCGCGACACCTGAACACGACGCCGTGTTCGCCCTGTTCTTCGAGGCGAACGGGCTCGCCGCCGTCGGCCGCGAGCCGTACGACGAACTCGTCCCCGGGCTCGTCAACGCATGGATCGACTGGGCGGCCAACCTGATCGATGCCCCCGACTCACGAGCCGAAGCCGAAGCAGCGATAGCGATCATCGACGGCCTCCTCCTCCTGCGACAACTCGCCGGCCCCGACGCGTCCAACCGCGCCGCAGCAACCATCAGCAACACCTGAACGCGGCGCAGCACCGTTGCGTTGCCCGGATGCGTCAAGATGGACCGGTGACAAGTGTGGATCCAGCGGCTGCCGACTGGGGTGGTCACCTTCCTGCTCACCGACATCGAGGGGTCGACCCAGGCGTGGCAAGCCTCGCCCGACACGATGACGGCGTTGGTGTCGCAGCACTACGAGATCCTCGACTCCACGATCTCGTCGCACGGCGGCGCCCGCCCGCAGGAACAAGGTGAGGGTGACAGCGTGGTGGCGGTGTTCACCAGCGCGATCGACGCGGTCAACGCTGCGGTCGAAGCGCAGCTCGAGTTGCGTGCGCTCGTGCCGGAACTTCCGGTGCGGATGGCGCTGCACACCGGCGACGCGATGCTGCGCAACGAGGACAACTACGTCGGTCTCACGATCATCCGCTGCGCCCGTATCCGCTCGTGCGGTCACGGCGGCCAGATCCTCCTGTCGGCCGACACCGCCGACGCCACCCGTCACGCTCTCGGCGAGTCGCTCGAGTTGCTCGATCTCGGCCTGTACGGGCTGAAGGGACTCAACGGGCGCGAGCAGATCTGGCAGCTCGCAGGCCCATCCCTGCCAACGGAATTCCCACCGCTGAGTGCGGGGGCGTCGGCCGCCGGCAACCTTCCGACACCGATCAGCTCATTCGTCGGACGCCGCACTGAACTTGCTGCGATCGGTGCGGCGCTCGCAGCGAATCGACTGGTGACCCTCGTGGGCGACGGCGGCATCGGAAAGTCGCGGCTCGCGATGGCTGCCGCCGCAGCAACAGCCGATTCCACGCCTGGCGGAGTGTGGTGGATACCGGTCTCGGAGGCGCCAGCCGACGACGTCGACGCAGTCGCTGCGTGGACGCTGCACTCGTGCGCTCTCCCGCGTCCCACCGCCGACCCACTCGACGCGCTGGTCGATCACTTCGCCTCGACAGCCCGTTCGCTCGTCGTCCTCGACGGCGTCGACCGCGCAAGTGCAGCCGCAGCCACCATCGTCAATCGACTGCTCGGTCAGTGCCCCGACGTGCAGGTGCTCGGAACCGGCGTCGACGCGCTTCACCTGTCGGGCGAGGTCGTGCTGTCGGTGCCGGCGATGTCGATGCCCGAGCACGGCGACGTCGGGGCGGACGCGCTCGCCCGCTTCGACGCCACACGACTGTTCATCGAACGAGCCACACCGCCTTCCGGGCAGGCGTTCACCGACGACGATGCCGTCCACATCGTGGATGTCTGCCGTGATCTCGGCGGAACCCCGTTGGCAATCGAACTCGCAGCGGCCCGCGTGCGATCGACTCCGATCTCGGAACTCGCGGCAAGCCTTGGCGAACTCGTCCAGGTGGACGGTCCCGCCGACCTTGCACGGATCCTGGCGTCATCGATCGACTGGACGTATCAGCTCCTCGACGCCGACGCTCAGGTGGCGTTGCGTCGACTGGGCGTGTTCCGCGGCGACATCGAGATCGACGCGGCCACCGCTGTGGTGAGCGGACCCGACATGGACGACCGCCACACGGCGATTGCGCTGCGGCGCCTGTTTGATCAGCAGCTGTTGACCTTCGACCCCGCATCGGGTCGCGTCGGGATGTCGGCAGCGGTTCGTTCCTTCGCCCGTGATCGCCTCTCGGAGTCGACCGGATCGGATGTCGTGATCGCCCGTCATGGCCGGTGGTTTGCGTCCGTGGCCGAGCGGTTCAGCAACGCCACCAGCACGGACGAGGCGCTCCCGTTGTCGCTGTTGGCACCCGATGAGGGCGATGTGCTCGCTGCGTTGCAGGCCTCGATGGCCTCCGGCGACGTGGCCACGGCCTACCGCATCCTGGTGGCGCTCGGAGCGACATGGTCGTCGATCGGCCGACCCGAGATCGGCGAGCAGGTCGCAACGTGGTTGAGCGGCCGTGCACCCAGCGACGGCGAGGAGGTGTGGGCCGCCGCGGTCTTGCGGGCGTGCCATGAACGCGCCAGCGACCCGGCGTCACCGATCCACCAGTTCGCCGACGAGGCCATCGCGATCGCCGAGATGGTCGGCGACACGGAATCGCCTCGCCTGCTGGCCCCGACCGATGAACCGACAGCCACATCTGTCGGTTCCGACATGGCCGAACAGTCATGAGCTGGTGAGACTGGTCACATGAGCGACGTAGACCCTCACACGTCGCAGCGTGCGTGGCTGGTGCTCAACCAACCTGGACATCCACCGATGACCGTCGAACTCGATGGTGAACTCACGATCGGTCGCGATGTCGGGCAACCGGCGGTGCTCGGTCACCTCGCAACGAACGGTGATCCCAGCGGTGTCGCGACTCCACGCTGTGTTGCAACCCAAGCCCGCCGGATGGTGTGTCCAGGCGACGTCGGCGGTCAACGGGCTGTTCGTCAACGGCACGCGACTCACTGCTGGTTCGGTTCACCTGCTGTCGCCTGGCGACGAACTACGCCTCGGCGAGCGGACTGCGGTGATCTTCCACTCGGTGGGCTCCACCCCGCTGGATCGGTCGCGAACCGAGGTCGCCCGACCTCGGCCCGAGCTGACCGCCGGGGAACGACGTGTGTTGTTGGTGCTGTGTTCACCTGTGCTCGGCGGCGATGCGTTCACGCCACCGGCGTCGGTCTCCGCAATCGCCGAGACCTTGTGCGTCACCGAGAGTGCCGTGAAACAGCAGCTCGGCCGGCTGTACCTGAAGTTCGATGTCGAGGAAGGGCCGGATCGCCGTGTCCGACTCGCCAACGAGGCGCTGCTGTGCGGCGCCGTTCGTCTCGCCGATCTGCAAGCGACACGCGAGTTGTCGCCATGATGGTCGACAGCGCGTCGGCGGATGTTCCGGCGGTGGTCGCTGGCCGGTTCCGGCTCGTGCGCCTGCTTTCCGCTGGCGGCGAGGCCGAGGTGCATCTTGCCCGCGATCTCGATCTCGATCTCGACGTGGTGTTGAAGACACGGCGGATCGTCAACGCTGCCGACCTCGACCGGCTCCGCCGCGAGGCAGGGCTCCTCATGCGGCTGGTTGCCCACCGTGGGCTTCCGACGGTGCGCAGCGACGTCGTCGACGACGACCGCTACTACATGATCAGCGACTACATCGAGGGCAACGACCTCCAGGTGCTGCTCGCAGCGGGCGATGGCATCGGGCTCTCGCTGCCGACGGTGCTCGACCTCGTCGATCAGCTCGCACAGACACTCGATCATCTCCACGGACACACGCCGCCGGTCGTGCATGGCGACGTGAAGCCCGAGAACGTCGTCGTCACCGCCGACGGACGCGCCGTCCTCATCGACTTCGGTGCGGCAATGCGGGTCGGCGACGACCGCGAGCGACTGGGTACACCAGGATTCTCGGCGCCCGAGGTGCTCGCTGGCGAGGCATTGACACCGGCCGCCGATGTCTACTCGCTGGCGGCGCTGACGGTCTTCCTGCTCACCGGCATCGTGCCCAAACTCGGTACCTCGTGGCCCACGACGTTTGCAGAGCACGACCTCGCACGGCTCGAACGGATCGTTCGGCGGGGGCTCACGTGGGACCCGCTCGGTCGCCCATGGAGTGCTTCGGAGTTTGCGCAGCGTTTGCGTGAGGCGGCCGAGATGGAGGTTCCTACCGGCACGATCACCTTCGCGTTGGTCGAAGCGTCGGCCCTCGAGTCGGGAGCCACGGCGTCGGTCGAACTCGAGGCAGCCGGGGGACGACCGGTCAGTTCGGTGCGGCTCGGCGAACACCAACGCCTCTTCGCGTTCGCCCGGGCCGGTGACGCCGCGGCGGCAGCGGTCGCCACGCTCGGAAACGCAACGTCGATCGCGCTGCATGCGGGGGATCTCGGCGGTTGGCACGGCACGACGGTGCAGCAGCTCGCCACCGAGACCGTCGGTGTGCTCCGGCATGCGCCGCCCGGTGCCGTGGTCTGTTCGCTGCCGGTGCGGATGCTGTTGGGCGCAGCTCACGACATGGTGTTCGAACCGGTCGCCGACAGTTGTGCACTGATCCGCCCGGTTGGTGCCGTGTCCCTCGGTGCCGCCGACACACCTGTTGCAGATCACACCACGCTGGGTCGTCGAGCGGGAGTCTGGCTCGACACGCGACGTGCCACCAGCCTTGCCGGCCGGTCGGACGAGTTGGCAACGGTGGCCGCAACGATCGAGCACACCAGTGGCCAGGGGCTGGCCTCGCTGGTCGTGGTGCTCGGCGAGGCAGGTTCGGGCAAGACCCGGTTCGCCGCCGAGGTGGCGGGGCGGCGCGCCGACGACGGCGAGCTGATCTTCGTCGGCCGATGCACCGAGTCGGGCGGCGCCTTCGAACCGTTCCTCGATGCGCTCGGCGACGACGTCTTCGGATTCGAGGCTGGTCAACTCGAACGCGACGAAGAAGGCTGGATCGACCGTCGCCGATTCTTCGGGCGCATCACGACGGCGCTCTCGGACCTTGGTCGACCCGTCACCCTCGTGCTCGACGATGTGCAGTGGATCGACGGGTCGTCACTCGCTCTACTCGCACAGGTGCTCGACGACCTCGGCGACTCGCTCGTGGTGATCGCCGGGTGTCGTCCGAATGCGAGCGCCGACGTACTCGATGAGCTGACGGGCCGCACCGGGGCTGCCGTGGTGTCGATGGTTCCGCTCAGCCGCGACGATCTCGCAGCGCTCGCCGAGGCTCGCGGGGTGTCACTGCACCCTGACGCGATCGATGGCGTGCACGCCCTCAGCGCCGGCAACCCGTTCTTCGCGTTGCAGCTCCTCGGGCACTTTGCCGACGATCCGTCGCAGAAGTTCAGCAGCGGCAGTCTGCCGGTTGGTGTGCGTGAGTGGATTCTGCAACGCGTCGATCGTCTCGGTGAGCGGGCCCGCGAAGCGCTGGGGCCTGCGGCGGTGATCGGGCGCAGTTTCGACGTGGTGCTTCTCGCCGACGTGCTCGACGCAAGCCCGCTCGAAGTGTCCGGCGACCTCGACGCCGCGGCAGCCGGTGGTCTGCTGGTCGACGGCGAACACGCCGGCGAGTTCCGATTCGTGCACGCCATTGTCCAGTCGACGCTCGAAGCCAGCCTGTCTGCCACGCGACGAGGGCTGTTGCACGCTGCCGTGGCCCGCCGGCTCGAAGAGCTCGGTGACGACCTCGATCGTCGCGAAGCAGCTGTTCACCACTGGTTCGAGGCAGACCGTCTGGGCGACCCGTTGCATGCCGGCAACGTCGCCGCCGAGGTGGCGACGCGAGCAACCGAACGCCTCGCCCACGAACGCGCCGTGGCGATCATCGATCGTGCCCTCGAAGTGTTGGCGGGGGCGAAGGCCACCGCCGAGCGTGATCGCGTCGAGGCGCGCCTTCGACTCGCTCACGGACGAGCCGACTTCGTTGCGTCGCGCAACAGCGACGGGATCGTGCAGCTCTACCGGGCCGCGGCGTTGGCCGAGGGCGCCGACGACCCGGTCACGCTCGCCGAGGCGGCACTGGTCGCGTCGCTCAACCGTCGACACGGGCTCGACGATCCCGAACTGCTCCGTCTGCTCGAGCGGGCGAGTCTGCGCTGCCCTGCCGAGCCAGCGGTGCTGCGGGCGATGTTGCACATCCGTCAATCGCGACTGCTTCCCACCACGGTTCGCCATGAACACCGTTCGGCGATGGCGCGCCTGGGCCTCGTCGACCTCGAACTGATGGAGCTCGTCGACCGGGCGACCGTCGAGACCGAAGTGGCCAGGGCGTGCTGGGGGCCCGACGATGCTTGGGTGCGCCTCGAACTCGCGTCTCGCCTTGTCGGCGACGCGACCCACCACCTCCTCGACGGCGGGCCGTCGCGATGGACTGGGGTACTGATCGAAGCGCTCAATCTTCGCTGGGCGGCACGAATCCAACTCGGTGATCTCGTTGGAGCGTTGTCCGACGCCGACACTGCCGCAGGGGTCGCCGACGGTGCCGGGTCCACGTTCCTCCTCGGCCGCGTGATGATGGGGCAGGCGATGCTCAACGCCACGCTCGGCAACGACGAGCTGGCCGAACGCCTGGCCCACGACGCCGTCGCAATGTCGAGACGTCACAACCTGGTGCTCGGACAGATGGCGGTCACCTACGCCGTCGGCCGCAATCGAGGACAGCAGGCCGAGCTTGCTGGGCTCGAACAGCAGTTGGGTGAACTCGTCGATTCGAATCCGATGTTCGTTGCGGCCTTTGCGTTGCTGCACGCCGAGTTGGGCTCGGTCGACGACGCCCGCCGGATGTTGAACGCCCTTGCCGAGTGGGCGCCGTGGCCGCGCAATTGGCTCTGGTTGGCCACCACGACCACCGCGTTGGAGGCAGCAGTGCTGATCGGCGAGACCGACATGATCCGCCGCTATTCGGCAGTGCTGAATCGTTACTCGGGGAGCTGGGCGATGGCCGCCGGCGAACTGGTGTGCATGGGACCCGTCGATCGTGTGCTCGGGATGGCACGAGGCTCGATGGGCGAGCTCGACGGTGCCGAAGCGATGTTGACGTCGGCGTTCGACAGCGCCAGCGCCCAAGGTGCCACGCCATGGGTGCGACGCACCCAGGATGCACTTGCTTCCCTTTCGGACAGCTCGAGCTGACCTCGCCGCCGTACCACCGTGGCCCGCGGGCCATGGTGGCCGTCGTTGCATCCGATCAGGCTCGTTGTATGAGCTTCACCTCGGTCGACGACCTGGCCAACGATGTCGCTGGACCCGCTGTTGAGTGGGTCGAAGGCGTCGACGTGTTCGAGCATCACTGCATCAACTTTTCGCACGTGAAGGCGCAGGGCGCCGAGGTTGCCATTGTTCGAGCGGGCCGCGGGACGCGACAGGATGCTCGTTGGATCGAACATGTGGTGGCGGCCGATGCAAGTGGCCTGGCGGTCGGGTCGTACTGGCACCTGTACCCGTCGCGGACAGACGCCCACCATCAAGCCGAACTCTGGGCGTTGGCAATTCGAAGTGCCAGGGTTCCGTTCGGCTACGGGCACTGGGCCGACATCTCGACCGTCGACGGACTCGACCGCCGCGACCTGGGCCGATACGTCGCGGCGTTCCTCCGGCGCACAGATGAGCTCCTCGGTCAACAGGTGGGGATCTTCGCATCGCCGGACTTCTGGCGCCGACACGTCGGCTTCGACGACCCGGGCCGCCCCCGTTGGACCGACGGCGAATCGGGGGCGTCGAGCGCAGCGCCGTGGTCGCCGTCCGCTGGTCTACGTCTGGCGCCGAGCGATCGCGGTGGTCTCGGGCGCCATCGTGTCAGGCGGGTCGGCCAGGTTGAGCGTGCGCCGGCTCCGCCCAGATTGGTGCACCGCGGCCGGACCGAGCCGGTCGATCGCTGGCGGGCACGATGGGAACACACACCCGAGGTTGCCGTGCTCCAGATGCAGCTGAACGACCTCGGCGCACGTTTGGTGGTCGACGGGGTGTTCGGACCCCAGACCGATGCGGCGGTCAGGATCTGCGACCTGCTGTGTCGTCGAGATCGCCTCGTGTGGCCATTCGGGACTGCTCCCGCTCACTCGGCCGAGCTCTGATAGAACCTTCATCGAGATGGACACGACACTCGAAACGAGTGCATCGTCGGCATCGCTGCGCCTCGTGAACGGTGTGTTCATGGGTGGGGGAGCGAAGTCGATTGCGTACGCCGGGGCCGTACGCGCCCTGCGCGAGCGCGGTCTGTGGTTCGGTTCGGTCGCTGGGTCGTCCGCTGGGGCGATCGTGTCGGCACTGATCGCATCAGGGCTACAGCCCGACGAACTCGAAGCAGCGATCCCTGCGGGGCTCTCGGCCGCTTCATCGCCGCTCGCGAAGCGGGCGGGCAAGGTGATCATCGGGCACGCCCATTCGGTGTTCGAGGGCCGCGGCCTGCGCACCTGGCTCGACACCACGATGTCTTCGAAGATCGGCAAGATCGACGGCGTCCCGGTCACCTTCGCCGAGTTGCATCGAGCGACCGGGATCGAGCTGTACGTGTTGACCGTCGACCTCGCCAACGGGCTCCCGGTGGTGTTCTGCCGTCGGACCACACCCCACGTGGACGTGGCCGGCGCCGTGGTTGCATCGGGCGCGATCCCCGCCGCGTTCCCGGCAGGGCGCGCCGTCATCAGACAGGGCGACGACGGCGCGGTGGTTCATGCCCTGGTCGACGGCAGTGCGTGGGCGGTGTATCCGTCGTTCGTGTTCGAGGACCGGTCGTTCCGCGCCTGGCTGCGTGGCGAAGCGCACGCGCTGGGTGTCGTCACCGATGGCGACGACGCCGGCATCACGATCGAAGGCGAGCGGCCGCTGATGGGCTTCGTGCTCGGCGACCCCGAGCCGCTCCAGCACCAGGACGCGGTCACGTTCGTGCCGTCCGGCGGCCCCGACATCAACCGGCGGTTCGATCGTGGCCCGACGTTCACCTCGCCGAAGCGCTTCAGCTACTTCTTCGGTTCGCTGCTGTCGAGCGACTGGGCGCGGATGGCGTTGGGCATCGCACTGGTGATCTGGGTGGCGTTGAGCATCGCCATGCTGCCGCTCGCGTTCCGCCGCTTTGCTGGCTGGCTGTCGTGGGTGACACCTGGCTTCTTGGAGGTGCTGTATCCGTTCGTGTTGGTCGGTGCGTTGACGCTGGTCGTGGTGGTCACGATGTCGGCGATCGTGCTGCTCGCCATCGCGTTGCTGGCCGGTCGGGTGATCGCCGACACGTTGCTCCCCGCCGCCCAGGCGGCCTACGGCGTCCCGCTCGACACGCCACCATGGATCGGTCTCGGCGAGAACAGCGTGGTCCTCCACGTGCCCGACGACGGCCTCCGAACCGTCGGGTTCGACGTCGAACCCGAGTTCCGAGCGCAGGTGATCGCCACGGCGCACCAGGGTGTCGGTCGTCAGCTCGACGATCCGGTCATCGAGCGTCGCCTCGAGGCCCTGTTCGATGGGCGCGACCCAGAACTCGTGCCGTATCGGCGCGGTGAACGTCCCCCGTCGGTCGTCCCGTTCGACGAGCGCGCCTCGAACGGCGAGATCGCCGCGCTGATCGCGGCGGCGGTCGTGGTGGGCGTGGTGGCATGGTTGGCCGCGAACTCGGCCGGCACCGACACGATTTCGCTGATCCTGTTGGGTGTGCTGGCTGGGCTGGTGTCGCTCGCTGCCGCCACGTGGTACGTCGGTGGACGAGCTGCGCGGCGGGCGTCGGGGCGTTCCGCGACCGGCGTCGACCCGTCGTCGCTGCCGTCGATTCGTAGCGCCCGGATGGTCATCACCGCAGGGTGCGGCCTTCTCGTGGTCGGCGCCGTGCTGTCGTGGGTGGCGATGGACAACCGAGCCGATCACACCGAACGCGCCGAAGTGGTGACGGCTGGACCGAATCCGGGCTGCGCGAGCGATGACGAGTGCAAACAGAACCGCTACAGCGCCGAGTACACCAAGATGGTCGACGAGAAGTCCGTCGTCGTGCCGGTCGAGTTCGAAAGCGACCGCCACCTTCGCCTCGGCGAGCAGGTGTTCGTCGACCCGACAACCGAGGAACTCGTGGGGGCGCTCGACGACTGGCTCTTCGCGGTCGCACTCGTCGCATGGGTGCTCGCCGTTGGTGTGATCACCTCGGGCGTGCGATCGCTGCGTTGGGCGCAGCGATGCGAGCGGCTGGCGGTACTCGTTGCCGATCGGACGCCGGGGTAGTTCGCACCATGGCACGTGTGTTCATCAGCTACCGCCGCGCCGACGGCCAGTACGCGGTTGGGTGGATCGAGGAACGACTCCGACGCCTCGACGAGGTCACGCATCTGCGCACCGCGTTCCGAGACAACAGCTTGCGGCTGGGCGACGATCTCGGCGATCGGTTGGCCGACGAGGTGCGCGACTGCGATGTCTTGATCGCCGTGGTCGGGCCGCACTGGCGGGGCGTGCGCGACGACGGGTCGGCGCGGATCGACGATTCGATCGACTGGGTCGGGCGCGAGATCGTGAGTGCGCTCGCCGACGGCAAGCGGATCATCCCCGTACTCATCGGAGGCGCCGAGCCACTGCAGGCCGCCGACCTTCCCGAGGCGCTGCGCCCGTTCGCTGACCTCCTCGCCGTGCGTTTCGAGGGACTTGACGACCTCGAACTGCTCGAACGCGACCTCCGTGAGTACCTCGACGAACTCGACCACGAGCGAGCGCGGCTGAGCGGGCTCGACGAACCCATCGTGCCGCCGTCGGCACGGCAGCCTGCGTGGGTCTGGGTGCTCGCACTCGTCGCCGGCGGCGCAGCCGGCGCCACGGCCGCTGTGGAGGTTCGACAACGCCGTGGCGAACCGCATGTGGCACGGATTGTCGACCGTTTCGTTCGCGGTGTGGACGTTTCTCTTCGTCATCGGGCTGTCGTACTTCCATCGGGTGCTCGCCGATGCGATCGAGGTGCGATGGCGTACGGTGGCGAAGACAGGAGCGCTGGCCGGAGCACTGGTCGCCCTCACGGTCGTCGCCTTCGCCCCCGGCCAGAACGGGGAAGTCGCATTCACGGTGTTGCAGGCGGCGCTCGCCGTCGGCCTGATGTCGCCGTGGATCGTGATGATGCTCGGTGCGAGTTGGTCGACCAGCAAGGCAGCCGCCGATCCGCGATCGTGCCGAGGTGATCGCTCTCCATCGTCGCGGACTCACGCTCGCCACGCCGGTGATCAGCTCCGTTCTCGGTCTCTCGGTTGTCACGACGGCCGCCGCAGCGGAGGTGGAAGGGTTCGACACCGCTGCCGAGTGGTCGCTGATGGCCTTCGGCGTGTTTCTGACCCTGATCCTGGTGGCTGCGCTGCAGTTCAGCCTGTCTGGGCTGCGGCACGACTCCGAGTTCGTTCGTCTCGAGATCGCCGATCTGGCGCCGGTCACTCGTCGCAACGTCGAGCGTGTGCTGGTGGGCGATGTTCTCAACGCCCGGATGTGGTTGGTCTGGGTGACGACGATCCCTGTGGCGACCTCCCTCGTTGTCGTCGCGGCCCTGAAGTGGTGGTTGTGATGATCGCCATGTTCTCGGTCACCTCCTGTCTTGAAAGGACGCCCACCAATGTTCCAAGCTGAGGCGTCGAGGTCGCCGTTGCCCAGGTCAAGGGGTACGTCTATCCATCAAAGGCCGAGCAGGCCGCCGCGTACGAGATCCTGATCGAGCTGTCGACGCGCACGTCGAGCGCACATCTGGCCTCCACCGACGGAACGATCCGCGAGGTGCTCACCAGCATCGATGAGATGTTCGGCCTGACCCGTGAGATCTTGCGACGACACGGTGCGGATGCGTCCAAGGGAAGCGCCGGCAACCTCAGCCTCGCAGTGGTGGCGATCCGTGTGATGAACGAAGTCTTCCGGCCGGTGCTGTCTCGGTGGGAGCCGATGCTGGCCGACTACGAAGCGCGTCGACCGCTCGGCGACACGAGTGTGACCGCCATCGATTGGGAGCGTCGATGGGATCGTGGCGCACAGTGCCGCCAGGAACTCAACGAGATGCGTTCATCGGTGCGCGCGTACATCGACACCCTCAGTCGGATCGCGGGGGCCTCCGCGATTGCCGACGCCGTGCTGAGCGCCCCCAAGTCGGTGTCGATCCCGCACACGTCCTCGACTGGCTCGTTGCGGCCACCGTCGACACCGCCGACGGTGCTGCCGCGCGAACGAGATGGTCTCATGGCTCGCCCCGGTGGAGATGTGGCACACCTGGCGTTCGTATCGCCCGGCGAACAACTCGCTCAAGGCCATGGACGGGCGGGCGCACCGGCCCACCAGCGGCCCCGAGGCGTCGTTCCCGGCGGTGGAGGGTGAAGATTTCTGGTTCGACGATGTCGCCGACATGGGCGACGGGTTCGACGGCACCGCACCAGTGGCGTGGCTGATCGGGCGCCGCGAGATCGACCTTCCCGACGACCGGTTCGGCGATCTGCCCACCCCACCGGCGCGGCTCCCGCGTGCCCAACTCGTGGTGTTCGGTGGTGACGAGGTCTACCCGTTCGCAAAGGCCGGTGCCTACGAAGCGCAGACCGAGTTGCCGTACGCCATGGGGCTCGAAGGCGGACCCGACGGGAGCGATCCCACACTCGTGGCGATCCCCGGCAACCACGACTGGCTCGGCGGTATCGAACACTTCGAGAAGATGTTTCGATCGGAACGCCCCTTCGCCGGACAGTGGAAGACGCCGCAGAAGGAGAACTGGTGGCACGTGCAGCTGCCGCAGGGGTGGTGGCTCTGGGGCATCGACACCGGCCTCGACAACGAACTGGTCGGGCCGCAGGTCGAGTACTTCACCGAGGCGGCCGCCCGGCTCCGTGCCGGCGACCGGGTGATCCTGTGTACCCCGGTGCCGATGTGGCAAATGCGTCAGAAGCATCGCGAGAACTACGCGCAGCTGCGCAGCGTCTTCGACCCGCTGATCATCGGCAACGGTGCCACCATGCCGCTCGGGCTGTCGGGTGACTCGCACTACTTCGCACATCTCGAACGTCTCGACACCGACTTCGACGAGGATCACATCACCGCAGGCGGCGGCGGTGCGTTCATGCAGCCCACGCACAACCTGCCCGAGCGCATCCCGCTCGAGGAGGGCAACGCTGAGTTCCGCCTGACCACCCGGTGGCCGCTGCCCGCCGACAGCCGCGCGATCGCGCCAGGAGCGAAACGGTTCTTCGACCGCGAGTACCGGCTGTTGTGGTTCGTGTTCTCGCTGCTTCAACTCGCATTGATCGGACTCGCCTCGATCCAGGTCGGCCCTGAGAACATCTTTCGAACGTGTGGCGATGATTTGTCCGACTGCACTTCCCTGCTGTGGGGGAGCAAGGCAGTGTGTCGGTTCGAGAACTGGCTGATCAGTCCGGACAAGACCAGCGTGATGGAGGCGTTGCGCGAAACCCTGTGGACGCCCTGGCCGTGGCTGCTGCTCTTGCCGCTCACGTACGCCGGCGTGATCGCGTTGCGCGGCAACAGCGCCGAACCGAAGCTGACCTCTGGGGCTCGCGGTTACGGACTGCTCCTCGGTGGAGCAGTCGGCCTCACGCTCGTGGTCGTCGAGGCCCTTCGGTTTGCGCTCGTGGCCGGCACCTTGGTCGGCGTCGTCGTCGCGACGGTCGTCGGCGGGGCGTTGGCGTTGATCGTGTTCCTCACGGGGGTGCGTTGGACCAACTCGCGCATCAAGGCGGCTGATTCGTTGGCGCTGATGTCGGCGACCTCGACGCGGTTCAAGCATTTCCTGCGGTGCCGCATCGACCGCAACGGCGATCTCACCGTGTACGTCATCGGCATCGATCCGGTCGGTGAGGGCTGGTATCAGGCGATGACCGAGAACGGCAGCGTTCCGCCGTACGACCGCGCCGGCGTGCCACGGCTGCACTACGTGTGGGGCAAGACGTATCCCAAGTTCCGTCCGGTGCCGTTGGCGATCGCGGTGTCGATCTCCGAGCCCGACAAGGTCAGCGGGAAGAACCCGATCACGCCGGCGTTCGTGCACGTGTGCGGCATTCTCATCGACGGTGGACACACGCTGATGTACGGCGGCTGGGTCGATGCTGGCTACACCGCAACGCTGCGCGAGATCGAACAGGCCCGCCATGCCGACAACCCGAACGCCGAACGCCACCAGATCAACTACGTCCCCGACTACTTGTGGCCGGCTGACAGACCTGATCAGTACGATTCGGGACGCGACGGCGACGAATGGATTCGCACGGTGCGCGTGATGCGCTCGCGTTCCGACGACGAGACCGACATCGACCGTGTCATTGGTGATCTCACCGCGATGCGTGCGCACATGACGCGGCGCCGCCGACGTGCGCATCGTGATCGGTGGCGCGGTCTGCGGCCCGGCAAGCCCGGCGAGCGTCGCGCCCCGGCATTGTCGAGGAGGCGTACCTCGCTGCGCAGGCCGGCATCCCGCTGCTCGTTGCTGGGGGTTTCGGTGGAGCGGCTGGGCTGATCGCCGATGTCATCCTTGGTACCGCCGACCCGGTGGAGATCGATGACCTCGCCGGCTGTTTCGCAACGCCGTCAGCGTCGGCCGACGGCACAAGGGTGCCGTCGTTCGCTGAGATGATCGAAGCGCTCGCCTCGCCCGGCGTGCTGCGCAACGGGCTGACCGAGGGTGAGAACCGAGAGCTGCTGCGCAGCCACGACCCGAACACCGTGAGCGAATTGATCTTGCGCAGCATCCGCCGCGTCGGAAGCCATCACGCCCACTGACACCGAGCCGCCGCGCTCGCTGATCGTCAGTCGTCGGCGACGGCGATCTCGCGGACTCGTGCCAGCAGCACTTCGAGCGCCGGCCGATTGAGTCCCCCCTCGGGGATGATCACGTCGGCGTGACGTTTGCTCGGCTCGACGTATCGCTCGTGTGCGGGGCGAACTGTTTCGAGGTACTGCTGGATCACGAACTCGGGTGTGCGGCCTCGCTCGGCGACGTCGCGTTGGAGGCGACGGATCAGTCTGAGGTCGGCAGCGGTGTCGACGAAGATCTTGAGATCGAATCGCTCGCGAAGCGCGCGATCCCACAGCACGAGGATCCCATCGACGACCACGATCCGAGACGGGGTGACCATGCGGACCTTGTCGCTGCGATTGTGGACGGTGTAGTCGTACACGGGAACGGGCACCGACGCGCCGTTGGCCAGTGCTGCGAGGTGATCGTTGAGCAGGGCCCAGTCGAACACGTCGGGGTGGTCGTAGTTCACCGTTCGGCGTTGTTCGATCGGAATGTCGCGATCGAGATAGTAGGAATCGAGTTCGATCAGCGACACGTGATCGGTGCCGGTGAGCGACACCAGGCGCTCGGTGACGGTGGTCTTGCCCGAGCTGCTCCCACCAGCGATTCCGATCATGAATGGGCGCTCCGACACGCCCAGCACCATAGGCGGAGCTGCCCGGGACGGGGAACCTCGGAGAGTTGACCAACTCTTGACCACTTTATGTGGTCAACCCATTGCTCTGGGTGGTCACAGTCGTTTACGGTCCTCGTACCGACCACTGCAACCAGACGAAGGCGGAATCGTGAACAGCAGCGTGGCCACACCGACGGACACCAAACCTGACCGACACGCACCGTCGAGCGCGCCCGCTGGTCACCGCCCCAGGTGCCGCCCGCCGTGTTCGCACCGCTCGAGTTCTCGGCGACCACGGCGACGTGGCTCGATGCGCCGCCCCTCACGCCGCACCAGCCCCTCCGCCTCGCGCCGCTCCCGGCGTCGCCGCACGACCTCGCATCGTCGAGGCTGAATCGTCGCAACGTGCTCACCGGCATCGGGCTCTCGTTCGGCGCGGCCATTGTCGTCTCGAGCTGCGGCGGCGGGAAGTCCGTCGAAGAAGCCGCCATGCGGGTCAAGGCCCCGGCCGAGCCGCCGGCGCCGAAGCTCACGCCCAGCCAGACACCACCCGGTGTTGCGTCCGATCCCGCAGGCGGTCGTGCGGACAGTGCGAGTGAAGTCATCGACGACAGTGTTCCCAACCTCGACACGGCCCAAGTCGCCCGACCGAGCCAGTCGCCCCCCGTCGCAACCCCCGCCGTCGCCGACAGCCCGCCGCCGTCGCCGCCGAGCCCATCTCCTGCTCCCTCGGCTGCGCCCCGCCCGGTCGCTCCTCGCGCAGTCGTGCCCCCGGCGGTTGTCCCCCCGACTCCGACACCAACGCCGACCCCCACGCCGACTCCGACTCCGACACCGACTCCGACACCGACTCCTCCGCCTGCACCTCCCACGCCGCCGCCGCCACCTCCGGGCCCGACCGCCGCGGAACTGGATGCGATGCACCGTGTCCAGTTGCTCGGACGCCTCCCGTTCGGAGCGACCTCGCTCGAAGTCGACCAGGTCGCATCACTCGGTCCCGTTGGGTACCTCGAGCAGCAGTTGTCGACTCCGCCGGCCGGTACCGCCGACGTACTCACCGGCACCCACTCGCTCGACGCCGACATCGCCACCCGCTATGCGATGTTCCGAAACCAGGACAGCCGACGTCCGGCAAGAGAGCTCCGACAAGCCGCAGTCATCCGTGCTGCTCGCCACCAAGGCCAACTCGCTGAGCGCATGGTCGACTTCTGGACGAACCACCTGAGCACCTACTCGGGCGAGGACGACAAGAACGTCCGCTACGCCGCGGCCACCGACGACCGCGACGTCATCCGAGCACACGCCATGGGCAAGTTCGCCGATCTGCTCCTGGCGAGCGCTCGCAGCGTCAGCATGCAGCTCTACCTCGACAACCATCGGTCGACCGGACGGAGTCCCAACCAGAACTACGGCCGTGAGATCATGGAGCTCCACACCATGGGCGCCGGCAACGGCTACGACGAGGAGGACGTCGAACAAGCCGCCCGAATCCTCACCGGATGGGGGCTCGCCGGACGCCTCGACACCGACGGCCTGCGTTTCGAGTACAACCCCCGCAACCACTTCACCGGCCCCTGCGAGGTGACCGTCGTTCATCCCGACGGCTCGGTGCACACCTTCTCCACGCCCGAACGACCGGGTGGCATCGACGGCGAGCAGGACGGCATCGACTTCATCAACTGGCTCGCCCGCCGGCCCAACACCGCCAACTACCTGGCGACCAAGCTCGTTCGCCGGTTCGTTGCCGATGTGCCGCCGCCGTCGCTCGTCGCATCGACCGCTGCGGTCTACCTGGCGAACGACACCGCAATCGTGCCCGTGCTGCGTCACATCCTGACCAGCAACGAATTCATCACCAATCAGGCCCCCAAGGTCCGCTCCCCGTTCGAGCTGCTCGTGTCGATGGTGCGAGCCACCGGCGCCGTGATCGACCCAGACTTCTCCAACGAGGCCGATCGCCCCGCTACCCGCACGATCAGCGACCACCTCAGCCGGCTCGGTCAGCCGATGTGGGAATGGTCGACGCCCGACGGTTTCCCCGACGTCGGCAGTCAATGGATCACCACGAGCACCACGCTTCGGCGCTGGGAACTCGCCGGCCGTTTCGGCAACCGCAACCTCAACGGGTTCACGATCGACACAGCGGCACTGCTGCCCAGCCCGATGCCGGCCACGATCGACCTCGTCGTGCGGGCGCTCGCTGCCCGGTTCGGTATCGCCATCACCCAGACCGACGTCGCGGCGGTCACCGAGTTCCTCGGCGTCGCCACCGACACCCCGGTCGCCGACGTCCCTCGCCTCGACCAGAACCTCGGCGATGTCATCGGTCTGTTGTTGTCCTTTCCCGCGAACCAGTACTGCTGAGATCAGGAGTCGCCATGTCGTCCACGTGCTCAACCTGCGCCCCAACCGAGCGCAAGCGCATCTCCCGGCGCGCCGTCATCAAGGGCGCCGGTGCGGTCGGAACCGTCGCTGTCGCCACACCTGGCTTCGGCACGTTCACGTTCGCCTCGAACAACGCGACACGTGTCGGTGACGTCGTCGTCAACATCTTCCTCCGCGGTGGAATGGACGGGCTCTCCGTCGTCGTGCCCCGCCACGAAGGAGCGGGTGCCGACTTCCTCGCTGCTGCCGCGCCCGACACTGGCTGTCGATCCCGCATCGGTGATCCCCCTGAACGCCGACTTCGGCCTCCACCCGACGATGAGCGCCGCTGATGAGCGTGTGGGGTGACGGTGGTGCGGGCAACCGACTCGCGCTGATCCCGGCTGCCGGCTTCCCGAACGGTGACCGAAGCCACTTCTCCGTCCAGCGCAAGATGGACGAGGGTCTCGACAACGGTGCGGTCGGGTCCGGCTGGCTCGCCCGACACCTCGACAACACCGTCTCGCGCGGGCCCCGACGGTCTGCGGGCGGTGTCGTTGCCGAACGGACAGCGAAGTCTGTCGGGTTCGTCGGTCGCCGTCACGCTCAGACAGCAGCGACATCGTTCCGCGTCGAGGGATTCCGCAACAACGGCAACAGCGGAGCTATGGTGCGAGCCGCATTGCAGGATCTCCATGCAGTCGATGCCGACCGGGTCGTCAACATCGCGGGCCCACGAGGCGTTGATTGGCGCTCGATATCGTCAACAACGCTCCCCGCACGCCCGCCGCGAACGGAGCGGTGTACCCGGCCAATGGGCGTGGTCGCAACGTCGGCCGGGTCCTCGCTGAGGTGGCAGTCGCTGATCCGTGCCGACACCGGCCTCGAGGCGGTTGCCACCGAGGCCAACTTCGGTTGGGATCTCCACGACAACTTCGGCGACCAGACCGACGGTCGCCAGGCCCAGAACCTCGACGCCTTGGCCGAGGTGCTTGTCCGCCTTCGCCCAGGATCTCGGGTCGGACATGGACCGTGTCACGGTGGTCGTGATGACCGAGTTCGGCCGTACGTTCCGTCGAGAACGGCGGGCCGGCGTCGACCACGGACGAGCCAGCACGATGTTCGTCATGGGCGGTGGCATCCGCGGTGGTCTGTACGGCGACTGGCCCGGACTCGCTCCGGCGAACATCGACGGCAATGCCCTGCGCGTCACGGTCGACTACCGCTCGGTGCTCGCCGACATCCTCGAGCATCGTCTCGCCACCGGCCAGATGAGCGCGGTGCTTCCGGGGTATGTGGACACGCCGGAGAAGCGGCTCAACCTCGCCGCGCCGATCGCCGCGACGGTCTGAATCGGCCTCTGAAATCGACGAGATCGTCCAGGTGCTTGTAATTCGCGCCCGTTTGCGGCCAACCTGTGCGTAATGCTCGACGAACGCTCTGCCGCCATGCTCGATTTCGAACGTGCCTGGTGGAACAACGACGAACCGCGTGATCAGGTCATCCGCGCGCGATTCCAGTGCTCGCCAGAGGAATACCATGCGGAACTGACCAAGGTGCTCGACGACCCGGCCGCGATGGACCACGACCCGCTTGTGGTGCGTCGACTCAAGCGGCTGCGCCTGCGGGCACGCAAAGCCCGCCTCGACGGTTCGTCGGCTGCGGCAGGAGAGGGAGCCCACGCATGAGCAACGAAGAATCGAACGCACCAGTCACCCCGGAACGCCGCACGGCACGCCAGGGGGTCGGCGGATCACCGATGGGATCCACCGTCAGCATCGCGCTGGCCGTGCTCGCGGTCATCGTCGGTTTCCTCATCCTCAACAACATCACCGGTGACGGCGGCTCGACGAGCGACGGTGGCATCACGCCGGTCGACTCGGCGCCAGTCGACACCACCAACAACTCTGTGGTCGAGAACACGACGCCGGTCGTCACCGATCCGCCGCTCGTGACCGAGGGTGCCACCGTCGTGGTTGCGAACGCCAGCGGCGTGGGCGGCTCTGCCGGTCGGATGACCGTCGAACTTGCCGCAGCCGGGTTCTCGATGGTCGAGCCGGCGATCAACTCGACGCAGTCCGGGCTCGAAGCGTCGATCGTTCAGTACGACCCGAGCAACGCCGCAGCATTGGCAGTCGCCGAATCGGTGGCACGCGAAATGGGTGGGCTCACCGTCGAGACGCTGCCGACACCGCCGCCCGTGACCGGTGGGTCGCTCAACGGTGCAGGCGTGCTCGTGCTGCTCGGAACCGACGAGGCCGACAAGACCCTCGTGCAGCTCTCGGCGCCGGTCGACTCGGTGGCGCCGGCTCCCGAAGTGTCAGGCGACACGACCAGCGACACCACCGGCTGACCCCGACGCGCGGTTCCCGGCGCAGTCCGGCGAAACGCGCGCTGATCATCGACGTTGCGACAACCAGGCAGCGGCAGCGGCCTCGATGCACTGCTTCGGTTCGGCGAACGCCCGGCCCTCTCCGAACTCGTCGGCCAGTGACACCACGTCGATCCCGGGCGGTGTCGAACGATCGGTGCGGGTGTCCGAGCCCACGATCGCCAGCACGGCCACCCCCTGCTCCGCAGCGATCGAGGTGATGCCGCCGACGACTTTGCCGTCGGAGCTCGTGTCGTCGAGGCAGCCTTCGCCGGTGATCACGAGGTCGGCGCCGTCGAGGTGGTCGTAGAGGTCGAGTTCGTCGGCCACCAGCTCGAAGCCCGGCATCAGCGTGCCTCCGAGTGCGGCGAGGGCTCCGCCGAGCCCGCCCGCAGCGCCTCCGCCCGAGATCGTCGTGACGTCGGCATCGAAGTCGTCGGCGAACATCTGCGTCAGCCGCTCGAGGCGGCGAGTGAGCATGGCGACCTGGGCGCGCGATGCCCCCTTCTGGGGGCCGAAGATCGCGGCAGCATCGGTGAACGTCGTCGTGACGTCGCACGCCACCAGCAACTCGACCTGCTTCAGGCGGGCGATCGCGGTGATGGCTCGGATGGCGCCGAAGCCGCCGTCGGTGGTGGCCGACCCGCCGAGGCCGACGATGATCCGCCGGGCACCGGCATCGAGCGCATGGTCGATCAGCTCGCCGGTGCCGGTGGTGGTGGCGTTCATCGGATCGTTGCCGGCCGCCCCGCCGACGAGCGTCAGGCCACTCGCCTTGGCCATCTCGATCACGGCGGTGCCCTTCGACAGCCGCCACCTCGCAGCGACGGCGTCGCCGAGCGGACCGGTGACCGTCGAGGTGCGATTCGCGCCGCCGAGCGCGTCGAGGAGGCCGTCGCCGCCGTCGGCCATCGGTACCTCGGTGCAGTCGATCCCGAGTTCCCAGCAGGCGTGCCCGATCGCGGCGGCCGCCTCGGCGGCCGAAGCGGTCCCCTTGAATTTGTCGGGAGCGGCGACCACGCGGCGTACGGGCACGAAGTCGACCATACCCGCGGCACCGCACCGTCGATCCGTGGTGATTGTCGACCGCCTGTGTCGGGAATCGCACCGGTAGCATCGCCGTCATGGCAGTGACCGTTCGTATCCCCACCACCATGCGTCCCCTGACCGGCGGCGACAAGCAGGTCTCGGTCGAGTCCGGCACTGTTGGCGACATCGTGGCGGCGCTGGAGTCCGCACACCCGGGTCTGGGCGAGCGGCTGGTCGACGAGGACGGCGCGCTGCGCAAGTTCGTCAACGTGTTCGTCGACGACGACGACGTCCGCTACCTCGACGGGCTCGACACCAAGGTCGACGACGGCCTCACCGTGTCGATCATCCCCGCCGTCGCCGGCGGCTGACGCTCGTCCTTCGCACCTGCAACCCCACTCACGTCCACGTGACGTTTCGGATGGGGCGGCCCATCCGAACTGCAACGCGAACGATGAGACCTCGGCGGTTGTGGGGCTAGCAGTCGACGCCGTAGAGTGCTAAACGGCGTTTCCGGAGACGGAGGCGTCACCACACTCACGAAGCTTCGAACACGTCCAACGGAGGACACACAAGATGGCGAAGATGATCGCATTCGACTCCGAGGCTCGCCGAGCCCTCGAAGCCGGGATGAACCAGCTGGCCGACGCCGTGCGCGTCACGCTCGGCCCCAAGGGCCGCAACGTCGTGCTCGACAAGAAGTGGGGCGCCCCCACCATCACCAACGACGGCGTCTCGATCGCCAAGGACATCGAACTCAAGGACCCCTACGAGCGCATCGGCGCCGAACTGGTCAAGGAAGTCGCCAAGAAGACCGACGACGTCGCGGGTGACGGCACCACCACCGCCACCGTGCTCGCGTGGACCATGGTGCGCGGGGGCCTCCGCAACCTCGCCGCCGGCGCCAACCCGATGGGTCTCAAGCGCGGCATCGAGAAGGGTGTCGCTGCAGCAGTCGAGTCGATCAAGGGGAGCTCGATCGAGGTCGACTCCACCCAGCAGATCTCGCAGGTCGCGGCGATCTCGTCGGCCGATCAGGAGATCGGCGACATGATCGCCCAAGCGATCGACAAGGTCGGCAAAGACGGTGTGATCACCGTCGAAGAGGGCCAGACCTTCGGCATGGAGATGGACCTCGTCGAGGGCATGCGCTTCGACAAGGGCTACCTGTCGCCCTACATGGTCACCGACACCGAGCGCATGGAAGCGTCGTTCGACGACCCCTACCTGCTGTTCGTGTCGTCGAAGATCTCCACGATCCGCGACCTCGTGCCCGTGCTCGAGAAGATCATGCAGACCAGCCGTCCGCTGGTGATCATCGCCGAAGACGTCGACGGCGAGGCACTCGCCACCCTCGTGGTCAACAAGATCCGTGGCACCTTCAAGTCGGCCGCCGTCAAGGCCCCCGGCTTCGGTGAGCGCCGCAAGGCGATGCTGCAGGACATGGCCACCCTCACCGGTGCTCAGGTCATCAGCGAAGACGTCGGGCTCAAGCTCGACGCGGTCACGCTCGACCTGCTCGGCGAAGCCAAGCGGGTCGTGATCACCAAGGACGAGACCACCATCGTCGACGGTGCCGGCTCCGACACCGACATCGCCGGTCGCATCAACCAGATCAAGGCCGAGATCGAGAACACCGACTCCGACTACGACCGCGAGAAGCTCCAAGAGCGTCTCGCCAAGCTCACCGGCGGTGTTGCGGTGCTCAAGGTCGGCGCGGCCACCGAAGTCGAGCTCAAAGAGAAGAAGCACCGCATCGAAGACGCGGTCTCCACCACCAAGGCAGCCATCGAAGAAGGCGTCGTCGCCGGCGGTGGCGTCACGCTCCTTCGTGCTCAGGCTGCGGTTCACGCAGTCGCCGACACGCTCGAGGGTGATGAAGCAACCGGCGCCCACCTCGTTGCAGCGTCGCTCGAAGGCCCGATCAAGCAGATCGCCGAGAATGCCGGCGTCAACGGTGGCGTCGTCATCGCCAAGGTGCTCGAGATGTCGGGCAACGAGGGCTACAACGCTGCTACTGACACCTACGAGGATCTCGTGAAGATCGGTGTCATCGACGCTGCCAAGGTGACCCGCTCGGCGCTGCAGAACGCCGCGTCGATCGCTGCGTTGTTCCTCACCACCGAAGTCGTCATCGTCGACAAGCCCGAGGCATCCGGTGGCATGCCCATGGGCGGCGGCGACATGGACTTCTGACCTGCATCTGAACAACTGAGCGTCACGGTTGGGCAGCTCCTGTTGTCCTTCTGACTGAACGCTGGCCAGGGGTCAGACCCCAGGTGTGACGCCTTCGGCGTCACGTCTGGGTTCTGACCCCTTTGCGCGTAGCCTGACGGGATGCGTATGGAAGCTGGTCTGACCGTCGTCCACCTGTTCGGCAAGCCGACCCCCCACCTCGATCGTGAGGCCGTCGTGGCCGCGGTCAAGGCCGCCGAGGCCGACGACTGTCAGGTGATCACCGCCGCCATGCTCGGCCACAAGGCCGACATCTCGTTCATGGCGCTCGCACCCGACTGGCGCACGCTGCGCACCCTGCAGTCCGCGCTCCAGCACGCCGGTGTCGACATCGTCGACAGTTACGTGTCGATCACCGAGGTCAGCGAGTACGCCAAGGGCATGCCCGAGCACATGCTGCAGGCCCGGCTGCACCCGCAGATCCCACCAGAGGGAATGAACGCGTTCTGCTTCTACCCGATGAGCAAGAAGCGCGAGAGCCACGCCAACTGGTTCGCTACGCCGTACGACGATCGCAACGAGATGATGATGGAGCACGGCAAGAGCGGGCGCACGTTCGCCGGCCGTGTCTCGCAGCTGGTCACCGGCTCGACCGGACTCGACGACTTCGAGTGGGGCGTCACGCTGTTCGCGGTCAGTCCCGATGTGCTCAAAGACGTCGTCTACACGATGCGTTTCGACCAGGGCTCAGCGCTGTACGGCGAATTCGGTGCGTTCTACGTGGGCTATCTCGACTTCATCGAGAACATTCTCTGACCTCGGTCGCTCGAGCGCGGCTCGAACCTCCCGCCGGGAGGCGTCAGTTCCCGACGACGATGGTTCGTAGCAGCACGTCTCGACCGGTGTCGTCGAAGGTGAACTGGTCGAACCTCGCACGCGAGGGGTCGCCGGTACGAGTCAACAAGTCGGTGACACCGGTCGGGCCGTTGTAGTCGATCTGCAAGCCGGACTCGATCGTGGCCAGGCACTCTTCGAACGTCTCGCAGACCGAACCACTCACGCTGACCTGACCGATCTGACGGGCGATCTCCCTCGGTACATCGGACTCGGCGCGCACCGTCGCCAACGCGATCAGGTTGACGCAGTCGTAGGCATTGACGGCGAAGAGCCCCGGTGGGTCGAAGGGTTCGTCGATCACGCCTGAATCAGCCTGCGGCGCCAGCCCGATGATCTTGCTGCGCAACTCCTGCTCGAGGCCCTGAATTCGCTGGGGTGCGGTCGGATTGCGGAAGGCGTCGTTCACGACGATCGTGGCCAATCCGCTCGTGTCCTCGTCGTCGAGCGCTTCGAGGAATCGGGTGCCGTCGTCGCCGTCGGCGAGCAGGATCAGCACCTGGGTGTCGGAGTTCGCGAGCTGTTCGGCCTCGGCGGACAGGTCGTCGTCAGAGGCGGCGAAGGGGATTCGTCCGACGACCGAGATCGCTTCGTTCGCGAGCGAGACCTCGACAGCGTCGGCGAACGGCCGCCCATAGGAGTCGTCGACGTACACGATCGTGACTCGCTGGGCGCCGGTCTGATCGGCTGTTCCGGCGATCGCTCGGGCCTGGAGTGAATCGCTCGGGATGGTGCGAAAGAACAGGTCGTCGTCGGGGAACTCGTCGAGTGCCAGAGCGCTGGCGGTCGGTGAGCACACGGTCTTGCCCGCCGACACGAGCTCGTCGAGGGTGCTGAGCGCGATCAGCGATGACGCCGGGCCAATGATGGCGTCGACGTCGCGGTCGAGCAGCGTCTGGATCGCCGCGGTTGCCGACGCGGTGCTGCTGCCCTCATCGGCCACCACGAGGCGCACCGGTTCGTCGAGCACGCCGCCTGCAGCGTTGACCCGGTCGACCGCCGACTCGACAGCTGCCACCATCGGCTCGCCGAGCAGCGTGTCGGTGAGCGGCAGCAGCGCGCCGATGACGAGTCGACCGTCGCCGACCGCTCGGGTTGGTGCGGTGGTCGTGGTCGTGTTGACGATGGTCTCCTCGACCACCGTGTCGTCGCTGCCCGTGCAGGCCATCAACAGCGCAGCGAGCGTGATGGCGGCCGCGACCTGCAGCGGTCGGTGAGCTGCGGCGGAAGCTGATCACGACTGCCCAGCGTAGGAGAGGTACCGGTCGGTGGCTGGGCACCGGCGCATATGATCGGACACATCGTTTCCACCGAGGATCTGCCCCGAAACCCAACCGAGCTCGCCCGCTGAACGCGTGGGTCAGTTGCCGAGCCGCCGGCCGGCCGGCATCGTTCGATGACCTCGTCGCTTCGTGGCGAGCACCTGAGGGAGGCCGCCGAGAACGCTGGACGCCCTGGACGTGCGTATTGCCGGTTGCTTGCTGACATCACCGACGACTGGGTGATCGCCATCTTCGAGGCAGCTCTCGAACAGGTCAGCCGCCCGGGTGGCAGAGTCGCACTGCTGGCGATCGGAGGGTACGGGCGCGGCGAGTTGGCTCCGCAGAGCGACCTCGACCTCTTGCTCGTCCACGACATCAAGCCGAGAAAGGTGACCAAGGAGGTGGAGCCGATCGCGAGTGCGATCTGGTATCCGCTCTGGGATTCCGGCGTGAAGCTCGGCCATGCCGTTCGGAGCGTCGACGAGCAACTCGATCTGGCCGCCACCGATCTCGACTCGGCCACGGCGCTGGTCACGGCTCGACCCTTGGCGGGCGACGATCAGCTCGCTGCGCAGGTCGTCGAGCAGGGAATCGCATTGTGGGCGCGCCACTCCGAGCGCCATCTCGAAGCGCTTCGCGATCGCGTTCGGGTTCGTCAGGACTCCGCCGGCGACGTGGCGTACCGCCTCGAGCCCGACCTGAAGGACGGCCACGGCGGCCTCCGCGACGTCCAGTCGCTCTGGTGGGCCGAAGCCGCCGGACTTCGCCTGGTCGCCGAGGACAGCATCGAACTCGACCGTTCGTACGACGTGCTCCTGCGTGCCCGGGTGGCGCTGCACTTGGCCACCGGACGTGCCGGCGACACCTTGCGGCTCGAGGATCAAGATGCCGCTGCTGCAGCTGGCGGGTGGACCGACGCCGACCACCTGATGGCCGACGTCGCTGCTGCGGGCCGCACGGTTGCGTGGTTGTGCGACGAGAACTGGGGCCGTGCCGTCCAGGTCTCCAGCAGCGA
The DNA here is from genome assembly GCA_963717385.1 of Ilumatobacteraceae bacterium. GTDB lineage: Bacteria > Actinomycetota > Acidimicrobiia > Acidimicrobiales > Ilumatobacteraceae > Sva-07. The sequence continues at coordinate 41,827 of CAVQWE010000015.1, forward strand.
GCCCGATCGGGCGGTGGCTCCCGGCGTGGTGCTTCGCAACGGTGAGATCGAACTGGCAGCGAATGCCGACCCGATCGCCGACTCCACCTTGGTGCTGCAAACCGCGGTGGCTGCAGCACGTCATCGATGTCGGATCGGGCGCAGCACCCTCGACCGGCTGCACGACGACGTCGTTGGCTGGCCTGGTACTTGGCCCGTCGGAGCGACCGATGACCTCATCGCATTGTTGCTCGAGGGGCACCAGGCGATACCCGTGCTCGAGTCGCTCGATCAACGAAATCTGATCTCGCGCCTGCTGCCCGAGTGGGAACCGGTGCGTTCTCGGCCCCAACGCAACGCCTACCACCGCTTCACCGTCGACCGTCACCTCTGGGAGGCGGCTGCCAACGCAGCGGATCTCGCACATCGAGTGTCGCGTCCCGATCTCCTCGTACTCGGCGCGCTGTTCCACGATCTCGGCAAGGGATATCCCGGCGACCACACCGAGGTGGGAATGGACCTGGTGCGCAGGATCGCACCGAGACTGGGCCTGGTGCCCGCCGACGTTGCCGTGTTGGTGACGATGGTCGAGCAGCACCTGCTGCTTCCCGATGTGGCGATGCGCCGTGACCTCACCGACCCGGCGACGATCGAACAGGTCGCAGCAGCAGTCGGCACCGCTGACGTGCTCGAACTGCTGCACGCGCTCACCGAGGCCGATTCGCTGGCCACCGGGCCATCCGCTTGGGGCGATTGGAAGGAAGGGCTGGTCAACGAACTCGTGGCCAGGACCCGTCACGTGCTCGGTGGTGGTGATGTCGCCGAGGTGACCTGGCGGCTGTTCCCCGATGCCGACACCCTCGCCGTGATGGCGGCCGGCGAGCTCCACATCTCTCGCTCGAACGACGTGATCACCGTGGTGAGTCCTGATACGTCGGGTTCGTTCAGCCGGACCGCCGGTGTGCTCTCGCTGCACGGACTCGACGTCGTCAGCGCCCGAGCACACTCCGACGAGGGTGGCATGGCGGCGTCTCAGTTCCGCATCATCATGCCCGACGGCGCACTGAACTGGCGTGCGGTCAAGGCCGACATGAAGCGAGCTCTCGAGCATCGCCTGGCCATCGAGGCGCGGCTGGCTGAACGTGCTGCCACCTATCGACGGCGTCGGCGCACGCAGGCAGCGGCGCCCGGGCCGCCGTCGGTGGTGTTCGACGACGACGCATCGAGCAACGCAACGGTGATCGTCGTACGCGCGGTCACCAAGGTCGGCATTCTGCATCGCATCTCGAAGGCGCTCGGCGAACTCGGGCTCGACATCCGACACGCAACGGTCCAGACCATGGGGATGGAGGTCGTCGACACGTTCTACGTTCGTGCCGAGGGCAAGCTCGTCACCGACACCACCTATCGCAAAGAGATCCACCGGGCATTGCTCCACGCTGTGGCCTGAGCGCCGATGCCCTAACGTGAGCGACGTGACGGGGAACGCACGCGATCTGGCGAGGTGGAGCGAGTCGCTCGCGGCGATCGCCCGAACGGGCATGGGCTTCACCGAGAACCTGTACGAGCGTGAGCGCTACGAGGAGGTGCTGCACATCGCGGCGGACATCAAAGCAGCAGCGATCGAGGCCGACCGAAGCACCGAACTCGAACAAGAAGCCATTGCCGTGCGGCGCGAGACCGACCATTTCGTCCAGGAGTGGTTGGAGTCGATCGGTGAGGGAGTGCCGGGCTACGTGACGCCGAAGGTGGCCGTCGGGGCGATCGTCGGCAACGACGCCGGCGAGATCCTGCTGGTGCAGCGCAAGGACTCGGGAATCTGGCTGTACCCGACCGGGTGGGCCGACGTCGGCTACTCGCCGGCCGAGGTCGCGGTGAAAGAGGTCAGCGAGGAGACCGGCATCGAGTGCGAACCGTTGCGACTGCTCGGCGTGGTCGACGGCCAGCGCATGGGGTTCAGCCGGTTCGGCATGTACATGTTGCTGTTCCACTGCACGGCCACCGGCGGCGAACTCGCGCCACACCCGCTCGAGACCGCCGACGTCGGTTGGTTCGCGGCCGGCGCGTTGCCCGAAGCCACCGCCGGAGCGCAATGGTGGGGTCCGATGGCGTTCGAAGCGATCGCCGGCGTCGAGGCTCCTGCCACGTTCGACTCGGTTCGCTCGCCGGTCTGGCGTACCGAGTGAGATCGAACGGAGCGGTCAGACCACTCCGTTTCATCTCACTCTGAGTCGCGGTCGCGGAGGAACTGTTCGACTTCTTCGACGAGTGCGTCGGGGTCGACGGGCGCATCCGATGACAGGTCGTCGTCGGTGTCGTCGGCTTCGGCGTCGGTGAGCTGCTCGAGGCGTCCCAGGTACTCGATCATGTCGTCGTCGTCGCCGATCATCGCTGCCACTTGCGCGGCGTAGCCGGCGGCTTCGCCGGCAAGCGGCGAGAGCGGTGCGGGGGTTCCGATCATCGAGCACGAACGCTCGACGAGCGCCATCGCGGCCTTCGGCGACGGGATCTGCGACGCATAGCCGGGCACCGCTGCCCAGAGCGACGCCGTGGCGATCCCGTTGCGGTTGAGTGCGTCGTGCAACACGCCGACGATGCCGGTCGGCCCCTCGTATTGCGAACGTCGGAGTTCGAATCGTTCGATCAGTGACTCGTCGGTGGCTGTGCCGATCAGAGGAACCGGACGCGAGTGCGGAACATCGGCGAGCAGTGCGCCCAGCGAGATCGCCATGGTCGCGCCGAAGGTCTCGGCGATGCCCACGATCTGTTCGCAGAACAAGCGCCAGCGCAACGCCGGCTCGGGGCCGAGGACCAAGATCACATCGGTGCCGGGCAGCGAAACCGACCAGACGCCGACGGTCGGCCACACGATCGACCGGTGCTGGAGCTCATCGAGTCGCACGTGCGGGCGCACGGTGGCGAAATCGGTGAAGGCCTCGGGGTCGATCTCGGCGAGCGCATCGGCGCCCCACGCTTCGATCATCGTGCGCAGTGCGATCGACGCAGCGTCGCCGGCGTCGTTCCATCCGGTGAACGCGGCGACGAGCACAGGTCGGTTGAGTTTCGGTTCCGCCAGCCAACGGACGTGCTCGGTTCCCACGGCCATCACGCTACCCGCGCCACGGACTAGCGTCGGTTGGCGGTGAGTGAGCACACGAGTCCATCAGCTGAGGCGAACGCCGACAGCGGCCCTGCAGGCAACGGTGCGGCGGTGGCGGTGGCGGTGCACTCCGTCGACGACGAACTCGTCGAAGCGTTCAATCGGTTGATCCCGCAGTTGTCGTCGTCGTCGCCCCCGCCGTCGCGTGATCATCTGACTGCGCTGGTCGCCAGCGAGGACACCGTGTTGTTCGTCGCCCGGGTCGACGGCCGGATCCTCGGCAGCCTCACGCTCGCCTTCTACCGCATCCCGACCGGCACCAAGGCGTGGATCGAAGACGTGGTCGTCGACGCTGACGCTCGGGGGCACGGCGTGGGCGAACTGCTCAACCGCGTGGCGCTCGACGAGGCGCGAGTACGCGGGGCCAAAGACGTCAGTCTCACCAGCCGCCCCTCGCGCGAGGCAGCAAACCGTCTGTACCAACGCATCGGTTTCGAGCCCCGCGAGACGAACGTCTACCGCTACACGCTCTGAACCCACGTTCATGTGACGTTCTGGATGGGACGGCCCATCCGAACCGCAACGCGAACGGAAGGCGGCGCTCAGGATTGGGCTCGGCGGAGGTCTTCGGCGGCCTGGCGGACCTGCCAGTCGCGGTCGACGAGCGCCTGCTCGATGGCCGCCTCGACATCGTCGCCTTCGAACGGGGCGAGTGCCAGCACCGCCCGGCGGCGAACCGCCGGCTTGTCGTTGCAGGCAGTGATGATGGCCGGTCGGCCACGTTCGTCGCCGATGGCGCCGAGCGCGGCGACGGCCGACTCGCGCACCAACGGCTCGGGTGCCGACCCGGCGAGTTCGATGAGCCGCTCGACGATGTCGTCTCGCTGCGACTCGTGCTCGCCGCATGCCCAGGCGGCGACCTCGACCACCCGCTCGTCCGGGTCGTGCAGGCTGGCGAGCAGGTCGATCGAGCGATGGGCGGCAGCGATCTCGGCGGCACGTCGCCGTACTGTGACCTCGGCGTCAGCGAGTGCGTTCGCCAACCGTTCGTCGTCGAGTCGGTCCAGACGTTCGAGGGCTCCGAGTGCGGCTGCTCGCACGGCAGGGTCGGACGACGAGCAACCAGCGAGGGCGGTGTCGACATCGCCGGTGTGGCCGGCGACGGCAACGGCACGTTGGTCGGGTTCGGTCACTGCTTCAGGAGATCGGTGAGAGTGATCACCAGGTAGCCCGTACCGAACGCAATCACCACAGCAAGCACCGCACCGATCACGATCGCCAGCGCCGACCCGGCCACGGCCGAGAGGAGACGCCGAAGTGGGCCCGGCCGCTTGTACAGCGTCGTGGTGGTCTCGGCGATCGGCACCGGATCCCACTGTCGACGGAGAATCTGCTCGCCGCGTGGTGTTCGGGCGGTTGCTCTGGCAGTCTTGCGCCACCCGGCCAGGACGAGCGCGAGCATTGCGAGTCCGGCCATCCAGGCAGCCTGAGTAGTGAGATCCGTGACCGACACGACAGATGACATGGTACCGAGCGAGCTGAATGCCAGCCACGCGGTCATCGAGACGCCCCGCAACCGTTGGTGGGCGTGGATGATCGCCGGGCTCGGCGTGGTGACGTTGGTCGTGATCGGCGTCGCTTCGCTCTTGCCGTCGTCGCTGATCGCCGAGAAGGAGAACCAGCGCACCGGTGAGATCCAGCCCACGCCGTACGCGCTCACGCCAGCCTCGGCCGATCCGGTGAACGATCGCATCGTGTTCGGCGAGCTGCCCGACGGTGTCGAGCGGTACGACACGTCGAGCAGTTTCCACTTCGTCACGGTCACCTCGCCCAGCCAGTCGGTGCTGTCCTGGCTCGCGGGTCGCAACGACCCGGCGATCGATTTCCTGACCGAAGAGGACAAGTTCGGTGTTCGCACGCCGAGCCAACGCCGCGAACTGAACCTGCAGATGATGCGCACCGCTGAACAGGAGGCGCAGTACGTGGCGTTGACCACGCTCGGCTACGACGTGGAGATCACCCCTGGCGAGGTCATCGTCCGCGACGTGATCTGCAAGACGCCCGACGATGACGGTGAGTGCGCCGAGTGGTTCCCGTCCGACGAACAGATCGACCCTGCCGACCGCATCCTCGAAGCCGACGGCGTTCCGCTGGACTCGGTCGAAGACCTCAGTGGCATTCTCGACGACAAGGCGCCAGGCGACACGGTCGATCTGCTGATCGACCGTCCGAGTGAGGGCGAACAGCTCGTGACCGTCGAGTTGTCGGCGTCGCCAGACGACCCGGATCGCACGATCATCGGGTTCTTTCCCTTCGACACCCGGGCGATCACGCTGCCGTTCGAGGTCGACATCCGAACCGACGACATCGGTGGCCCGTCGGCCGGCTTGGCGTTCACGTTGGCGATGATCGACGAGCTGTCGCCGGGCGCACTGACTGGCTCCCAGGAGGTCGCTGTGACCGGAACGATCTCGCTCGACGGGTCGGTCGGCGCGATCGGTGGTCTGACCCAGAAGGTGTCTGCGGTCCACCAGAACGGGATACGGATCTTCCTCGTGCCGGCATCGCAGGCCGAGCTCGATGACCCCGAGCGTCTGCAGCGGTTGCAGGACGCAGGACGAGGCGAGGTGGAGATCATTCCGGTCGCCACCCTCGACGAAGCGATCGCCGTGCTCGAGGAGCTGGGCGGCGACCCACTCGTCACGGTCTCCTGACCGATTCGTTGCGCAGGTGATCGGGGCGATTGCCACCATCTGCAGGCGCCGGGTGCGTAGCGTTGGCCCATGGCCATGTCGTTCGCCCGCCCCGACCCGTCGTCACCGGCGTCGATTGCCGACGCTGCATTCGGTACCGGCCGACGCGGCTTCGACCAGGGAGAGGTCCGTGACTTCCTCCGCATGGTGGCAGCCGAACTCGGGCGTCTCCAAGAGCGCGAGCGCTTCTTGGAACGTGAGCTGCGCACCGCCCAGGCCGATCCCGATCTGGCCTCGGTGCAGCTCGACGATCAGACGCTCACCCGCATGCTCGGAGAAGAAACCGCTCGTGTGCTGACCACCGCCCGGGAATCTGCCGTCGAGATCCGCCAGAAGGCCGAGCAGAGCGCAGCGCAGCTGCTCACCGAGGCGAGCGACGAGGCCACCCGCTTGCGAGAGGAAGCCGAGACCGAGGCGTCGCGTCGCCGCACCGATGCTGCTGCCGACGCCGAGGCCGAACTGGCAATGGCGAAACAGCAGGGGCGCGAGATGGTCAACGAGGCCCGCGCCTATCGCGAGCGCGTGTCGAGCGAGCTCGCTCGTCGTCGAGAACTGGCCCGCGAACAGATCGAGCAGTTGCTCCATGGGCGCGATCGGCTCATGCAGTCGTTCGAGCGTGCACGTCTCGTCGCCGTCGACGTCGTTGCCGAACTGCAGCCGCTCGGCGAGCCCGACGAGTACGTCAACTTGTCACCGACCACCGGTCCCGTGCCGGTGATGGTGCCGAACAGCCCACGCCCAGCCGATCAAGAACTCTCGACCGTCGACGACACCGCAACCGATGCGGTCGCGGATGACGAAGTCGTGGCTGAGACCGTCGATGCCGAGGTCGAGGTCGCCGGTGGTTCCGACATCGAGGTGGAGACCGGCACCGACGGCGAGATCGGTGACGATGTCGAGGCCGGTGTCGATGTCGAGGCCGATACCGACGTCGTGTCGCTGGGTGGCGACAACGCAATCGAGGACGAGACACCGGTCGACGCCGACGAAGACTCGCACGACCAGCGCGACGATGTGGTGGTCGACCTGTTCGCTCGGCTGCGCGCCGATGCGTCGCTGTCGGACGAGGCCAGCCCCGATGACGAGGCCAGCCCCGATGACGAGGCCAGCCGCCGAGGCCATCGACGAGCCCATGGTCGAAGCGACCGCGTTCGACCAGCGCGACGCCGACCTCACCCCGCTGATCGTTGCGAGCGCCAAGAAGCTCAAGCGGATCCTCGCCGACGAGCAGAACGAAGTGCTCGATGCCCTGCGCAGTCGCGAACCGGTGCGGGCCCTCGACGATCTCCTCCCGGAGCGCCCTGAGCACCTCGGCCGCTACCGAGACGCAATCGTCGACGATCTGCTGTCCGCTGCCAGCGCCGGGGCGTCGCTGGTCACCAGCGGCCGGGTGGCGAGGGTCAAGAAGGCCGACGCCGCCAAGGCCACGTTGGCCGGGACCGAGGTGCTCGACGAGTGGTTGATCGTGCCGCTGCGTGAACGACTCGAACGTTGCGTGATCGACGGCGACGGCGACAATTCCGAGATCACCAAGCGCGTGCGTTCGGTGTATCGCGAGTGGAAGACCCAGCACATCGACGAGCAGCTCGACGATGTGGTTCGTGCGGCGCACGGCCGGGGAGTGTTCTCTGCGATCGAGCAGGGTACGTCGGTCGAATGGGTGTCGGATCCAGCGCACGAGGTGTGTGCCGATTGCGACGACAACACGCTCGGCGGGGCGGTCGCCGCCGGAGACGCGTTTCCCACTGGGCAGCTCTTTCCGCCGGCGCACCTCGGGTGCCGATGTATCTTGCTGCCGACTGAGCGTTAGCCTCGGCGCCAATGCGGCGCTCATCTGACCTGTCGGTCGACCGTCCACGTCGGCGGATCAGCGGCCGCGGAGTCCTGATCGGGCTCGGCGGTCTGTTCCTGTTCGTTCTGATCTTCGGGCGTGCGATCGCCCGGTTCTATGTGGACTACCTGTGGCACGATGCGCTCGGCCGCAACGACGTGTTCTGGGGTGTTCTCGGCGCGAAGGTCACGCTCTTCGCCGTGTTCTTCGTGGCGTTCGCGGTGATCGCCGGGCTCAACCTGTTCATCGCCGACCGTGCGGCGCCGACCATGTTCCCGGCCAACGTGCATCCGTACGTCGAGCGGTTCCACGAGCTCTTCGGTCAGCGGTTGCGCATCGTGCGCTACGGCGTGGCGCTGTTGTTCGCGCTGCTGCTCGCGCTGCCGGCAGTTGCGCTGTGGCAGGACTGGCTGCTGTTCCGCAACGCACGCGAGTTCGGTATCTCCGATGCGCAGTTCAACGCCGACGTCGGCTTCTACGTGTTTCAGTTGCCGTTCCTGTCCTTCGTGCTCAACTGGCTGTTCGCTGCGCTGATCGTGGTGTTGCTGCTGACCGCTGCTGCGCACATCCTGAACGGCGGCGTGGTCTTCGTGTCACCGGTCCCAGTGATCCGCCAGGCGACCAAGGCGCACATTGCGGTGTTGCTCGCGGTGCTCGCGGTGGTGAAGGCCGGCGACTACTGGCTCGATCGGTACGACGTCACCAACAGCCAGACCGGCATCGTGCAAGGCGCCACGTATTCGGTCGTCAACGCCCAGTTGCCGGCGATCATGTTGTTGATCCTGATCTCGCTGCTCACCGCCGGGCTCTACCTGTCGGTGGTTCGCACCGGATCGTTCCGTCTGCCGTTGATCGCCTCGGCGTTGTGGCTGGTGGTCGCGCTGGTCGGCGGAGTCATCTATCCCGCCGTCGTGCAGGCGCTGGTGGTCAACCCGAACCAGCAAGAGCGCGAGCAGGAGTTCATCGCCCGCAACGTCGACGCCACCCGCGACGCGCTCAACCTCACCGACGTCGATGTGCGCACGACCAACTTCGAGTCGCTGAACGCCGCTGACGTCGAAGCAGACCTCGGACCGCTCGACAACGTGCGCCTGCTGAACCCGACGCAGATGGTCAACCGGTTCAAGGTCGACCGCGGCGAGGTCGCCGGCCTCACGATCGCCGACCTCGACGTCGACCGATACGCGCTCGACGACTCGGTCGACGACAAACCCGAAGAGGTCCTGATCGCCGCACGCGAGCTGCAACTCAGTGGCGTCACCAACACCAGCTGGCAGGGTCTGCACCTGATCAACACCCGCGGCTGCGGGCTCGTACTCGCCCCGACCGGGCGGGTGCTCGAGAGCCAACGGCCCGACTACCGCACGGTCGAACTCGAGCGGCCCGAGCTGTACTTCAGCCCGATCCTCACCGGCTATGCGATCGCCAACACCAGTTCCACCGAGCGTGAGTGCGACGAGGCCCATCAGTACGAGGGCGACCTCGGCGTCGAGATGAGTTCGTTCACCCGGCGCGCAGCGTTCGCCCTTGCCTTCCTCGACTACAACGTGCTCGGCTTCGGCGGCATCCAGGACGACTCACAGATGCTCTGGGTGCGTGGCATCAACGACCGGCTCAGCAAGCTGGCCCCCTTCCTCTCCTACGACGCGGACCCGTACCCGGTGGCCGTCGACGGTCGCACGGTGTGGGTGACAGATGCCTACACGACCACGTCTCGCTACCCCTACGGCCAGCGAATCGGTGATGTGCAGCGTTCGCCGCAGTCGGGCCTCAGCGACAACGACAACTACGTGCGCAACAGTGTGAAGGCCGTCGTCGACGCCTACACGGGCGACGTCACGTTCTACGTCGTCGACGAGCAGGATCCGATCCTGCGGGCATGGCGCGGGGCATTCCCCGACCTGTTCACGCCGCTGGCCGAGATGCCCGAGGAGCTGCAGGACAACCTGCGCTACCCCGAGGATCTGTTCCGCATCCAGACCGACGTGTACTCCAAGTACCGCATCGCACCCGATCAGTTCTTCCAGCGCGTCGGCGCCTGGTCGGTCGCTCAGGCGCCCAGTACCGAGCCGTCGCAGGCGACCGCCCCTGCGGTCGGTGGCGCAGCCGATGGCACGCAGACTGCGGCCCAGAGCACGTTTGCCGACGAATCGAACACCAGCAGGTTCACGCCGTACTACACCGTGTTCAACACCGCGGCGCCAGGTGAACCAGTCGACAACGACTTCGTCATCCTGCGCCCGTTCGTGCCGTTCTCGACCAACGACCAACGAACCGAGCTGCAGGCGTACATGACGGCGTCGAGTCGGCCCGAGACGTACGGGCAGCTCACCAGCTACATCGTCGAGGAGACCGGTGGGCGCCTACCCGACGGGCCGTTGCGTGTGGCCAGCAACGCCGAGTCGACCGAGGACATCTCACGACGGATCTCGCTCGACAACGTCGGCGGTGGCGGCAGCGAAGTGCGCTTCGGCGACCTGCAGCTGATCACGGTGTCGCAGGGGCTCGTGTGGGTGCGCCCGTACTACGTGTCGGTGCCGCAGAACTCCGCCGAGGTCACCTCGGTCACCGAGTACCGAGGCGTGATCGTGTCGTACAACGACCGTGCAGTGCTCGAAGACACCGTCAGCGAAGCGCTCGCCCAGCTCTTCCCAGGCTTCGACGGCGACATCGAAGAGACGATCGACCAACCGACCGAGCCAGGCAACGGCACCACCGACCCCGATCCCGGCACCGATGGCGGGGTCGACCCCGATCCGACCGACCCGGGAACGGCTGGCGATGATCCCATCGTGTTGCTCGAAGCAGCCGACCAGGCGTTCATCGACGCCGACGTGGCACTCGCCGACGGCGACCTCGGCGCCTACCAAGACAAGATCGCCGAAGCGCGCCAGCTGATCGCCGACGCGTTCGCCCTGCTCGAAGAACGGTAGTCGTCACGATTGGTGTCGGACACCAATCGTCACACGATGCTCAGGTCGTGCCGGGTCGTCGGAGGCGTTCGGCCAGCTCCGCGAGGTCGGCGCGGAACTGGATCTCGTAGCGGGCCTGTTCGGCGGCGAGCCGCTCGGTCGAGTCGAGCATGTCGTCCATCGCTGCGTCGAGACGTTCGGCGATTCGCGCTTCGAGTTCGGTGGTGTCCGAGTCGGCCGTTCCAGCGCTGACGGGCTCGCTCGATCGACGCTGGAGCTCGTCGATGTCGCTGCTGAGTTCAGTGAGTTGGTTGGCGAGTTCCATCGACACGCTGGTCACCCGCTCGTCGATCGACGAGGTCTGTCGGGCCAGATTGTCGAGTTGGTCACGGAGTTCGGCGATGCGCTCGTCGATGTCGTCCGGAGCATCGAATTCGATCAGCGGCGGTGGTGGCGGCGGCACGGCCGGGTGCGGAGGCGAATCGCTCGGAGGTGATGGCGGTGCAGGTGCTGGCGGCGCTGGCGGCGGCGGCGTGGGTGTTGGCGGCGCCGATTCGAACGACTGGAGTCGCTGGTTGATCTGGTCGATGTCGGAACCGAGTTGTTCGACCGTTGCGACCCGATCATCGAGGGTTCGGATACGTCGGTTGGTGTCGGTGCTCGATGTGGACAGCGTGACGATCTGCTCGCCCATCGACTGCATGCCCTGGTCGAGTGCGGCGAGTCTCAGGTCGAGTTCGTCGGTGCTGTTGCCGAGGCCGACGATGCGGGCTTCGAGCGCTTCGCGTTCTGCACGCACGGCATCGAGTTGGTACTGGAGTATGGCGATCTGATCTCGCTGGGCCTCGGCGGCCGCTGCCTGCTGCTGCTTCTTCTTCTTGTTGAACAACCGATCGTCCTCGTTCGTGTGGGCGTGACCGAACGGTACCTGACTACGGTGAGCCAACGATGGCTCCTTCGATCCCGCACCAGATCCACTTGTCCGAATCCGAGATGCCGACCCAGTGGTACAACCTGGTCGCCGATCTCCCGACGCCACCGCCACCGGCTCTGCACCCCGGCACACACCAGCCCGCTGGCCCCGATGATTTCGCGCCGCTGTTCCCGATGGCGCTGATCGAGCAGGAGGTCACGACCGACCGGTACGTCGACATCCCCGGCGGCGTGCTCGACGTGTACAAGCTGTGGCGGCCGAGCCCGCTGTTCCGGGCGCACCGTCTCGAGCAGTTGCTCGACACCCCAGCGCGCATCTACTACAAGTACGAAGGCGTCAGCCCGGCTGGTTCGCACAAGCCGAACACCGCCGTGCCGCAGGCGTACTACAACCATCAAGAAGGCATCACGAAGCTGACGACCGAGACCGGCGCCGGCCAGTGGGGCACGGCGCTCGCGTTCGCAACGGCCCAGTACGGGATGGAGTGCGAGATCTGGCAGGTCGCCGCGTCGTACAAGCAGAAGCCGTACCGCAAGACGATGATGGAGATCTGGGGCGCAACGCTCCACTCGAGCCCGTCGGAGCTGACCGAGTTCGGTCGCTCGTTGCTCGCCGAGGATCCCGATCATCCGGGCTCGCTCGGCATCGCCATCTCCGAGGCGGTCGCCATGTGCGTGGCCGATCCCAATGCTCGGTACGCGCTGGGTTCGGTCCTCAACCACGTGCTGTTGCATCAGACGATCATCGGTGAGGAGGCGCTGCTGCAGTTGGCGAAGGTCGACGAGACGCCCGACGTGCTCGTCGGGTGCACCGGTGGCGGTTCGAACTTCGGCGGGCTCGCGTTCCCGTTCCTGCGCGAGAAGCTCGCCGGCAAGATGAACCCGACGATCCGCTGCGTCGAACCGGCGGCGTGCCCGACGCTGACCAAGGGCGAGTACCGCTACGACTTCGGCGACACCGCCGGCATGACGCCGCTGATGAAGATGCACACGCTCGGTCACACCTTCATCCCCGAACCCATCCACGCCGGCGGCCTGCGCTACCACGGCATGAGCCCGCTGGTGTCGCATGTCTACAACGAGGGTCTGGTCGAGGCGATTGCGATTCCGCAGCGCGAGTGCTTCGCCGGTGCACTGCAGTTCGCCCGCACCGAGGGCATCGTGCCGGCACCGGAGCCGACCCATGCGATCGCCGCGGCGATCCGCGAGGCGTTGGCGTGCAAGGAGTCGGGCGAGGAGAAGGTGATCCTCACCGCGCTGTGCGGTCACGGCCACCTCGATCTGGCCAGCTACGAGAAGTACCTCTCCGGCGACATGGTCGACTACGACCTTCCCGACTCGGTGATCGCCGAGGCGATGGCGAGCGTCCCCGTCATCGCCTGAGCTCGCAACCCCGCCCGAACGAGGTGGTTCGGCGCGCGGTCCCGGTCAGAGGGTGAGCTCGTAGAGGTCCTCGTCGGATGGCGACGGATGGAACCCGACGCGTTCGAGATACTTGCGGTGCCCGTCGGTGTTGCCGGCGCTTCGCAGCTCGGTGATGCCATCGGCCCGGAACACACCGGCGCCAGGACCGTAGATCCAGCGGCCGAGGCGCGAGTCTCGGTAGGGCCCGAGCACGTAGTCGAGGTCGATCGTCAGCGTGTCACCGAATCGCCGCCCGATCAGCAATCCGGCGGGGAGCCCGTCTCGGTTGAGGAGCAGTGTGACGACGTCGTCGCCTCTCGGCACGTGGAAGTCGGGCTGGAAGCGGTGGATGTCGACCAGGTGGAAGGCGATGAAGTCGGCGAGAAACGGTGAGTCGGCCCGGATGTGTGACACACCCAGGTCGCGGCCGTTCGGCCGTCCAGATGCGAACTCCTTGCGCAGGAACCAGACGTTGATCACTGCAATGGAGCCGTTGGTGATCATGATCGGAACCGAGTCGATCAGCACGCCGTAGACGAAGAACGTGATCGACCCGCACAGCGACACCATCCGCAGGCGCACCACCGAAGTCATCGTGAGGGCGAGCACCACCAGGGCCGACGCCAGGTACCCCACCAGTTCCACACCGCTCAGTTCGAACACACCCGCACGGTAACGCCAGGACAACACGGGTCGGGCCGGTGCTGTCCGAGCGGGTTCAGTCAGACCCGGCGTCGCCCGGTTGCTGGAGGCCGGACTCGTACGCGAAGACCACAGCGTGCACCCGGTCGCGCAGGTCGAGCTTCATCAGCACCCGCTTCACGTGGGTCTTGACGGTGCTCTCGGCGACGTACAGCTCGGAGGCGATCTCACGGTTCGAGTAGCCCCGGGCCATCAGCACCAGCACCTCGTGTTCGCGGTCGGTGAGTCGATCGATCCGTTGCGCCGAGTGTTCGTTCGTCGGGCCGTGGGTGGTGCGGGCGAACTCGACCATCAGCTTCTTGGTCACCGACGGTGCGAGCAGCGCCTCGCCGGCAGCTGTGAGTCGCAACCCGTCGAGGAGATCCTCGGGGGGTGTGCGCTTCAGGAGGAACCCGCTCGCCCCGGCCCGCACGGCTTCGTACACGTACTCGTCGAGTTCGAACGTCGTCAGAATGAGCACCCGTGGCCCCGACAGCCGGTCGTCGTCGCTGTCGCCGCGCCGGTGCGACGATCTCCCGGGTCGCTTCGATGCCGTCGATGCCGGGCATGCGAATGTCCATCAGCACCACATCGGGTCGGAGCCGATGGGCCATGGCGATCGCCTCGCGACCGTCACCGGCCTCGCCGACCACTTCGAGGTCGTCTTGGGTCTCGATCATCATTCGGAGTCCGGCACGGACCAACTGGTCGTCGTCGGCGATCAGGATGCGGACGGTCATTTCGGCACCGAGGTGCGATCGACGTCGATCGACTGATGCCACAGACGCCGCGGCGTCGTCGGGTGCTGATGGCGAAGGGGGAGCAGTGCCCGCACGCGGAAACCTCGATCGTCGCCGCTGTCGGCGTCGAGGCGGCCGCCGAGCACGCTGGCCCGCTCGCGCATGCCGGCGATCCCGCGCCCGCTGTTCGTGGTGCCACCGACGTCGGGCGCCGGCGCCGTCGTCGGCCACCACGATCTCGAGTTCTCCATCGGAGCACGACAAGGTGACATCGATGCGGGCCGGGCCTGCGTGCTTGAGCGCATTGGTGAGCGACTCCTGCACGATTCGGTACGCGGCGATACCGACGTGGCGATCGATCGGATGATCGCAGAGCTGCGCGAAGTGGATGTCGGCACCGGCGGCACGCAGCTCGTCGACGAGCGTGGCGATGTCGGCCGAGCCGTGAATCGGGGTGAGGGGAGCCGCGTCATTGTGCAGCAGGCCGAGCATGTGGTCGAGGTCGGTCAGCGCGCTGCGGCCGGTGTCCTCGATGTCGCGGAGCGCGTCGACGGTTCGGGGGTCGTCACTGGCGAGGCGGGCAGCTCCGGCGCGCAGCACCATGACATTGACGGCGTGGCCGACGGCGTCGTGGAGTTCGCGGGCGATGCGCACGCGCTCGTCGGCGACCGCACGCTCGGCGACCCGGTCCTGTTCGTGGCGCAGGTTCAGCGCCTCCACCGCCAGCCGGCTCGCACGGATCTGGTTCTCGCGCACGATCAGTGCCACCACCCAGCCCACACCGACGAGCATCGTGGTCACTGGCAGCACCAGCCATTCGGGGTCGCCGGGGCCGTAGAGCACCACGGTGGACAGCAGCGCGGCGTCGATGGCCACGATCGCTCCGGAGATGTTGGCGGGACGGGTCATGCCGACCGAATAGGTGAAGAACGGCACGGCGAGCAAGGCGTTGGTGTCGCCCTGCGATGCGCTGGCGACCATGTACAGCGCGGTCGCAACGGCGAGTACCCCGAGCGGAGCGAGGCGACGCAGCGGCAACAGCAGCGTCGGGCTGATTGCGAGCCACCAGCCAACGCCTTCGACGGAGCCGAACTCATCGACGTAGGCGTCGCTGGTGAGCGAGCCGACGGTGATCCACACGAACACCAACGCCAGTAGGGCGTCGGCCGCCATCCACCACGGATCGTGCGATTGCCGACGATCGGGCCGCAGCCAGTCGAAGGTCACGTGCTGCACAGTACCGGCGGGCGAGTCGTGGTGTCGTCCCCCGCTGGTGCCGTCCGACTGTCCCCCTGCGGAGGGAGACCGGTTTGTGCTGCGGGGTGACGACATGGGCGACCCGGAAGCGAAGAGTGGATGCAGGACCACGAGGAGGTTTTCGACATGGCACATCCACGAAGTCGCATCGTTTCGCTGGTGATCGGTTGTCTGTTGCTGCTCCCAGCGCTCGGCCTGCTCGCTGCAGGCACCGCATTGGGTGCGGTGGCCGCCACACAACGCGACGACGCCGGCTACTTCGAGGTCACGCTCGACCCGGTGACCACATCAACGGTCGCGGTCACCGCACGTGACCTGCAATTCGCCGCCGAGCCCGGCTCGCCGGACTGGGTGCTCGACTGGTTCGACGCCGACGTCCGGCTGCGTGTCGATGGCCTCGACACCGATGCCGCCACGTTCGTGGGGATCGGCCGTGCCGCCGACGTCGACCGATACCTCGCCGGCACCGCACACACCCGAGTCGTCGAACTCACCAACGGCCTCGCCCCGGTGTATCGAGACCAACCGGGCGACACCGAGATCGCCGCGCCCACCGAACAGGACTTCTGGGTCGCCGAAGCGGTCGGCACCGACACGCTGCAGCTCGACTGGGAGGCCACCGCTGGTCGCTGGTCGGTCGTGGTGATGAACGCGGACGGCGCTCCCGATGTTGCCGCCGACGTCGAGGTCGGCCTGCGAGTGGGATTCCTCGTCCCGTTGGTCATCGGCCTGTTGACCTTCGGCGGTCTGCTCACAGCGATCGCCGTGGTGTTGATCGTGATCGGCGCCTCCCGCGGCCAGAAGCCTGGCGGCGAGCCCGCGGCCGATGGAGGAGTGTTGCCGCCGCCGCTTGCCGCCCCATCGGGCGGCCGGGTGGCCACCGAGGCGCACAGTTCGGTGCAGTCACCGCACCCAGCACACCCGGTACAGCTGCAGGCGGCGCTCGACCCAGAGCTCTCGCGCTGGATGTGGTTGGTGAAGTGGTTCCTGGCGATCCCGCACTTCGTGGTGCTCGCCTTCCTCTGGCTGGCGTTCGCGGTGTTGACCCTGGTTGCCGCCGTTGCCATCCTGTTCACCGGCCGCTACCCGCAGGGCATCTTCGACTTCAACGTCGGTGTGCTGCGCTGGTCGTGGCGGGTCAGCCACTACGCCACCACCGGCGGGATCGGCACCGACCGCTACCCACCGTTCACGCTCGACCAACTCCCCGACGACCCGGCCCGCTTCGACGTCGCCTACCCGCAACGCTTGTCGCGTCCGCTGGTACTGGTGAAGTGGCTGCTCGCCATTCCGCACCTCGTGATCGTTGCGTTGCTGGTCGGCACGTCGATCCGTTGGCTTGCCGCCGACGGCGACCGTGTCGCCTTCGACCCGACCGGTGGCGGCGGCCTGCTCGGCCTGCTGGTGCTCGTGGCCGGGCTGATGCTGTTGTTCACCGGCCGCTACCCACAGGCGCTGTTCGACTTGATCGTCGGGTTCAACCGGTGGGTCTACCGAGTGATCGCCTACGTGGCGTTGATGACCGACGAGTACCCGCCGTTCCGCCTCGACCAGGGTGGCTCCGAGCCGACACCGGCATCGCCTCCACCCGAACCCCGAACCCCATCGTCCCCCGTGGTCGCGAGCCCCGCACCGGAGCTCGAACACGACCGCCAGTTGCAGGAGGTCACGTGATGACCAATGTCCATGTCTCCGAACGAATCCACGACCGCACCCACGCCGAGGAGCTGACACCCCTCGATCACGGCGCGACTCGATCTGGTGAGGACGTCGACGTCGACGTCGAACGCGACGTCGAGGTGGCGCACCACCGTGCGTGAACTCGGGCAGCGTGTCGGCGACCGGCTGCAGCCGCTCTGGAGTCGTCCACTCGCTGCGATCGCCGCCGCCGCCGGGCTCGGTGCGACCTGGGGTCTCGTGGCCGCCTCCTGGATGCCCCGAGGCCCGCTGATCACCAGCGAGGCGATCTGGTCGATCGTGGTCAGCTTGGTGGTGGGCCTCGGTGCCGGCCTCGTTGCGAAGTCGCGGTGGGCCATGCTGCTCGCACCGCTGGCGTTCGCGGCCGTGTTCGAAGTCGTCCGCCTCGACCTCGACGGTCCGAGCGTCGACGGCATCGCGTTCAGCTTCTACGGCGCGCTCGCCTTCGGGCTCGGTCGCGGCGTGCACGCGGCGGTGTCGCTGTTCCCGATGGCGTTCGGTGCGGCACTCGGCGCTGGCCTCGCTCGATCGATCGCCATCTCGCTGAGCTCGGATGAACGCCATGGCCGGCGGGCGGGCCTGATCGCTCGGCGCGCCGTGGCCGGCGTGCTGGCCGTCGGGTTGCTCGTCTTCTCGCTCGCCCTGCTGCGTCCGGCCAGCACCGATGCGATCCGCGACGCCGACGGCAACGTGATCCCCGGCAGCGTCGCGGAGCTGACCCAGATCGACGTGAACGGCCACGACCTCGGCCTGATGATCCGTGGTCACAGCGTCGACAACCCGGTGGTGCTGTTCCTCGCCGGTGGCCCCGGTGGCTCCGAGTACGGGGCGATGCGGCGCCACCTGTCCGAACTCGAAGAGCACGTCACCGTGGTCACGTGGGATCAGCGGGGGAGCGGCACGTCATACGACGAGCTCGACCCGACCGACACGATCACCCTGCAGGGCTCGATCGACGACACCATCGCCGTCACCGAGTATCTGCGTGACCGGTTCGACACCGATCAGGTGATCCTGCTCGGCCAGTCGTGGGGCACCACGCTCGGCGTGCTGGCGGTGCAGGAACGCCCCTCGAGTGTTCCGGGCCTTCGTCGGCACCGGCCAGATGGTGAGCCAGCGAGCCACCGACATCATCTTCTACGAGGACACCCTGGCGTGGGCGGAGGAGACCGGCCGTGACGGCCTCGCCGACGAACTGCGCAACAT
This sequence comes from Ilumatobacteraceae bacterium, assembly GCA_963717385.1. Classification (GTDB taxonomy): domain Bacteria; phylum Actinomycetota; class Acidimicrobiia; order Acidimicrobiales; family Ilumatobacteraceae; genus Sva-07. The sequence goes on from CAVQWE010000015.1 coordinate 60,321, forward strand.
CGGGCCACCGCCGTACGACGACATGCTCGACTACGAGACCGCCCTCGCGAACGAGCAAGCAGGTGTACTCCTACGACCACAGCGAGAACTCCGAGGGCGAGGCGCAGATGTCGGAGAACCTGCTGGTGTCGGAGTACACGCTGCTCGATCAGCTCCACGTGCTCCCGGCGTTCATGGACACGTTCGCCGCGCTGTACCCGCAGCTGCAGGACATCGACTTCCGCGAAACGGCGACCGAGTTCGACGTGCCGATGTTCTTCGTGCAGGGCGCCCACGAGGCCGACGGCCGCGCCGAGGTGTTCGAGGACTGGTACCCGATGATCGACGCCCCGATCGTCGAGCGCACGGTGCTCGACACGTCCGGCCACCGCCCGCTGTGGGAGCAGCCCGACGAGTTCGTCGACTACCTGACCGACACGGTGCTGCCCCTGACGGCACCCGACACCGAGACACCCGATGAAGAGGAGGGGTCATGAGCGGCTCTGCACTCGTGCTCGACCACGTCACCAAGCGCTACGGCGCCCGCACCGTCGTCGACGACCTGTCGTTCGTCGTCGCCCCGGGTCGGGTGACCGGCTTCCTCGGCCCGAACGGTTCGGGGAAGTCGACCACGATGAAGATTCTGCTCGGCCTCGCCGCCGCCGACGGCGGATCCACCAGGGTGGGCGATCGGCCCTACGTCGAGCTGGATGACCCCAGCGCCACCGTCGGCGCTGCGCTCGAGACCAATGCGTTCCATCCCGGCCGGTCGGGACGCGATCACCTGCGGATCCTGGCCCGTGCTGCGGGAGTGCCCGAACGGCGCGTCGACGAGGCGCTCGCCACCGCCGGCCTCGCCGACGCTGCCGGCCGGCGCGCCGGCACGTACTCGCTCGGCATGCGTCAACGACTCGGCCTCGCCGCAGCGCTGCTGTGCGACCCACCGGTGTTGGTGCTCGACGAGCCGGGCAACGGCCTCGACCCGCAGGGGATGCGCGAACTACGCGACCTGTTGCGTCAGCGGGCGGCGCGCGGCGACACGGTGTTCGTGTCGAGCCACCTGCTCGGCGAGGTCGAACACCTCGTCGATGACGTGGTGGTGATCGACCACGGGCGGCTGATCACCTCGGGACCGCTCGCGGAGCTGCGCCACGAGACGGCGCTCGTACGGTCGCCGGACGCAGATCGGCTCGGGGCCGCACTCAGCGAAGCTGGCGGCACGGTGGAGCTGGGCGCGGTGGACGCCGCGGGCGCGCCACTGCTCGTTCGTGGCCTCACCCTCGGCCAGATCGGCCATGTGGCGTTCGCGACCGGTGCCGAAGTGTCGGAGCTGGCTGCGCGGTCGGGATCGCTCGAAGATCTGTTCATGCAGTGGACGCACCAGGAGGCGACCGGCGACGTGCCGGTCGCCCCGCAGGAGAAGGAGGTCGTGGCATGAGCGCCATGCAACGGTTGACGAGAGCCGAGTTGATGAAGTTGACCACCACGCGGATGCCGTGGGCGTTCCTGATCGTGCTGCTCGTGATGGGCGCCATCAACGCCGCCACCGTTGCCTTCGGTACCGACATGGACGGCAGCAAGACATTCGTGTCGACCGCCGCCGATCAGCAATCGCTGGTGGCCTTCGCGGTGAACGCCACGATGATCGCCGGGCTGTTCGGCGCGATCGCTGCCGCCCGTGAGTACGCCCACCTCACCGTGATCCCGACCTTCCTCGCCGACCCGATGCGTCGCCGTGCCGTCGGCGCGCAGCTGATCGCGATTGCCACCGGTGGCGCCGTGATCGGCGCGTTGGGCGCCGGCATCGCGATCGTTGCCGTGGCGGTGACGTTGCCGACCACCGAGTACGGCTTCCTGATCCCGGCGCTCGATGTGGTGCGGGTGATCGCCGCCTCCGCCTTCTGCGGTGCCGTCGGTGCGGTGCTGGGTGCAGGGATCGGCATCGTGGTGCGCAACGTCGGGGGTGCGGTGACGGGCGCTGTGCTGGTGCTGATCGTGGCGCCGCCGATGCTGGTGCAGTTGATCAACTCGACGGCGTCGTGGATCCCGGCGAGCCTGGCGCTCGACCTGTCGGGCGTCGAGACCGAGGTGGCCGCACCGGCTGCCGTCGTCGCGCTGCTCGCATGGGCACTGGTGCCCGCTGCCCTTGGCGCAGTCGCCGTCCGCCGCCGCGACGTCGCCTGAAATCACGTTTGCGTTGCAGTCCCGAAGGGACGCCCCATCGGAAACGTCACGCAAACGGGGTCGGTGTGGTCACGTCCGGTGTGATGGTGACTGGGGCCGGCTGCGATTGGTTGCGGACCACCACGGCCAGTGCACCGATCACCACCGCCATTGCGATTCCCTGGACGACGGTGACCGCTTCGTCGAGCACCACCCAGGCGAGCAGCGCCGAGAACACCGGGATCAGCAGCGTGAACGTCGAGCCGACCCACAGCGGGATGCGCACCAGCGACCAGTTCATCATGGCGTGGCCGATCAGGCCCGACGTGGCGGCCATCAGGATCAGCCAGCCCCAGTTGGTCGCCGACGGCCACGACATGTCCTGGCCGAACGCAAAGCCGAGCGGCGCGCAGATCGCCATCGTCCACAGCGCGGTGCCGGCGGTGAACTCGGTGGAGGTCATCGTCTTCTTCGAGTTCTTCGACGCAATGAAGTAGGCGCTCCACGAGAGCATCGCTCCCAGGGCGAGCAGGTCACCGCGGAGGTCGCTGGTGCCCTGGCTGGCGCCGGAGGCAACCACCACGATCGCACCACCCAGCGCCACCAGCGACCAGACGACGTTGCGCAGCCCGATCTTCTCGCCGAAGAACCGTGGCGGCGATCACCCCGACGACGACGGGCTGCATCGAGCCGATGATCGTGGCGTTGACGATGCTCGTGAGCTTCACCGCCGAGAAGAACAGGGCGATGTCTCCGCCGAGTGCGATGCCGCCCCACATCGAGTCGCGGATGATGCGCAGTCGGAACGGCGTGCCCCGGACCCGCATCCAGACGATGATCACGAGGCCGAAGAAGGCGAAGCGGTAGAAGCCGATCGCCAGGCTGCCCATGTCGATGTACTTGGCGAGGATCGTGCCGGTCGACCACGCACAGACGGCGACGGCAGCACCGATCAGCCCGCGTGACAGGTCGCGTGCATCGACCGAGTCGGGCGTCGAGTGTCGGCGGACGTGGCGGTCACCGCGCGCAACGTAGCGCCGGCACCGGGCCGTCCCTGCCATTCTGGTCCGATGGCACAGCACCCGACCACCGGCTTCGATCTCGACCAGACCGACCTCCTCCTGAAGACCACCAAGCAGGTACGCAAGCGGCTCGACCTCACACGCCCGGTTCCGCACGCGGAGCTACTGGAGTGCATCGACGTGGCCAACCACGCGCCGATGGGCGGCAACCTCGAACGCAACCGGTGGATGATCATCGATGACGCCGACACCAAGGCCAAGATCTCCGAGTACTTCGGCGCCGTCGGCCGCCCGTACCTGTCCGCCAACACCGAGGTCCGCACCGACGATCGCAGCGGCAAGGTGATCGATTCCGCGATGTATCTGGTCGAGCACCTGCACGAGGTGCCGGCGCTGGTGCTGTCGATGCGCCTCGACCGCGTTCCCGAGGGATCCTCGACCGGTGCGTATGCCGGCTACTACGGCTCCGTACTGCCGGGCGTGTGGAGCTTCCAACTCGCAGCGCGGTCGCGGGGGATCGGCTCGGCGTGGACCACGTTCCACCTCGA
>CAVQWE010000016.1:0-26860 GCA_963717385.1 Ilumatobacteraceae bacterium
AGTGGTCGGACGCCCGCATCATCTTCCAGGACTTCGAAACGTCGAACTGGACCTGGGATCCGGTGGCCGGCCAGTACTACTGGCATCGTTTCTACTCCCATCAGCCCGACCTCAACTTCGACAACCCGGCGGTCGAGGCGGCGGTCCTCGACGTGCTCGACCACTGGTTCGACATGGGGGTCGACGGCCTGCGCCTCGACGCCGTGCCGTACCTGTACGAACGAGACGGCACCAACTGCGAGAACCTGCCCGAGACCCACGAGGCCCTGAAGCGCATTCGCAGCCACATGGATTCCAAGTACGAGGGTCGGATGCTCCTCGCAGAGGCCAACCAGTGGCCCGAGGACGCTGCGGCGTACTTCGGCGACGGCGACGAGTGCCACATGAACTTCCACTTCCCGGTGATGCCGCGGTTGTTCATGTCGCTGCAGTCCGAGAACCGGATGCCGATCATCGACATCCTCGACCAGACCCCGACCCCACCGGAGAACTGCCAGTGGGCCACATTCCTGCGCAACCACGACGAGCTGACGCTCGAGATGGTGACCGAGGAAGAGCGCCACATGATGCTGAGGGCGTACGCCCGTGACGACGAGATGCGCATCAACCTCGGTATCCGGCGGCGGCTGGCGCCGTTGCTCGGCAACGATCGCCGCAAGATCGAACTCCTCAACGCGGTGCTGTTCTCGCTGCCCGGCACGCCGGTCGTCTACTACGGCGACGAGATCGGCATGGGCGACAACGTGTACCTCGGCGACCGCGACGGCGTGCGCACACCGATGCAGTGGACGTCGGATCGCAACGGAGGCTTCTCCTCGGCGAACCCACATCGGCTGTACCTGCCACTGATCACCGATCAGGAGTACCACTACGAGAGCGTCAACGTCGAGACCCAGCACGCCAACCCGGCCTCGCTGCTGTCGTGGATGCGCCAGCTGATCACGCTGCGCACGCGGCACCGCGTGCTGGGCCGTGGCGACATCGAGTTCCTCGATCCCGACAACCCCCACGTGCTGGCGTTCATCCGTCGCCTCGACGGCGAACCTCCGATGCTCTGCGTTGCGAACCTGTCGCGTCTGGCGCAACACGTCGAACTCGACCTGCGCGAGTTCCAAGGAGCGACACCAGTCGAGGTGTTCGGCCACAACCAGTTCGCCCCCGTGCGCGACCACGACTACCAGGTGACGCTCGCCCCCTACGGCTTCTTCTGGTTCTCGCTGCTCGGGGCAGCAGCAGAAGCCGACGACGGCGACGAGTGCCACATGAACTTCCACTTCCCCGTGATGCCCCGGCTGTTCATGTCGCTGCAGTCGGAGAACCGGATGCCGATCATCGACATCCTCGACCAGACGCCGACCCCGCCGGAGAACTGCCAGTGGGCGACGTTCCTGCGCAACCACGACGAGTTGACGCTCGAGATGGTGACCGAGGAAGAGCGCCACATGATGCTTCGGGCGTACGCCCGCGACGACGAGATGCGCATCAACCTCGGCATCCGGCGGCGGCTGGCGCCATTGCTCGGCAACGATCGACGCAAGATCGAGTTGCTCAACGCCGTGCTCTTCTCGCTGCCCGGCACACCGGTCGTCTACTACGGCGACGAGATCGGCATGGGCGACAACGTCTATCTCGGCGACCGCGACGGCGTGCGTACGCCGATGCAGTGGACCGCGGATCGAAACGGCGGCTTCTCGTCGGCGAACCCGCACCGGCTGTATCTGCCGCTCATCACCGATCAGGAATACCACTACGAGAGCGTCAACGTCGAGAACCAGCACGCCAACCCGGCTTCGCTGTTGTCGTGGATGCGTCAGCTGATCACGCTGCGCACGCGGCATCGCGTGTTGGGCCGTGGTGACATCGAGTTCCTCGATCCCGACAACCCCCACGTGTTGGCGTTCATCCGACGTCTCGACGGTGAGCCGCCGATGTTGTGCGTCGCCAACCTGTCGCGACTCGCACAACACGTCGAACTCGACCTGCGCGAGTTCCAAGGTGCGACACCGGTCGAGGTGTTCGGCCAGAACCAGTTCGCTCCCGTTCGCGACCACGACTATCAGGTCACCCTCGCTCCATACGGATTCTTCTGGTTCTCACTGGTCGGCGCCGCCGATGGACGAGCAGCCGTCGACCTCCCGACGCTGCCCGGCACGATGCCCGAAGTCCTCCGTCGCAAGGCGGGTCTCGGGCGCGCACTCGAGCGCTGGCTTCCCCACCGCCGTTGGTTCGCCGGCAAGGGTGCGACCATCCGACAGGTCTCCGTCGACGACGCCGTGGTCCTCGACACCGACGACAACATCGCGTTGCTCGTCGTGACCGTGTCGTTCACCGAAGGCGACGACCAGCGCTACACCGTGCCGGTGCTGCGAGTCAGCGCCGAACTGGTGGCTGCAAGCGAGCGGCTGCAGGCGATCGCTGCGATCGCCCAGCTCGACGACGGGGCCCTGCTGATCGACGCAATGCTCGAGCAGCGTGGCGCCGCAGCGGTCGTGGGAGCCGCACTGCGACGGCGCATCCGCACCGGACGCCACGGCGAACTCCGTGGCCAGCCCCGCCGGACTCGGCTCGCCAAACTTGCCGATGACCCCCGCAACGTCGATCTGCTCGGCGTCGAGCAGTCGAACTCGTCGGTTGTCATCGACAACACACTGATCGCCAAGCTCGTCCGGCGTCTCGAACCCGGCCTCAACCCCGACGTCGAGCTTCCGACTCACCTGTCCGCAGCCGGCTTCGAACGGGTTCCCCGCGTCGCCGCGACACTCGACATCGACCTCGCGGGAGAACCGTTGCCGGCGAACGTGGTGATCGTCCATGACGCCATCGCTCACGAGAGCGATCTGTGGGTCAAGGTGCTCGACGACCTCGGGCTCGCGATCGATCTCGGTGTCCCAATGGACGATCGTGACGACGACACCGGGGCAACGACCGCTGCACTGCTCGGGGAACGCACCGCCGAACTGCATCTCACGCTTGCACGCACCGACATCGCCGGCGGGGACGCAGGCACCTCCGCGATGGCGCCGGAGTCGTTCACGCTGCTCTGGCAGCGCTCGATACTGCAGACGCTGCGCAACTCGGTCCGCGCGACCCAACGCGACCTGACCAGGGCCCGCCGCAGCGGCACACTCGACACCGACGCCGGCGAGCAAGCCGAACTGCTCGATGCTCGATCGAGCGAGCTGTTCGATCGATTCGATCGACTGCGCACCACCAAGCTCGATGCCAAACGCATCCGCGTCCATGGCGACCTCCATCTCGGACAGATCCTCTGGACCGGTCACGATGTCGTGTTCATCGACTTCGAGGGCGAGCCGGGCGCCGCGATGGCGCAACGGACGATCAAGCGCTCACCGCTGGCGGACGTCGCCGGCCTCGTGCGGTCGTGGGACTACGCCGGACGCATGGCGGTACACACCGCCATCGAACGCGGGCGAATCGGTGAGGGAGAACGTGACCAGGTCGATGCGTGGCGACGATCGTGGACCAGGCGCATGGAGGCCGAGATGCTCGACACCTACTTCGCCGGCCTCGACGGCACCGAACTGATCCCGGCCGACGATGCCGACCGTCGCCTACTGCTCGACATCTACGTCGCGGTCAAGGCGATGTACGAGGTCCGTTACGAACTGGCCAACCGTCCCGCATGGACGAGCTGGCCGCTCACCGCGATCTCGGAGATGTTCGATCGGGCGGCACCTCGGTGACCGAGCAACTGCGCGCTCGCGCCGAGGAACTGGGCGTCCAGGTCGACTACTACGACGTCGCCGGCCAACTCCACCACGCTCCCGACGCGACCTTGGAACTCGTCGTCGAGGAACTGGAGACCGACCGATTCCGAGCCGATGCCGTGACCCGGGCGACGCCGCCGCTCCACCTTGCCCGCCCAGGCAACCCCGTGCTGGTCACCGCAACAGTCAGCGACGCGACGATCGACATCGACGGCACGCCGGTGTCGCTGACGGTGCGCCACGGCGACGACCACGACATCATCGAGCTGCCCGACGACCTTCCCGACGGCTGCCATGTTCTCGAGTTCATCTCGACCGCGGGCCCCGGCGAGACCGTGGTGGTCGCCGCCCCTGCCAACATGCCACGCGACGAAGGATTTGCCGGCACGGGCTGTCTGTTCGCTCCCACCTACGCGCTGTGGGAACGCGATCAGCCCCTGCCGTCTTTTCGTCATCTTCACGAGCTCGCCCGCACCGCCAAGTCGCGTGGTCTCGCCGTGGTGGCCACCTTGCCGCTCTACGCAACGTTTCTCGACGACCCCTACGACCCGAGCCCCTACTCACCGGTCAGCCGACTGCACTGGAACGAAGTCTTCATCGACGATGCCGTCCTTCCGACGGCGCCGGTCCCCGAGCAAGGCGACGAGGTCGACTGGGCCACGCTGGCACGACGGCGACGTCTCCAACTCATCGACGCGGCGAAACTCCTCGACGTCACCCAGCTCGACGAGTTGACCGCCTTTGCGACCAGTCACCCAGACGTCGGCGCCTACGCGCGGTACCAGGCCGCCCGCGAGGCCGGTGGCGACGAGATCGTCGAGCGCTCACATCTCCTCGCTCAGTTCCTCGCCGACCATCAACTCGGAGCGATCCGCAACGATCCCGATGCTGCAGCCCTCGCGCTCGACCTGCCGATCGGGTCGAATCCGCTCGGCTACGAGGTGTGGGCCGACCCATCGATGTTCGCGTCACGGATGAGCGTCGGCGCACCTCCCGACTCGTTCTTCGGCGACGGCCAGAACTGGGGCTTCCCGCCGCCACTCCCGAGTGCGCTCCACGCCAGCGGCTACCGGCTCTGGCGCCAACTGATCGACCGGGTCGGGCGCCATGCCGACATCTTGCGCATCGATCACGCCATGGCGATCCACCGTCTGTGGTGGGTGCCCGACGGGAGTTCGGCAACCGACGGCGTCTACGTGCGGTACCCGCGCGAGGAGATGCTCGCAGTGATTGCAGCCGCAGCAGCAGCCGCTCAGCTCACGATCGTCGGTGAGGATCTCGGTACCGTGCCAACCGAGGTGTCCGACGCATTCCAACGCTGGGACGTTCTGGGCATGTACGAAGAACAGTTCCACATGGACGACGACCCGCTCACGCGCATTCCCGCCCGAACGGTCGCCGGGATCCGCACCCACGACATGGAACCCATTGCCGACCTCGTCGCCACCAGCGACACGGCGGGGTATCGCCAGCGCCTCGGCGCGGCACACGGACGCCAGATCGACGCCCAGTGGGACGACGTGGTCGACGAAATGCTGATCCGTCTCGCGGCGAGCGACGCCTACCTCGTGCAAGCCGATCTCGACGACCTGATCGGAGAGACCCGACCGCACAACCTGCCTGGTCGCGTCGTGCCAGGTCTCTGGGCGCGACGCCTCGACCGGCCGACCTCCGACGTGCTCGCCGATCCAGCGGTACAACGACGACTCTCGATCCTGGGAAGGACCCCGACATGACCACCAAGGACAACAAGAACACAGCGACCAACGCTTCGAAGGTCGAGGTGCCCTCCGATCAGCCCGTCGAGGCGGCGAGCGCCACCGAACTCGACCGGTACCTCTTCAACGAGGGCACCCATCGATACCTCCATCGCCGATTCGGTGCGCAACCCACTGACGGCGGCACGCACTTCGCAGTGTGGGCGCCGAACGCCCGGGCGGTTGCCGTGACGGGATCGTTCGACGGGTGGGAGCACGAACGTCCACTCGGACCCACCGAGTCGGGGGTCTGGACCGGCTGGGTCGACGGCGCCGGAATCGGCGACTCGTACGTCTACCGCGTGACCACGTCCGAGGGTGCGGTGGTCGAGAAGTCCGACCCCGTCGGCGCAGCCACCGAGGACACACCGTCGATCGCCTCCGTGATCGCCGACCTCGACCACGAGTGGGGCGATGACGACTGGATGGCGGGCCGTGCCGAGCGAATCGCGCTCGACGCCCCGATTTCGATCTACGAGTTGCACCTCGGGTCGTGGGGCCGCCACGTCACCGACGGCAAACGTTTCCCGCGCTACGACGAACTCGCCGATCCGATCGCCGACCATGTGCTCGCCCACGGGTTCACCCACGTCGAGTTCCTCCCCATCATGGAGCACCCGTTCTACGGGTCGTGGGGCTATCAGACCACGGGGTTCTTCGCCCCGAGCGCCCGCTACGGCACGCCACGCGACCTGATGACGATGATCGATCGTCTGCACCAACGTGGCGTCGGGGTGATCCTCGACTGGGTGCCGTCGCACTTCCCCAACGACACGCACGGCCTCTACGAGTTCGACGGAACCCACCTGTTCGAGCACGCCGATCCTCGCCAGGGTTATCACCCCGACTGGAACTCGGCGATCTTCAACTACAGCCGCAACGAGGTCCGCTCGTTCCTGATCTCCAGTGCGATGTGCTGGCTCGACCGCTACCACGTCGACGGTCTGCGAGTGGATGCGGTTGCATCGATGCTGTACCTCGACTACTCGCGCAACGAGGGTGAGTGGATCCCGAACGAGTTCGGTGGGCGCGAGAACCTCGACGCGATCGTGTTCCTGCGTGAGCTCAACGAGGCGGTGTACGGCGAGTTCCCCGACGTTGCGACGATCGCCGAGGAGTCGACGTCGTGGCCGATGGTGAGCCGCCCGACCTACATCGGCGGGCTCGGATTCGGCTTCAAATGGGACATGGGCTGGATGCACGACACGCTCGCCTACTTCGCCGAGGATCCAATCCATCGTCGCTGGCATCACGGTGAGATCACGTTCCGATCCGTGTACGCATCGAGCGAGCACTTCGTGCTGCCGCTCAGCCACGACGAAGTCGTCCACGGCAAGGGCTCGCTGTTGGCGAAGATGCCCGGCGACGACTGGCAACAGTTCGCCAATCTCCGGCTGCTGTACGCGATGCAGTGGGCGCAACCAGGCAAGAAGCTGCTGTTCATGGGCTGCGAACTCGCGACCCGTTCCGAATGGAACCACGAGAGCACGCTCGACTGGTCGCTTCACGACGCCGACGGTCACCGCGGTGTTCGTGAGTGCCTCGCCGACCTCAACCGGTTGTATGCGAGCGAACCGTCGCTGCATCGTGGCGACAGCGACCCCGCAGGGTTGCAGTGGGTGGAGGGCGCCGACACCGATCAGAGCGTGTACGCGTGGCTGCGCAAGGACCCGACCGGTGACGGGCGACCGGTGCTGGTGGTGATGAACGCGACGCCGACGCCGCGTCACAACTACCGACTCGGAGTTCCGGCATTCGGTCGATGGTCGGAGTTGCTGAACACGGACGCCGACGTGTTCGGTGGCAGCGGCATCGGGAACTTCGGTGGTGTCGACACCGTGCCGGTCGACTCACACGGTTTCCACCAGTCGGTCGTGCTGAGCCTGCCGCCGCTCGGCGCCGTGTTCCTGGCGCCAGAGGCCTAGCCGTGGTCGAGACCGCCCGGCTCGGCGCGACGGTCGTCGATGGCGGCACCCGGTTCGTGGTGTGGGCACCGAACGCTGCCACCGTCGATGTGACGATTGGTGTCAGACACCAATCGCTCCATCAGCGACGGCGAGTACTGGACCGACCGCGGTCGAGGGGGTCGGCCACGGCGAGCGCTACCGGTTCGTCGTCGACGGTGTCGAATTGCCGGATCCCGCATCTCGGTGGCAGCCCGACGGAGTCCGCGGCGCATCGGCAGTGGTCGACGAAACAACGTTGCGCTGGACTGACGACGACTGGACCGGCATCGACCTGGCCGACACCGTGCTCTACGAGGTGCACATCGGCACGTTCACCGCCGAGGGAACGTTCGACTCGGCGATCACCGAGCTCGACCGACTGGTCGCGTTGGGGATCACGACCATCGAGATCATGCCCGTGGCAGCGTTCCCCGGCGTTCGCAACTGGGGCTACGACGGAGTGTTCCCATCCGCCGTGCAGGAGTCGTACGGCGGACCCGAGGGATTGGCCCGATTCGTCGACGCGGCGCACTCCGTGGGTCTCGCTGTGGTGCTCGATGTCGTGTACAACCACATGGGGCCCGAGGGCAACGTGCTGGGGAGCTTCGGTCCGTACTTCACCGACGCCTACCGCACGCCGTGGGGCGATGCGATGAACGTGTCGGGCGCCGGGAGCGATCACGTACGCCGGTTCTTCATCGAGAGCGCAGTCGGTTGGATCACCGATTTCCATCTCGACGGGCTCCGACTCGATGCCGTGCATGCGATCGTCGACCCGACACCGACGACCTTCGTGCAGGAGCTGACGGCTGCGGTCCACGCCGCCGCTGGCGCTGCCGGACGGACCGCACTCGTCACGATCGAGAGTTCGTCCAACGATCCTCGGATCGTGAGGTCAGCCGCCGAACACGGGTGGGGGTGTGACGCCGTGTGGAACGACGACTACCACCACGCGCTGCGAGTTGCGCTCACCGGCGACCGTCACGAGTACTACGCCAACTACTCCGGCGCCGCCGACATTGCCAGTCGCCTGGGACCGACGTTGGGTGTACTCGGGCCAGTATTCCGCCGGCTTCGATCGTCGCCACGGCGCACCCGCCGACGACATCGACCATCGCCGCTTCATCGTGTTCGACACCAACCACGACCACGTCGGCAACACCCCAGCCGGGGCCCGGTTGCTCAGCGATGCGTCGGCCGACGATCCACGTCACCGCCTCGCGGCTGCCGCGATCCTGCTGTCGCCGTTCACGCCGATGCTGTTCATGGGCGAGGAGTACGGCGAGACCGCACCATTCCCGTACTTCATCGACCATGGCGACCCCGACCTGGTCGAGGCCGTTCGTCGAGGACGGCGTCGAGAGTTCGCCGACTCGGTCGGCAGCGGCGAGGTTGCCGACCCCGGTGACCCAGCGACGTTCGCCGGTGCCGTGCTCGACCCGACGATCGCCGAACGCGACCCGCGGCGTCTCGCGCTCTACACCGAGTTGCTCCGAGTCCGACGCGAGCATCCGGTGCTCACCGATCCGGCAGCACAGCAGCACGTGTCGATCGTCGATGACGCCGTCTTCGTGGTCCGTTCGCTCCCAGGCATCACGGCGTCGCTGAGCTTCAACTTCTCCGACGCGACGGTGCAACACCCCGCACCTAACCCCGCCGACGCCATCGTGTTCGACACCGGTGACGAACGGTGGGGTGGCAACGGATCCGAGGCACCGTCGGTGAGCGCCTGGTCGGCTCGGCTCAGCGTGTTCGAGCGTGGCTGAGATCGAGACTCCCGAACTGGCGCGCGTTCCCCATGTGGCCTGGATTGAAGACCATCGAGGACGCGCTCGAGATCCGGCGTTGCGTGTTCACTGCGTCGAATCCCAGATCTCCTGATCGATCAGAGATCGTTGCGGTCGAGGACGGCGACAGGGAACGCGTCGAGCCATCGGCCGACAGCGACAGTGCCACCACCGGCGACCACATCGGCATCTCCGACCAGAACGTTGCTCCAGCTTCCCTCGGGCAGCTCGATCGCGGTGTCACCCCACGGCGAGTCGGCCGATCGCATCGCGACCACCGTGATCACGTGCGCCTGTTCACCCGTTTCGTCTCGAGCCGTGCGGGCGAACGCCATCACCCGGTCGGCGCCCGAGCCGCTGACCACGAGCGGGAGGTAGCCGGCGGTCGTGCCAAACGCCGTCGCACGACGCCGGCGTAGCGCGAGCGTGCGGGTGATCACCACGGCTTTGGCGGCCTCGATCTCGTCGCCGAGCCACGCAGCAGGGCCATCGAGGCCATCGGCGGCATCGACGAGTGCTCGCCGCTCGTCCCAGTCGGGTTCGACCCGGTTGTCGGGGTCGACCAGCGAGTACGTGAACGATGCGGTGCCCTGGTACAGATCGGGCACACCCGGCGCCGTGAGGCGAACGGCGAGAAGGCCCAGCGAGGCCGCCCAGCCAGGGCGCAGCACGCGCTGGACGATGCCACCGAGACCGTCGTCGGAGGGATCGTCGAGCAGTTCGGCCTCGAGCTCCTCGGCGATGTGTCCGCAGCGCTGCTTCGTAGACGTCGTCGACAGCGGTCCATGCAGTGTGCTCGTCAGCCTCGCGTGCCGACTTGACGAGGTACTCGCCCAGACGGTCGGCGTCGATCGGCCACGCTGCGACTGCGGTGTGGAGAGCGAGCATCACCGTGGCGGCATCGAGACCGTGCGAGTCACGCCGCTCGATCCATCGGCGCACGACCGCACTCCAGTCGTCGGCGATCTCGGCGAGAGCCAACGAACGGGCGCGCACGCCCTCTGATCGTTTGGTGTCGTGTGTCGTCCCAGCGAGCATCGTCATCGGCGTGAGCCGTTGCACGTCGGCGTTCTCCCGATGGAACTCGTCGACCGGGAGGGCGAAGGCGCCCGGCGAGCCACCGACTTCGCACAGTGAAGGGGCACGGAGATACCGGTAGAAGGCGCGGTCCTCGGCCCCCTTGGCCATCACCGGGCTGGTCAGTTGTTCCCAGCGTGTGGCCACGTCCGGTCGGGAGCGGATCTGGTCGACGACGTGGTCGAGCTGCCTCCGCGAGGTCGCCGCGAACTTCGAGCGCCCGCTGGTGCGCACTGTCGAGTTCGACGAGCGACGCTGGGTCGTCGGGGAGATAGGTGCGATAGCGGTGGACTCCGATCGTCAGCTCGACGAGCGCCTGGCGCACCCGTTCGCCGACGTCAGCGGCCTCTTGGGCCTTGCCGACGTCTCCGACGACGAGACGCACCAGACGGTCGAGATCGGGGCGGAGTCCGCCGTCCAACACCTCACGCCTCGCCTGATCCTCGATGTCGGCGAAGCTGCGGTGATCCTCGGTCAGGTCGGTCCACAGCGTGGTGAGGGGCTGCTCGGCAGCGGGGTCGAGGAAGGCGTGCTCGGTGGCGCGGATGTGTTCGTAGCCGGTCGTGCCGTCGACAGGCCACGAGGGTGCCAACGTCTCGGCCGGGGCGAGGATCTTCTCGACGAGCAGCCAGCGATCGTCGCCGATGCGCCGGCGGAGTCCATGGAGGTAGGCCTCGGGATCTGCGAGGCCGTCGACATGATCGACGCGCACGCCGGCGAAGGCCGGGTGGTCGGCGAGACGAGCCGGGATGGTGTCGATCACCTCCGCCACGTCCGGGTTCTCGGCGCGCACGGCGACGAGATCGTCGATCGTGAAGAACCGTCGAACATTGCGTCGTGGGTCGCGCCACCACATCAGCTCATAGTGCTGCCGTTCGAGCGCATCAGCGACCGGGAGCGACTCGGTGCCGGATGCGAGCGGAAAGCGCAGGGGTCCGTACCGGACCTCCGGGCCCAGGTCTCCGTCGCCGATCGTGATGCCGCCGGCAGCGAGCACGTCGTCGAGCGGATCGCCGAGCTTGGGCACGAGCACGCGGCCGTCGGTGGCGGCCCAGTCGACGTCGAACCATGCCGCAGCCGGCGAGGCCGGTCCGTCACGGAGCATCTCCCACCACCAAGGGTTCAGGTGCGCCTCGGCGGCTGCCATGTGATTCGGCACGTGGTCGATCACCACGCCGAGCCCGTGGGATCCAGCTGCATCGAGGAGATCGGACAGTCCCGACTCGCCGCCGAAATCGGTGCGCACGACGGTGTGATCGATCACGTCGTAGCCGTGGAGACTGCCCGGCGCGGCCTCGGCGACCGGCGACAGGTACAGGTGGCTGACCCCGAGCCGCACGAGGTGATCGAGGATCCCGATCGTGTCAGCGAACCCGAACGATGGCGTCAGTTGAACTCGGTAGGTCGCAACCAGGTGCTGGTCATCGTTGCTCATCCTGTCTGTCTACCCACACCCGCGTCCGACCGAACGCAGTACCCGACAGATGCCGGCTTCGTCGGTGCGGTCGCGCTCGCGATCGGTGAGCTCGTCAAGACCGCCGTTGTCAGACGAGGGCGGCGACGGCGGAGCCCATCAGGTCGATGAAGTTGTCGGCGTAGAACCGTTGGCGGATCGCTTCCGAACGGTCGCCGAGGCTCTTCTCGAATCGCTCGAACGGTCGACGGCCGCCCTCCACGTGCGGGTAGTCGGTGTTGAACAGCAACACGTTCGGGCCGATCTGGTCGGTGACCCAGCCGACATCTTCGGTCGGGTACGGCGTGACGCGCACCTGGCGTTCGACGAATTCTCCGGGGCGCATCGAGAGCTGCTGGAGGCGTTCCTCGTGGCGGCCGAAGGCGTCCATCGCCGATTCCATCTGCTTCAGCCAGCTCGGCAGCCAGATGCAGCCCTGCTCGATGACGCCGATGCGCAAGTTCGGGAACCGGTCGAGCACACCGTCGAAAATCAGCGTGGCCAGTGTCTGCATCGGCGGGAACGGGATCGCCATGTAGTCGACCGAGCGGAAGTTCTCCGCCCCGCCGTGGAAGTCAGCGGGGATCGGCAACCCGTTCTGGAAGTACGCCGGGTCGATCAGGTCGCCGGTGCCGCCGACGTGGAACACGATCGGGACACCTGCTTCCTCGGCCTGGCGCCACACCGGATCGAGCGAGCGGTGCGACGGCGAGTGACCCGCCGGGCACCCCGACGCCACGAGCAGCGCAGCGGCACCCATCTCGATCGCCTCGCCGGCCATGGCACGGGCCCGATCGAAGTCGACGAGCGGCACGTAGCAGGTGGCCAGCAGACGCGGATCGACCGAGCAGAACTCGATCATCCCCCGGTTGTGGGCTCGGGCGGTGCCGTATGCGAGGTCGAGATCGGGCTGGTGCTCCCACTGATACAACCGGCTGTTGTGGAAGGTGTTGAACATCAGCTGGCTCTGCACGCCGATGAAGTCGAGCACCCGCGGGCGATCCTCGGCGAGAAATGAGCCGGTGGCCGCGAAGTTCTTGCGGTTCATCACCTCGACGTCCTCGTTGGCGAGGAACTCGTCGGTGCGGTGTCGTTCGGTCAAGCGCTCGAACACGGCATCGATGCGATCCTGGTCGCCGCCGTGTTCGCCGTCGCCGGTCTGGGCGAGTTCGTTGGCGTAGCCGGGCCGTTCGATCCGGTCGCGGATGTCGGGATCGGCATGGTCGCGCAGCCAGTTCGGCGGCTCCATGATGTGTGCGTCGGCGTCGTGGGCGACCCGGTCGGAGATGTAGGCCATGGAACATTCTGTGCGATACGGCGCACGGTGTTCGTATCGTTGGTCAATTCCCCCTGCAGGAGCACGCGATGAACGACGACCACGACACCACTCACGACCAGCACGATGCGGTCGACGAAACACCCCATGACGCGCCGTCGTCGAAGATGACGGCGCGGGACTCGAGCCGAGGAGGGCCCGAGACCGACTCGGAACGGGTTCGCCGACCTCGGTCTGCGCGACGAGTTGCTCGCGGCACTCGACGAACTCGGCTACGAAGAGCCGACACCGATCCAGCGCGAAACCATCCCGCTGCTCCTCACCGGCCAGGATCTCCTCGGCCAGGCCGCGACCGGCACCGGCAAGACTGCGGCGTTCGCGCTGCCGGCGCTGCAGATGATCGACGCGTCACGACGCGTGCCGCAGGTGCTCGTGCTCGTTCCGACCCGCGAGCTCGCCGTGCAGGTGAGCGAGGCCATGTTCAAGTACGGCGCCAAGCTCGGCATCAAGGTGGTGCCGGTGTTCGGTGGTCAGCCGATCGGGCGGCAGCTCCAAGCACTCGACCGTGGCGCCCACGTCGTCGTCGCCACACCCGGACGTGCGCTCGATCACATCGGACGCGGTTCACTCGCTCTCGACGCCATCCAGACGGTGATCCTCGACGAAGCCGACGAGATGCTCGACATGGGCTTCACCGACGACATCGAGTCGATCCTCGAGAGCACGCCCGACGATCGCCAGACCGTCCTGTTCTCGGCCACCATGCCGAAGCGGATCATCTCCATCGCCAAGCGATACCAGCGCAACCCGCAGCGCATCACGATCGGACGACCCGACGCCGAACCGGGAGTGAAGGCGCTCGTGCGCCAAGTGGTCTACGTGGTGCAGCGTCCGCACAAGCCGTCGGCGTTGGGCCGCATCCTCGACATCGAGGCACCCAAGTCGGCGTTGGTGTTCTGCCGCACCCGCACCGAGGTCGACCAGCTCACGGTGACCATGAACGGTCGTGGTTATCGCGCCGAGGCGCTCCACGGTGGCATGGACCAGGCCCAGCGCGACCGGGTGATGTCACGCCTGCGCGACGGCACGGCCGAACTGCTGGTGGCCACCGACGTCGCCGCCCGCGGACTCGACATCGACACGCTGACCCACGTCGTCAACTACGACGTGCCGTCTGCAGCCGAGAGCTACGTGCACCGGATCGGGCGCGTCGGGCGCGCCGGGCGTGAAGGTGTTGCCATCACGTTGGCCGAACCGCGTGAGCGGCGCGGCCTGGAGAACATCGAACGGCTGACGAAGCAGAAGTTCGAGATCTCCAAGGTGCCGACGGTGGCAGATCTGCGCGAACGCCAGATCGAGATGACCGTCAGCGCCATCCGGGAGGCATTGACCTCTGTCGACCTCGAAGACTTCAACACGGTGCTCCATGCGATGGCAGGCGAGGACAGCGATCGCAACATAGCTCTGGCCGCCATCAAGCTCGTCCACGAGTCGCGGGGCGCCACGATCGACGAACTCGAAATCCCCGACGCGTCCGACCGCTTGCGCGGAAAGCCCAACGACGGCAAGAAGAAGTTCGACAAGAACAAGGGTCGCAACGCCGGTGAGAAGGATCGCGGCGGCAAGGGCCACAAGGGTGGCGGCGCCGGTACCGGTTTCGTCCACGTCAGCCTCGGCCGCAAGGCTGGTGTACGTCCGGGCGACCTCGTTGGTGCCATCGCCAACGAGACAGGACTGGTCGGGCGCGACATCGGCCCGATCCGCATTTCCGATGCCTTCTCGGTGGTCGGGGTGCCCGAGGCGTCCGTCGAGCACGTCATCGACACGATGCAATCGACCACGATGCGTGGCAAGCGCGCCCGGGTCCGCCGCTTCGTCGAGTGAGCTCGCAACTCATTCGATTCCGGCGTTTCCCCAGGCATCGATCGGGAATGATCTGGCAGTGACCTCTGCCGGATCTCGTCCAACTTCGACCGAAGCCGGCGCGCCGATTCGAGTCGCTCTGGTGAACGACTACCAGATCATCGTCGAAGGGCTCCGTGAGATGCTGCGCCCGTTCGACGATCGGGTCGTGATCGTGGAAACGGTTGCGGGTGGCACCCCGGACGGCCGGTCGGACATCGCGCTCTTCGACACGTTCGCCGGGCGCAGACATGCACTCGAACGCGTCAGGGAGATGCTCGCCGACGGCGACATCGGCAAGGTCGTGCTCTACACCTGGGATGCACCGACAGCATTTCTCAACGACATCACACTGCTGCGCATCGACGGCGTCATCATGAAGTCGGAGACCGGTGAGCGGCTCGTCGACGCCTTGGAGCGTGTGCACCGGGGCGAACCGCTCGGACTCGATCCGACTCGTGACGAGCTTGCGCCGATGGTGTTGACCGAACGCGAGCGCGAGGTCCTTGCTCTGATCGCACGGGGATCATCCAATCGAGAGATCGCCGGAGAGCTGTACCTGTCGGTCGACACCGTGAAGACGCACGTTCGCAATCTCTTTCGCAAACTCGACGTGCCGAACCGAACTCGAGCGGCGCTCGCGGCCGATCAGTTCGGACTCGCAGCCCCTCCTGCGCGGGTCTGATCCTCCAACGAGGCCCCGGAAACCGTCGTGTTCGTGGTCCGGCGACGGATGAAGAACAGACCAGTGGCCAGCAGCGTCGCGAGCCCTGCCGCAACAGCGATCTGGGTCATTCGATTCGAGCGGCGGGTGTACTCCACTGCGGTCACCACCTGGTCGACAACCTGCCCGGCCGCCGCGGCAGCGGTGGTGGCGACGTCGGCCGTGGCGAGGTCGGCCACGATGCCGGCGACGCGATCCACGTCGATGCGGTCGATGACCGTGCTCGCACCGTCGATTCCGGTCGACACCGTGTCGAGGGCGCTCATCGATCTGCTCCACCGAACTCGGCGATCACGATGGGACCATCCTCGGGAACCGACAGCACCACCGGCGGGTGCTCGAGGCTGAGCTCGGCGATCCGCTGCACCATCGTCGGTGCGGTCTTGCCGGGCTGCAAGCGATCCATCATCTTCGGTTCATCGAGCTGCTCGGGCAGCAGTACCGCATCGATCTCGACCGCTTGCAGCAAGTCGAGCATCGCCGTGAGCGCAGGCACCGTGGCGAGCCACGCCGACGCGGTCACGCCTGCCTCCTCGAATTCTCGCAACTGGCGCACCAGATGCTCCCGATCGCCGCCGGCCAGACCGTCGGCAGTCACCGGCCCGGTCGGGTGCGGGTGGTCCGTCCATCGTTCGTTCGAACGGTCGTACAGCACCACCTCGAAACCATTGGAGCGTGCAAGCCCGAGCGCCACTTGCCGAACTCTGGCGAGCGCTTCGTCGTCTTCGTCGGTGGCGATTGCGACGCGGCGCAGCGGTCCGACCGACTCGGGAAGCGCGGCTGTTGGTTCGTGTGACAACGTCGGTGTGGCATCGTTCTGTGTCGTGGTCATGGCAAGGGGGTGCCCGAAGTGACGCCGTTCCAAACAATCGCTGTCTGCCCGAGGCGACGCGGTTTGTTCTCACCCGAATGGGGTACGGGCCCCGTCATGAAGCCGTGCCGCGCCTGCGTACCCATTCGACGACGAATCGGCTCGGCGTGAACGCCGATCAGGCGCTCGCCGCTCAGGCCTGGCGGCGCCGTCTCGAATCGATCATGGGGACTCCGGCGACCGAAGGCAATCTCGTGCAGGTCCTTCGCAACGGTGTCGAGATCTTCCCCTCGATGCTCGACGCAATCGACGCGTCGCAGACGACCGTCGATCTCGTCACGTTCGTCTACTGGCAGGGCGAGATCGCTGAACGTTTCGCTTCGACATTGGCTCGGGCAGCACAGCGCGGATGTCGAGTACGCGTACTGCTCGATGCGGTGGGTGCCCGAAAGGTCCGCGACGAACTCGTCGAGGAGATGGAGCAGGCGGGCTGCGATGTGCGATGGTTCCGCCCCGTCGACGACACCGAGCTCGGGTCTGCCAACCATCGCACACATCGAAAGCTGCTGATCTGCGATTCTGCGGTCGGGTTCACCGGCGGTGTCGGAATCGCCGACGAATGGGACGGCGACGCCCGGAACGAGAACGAGTGGCGCGACACGCACCTGCGCATCGAGGGTCCCGCTGTGGCCGGGCTCCAGGCCGGCTTCATCGACAACTGGGCCGACGAGTGCGACGACGGATTCGACCCCAGCGTCGAGCACCCCGTCTCGGAGCGACAGCCTGGGCCGACGACCATGTCGGTGATCCGCGGTTCCGCCGAGACCGGTGCCAGCGAGATGTGGCGGCTGATGCTGACGCTGATCACCTGCGCCGAGCAACGCATCACGCTGGCGACGGCGTACTTCAATCCGGACGATCGGTTGATGAGGGCTCTCCGGGACGCAGTTGCCCGTGGAGTGGCCGTCACCGTGCTCGTGCCCGGCGAACACGCCGACAAGCGGTTCGTCAGGTTCGCCGGTGAGGCCACCTACTCCGCGCTTCTCGACGCAGGGGTCGACGTCCGTGCGTATTCGATCTCGATGATGCACGCCAAGGTGATGACCGTCGACGGGGTGGTGGCGACAGTGGGTTCGGCCAACTTCAACCGTCGCTCGACCCAGTTCGACGAGGAAGCGAACGTCATCCTGTTCGACCCGGGCCTGGTCGACATCCTCGATACCCACCTCGATGACGACCTGCGCTCGTCGGAGCTGATCGACCCAGCCGACTGGGCTGAACGAGGACTGCTCCAGCGAGCCGGCGAGCGGCTGTCGGATGTGGCGAGCCGATGGCTCTGAGCGAGCACTCGACGCTGGTTCGCACCTTGAGTGGGAAACTGGGCTTGGTCCGGTTGCGGCAGATCGCCGATCGGGTCCGCCACCGGTTGTCGTTCATTCCGATGCTGTACGTGGTGGCGGCAATCGTGCTCGTCCAAGTCCTGCTCGTCGTCGACCGAGCACTCAACGATCAACAGATTCCCACGTGGCTCGAGACCACGGTCGACAGCGCACGATCGGTCTTCTCCGCAATGGCAGGCGGTCTCATCACGTCGATCACTCTGCTGTTGTCGATGATGTTGGTGGCGGTGCAGTTGGCCAGCTCGCAGTTCTCGCCGCGAACGTTGCGCGACTGGCTGGGGAATCGCAAGTTGCAACATGCCCTGGGCATCGTGCTGGGCACGACGGTCTTCTGCCTCCTCGCCCTGCGATCGACTCGCGACGTCGGAGATGACGACACCGCCCCGATCGTTCCGCACATCACCGTGCTGGTCGCGGTGGCACTCGGGGTGATCTCACTGGTCGCGGTCGTGCGTTCCGTCGATCACCTCACCCAGAGCGTCAGGGTCGGCTCCGTCGCCGACCGGGTCGCCGCTGAGACGATCGGTGTCGTCTCCCGCAACGACGCGATCCCGGCGGGGCAGCTACCCGAGTACGTTCCGAGTTCCGAAGCGACGAACTCGCCCGACATCCCGTCGAATGCCGTGGCCGTCGAGACCATGAAGGCCGGATGGCTCCAACAGATCGACGAGCGCATGATTCTCGCCGCACTGCCCGATGGCGCAACAGGGTTCGTCCCGGTCAGCATCGGAGGCTTCGTGCCAGCGGGTTCGCCGCTGATCTGGGTCGATGCGTCGTCGCCGCTCGACGATGGGTGCCGCGACGAGTTGCTCGGGGCGTTCGCGGTGGGCGACAGCCGAACGATGCAGCAGGACGTGGAATTCGGTCTGGTGCAGCTGACCGACATCGCCGTGCGGGCATTGTCGCCGGGCGTCAACGATCCAACGACGGCAACCGACGTGATCGTGCACATCGGCAATGTGCTGCTCGCCATCTGGGAACGGCCGGCGCCTCCCGGCCGGTTCGACAGTGATGGACGATCCGTGGTCGTGGTGAGGCCGACCCACGCGGCCTACCTTGCCCGCTCGATCGGACCGATCCGCCGGTACGGAGCGGAAGACCCCGAGGTGATGTCGTCGATCATCAACACGCTCGGCGTCGTGAGATCCGAAGTGGTGCGACGCAACCTTCCCGGCCCGGTGGCCCCGATCGACCAGGCGGTCGAAGCCACGTTCGAAACTGCTTCGACAAGCCGTTGGAGTGCTGACGAGTGCGAACGCTTCGAGGCGTTGGGGAGATCGCTGCGGTCCACGCAGGCGCGCTGATCAGCTCGTGACGGTGAAGTGATCGTCGAGACCGGCAACCTCGAGCAACCGCACCACTGACGCGCTCGGCGACTGGAGCACCAAACCGTGTGGTGCGCGCTGGGTGCGCTGGTGTACGTCGATCAGCACACGCAATCCGCTCGAATCCATGAACGTCACCGCCGCCAGGTCGACGACGATGTCGTCATCAACGGCAGTGCAGTCATGCAGCCGGCCGGCGAGCTCCGGCGCCGAGTGGGCGTCGATCTCGCCGCTGACGACGATCGAACATGGTCCCCGATCGGTGATCACCAGTCGATTCGGCGAAGCGGTCATCCGGGAAATGTACCTCTCTGAGCGTGACAACAACTCAGAGGGCGTGCACATCACCCGATCGGGTGATGAGCACGCCCTCGGGTGTCCACCGGTGTTGCGGTGGGTGCGGGTCAGCTCTTGTCGTAGGTGGTTCGATGTACGACGTCGCCGGTGGCGTCCTTCAAGTGCGCCCTCACGAACCATTGGAATTGCTCGAGATCTCGCAGATGGCCGATCACCAGGTCTTCAGACACGGGATCGAGTCGTCCGATCTCCTCGAGCGCCACCCGATGGTCGCCGATCACACCCGAGTACACGTTGTCGAGGGCGACCAGGTGTTGCACGGTCGGTGCACGACCGAGGTCGTAGTCGGACCAGCTGCGCCGTTCGGTGATCGCCCCAGGGGTCCCCAGCGGTACTCCGCCGAGGGTGGCGATGCGTTCGGCGATCTCGTCGGATTGGAGTCTGACTGCGTCGACCTGCGGGTCCAGCATCTCGTGGATGGCAATGAAGTTCATGCCCACCACATTCCAGTGAACGTGCTTGAGGGTGAGCTGCAGATCCAACGTGGCGACGAGGCGCTCCTGGAGCGCTGCGATCACAGCGACCGTTGCGTCGCTCGACATTCCGGCAACCGTGGTCTTCGGGCCCTGCGTCGTCGCAGCGGTGGATGCAGTTTCGGTGCGGTCGATGGTGGAGTTGCTCATGCCGTCCGCAGTACCCGGGATCGCCGCACGTCAAACCCGGAAGGCCCCGTTTCGAACCAGTCCACTCTGGGTATCGGCCGACCATGAGCGTTCACGACAACACCAGGACCTCCTCCGAACAGCAGGCCGAGGAGTTGACTCATCGCTCCGGCGGGCCGACCTCGATCGACCAGACGTGACCACACCGACGCACACCGACGTCGCCATCATCGGAGGTGGCACCGCTGCCGAGACGCTGGTCGCCGAACTCGCCGACACGTCGATGAGCGTGGTTGTCTTCGAAGACCACCTCGTCGGTGGTGAATGCCCGTTCGTTGCGTGCATGCCGACGAAGGCGATGCTGCATGACGCCGCGACCGGCCATTCGTGGAGCGAAGCGGTGCGACGTCGAGCCGAGATCGCCGAACACCTCGATGACCACAGCCACGCCGCCGACCTCACGAGTCGAGGAGCGTCGCTCGTACGCGAGCGTGCCGTGATCACCGGACCTGGACGCATCGAGGCCGCTGGTCGCAAGTACGCGGCCGACCACATCGTGCTGGCCACCGGGTCACGGCCCGTGATTCCACCGATTCACGGTCTCGACTCGATCGGCGATCGGTGCTGGACCAGCGCCGACGCGATGACCTCACCTGACCGCCCGACCCGTTTGGCCATTCTCGGAGGCGGTGTGATCGGCTGCGAGCTCGCCACGATCTACGCACGATTCGGTACCGAGGTCCACCTTCTCGATGCCGATCCCGCAGCTTTCCCACACTTGCCCAGCCCGATCGGATCGATCGTCGATGACTCGCTTCGAGCCAGCGGAATACAGGTCCGGCGCGGTGTGGAGGTACTCGGCGTCGCACGTCGTGGGGGTGGAATTCGCGTCCGGTTCGAGGGCGGAGCCTGTCTCGACGCCGATCGCCTGTTGATCGCGACCGGCACGCAAGCGCGCACCGCAGGCATCGGGCTCGCCACCGTGGGGGTGGACGAATCCGAACCGTTGAGCGTCGCCACCGACGGGCGCGTGCATGCCGACGGCTCGGTGTGGGCGATCGGTGATGTTGCCGGCTTCGGTGAATACACCCACCTGGCGAATCATCAGGCACGGATCGTCGCCGGTGCGCTCGTCGGGAACGGGCCGCGCAGATTCGACGATGTCGTCGTTCCGGCTTGCGTGTTCACCGACCCGCCCATCATCACGATCGGACCGGTGCCGTCCGAGCTGGGTGACGACGTGCTGTGGGAGTCGGTTCCACTCTCGGACATACCGCGGTCGCTCACCGACAGCTTCGCCGACGGTGTGCTGACCATCGCGGTCGACCGCACGACGCGAGCAGTCGTGGCCGCGCACGGAGTCGGCGCCGGCTTCGACATCTTGGCTGCGGCCCTGGTGACTGCCATCGACGCAGGCACGCCCGTCGACGAGTTGGCACGATCGATGTGGCCGTTCCCGACCGTCGGCGAACTTCTCGGAGTGGTCTACTCGCGGGCGTCAGCGTCGCTGAACGTCGACTGAGCGCCACCGAGCGCTTCGGCGAGCTCCTCGGGGTCGTCGATCCATTCCCTCATCTGAGCGAAGGATCGCCTGAGCAGCCGCGACACGTGCATCTGCGATATTCCCATCGCCTCACCGATCTCGGACTGCGACATCTGCTCATAGAACCGCAGTCGCACGATGTTGCGTTCACGTTCCGGCAATCGGTCGAGGAGTTCGTTGACGACGTGCCGGTCCTCGGTGTCGTCAAAGCCTGGGTCGTTGGTCGCGAGAACCCCTTGGCGATCGACTGCCACATCGCTGTCGGATGTTGCTGTATCGAGGGTGCCGATGTTGTACGCCGCCGTCGCAGCCAACCCACGAAGCACGTCGTCGCGATCGATGCGCAGATGGTCGGCGAGTTCATCGACTGATGGAGATCGGCCGAGGGCGTGGCCCAGTTCGTCGGTCGCCCGCCGCACCTGGAGGTGTAGTTCCTTGGCGCTTCTGGGTACCCGCACCGTCCAGGTGCGATCACGGAAGTGACGCTTCAGCTCACCTTCGATGGTTCGCCCAGCGAATGCGGAGAACGACGAGCCGTAGTCCGGGTCGAACCGGTCAACGGCCTTCACGAGTCCAATCATCGCGACCTGGCGGAGGTCGTCGTCGCGCGAGCCGGCACGCTGGTACCGCCCTGCGATGTGTGCAGCCAGTCCCATGTGCCGTTCCACGAGCTGGTTGCGGACAGACCGACGTTTCGTGGTCGCCAGTGTGCGGAACAACTCGAGATCGTCGAAGTCGCCCGTGTCGGACGTTGCGCTCATGAGATCGGCGCGTTGGCAGCGGTCTCGGTTGCCTGCTTCACGAGAACGAATGTGTTGCCGTCGATCGTGAACTCGTCGGTGACCGACCGGAGGATTCCGAGCGCGAGGTCGTCGAGTTGCACGGCGGGCTGGTCGGTTCGCAGCTCGATGCGAGCTTGCCGCTGGCCCACCCGAAACGACACCTCCGCCCGGGCGTCGCCCACCGATGTCGTCGGCCTCGGCGAGCGCGGAGAACACCTCGCTCAACGCCAAACGGAGGTCGTCGAGTTCGTCGACCGAGAACCCTGCATCGGCACCGAGTGACGCTGCCAGCGTGCGGACCGTCGCTGCATACTCCGTTCGAAGTGGCACCGACAGCTCGATCGAATCACGATCTGGCGCTGGCGTGGGACGGGGCTCGGCTGACACATCCGCACGCTACCCGTGAGGCACACGGCCCAAACCCCACGAGGTCCGTGTCGAGCCGCACGAAGGATCAGGACGGTTTCGAATCCGCAGACACCGGGTACCGGACGAGTCGGCAGCAGCACGCTGCCATTGAAAGAAGGGAAAACATTCATGGGCTACGGCATCGGAGGACTCCTCGTCCTCATCCTCGTCATCCTGGCAATCATCTACTTCGCAAAGCGAGTGTGAGGTGAGCTCCCCGACGATCTTCGAAGCGTTGCGTGCAGACCACGACACGCAACGTGACCTCATCGATCGGTTGGTGGAGACGACCGGGGACAGCTCGGAACGACGCGATCTCTTCGATCGCGTCGTTCGCGAGCTGGCAGCACATGCCGCCGCCGAGGAGCGGTTCTTCTATGTGCCCTTGATGGAGTCCGACACCACCCAGGAGCAGGCCCGCCACTCGGTCGCCGAGCACAAGGAACTCGACGATCTCGTCGAGCAGCTGGAGGGCTACGACATGAGCGCGCCGCAGTGGCTGCAGACTGCGCGTGACCTCCGAGAACGACTCGTCCACCACCTCGACGAGGAGGAGCGCGAAGTGTTCCCCGTGGCGGGAAAGGTGCTCGCCGAGTCGGAGAAGCCCACGCTCGCCGCGGCGTACGACGCCGACATGATCCGGCGCCGCGAGCACGACTGACCGCCATTCGGCGGGCAATCATCAGACGCTCGAGGGCGGGGCCAATCATCGGACGTGGAACGTGCAGGTCACGCTCCACGTCGAACCGTCGGTATCGAACTGCACCGCGTCGGCCACCGCGTCGACGATCAACAGCCCGCGTCCCGATCGCACCGAGGCCGACGGTGGTGCAAGTTCGGTGGCCGGGGTCGCCAGCTGGCCGGCCACCGACGACGTGACGGTGCAGATCATCTCCGAGTCAGTGAGCTCGATCTGCAGCACGATCGGTGCGGCACCGTGAATGACCGCATTGGTGACCAGTTCGCTCACGGCGAGTTGTACGTCGGCCACGAGTGACGAGGCAATCGGTGTCGGCGCCAGGTCGTCGAGCACGTCGACGACGAAATCACGAGCTGTGCCAACGGACTCCAACGTGGGGGCCAGGTCGCGACGCCGCTGCGAGCTCGTCCGAGGGTCCGCCGACTCCATGGGCCAACGGTACCCGCACCCATTCACGCCAAACCGGTCGGGCCGACCCGATCGGGCAGCGCAGTTGCCGACGTCGATGCACGGTGTCACACTCTGGCCGATGCCTGCGTCACTTGCCCGGCTGCGACCACTGCAGCGCTTCGCCACGGGGCTCGTCACGGCGAGCACCATCGACGAGATCGCCCGCTCGCTGATGACCGACGGCCTCGACGCTGCGGGCGCAACGGGCGGATCGCTCATGTTCGTCGAGGGCACCAAGCTTCAGCTGATCTCCGAGCGCGACCTCGGCGTCGACATCGCCGAGGCGTGGAGTGAGTTCACGGTCCAGCCGACGATGGACCCCATCTCGGACGCGCTGACTGCTCAGGAGCCGGCCTTCTACTCGGGACGCGATGGGTTCCTCGCCAGTTACCCCCACCTGCGTGAAACCATCGAGTCGACACGACATCACTCATGGGTGGTGCTCCCACTCCTCCACGAGCGCCAACCAATCGGGGCGGTCGGCTTCACCTATGACGACACCGTGAGCTTCGATGCAGCCGAGGAGCTCGCTCTGCTGACGATTGGCGACCTGGTCACCCAGGCGGTGATCAAGGTCGTGTCGGCCACCGAAGAACGCCGAGCATTCGCTTCGCTCCACGCGGCGCTCTTGGATCTCGTCATCCCTGCGCTTCCTGGAGTGACGACCGCATCGACACACCGCACCGCAACCCAGACCGCACAAGCGGGTGGCGACTGGTTCAACGCCACGCAACTCGTCGGCGACAAGCAGCTCTTCGTGATCGGCGACGTCGCCCACCACGGCACGGCGGCGGTTGGCGAGATGGGTCGCATCAGGGCCATCGTCCTCGCCTATGCGCTCGAAGACCATCCGCCCACGCGTATCGCCGAGCTCGCGACGCTGACGATGGCGAAGTTGAGTTCGACGTTCGCCACGGCCTGCATCGTCGTCTACGACCCCGTGACCCGGGTCCTCGAATGGACCAACGCCGGACACCCGTATCCCCTGCTGATTCCGCGGGACGGAGAGCCGGAGTTCCTGGCGGAGACGCACGGACCGCCGCTGGGGGTCGATCCCGAGTTCCAGTACGGCATGGGTTCGGTGACCTTCGCCCCGGGCGACACCCTCCTGCTCTACTCAGACGGGTTGATCGAACGCAGAGACACGGGCATCGATGCGGACTTCGAGCGCTTGCTCGGTGCGATCCCCCTCGCTGCACGACGTCCGGGTCAGCTCGTGGAGCAATTGGTCGATCGACTGCACCCCTCGGCCGTGCACGATGACGACATCGCTGTACTCGCCATCACCGCCGACTGACGATTCAGCCGCCCGCCGAGTCCGCTCCGTCGCCTGTTCGAACGTCGCGCTCGAACGCGGACGTGCCCGCCGGCATCACCGGCGGGCACGTCCTCGATTGGTCACAGCAGTCGCTGTGACCAACTCAACTGAGCTTGTTCTTCACGCTGTCGACGGCGTCGTTCAGCTTGTCCTTGGCGTCGTCGATCGTGTCCTTCACCTTGCCTGCTGTCTCGTCCTTCTCTCCGTCGCGACGCAGCTCGTCGTCGCCCGTGAGGTCTCCTGCGGCCTGCTTGATGCGGCCCTTGGCCTGATCGGTCTCTCCACTCATGGAACACTCCTTTTGTTGATGGGCTGGGGATGCCCGCCGTGGAGGAGTACCCCGCCATGAGTGGCCCAAACACACGGGTGCCGGGTCCGCCGGTCAGCGCTCGAAATTCTCGAAGTAGCGACTCGGGGTGGGGCCGCGCTGGCCCTGATACTTCGAGCCCTTCGCACCGCTTCCATAGGGGTTCTCGGCAGCGCTGGTCATCTGCATGAAGCTGACCTGGCCGATCTTCATCCTCGGGTAGAGGGTGATCGGAAGGCTGGCGACGTTGGCCAGTTCGAGGGTGATGTGCCCGTCGAAACCGGCGTCGATGAACCCGGCGGTGGAGTGGATCAACAGCCCGAGCCTGCCGAGTGATGACTTGCCCTCGACGCGGCCGACCAGATCGTCGGGCACAGCGATGCGCTCGTGGGTGGAGCCGAGCACGAACTCGCCGGGGTGCAACATGAATGGCTCGGCGGAGCCCTCGGGGATCTCGACCAGCTCGGTGAGATCGACCATGTCGTGCTTGACGTCGATGATGCCGCGGGTGTGGTTGCGGAACACCCGGAAGAGGTTGGAGATGCGCACGTCGATCGACGACGGTTGGATCAGCGACTCGTCGAGCGGGTCGATCACGATCCGCCCGGCAGCGAGCTGTTCACGGATGGAGCGGTCGGACAGGATCACGATTCGACACGTTAGTGACCCGCCGTCGGCCACCCCGTTTGCACGTCCCCTCTCGCCGCGCTCTCCGAGGAGTTTCGGTTGCGGCGGGGTGAGTTCACCGTCCTCGCGGGATAGAACGAAGAGGAACCTTCACCCCCCGAAAGGCGATACGACATGGCAGCGACAGCATTGATGGTCTGGATCGACCAGGACCTGTGCACAGGCGACGGCATCTGTTCCGAGATCTGTCCCGACGTCTTCGTCGGGCGCGACGACGGCCTCTGGGTCGTCAAGGAGGAGTCGTCGCATTTCGGCGAGACGATCGTTTTCGATGGTGCCGACGGTGCGGGGCATGGCCCCGACATGGGGCGCGGCGTTGCCCGGATCCCAGACTCACTGATCGAACTGGCAGTCGATGCTGCTGAGGAGTGCCCTGGCGAGTGCATCATGATCGAGCCCTACGACCAGGAAGCCATCAGCAATCGCGGCGCCTGAACCAGCCGTCAGGCGGTGAAGCCCGCCATCTGCGCCCGCTAGTGTGGGCGCTTCTGCGGATGTAGTTCAATGGTAGAACATCAGC
>CAVQWE010000017.1:0-167784 GCA_963717385.1 Ilumatobacteraceae bacterium
AAGCGAGGTCGAAGAACACCCAGTCGGCGCCCAACTGCAGCAGGAGCCGGCTGCCGTTCGTGGTCAGCGAGGTGGGTCCGTCGGTGACGTCGGCAAGGTCTTCGACGACGAACCGCCGACCGTCGAGCGACGCCACCAGCCAGAGGTCCGGGTCGTACTCGCCGCCGCCGCCGTCGATGAACTCCCCACCAGCATCCAAGAACTCGCGCTCCGCGGCATCGAGTGCGTCGGTCGGGAACATCACCAGCACCTCGCCCGTCGCCGGGTCGATGACCGTGACACCGTTCTCGCCGAACTGAATCGACGAGTTCTCGTTGCCGAGTTGCAGCGGCGCCTCGCTCACGACCACGTCCCCGGTTGCCACATCGACCACTTCGAACACGCCGGTCTGCTGGAGCAGCGTGAGGCGGTAGCCATCGACTTCGACGGTGAGCTGTATCTCCGGCTCGATGGCCGGATCGACCTCTGGTTCGACGTTCGGAGTGATGGGGCGATCGACGAACAGGATCCTCCCGGATGCGTACGCACCCTCTGGGAGATAGCCGACGGAGAGCGTGCCGTCGACGGGGATGGGGAGATCGAGCAGCACTGGGTTCTGGCCGCGGTCGTCGACTCGATGGATCAGCTTCGCTCCGGCGTTGGTGGACGACATGACGACCAGCCCGCCGTCGACGTTGAATGCACCGCTCACCCACGACTCGTCGTCCGGGAGCGGACTCGCCGTCCAGGTGATGCCGTCGGGCGAGAACCACGTCTGATTCGACCACGACACGAACCCGGCCGGCGTGGCCACCATCGGGCCACCGAACGAGGGACCGTCGGTCGGTACCGGCACCCCCTCCCACGTCGATGCCCAGAGCGTCGCCTCGTAGTCCGCGCTGTCGAGCAACCCAGCCGTCTCGGGTGACACCCCGAGTTCATCCCAGGTGAACGTCACCGTCTCGGAGGGGTTCGCGCCCTCGGGGTCGAAGCCGTACTCGATGGTGATGCCCCGGCTGTCGGTGCTGACACCGAGGCCGGTGTTGTCGGATTCGATCTCCGCTCTGATGTCTGCTGGCAGCAGCGGCAGAGGATCGACATTGGTCGACTCGTACACCGACAGGACCCAACCGTCGTCGTTGGCGACGAGACTCTGCCCGTGCACGCTCCAGCTGATTCCCTCGGGCAGTTCACCCGGTGACGGCAGCACGATCTCCTGCACAGTCCAGTTGGTGAGGTCGACCGTGGTGGCCACCGTGACCGTGCCGTCGAGGGCCCGATTGAGCGGATTGTCGTTGCCGAAGACCGTGGTGAGTCGTCCGCCTACAGCGTTCACACTCGACAGGTAGGTGGCGCCCGCGGGCAACACCATTTCTCGTGGCTCCCACGTGGTGCCGTCGACGGTGAAACGCACGTCGAGCGTCGGCGCATCGGTCGGCGCACCGTAGATGGCCTCGTAGGCAGCCGGGTTCGCCTGGATGATCTCGCTCACCGTGTCGAGCAAGCCGGCCGCAGAGAGCTGCTCGGTCGCCTCGGCGATCGTGTCGGGGAGCTCGCCGTTGAAGAAGTCGATCACCTCTTGCGGGAAGAGCGCCAAGACATCGTCGGGGAGTTCGTCGGGCAATGGTTGCGGCGGGAACGACGTCGAGCCGACAAGGAAGCCGTCTTCCCACGGCACGATCCACTCGCCGTACTCGGGTGCGCCATTCGCGCCTGCCGCAGCGCCCGGACGACCGGTGACGTCGATCAACTCGACCGGCTGCGCCGTGGCGATCGGAAGCGCAAGTGTGGGCTCGGGCGCATCGTCGTCGATCTCGTCGGGGCTCGTGTCGGGCGGCATCGTGTCGTCGGTGGTCACCAAGGTGTCGGGCTCGTCGCCCCCGAACGTGAGCACGACCGTGGTCGCCGCCACCGCGACGACTGCCGCGGCACCGAGGAGAGCGCCAACGCGCTTGCGGGTACGACGCCGACCGACCAGGTCGTCGACACCGGCGCGCGCCTGCTCGAGTTCACCCACGTCGATGCCGGCGGCGACGCCATCGAGGCGCTGGCGGATCTCGTCGGGTCGGGTGTCGTCACGATCGGCCATGGGGTTCCTCCATCAGGTTCGCGAGTTGTGTGAGCGCCCGGCTGAGACGGCTCTTGACCGTGCCGGGTGCGATGTCGAGTGCGTCGGCGAGCTGGGCTTCCGACCAGTCGAGGTAGTAGCGGCCGACCACCACGGTGCGGTGCTCCATCGACAAGTGCCCGAGCGCCGCGACGAGTTGTGCGTCGCTCGACGCCAGTTCGGGCGCGGCATGATCGGCGAGGCGCATCCCGACGCGCTCACGGCGGAACTTGCGGCGACCGGAGCGGGCCCAGTTCAACCCCACCCGGTACACCCAGCCGGGCGGGTTGGTGTAGCCCGACACGGTCGACCAGCGCTCGAGCGCCCGGGCGAACCCCTCGGCGGCCGCGTCGCGTCCGAACTCGACGTCGCCGAGCGCCAAGGTGAGCGCCCGCACCATCTCGTCGTGGTGCCGCGAGAAGAACTCGTCGAACGGAACCGGCAGCTCGATGAGCGCAGCCTGCTCGTCGTTGTCGGGATTCGCACCCTGCTGCGAGTTCACCCCCACGATCGTCACACACCCAAACGCACGAGCAGGTCATTCGGTTCCCTCGATGACATCAGGGGGCGTCACCGCCGAGCTTCGATCAAATTGCGGCGATGGTCACCGGTGCGTGGCGAGGCGGTCGGCGATGCCGTCGAGGAGTGCTGATGGTGCAGCGCCGACGGCCTCGAGGACGGCGAGGAACATCTCGCCGTCGATGCGCCACAGTGTGCAGGCTTCCACGGCGGTGACGGTTGCCGTTCGCGGACGTCGATCGAAGAGCCCGATCTCGCCGAACCAGTCGTTGGCCTCGAGCGAGCCCACCTCATCACCCGCCACCGACACCGAGAGCACACCGGCGATTGCGATGTAGAGATCGTCGGCAGCATCGCCTTCCCGCAAGACCACCTCGCCGGCGGCGATCTCGACCGGCTGCACCTCGGCCGCCAACCGTTCGAGCGAAGCTTCCGAGGCACCCTCGAAGATGGCGAGTGCGGCGAGCGTACGAACCATCGGTTCCAGATCGCGTTGGCGGGCTGCGGCGAAACGCCCGATCACCAACAGTGGCTTCACCGACAACGCAGCGGCGACGAGCACGACGGATCCGATGATCACGAGTGCTGTCTCGACGTCCGTGATCGCAATGAGGGCGGGCGCGGCGAGCGCACCGAGGAGCTTGCCGGAGTTGGAGGCGCCGTTGATTGCACCGAACACCCGCCCCAGCGTGGCGTCGGGCGCGACGCGTTGGACCATCACCACGATCACCACCTCGAACACCACCATTCCCACCCCGACGCCGATCAACACAGCGCTCGCCCAGACGAGATCGGTGAGGAACGCGAGTGCAGCGATCGGAATGGCGGTGACGACCAGCGCAGCCACGACAGGGCGCACCGGGCTGTGAGAGTTCGCCGCCCGTGCGGCGATCGGCATGGCGAGCACGGCACCGAGACCGATTGCTCCGCTCAGCAGTCCGACATCGCTCACCTCGGCGTCGAGCAAGTCGCGCACGACGTACACCAACATCACCATCTCGGTGCCACGAACGAAATACATCACGCCGATCAACGCCACGAGCGGCGGCAGCTCGCGCTGGACGCGGACGGCGCCGAACCCGTCGACGAACGAGTTGGACACACCCAGTCCACGTCGCTTGCGAGTCTCGACCGGCCTCGATCTGGCGCTGGGGCTGGTGGGCATGTTCGACACGGCCGCCAGGAGCAACCCCGAGATCGCGAACGTCGCGCCGTTCACCGCGAAGCCGACCGAAGGTGACCACATCGCCACGAACACCCCGACCAGCGGCCCGATGAAGGTCATCACCTGGCGGATCGTGCTGAGCACTGCGTTGGCCACTGCGAGGTGACGTTCGCCCGCAAGCTTGGGCACCACCGCCGACAAGGCCGGCCTGGTCGGCGCACCCACCGTGTACGACAGCGCCACCCCCACGAGTACGGGTACGGCACCTGCACCCAGAGCGGCGAGCGCAGCGAGTCCCACCATCAACGCCGACCGCAGCAACTCGCTGGCCACGATCAGGCGCCGCTTGTTGCTGCGGTCGACCAGCGACCCGGCCGGCAGGCTCAGCAGCGCCCTCGGGGCCAGCCGGGCGATCACGGCGAGGGTGATCCAGAGACCGAAACGCGGTTGATCGGCGAGGAACACCATCAACGCCACGTAGAACACTCCATCGCCAGCGCCCGAAATCGTCTCGGCGAGGTACAGCTTGCGCAGGCTGGGATTGCCGAACGATGCGGCAAGCCCGCTGCGCGTTCGTCTCGGGCTCTGCACGCTCATTCAACATTCGATTGTGGCAGCCGGCTCCAGCCGGCGTGACATCACGGCTCACGACCGGCGGGCGAGCCGACAGGTAGTTTCGTCACCGATGAGAAACACCGTCGACGCCCGCCCAACTGATGCACCACGGCCGGGATCGATCCTGGGGACACGGGTCCTGCGCACCGAGGACCCGGGACTGCTCACCGGCAGTCGCAAGTACTTGGCCGACCTCCCACTCGTCGGGAAACTCCACGCGGTGTTCGTGCGATCCGACGTCGCGCACGGCCTGATCAACTGAGATCCACACCGACGACGCCGTCGGCATGCCCGGCGTGGTCGAGATCCTCACCTTCGACACACTCGGCGTGGCCGCCCACCACGGGTTCGCGACCGTTCATCCCGACTTCGCTCGACCGCCGCTGGCAGACGGCAAGGTGCGTTTCGTCGGCGAGCCGATCGCCGTCGTGCTCGCCGAAACCTTCGAGCAGGGCGAGGACGCCGCCCAGATGGTGTGGGCCGACATCGAACCGTTGCCGACCTACGTCGACGCCGAAGATGCCCTCGCTGCCGACACCGTCGAGATCTTCGGTGGGCACGGGTCGAACGAAGCAATGGTGATCGTCGACAAGCCGCGCACCGACCTGGACGCCGCCGATGTCGTCGTTCGTGGCCGCTACGTCAACCAGCGGATGGCTGTGGTTCCAATGGAGCCCGACTGTTGCGGTGCCGAGGTGGACGACAACGGCCGCCTCACGTTCTGGGCGTCGACGCAGATGCCGCACGGGTTGCACGGCCAGCTGGCAGCCGCCCTCGGGATGGAGCCCGCCGACATCCGAGTGATCACCCCGCAGGTCGGCGGTGGGTTCGGCGGCAAGGCCGGCATCCACGCCGAGTACAGCGTGGTCGCCGCAGCCTGTCGCCGCACCGGGCGGCCGGTGGTGTGGGTGCCACCGCGCAGTGACGACATGAAGGCGCTCCCCCACAGCCGCGGCCAGGTCCAGTACGCCGAGTTGGGTTGCACGACCGACGGCGATTTCACCGGGCTGCGCGTGCGACTGGTCGGCGACGCAGGTGCGTATCCGAGCGTCGGTGCGTTCCTGCCGGGCGGCACGCGACGGATGGCCCAGGGCACGTACGCGTTCCCCACGATCGAGTTCGACGTGGCGGTCGCGGTCACCAACACCACACCGATGGGTGCCTACCGGGGCGCAGGGCGACCCGAAGCGACAGCGCTGCTCGAGCGGCTGGTCGATCAGGCGGCGCTCGAGTTGGGCATCGATCCGATCGCCATCCGCAAGCGCAACTTCCTCGGCGACGACGTGTTCCCGTTCCGCACGCTCACCGGCAACACCTACGACTCGGGCCGCTACAACTTCCCACTCGATCGTGCGGCTGAGGCGGTCGGCTACGAGTCGCTGCGCGCCGAGCAGGCTCGCCGGCGCGAAGCAGGCGACGAGGTGCTCTTGGGCATCGGTGTCGCCGCCTACGTGGAGATCACCGCAGGTGGCGGCGCCGACGAGTTCGGGGCGGTCGAGGTCCACGACGACGGCACGGCCACGATCTTCGCCGGCACACAATCACACGGGCAGGGCCACCAGACGGCGTATGCGATGTTGGTCGCCGATCAAACCGGCATCGCCGTCGACAAGCATCACACTCGTCGACGGCGACACCGACCGTGTGCGCACCGGCGGCGGCACTGGCGGGTCGCGTTCGTTGCAGCTCGGCGGGTCGGCCGTGCGCGGTGCCACCGAGGCGATGGTGGACAAGGCCAAGCAGCTCGCTGCACAGATGTTGGAAGCGGACGAAGCCGACATCGTGGTCGACACCGCTGCCGGCACGATCGGCGTGGCCGGAGTTCCCGCTCAGGCGCTCACGTGGGGCGACCTGGCCGCCAAGGCAAGCGAGGTCGGTGACCGACTCGACGGCGAGTTCGACTTCCACCAGGAGGGTGCCACGTTCCCGTTCGGCGCCCACATCGCCGTGGTCGAAGTCGACTCGGGCACCGGCAAGGTTCGCCTCGTCCGCCACGTCGCCGTCGACGACTGTGGCACGGTGCTCGCACCGTTGCTGGTCGAGGGCCAGCAACACGGCGGCATCGCTGCTGGTGTCGGCCAGGCACTGTTCGAAGAGGTGCGTTTCGACGACGACGGCAACCCCATCACCTCCAACCTCGCCGACTACGCGATGCCCTCGGCGGCCGAGCTGCCGTCGTTCGAGGTGCACTCGACCGAAACCCCGACGCCGCTCAATCCGCTCGGCGCGAAAGGCATCGGCGAGGCCGCCACGATCGGCGCCACACCGGCAGTACAGAACGCCGTGATCGACGCGGTCGCCCATCTGGGCGTGCGCCACATCGACCTGCCATGCACGCCCGAGCGGGTGTGGCAGACCATTCGCAACGCCCAGGCCGGCACGCTGCCCGATCCGTGGAGCGAGCCACCCGACGTGTTCGCCCGCCTTCGCGCCAACGCCGACGCTCCCGCCCAATCACCCAACGCTGAAGACGCAGCCGGAGCCGCTGCAGCCGACGGCATCTGACGTACACGATGTGTCAGACACATCGTGTACGTCGCATCTCCTCGTTCCGACTGGATCGGCTACCTACTGGTCGGTAGGGTGGCAAGGGTGAACGAAACCGAGATCCTGCACGAGCTGACGCCCGTCGCGGAAGCGCTCCTCGAGCGCCATCTCGCGACCACCAAGGAGTGGTTCCCCCACGACTACGTGCCCTACTCACGGGGCCGCGACCACGAGGTGGGCCACCAGTGGAGCCCCGACGACGCCGATCTCGGTGGATTCGAGATCGGCCCCGAGGTGCGCAGCGCCCTGCTGGTCAACCTGCTCACCGAGGACAACTTGCCGTACTACTTCCGCTCGGTCGAGCGGATGTTCGGCAAGGACGGGGCGTGGGGCACCTGGGTGCGTCGGTGGACCGCCGAAGAGGGCCGCCACTCGATGGCGATCTACGGGTATCTGATGGCGACCCGGGCGATCGACCCGGTCGAATTGGAGCGCTCACGGATGGCGCAGGTGTCGGGCGGCGAGACCCCCGACCCGCCACTGCACGAAGGGTTCATCTACCTCGCGCTGCAGGAACTGGCCACTCGCATCTCGCACCGCAACACCGGTGCCCAGCTCGGTGACCCAGTGGGCTACGAAGTGATGAAGCGAGTCGGCAGCGACGAAAACCTCCACCAACTGTTCTACCGCGACCTCGCCGCCGCAGCGATCGAAGCCGCGCCGAACGAGATGATGATCGCGATGGAGAAGCAGGTGCGGAGCTTCGCGATGCCCGGCACGGGGATCCCCGACTTCGACCGCCACGCTGCGCTCATTGCCAAGGCCGGCATCTACGACCTCCAGATCCATCACGAGCAGATCCTCGTCCCGGTCGTGTTGCGCCAATGGGGCGCCGACAAGATCACCGGACTGTCCGGCGAGGGTGCCGCCGCGCAGGAGAGGTTGATGAAGCGCCTCGCCACCAGCGAGAAGGTCGCCAAGCGCTTCGCCGACAAACGCGACGCCGCACTTGCGTCCGTCTGAGCCCGCCTCGCGCACCTCGCGCCGGCAGACACACACCACTCGCACGTTCGCGCTGCAACGAATCGGAAATCTGCTGTGACACTGCTGCCCAACCCCCGGCCCGACGATGCCGCCGAGTGGGTGGGGGTGCACCTCGGGCACCTCATCGCCGAGCCCGAGGTCACGCCGTCAGCACGATTCCGGGGCACACAGGCGGCCGCTGATGCGGCGCTCGCAGGGCTCGACATCGCCGGCTACGCACGCCAACGCAACGAGGTGCTGCCCGAGTCGCGACGGGGAGCGACGGCGCTGTCGCCGTACATCCGCCATGGACTGCTGTCGCTGCCGCAGGTGTCGGCCGCCGTTGCCGATGCCCCGAGCAAGGATCGTCAGAAGTTCCGCGACGAACTGATGTGGCAGGAGTACGCCCGCCACGTCTACGCCCGTGTCGGGACTCGCAACGCTCGCGCACTGCGCTTCGAACCCGCCGGTGACCACGATGGTTCGGATCCGTGGGATCGATCGATGGCGTGCATGGACGCAACCGTCGGCGAACTCGAACGCGATGGGTGGCTCGTCAACCAGACCCGCATGTGGCTGGCGTCGCAGTGGACCGTTCGCCACGGCGCCGACTGGCGCGAGGGCGAAGATCGGTTCTTCGCCCACCTGCTCGACGGGTCACGGGCCGCCAACCGGCTGGGCTGGCAATGGACGATCGGGGCCGGCACCGGCAAGCCCTACGGGTTCAGTCGCTGGCAAGTCGAGAAGCGGGCGCCTGAGCTGTGCGCCGGTTGCGCTCGAAGCGGTGACTGCCCGATCGAGGACTGGCCCGCCGAGCGAACACCGGTCGCGGTCGACGACGAGCCGCGGCTCGACGGCGATCCAGACCCGGCCACCACCGCCGGGCCGGTGGACGCCGTCACCACGGGCGACGCCGACGTCGTGTGGCTCACGGCCGAGAGCCTCGGTGACGACGATCCTGCACTCGCCGCGCATCCCGATCTGCCGACTGGTGTTCGTGTTCGACGAGGTGCTGCTCGAACGACTGCGGCTCTCGTCGAAGCGGCTCATCTTCCTCACCGAACGTCTCGCGGAACTGGCCGCAGATCCGCACGGTCGAGTTGCATCTCGGGGATCCGGCCATCGTGCTCGCCGATCGGGCACTCGCCACCACGTTCGCCCCGGTGCCCAAAGCGCACCAGCTGCGTTCGCAACTCGACGTTGTCGACCTGCATCCGTGGCCGTGGTTGCGCCGGCCCAGCGGTGGCTCGATCAGCAGCTTCTCGGCATGGCGTCGGAGCCACTGATCGGGCACACTGCGCCGATGGCTCGACTGTTCGTGGCGATCTGGCCGCCCGATGATGTGCTCGATCGGCTGGCCGACGTCGAACGTCCGAAGGATCAGGGCGTCAAATGGGTGCCGCAGGAGAACCTGCACATCACGCTGCGATTCCTCGGCGATGCCGACGAGGACGAGGTCAGCAAACGCCTCGACGAGGTGCTGCTCCCTGCTGCGACCGCGGTGGTCGGTCCGGCCTTCGATCTCCTTGGTGAGCGGTCGCTGATCTCGCCGGTTGCTGGTGTCGACGAACTCGCCGGTGTGGTGCAGCAGGCGTTGCGGGGTCTCGGCACCGAGCCCGAGCGCAAACGATTCCAAGGCCACATCACCGTCGCTCGCCTCGCCCGCAAGGCCCGACCGATGCGCAGCGCCGGGCGACTCTTCGACGCTACGTTCGACGTCACCGAGGTCGCCCTCGTCGCCAGCACGCTGCGTGACACCGGCGCCGTGTACGACACCGTCGCCACCTGGCCGACTCGCTGAACTGTTCCTCGTGGTGTCTGACAGCATGAGCAACCGTGAGCCGTGAACACATCTCCCAAGGCAGCGAGTTCGAGGAGACGATCGGGTACTCCCGAGCGGTCGTCGATGGGCGCTGGGTGTTCGTTGCCGGTACGACCGGGTTCGACTATTCGACGATGACGATCTCCGACGACATCGTCGATCAGGTCGAGCAGACGCTGGCCAACATCGACGATGCATTGCTGCGGGCCGGATCGATGGCAGCCGACGTCGTTCGGGTGCGGTACCTGCTGCCCGACGCCGACGACTTCGAGGCGTGCTGGCCGTCGCTGCGGCGCTACTTCGGCGATGCCCGGCCGGCGGCGACGATGATGGTTGCCGGCCTGCAGGATCCCCGCATGAAGATCGAGATCGAAGTCACCGCGCTCAAGCCAGAGTGATCACGCCTGGGGTCTGACCCCTTGCGTGATCGCTCGACGTCGAGCGGTGACGCCGAGCAGTGCTACGAATGGCGCATGGGGGATCTACTCACGGCGCTTGCCGCCGCACAGCCGGACAAGACTGCGATCATCGACGACCGGACCGGGGTGACCGGCACCGACGACGTGCGCACGTGCACCTACGCCGAGTTCGAGGATCGGGCCAACCAGCTCGCACACGTGCTCGACGGGCTCGGGGTGGGACCGGGCGACAAAGTGGTGTGGTGCGGGCAGAACTCGACCGGCATCTTGGAGCTGACGAGTGCCTCGCGCAAGATCGGCTCCACCGCGGTTCCGCTCAACTACCGACTGTCGGACGAGGAGGCGGCGTACGTGATCGATCACTGCGATGCGTCCACCGTGTACATCGACGCCGAGTTCGCCGACCTGCTCAACCGAGTGCGCGCCGAGATTCCGCGGGTCGTCAACCTGTTGGTGTTCGACGGTGACGCTCCCGAGGGCATGACGGCGGTCGATCCACTCGTCGCGGCTGCGTCGACCGACACCTTCGATCGGCCCGATGTCGACGAGGGCGGCGCCACGATGACGTACACGTCGGGCACCACCGGCAAGCCGAAGGGCGCCTATCGGCGCACGGCGGCCGACCCGCGGGCGGGTGCGGCGTTGATGCAGCACATCGGCTACCGCCCCGACGACATCTACCTCACCACCGGACCGCTGTACCACTCGGGTCCTGGCGGCTTCGCGGCGAGTGCGATCGCGATGGGCCAGACCGTGGTGTTGCAGCGCAAGTTCGATCCCGTCGACTGGCTGCGGATCCTCCAGTTGCATCGGGCCACATCGACGTTCTCGGCGCCGACACCGATCCGCATGATCTGCAACGTGCCCGACGACGTGAAGGCCCAGTACGACACGTCGTCGATGCGGGTGATGATCGCCAACGCCGCGCCGTGGAGTTTCGCGCTCAAGCAGCAGTACGTGGCGAACTTCCCGCCCGAGTCGCTGTTCGAGATCTACGGGTCGACCGAGTTGGGTGTCAACACGGTGCTTCGCCCGGAGGACCAGATGCGCAAGCCGGGATCGTGCGGCAAGGAAGCGCCGATGGTCGAGATCCGGTTGTACGACGAGTTGGGCGGCATCGTCACCGGCACCGGACCCGACGCCACCGGCGAGGTGTTCGTGCGGTCGACGGCGGTGTTCGCCGACTACTACAAGCAGCACGACAAGTTCGAAGAAGACCATCGCGACGGCTTCCAGACCGTCGGTGACATCGCCTACCGCGACGACGAGGGCTTCATCTACATCTGCGATCGCAAGAAGGACATGATCATCTCGGGTGGGATGAACATCTACCCGGCCGAGATCGAGGCGGCGCTCGAGTCGCATCCCGACATCTACGAAGCCGCGGTGTTCGGTATCCCGAGCGACGACTGGGGCGAGCTGGTGCACGCAGTGGTCGTCAAACGTCCCGGGTCCGATCTCGACGAGGATGCGGTGAAAGCGCACTCGCGCGAGCACCTGGCGAGCTACAAGATCCCCCGCTCACTGTCGTGGATCGACGAACTCCCCAAGACCGGTTCCGGCAAGATCCTGAAGCGCGACCTGCGCAAGCCGTACTGGGAAGGCCGCGCCAGCAACGTCTGAGTTCGCGACGACGGAACACAGCGTGCGGTGACGTTGAAAGGGTGTGGGTGCAGTGACGGCCGGAGCGAGACAGTGGAACGTCTCGACCCATGACGGCTTCATTGCCTACTACGACGCCACACTTCGCGACGCCTACCGATCAGCGGCCCGGCTGACCGGCGGCAACCACGCCGCCGCAGAGGACATCGTTCACGACGCCTACCTGTCGTTGATGCGAGCGGCACAACGCAGCGACGTCACCGAGGTCAACGTCGGGTGGATCGTCACCGCTGTCCGCAACCGATTCATCGACGGCGTGCGATCACACGACCGAGAAACGCGACGACTGCAACTGGTCGCCACCACCGACACGTCGAGCGTCGACGAGTCGTCGACCGGCACACCGAGTGCTTCCGCGTTGCTGGCGGCGCTGTCGGATCGTGAACGGGCGGCGATGGTGTTCCGCTACGTCGACGACCTGCCGGTGGCCGATGTGGCAGCGCTGTTGGAGACGAGCGTGCGGGCGACCGAATCGCTGTTGCAGCGAGCGAAGCGCAAGGCCCGCCGGGCCAGAGGAGGCGAGTGATGGACGACCAGTGGATCAACGAGGCCGTTGCCGACGTCGACCGCGAGGGGCCACGACCCGGCTTCGAAGCCGACCTCCGGTCCACGCTGAGTGCTGCATGGAATGGCGAGCAACCGTCGACGGCCCTCGCACCGCACGACCAGTCCTCGGGTGGCGCTACACGACGGCGTTGGTGGGCAATCGGCGCTGCTGCCGCGATCGTTGCGCTGGTGGTCGGTGCAGCAGTGGTGATGGTGACGCGCACCGAGCCCGACACGTTGATGACCCCACCGCCCACCGTCGGCCCGACCACGCCCGACACGACGGCGCCCGACGAACCGAACGATGCGCTGATTGCGGCAGTGACCGACCGCACCTGGCTGATCACCGAGGTCGACGACATCCCACGCAACTAC
Source organism: Ilumatobacteraceae bacterium (assembly GCA_963717385.1). Classification (GTDB taxonomy): domain Bacteria; phylum Actinomycetota; class Acidimicrobiia; order Acidimicrobiales; family Ilumatobacteraceae; genus Sva-07. The sequence goes on from CAVQWE010000017.1 coordinate 12,720, forward strand.
GTCGCTGCGTTCACCATCGACGCCGACGCGGTGATCACCGGGTTCGACGGGTGCAACAACTACTGGACGCCGTCGGCATTCACCAGTGACGGGCTGGAGTCTCTCCCCTCGACTGAGGGAACGATCACCGCTGCCGAGTGCGACGACCCGTACGACGCCGGATGGACGGCGGGAGCGGGCGTGTACGCCGTCGAGGGCGACACGCTGACGATCACCGCCGACGACGGACGACGATTCGACGCGGTCGACCTCGCATCGCTGCCCACGCTCGACGACCCCGAGCAGCTGTCCGGCACCTGGACCACCGCCGAGGGGCTCGAGGTCACGTTCGTCGAACTCGGAGGCAACGGCGGCAGGATCAGCGTGCGGTGCGGCGAGTTCGGCACGTGGACCTTCGACGACCAGGTGCTGACGACGATCGATCAGGCCGCCTACGCCGACTGCGTGGCGTTCGGCGAACCGTCGCTCGGCTGGGTGTACGACGACCTGGTCAGCGAGTCACCAACGATCCGAGTGCTACCCGACGGGTCGCTCGTGTTCGGAACGAGCCAGTTCGGCCGGCTCCTTCCCACGGAGACCACAGCGCCGCCGGCGAGCTCGACGTCGATCTCACGATCCCCGTGCAGGCGGAGGCACCAGTCAGGGTGATCCCGCTGGCGACCATCCCGTGGGGTCAGGGTGACGGTGAGATCGATCTCCTGAACGACGAGGTCCCGATCCCGGTCGCATTGTTCCCCGGCTCGATACTCGTCCTCGAAACCCTCCCCGACAGCGCGCAGCTCTCGGGTCGCGGGTTTCTTCTCGACCGTTGGGTGAGCTGGTCGGGCCGGTTCGCATCGACGGTGTCAACGATCCGATCTTCTGGAGTTCTGGATCGCCCGACGGCACGCTGTATCTCGCCACCGGCGCCGGGGACAATCCCCAGGTGGTTCTCAGTCGCGCTGCGCGAGACGGCACCGGGAGTGTTCAGCGTGGTCGATCGAGCCACCCGGGAAGACCTGGGCGACAGCGAGTTCCGTCTCACCGGACGGGGCGTCGAGCTGGGTGGCGACGTGATGATCGCCTCCGACGCCGCAGCCTCGCGACCGACCGTCGACGCCAAGCAGGGCACCGACACGCCCACACCGCCGTGGACGTCAGATGGACCGTCACCCGGAAAGGCCGAGACACCGAGCCAGGTGGGTTGGACGGTCGACGTGCAACTCGACTCCGACTTCCCACCGGGCTTCGACGTGCCGTTCGCCGAAGCCGCTCGGCGACGGAGCACTGTTCTCCACACCAACGTCGGGTGCCCCGGGATCGTCAGCGCCGTTGGCGTATCTCGGCGGGTCGGGCGAACTCAGCGGCGTCTTCGATCTCGGCGCCTGGCAACTCGCCGATCATGACCCCACCGCAGCGTTGCTGGTGCGGGCCGGCACCGACGGGCTGGAAATCGGCTTCCTCGACCCTGGCGTTGCAGCGATGGATCTCTCCGCCGGGACCCTCTTCGGGTACGAGATCGGCGAACTCTCTCCCGACGAGGTGTTGGCAGCGCCGGCACCGTACGCGCCGTTGGCGAACGACAGCGGATGGTTCGTGACGGAACGGGTCGACCCCGACCCGGACGAACCCGACTGCCTCGCCGACCGCGAGCAGCGCGTGATCTGGTGGGCCGACACCTCGATGGCGTTCTTCCGCTTGGAGGACGGGAGCGAGGACATGTGGTCGTGGACAACGGGCGACGTGCGGGCATCGGGGTGGGACGACCGTCGACAGCCCGACATCCCCACCTCCGAGCTGTCGCTCGGCATCGACACCACGATGGGCATTGCGCTCGGCGCCACCGCCGACGAGTTCCTGGCAGCGCACGGAGGGGCACTGCCACTGCAGGAGCCCCAATCGGACGGAACACGGTTCGGGCTCTGGCTACCCGAAGGTGGGCCCATCGGCAACTTCTTCGTCGGTGTCACGGTCGACTCCGACGGCCTGATCACCGGGATCGGTGCAACTCGGTCGTTCTGCTGATCGACACGCTCCGACGGCATGATGGGTCAGTGCCGAACGACTCCCCGCCACTCCGTGACGACTGGCGCAAGTTGCCACACCCTCGGCGGTTGCCGGAGCACCATCCCCACTGGACCGACATCCTCGGGCGGCACAACGAAGCGCAGGAGCGCCGTTTGCCGACCTACGCCGACCCGGTGAGCGGGCTCAGCGTGTTCACCGCCGAGTTCCTCGCGTCGCGCGGCTACTGCTGCAACAGCGGCTGTCGTCACTGCCCCTACGTCGACTGAAATCGTGTCCCCCTCGACGAGTCGCCGACAAGATGCATGGCGTGGGCGCACGAAACGGCGCCGTGAACGCCGGCGCGAGGAGTCGGGCGGCTCGGGCGGACGGTCGGATCGGTGGCATGGCTGGTCTTTCAGTCGTCCGTGGAGAGTCGTCGTCATCGGTAGCGTCGCCCCGATGGTCGAGCTTCCGGACGTGGTGCGCAACAGGGCGATCGCCGGGGGGCACGCCGACTGGGTCGACGCCCTGCCCGACATCGTTCGTTCGCTGGAGCGCGAGTGGTCGATCGAAATCGGTCGGGCCCACGACGAGGGCACCGAGGCGTTCGTCGCCGACGCAGTGCTCGCCGATGGCACGTTGGCGGTGCTGAAGGTGCTCGTTCCGCAACGGGACGGTGGGGTCGACGACCACGAGGCGACGGTGCTCCGGCTCGCCGATGGTGACGGCTGCGCGATCCTGTATCGGGAAGACGCGGAGCGTGGCGCGCTGCTGATGGAACGCCTCGGGCCGTCGATGTTCGCCCTCGCGCTCCCCTACGAGCAGCGGTTGCCCGCGCTGTGCGACGCCGCGTCGAGGATCTGGCGGTCGGCACCCGACGCGGGGCTGCCGACGACCATTGCGAAGGCGGCGTGGCTGATCGACTTCGTGACCACGAAGTGGGAGGCACTCGGCCGTCCGTGCGCCGAACGCACCATCGAACACGCCGTGGCATGCGGCGAGCAACGCCGCGCAGCCGGCCACCCGGAGCACGCACTTCTCCTTCATGGCGACGTGCACCAGTGGAACGCGCTCCAGGCAGACGACGGGTTCAAGCTCGTCGACCCAGACGGACTCGTCGGCGACGCCGAGTACGACCTGGGTGTGATCCTGCGCGAAGACCCCGACGAACCGCTCGCCGCCGATCCGATGGCGACGGCGCACTGGATGGCCGAGCGGTACGACCTCGACACAACGGCGATCTGGGACTGGTCGGTGATCGAACGGGTCTCGACCGGGCTGGTCGCCACCGAGATCGACCTCCAACCGGTCGGCCGAGAGTTGCTCGCCCTCGCCGACCGGCTGTCGATGACATCAAGGGTCAGACCCGCGTCGTAATCCGTTCAGACTCGGGCGCGGATGATCAGGCAGTACGGCACGATGCGGGTGTCGGCGACCTCGGGGTGCGCCGCGGCGGTCCTCTCGTCGGCGAAGGGTTCGGCGACCTGTTCGATCGTGTAGCCCGACGAGATCACCAGGTTGATCCAGCTCGACACGGTTCGCCGGTTCCAGGTGATCGTGAACGGATCGTGCCGCTCGCGCATCTCGGCCGGAGCCGACCCGAAGACCCACTGGTCGACCATCTCACCTTCCTCGAAGTAGCCACCGATCGCCAGCATCGAACGCACACCATCGTCGTCGTCGATCCACCGACGTCGAGAGATCGCGCTGACCGGGTGCGTGATCGAGAGCTGCAGCCAGCCGCCACGACGCAGCACACGCGCCACCTCGACGAGGGTCGCCGCCGGATCAGGCATGTCCATGACGCTCATGAACGCAGTGGCGGCATCGAACGAACCATTCGCGAACGGGAGGGCCGACCCATCGGCGAGCAGATGATCGATCGAGGCGTCGGCATCGAGGGCCGCCCGCACAAAGGTCTCGGACACATCGAGAGCGGTCAGCTGGGCACCGCGCTCGCGGAGCAGTCGCGTGTTGTGGCCCTCGCCGCAACCGACGTCGAGTATCCGCAACCCGTCAACCGGTGGAAGCACATCGAGGAACCCCGGTGTGTTGACCAGATCCCGGTATCGGTCAGCACCCGCCCGGCTCATCTCGATCCATGCCGGCGCGTTGCGCTCCCATTCGGACCCACTGTGCGTTGCCCCCATTGCGTTCAGCATGCCACCGGCCAACGGGACGATCACGCCTGGGGTCTGACCCCTGGCGTGATCAGTGGAGGCAGAACTCGTTGCCTTCGGGGTCGAGCAGAGTGATCCAGTGGCCCTCGGGTTCATCGAACTCGCCGACATGGGTGGCGCCGAGGGCAACCAGCTCAGCCGCGCGGGCGTGCAGCTCGGATGGGTCGACATGGACGTCGAGGTGCATCCGGTTCTTCGCCGTCTTGGCCTCGGGTACCTTCAGGAAGAACACCCGCGGGCCGACGCCGTCGGGGTCGACGATGGCGAACGCCCGATCGGGATCCGACTGGTCGATACCGAACGCGGTGAGCGCCGCCTCCCAGGTGTCGAAACCCGGTGGCGGTGGCTGCTCGACGTAGCCGAGCACCTCGCACCAGAAGTCGGCGAGCTTGCGGGGCCCTGCGGCGTCGACGGTGATCTGGATCGCTCTGGCCATCGACTCATCATCGCGCAGGCACCCCGGGCCACGACTCAGAAGTACCGCAGGCAGCGCGAACCGCCTAGGTTCGAAGGCATGGCCTTTTCGAATGCCGTCGTCGAAACGATCCTGAAGTCACCGCTTCACCGCCTCTTGTCCGCCAAGTTCGTGCTCATCCGCTATCTGGGCGAACAGACCGAATCCGCTCACACGCCACCGCTCGAGTACGCCGACACGCACCATGGCATCGTGGTGTTGGTCAGCGAGCATGACGACACGACATGGTGGCGGGACTTCACCACGATGGGCCAGGTGCAGGTGCTCGTTGCCGGCAGGTGGACGCCGATGACGGCGCACACCCTGCTCGGCTCACAAGAGCCTGATGCGGTCACCCCGCTGCTGCGGTCCTACGCCGTGCGTCACCCGAACGTGGTGAAGTCGCTCGATGGCGACACGCTCGAAGCACGCGTCGAGGGTGCTGTCGTCGTGTGGCTCCGCCCGGCGGCCTGATGACGGCATCGGGTGCGACGGCCGATCGGCCAGTGGCCACTCTCGCACTCGACGTCGACGGTGTGCTGCTCGATCCAGATCGCGGCGGCGACGGGAACTGGTCCAACGAACTGTCGGCCCGTTTCGGGATCACACGCCAGCAGCTGCACGAGCGCTTCTTCGCCACAGCGTTCGATGATGTGCTCAACGGGCGACGGCCGATCGAGTCGGCCCTCGCTGATTCGCTGGACACGATGGGCAGCGACGTCGGCGTCGAGGAGGTGCTCGCCTGCTGGTTCGACGCCGACTACGTCGTATTCGATGATGCCGTTGCGTTCGCCCGCCAAACGCAAGAGCGCGGTGTGCGAGTCGTGCTCGCCACCAACCAGGAGCACCGCCGGGCCGCGTATCTGCGCCGGCGGCTCGGGGCGGCGGTCGAGCTGAGTGACGTGATCTATTCCGCCGACCTCGGCTGCGTGAAGCACGAGCCAGTGTTCTTCGAATTGGCCTCGCAGCGTCTGGGTCTCGGGCCGGAGCGGCGATCGAGCGTCGTGTTCGTCGACGACGTCGAGCGCAACGTCGAGGTCGCCCGCGGCGCCGGGTGGCGCGCCGTTCACGCAGCGCCGGGCGCGACCTGGATCAGCGAAGCCGACGAACTGCTCGACGCGCTCCTCGCACACCGTCGACAGCCCTGACGCTTCCGGAACTCTGTGACACCCCCTCTCTACGGTGGGATGCATGGAGATCGCCGGGGTGATCGAGCGAGTGGAGCGCATCGGGGTCGTGCGCTCCAACCCTGCTGCCGACACCGATCTGATCAAGACCGGCCTCGTCGCTGTCCGCGAGGCCAGGGCCTGGCTGGATGCTCAACACGCGGGGCTCGTCACGCAGCTCCGCGCGGTCGACTCGTTCCCGGAACAAGCAGTCGCCGAAGCCGCCAAAGCGTCGTTGGGGCAGGCCGCCAAGTCGACCGAGAGGTCCACCACGTTGAATGCCACCCCGAAGCTGGGCGACGCGTTGGCAGATGGTGCGATCACCGCCGAACACGTCGATGCGGTCACCAGGGCGTCGAAGCAGCTCGATGGGGCCAAGCGCAACGAGTTGATCAAGCGGGCCGACGCTCTCGCTGCTGTTGCCGCAGCGGGCACGGTCGATCAGTTCGCTCGCCGGTTGGATCTCGAGCGCAAGAGACTGGAAGAAGACGACGGCCGCGACCGGCTCGCACGCCAGCGTCGTAACGCCCGCGCACGGTCCTGGGTCGACGTCGAGGGCATGTGGAACCTGTCGGTGAAACTCGACCCGCTGACCGGGGTCAGCGTCGCCGCTCGAATCGACGCCATGGTGCAAGCACTCTTTGCGAACGTTGTTCCCGACGAATGCCCCAGCGACCCGATCGAGAAACAGCAGTGCCTCAACGCTCGAGCCGTCACACAACTCCTCCTCGACGAAGCCCTGGGCAACAACAGCGGACCACGACCCACACGGCAACGGCCCGGCGAACTGAACCTCGGACGCACCACGCGATTGGCCAACAGGGCGCAGCGACATCGACAACTTGCTGCCCGTGTGCAGCGTCCATCACACCAAGATTCACAACGACGGCTGGATCATCGAACTCGGACCCAATCGCCAACTCACCCTCCGACTCCCCGACGGGACCATCCGCACCACCGACCCACCCAGCCGGCGACAACCCGCCGCCTGACCGAATCCGGTTGGGCACCACCGTCGAGCGAGTCCTCACGAACCCGTCAGCAGAGTTCGCCGACCATCGCTCGGCGCTGCTCGCTGCACGATCTGATGACGGGATTCGCGTTTCATGTCCACCGAACACCGAGCTGCGGTGTGTGAGGCTTGTGATGATGACGCACGACGAACCTCGAACGGCCTCGTTCGATACGTTCTTCCTCGCCGAGTTCCCCCGACTCGTGTCGATGCTCACCGCGTGGAGTGGCGACCGGTCGGTCGCCGAGGAACTGGCCCAAGACGCACTCCTCCAGGCACACCGGAACTGGACAACTGTCGCCAGGCTCGACCGGCCCGGCACCTGGGTGCGACGAGTCGCACTGAACCGATCGTCGAACGAAGGGCGGCGGCGCCGACGGGAGCGAGCAGCCATGTCACGCGTGCACACCGCCCGCCAGCCAGCAGATGTCGTGATCCCAACGGCGGACGAACAGTTGTGGGCCCGCGTGCGTGCGCTCCCCGCAGCCCAACGTGACGCCATCATCATGCGCTACGTCGACGACCTTGCTCTCGCCGACATCGCCTCCGTGCTCGGCTGCAGCGAGGGCACGGTCAAGACCCACCTCCAGCGGGCGCGGCGCACGCTCGCCACCCACCTCTCCACCGACCTCTCCACCGACCCGGAGGCCCCACGATGACCGATCACGACGACGCCACGCACGCGCACGGCGACAACGACCCGGGCGATCCGATGCTCGAGGCCGCAGCGCGACGGCTGCGCCAGCAGGCCCCCGACGAGATCGCGTCCCGCCAAGCGCTCGCCCAGGTCGAGCAGCGAGCAGACTCGCCGACGCAACCCCGCCGCTCGTGGTGGCCGGCACTGATCGGTGCCGGTCTGGCCGCTGCCGCAGTCGTCGGCGTGATCGCCATCCGCACCGATGACACCGACACCCTCACCCCGGTCCAGACGACGCCAGACGTCGAGCCGACCCCAACGGCCACGGCACCCGAGCCGACCACCGTTCCCCAGCCGACCGCTACCGCTGTGCCGACCGGCGCATCGGTGGTCGTCGACAGTGGCTGCATCACCGTCACCACCACCGACGGCAGCGCAACCGGCTGCCCGCTCGTCGACGAGAACCTCGATCATCTCGAGCAGCGCACGTTCGTGGCAAACCTCGACGGCCCCGTCCTGATCACCTCCCGCTCCGCCGACCCACTCATCGACCTCACCGCAACCGTCGACACCGGCAGCTTCGCCGCCCAGTGCCAATGGGACGACCTCGCACCCCGCATCGGCGAGGGTGGACTGGTCGAGTTGGTGGTCTGCAACGACACCGGCGTGATGGGACTCACGATGCCCGTTGGGCCATTCGGTGACACCACCCTCTCGTACTTCACCCTGCCGACGCCGTACCTCCCCGACGGCACCGACCTCGGCGCTGGCACACCGATCGACGGGTTGCCCCGAGCACTGGCGTTCACCGCGGCTGTCGACGGGAGAGCCACCTGCAGCATCCTGCTGCTGCCCGACCGGACAGGGTGGAAGGAAGCGTGCGGCTTCATCGTCGACCCCGAACCGACCACAGCACTCGCACTCGTCAGCCCGGCTGACACAGTGCTCCCCGAGGACGCCACGGCGTCGACACTGACAGAGATCACCGTCGACTCCGCCGGGCTGATCACCTCGGCTCGACTGCTCGACTCGATGGCTCCGAGCAGCGGTTGCTCGGCCAACTCGGCGAGCCAATTCATCCAGGCTCTCCCCGAATCGAGCATGGTGCTGGGACTCGGCTGCATCGACGACAAGGCGTCGCTCATCACCGGTTCGGTCCTCACGCAGCAGGGGCCGCCTGACGGTTCGATCTGGACTGCGCTGCGAGACGAGGCGGGCGTCTGGGCGATCACCGACAGCGGCACCGGCATCGAGTCCGGTCTCGTGTTCCCGATCGTGCCGAAGTCGGTGTGGGAGACCTGGCCCGAGTCGACAGTGCCCGGATTCCGGCCGAACTGGTGGGAGCCGATCGTCGCCATCCCCACCCAACCTTCGGTCGATGCCTTCGCCGACGATCTCCTCGCAACGATCGCCACGCTCGGCGGCGACCCCGAGTTCCCGCTGAACGAGCGCCTCATTGCTGTCGAACCCGACGGGTTGCCGCTGATCGTCGCTCGGGTCGACATCGGTGGCGACGACTCAGTCGCCGGCCAGATCATCTACGTGTGGCTCAACGAGGAGTTCGACGAGAACGGTCCGATCGGTTGGCAGGCCGGTGTCGTGCTCGTCGGCGAGGTGTGCGCACGAGGTGACACGGCCGGCCTCGATCTCTGCGTCTGAACCGGCGAGGAGCCGGCTGGTCAACCCGCCGTCAACAGGTCGGCGAACCGCTCGGCCGACTCGGGTGCGAGCGCAAAGAACAACTCGGGTTCGATCAACTCCAACTCCATGAGGAGCAGCTCGCCGTCGACGGCGACCAGATCGACCCGGGCGTACACGGGCACCTCGGCGACGGCGTCGAGCACGGCGGCGAGCACAACCACCGACACCTCACCCGTGATTTCGATCGTCGGCAGGAACGGTTGCACGAGGACATCCTCGACCTCGACGAGCCGACGAACGTCTGGGCCAGCACCTGATCGTCGTCGGTCAGGTCGATCGTTCGGGCGTCGACCACGAACACCACCTCGTCACCAACTGCCAGACAGCGCTCAGACGTCGGGGACGGTCGCGAGGTCGTCGACGAACTCGTAACGGTCGAGACCGACGAGCTGGCGGGGATCGAGGAGGATCTTCGCCGACCGCGAACCGGCGCCGACAACGATGCGGTCGCAGTCGAGCACCCGCGAATCCAGCCACACTGCGAGGCCATCCGGGAGCCCGAAGATCGTGACGCCGCCGATCTGCTGGCCGGTGAGTTCACGGGTGACCTCGGCCGGAGCGAAGCTCAGCTTGCGCACCCCGAGCTTGCGGCGCACCGTCCCGTTGACGTCGAGACGCGTGTGGGCAAGGGCGACGCAGACGACGTTGTGGCCCTCGGGCTTCTTCGACGCGACCAGAATCGCGTTCGCTGACTCCTCCATGGCAACGCCGTACGCCTCACAGAACTGTGCCGTGTCGGCGAGGTCGGGGTCGCAGTCCATCACCTCGAACTCCAACCCGAGTCGGTCGAGCTCGGCGATCACATCACGATGGGCGCTCATGTCGTTTCTCCTTCGACCAGTGCCGGCTGCAGCGCGTCGACCGGTGAGCCATCGAACGTCCGGACGGCGGGTGCACGAGCCGACCGGAGCGCAGCGACCGCTCGGCGGCCGAGCGTGTCGAGTTGCAACGACACCCACAGCAACGCCAGCGCCACGATGCCGTCGAGCCACCAGTGATGGCCGGTGGCAGCGATCACCAGCATGGTCATCACCAGATGCACCATGCCGAGCCAACGCCACCGGCTCGTACTCGCCGCCAGCGCACCGAACGCAATGACCGCCGCCCACGCCACGTGCAGCGAGGGCATCGCGGCGAACTGCGACGACACACCGGTGCCCGCCTCGCCGTACACGTCGATGCCGTAGATCACCGACACGTCGACGTAGCCGAGTTCGGTGAGGAACCGCGGCGGCGCGACCTTCACGAACCGAATGAACAAACAGAACGCGGTGAGGATCGCCAGCGCATTGCGCCAGTGCGGATACACGTCTCGGTGGCGGGCGTAGAGCCACACCAGGAAGATGAGGATTCCGGGCACGTGGGCGACGGCGTAGTAGTACGCCGAGAACCAGGCCAGCCACTCGTGATCGAGTACGAACTGCTGCAGCGTCAACTCGCTCGGCAGCCGGAAGAACTCCTGCACGGCCACGATGTCGTAGGCCCGATCGATGGCCCCGTCGGCCTGGGTGAGCGGCAGGTTCTTGGCCATCCGCCAGACCGAGTACAACGAGGCGACGATGGCGAACTCGAGCGCCGCTGGTCCGACGATGTCGCCGATTCGGGTGGGCCGTGAGCGTCGCAGTACCAGCGCGATGATGCCAGCAATGACCGCGGCGACCGCCGCCTGGCTCCACGTCGGCCACTTCACGGACAATCAGCCTGCCGCCGTCGGGACCCAACTGCAAGCCGGCGAGGCGAACGGCGCCCGCCAGCACCTCAACCCGGGGTCGCGAAGACCTGTGTCCAATAGGGGCGGCCATCGGCGCTGTACGCAAGCCCCACGCCGATGTCGGTGTTGGCCGACAGGATGTTTCGACGGTGCCCGTCACTGGCCATCCATCCCGCCATGACCGACGCTGTGTCCGGATGGCCGGAGGCGACGTTCTCGGCGATGCGGCGCCACCGGTAACCGACCCGATCGACCCGCACTCCCAAGCTCGACCCGTCGCTCCCAACGTGGCTCATCTGACGCCGCCCGGCCTGATCGTCGGAGTGGCGCTGCGCAGCGAGGACGAGGCGTTCGTCATACCGCATCGGGGCCAGTCCCCGAGCCGAACGTTCGGCGTTCACACGGTCGAGCATCTCGCGCAGCACCGGTGATGCAGGCGGCGTTTGCGGTGCCGGAGGTGCAACTCGAACCGCACGGGCCAACGTGGCGTTCGGTACGGGCCCGGCGATACCTGTCGGCGCTGCGACCGCGTTCGACTGCCCGGCCAGCGCGACAACGAGCACAGCCGCGCCGATCATGATGTGGTACTTCATTTCGTCGATCAGCTCCTTCGCCCACTGTCCGACTCCGCCCAAGCACTCTAGGTGGCTACACAGACAAAACGACGAGCGACATGGATCGCTACGGTCATGCCCGTGTCACCTGTCGATCGTGAACACCGTCCTGCTCGCCATCGCCGAGCGATGAGCGAACCGCACCCCCACCTGCGCTTGGCTCACCGCCCCCAGCTGTTCACCCCGAGTGATGAGCGAGTGGCACTACGGCGTGCGGTTGGCTCATCGCCGAGCCCATCCCGGCGGCGTCCGCGGCAGGCGGGAAGCGTGGCGGGATCCGGCGCCGGGTGACGTCAGTACGGGTGATGGACCAGGACGCAACCGCTGAATACCTGAAGCACGCAGATGACCTGCTGCGCTTCGCGTCGGCGGTTGCCGGCCCATCCGCTGCCGACGACGTCGTGGCCGCTGTGGTCATGCGAGTGCTGGTCGAGAGCGACGACTGGCGCTCGATCCGCAACCTGCGCGGCTACCTGGTGCGCTCGGTGATGAACGAGACGATCGACCGCCAACGCCGCAGCAGCCGACGACGTCGACGTGAGCGGCGCGACTCGATGTTCGCCCCGAACGCGTCATTCGACGACCACGTGCGTACCGAGGTACTCGACGCAGTTGGCCGATTGACGCCGCGCCAGCGCGCGGTGGTGTACCTGACCTACTGGTTGGATCAGTCGGCCAGCGAGGTCGCCAACGAACTCGACGTGTCGGTGCGCACCGTCGAACGAGAACTGACCCATGCCCGCCGAGAACTGGAGGTGTTGCTGCGATGAATTCCAGAAACGACCCACTCGACACCGAGATCCGCCGAGCGATGGGCGAACTGGCCGACGCCGCCCCACCGGCACGCTCACCCGAATCGTTCACGCAGACGGTCAGCGAATTCGCACCGCTCCAGACGTCGGGCGGTTCGGGCTCCGACAACTCTCGGGGGTGGCTGCTGGCGGCTGCCGCGGCGGTGATCGTCACAGTGGTCGGTGTGAGCTTGATCGTCGCGAACACCGACGACTCGTCGACCACGATCACCGACGTTCCCACCACGGTCGGCCCCGACCCGGGCCTGGACGAGGAGCCCCTCGCCGGCGACGCGCTGCTGAACGAACTCGCCGACCGGCGCTGGGTGGCGCTCGAGCGCTTCGACGATCCGTCGCCAACGGCGCGTACTCCAGAGTTCACCATCACCACCACGTCCGGTGGCGCGATCGTCGAGGGCTTCGACGGCTGCAACACGTACCGGGGGCCCTACGACGGTGACGAGTTCACGAGTACCACCGTGGGTTGCGACGTCGAGACGCTTGGGTTCAGCGGCGCGATCGAACTGCTTCCCGGTGCGTCGACGCTGGAACTGCTCGACCCAGCTGGCTCGCCCCTCGCCAGGTTCCACGACCTCGACACGCTCACCCCGGCCTCGGCCGACGACATGCCCTACACCTTCTTCGGCGACGACCTCCAGAGTGTCTTCTTCGGAGTCTCGGGCGTTGGGGTTGGCGCGTGCACCCGGGTGAATTGGGAAGAGACCGCAGACGGCGTCACCGTGTCATTGATCGAGGTGCTCGACGACTGCCTCAGCGGTGACGGTCCGCTCGGCGGTTGGCTGGCCGACATCACCCGTGACGGCGCTGAAGCACTGGTCGCATCGGATGGTCTCCTCCTGGCCGACGAGTCGCAGACGTTGTACCTGCGTCGCCTCCCGGTGGTCGAGGTCGATCCTGACGGGATCACGCTCGCTGCCGGCGCCGCCTTTGGATTCCAACCGGGCCTCGGCACGGGCGCCGACGATGTACTCGCTGCACTCGTGCCTCGTTTCGGAGAACCCGACCTCGACTCCGGCTGGCTCCCCGCCGAGCGGGCTGCCGACGACGACGGCAACGTCACGGTCTACAGCCCGTGCCGGGAGCTGACCGAGTACCGGGAGCTCTGGTGGGGCGACCTGTCGTTCGGCTTCTGGGAGACCGGTTCGCGATCGTTCCTGCACTACTGGAAGGTCGGCGACGAACGGATCACGGCGTTCCTGGTGCCCGACGTGGAGGTCGGGTTGACGACACCGTCGGGGTTGACGACCGAGGACGGCGTCGGTGTCGGCGATCCGGAGTCGGCGATTCCCGACCGGTTCAACATCTCCGACGCCGAGCAGTACTTCGGGTTCGACCCGAGCGGCGAGCCCTCCATCTTCTCGGTGTTGTCGGCGAACCCGGCGTTCGCGCCCGGCCGCGGTTTCCCGACGCTGTCCGGCCTCTACGTCGTCCTCGACGGCGAGGTGATCGGTTTCGGCGCCGAGTCGTTCACCTGCTGAGCGGGCCCGCGTCCCCCCAGCCGATGAGCGAACCGCACTATGAGGTGCGTTTGGCTCACCGCACACACCGGTTCTCCCTGAGCGATGAGCGAACGGCACCACCAGGTGCGGTTGGCTCATCGCCTCCGGGGTGGGCGCGCGACCGGGTCAGCGGGCGTAAGCGGTGACGGTGTCGGCGGCGTCGATCAGCCATCCGGGGACGATGCCGACCACGAGCGTGAACGCGACGGCGGCGACGATGGCGACACCGATCGAGAACGGGATGGCGACGGGCGGGGCATCCTCGGCGGGATCGGCGGTCCACATGGTGATCATGATCCGCAGGTACAGGAACGCTGCCACGACCGCGGCAACCATGGCGATGATCGCAATGGCGTAGCTCTCGACGTCGACGGCTGCCTGGATGACACCGAACTTGGCGATGAAGCCACTGGTGAACGGCACACCGGCCTGGGCCAGCAGGAACACGGTGAACGCCAACGCCAACATCGGGCGGCGGCGGGCGAGCCCCTTGAACGCCTCGAGGCTCGTGTCGCCACCGGTATTGCGCGCCACCACGGCGACCACTGCGAACGAGCCGATGACCAGCACCGAGTAGAGCAGCAGGTACAGCACCACCGCAGGCATACCGGGGCCGGCGTCGGCTTCGCCGGCGCCGTGGGCAGCAGCTTCGACGCCGACCAGGATGAAGCCGGCATGGCTGATCGAGGAGTACGCCAGCATCCGCTTGACGTTGGTCTGCACGACTGCGAGGAACGAACCGACCAGGAGCGTCACGAGGGCGAGTGCCCAGATGATCGGGCGCCAGTCGTCGCGGTAGAACGGCAGGGCGATCACGAGCACTCGCAGCATGGCCACGAATGCAGCGGCCTTGCCGACCGACGCCATGAACGCGGTGACCGGCGTGGGCGCACCCTGGTAGACGTCGGGCGCCCACACGTGGAACGGCACCGCAGCGACCTTGAAGCCGAGGCCCACGATCAACAGCGCAATGCCGGCCAGCGCCAGCGATTCGTTGCCGAACGGATCGACACCGCCCTGCAGCGCCGCGACCATCTCAGAGATGTTGGTGGTGCCGGTGGCGCCGTAGACGAGTGCGATGCCGTAGAGGAAGAATGCCGACGCGAAGCCGCCGAGCACGAAGTACTTGAGGCCGGACTCGGCGCTCTCGCTGCTGCGGCGGTTGCTGGATGCCAACACGTACAGCGCCAGCGACAGCGTCTCGAGCCCCAGGAACAGCACGATCAGGTCGTTGGCCGAGGCCATCACGATGCCGCCGATCGCGGCGACCATGTACAGCGCGTACATCTCGGGGCCGTCGTTGGGGGTGCCGCGCAGGTACTCGTCGCTGAGCATCGCCACGAGGATCACGCCGAGACAGATCGTGATCGTCATGAACATCGACAGCGTGTCGTAGGCGATCACGCCGGCGACGAGTGTGCGGGGGCCGTTGTCGGTGATGTCGTCCCACTGCACCATCGCCAACACACCAGCTGCACCGGCGATCGTTGCGGTGACGAACGCGTACAGCCCCTTTGGCCACTGCGGCGTCAGCGCACCGGCGAGCATCAGCACGAGCGTGCCGCCGAGCAGGGTGAGCATCGGTGAGAGGGCAAACCAGTTGACCTCGGGGCCGACGAAGGTGTCGATCTGTTGCAGCATCAGCCTTCGCCTTCCTCTTCGTCGTTGGTTTGGTCGCTGTGTGATTCCCCGTCGTCGGACTCGGAGTGTTCACCGATCTGGATCGTCGGTGCAGGTTCGACGTAATCGGTGTTGGCCTCGACACGGGTGATCAGCGCATCGATGCTCGGCTCGATGCGCTCGAGCACCGGCTTGGGATACACACCCATGAACACGATGAGGCCGAGGAACGGCAACAGCACGAGGCCTTCCTTCACCCTGAGCTCGGGGAAGTTCTTGTTGTCCTCGTCGGGCTCGCCATGGAACACACGCTGGTAGGCCCACAGCAGATACAGCGCAGCGAGGATCACGCCGACGGTGGCCACCACGGTCCACCAGCGTGCGGTGAGGAACGAACCGGTGAGGATCAGGAACTCGCCGACGAAACCGTTGAGACCGGGCACGCCGATCGAGCTGAGCATCACGACCATGAAGCCGGCTGCGAAGATCGGTGCCACCTTCTGGAGCCCGTTGAGCTCGGCGATCGAGCGGGTGTGTCGACGCTCGTAGATCATGCCGACGAACAAGAACAGCGCACCGGTCGACACACCGTGGTTGATCATCTGGATCACGCCACCGGACATCGACTGGGTCGTGAAGGCGAAGGTACCGAGCACGATGAAGCCCATGTGGGCCACCGACGAATAGGCCACGAGCCGCTTCAGATCGGTCTGCATCGTGGCGGCGATGGCGCCGTAGATGATGCCGATCACCGCCAGGGTGAGCCAGAGCGGTCGGCTCCAGAACGACGCCTCGGGGAAGAGGTAGACGCCGAAGCGCAGCAGACCGTAGGTGCCGAGCTTGAGCATCACACCGGCGAGCACCACTGAACCTGCGGTCGGCGCCTGGGTGTGGGCGTCGGGCAGCCACGTGTGGACCGGCACCAACGGCACTTTCACCGCGAACGCAATGGCGAACGCGAAGAACAGCCAGCGACCGGTGGAGGCGGCGAAGTCGGCACCCTCGGCGATCTCGACGAGGTCGAAGGTGGTGTAGCCGAGATCACGCGACGCGATCGCCACCGTGGCGATCAGCCCGACGAGCATGAACGCCGAGCCGAGCATCGTGAACAGGAAGAACTTGGTGGCCGCGTAGACCCGGTTCTCGTAGCCCCAGCCGGCGATGAGGAAGTACATCGGCACGAGCACGATCTCGAAGAAGATGAAGAAGACGAACAGGTCGAGGCTCAGGAAGCTGCCCATCACGCCGGCCTGCAACAACAGCAACCAGGCGAGGTAGGGCTTCTCGTCGTGGTGCGGGTCGATGCCGACGATCGCCAGGGGGAACAGCACGCCGGTCAGCACGACGAGGAACAGCGAGATGCCGTCGACGCCGAGATGCCACGAAATCCCCCATGGCTCGATCCAGGTGTGCTTCGACACGAACTGGAAACCGGCCTCGCCGGTCTCGAACGACGCCATCAACCAGATCGACATCGCCAGCGTGCCGACGGCCGACATCAGCGCGATCACCTTGGGGATCTCGGGACGCGACTTCGGCATGACTGCCACCAGCAGCGCGCCGATCACCGGTACGAGGATCAGCGCAGTGAGGATCGGGAACCCGATGGTTCCGGTTTCGGCGGCCAACATCACAGGATCCCTCGAATCACCACGAACCACCCGAGCAGCAGCACCACGCCGATACCGATGATCCCCGCGTACTGACGCACGTAGCCGGTCTGACCCTTGCGCACCTCGGTGGCGGTCTCCTTGACCGCGACACCGACACCGTTGACCGCACCGTCGACGATCTTGGCGTCGAAGTCGGTCACCGCCTGGAAACCCTCACGGCCGGGATTGCCCATGAACCACGAGATCGCCGCGTCGTAGTACCAACCGTTCGCGAACAGCGACGGCTCCCACGGCTTGATCCGCTTGCGTTCGTACACCAGCCACGCCAGCGCAACGCCGATCAACGCGGCGGCAACGGCCATCGCGACGAGGATGTACTTGTTGTCGTAGGCCCACGTCCCGGTGATGTCGGCCTCGCCGAACTCGATCACGGGATGCAACCAGTCCTCGAGCTTGTGCGAGACGCCACCGGGGATACCGAACAGCCTGGGCATGTTGATCAATCCGCCGAGCGCTGCGACGCCGGCGAGCGCGACGAGCGGGATCCACATGATCGGGGGCGACTCGTGCGGCTTGAACTCGCCGTGCGCGTTGTGCGTCTCGACGGGCGGCTTCGCCTTCGGCGACCTCGGGGGCCTCCTCGGCGTTGGCGAGGCTCGTCCAACGCGCCTCGCCGAAGAACACCATGATGACCTGACGGGTCATGTAGAACGCCGTGAGGATCGCCGTGATGATCCCGACCGCGTACAGCGCCGGGCTCTCGGCGAGCGAGAAGAGCAGGATCTCGTCCTTCGACCAGAAGCCGGAGAACGGTGGCACGCCGGCGATGGCGAGCCAGCCGACGATGAACGTGCCAGCGGTGATCGGCATGAACTTGCGCAGGGCGCCCATGAAGCGCATGTCCTGCTCTTCGTGCATCCCATGGATGACCGAGCCGGCGCCGAGGAACAACAGCGCCTTGAAGCCGGCGTGCGTGACCATGTGGAAGATCGCCGCGACGTATCCGCCCGTTCCGACCGCCAGCATCATGTAGCCGATCTGCGACACCGTGGAGTACGCGAGCACCTTCTTGATGTCGTTCTGTGCGAGTGCGATCGTTGCGGCGAACAACGCCGTGATCGCACCGACCCAGGCGATCGTGGTCGGCACCCAGTCGTACGAGGCGGCGATCACCGGGTTGATGCGCGTCAGCAGGAACACGCCACCGGTGACCATCGTGGCCGCATGAATCAGCGCCGACACCGGGGTCGGGCCCTCCATCGCGTCGGGCAGCCAGATGTAGAGCGGCAACTGTGCACTCTTGCCGGCCGCGCCGAGCAGGAGCAGCATGGCGATCGCCGACGCCGTGGACGCAGCGAGTTCGCCGGTCTCGGCGCTCTCGTTGATCACGCTGTAGGAGATCGATCCGACGGCCGAGAACGCCAGGAACATCGCCAGCATGACGCCCCAGTCGCCGACACGGTTGGTGACGAAGGCCTTCTTGCCGGCGGTGGCCGCCGACTCGCGGGTGTGCCAGAACGCGATCAACAGGTACGAACAGGTACCGACACCCTCCCAACCGAGGAAGGTGACCAGCAGGTTCTCACCGAGCACCAGGATCGTCATCGAGAAGACGAACAGGTTGAGGTACAAGAAGAACTTGGAGAACTTGGGATCGCCGTGCATGTACCCGACGGCGAACATGTGGATCCAGCCGGCGATGAACGTGACGAACAGACACATCGCGATCGACAGCGGGTCGGCGAGGAACGCCATGTCGATCTGCAGGGTTCCGACCGGCACCCACGAGAACAACGTGACGACCGTCTGGCGCTGGTCCTCGGGCTGGCTGAGCAGATCGAAGTAGATGCCGACGGCCACGACGAACGATGCGAACACCATCGCGGTCGCCAGGTAGCCCGACTTCGGGTCGCCGAGACGACGGCCGAACAGGAGGATGAGGAAGAATCCGGCCAGTGGGAAGGCAGGGATCAACCACACGAGGTCAGCCATGGCGTCAGCCCTTCAGTTCCGCGAGATCGTCGGCGGTGGCGCCGGGGCGGCGGCGCAGAATCGAAACGAGAATGCCCAGGCCGACCACGACCTCGGCAGCAGCCACCACCATCACGAAGAACACCGCGGTCTGGCCGTTGATGTCGCCGAGTTGCGTGGCGAGCGCCACGAACGTGAGGTTGGCTGCGTTGAGCATCAACTCGATGCACATGAACATGATCAGCGGGTTGCGCCGCACCAGCAGCCCGAACGCGCCGATGGCAAACAGCATCGCTGCGAGGATCAGATACGACGACGTCCCGATGGCGGCGATCATGCGTCGCTGCTCTCGGACGACTCGATGTCGCGCGGCCACTTGCGGGTGAGCAGCACGGTGCCGGCGACGGCCACGATCAGCAGCACCGACGTGAGCTGGAACGCGAACACGTGGTCGCCGTACAGGTTCCGTGCGAGCTGTTGGATGTTGGCGTCGCCGTTGCCGGTCTCGCTGGCGGTGTCGATGCCGGCACCGGGGTTGATGATGAGCGCGTCGTTGGCGCGCACGATCGCTGCGCCGAGCAGGGCGACGAGGCCGAGCGCCATCACCGCTGCCAGCGGTCGCTGGATCGGGATCGGCTCGATCGACAGATCGATCGACTCGTCGACGCCGAGCAACATGATGACGAACAAGAACAGCACGACGATGGCGCCTGCGTACACGATCACCTGCACGGCGGCGAGGAAGTGGGCCTCCATGGCAACGAACTGCACGGCGACGCCGAACAAGGTGAGCACGAGGCCGAGCGCTGCGTGCACCGGGTTCTTCAAGATGACCACGCCGATCGCCCCACCGAGGATCATGACAGCGGCGGAGAAGAAGACGACGTATTCGAGGAAGGTCGCGTCGCTCACCGCTCGATCCTCCTGACCGTCTTGTCGCGCGTCGATGCGTCGCGGATGTCCTGCGTCGGCTCGGGGTCGCGTACGCCGTATCCCAACTCGCCGCTCCAGCCGACCTGGCCTTCGAAGGTGGCGTCACCCGACGGTGAGGTGGCACGCATCCAACCGCTGGTGAGCAGGTCGTCGCCCTCGCGCCAGTCTTCCCACGGCAGTTTCTGCGGCTTGCCGTCGTCGTCGACGAGGAGTTCGTTCTTGGTGTAGATGGCGTCTTGGCGATTCGTGAACGAGAACTCGAACAGCTTCGATTCGGTGATCGCCTCGGTCGGGCACGCTTCGACACACATGTCGCAGTGGATGCACCGCAGGTAGTTGATCTCGTAGATCCAGCCGAAGCGCTCGCCTGGCGACGTGGGGTTCTCGGGATCGTTGTCGGCGCCGCGCACGTGGATGCAATCGGCGGGGCACACGCCCGCGCAGAGTTCGCAGCCGATGCACTTCTCCATGCCGTCCTCGTACCGGTTCAGCACGTGCCGACCGTGGAGGCGCTCTGGCCGCTCGAGCTTCTCGTCGTGTTCGACGTTGCGGGCGTCGCTGTGCTTCTTCTTCGCGCGCCGACCACCGGAGTACTCGGTGGTCACCCGCTTGCCGCCGAACAGGCGGTGCTGGCGAATGGTGACGCCGAATCCCTCGAGGTAACCCATCAGACGGTCACACCCTTCTCTGCGTCATTCGCAGCGTCGTGCGCAGCAACCCGGTTCCGAGCGCTCACCTTGAGTGCCGCGCCGAACAACGCGACGGCCACCGCAGCGACCCCGAACGAGATCAACACGACGCGCAGGCTGTCGCCGAACTCACCGTCGGGCGAGAACTCGCGAAGTGCCGCAAGGAGCAGGAACCAGCCGAGTGCGATCGGGATCAGGATCTTCCAGCCGAAGTCCATCAGCTGGTCGTAGCGAAGCCGTGGCAGCGTGGCACGGAGCCACACGTAGAGGTACAAGAAGCCCATCAGCTTCACGAAGAACCACAGGGTTCCTTCGATGGCGCCAGGGATGATCGGGATGTCGAACAGACCTTGCGGGCCGCCGAAGAACAGCGTGACCATCACGGCGCTCATGGTGACGACACCCATGAACTCGGCGAGGAAGAACAGCGCGAAGCGGATGCCGGAGTATTCGGTGTTGAAACCGCCGACGAGTTCCTGCTCGGCTTCGACGAGGTCGAACGGCGGCCGGTTGAGTTCGGCGGTGGTCGCGATGAGGAAGATCACGAACGGCACGAGGCCGGTCGAGATCAGGTTCCAGTCGAGGAAACTGTCCTGGCGGGCCACGATGCCAGCGGTCGACAGCGTGCCAGACGACAGCAGCACGGCAGCGAGGCTGAGGCCGAGCGCTGCTTCGTAGGAGATCATCTGCGCCGAAGCCCGTACCGAGCCGAGCAGCGGGTACTTCGAACCACTCGACCAGCCGGCCAGCATGATGCCGTAGACGGCGATGCCCGACAGGGCGAGCACGATCAAGATGCCCATCGGTGGGTCGGCGAGCTGTGCCCGAGTGGTGTGGCCGAAGATCTCGACAGTGCCATCGCGGCCGTCGGAGAAGTCGCCGCCGAGTGGGATGACCGACCAGATGAGAAATCCGGGCACGAACGACAGGAACGGCGCGAGTCGGAACACGATCCGGTCGGCGCGGCTCGGCAGCAGGTCTTCTTTGAAGAACGCCTTGATGCCGTCGGCCAGGCTCTGCAAGATGCCCCACGGGCCGGCCTTGTTGGGTCCGACACGGTTGTGCATGCCCGAGACGACCTTGCGCTCGTACCAGATCATCAACATCGTCGACACGAGGCCGAGCACGAAGATGATCGCCACCTTGGCGATGACGATGAGCAGGGGGGTCCAGAGCAGTCCCCCTTCGAGCAACGGGTCGAGAGCGAACATCAGACGCGCTCGATCCTGACGTCGGTGGTGGCAGCAGCGCCGTCGACGATGTCTTCGATCGTGCCACCGCCCTGGTTGAACGGCGACCACACCACACCGCGTGGCACGCGGGCGTTGGCGGTGATCGGCAGCACGCTGGCCGCTTTGGCGCTCACGATCTTGACGTCGTCACCCTCGGACACGCCGATGCTGTCGAGATCGAGGGGATGCACGTGCAGTGCGGACCCGGGCGCGAGGTTCACGAGCGACCGCGACATCTGCGTGCCCACCGCTCGGTCGTACAACTTGCGACTCACCACCAACCGATAGTCATAGCTGTTCCGACCCGGCGCGGAGAAAGACACGGTGGGAAGCGCCGAAGATGACGGGGCCGTGAGGACACCGTTTGGCTCGTCGGCCAGCGCTGTCGGGGTGGCCGGGGCGAACGCGACCACGCTCGAAGCAATCAGTGCCGTGACGTCGTCGACGGTCGACACACCTCGCAGCGCGTGGTCGGCACCGAACGAATGGTCGCCGATCATCAGGCCGAGTTCGACCGCGATCATCCAGTCGGGGCGGCTGGTTCCGGTGGCGGTGACCTGCTGGGCGAGCGTGGTGACGCGACCCTCGAGGTTGGTGGTCGTGCCAGCCTTCTCGCCGTATGCCGAGGCCGCCAGTACGACATCGGCGTGCTGGGCCGACTCGCTCGGGAACGTGTCGATGGCGAGCACTCTGCGTGCGCCGGCGATCGCTCGGCGAGCAAGGTCGGCGTCGGGGCAGTCGTTGAGCGGGTCGGCGCCGAGCAGCACGAGCAGTTCGAGCTTGCCGTCGGCGGCGGCGCGCAGCGTTGCCATGGCGTCGTGGTCGGCGTCGGCGGGAGCGAGGCCGAGCGACAACGCTCCGACCACGTTGCCGCGCCGCAACGCAGGGAGCACCTTGGCGTCGGGACAGCCGTCGAGCACCGTCTGCAGTGCTGCAACGGTCGCGTCGGGCGACTCAGCGAGGTTGGGGCGACCGGCAACGATCACGACGTCACCGGAGGCGAGCTGTTCGGCGATGGCTGGGTCGGCGAGCGCCTTGACGACGGCGTCCTGTTGTGCGCCGGGCTCGTAGCGGATCGACTTCCACGCGTAGGGCGACATCCCGGTCTCGAACGTGGAGAACTCGACGATCCGCGAGCGCTGCTTCTCGGCCGCGTCGCGAAGGCGGAGGTACAACACCGGCAGCTCTTCTTTGAGATCCGGTCCGAGCAGGATGACGGTGGCCGCGTTGGCGGCGTCGTCGATCGTTGCCCGGTCGAGGCCGAGGATCTCGGCGGGCAGACCATCGCCGAGCTGAGCGTCGCGGTGGGAGATCCCGATCGAGTCGGCGAGTTGCGCCCAAGCGAAGGCATCTTCGTTCGAACCGCGTGCGCCACCCAGCAGGCCGATGCTGTTCGAGCCGCCGGCGGCCAACGCGTCGACAACCAATGAAGCCGCCGAGCGAAGCGCGGCGTTCCAGCTGGCGGGCACGAGCCCGGTGTCGGTCTTCACGAGCGGGCCGGCGAGTCGGTGATCGGAGTTGACCGCTTCGAAGTTGAAACGACCCCGGTCGCAGAGCCAACCCCAGTTGACGGGGTCGGAGTCGACACCCTGGTATCGCAGCAGTTCGTCTCGACTCGACTGGACCACGGTGCGGCAGCCGACCGAACAGGTGGTGCAGGTGGACTCGCGCTGAGCGAGGTCCCACGGGCGCGCCTTGAAGCGGTAGGGCTTCGCGGTGAGTGCACCGACCGGGCAGATCTGCACGGTGTTGCCCGAGAAGTACGACACGAACGGTTCGTCGGGGAACGTCATCACCTGCGTGTCGTTGCCGCGGCTGATGAAGTGGATCAGCTTGTCGCCGGCCACCTCGTCGGCGAAGCGGGTGCAGCGATCGCACAAGATGCAGCGTTCGCGGTCGAGATAGACGAGGTCGCTGATCGGGATCGGCTTTTCGTAGTGACGCTTCTCCTCGACGAACCGCGATTCGCCGGGACCGTGACTGAACGCTTGATCTTGCAGCGGGCATTCGCCGCCCTTGTCACACACCGGGCAGTCGAGCGGGTGGTTGGCGAGCAGCAGTTCGAGCATTCCCTCTTGGGCTCGCTTGACCTGCGGGGTGTCGGTGCGGACCACCTGGCCATCGGCCACAGGGGTCATGCACGACACCACCATCATCGGGCCCCGCGGGCCGTCGACCTCGACCATGCACTGGCGGCACATACCGACCGGCGACATGCGCGGGTGATAGCAGAAATGCGGGACGTACTCGTCGGCCTCGAGCGCTGTCTTGATGACCATGTCGCCCTTGCGCGCCGGGAGGTCGCGTCCGTTGACGTTGACGGTCACCAGGTTCGGGTCGGGCTCGGGTTCGGGCTCGACCTCGTCGGCCGCCTCGACGTCGTCGGCCACGTTCTCGTGGGCATCTTCGACCGCTTCGATCGTGTCGCCGTCGACGATGTCGGCGTCAGGTGTTGGTGTATCGGGGGTGTCGTTGCTCACTGGCCGACCCCTGCCGGCTCCGCGACGACGGCATCGACCGGGATGTGGCGGCGTTCGGCCCGCTTGGTCACCAACGCGTCGAATTCCTCGGGGAACAACGTGAGCGCCGAGTGGATCGGCACGTATGCCGACGGGCCGACGAAGCAGATCGTGGTCATCTTGTACGGGAACGGCACGGCCTCGAGGCCAAGCTTCTCGCTGGACGCATGGGGCATCTCGCCGGGGCAGATCGACTCGCCGACCTGGCGAATCGTGTCGAGGTCGGCGTCGGTGCCGTAGCCGTCGACGATGCGCTGCACCAATCGGTACAGCCAGGTGCCACCTTCGCGACACGGCACGCACTTGCCGCACGACTCGTGGGCATAGAACCGAACGAGCGTGAGCGCGGCCGCAGGGATGTTGGTGGTGGAGTCCATCACCATCACCGCACCCGAGCCGAGCATCGAACCGGCCGCACCGGCTTGGGGCCCTTCGAACGGAATGTCGAGCTGTTCGTCGGTGAACCACGGCGCCGAGCCTCCGCCGGGCACGAACGCTTTGAGGTCGTTGCCGTCACGGATGCCTTGCGCGTAATCGTCGCCGTAGAGGAGGTCGCGGAAGGTGGTGGAGCCGTTGACGATCTCGTACACGCCAGGTCGGTTCACGTGGCCGGACACTGCGATCATGCGGGTGCCGGGCGACGACGCCGTGCCGATCGCGGTGTAGGCGGCCGAGCCTTCCTTGGCGATGAACGGCAGGTTCGCGAGCGTCTCGACGTTGTTGACGATGGTGGGCTGGCCGTACAGGCCGACCGCTGCTGGGAAATAGGGGGGCTTGAGCCGCGGCATGCCACGCTCGCCTTCGAGCGACTCGATCAGTGCGGTCTCTTCGCCCACGACATAGGCCCCGGCGCCGTAGTGCAGCACGATGTCGATGCTGAAGTCGGTGCCCAAGATGTTGGTGCCGATGTACCCGGCGGCGTACGCGTCGTTGAGTGCCTGGGCCATCCGCTCGTGAGCCAGTGGCATCTCGCCGCGGATGTACAAGAAGCACTGCGACAGCCCAGCGGCATACGACGCGATGAGGCAGCCTTCGATCAGCTGATGGGGATCGCATTCCATCAACAAGCGGTCTTTGTAGGTGCCCGGCTCGGACTCGTCGCCGTTGACGACGAGGTAGCGCGGCCACACGCCCTGCGGGGTGAAGCCCCACTTGGTTCCGGCGGGGAAGCCGGCGCCGCCACGGCCGAGCAGCGTGGAGTTCTTGACCTCGTCGGCCATCTCGCTCGGCGTCTTCGCGAGCGCCGCGCGCAGGCCGTCGTAACCGCCGGTGGCGAGGTAGCGCTCGAGCGTGTGACCATCTTCGTACTGGAAGCGCGTGGTGACCACCGATGGCCGGTCGCTCGGGTAGTACCCGGGCGCCCAGGGGTACGGGCTGACGACGCGCGCCGTCGATTCGCCGGACAGGCTGCTCATGCGGGGCTCACCTTCATGCTGGGCTCACTGCTCATGCTGGGCTCACGCTGATCCAGGCAGGGCCATCGGTGACGTCGTCGGGGTGACGGGCACCCACTGCACGATCGGCAGGGATCTGTTGGCGGTTGCGACCGAGCGTGCCGTGCGGCGGCACTTCGGCGTCGAGCTTGCCGGCGCGCAGGTCGGCGACCAGTTCGTCGAACGCCTCGGGCGTGACCCGGTAGCGATGGCGGTAGTTCACCTGCAGCGTGGGCGCCTCGGTACACGCAGCCTGGCACTCGGCGTGCTGCAGCGTGATCAGACCATCGCTGGTGGTCGAACCGGCGCGGATGCCGAGGGTGTGCTCGGCGTGGTGCATCAAGTCGTCGCCACCCATGAGCGCGCACGACATGGTGGCGCACATGTTGATCAGGTACTTGCCAGTGGGCTCGAACCGGAACATCTCGTAGAACGACGCGGTGCCGTAGACCTCGGCGGGGGTGACGTCGACGAGTTCGGCGACATGACGCATGGCATCGTCGGTGACGTAGCCGTTCTGCTGCTGGCTGAGGTGGACCAGCGGGATCAGCGCCGACTTCTTCTTCGGGTATCGGGCGATGATCTCCTTCGCCACCACCACGTTGTGATCAGTCAAACGACTCACTGCAATCTCACCTGTCCACGCCTCCGAGCACGGGGTCGACGCTACTGATCACAGCGACCGCATCGGCAACCAATCCGCCGCGCATCATGTGCGGCAGGCATTGGATGTTGACGAAGCTCGGCTCTCGCATGTGCATCCGGTACGGGTTGGCCGACCCATCACTGACGATGTAGCAGCCGATCTCGCCACGCGGACCTTCGAGGCCCACGTACGCCTCGCCCTCGGGCACCTTGAAGCCCTCGGTGAAGATCTTGAAGTGGTGGATCAGGGCCTCCATCGACTCGTCGATACGCGCTCGCGGCGGCGGAGTGACCTTCTTGTCCTGGATGCGGTAGTCGCCTTCGGGCATGTGTTCGAGGATCTGGCGCACGATCTTCATCGACTCGCGGATCTCGGCGAGACGAATCGCGTACCGGTCGAACGCATCGCCGTACGAGCCGACGATGACGTCGAAGTCCATCTGGTCGTAGTGCATGTACGGCTGATCGCGACGCAGGTCCCATTCGACGCCGGTCGAGCGCAGGATGGGCCCTGTGGCGCCGAGCGCCAACGCTTCTTGCGGCGTGATCACGCCGACGCCCTGCAGCCGCTCGCGCCAGATCGGCTGGCCGGTCATCAGCGTGTCGTACTCGTCGAGGCGAGGGGGCAGCATGTCGAGGATCTCGAGCACGCCGTCACGCCACCCGGCGGGCAGGTCGGCCGCGACACCACCGGGGCGGATGTAGTTGTGGTTCATCCGCAGGCCGGTGACCTCCTGGAAGAACCGCAGCACCTCTTCGCGTTCGCGCCAGCCGTAGATCATCATCGACACAGCGCCGAGGTCCATGCCGTTGGTGGCCATGAACAGCAGGTGGCTGGCCATGCGGCTCATCTCGGCCATCAGCATGCGGATCCACACCGCCCGGTCGGGAATGTCGCCGTCGATGCCCAGCAGCTTCTCGGTGGCCATGGCAAAGGCGAGCTCGTTGGCGATGGGGCTCAGGTAGTCCATCCGCGTGACGTTGGTGCCGCCCTGGGTGTAGGTGAGCTGCTCGCCGGTCTTCTCCATGCCGGTGTGCAGGTAGCCGATGATCGGCTTGCAGCGCAGCACGGTTTCACCCTGGAGTTCCAGCATCAGCCGGAGCACGCCGTGGGTCGACGGGTGCTGCGGCCCCATGTTGATGATCATCGTCTGGTCTTCGTCGGGGTCCTCGGGGAGGTCGCCGAGCTTGGCCACCTCGGCTTCGGACATCCGCAACACGGCGCCGATCTCGCGCAGCAACTCCTTGGCGGTGACCTCGCTGCGCGGACGGAGCTGCTGTTCGCCCTCGTCGGTGCCGGCAACAGAGCGCAGGTAGTAGTCGGTACTCATCAGGCGTTCGCCCCCTTGAACTGCACCGGGATGCGGCCGATCTCGTAGTCCTTGCGCAACGGATGACCAACCCAGTCTTCGGGCATCAGGATGCGGGTGAGGTCGGGATGATCACTGAACTCGATGCCGAACATGTCGAACACCTCACGCTCCATCGCCTCGGTGCCGGGATGCACGTCGAACAGCGTGGGCAGCGTGGCGTCGTCGGCGGGCACCTGCACGCGCAGACGAAGGCGACGGCGGTTGCGCAAGTCGAGCAGGTTCACGACCACTTCGAAACGCTCGGGCGCTTCGGCGTCGTCGGGCAACTGCCGGTCGGGAAGCTCGAGGTAGTCGACGGCAGTGAGGTCGATGCACATCACGTAGCCCTCGTCGGCAAGCGCTTTCACCGTGGCGAGGTATTCGTCACGAGCAACGTGGCGGACCTCTTGAGGGTGCGGGTCGTGGTCGCTCACTTCTTCGCTCCGAGCAGCACCGGGGTGGCTGACATCCCGGGCTCGATGTACTCGACGTGCACGTTCGCGCCCGCACCGGTCTCGGCGCGCCGCTTGAGGATCTGGTTGGTCTCGATCAGGCCGTGCAGTGTCTCGATGGCATGGATCAGCGTCTCGGGTGTGGGCGGGCAGCCAGGCGCATACACGTCGATGGGCACGATCTGGTCGACGCCCTGCACGATCGCGTAGTTGTTGAACATCCCACCCGACGAGGCGCACACACCCATCGAGATGACCCACTTGGGCTCCATCATCTGGTCGTACACCTGGCGCAGCACCGGGGCCATCTTCTGGCTGACACGTCCGGCGACGATCATGATGTCGGCCTGACGCGGCGACGCACGGAACACCTCCATGCCGAAGCGCGAGATGTCGTAGTGCGCTCCGCCGGTGGCCATCATCTCGATGGCGCAGCAGGCGAGCCCGAACGAGGCCGGCCACGACGAACGCGAACGAGACCAGTTGACCAGGTCTTCGAGTTTGCCCGTGATGACGTTGTGCGACAGCCCGCCGAGTCCGTCGTCGAGCACATCGTTGACGATGCCCATGGTGATGACTCCTTTTGCGTCTCGCTACGAGGCCCGTGGAGCGGCCATGTCGTCGCCGAACGGCACGCGGCCGTCGGTACCGACACGACGCACCGTCGAGTTCGCCGTGCGTTCGGGTGACACCATCGCAGCGCTGGCAGTGAGGCTGCGGTAGCGGTGGATCGGGCCCCAGTCGAGGCCGCCACGCGCCACTTCGTAGACGAAGGTGGCGAAGAACACGACCGAGAAGGCGAAGATCGCCCAGAACCCGTAGGTGCCGAGCGTCGAGTGCGACACGGCGTACGGGTAGATGAAGATGATCTCGATGTCGAACATGATGAACAGCATCGCCACGATGTAGAAGCTGACCGGGAACCGTTCAGGGGGTTCCCGGCTCGGCACGATCCCGCACTCGTACGGTGCCTCTTTGGCGATCGACGGCCGGCGGGGCGCCAACAGGCCGCGACGCGGCGAAGCTGAGGATGCCGAAGACGACGGCCAGGATCAACAAGATGACGATGGGGAGGTACTGCCCCATGGTCAGACGCCGGCTCCGACCTTCTCCTGCTCGGCGTCAGCGGTGGCGTCGGCGGGTGGGCCCTCGATGGTGACAGCCGGCAACGGCTGCGCCAGGTTGTCCTTGAGCACGCGGTCACGGCGGTGCAACAGGTAACACAGCGCCAGGAAGATCAGGCCCGACCCAACAGCGAGCACCGCTGCGGGCTGGCGCCGTGCGCCGAGGTCGCGAACCATGTAGACGTACTCGCGCTGGCGATTCTCGTCGATCTCGGGCCGTGCGGGCGCACGACCGGGCTCGACGCGTACCGGAACGAACGGAGCGGCCTCGGCCACCACGAAGTGAGGTGTGTGCCAGAAGGCGAGGAAGTCGAGCGAGTCGTTGATCTTCGGGTAGCGCTCGCCACCGATGTCGAACACCTCGACGATCTCGAACTGGCCAGCGGCGAATGCGCCTTCCTCGACGAGGAATTCGGTCGCAGATGCCTGTGCTTGACCGAACGCCGGAGATGCCTGGTCGAGCACCACCCAGCCCTGATCGAGGAACGTGTCACGCACGATCTCGGCCGACTCGGCGGGCGTTGCGTCATCGGGCACGACGGCGTTCGGATTCAAGACTCCGGAGGACCCGAGCGCGTTGACATCCTGCAAGACACCTGCACCAGGGACCGCTTGCCACGAGGGGTCGGGCCCACGCAAGCCGATGCCGTAGATCATCCAGACGATGCCCATCAGCATCATCCAGCCAGCAATCGCGGTCACGGTCACCAGGAACGCCAGACGCGACCCCATGTTGGTGGCCATGATGCCGTAGATGCTGCCGCAGAGAATGACGGTACCGATGATGACCGTGAGGAGCCCTCGGAGCTCTGGCTCCCAGCCGATTGCCAACAAGGTCATGGTCACAAGCTCCGTACGTATTCGACGATCTCGCGGATCTGCTCTTCGGTGAGCAACGATCCGAATCCGGGCATCCGGCCACTTCCTTGGCCGTTGAGACCATAGAGCCTGCCGAACTCCGAACCACTCTTCAAGAACGCCACCAACTGTTCGTCGTCGGCGAAGTGCGAGTTGACCGAGCCGCCGGTGAGGTTCCAACCGAAGGCTCCCTGACCCGGAGACCCCGGGCTGGCCGTAGCTCCATCCGAGGGTGTGGCAGCGGGCACAGCTGTAGGCGCCACTGCCGAGATCGAGGTTGAACAACGCCTCGCCGACCGATTCGGCGTCACCATCGGCGACGGCCTTCTCGGCGGCAGCCTGGATCGCAGCCTGGTTCTCGGCGGGGAGGTTGCCCGAGTCGCAGACGAGCGGATCGTCCTCTCCCTCGGCGCAGTTCTCACGAGGGATCTGGATGCTCGCCATGTAGGCGATCAGGTTGTCGATCTGCTGGGTGTTCATCGGGCCACCGCCGACGAGACCCCACGGCGACATCGGCGAGAACGGGCGACCGTAGTTGAGGATGAACCGGATCTCGCTCTCGTCGAACTTGTACAGCGACGTGTTGAGTGCCGGTGCCTTCCAGTTGACGGCCTGCACTTCCTGAGTCACCGGGTCGGTGACCGTGAACGGTGCTTCGCCACCGACGGCGGCCATGCCGCCGTGACAGCCGGCGCAGTTGAAGCCACCTTCGGCCGTGGGGGCGAACAACTGCGAGCCCCAGCTGGCGAACCGGTTGTCCCAACCTTCTTGGGCTCCCGCCTGGCGGCCGGGTTCGAACACCCAGTACAGCGGCAAGACGACCACGATGATCGCCAACATGATCACACCGAGAAGTTGCACGCGCTCGAGGCGCGGTCCCTCGAGGGTCTCGTCGTCGTAGTACGGCTTGCGGTTTGCAGCGAGCTCGACTTCGGAGCCGACCTCTTTGCGACCGGCGACGATGTTGAAGAGTCCGTAGACGATCCAACCGCCGGTGATGATGACCAGACCGATGACCCCGATGGTGGTCGTGGTCAGCGCGAACACAGGTGCCATCAGTGCTCCCCACCGCTGGTGCAGTGCGGGCCCTCGGCCTCCTGGCCGGTGGTGTTGGTGCCGATGGCGGCGCCGGGAATGGTGGTGCCGGTGTCGATGGTGACATCGCCGTTGGCAGCGATGGTCGCCGGGTGGTGATCCATGCCGCGAGGCGCAGGCCCACCCTTCTTCTCACCGACACGGTTGTACTGCGAGCCGTGGCACTGACATTCGAACCACTGGCTGGTGGCGCATTCGGGAACACGACAGCCGAGGTGCGGGCACTTCTGGCTCAAGATGACGATGCCCTGCTCCATCGTGGACAGGACCGAGGCCGGGTAGACCGTCTGGGCGAGCGGGAGCGCCTCGGCCGGGTAGTCGGTGATCCACGAACGGGCCTCGGCGGCGTAGAAGAAGCCACCACCCTGCTGGATGCCGTCTTGAATGTTGCCCAGCTTGCCGACGGTGACAGCTCCACCGAACCCACCGGTGCCACTGGGCCACAGGAACGCCACGAAGGCTGCTGCGGCGAAGCCTGCGAGGCTCACGCTCATCAACGACACGGTCGCCCGATTGAAGAACTGGCGACGCGTGACCCCGACGACGTCGGGATCCGGTGGCGTCCAGGTGACCACCTGGGCCTGGGCGGGAACCGCAACTTCCTTGCTCGGGTTCCGAGACGCCAAACCTGCGGCCTCGACGTCGGACGCGGTGGTCTGCGTCGAGGCGGGCTCGGCGCTCTTGCGCGCGGCTTTGTCGCGCTGCATGGTCTCGCCCGACAGGGCGCCCGCACCGCGGACGTCGCTGCGACGAGCGAGGGTGAAGAAGGAGATCGCGCCGAGAACGACGACGACTCCAATGGCGATGGCGATGATTGCTGCAGTACTCATGACTGGGGGGTCTCCTTTCGCAATCTCACAATTCGAAGAACAGGCCTTCGACCCACGGTAGGACGAAGTTGAAGCCGGGCCCTCTGAAGAACGAACCGATCAGGACGAGAACCGCCCAGAACATGAGATGCACGGTCATCAGACCGGTCATGAACTTGCGATCCTCGGGCTTGTTGGAAGGGTTCCGATCGAGGAATGGTGCCAGGACCAGAGCGATCAGGCCCACTCCAGGCAGCGTGACACCGGCCACCATCGGATGGAAATAGACCAGCAGCTCCTGCAGGCCGAGGAAGTACCACGGGGCCTTCGACGGGTTGGGGGTCTGGTTGGTGTTGGCGAGCTGCAACAGCGGAGCATGCACGAACACCGAGAAGATGAAGACGAACACCGTCATCGCCAGCGCGGCGACGAACTCGGCAGCGAGCAGGTGCGGCCACGTGTGGACCTTGTCGACCGGTGTGGCCTTGACGTCTTGGATCGAACCCGACTTGACCACCGTGAGCAGCCGCTGGGTGTGACCACCGGGGCCAGCGCCCACGGGAACACCACCGCCGGCTGCCGGAGCGGCAACCACAGCGCCGACCTTTTCGGCAACGGCGACGGCTCCGCCCGAGGTCGGGGCATCGGCCTCGCCACCAGCTTTTGCAGCCTTGGCTGCCTTGCTGCGAGCGAGAAGTGCCTCGGGGATGCGCGAATCGGCAGGCGCGGCAGCTTCGGCGGCCGGTTCCGGCGTGGCGGGCGCGGCAGCTTCAGCCGACTTGTCGCGTGCGGCTTGCGCTCGTTTGAGGAGGTGCTCTGGGATTTCGGTCATGGGGTTACCTCCAGCTCTGAGTCAACCAGGCAAATCACAACGGACCCGAAATTCCGCCGTCCTTGCGGACCCGCCAGAAGTGGATCGCCATGAAGATCACGATCACGAACGGCAGGAACAAGACGTGCAGTACATACCATCGAAGCAGCGTTTCAGAACCGATCTCGGCACCGCCCAACAAGACGAACCGGACCTCCTCGCCGAACACCGGGGTGTAGCCCATCATGTTGGTGCCCACCGTGACGGCCCAGAGCGCCAACTGATCCCACGGCAGCAGGTAGCCGGTGAACGACAGCAGCAGGGTGAGGGTGAGCAGAATGACGCCGATGACCCAGTTGAACTCACGCGGCGGCTTGTAGGCGCCGTGGTAGAAGACACGGGCCATGTGCAAGAACACCGCCAGCACCATCAGGTGCGCGCCCCATCTGTGCATGTTCCTGACCAGCAACCCGAACGTGACCGAGGTCTGCAGGTTCTGGATGTCGTTCCAGGCCGCTGTTGCCTCGGGACGGTAGAAGAACATCAAGAAGATGCCCGTCACCGTGAGCAGGATGAACAAGAAGAAGCTGAGCCCGCCCAGACACAGCGTGTAGCTCACCTTGACCGCATGACGCTTCACCTTGACCGGGTGCAGGTGGTACAGCACCGAGTTCATGATCACGTAGCTGCGGTTACGCGGGCTGTCGGTGTAGCCCTTGCGGAAGATCGAGCCGGGCCGGAAGATCGAGCTCCAGGCCTGGCTGCCCTGCACATCGCTGACCGCGGTGTTCACACGGTCCTTGACGGTGGGGCGTGGTTTGTCGTCGATGTTTGTCGCCATGAAAACGGTTCTCTCAGAGCCTCATGCCATAGCCGTAGCCATGGTTGTTGGTGCGGACGTGGGAGTTGCCTGCGGCCGTGGCGGTGCCCGCCTTGCCGAGAATGATGACCCCCGTGGGGCAGCGATCGACGCACAACGCACAGCGGGTGCAGATGTCGTCGTCGATGGTGAACATGAACGCGTCGGACGGATCGGTGCCCGGCTGTTCGGTGCCGTCTGCCTCGACGACCGCCGAGGTCGACACCATGTGGATGCACTTCCACGGGCAGATGTCGACACAACCCTCGCACGCGATGCACTCGCTCTGGTCGATGTGGATGAACTGCTTGGGCTTGACCGCCTTCGACAGGTAGTCCGCGTCGACTTCGACCAACGTGTACGCGTCGGTGAAGGGCATCATCGGGGGGTTGGCGTCGGTACGTGCCATCGATCAGGCCTTCCTCACCAGCGGACGGCCGTAGCTGGACGTGGGAAGTTCCTTGGGCTTGACGTCGCCACGCTTCTGCCACCACACGGCGAGGTAGATGTACATGCCGAACAGCACGGCGTGCAGCAACACCGCAACGATGTCACGCACTGCTTCGTATTGCAGCGTGATCGGGTTCCAACCGCCGGCCGATTCGGGCTTCAAGATGTCGAAGGGGCCGAAGATGATCTTGTCCTTGGACCATCCGAGGTCCTTGTCGGCGTGGTCGATCCACTGGTGGGGCAGGATCCCGAATGCCAGGAACAACACGCCGAACAGATACGTCGACCCGAGCATCGCCTCACCCCACGAGAAGGGGGCATCGACCGGACGACGCTTGCCGTACGGGATGATCGCCAACGACAACACGAGCGTGGCGATGAGCGCCGTCAGGAAGGCCTGGTTCATCCCTGGCCACTCGAGTGGGGCGATTGCGATCATGCGTGCGGTGATTCCTGTCGTGGTGAAGCGTTTGCCTGGCAGCCGGATCCATCGTGGCATCCGGTGAACCGGGGAGCCACAGTCGAGCCGTGGGATTTCATGCGAACTGTAGCCGTCGGAGCAAGAAGTGCGAAGTCTGGCACGCAAGTCCCACAAGCGCGCCACGTTGTGCGTAAGTGCTTTCCCATCGTTCCGACGTCAGATTCCCAGTTCGCGTGCACAGCCATCTATCCTCTGCGACGTGACCGAGATCCCCGAACATCTCCTGAAGCGTTCGCGCGAGCGACGCTCCGCGGTCGGCAAGGGTGGCGACGACGACTCCGGTGCCTCCAGCGACGCCACCGCCACGCCGAACGTGCCTGCCACCACGGCAGCTGCCAGCACCCCTGCGCCGGCGGCCCCATCCGGCCCGCCCGCTCGCACCGCTGCGCCCACCCCGGCAGCACCGCCGGCACCCAAGCCCGACCCGGTGTACGTGCAAGCTGCCAAGCAGCGCCGCCGAATCCCCTTCTGGGCAATGGCCACACTCAGCCTCCTGCCGCTGTGGGCGTTCATGTACGTCCGCGCCGTCACCGAACCACCAGAGGTCGTCGAAGGTCCGCTCGGGGTCGGCGCCGAGATCTACAGCAGCTGCGCCAGCTGCCACGGCGCCGCAGGCGGCGGCGGTGTCGGCTACCCGTTCTCTGGCGGCTCGGTGCTCGAAACCTTCCCGCACATCGAAGATCAGGTGCGCTACGTGTACTACGGCACCGAGGGCTACAACGCCGCCGGCGTCGAGATCTACGGCAACCCCGACCGCGAAGGCGGCCCGCACATCACGGGCAACCTCGGCCTGATGCCCGCCTTCGGCGGCCAACTCACCCAGTACGAGATCGTCAGCGTGATCTGCCACGAGCGGTACACGCTCGGTGGCGCCGACCCGACCAGCGAAGAGTGGGCCGACGAATACGAGACCTGGTGCTCCGAGGAATCGCCGGTGTTCGCCGAACTCGAGGCCGGCACCTACGACTTCACCTCGACTGAGGCTCCGGTCATGGGCGGCGCCGAGATCACGCCGATCGGCCCCGAGGCAATCCCCGGCTCACCCCCGTCGGCCGGCTGACGGCAGGCGCCCTGGACACCGACGTCCTCGTTGTCGGCGGTGGTCCTGCCGGATCATCGGTGGCCACCTGGCTGGCGCGCTCGGGACACGACGTCACCGTCGTCGAGAAACGGCCGGTCGCTCGGCACAAGGCGTGCGGCGACGCACTGACCCCGAGGGCGCTGCACGAACTGGCGCTGCTCGAGGTCGATCCGATCTCGCTCGGCGGACACCGGCTCGCCGGCGTGCGACTCGTGCACGGCACCCGCGAGACCACCGCTGCGTGGCCACGCCACGGCAACCTTGCCGACCACGCCGTGGCGCTGCGCCGAAGCCTGCTCGACGAGCAGTTGCGCAAGCAGGCAGCCGATGCCGGCGCAACGGTCCTGATGGGGCACCAGGCAATCGCTCCGATCGTCGAACGTGGTTTCGTGCGCGGCGCGTCGCTCGGCATCGACGCCGACCTCGACGCCGACGCGGCCCGCTGCGAGGTCGTCCGGTCGCGGTTCGTCGTGGTGGCCGATGGTGCCAACAGCAGCTTCGGGCGAGACCTGGGCACCACCCGCCAACGGAACTGGCCGTACGGCATCGCCACGAGGACGTACTTCCACAGCCCCCGAGCGGCCGAGTCGTGGATCGAGTCGGACCTCGGCATCCCTGATGCGGCCGGCAACCCCATCGCCGGCTACGGCTGGGTGATCCCGCTCGGCGACGGCACCGTCAACGTCGGAGTCGGTGTGCTGTCGACCTATCGCGATGTCCGCGGCATCAACGCACTCAAACTGCTCGACTCGTTCGCCCACCGCATCGCCGACCGTTGGGACCTCGATCCGAGCGAGCAGCTCAAGGCGCCGACCCGCTTTCGTGTGCCGTTGGCAGGTTCGGTCGGACCCAAGATGGGGCCCACGTTCCTCGTGGTCGGCGACGCCGCTGGTGCAGCCAGCCCCTTCAACGGTGACGGTGTCGATGCTGCACTGATGAGCGGCCGGCTCGCCGCTGAAGTACTGAGCGACGCGCTCGGCGACGGCAACTCCACCACATTGCAGCGCTATCCGACCATGCTCGCCGACGAACTCGGCCGCTACCACCAGGTGGGCCGACTCGCCGCCAGATTCCTCGGCCGCCCAGCCCTCCTGCGCCCGGCGTTGCGCCTGGGGGTGCGCAGCGATCGCGTCACCGGCGCGGTGCTGCGGATCGCCACCAACGAACTGCGTGACGGCCACCCGGGCGGCGCCGAACGCGCCTACGCACTGGCGAGCACGATCAGCAAGTTCGCCCCGTCCTGGTAGCACGAAGCCCGATCAGTCGGATCGGCGGCGTGGTCGGAGTGCTTTCGGGATGCGCAGCGTGATCACCGACAACGCAAGGATCACCGGATAGATCTCGAGACGTCCGAGCAGCATCTGCGCCATGGCGATCGCCCGGCCGGGAGCCGGGATCGAGAGGAAGTCGTTGGCGTGGTCGAGCGAACCGAGGCCGGGGCCGACATTGCCGAACGCGGTCGCGGATGACGACAACGACGTGATCATGTCGGGACCCGTTGCCGAGATCAGCACCGCCCCGCCGCCGAAGATCGCCAACGCCATGATCATGAATCCGACCACCCGCCGGGCGACGTCGTCGGGCAGGATGCCGGTACCGACCCGGACGGGGCGCACCAGATGCGGGTGCAGGTGCCGCAACGCCTCGCGGTGGGCGAAGCTCGCGATCGCCATCACTCGCACGAGCTTCACGCCACCAGCGGTCGAGCCGGCCATCGCACCGATCGGCATCAGGAACAGCAACACCAGCTGGGTCGTCTGGCTCCACAACCCGTACTCGTTGGTGACATAGCCGGTGGTCGTCATGGTCGAGGCGGTGGTGAACAACGCGTCGCGGAAACCAGCAGCCTGGCCACCGTCGTTGCCCGACGCGACGAACGCCCACAGCGTGACACCGGCGACCATGAGCAGATAGACCCGGAATTCGGACGACTGCAGCAACGGCTTCGGGTCGCGCTTGAGCGCCCGGTAGTAGAGCGTGAAGCTGCCACCGGCGAGCAGCATCGCCACGATGCAGATCCATTCGATCAGCGGCGAGTCGAACGCTCCGATCGAGTCCTGATACGGCGAGAACCCCCCGGTCGACACCGTGGTGAAGCTGTGCGACACGGCGTCGTAGATGCTCATGCCCGCTGCCGCGTACAGCACCGCGAGCACGACGGTGAACCCGACGTACACCGCCCACAGCCGTCGAGCTGTTTCGCGGACCCGAGGCGTGAGCCGCTCGCCAGTGGGGCCAGGCGCTTCGGCGGCGAGCAGGCTCATGCCGCCCGATCCGACTGTCGGGAGCACCGCCACGACCAACACGATGACACCCATCCCGCCCATCCACTGGGTGGTCGAACGCCAGAACAACAGCCCCTGCGACGTCGCCTCGATGTCGGGTGTCACCGTGGCACCCGTGGTGGTGAAACCCGAGATCGACTCGAAGAGGGCGTCATCGATCCGATCGAAGTGACCGGTGAGGAGAAAGGGAATGGCCCCGACGACCGCCATCGCCACCCAAGCCAGCGTGACCGTGGTGAACACATCGAGGATGCGAATCTGTTTGGGCACGATCGTGACGCGCCACATCACCGAACCAACAGCCCACACCACCACACCGGTGGCCATGAGCACGAAGATGTCGGGACCTCCGTCGATGGCGTCGACGACACCCGACACCGCAATACCGACCCCGACCACAGCAATGGTGAGTCCCACCACGTTGGCGACCAACGACGAGTACCGACCCGGCGACAACAGCCGCTCGCCGCGACCTCCGAACCAGGACACTCGTCCCGTCGAGTGGGTCGTCAGCGTCACGCCGAGAAGGCCTTGCGGGTGACCGCGAGCGCATCGGGCCGCGAGAAGACCACCACATTGTCGCCAGCGTGCAACAGGGTGTGCCCGCGCACGATTTCGGCGCTGCCGTCCTGACGGGTGACCGCACCGAGCAGCACCGAGTGGCGCAGGTGCAGGTCGGCGACCAGGGCTCCGTCGGCCGAGCTCCCCGCTTCGATCTCGAACTCGTTGACCTCGATGTCGCTCTCGAGGAAGGTGGCCACCGACGCGGTGCCACCACGGATGTGGCGCAGCACTGCGTTGGCCGAAGCCGTACGCGGGCTGAGCGCGGCGTCGATGCCGAACTGGCGCACCAACGGCAGCAGCGACAAACGGTGCAGCACCGCAACCGTGAACGCCTCACCCTCGGCCGCTGCGTAGGCACACGCCAGCACGTTCGACGCGTCATCGCCGGTGGCTGCGATCACCAGGTCCATGCGGGCCACCGACTCTTCGAGCAGGAGTTCGGTGTCGGCGATGTCGCCCTGCACGATCGTGACCCGAGGCAGTCGTTCGCTGAGGGCCTTGGCGCGCTTCGAGTCGTTCTCGATCAGCACGACGGTGGCGCCTTCGCTCTGCAACCGTTCGGCGACGCGCGTACCCACCGCGCCACCACCGAGCACCATCACCCGATGCGCCTGTCGGGTCGAGGCGCCGAGCAACTCCATGATCTCTCGACGCGCCGACCGGGTGGTGAGCACCCGGACATGGTCGCCCGCCTCGAGCCGTTGGTCGCCGCGCGGGATCACGGTCTCGCCGTCACGTGTGAGCGCGCCGAACAGGAACTTCCAGTTCGGCTCGAACGATCGACCGATCTCTGCGAGATCGTGACCGACGAACGGCGACGTCTCACCGATCACAGCGCCGAGCACGAGCAGCTCGCCGTTCGACATCGGATACACCTCGTCGGCGCCCGACACGTGGGCGAGCTCCATGATCTCGTCGGCGGTGTCGGCATCGGGGTCGATGATCACATCGGCACCCATCGTTTGGAGCAGCTTCTCGCCGAGCGGCCCGCGCAGTTCTTCGGTCTGGATGCGCACCACGGTCTGCTCGACGCCGAACTCCTTGGCGAGCAGCGACGCGAGGAGATTCACCTCGTCGTTCTGTGTGACCCCGGCCAGCAGTCCGGCCCGCTCGATGCCAGCGGCACGCAGCGTCGACGGCACGGCGGCATTGCCCACCACCACCTGCACGTCGAGTTCTGCACCGATCGCCGCCGCGATCACCTCGTTCTGTTCGACGACCACCACGTCGTTGCCTTCGGCGCCGAGACGTTGGGCGAGATACCAGCCGACCTCACCGGCACCGACGATCACGACATGCATGTCGACAGCCTGCCCGATCGGACCGCCCGAACGCGAACGTCGGGCGGTGTCGGCTCAGGATGCGACGGATCAGGCGGTGACAGAGACCGACTCGAGCAGCGCCGCCGGCGCAGCACGCAGGGCAGCGGTGGCGTCGGAGTCGGGGAAGTCGTCGCAGCACGCCTCGGCGCGCTCGACGAAGTCACGTGCGGTGGCAACCGCCGAGGCGAGCCCGTCGTTGGAACGCACGATCGCCAACGCCTTGTCCTGCGCAACGGCGTCGAGCGGCGACCCGAGCAGTGCGGCCAACTCCGCCGACGCGGCCGTGTCGAGCGCCAGGGTACGCAACACCGGCAAGGTGTAGACGCCCTCGACGATGTCGTGTCCGGCAGGCTTGCCGAGCTGTTCGTCGGTGGCGGTGATGTCCAAGATGTCGTCGACGATCTGGAACACGGTGCCGTACGCGTTGCCGTACTCGGTGAGTGCGTCGATGACCGGCCGGTCGTGGCCGGCGACGATGCCCCCGATGCGAGCGGCAGTGCCGTACAACGATGCGGTCTTGCCATGGATCGATGCGAGATAGCTCGCCTCGGTTCGCGACCGGTCGTAGGTGTGGCGCAGTTCCTCGATCTGGCCTTCACACAACCAACCAATGGTGCGCGCGAGGAGCCCAGCGACCTCGGTGCCGAGTGAGGCAGCGATCTCAGAGGCGCGTGCCAGCAGGAAATCGCCGGCGAGGATCGCCTGCAGGTTGCCCCACTTCGCGTTGACCGTTTCGACACCGCGGCGTGTGTCCGCCTCGTCCATGACATCGTCGTGATAGAGCGATCCGAGGTGGACCAGTTCGCACGCCACACCACCGCGCACGACGTCGAGCGAGGCCGGCGAACCGAAGATCTGCGCACCGGCGACCGCCAACACGGGTCGCAGGCGCTTGCCGCCGGCAACGATCAGGTGCGACGCGATCTCGTTGAGGTAGGAATCGGGGGTGACCACGGCGGCATGCATCGCATCTTCGATGCGCTGGCGGTCGACACCCATCGACGGAAGGGTCAACAGCGGCGACGAGCCGATGGGGGCAAGCACCTCTTCCTGGGACACGGCCGACAGGCTAGGCGCGCCTGGCCGAGGACGCACGAACGAGCACCACTGCGTCACCGGACACACCCGGCGTGGCGGTCGGACGCCACAGGGGTCGGGCCCGCTCGCATCGGCCCCTATCCTGGCCGGCATGTCGTCGACGCTCACCGCTCCAGCGATCTTGCCGAAAGCGAACGAAGCCTGTTGGTGTGGCAGCGGCCGCAAGTACAAGCGCTGCCACAAGAAGTCCGAGGGCCGAATCCTGCCGGGCATCGTCACGCCGATGCGCACCGTTCCCGACACCATCGCCCGTCCGCCATACGCGGACACCGGCGAGGTGACCAGTTGGGACGAGCCCCGAGTCAAGAGCCCCGAAACCATCGAAGCAATGCGTCACGCCGGCAAGGTGGCCGCCGAGGTGCTGCGTCTCGCCGGCGACATGGTCGCACCCGGCGTCACCACCGAAGCGATCGACATCTACGTGCACGACCTCTTCGTCGAGCGCGGCGCCTACCCGTCGACGATCAACTATCACGGCTATCCGAAGGCGTGCTGCACGTCGCTGAACGAAGTCATCTGTCACGGCATCCCCGATTCGCGACCGCTGCAAGACGGCGACATCTGCAACATCGACGTCACCGGCTACATCGGCGGGGTCCACGGCGACACCAACGCCACGTTCTTCGTGGGCGATGTCGATCCCGAGAGCCGCCAGCTCGTCCGGGTCACCGAAGAGTGCACCTGGCACGGCATCGAAGCGGTCAAGCCGGGCCGTCCGCTCAGCGACATCGGTCGAGCAATCGAAGATCACGCCAAGAAGTACCGCTACGGCGTGGTGCGAGCCTTCGTCGGCCATGGCATCGGCGAACAGTTCCACGGCGACATCCAGGTGCTGCACTACTACGACTCGCGGGCGTCCACGATCATGCGCCCCGGCATGACGTTCACGATCGAGCCGATGATCACCCTCGGCACGGTGAACTACAAGGTGTGGGACGACGACTGGACCGCGGTGACCGCCGATGGGCGACGCACAGCACAGTTCGAGCACACCATCCTCGTCACCGACGACGGCTGCGAGGTGCTCACGGGTGGGCCGGGCGCAGCGAGCCCGACGGCTCCCTGGAATCGCTGACCGGCGCAACGAACAGCCACCAGAGCGCAAGCGCCGCAAGCGACACACCACCGGCCAACGCCGCCGCGGTCGCGAACCGGTCGAGCCAGAACGGCATCGATGTCGGGATGATGGCTGCCGACAGCCCATCACGCTTCACGAAACCCCAGATGGCCAATTCGGCGCCGACGAGCAACAACGCTGCGTCAGCAGCGAAGCTGAGGCCGCGCATCGCCATCACGAGCCCGACCGACGTGGACACCACGGCGATCAGCGGCAAGACGAACCAGACCGTTCGCGGGTCGGTGGCCGCTGGGAGCGCCAGGAACTGAGCGAGCCCGACGCCGAGCGCGAACAGCACCAGCGGCACGGCGACGAACAACACCGGGAGCTGGCGGCCGCGGAGCAGCCATGCTCCGACAGCAACACCCAAGCCGGCGATGAAGCCGAGCACCATCGGTACCGGCGAGGGGGCCGGCTGCCAGGTGCTGATCACCGTGACGGCCACGGTGTCGCCGTCGACCACGACCGGGATGACGGCTTCGAGTATCTGATCGCCCGCCGACAGCCCGAACGGGCGAGCGCTCTGCATCCAATGCGCCCGATGGTCGTGCCATGCCCAGTAGCCACCGGCGGCGACTTCTCTCCAGCTCGGCTCGGCATCGGCGCTGACGCCCGCCGGCACGCCGTCGTTGCCGAACCGGTCGGCGTTCAAGTACGTCGCGGGAGAGTTCTGGTTCTCGAGCACGACGCCGTCGGGTCGGAACCACAGATAGTCCTCGCCTTCGTAGCCGAGGACCATCGCCTCGGTTCCCGGCTCGACACGCATCTCGAAGAACGAGTCACCGCCGATGATGCCGACATCGATCGTCGACGTCTCGGGATCGACCGAACGCACCTCTGACAGGTAGTCGGTGGGACCGGCCGGATCGGCGAACGCCGGCGAGGCGACCGCGGTGGCCAATCCGAGCCCGGCGATCACACCGGTCAGCACACGCCGAATCCGTTGTGCCGTCACACGTTCACGATGAGGATCAGTTGGCCGCTCGGATGCACGGTGCACACACCCTCGAATTCGCCTGGTGTGGAGAACCGCTGGGTGAGCGTCTCGTTGGCGCCGACGAAGAACGGGCCGACCGTGTGGCCACGATCGTCCTGGTTCTCGATGCGGATCGTGTCGCCCACGTCGACCTCGAGCTCGGCGGGAAGGATCTCGAGCGGTGTCCCCGCATCGAGTGCTTCGCCGGCACCGACAGGGATCACGTACTCGAGCGTGGCAGTTTCGTCGCCGGCAACCGCCTCGGTCTGCGGCTGCGACTCGTCGTCGCCGCACGCCACGAGCACGCTGGCGAACACGGCCACGAGCAGCACGGCGATTCTGGCCCGAGCTGATGTCATGCGGTCTCCTTCGCGGCGAACAACTGCTCGACGTCGGCGGCCATCTCGGCCGACGAGGTGCCGAACGGCCACGTCACCACGAGCTGTCCCTGGTCGTCGACCAGATAGAGGAACCCGCTGTGCGACACCTCGATGTCGCCTTCGTCGTTGGTGATCACGTCGTAGCTGACACCGAATGGCGCAGCAGCAGCAGCGAGCAAGTCGGCGTCGGTCGTGCCGGCCGCCGAGCCGTCGGCGATGAAACTCTGGACGTAGCCGGGCAGCAGGTCGTTGTCGCGTTCCGGGTCGACGGTGACCATCACCGTGCTCACCTGTGCGGAGAGTTCGTCGGGGAGGCGGCGCATCGTGACCGCCCAATCGGCCATGGTGGTGGGACACACATCGGGGCAGTTGGTGTACCCGAAGTACACCGCCTGGAACCCCCCGGGCTCGGCTCGGAACACCTGATCGGTACCCGGCTCGGTGAGCGACGGCAGGACGGTGGCGTCGACAACCGGGGCCGGGTCGCGCACGATGCCGGCGAGTTCGCGCTCGCCCGACGCGTCGGTGGTCGCGGTGTCGCTCGTCACGCTCGACGCCGGTGCGGTGTCGGCCGAGTCGTCGTCGCTCGAACAGCCGAGCAGCGCCAGTGCACCGACGATGGCGACGCCGATGGCTCGCTTCGGAAGGCCGGTTCGGTTGGCAGCCATGATGGAGACGTCCAGTCGCTCACCCATCGGCGAGCGTTTCGATGAAGGCGACGATGTCCGCGATTTCGGCATCGTTGAGGCCGTTGGCAGGCATCTTGAGGTTGTAATCGGCAACCAGGTCAGCGCCAGGGTTGGCGATCGCCCGGGTGAGGTAGGCGGTGTCGGCGAGCATGGTGGTGCCATCGGCGAGCAACACGTCGGTGCCGGCCAGGCCCACCAGGCTCGGCCCTGCGCCGCCACCGAAGTTCTGCCCGTGGCATCCCGCGCATCCCATGCTGCGCGCCAACTGCTCCCCGTTGACCGCGTCTCCGCCGCCGCTGTTGGCAGCGCCGCTGGCCGTGGCCTCGGTGGTCACTGCTGCATCGTCGCCAGCAGAGCCGGCGCCATCGCTGTCGGCGCCACATGCCACCGCTGAAAC
Organism: Ilumatobacteraceae bacterium; assembly: GCA_963717385.1. Taxonomy (GTDB): domain Bacteria; phylum Actinomycetota; class Acidimicrobiia; order Acidimicrobiales; family Ilumatobacteraceae; genus Sva-07. The sequence continues at coordinate 57,347 of CAVQWE010000017.1, forward strand.
GGCGAGCGCTGTGGTGGCCACCGCTGCGAGCGCCAAGCGCCCGATCGACGATCTGTGCTCTCGGTTTCGTCGGGTCACGTCGCTCTCCTGTACTTCTCGCGGCACCCGAGAGACGTGCTCCCTGGACACCAATGCTGCAGTGCTCGTGGTTGCACAGTCGTCGTTCGGTCGCTGCTGGTTCCCGAGCGGGCCGTCGCGGTGCCGGCCCGGCTCATCGGGCGACCGACTCGTCGGTGCCGTTCTCAGGATCGCGCATCATCGCCACCAGGTCTCGTCGGGCACGCGCAACACGCGACCGGACGGTGCCGATCGGGCAGTCGAGCACCTCGGCCGCCTCGTCGTACTGCAAGCCGAGGATCTGCGTCAGCACGAACGCGCTGCGGCGATCATCGTCGAGGTGGGCCAGGACATCGTCGAGATCGACACGGCCCGTCGTGTCGGGATCGATCACCGAGCCGTCGAGCGAGCCGACGGTCGTGTTGTCGAGCACCGCACGTTCGAGCCGGCGGCGCCGGCCGGCGCGGCGGGTGTGGTCGACGCAGGTGCGCCGAGCGATCGTGAGCAGCCAGCCACGTGCTGCCCCATCGGCACGGAATCGGTGGATCGATCCGATGGCGCGTTCGTAGGTCTCCTGCGCCAGGTCGTCGGCGTACTGCACGTCGCCGAGATACCGGCACAACCGCCAGACATCGGCCTGGGTTTCGGCCACGAACCGTTCGAGCGCCACCCGATCGCCGTCGCGCGCAGCGATGAGCAGCCGGGTCAGGTGATCCACGGTCCCAGTGTTGCAGCGCTTCGCGCCGACCGCTCAGTGACCATTGTCAGATTTCCCACCTGCAATCGGGAACCAATCGGGAACCATTCGGGACCGCCGGGCGACCGTCATACCCATGGAGCCGATCGATTGCGAAACCACCCGCGAGGCGCTGTCGGCGCGCGCCGACGGTGAGGCGACTCTCGACGAGATGGCGTTCGCCGACACCCATCTCGACCAGTGCCTTGCGTGTCAACGATTCGCGATCGACATGGAGCGCCTCGACCGAATGGTTCGCGTTCGCCCCGCCGAACCGGTTCCCAGCCTGGTGGCGGCGGTGACCGCCCGGGCACGCCCGGCCCGTCTCGGCCGCGGCGGTTGGCTGCGGCCTGCGCTTGCCTGGGTGGCGGTCGTCATGCTGGTCCAGAGCCTGCCCGCGCTGCTCCTCGGCGAGACATCTGGCACCAGCCCACATCTCGCCCGGCACCTCGGAGCGTTCGGCGCGGCGCTCGCCATCGGGTTCGCCTACGCCGCATGGAAGCCGCACCGAGCGTTCGGCCTGTTGCCGTTCACTGCGGCGCTCGTCGCGACCACCTCGGTCAGCATCGTCGCCGACATCGTCACCGGTTCACGCACGCCGCTGGCCGAACTCATCCACATCACCGAGCTCGCAGGACTCGCGCTGTTGTGGATGGTGGCCGGCTCGCCGGGATGGCGCGGACGTCGCCATTCAGGTCGTCGACGGTTGCCGCGACTCGATCCGCTCCAGTAGCGCCGACCACCAGTCGAACAGGGCCGAGGGGTCGTCGGCGCCGCCGACGAGGCCATAGGCCGTGTCGATCGCAGCGCCACAGCTTCGAATGTCGCCGCGTCGGAGCGCGTCGACCGCCTGGCTCAGGTCGCCGGACGGCCAGGGCAACGCTGCCAAGGTGACGGGCGACAGCCGGATCGCATCGGCCGACAGACCCGTGCCGGCGCCACGATTCCACAACCACGCCGAAGCGACAGGCGAGGTCAACACCGCCGCGATCTCCCAGGCAGCAGCTTCGAGATCGGGCAGCGGGCGGCGATCCTCGTCGTCCCAGTGAGCACCCTCCGGATAGATGCCGAGCACCGGCACCGCAGGAAGCCACTCGCCGAGAGGGTCGCACACCGCTTCGACGATCCGGGTCTGGTTGGCCACGAGCACCTTCGGCACGAGTCGCCTCCACGCCCATCGGGCCATGTGGTCGTCGAGTCGGGTGAGGTCCACACGCGGCTGGTCGAAGTGCTGCTTCGCGAAGGTGATCGATCGTTCACCCCACCACGAGCGGCCCGGGTCGACGAGACCGGAGGTGACGAGCGGCGGTCCGTTGCCGTGGTCGCCGACAGCGGGGATCATGCCGTAGTACTCGTCACGGAAGTTGGCGTTCAGCCGAGCGCGATCGCCGAGTGTGCCGTGCGTCGCGAGGCGGTCGGGAACGACCGGGACCCCTCGGCGACTGGTGATCACGTGTGACCAGTTCGATCGACGGTCCACTGGCTCGGCGCGTCCGAACTCGAACGCCAGCACACACACGTGCACCTGCGCATCGAACACCCTGCGCCCCGACCACCACGACCACACCATCTGGGCTCGCTCGCCGATCGAGGTTCGAATGGCTGTGGCATCACGTGACGCGAGCAGCGACTGCGGGAGTACCAGGGCAACGCGTCCGCCATCGGGGTCGACCAGTTCGCCGGCGAGCGCGAGGAACTCGACCGCGGCGTCGGCGTACGGGCCGCCTCCGCGACCGCTCGATCCTCCACGCGTGGTCGCGGTGGCCATCTGCGACAGGTACGGCGGATTCCCGATCACCAGGTCGATTCGCTCCGACGGCCACGTCGTGGCCAGCGCATCGGCGAGACGCAGATCTGCGTGTCGAGGCAGCGAGGCACGCGCTGACGTCGATTGCAGCCCGATCGAGGTCGCAGCCGACGAGCGCTGCGGTGGCCCCGAGCGATTCGATGCGGGTCGAGGCCGCAGCCAGGAACCGGCCGTCGCCGCATGACGGGTCGAGCACCACGATCGGGTCTCGACATCGCCGCCACGAATTCGGGGGTCACCACCGCCTCGACCACGGTGTCGACCAGGTCCGGCGGGGTGTACCAAGCGCCCAGTTCTTTGCGCGTCCCGACCACGCGGCGCAGCGTAGAGCTCGGGCAGACACCCGGTGGCGATCTGCGCCCTCTGGGGCCGAGCGGTCGGGACGCTCTACAGTCATCGCCGTGACCCAGACGGCCAGCGGCGGCTCCACCTCTGCGCCCGACGGCACCAGTCGCTATCTCGACTTCAACCGCGATGCCTGGTCGGAGCTGCGAGCAGCCACACCGCTCACGCTCGCACAGCCCGAGCTCGAGCGCCTCCGCGGCATCAACGATCGCATCGACCTCGACGAGGTCGCCACGGTCTACCTGCCGCTGAGCCGGCTGCTCAACCTGTACATCAGTGCCACACAAGACCTGCACCGCGTGTCGGCAACGTTCCTCGGCACGATCGCACCGAAGGTGCCCTACGTCATCGGCATCGCCGGCAGCGTCGCCGTCGGCAAGAGCACGTTCGCCCGAATCCTGCAGGCGCTGCTCGAACAGTGGCCCGACCATCCAAAGGTCGACCTGATCACCACCGACGGCTTCTTGTACCCGAACCGGGTGCTCGAAGAGCGCGGCCTCATGAACCGCAAGGGGTTCCCCGAGTCGTACGACACCAAGGCGCTGTTGCAGGTGCTGCGCGAGATCAAGAGCGGCTACGACACGGTCGAGGCACCGGTGTACAGCCACGTCGTGTACGACATCGTGCCCGACGAAAAAGTGGTGGTGACGGGCGCCGACATCGTGATCATCGAGGGGCTCAACGTGCTGCAGACCCGCAGCGGTGCACCCGAGTTCGTCAGCGACTACTTCGACTTCTCGATCTACGTCGACGCCGACGAGGCCGACATCGAGCAGTGGTACGTCGATCGGTTCCTCGCGTTGCGGGCGTCGGTGTTCCAGGATCCCGACTCGTTCTTCCGCTTCTACGCCGAGCTCAGCGACGACGAAGCGGTCGACACCGCCCGCCGCATCTGGCGCGAGATCAATGGGTTGAACCTGCGCGAGAACATCGAGCCCACGCGAGACCGAGCGTCGCTCGTGGTGCACAAGACGGGCGACCATCGAGTCGACCGCGTGCAGTTGCTGCGGCTGTAGCAGGATCGCGGGGATGAGCGACATCTCCGATCTCGACATCTTGATGCTGGCTGCCGACCTCGCCGACCGTGAGTCGATGGCCACGTGGCGCAGCGACGACCTCGAGGTCGAGATCAAGCCCGATGGTTCGCCGGTGTCGGCCACCGACAAGCTGATCGAGCGACTGCTGCGCGAACTGCTCGCCGAGCATCGCCCGGACGATCGCATCATCGGCGAAGAGGAAGGCGACACCGGTTCGGGCGCGCGGTGTTGGGTGCTCGACCCCATCGATGGCACGAGCAGCTACGTCGCTGGACGGCGAGCGTGGGGCTCGCTGATCGCGTTGGAGATCGACGGTCGACCGGTCGCCGGAATGGTGACGATGCCAGCGCTGGGCCGGCGCTGGTGGGGAACCGAGGGAAGGCGGCGCGTGGTTCTCCGCCGAGCCAGGCGCAGCGGCGGTGTCGATCGGCGTCAGCACGCAGGCGGACGTCGAACAGATGCGCTGGTCGAGCGGCCCGACCGCCGACGAACTCGACGACGCCAAGCGGGCACGAATCGCCCGGTTCGAGGGTTCAGGACACTCCGTGCCGATGACCGAATGGACGACCTATCCGGCGCTGATGGTCGCCGACGGGTCGCTCGACCTCGCCGTCCACTTCGGAATGCACTGGGACCATGCTGCGCTCGCCGCCGTCGTCGTTGCCGCGGGCGGTCAGATCGCCTACGACGACGCCCCAGCCGACGGCCAGAGCTTCGCCGCCACCTTCACCAACGGACACCTCGAGTGATCAGAGTTCGGTGAGGCCGAGCCAGATCGGGACGTCAGCGATCGAGGCGAGCTCGACGAAGTCTTCGCCGTGGTCGTCGACGCGTTCGTGTTCCCAGGTGATGTGATACGGCACATGGATGGCGTGGCCGCCGAGTGCGAGCACCGGGAGCACATCGCTGCGCACCGAGTTGCCGATCATCAGGAACCGATCCGGTTCGACGTCGAGGCGTCGAAGGACCCTGGCGTACGTGTCGGGGTCCTTCTCGAGGACGATCTCGACGTCGGTGAAGTGGTGCTCGATACCCGATGTCGTGACCTTGCGGGTCTGGTGCACCAGGTCGCCCTTGGTGATCAGCACCGTGCGGACGCTCGGCGACACGGTGGCCAGCACCTCGCTCACATGTGGGAGCAGGTGCACGTCGTCGAGCAGCATCGCGCGTCCGAGATCCGCCAGTTCACCGATGACCGTGCTCGGGATCGCTCCCTCGGTCACGTTGATCGCGGCACGCACCATCGACAGAGTGAATGCCTTGACCCCGTAACCGGTCACCGAGATGTCGGCTCGCTCCACAGCGACCAGCGCGGCATGGACGTCGACACCGGCCGGCGCATGCGGGCCGACCAACTCGACGAAACGATGCTCGGCGTGGCGGAACGAGTCCTCGCTGCGCCAGAGCGTGTCGTCGGCATCGAATGCGACGATGTCGAACTGGTCGATACGCCGCCCGGCGGGCACTGACGGTGTCACCGGTGGATCGCGTTGAGGTAGTTGTAGACGGTGATGCGGCTGACGCCCATCGCGTCGGCGACATCTTCGACCGCCCGCCGCAAGATGAATGCACCTCGCTCGTCGAGCAGGCGCACCGCTCGCTGCTTGTCTTCGCGCGAGAGCAACGGCAACCGGCCACCGAGTTCGGCTTCGACGGCGTCGATCAATCGGTCGAGCGCACCGTGCAGCGGCGGCATCCGCACCCCAGCAACGGTTCGACCCTCCCAGACGAGGGCAACATCGCTGGCTTCCATGTCACCGGCAGCAACGAACGACGCGCCGAGCGCATCGACCACCGGCTTCACCGATCGGAGCAACGGGTGCACGGTCGGCCGACCATCGGCGGGCGTCGATGCGACCGGTTGGCCGGTCCGGCTTGATCGTGCTCATTCGTCGCCCCCGCGGGGCACGACGTACGGCGGCGGACCGGAGGGCACCTCGCGTGCTGCGTGCACGCTGACGTGACTGGCCCCGTTCGCCATCGCAGCATCGCAGAGCACCCCGATCACATCGCCGACCTCGGCGAGCTCGACCACGAACGACGAACCGAACGGACCGACTTCGACGGCGAGCCCCCGGGCCTCGGCTGCATCGATCGCGGCGGTCACGTGTGGGCCGGGTCGTCCCTCGACGAAGGGCTCGATGGTGAACTCGACGTATGCCACCCACGCCAGCGTAGGGGCTACGGAATCAGCCGCGGGCGCCGAGCAGTCGACGTAGTTCGTCCGACATCGCGATGCAGTCGCGCCCCGCCAACCCGAACGCCTCGTTCAGCTTGTTGAGCGCTTGCTTGAAACTGCCGTTCCAGTCCTCGACGAACTGGTCGCGAGCGGGACCGGTCCAGGCCGTGCCGTTCAACACACCGTCGACTGTCGACATCACCTGGGTGATGGCGTCGATCTGCCGGTTGAGCGTGCTGCCGAGGTTGGTGAGCTGTTCGGGGTTCGCTCCGTACATGGTCATGGTTCTCTCCGTTCGTTCGGGTGCACCGCGACCGGTTGTCGCCGTTCGCTGCAGCAGTGGGCGGTGACAGCGACTGAAGGGAACGCGTACCATTCGTCGATGGCCGATCATTCCAAGCACGAAGCGCATGACAGCGACCCGATGATCGGATCGGTCACAGCCCACGCACGCGACCTCCTCGGCGACACGATCGCCATGCGACGAGCGCTGCACGAGTGGCCAGAGTTGGGCAACGACCTGCCGATCACCCGCGACCGTGTGCTCGAGTCGTTGGAGGGTCTGGCGTTGTCGATCACCACGCACGAATCGACCAGCGGCATCGTGGCGATGCTCGAGGGGTCCACGCCCGGGCCGACGATGCTGTTGCGCGGCGACATGGACGCCTTGCCGATGCCCGAAGACACCGGGCTCGATTTCGCATCGCACGTCGACGGCTGCATGCACGCCTGCGGTCACGACACCCACACCGCCATGCTGTCGAGCGCCGCCCACCTCCTGAGCGAGCGACGCGACGACATCGCCGGGCGGGTGCTGTTCATGTTCCAACCGGGCGAAGAAGGCCACCACGGCGCACGCTTCATGCTCGACGAAGGGCTGCTCGATGTGCCGTCGCTGTCCGACGGCACCGAGTCGCCGGTCGACGCCGCGTTCGCGTTGCACATCACCTCGGCGCTGCCGAGCGGCTGGGTGAGCAGCCGACGCGGGCCGATCATGGCATCGGCCGACCAGTTCACGATCCTGGTCACCGGACGCGGTGGACATGCAAGCGAACCGCATCGGGCGCTCGACCCCATCCCGGTGGCATGCGAGATCGTCACGGCACTGCAGACGATGATCACCCGGTCGATCGACGTGTTCGACCCATCGGTGGTCACTGTCGGTCGCATCACTGCGGGAACCACCAACAACGTGATCCCCGAGGTGGCCGAGATCGAAGGAACGATCCGCGCCACCAGCGAACGCACACGGGCCAAGGCGCACGACGGCATCCGTCGGGTGGCCGAAGGAGTCGCCGCGGCGCACGCATGCGACTGCGACGTCGAGGTGGTGTTCGGCTATCCGGTCACCACCAACGACGACCGTTTCGCCGACTGGGCGCTCGACCTCGCCACCGATGTGGTCGGGTCAGAACATGTGGTCAAGCTCCGCAACCCGGCGATGGGCGCCGAGGACTTCAGCTACGTGCTGCAGAACGTGCCCGGCGCAATGATGTTCATCGGCGGCACACCCGAGAGCGAGAACCCGGCCACCGCTGCACCGAACCATTCGAACCGGGTGATGTTCGACGAGTCGGCGATGGCCACCGGCACCGCGCTGTACGCCGCAGCAGCACTCCGCCACCTCGCGCCGGCCTGAGGCGGCCACCCCCGCCCCGAATTCCGGGGGGCGAACCGAGGTGTCAGCGGGTTCGGCCGTCGTCGTCGGCCGATCGGCGCAGGCGGAGGGTGACGATCTGGAACGGGCGCAGCGTCAGGGTCACCACACCGTCACCGACCTCCTCGCCGGTCTCGGGCTCTTCCAGCAGATTGCAGCGCCACGCGTCGGTGATGCGACCGGGGGTGGACGCCGAGATGCGGGTGCGGTTGCCGATCGCCTCGTGCAACCGAACGATCAGATCGCCAGATCCGTCGTCGGCGAGCTTCACGGCGTCGACCTCGACGCCACGGGCAGCCGCACCGTCGGCACCGGTGATCCGCACGACCGCCTGCGCCGTCGCAACGGCCGAACCGCCGTTGACGACACGCAGCGGCGAGTTCAAGCGGGCGGCTGCGTCTCGAACCTCTGCGAGTCCACCGGCGTGGGGACGGATCGCCAGGGTCACCTCGTGGTGACCGCGGTCAGCATCGGGATCGGGGTACTTCGCGGCCTTCGCCAGGCTCACCCGAACGGCACCATCGAACACGCCGTGCCCGAATCGTCCGGTGTTGAGGATGGCCACACCGAAGTCGGGTTCGGCAACGTCGACGAACCGGTGCGCGCAGACCTCGAACTTGGCCGCGTCCCACGGGCTCGACGGATGGGTCGGCCGGGCGACCACGCCGAACTGGATGTCGCACAGCGCGACGTCGCTGCGCACATCGAGCGGGAATGCCATCGAGAGCAGATGCTCGTCGTGGTGCCAGTCGAACTCGATGTGGACATCGAGTTGAGGGCTCGCGGCGCGCAGCTCGTAGGTGATGGTCGCCGTTGACGGACCGAACGTTCGAGTGACCTCGACGCGACCGACGAGCGGGCCGTCGTCGACGATCTCGACCCGATCGGCAACCGTGATCGGCACGCCGCCAGACCGGGTCCACGATTCGAGATCCCACGCGTCGTATTCCACCGGCTGATCGACGGCGAGTTCGAGCACCGCCATGTGCTGGCCGACCGGCACGATCTCGCGAGCGTGTACGAGATCGATGATCGAGGTGATGTTGCCGGCCGCATCCCACCGCACGGCGAGATGGCCGTTGGTCATCGAGCTGTCGGACAGCACGACGCGATCGGCGACCGGGAGCGGTTCGAGTTCGGCGACGCCGAGCGCCCCGACCTTGACGCGTGCAGCGCTGCGACCGCCGGCAAGCTGCTGGACGTGCTCACCAGCGAGTGCCCCGTCGAGCACGACCACCTCGTCGACGCCGACGTCGGCGCGATTGGCGAGCCAGGTCCCCGGTCCCGTCGCTTCGGCCAGCAGCGACGCAATGCGCTCCTCCAGTTCGGCGCCGACTTCGGCGAACACGGCTTCGGCGTCGTCGTGGGCCCACGCGATCGACGAGCCGGGAAGAATGTCGTGGAACTGCTGGGTCAGCACCTCTTTCCACAGGTGATCGACGTCAGCAGTGCGGCCGAGGGTGGCCGCCCACAACTCGGCTTCCACCAGGAGGCGCTCGCACCGACGGTTGCCGATCTTCGTCTCGATCTGGCTGGTCAGGGTGCCGCGATGGGTCTCGAAGTAGAGCTCCCCACGCCACACGGGAACTGGCGAGCCACGGTCGATGTCATGCTCGATCCGATCGAACATCGCATCGGGTGCACCGACTTCGAGGGTCGCTCGCGACTCGATGTGCGCGAGGCGGCGGGCACGTTCGAGCATCTCGCGGGTGGGCCCACCGCCGCCGTCGCCGTGACCGAACGGCATCAGCGAGTCGGTGCTCCAGGCGTGGTCCTTGAAGTTGCGTGATCGAGAACGCGAACTCGTCCGGGGTGATCTCGGCGTTGTAGGTGTCGACCGGCGGGAAGTGGGTGAGCACTCGCGAGCCGTCGAGGCCCTCCCACCAGAACGTGCTGTGCGGGAACGTGTTCTGCTTGTTCCAGCTGAGCTTCTGGGTGACGAATCGGTCCATGCCACCAGCGGCGAACACCTGCGGGAGACCGGCTGGATAGCCGAACACGTCGGGGATCCACACCTCGGTGCAGCGGCAGACCGAACTTCTCCTCGAAGTAGCGCTGACCGAACACGATCTGGCGCACCAGGCTCTCGCCCGACGGCAGGTTCATGTCGGCCTCGACCCACATGCCACCGACCGGCATCCACTGGCCGCGCTCGACCCGCTCGACGATCTTGGCGAACAGCTCGGGGTGGCGTTCCTCGATCCACGTGTAGTGCTGCGCCGACGACGCCGCGAACACGTACTCGGGGTAGTCGTCCATCAACGCGACCGCCGACGCGAAGGTGCGCGTGCACTTGCGCTTGGTCTCGCGGATCGGCCACAGCCAGGCGGTGTCGATGTGGGCATGTCCAACGGCAACCGAGCGGTGCCGGACGGCGTCGCCGAAGTCCTCCGCCATCGCCGGGGCGATCGTGCGACGGGCTGCGGCCACGTCGGGGATCCGGTCGAGGGTGTCGGCCAGTGTGCGCAGCAGGCGGGCACGGCGCGGGTCGTCGAGAGCGAGGGAGCGCATCACCCCGTCGAGCACCTCGATGTCGTAGGCGAGGGCTTCGGCGTCGGAGTCGACGACCACGAGCGACGCCCGCTTGAACCGATACAGCTGACGGTCGCCGGCGGTGTCGAGCGAGCCGAGCGGCGACGGCGTGAACTGCGGGAACATCGGGTTCGATGCAGCCTCGACGTGCAACGTGAACGGCCCGGGCGACGACTCGACGGCGTAGTTGGTGCGGCGCGGGTGGATGCCCTGCAGGGGAGTGAACGATCCGTCGTCGTGGAGGTCGACCACCAGCCCTTCGCACTGGAAACCGGCGGCGCGCTGGTGGAACCCGAGGTCGATCACGGCTTCGACACGACGGCCCGCCCAGTGCGCGGGGATCTCTCCGCTCAGACGAAACCAGGTGGTCGCCCACGGGGCACCCCACGACGATCCGGTCGCGAACGGTTCGAGGTGGTCGACGTCGGGGCCGGCCTCGATCGTCAGCGACTGCTGGTACGGGTGCACGAGCGGAAGGACCCGCTCCCACAACTCGCGCTGGATGCGCTTCTCGACGAGATCACGATTCGCATGCACGCCGTGACCCTATTCCGATGGGTTTCCGCGCGACCGCTGCGCGCGCGAACTCATCGGTGACAGGTGAGATCGGTCAGTTGAAGGGGACGACGCGGACGTCGAACGCTTCTTGACCGTTGCGACCTTCGCGAACGTCGAAGTCGACGCGGGCGCCGTTGTCGAGGGTCTTGAAGCCGTCGTTGACGATCACCGAGAAGTGCACGAAGAGGTCTCGGTCGCCGTTGTCCGGCGTGATGAAGCCGTAGCCCCGACCGGAGTTGAAGAACTTCACGGTGCCCTTCGCGTCGGCGGCGTTCCCGGTCGGAACGGGACGAGCGGTCGACTGCTCGCGGGCCGGCGCTGCCTGCTTCTTCGCCTTCGGCTGCGGTGCGGGGTCGTCGTTGCGGGCGATGCGGGTGACGCGGTGCTCGGGATCGACGGTCTCGGTGCGGGCCGAGTGTGTCTTCTCCGGTGCTGCGTGGATCACGAGATCGCGAACGTTGGCCTTGGTGACCGGTTCGTCGATCCCGATGCCGCGCTGCAGCTTGAGCGCGTCCTTCTTCTGGCTGTGATCGAGCAGGGACACGACGGTGCCGGTGGCCCCTGCGCGTGCGGTACGACCCGAGCGGTGCAGGTAGGTCGAGTCTTCGGCGGGCGGGTCGAAGTGGACGACCGCGTTGACACCGTTGACGTGAATGCCACGAGCCGCAACGTCGGTGGCGATCAGCGCAGATGCCTGACCCTTCTTGAACGCTGCGAGCGCACGGTCACGCTGGCCCTGACTGCGACCACCATGGATCGGCTCGGCTTGCACGCCGTTGCGACCGAGCTGCTTGGCGAGACGGTCGGCGCCGTGGCGGGTGCGGGTGAACACGATGGTCGACCCGAGGCGCGCGATGACGTCGGCGGTGGTGGACACGCGGTCCTCGCGATCGACGAGCCAGAAGTGGTGCTTGGCGGCATGCACGTCGGGACCCTTCGGGCCGACCTCGTGACGCACCGGGTTGTGCTGGAAGTCGGCAACGAGCTTGGCGACCGGGCCATCGAGGGTGGCCGAGAACAGCAGCACCTGACGGTTGTTCTTGGTCTGCTCGACGATGCGACGAACGGCGGGCAGGAAACCCATGTCGGCCATCTGGTCGGCTTCGTCGATGACGACGGTGGCGACATCGCCCAGGTTGATCGCACGCATCTGGATCAGGTCTTCGAGGCGGCCGGGGCAGGCAACGACGAGTTCGACACCACGGTCGAGCGCCTTGCGCTGGCCGCCGTAGCCGACTCCGCCGTAGATCGACGCGGCATCGTGACCGGCAGCCTTCGCGAACGGGGTGAGCTCGGCCATGATCTGCTCGGCGAGCTCGCGGGTGGGTGCGAGCACGAGGGCAACGGGACGCTTCGGGCGGGCGTCGGTGAGACCGGCGACGAGCGGGAGCCCGAAGCCGAGGGTCTTGCCGGATCCGGTGGGGGCGCGGCCCGCTACGTCGCGGCCAGCGAGCGCGTCGGGGATGACTGCTGCCTGGATCGGGAACGCGTTGTGCTTGCCCTGGCTCTCGAGGCGGTGCACGATGGCCTGGGGAAGGCCGAGATCGCGGAAGGCAACCGCTTCGTCAGCAGCGTCGGGGGACATGGCGCGTGGCGCGTCGTCGATGATCGTCATTGGGGGGACTCCTCTATGTAGCTCAACAGCGCAAGACCGGAGCAACAAAGAATCCGAATGCGCTCACCAGTCGAATTTCGACCAGTGCCAAGCGTCAACCGTATCGGCGGGGCATCGACTTCCACCGTGACATGCGTCCGTGGTTCCCCGCGCCCGGGTCTCCGGGAACCATGATCGGTCAGGTCGTGGGCCCAGGGGGCGCCAACTGATCGCCGAACAGCATTTCCATCACGCCGTGGAGGTTCGGGCCGCGCCGCAGGTGGTGGCCACCGTCGGAGCTGATGCACATGCCGGTGATCCAGGAACTCTCCGGGCCGGCGAGGAACCGGACGAGCGAGGCGATGTCGTCGGTGGTGCCGAGGCGATGCAGCGGCATCTGCTCGAGGTAGTCGTCGACGATGTCGGGGCTGGCGGTGAGCGCGGCCGAGATGTCGGTCGGCACGAGGCTCGGCCGAACTGCGTTTGCTCGAATACCCGACGAGCCGAGTTCGTCGGCCACCTGCTGCACCAACATTTCGAGGCCCGCCTTCGAGACGTTGTACGGGGTCATGTAACGGTGCGTCGACACCGCAGCGATCGACGACATCGCCACGATCGAGCCGCCACCGTTGGCGGCCAGGTCGCGGCACCGAGTGCTTCATCGTGAGGAACGCACCGGTGAGGTTGGTGGCGAGCACCTGGTTCCAGTCGTCGAGCGTGGTGAGGTGGAATGGCCCGGCCGACCCGGTGCCGGCATTGGCGACCACGATCTGCAACGGCCCGACGGTCGGCAGCGTGCGCGCAGGCTGCTTCGACGCTCGCCTCATCGGTGACGTCGCAGGCAACGGTCGCGACCTCGACGTCGGCGAACTCGCTGCGGAGTGCGTCGGCCGAGGTCGCCGAGCCGTTCGGCGTTGCGGGCGGCCAGCACGACCGACGCACCATCGGTGGCGAGCGCTCGAGCGCAGGCGAGCCCGATCCCGGACCCGCCGCCCGTGATGAGTGCAACCTGTCCGGCAAGTGGTGAGTCAGCGGCGTTCGACATCAGAGCAGTGTGGCGAAGTGCACCACTCGACGTCGGATCGGGCACGATGGGCGTCGTGACGCGAACATCTGATTCGGTGAAGAACCGACTGCTGCTGCCCGACCGCTCTCGGGGATCCGCGTGCTCGATCTCAGTCGGGTGCTGTCGGGGCCGCACTGCACCCGGATGCTCGCCGACATGGGTGCCGATGTGATCAAGATCGAACCGCCGGCAGGCGACCTCACCCGCTTCGCCACACCGCGCCGCAACGGCCTGTCGAGCTACTTCGTGCAGCAGAACGTCGGGAAGCGCAACCTCTCGCTCGACCTCGCCACACCGGACGGCGCCGAGATCCTGTTGGGCCTCGCCGAGCATGCCGACGTGCTCGTCGAGAACTATCGCCCGGGCGTGATGGCCCGCCTCGGGCTCGACGCCGACACTGTCCGAGCCCGCAATCACCGGCTGATCTACGCATCGATCTCGGGCTACGGCCAGACCGGCCCGTGGGTGAAACGCCGGGCGTATGCGCCAGTCGTCGAGGCCGAGTCGGGCATCGTGGCATCCCAGGGCAACGCCCGCGGCGGCGAGTTGGCGAAGGACCCGCACAGCCACGCCGACGTGTACACCTCGCTCGAGACCGCTTCTGCCATCCTCGCTGCGCTGTATCAGCGCGAGCACACCGGCGAGGGGCAGTGGATCGACGTGTCGATGGCCGAGACGATGCTGTACGTCAACGAACACCTGCACGACTCGCTGTGGGACGGCCACGACGACCCACAGTGGATCCGCAGTTTCCGCCCCGGCGACTACCTCGTGCTCACCGTCGCCAACGGCGAGTCGCTCGTGGTGAGCGGCCACCCTGCCGAGCGCGGAACGTTCGACTTCTTCATCGCAGCGATGGGTATGCCCGAACTCGCCGACGACCCGCGCTTCGCCGACGTCGCGACCCGTCTCGTCAACTTCGATGCGTTGCGCACGATCATTCGCGACCATGCCGCAACCGTGCCGGACGCCGAGACGTTCGAGGAGCAGTTCTCGAAGCACCAACTCGCTGTTGGTCGAGTGCGCCAGCCGGGCGAGCTGACCGACACCGACTGGGCACGAGAGCGCGGCGCTGTGGTCGACGTCGACGATCGTGGCGGCGGCACGATGCGGGTGCCGAACGTGCCGTGGCGATTCAGCGCGTCACCCGACGTCGGCGTGTCGGGCGTGCCGAAGTACCGAGGCGAGGACAACCGGTCCGTGCTCGGCGAACTGCTCGGCTACGACGGCGACCGCCTCGACGCGCTCGAGTCCGACGGTGTGTTGTCGAGTCGGCTGCCCGACGGCTGACCCATCCGATGGCGTTGTCGTTCCCGGTCCCGCCGATGAAGGCCACGATGGGCTCCACCGGCGCGGTGCCGGACGGCGACGAGTGGGTGTTCGAGATCAAGTGGGACGGCTACCGCACGATCGTGCACATCGCCGACGGTGTCGTTCGCCTCCAGAGCACCGCCGGCCACGATGTCACCGGTCGGTGGCCGGAGTTCGCTGATCTGGCCGCATCGGTGAATGCATCCTCGGCGATTCTCGACGGTGAGCTGATCGTGTTCGGCGACGACGGTCGGCCGGCGTTCGAGTTGGTCCAGCGCAGCGGCGTCGGCTCCGATCGCCAGGCGGTGATCCAGTTCTTCGACGTGCTGCAGGTTGATGGCACCGACACCATCGAGCTGCCGTATCTCGATCGACGACGCCTGCTCGACCAACTGGTGGAACCCGGCGACAACTGGACGGTGCCGGCGTTCACCGTCGGTGACGGGACCGTCACTCGTGGCGGCCACCGCCGACCAGGGACTCGAAGGCGTGATCGCCAAGCGGGTCGACTCGCGCTACCGACCCGGAGCTCGTTCGAAGGACTGGCGCAAGATCAAGAACCGCACCATCGTCGAGCTGACGATCGGCGGCTTCACGACCGGTACCGGCAACCGGGCCGACACGTTCGGCGCACTCCTCGTCGGCCGTCCGACACCCAGCGGGCTGAGGTTCGCAGGCGGCGTCGGCACCGGGTTCGACCAACGCACGCTGCACGACCTCACCACCCGGCTACGTGGTCTGGCCGTCGACACGTGCCCCTTCGAGCCGCCACCACCTCGCGCCGTCGCCCGCACTGCGACCTGGGTCGCGCCCGAACTTCGCGCCACGTTCGAGATCGCCGAGTTCACCAACGACGGCTTGGTCCGCCACGCCAGCTTCGTCCGCCTCGCCGCCTGACGTCCGCCCCTCCAAACACCCCGAAACTGCCCCCGTCGGTGACGGTGAGCGTCACGATCCCGGGCAATTTCGGGTGGGGTGAGGGGGTCGCCGAGTGCGAGAGTGGGCAGATGATCGAACGGTCGGACGCGGTGCAGCTGGATGCGAACGACCCGCTCGCACGCTGGCGCGACGAGTTCGTGATCCCCGATCCTGAACTGATCTACCTCGACGGGAACTCGCTCGGCCGGACCCCGAAGCGGACCGCGGAGGCGCTGCATCGGGTGATCGACGAGTGGTCGGGCGACCTGATCTCGTCGTGGTGGGAGCACGACTGGTTGAACCTGGCGCTGACCGTCGGCGACGAACTCGCCCCGCTGCTCGGCGCTGCGCCGGGCGAGGTGGCGGTGCACGAGTCGACCACGGTCGGGATCTTCCAGCAGGTGAACGTGGCGCTCGACCTCGTCGGCGACGGCGGTCGACGCAACGTGGTGGCGATCGCCGACGAAGACTTCCCCACCGACCGCTACGTGGTCGAGGGCATCGCCCGGCTGCGTGACGTCGAGGTACGCCACGGCCTCGACGATCTCGACGGGGTCGACGTCGTGCTGCGATCGCTCGTCGACTACCGCACCGCAGAGCTGGCGGACCTGGCCGGCGAAACCGAGCGGGCTCGTGCCGCAGGGGCCACGACGGTGTGGGACCTGTCGCACGCCGCAGGAGTGCTGCAGCTGGACCTGGCTGGAGCCGGTGTCGACCTCGCCGTGGGCTGCACCTACAAGTTCCTCAACGGCGGCCCGGGCGCGCCGGCGTTCGTGTACGTGTCGGATCGAGTTACACGACCGCGTGACGCAGCCGATCTGGGGATGGTTCGCGCAGACCGATCAGTTCGCCATGGAGCGCCCCTTCGACCCACGACCAGGCGTCGGACGCATGCTCAACGGCACGCCGCCGGTACTCGGCCTGACGGCTGCGCGCGAAGGCATCCGGCTGTCGGTCGACGCGGGCATCGGCGCGATCGCCGAAGAAGGCCCGCTGCGCTCACCGGGTTCGGAATCGACCTCGCCGATCAGTTCGGGTTCGAGAACGCGACGCCACGGGATCCGCTGCGACGCGGCGGCCACGTCGCGATCCGCCACAGCGACGCCCGCCAGCTCCATGGCGCACTCGGCGAACGCAAGGTGATCATCGACCGACGCGACCCCGACATCCTCCGCTTCGGGATGTCACCGCTGACCACGAGTTACGCCGACGTGTACGACGCTTTCGCAGCCCTCGCTGACCTCGTTGCGTCACTCGATTGACGTCACGCCGGGGCCCGGTGGCCCAGTCGAAGGGGTCGGACGCGGCTTCGAGTCGACCATCAACGAGCGCGAATCACTCGGTCACGGCATGCTGGAGCCATGAGCGTCGTCAAGATCAATGCCATCACGATTCCCGAGGGCATGGGCCCACAGCTCGAAGGTCGCTTCGCCGGTCGGGCGAAGATGGTCGAAGAGTTCGATGGGTTCGAGGACTTCCAGCTGCTGCGCCCGACCGAGGGCGAGAGTCGCTACTTCGTGTACACCCGCTGGGCGTCCGAGGAGCACTTCCAGGCGTGGATGAACAGCCAGGACTTCGAGCGTGGGCACGGGTCCGGCCAGGCCGACGGCAATCAGCCGACCGAGGGTGAGGCACCCCGCAAGCCGGTCGCCCAGGGCGCCGAGCTGATGAGCTTCGAGGTCGTCGAACACGTCATCAAGGGCGCCTGATCCACCCACCTCGCTGTTCGTGAACTCGTGCGGCAACTGTTCCGCACCGAGTTCACGACAACGAGCGGAGCGCCACAGCACCCGCGGCTTGTAACCTCCCTCACCCGTGGCACTGATCGTCCAGAAATACGGCGGCACCTCCGTGGCCGACCCCGACCGCATCCACGCGGTCGCCGACAACGTTGCGTTCACCAAGAAGCGCGGCAACGACGTCATCGTCGTGGTGTCGGCCATGGGCAAGGCCACCGACAACCTGATCGCCCTCGCCAACTCGGTGTCGACAACGCAACCCGGTCGCGAGATGGACATGCTGCTCACCACCGGCGAGCGCGTCACCGCGGCGCTGATGACCATGGCACTGGCCGATCGCGGCATCGACGCCGTCAGCTACACCGGCAGTCAGGTCGGCATCATCACCGACACCGCTCATCGCAAGGCCAAGATCGTCGAGGTCAAGGGCGACCGCGTGCGCCAGTCGCTCAGCGAGGGCAAGGTCTGCGTGATCGCCGGCTTCCAGGGCGTGAGCACCGACAAAGAGGTCACCACGATGGGTCGGGGCGCTTCCGACCTCACCGCATCGGCGCTGGCCCAGGCGATGGGCGCCGACGCCTGCGAGATCTACACCGACGTCACCGGCGTGTTCACCGCCGACCCGCGCATCGTGCCCCAGGCTCGAAAGCTGGCCAAGGTGCACTTCGACGAGATGCTCGAGATGGCCGGCGCCGGCTCCAAGGTGCTGGCGCTGCGTTCGGTCGAGTTCGCCCGCAATCACGACGTTCCACTCCACGTCCGTTCCGCATTCACCTGGGAACCCGGCACGTGGGTCACCAACGAGGAGGCTTCGATGGAAGATCCGATCATCTCCGGTGTCGTCACCGACATGTCGGAAGCAAAGGTCACCGTGTTCGGTGTGCCCGACCGACCCGGCATCTCCGCCGCGCTGTTCGAGCCGCTCGCCGACGCCAACGTCAACGTCGACATGATCGTGCAGAACACCTCGACTCAGGGCACCACCGACATCAGCTTCACGATGCCGATGGCCGACATGGGCGACGCCGAGCAGATCGTGTCCCGCGTGGCCACCGAGATCGGCGCCACCGGGGTGTCGCACGACAACGACATCGCCAAGGTGTCGCTCGTCGGTGCCGGCATGAAGTCGGCGCCCGGCATCGCCGCGAAGATGTTCCGGGTGCTCGCCGACGAAGACGTCAACATCCACATGATCTCGACGTCCACGATCAGGGTGTCCGTCGTCTGCGCCGCCGGCGACATGGAACGTGCTGCACGCTCCTTGCACACTGCGTTCGGACTCGACTCCGGCGTCGACTATTCAGCACCCCTCCCCGAACGCAAGTGACGGCCACGATCACAACGCGGGTCTGACCCCTGTTGTGATCGGCGCGGAGAACGCGGGTGTGATCGCGCTTGAATGTCACCTACATGGGTGACGTCTGGCCACAACTGCTCCTCGTCGCGATTCTCGTGCTGGTCAACGCGGCGTTCGCCGGCACCGAGCTCGCGCTCGTGTCGCTGCGGGAGAGCCAGCTGCAGCGCCTGGAGGACGGCTCGGCCACGGGGACCGTGCTCGCCCGCCTGGCTCGCCAGCCCAACCAGTTCCTCGCCACCATCCAGGTCGGCATCACTCTCGCCGGGTTCCTCGCGTCTGCGGCAGCGGCGGTCTCGTTGGCCGAGCCACTCGAAGCACCGCTGAGTTTCCTGGGCGGAGCAGCGGGCCCCGTTTCGGTCATCGTGGTCACGTTGATCCTCGCCTACTTCACGTTGGTCTTCGGCGAACTCGCACCCAAACGCATCGCCATGCAACGCGCCGAGAAGTGGGGCATGGTCATGGCTCGACCGCTCGACGTCCTGTCCACGATCACGAAACCGGTCGTGTGGCTGCTCTCGAAGTCGACCGACATCGCCGTCCGCGTCCTCGGCGGCGACCCCGATCGCCAGCGCGAAGAGGTGACCGGCGACGAATTGCGCGACATGGTCGCCATCCACGAGACGTTCCCGCCCGAGCAGCGCCAGATCATCGACGGCGCCTTCGAGATCGCCGAGCGCACCCTCGACGAGGTGATGGTGCCGCGCACCGACGTCGTCGTCATCGATGCTGACGCCACCTGCGCCGAAGCGCTCGACCTGCTCGTCGAGTCGGGCCACTCGCGGGCCCCTGTGGCCGAGAAACGCAACCTCGACAAGCCCGTGGGGATGGTCGGCCTGCGGAGCCTGATCGACCGAGGAGACGAACCGGTCACATCAGCGATGTGGGACATCCCGGCGTTCCCAGACGCGGCACGAGTCCTCACCGCGCTGCGCGAATTCCAGGCACGACGAACCCAGATGGCGGTGGTCATCGACGAGTACGCCCGCACGGTGGGCATCGTCACCGTCGAGGATCTCGTCGAGGAACTCGTCGGCGAGATCTGGGACGAGACCGATCCTGATGCAACCGACGTCATCCACGAAGCCGACGGGTCGATCGTGCTGCCTGGCACGTTCCCCGTCCACGATCTGGTCGATCTCGACGTCGAACTGCCCGACGGCGACTACACCACGATCGCTGGGCTCGTCCTCGACGCGATGAATCGGTTCCCCGAGAGAGGTGAGTCGATCGACATCGACGATTGGCACATCACGATCCGCAGCGTCGGACGCCACCGGATCACCCAGGTGGCGTTGCGTCGGATCGCCGACGACGGCGATCAGCGAACCGTGGCGATCAACCAGTAGTGGTTGGGGTTGATCCCGTCGAACTCCTGGTTGACAGCGCCCCGACCGGTGATCTTGCTCTTCGGGTTGCGCCAGATCTCGATGTCGGTGAGCAACGGCGACAGCGGGCCGATCAACTCGTCGGGTTGCAGGCGGTTGGCTTGCCAGCCGAGGCGGGCAGCCATGCGACGCTGCGAGAGCCACGGCCCGAACTTCGGGATGCGGAACAGCCCTCGGGTGATGCCACCGAGCGGCAACAACACGATGTCCTGCGCACTACGCGCCCGATAGTTCAACACCACCTTGCCGCCCGGTCGGGTGATCCGCACCGCCTCGGACGTCAACTCCAACGCGTCGTCGGTGTCGCAGTGTTGAAGGGTGATGTAGCTGAACGCCACATCGGTGGAGTTCGGTGGCAGGTCGAGCGTGTGGCCGTCGCTCACATGGCTCGTGCGGAGCCGGTCGACCTTGCCGAACTGACTGACGGTTTCGATGCATCGTTCGAGGAAACCCGCATCGAGGTCGCAGGCAACCACTGAGGCATATTCGCGGGTGAACGCGCAGGTCATCCGGCCGATGCCGGAACCGATCTCGACGAGCGTCTTGTCCTCAGGGCCACGGCCCTCGGCATCGACGGCTCGCAAGCCGAACACCGTGAGATACGCGGGTACTTCAGAGTCGCCGCTGGCAACGAACTGCTCGAGCGTGAGCTCGCTGCCGGTTTCGTTGTTGAAGACCCAGCCAGTGGTGCGAACGACGTCGTCACCGCTCGCTTGACGTTCACTGGTCTGGCCAGCGGCCTTCCACGGCACCAGTTGGGGGCGACGACGCATGCTTGGAGTGTGCCAGAGCAGCCGTCGATCCACCCAGCGCGCCTGTCGTCAGCGCGAAACTCGAAGCGGCCTCACCGATCCCGACCGTTATCGTTTCGATCATGTCTGGAGCACTTCGTGTCGGTGTCGTCGGAGCCACGGGTCAGGTCGGCAGCGTCATGCGCCGCCTGCTCGACGAGCGCAACTTCCCTGTGAGCGAGATGCGTTACTTCGCCTCGGCTCGCTCGGCGGGCACCACCCTGCCGTGGAAGGGCAACGACATCGTCGTCGAAGATGCCGAGATCGCCGATCCGAGCGGGCTCGACATTGCCCTGTTCTCGGCCGGCGCCACCTCGTCGCGAGCGCTCGCGCCCAAGTTCGCTGCCGCTGGGGCGATCGTGATCGACAACTCGTCCGCGTTTCGCATGGACCCCGACGTGCCGCTCGTGGTGTCCGAGGTCAACGGTGAACTGGTCGTCAACCCGCCCAAGGGCATCATCGCCAACCCGAACTGCACGACCATGGCATTCATGCCCGTGATCAAGCCGCTGCACGCCGAGGCAGGGCTGACCCGATTGATCGTGTCGACCTATCAGGCGGTGTCGGGCGGCGGGCTGGCAGGCGTCGACGAACTCGACAAACAAGCTCGTGAGGTCGTGGATCGTGCCGCCGAACTCACCCACGACGGCGCCGCCGTCGAGTTCCCCGCGCCGTCGAAGTTCGTGAAGCCGATCGCGTTCAACGTGCTGGCGATGGCAGGTTCGATCGTCGACGACGGTTCGTTCGAGACCGACGAGGAACAGAAACTGCGCAACGAGAGCCGCAAGATCCTGGAGATTCCCGAACTCCTCGTGTCGGGCACCTGCGTGCGGGTACCGGTGTTCACCGGCCACTCACTGTCGATCAACGCCGAGTTCGAGCGCCCCATCAGCGTCGAACGGGCCACCGAGCTGCTCGGTGCCGCCGAGGGTGTCGTGCTGTCCGAGGTTCCGACCCCGCTCGAGGCTGCCGGCAACGACCCCTGCTACGTCGGTCGCCTCCGAGTCGACCCGGGGGCACCTGACGGGCGAGGCCTCGTGATGTTCGTCAGCAACGACAACCTTCGCAAGGGCGCTGCCCTCAACGCCATCCAAATCGCCGAACTGGTCCAGTCGAAGCGATGACAATCACCCGAAATGTCCCTGGATCGTGACGCTGAGCGTCACGGACGAGGGTTTTTCGGGGTCGAGGCGAGACACCTTCAGCAGGTGCAGGGGATGGAGCCGCACTTGGGGCAGCCGTCGGCGAAGCGGGCGATCGCTTGGTTCAGATCGACACCTTGCTGATTGGCGAGCGTCGCCACCCAGGCCACCACATCACCGAATTCGTGCACACGTTGTTCGTGGGTGCCTTTGCGAACCGCTTGAGCCAACTCGCCGATCTCTTCGGCCAGCCAGGCCACGGTGGCCGACACCCCACGCTCGCGGTCGCGATCACCGTAGGTGCGTTCGATCACGTCCTGCAGTTCGGCGAAGTCCACGAGCGCCGACCGTAGCAAGACGTCGCATCAGGACGCGGCGTCGTCAGGCGTCGACAGCAAGCGCAGCTGAGACCTCGAACGTCGGCTGGAAGTCGGCCATCCGAGGATCGGCGTTGACGACGACGAGATACGAGGACTCGCAGCCGGGCACCGTCGACGACACCCGAGTCATCGACGCATACCCCAGACGACGCGAACGATCCTCCATGCCGATGCCCACCACGACAGCAGGGCTGTCCCAGCCCTTGTAGCTGTGCACCGTGCAGCCCTTCACCGCGTCGGCATCGGGCCAGAACCGCCCCTTGCTGCGGTGGCGTTCGTCAGGGTCACGGCTGTACACGTGATGGACGGGATACCCGGCGGCTTCGATCTCACGTGCAGCCGCGAGCCCGTCGTGGTGGTACTCGCACAGATACACGACGTCACGCGGGGAGAGATCGGGGTGCTCCTGCAGCAGCCGGACCACTTCGCGACCCACCGCGACACCAAGGTCTGCCACCCGTTCGACGTTGCGCCACGATCGCACTGCGCTCGAAACGTGCCCGACGACGACGGCCTGGTCGTCGGCGATCTCTGGAACCACAGCGTCGTCGGCGATGTACGACCGGGCGAACTCGTTCGTCGCTCGGATCAGGTCGGGGGCCATCCGGTACGACCGGGCCATGTGGATCCAGGGTTCACTGAAGCCAGCTGCTTCGAGAGCGTCCGGGTCGTCCCACGCCAACGTGCCGTACAGGTCGACGGTGGAGTCGGCGACCAGCAACATCTCACCGCCGGGGCGAACGACATGCGCACGCAGCAGGTTCCACCAGTCGACCGTGAAGTCCTGGCCCTCATCGACGAGGACCGCGTCGAACTGACGGTCGAATCCGCGTTCGAACACGTCGCGTGTCTTCGCGACGACCTTCACCGGCCACGTGCCTCGGGCAGGTTCGGCTGCGACGATGCCTGCCTGGGCGGCGTCGTCGACGGCACGAGCACAGAACGTGTGGAAGCTCGTACATGTCACCCGAGCCGGGTTCGCCCCGAGCTCGGCGCAGCGTTCGACCACGAGCTGACGCAGGTGATTTGCGAGCGTGAGGTTGAAGCACAGCACCAGCACGCTCTTGCCCTCCGCAGCGACGCGGGCGGCGCGAGCGGTCAGCGCAAACGACTTCCCACTCCCGGCGGTGCCCGTCACCCCGCGGATCCGGGCCCCACTCGGATTGGCTGCCACCCGACGAGCGGCGTCGCTCAACTGCACCGGGGCAACCGCGTCGTGCACCATCCCATCGACCACGAGCCCACGACGGATGCGAGCGACAGATGCCGCTGGCGCCGGCAAGGTCCCTGGCCCGTCGACCAGGAACGGCAGGCGCTGTTCGAGGTCGTCGCGCGACCACATGAGCACGACGTCGATCGGATCTTCGAGACCGACG
This sequence comes from Ilumatobacteraceae bacterium, assembly GCA_963717385.1. Lineage (GTDB taxonomy): Bacteria > Actinomycetota > Acidimicrobiia > Acidimicrobiales > Ilumatobacteraceae > Sva-07. The sequence continues at coordinate 81,314 of CAVQWE010000017.1, forward strand.
GCGAGCAGGGCGCCCGCCTCGGCACCGGAGCACCGCGGGAGCACGACGACGGATCGAACGAAGGCGCCGGGCTCTCGGGCGTCGCCCGGGAACGCGAAGAACTGTTCGTACACGGTGTTGCGGTGCCGGCGAGCCACGGCGAGGGGCCGCTCGGTGCTCGGAACCCACTCCCCGTCGGCACCGAGCACTTCGATCTGGCCGTCGCTCGACCGGCGATGATCGGCCGGACTCCAGTCGACGACATCGACCGTGAGCACGCCCCGCAGATCGTGCACCAGCACCAGGTCGGGCACGTCCTGGCCCACCTTCGGGCGAACATGGATCGTCCAGTCGTCGCCGAGCGACGTGAACGCTTCGAACACCGCCTGCGCGGCATCGTCGAGAGGATGTTGGAGTTCGTCGAGATGGTCGATGGACGGTCGGATGATGGCCACGGCATTCCCCGTTTCAAACAGGCGGACAGGCTGTCATCGGCGCGCGTCGAGCGCGACTTGAGGCCATTCGCGCGCGAATTGTGGCCGGAGCGAATCCAGCTCGTCGGGAGCCGGGTCAGGACGGGTCGTCGCCGGCCGAGCCGGGCCAACGAAACACCACGTTGGTGTCCGACCACTGGGGTTCGTTGGCCTCGAGGTAGGCGGTGAGCTCATCGTCGCGATCCTCTGTCAGGCACAGCCGGCGGCGCGCGGAAGTGACGCGCGACGCCACGTCGGCGGTCGCTCTGGCGAGCGGCGGACGGGCAACGTCGTATCGCTCGGCGTTGAGACCGAGCCCGGCGAGCACCGCTGCGAGACCGTCGGCGGTCGGCTCGGTCGGTCGTTCGAGGCCCCAGAAGTGGAGCCACGCGTCGTTCCACGCCGACAGCGGATGACGTGGCGGCAACACGAGCACCACGGCGAGGCGGGCGTGGGCCGTCAATGCGAGCAAGAAGGGTTCGATGTCCGCAACGTTGTACGCCACGTGGTGGCACACGACGACATCAGCGACCGGTGTGGCGGCTTCGACATCGGGCCACCGACCTTCGACAACCGTCGAAGGCACCCCGGCCGACGCGGCGGCACGTGTGAACTCAGCCAACATCGCCGGGCTCTGGTCGACGCCGACGACGCTTGCGGCAGGCGGGACGAGCGACATCGCTGCGCGGCCACCCCCGCAGCCCACGTCGAGCACCGAGCCTCCCTCGGGCGGCAGCACCGCTCGTGCGATCTCGGCTGCGGGTGTGGCGTGATCGAGGGTGTCATCCACCGCGAACATCGCGGTGTCGTGCTGCCACGGCGAGATGGGCGCCTGGGCGAGGATCTCGTCGGGGATCGCCCACCGTTCGAGCCGATCGGCCCACCTGATTGCGGCCGCCGTCGTCGATGTACTCGGTGACCCGGTACTCGTGGTCGTGCGGTCGGACGGATCAGTTGGCACGAGGTCGACGCTAGTTGGCATCGGTGCTGACCCGACAACGGTCTGCTCCACGATGGTGGGGCGTCTGCAAGTGCCTCTGCTCAGGGGCGATGCGACGGTTCACCGGCTTCGGCTGCCTTTCGCATGCATCAACGCACGGCCGATCCCGATGCAGTCGGCCGACAGCCCAGCGAGGTGCCCGACTTGCAGACACCTCGTGGTCGGGGTGAGAGGATTTGAACCTCCGGCCTCCACGTCCCGAACGTGGCGCGCTAACCAAGCTGCGCTACACCCCGTAGCGGCTGGCCATGCTATCCAGCGGTTGCGGGTTCTTCCTCGGAGGAATCTTCTGCTGCACCATCGGGGAGCGGCACCATGGGTTCGACCGGTGCGGCGTCGGCGGCCAACCCTTCGGTGTAGACGCCGCCACCGATGATCGCGTCGACGGCGCGACGCAAGCGCAGCGCATCGAGCGGCTTCACGAGCCAGCCCTCGGCACCGCTGCGGCGGGCCAGATGCAGGTCGGCTCGGCGGTCGAGCAGCATCAGTACCGGCACGTGGTCGACCACGCCGGCCGACTCGTCGAGGCGCAACGCCATGGTGACCGCCATGCCCCCCATCGATCCGACCTGGAGGTCGAGGATCGCGAGGTCGGGAAGACGCTCGGCGACCTGTCGGGACACCACCCGACCCTCCCGGCACACGGTGAAGTGGACGTCGTCGTCGCCGAGCGCGGCGGTGACCTCGTCGACGATCCAGTCAGCGTCGGTGGCAAGCAGGATGTGCACGACGCAGACGCTACCCGTCGACGGCCGGATGATCGAAGAGATGCCCGGCGATCAGCATGAGGCCGCCGAGGTCGTGCACGTCACCGTCGAGCAACGGCAACACGACGAGGCGATCGGCGCCGACGATCTCGCCGAGCGGGGCGATGACGTCGAGCTCGAGATCGCGCATGGTGCGCAACGCCGCAACGTTCTCCCACAGCACGCCCAGCGTGTCGTCTCCGGCCCGACGCGCGGCTGCGGCGTCGCTGGCCGCCTCGCCTGCTGTGCCATCACCGAACTGCGGGTGCGTTCGGTTGACGATCGCCGTGGTCACGCCGACGCCTTGGTCGATCAACTGGTTGGCGAACCAGACCGCCTCGTCAATCGTGTCGTGACGTGGTGCTGCGACGACCACGAACGAGGTCTCGGGTGCCCTGATCAGGCGGACGACGTCATCCGCACGTTCACGAAAGCCCGTCTCCATCCCAGCGAACGCCTGGAAGAAGGCGACCGAGTCGGCCAACACGTCGGAGCCGACGACCTTGCCGATCGCCTTCAGGATCGGCTGGGTCGCGGTGCCGAGCACCTTGAGACCACCACGGGTCGGCAGCATCAGCAGGCGGAACAGCCGATGATCGAGGAATCGGGCGAGCACGCCAGGCGCCTCGAGGAAATCGAGGGCGTTGCGGCTCGGTGGCGTGTCGACGACCACGAGGTCGAAGCGGTCGTCGCCGTGCAACTGGTGCAACGTCTCGGCCGCCATGTACTCCTGTGTGCCGCTCAGCGCACCGGCGATGTTGCGGTAGAAGGAATTGGAGATGATCCGCTCGATCTGTTCGTCGGAGTCGGCGTGGCGCCGCACCAACCCATCGAAGGTGGCGGCGGTGTCGAGCATCATCGCCCACAGCTCACCACCGGCCGATGCTGCGTTCGCCCCGCCGAGTTCGAGCTCGATGCGTTGCGGTTCCGAGGCGAGGCCGCCGTCGAGGCCGAGGGCGTCGGCGAGCCGGCGCGCCGGGTCGATCGTGACCACGACGGCCCGTCGACCTCGCCGGGCGGCTTCGAGACCCAGCACCGCTGCCGTGGTCGTCTTTCCGACACCACCCGAGCCGCAGCAGACGATCACCGACGACACGTCGATCACGTCGGGGTCGACGTCGGCACCGTCGACGATCGTTGCGCCCGTCATGGTGTGGGCCTCAGCGTGGCGGCCAACTGCTCGACATCGAATGAGGTCAACCCGGCCACCAAACGCGCCGGCAGGGTCACCTTCGGGATCGGGAGCTCGGTGGCGAGCCGTGCGATCTCGCCCGCCTCCATCGCTCGACGTGCCCGCCGGAACGCTGCGGCGTCGATCAGGCCCTGCGCTGCAACGGGGTCGAGATGACCGACGGTCGCTCGAACAGTTTCGTCGTCGGGGAGCGGCTCGCCGATGTCGACACCGTTGACGACCACGGGGCCGAGTTGGACGCCGACGTCGTCTTCCAGGGCGAACGCCGTTTCGACCACCTCGTTGACCGGTGTGGTCTCGGGCAACGTGACCAGGACCACCTGGCAACGTTCGGCATCGTGCAGGAGTTCGAGCACCTCGTCGGCTTGGACCCTGACCGGGCCGGAGCTGACCGCGTCGGCCAAGCCGGCCGCCGACGTGAGGAAGGTGATGGCATGGCCGGCGGCGGGGCCGTCGACCACGATCAGGTCGTAGTCGCCGGAACGTTCGAGCTGCTTGATCTTGCCCAAGACCACGATGTCATCGATACCGGGGGCGGCGGTGCCGATGACGTCGATCACGCCGGTGCGGTTCAGGCGCTTCGCGATCCGTCCGAAACCGTGGTCTCGCAGATACTCGTCGAGCGCCTCTGGCGCCGAGATCGCAAGGACGTCGAGGCCCGGCAGCAACTCGGCGAGCGCCGGCTTGCCGTCGAGTTCGACCACCAGCACCCGCTGACCCGCATCTGATGCGGCACGGGCGATCACAGCCGTTACCGTGGTCTTCCCCACACCCCCCTTGCCTGCCACCACGACGACGCGGGCAGCAGTCAACGACTGCAGCGGGAATTCGCTCTTTGGAGGCACCTGTGCGAAGACTAGCGATCGGCTTGCTCACGCTGATGGCCGGGCTCACACTCATTGGACCCGCAGCCCACGCTCAAGACCAGACCGACGACGCCACAGCTGTCGGACGGGTCGACGTGTTGCAGGTGAGTGGCTTCATCGATCCGATCCTGGTCGACGCCATCGACAACGCGATCGACCGTGCAGTCGACGAGGATTCCCAAGCACTGATCCTGCAGGTCAACAGCGACGGCACCATTGTCGACGACGACGTCGTCGAAGACCTCCTCGTACGCGTCGCCAACGCCCCGATCCCCATCGGCATCTGGGTGGGTCCCAGCGGGGCCCGCTTCTACGGCTCCGCCGCCCAGCTCCTCGCCGTGGCCGATGTGACCGGCATGGCAACCGGCTCCCGTGTCGGCTACATCGGCGTTCCCCTCGACCCACCCGGTCTGCCCGACGGGGTCAGCGTCGACTTCGGTGTCGCCGAAGAGCGCCTCCGCAACGGCTCGGTCGGGCTGTCCGACGCACGCTCACTCGACGTGTTCAAGCAACGCATCGACGACGAGGGTGTTCCGACGATCAGCAGCATGGTTGCCAACATGGACGGCTTCGAGGAGAACGGTGTGGTGCTGGTCACCACCGAGCTCGTCGTGCTCGACGACGGCGCCACACGATTCGAAACCGTGTCGGTGGTGCGTTTCGCCAAGCTGTCGCTGATCGACCAGCTGTTCCACACCGTCGCCAGCCCGCCGGTCGCCTATCTGCTGCTGCTCACCGGTCTGGCGCTGCTCGTGTTCGAGTTCTTCACCGCCGGTGTCGGCATCGCCGGCGCGGTCGGTGCCGTGTGCACGCTGCTCGCCTTCACCGGCCTGGCCGTACTCCCCACGCGCCCGTGGGCGGTGGTGGCGATCATGCTGGCAATGCTGGCGTTCGCAGTCGACGTCCAGGTGGGAATACCGCGCTTCTGGACCGGTGTCGGCATCGTGCTCACGGTGGTCGGCAGCTGGTTCCTGTTCGAGCCGATCCCCGGCTCGTCGATGCGCCCATCGTGGCTTGCGCTCGTCGCAGGCATCAGCGGCATTGCCCTCACCTTCATCGTCGGAATGCCGTCGATGGTGCGAACCAGATTCGCCACACCGACGATCGGACGCGATTGGATGATCGGCCGTGAGGGCACAGCGATCGAAGCGATCGATCCCGATGGCCTCGTCGAGGTCAACTCGGCCACGTGGCGGGCGCGCACGAACCGGGCCACCCCGATCGCCGCTGGCGATCCGATCAGGGTCGCAGCGATCGACGGGGTCACCCTCGATGTCGAGCCACTCGAAGGGGCCGCTCGCGACTACCGCGAGATGCGCAAGAAGTCGGCCGACGCCGACGATGCTCCACCGGCGATGAGCGAAGCGACCGACTAGCGCAGTTCGGTCAGCCGGTTCCCGCCGACCCGGGCTCGGGGAGTCGGGGGCCGGCGATGCGAACGTCGTCGCGCCGGCGGGTGATGCCGCGGGCATCGAGCTCGGCCACCAACGGAAGCGCGAACTTACGGCTCGCTCCGGTGGCGTCGCGGAATTCGGCCACGGTGAAGCCATCAGACGCCGCCAACAACTGTGCCGCAAGCGACGCCGCGGCATCGATCGTGTCGGTGTGGAAGTGCATGCCGTCGCGCACGACGAGATGGCCGCGGCGAACGAGCTCTCGGAGCTCGGCTCGGTCGACGTCGTCGGGCTGCGGCGGGGTGAACCTGCCCGCTCGGGCCACAGCCAGATACGGATGGTCGACGAATGGATCGACCGCATCGGCCGGGCGGACGGTTGCAGCTTCGATCACGACGTCGTCGATCGTGGCGAGCACCGCTCGTTCACGATCGTCGAACGCCGCAATGTCGAGCCCGGTGGGCCCGGCCTCGTTCACGCGTTCCACCAGGCTCGAGCGCATGGCGGCCAGCTCGTCGTCGGTGGTCAACCACTCGCCCACCATTGGCTCGACGCGCTGACCGGTGAGTTGCTCGACGTCGGCCGCCGTCACCCACCCGCGCTCGCGAACCACTCGCTCGATCGTGCGATCGGGCGCAGCTCGGGAGGCACGCAGAACTGGATCGATGTCGAGAACTTCGCCGCCGCCGATCGTTTCGTCGCGTCCCGACTCACGCAGCACGAACCGATCGCCGGGAAGCACCGGCACAGCCCTCGGCAGGAACAGCCGTACGAACCCGTCGCCTCCAGGGGCGACCGTGTCCGAGCCGAGCACACGCAGTCGAACGGTGTGCTCGCCCGAACCGAAGTAGGCAACGAACGCCCCCCGCCTCGACAGGTCGTGGTCGAGCGCGTCGAGCACGTGCACTGAGGCGTCGAGTCGATCGGTCTGTCGCCACTGCCCCGGCGCCACCAGTGCGTGCCCGCGGGCGAGTTCGTGGTGGTCGACACCGGACAGGTTGACCGCAACGCGAGTGCCCGGCCCGATCTCGTCGACCGACCGACCAGCGGTCTGCAACCCGCGAATTCGGGCTTCGCGATCGTTGACGACGACGGTGTGGTCGACCGCCAAGCGTCCACCGGCCAGCGTGCCAGTGACCACCGTGCCGCTGCCCTTGGCTGCGAACACCCGGTCGATCCAGAGCCGGGGTCGGCCAACGTCACCAGCTCTGGTCGCGCGTTCGACGAGCCCATCGAGTTCGCCACGGAGTTCGTCGAGACCGAGACCGGTGGTGCCCGACACTGCGACCACCGGCGCGTCGGCGAGGAAGGTCCCACCGACATGGTCGGCAACGTCCATCCGTGCGAGTTCGAGCAGGTCGTCGTCGACGAGATCAGACTTGGTGAGAGCGATCACACCGGCGTCGATTCCGAGCAGTTCGAGGATCCGCAAGTGCTCCTCGGACTGTGGCTTCCATCCCTCGGTTGCGGCAACGACGAACACGCAACCGGTCACCCCGCCGACACCGGCGAGCATGTTGCGCAGGAACTTCACATGTCCGGGCACATCGATGAAGCTGAGCTCCTCACCCGACGGGAGCGTCGTGTGGGCGAAGCCGAGGTCGATCGTGAGGCCCCGACGTTTCTCCTCTTCGAACCGGTCGGGATCGGTTCCGGTGAGGGCGAGCACCAGCGACGACTTGCCGTGGTCGACGTGGCCGGCGGTGGCGATGACGGTCACGATGCCGCGGTGCGCAGTGCGTCGATCACGGTCGCGTCGTCGGCAGGTGCCACGGCCCGGAGGTCGAGCATCGTGCGATCGTCACGCGAGCGGGCGATCACCGGCGGATCGTTCGCTCGGAGCGCGTCGAGGTGATCTCCGTCGATCTCGACGCCGAACGACTTCATGGTGATGCCGGGGGCCGAACCCGCACCGGGCAGTGCATCCATCGCAGCAGCAACCGCACTCGGATGCACGTCGACAACGGCGTCGACCATCGCGTCGGCTCGGGCGCGAAGGTCCGCGAGTGGCATCGCCACCATGGCCCAGAACGGGATGTCGGTCGCGGCGCGCTTGTCGAGGTAGATCAGCGCCGTCTCCTGGAGCGCGGCGAGCACCAGACCGCCGGGGCGCAACGCTCGGGCGAGCGGGTGACGAAGGCACCGTTCGACGAGGTCGGCGCGTCCGGCGATGATGCCGGACTGCGGCCCGCCGAGCAGCTTGTCGCCGCTGAAGGTGATCAGGTCGGCGCCGTCGCCGATCGACTGTTTGGCCGCCGGCTCGCCCGCCAGCCATGACGGCGGCGCACCGGGGAGCCACGGGCACGTGGCGTCGATCAGCCCGCTGCCGATGTCGGCGACGACGGGTACGCCGAGCGTGGCGAGCTGGCGGACAGTGGTCTCTTCGACGAAGCCTTCGACGCGGTAGTTGCTGGGATGGACCTTGAGCACCATCGCCGCATCGACATCGGGCCGGTCGATGGCACGCCGATAGTCGTCGAGGCGAGTGCGATTGGTCGTGCCCACGTCGACGAGGCGCGCCCCCGACTGCTCCATCACCTCGGGCACGCGGAACGACCCGCCGATCTCGACGCTCTCACCTCGCGAGACCGGAACGTCACGACCCTCGGCGAGCGCAGCGACGACGAGCAGGACGGCGGCCGCGTTGTTGTTGACCACCATCGCGGCCTCGGCGCCACAGAGCCGGGCGAACAACTGACCGACCGCCCGCTGGCGCGAGCCGCGAGCACCGGAGGACAGGTCGAACTCGACCGTCATGGCGGCTGCGTCCTGGTGATGCCGCAGCGGCGCCCGACCGAGGTTCGTGTGCAGGAGCACGCCGGTCGCGTTGACGACGGGGGTCAGCAACGTGCGGCGAAATGCGGCCGCACGGGCAGGAGCGGACTCCACGTCACCCGACTCGATCGCCGAACGGGCAATGTCGACGAGAATCGGATGTGGCAGTCCGCTCGGGGTGAGCGAGCGAGCGAGGACGTCGACCGACGGTGGACGATCCGATGCGCTCATCGGAAGGAGCCTACGACGACGGACCCAACCCCCGTCGCCGTGCAGGCGTCACTTGTCGTCGAGCTTGTCGACCTGGTCCTTGGCCATCTCGGCACCCTGCTCCACCTTGTCGGCGTGCGCGCCGGCCTTGTCCCCGACGACGTCGGCTGCCTTGTCGATGCCGCCCTTGACCTTGTCCTTGTTGCCGCCGATCTTCGACTTGACGGTGTCTAACAATCCCATGTGGAACCTCCTGTGTAGAGCCCCGACCCTACTTGGCGACATCGGCGACCACGGGCGACAGATCAGGGGTGCAGGAGCACCCCGGTCGCATCGACGACGGGCCCAACCCCCGTCGCCGTGCAGGCGTCACTTGTCGTCGAGCTTGTCGACCTGGTCCTTGGCCATCTCGGCACCCTGCTGCACCTTGTCGGCGTGAGCGCCGGCCTTGTCGTCGACGACGTCGGCTGCCTTGTCGATGCCGCCCTTGACCTTGTCCTTGTTGCCTTTGAGCTGCTGCTTGACCGAATCCATCAATCCCATGTGGAACCTCCTGTGTAGAGCCCCGACCCTACTTGGCGACATCAGCGACCACGGGCGACAGATCAGGGTGTGTCGTGAGCGTCGAGTGAGCAGCGTCGAGGACCTCGACGCCGTGGGTGCGGGCGAGGCGCTCCCACTCCGGGTCGTCCGGTGTCGAACCCGTGCGGTGATCCCAGACGATGCGGGCATGATCCGGGTTCGAGCGGTCGCCGTGGAAGTGCACCCAGTGTTCGGCGCGCTCGTTGATGATCATCCGTGTGTCGGAACGGGTGCCGAGCTCCATCGTGATCGTGCGCCACGTGGCGTCGGGCACCAGTGAGCCGAGCCCGCTCGCGATCTGGCCATGCTTCGGGCCAGTGGTGGCATCGGCCGACGCGGTGCACTCGATGCGTCCCGCATCGAAGACCTCACGGAGCCAGGCATCGTCGGGATGATCTTCGGGCACGTGCGAGAGCAGCGTGTAGGTCCCGAAGGCACCGTGGCCGGTGTGGAGGTCGAGCACCAACACCTCCTCGGCGCCGGCGAGCCGCGGCTCGACGATCTCCGCCAGGTGGCGATTCGACTCCTCGGTGCGATCGCCGCCGAAGTAGAGCCCGTCGGCGTGGCTGTACTGGCCCGCACTCACCGCCGACTTCACCCACTGGTACCCGTGCTCGTCGATCATCGCTCGGGTGGCCGCAAGCAGCGATTCGGGTGTCGGCGGTGTGTCACCGCCCGGCACGAGAACGGGGTGGAGTGCGACATAGCCGATGTTCGCCGGCACGTCGGTTCGCTCGTCACGGCCCCAGTTGCGGTTGAGATCGACGTTCGATTCGTTCTGACGCCGCCAGTACGTCATCCCCCACGGGTTGACCGCGTGGATCATCAGCACCGCGGCGTCGTCGGCCAAACCGTCATCCACTCCGGCTGCGACCCAGCGGTCGATGGCCTCGCACATCAGCGTCGACGACGAGAAGCCTTCGTCGCCGTGCACCCCTGCCATCACCAGCAACGCCCGACGGGGCCGCAGCGCACCGAACGCCGTCACGTCGATCGTGAGTTGCTGGCCGTGCTCACCGCGCACCGTGATCGGGTGCGCCGAGAACGCCAACCCCGCCGTCCGACACGTCCACCGGAAGCGCTCGCGGCACTCGTCATAGGTCAGCGGGAACCGGTCGAGACGCATCGGCCCAGAATTCCATCTCACGACGTCCAGCGCCGACCCGCGGCCCTCAGCGCCCAGACGCAGATATCCTGCGTTGGGTCGTGACCAGTTGGAGCAAGGCCGTCGTTCGGTACCCACCGACCTGGATCGCTGCGGTCCTCCTCGGCGCCACGGTCTGGCTGGTGCTCTCGGTGATCAACCCGCCCGGGATCTTCGTCGTCGTCCTGATCGTGCTGGCCATCATCGCCGCGGTCGCCTGGCCGTTCACGATGTCGGCCACCGGGACCCTCGCCAAGTTGCAGTTCGAGATTCCGAGGGTCGAAGAAGTCGATCCCGCCGAGATCGCCGCATTGCGCATCGACCTCGATGCGTTGGTCGACACCCAGCCGGTCGAGCAGCTCGATGCGTTGTTGTCGAAGCGCCAGAGCCTGATCAACGTGCTGCAGCGCCGCCTCGATGCCGGCGAGCTCACCTACGCCCGATATCTCTCGACATCGCAGCTCGTGTTCAGCTCGGCACTCGACAACCTGCACGAGGTGTCGGTCGCCTACGAGAGCATCAGCACCATCGACGAGCCCTACATCGCAAGGCGCCTGGCCGAACTCGACGCCGACGACAGCGATGCCGAGTCGGCCGACCGCGAACGAGCCACGCTCGAACGTCGGCGAGAGCTGCGCACCACACAACGCCGCCGGATCGCGCAACTACTCGCACAGAACGAATCCGCGCTCACCGCGCTCAACCGCACCACGACGGCACTCGCCGACGTCCCGATCGGCAAGAAGCCCGAAGACGCCGACGCCGCAATGGCGGCGCTCGAAGAACTCGCCGACCGCGCCAACAAGTACGCCTGAACCACCCCGAAAGGCCCACATCATGAGCGACAACGAACCAACCACTGCCACCTCGAGCACGCCCGCGCTCGACCTGAATCTCAACGTCGAGGCTGCGTGGGCCGAGATCGTTGCGGTCGAGACGGAGCCGACCGACGAGCTCCAAGCTCAAGCCAACGCCCAGGTCGAGCAGCTCCTCGCGATCGACCCCACCAACGAAGATGCCCGAGCCGCAGCACGTGAGGCCGTCGACTCGATGGGCCGCGAGCTGCAGACCCGCTCGGCCACCCGCAGCCGGATGCTGCAGGCGCCGCTCAAGGACATCTCCCACGGCACCGAGGACGGTGGCGAGGTCGCCAAGTCGCTGTCCGATCTGCGCATCGAGGTCGAGAAGCTCGACCCGTCCGGGCTCGACACCGAAGCTGGTTGGTTCACCCGTGCGGTCGGCAAGATCCCCGGCGTCGGCACGCCGCTGAAGCGCTACTTCATGCGCTACGAGAGCTCGCAGACCCAGATCGATGCGATCGTGCATTCGCTCGAGAACGGACGCGACCAGCTCAAGCGCGACAACATCACCCTCGGCGACGATCAGAAGCAGATGCGCGAACTCACGCACCTCCTCACCGACCAGATCGCGTTGGCCCAGGCACTCGACGCGGCAGTGGTCGAGAAGCTGGCCGGCGAGATCGGCCCCGACGATCCGCGTCGTCAGTTCGTCGAAGAAGACATCTTGTTCGCCCTTCGTCAGCGCACACTCGATCTCCAACAGCAACTCGCGGTCAACCAGCAGGGTGTGTTGGCGATCGAGATCATCATCCGCAACAACCGCGAACTGATCCGAGGTGTCGATCGTGCGATCGACGTCACCATCAGCGCGCTGCAGGTGGCGGTCACCGTCGCCTTGGCGCTCGCACACCAGAAGATCGTGCTCGACAAGATCGAGGCGATCAACACCACCACCTCGGCAATGATCGCCGGCACCGCCGAGCGGTTGAAGACGCAGGGCACAGCGATCCACCAGCAGGCTTCGAGCACGATGCTCGACATGGAGTCGTTGAAGCAGGCGTTCGCCGACATCGACATCGCGCTCGACGAGATCTCGCGATACCGGCGCGAGGCACTGCCCACGATGGCGGGCACGATCCTCGAGCTCGACCAGCTCACCGCTGAGAGCGAAGAGGCGATCGCCAACATGGAACGCGGCCGCACCGCCACCACACGACTCGACGACGGCCAGGCGATCGACATCGGCGAGATCACAGCGAAGGAGAGCGAGTGACAGTGCGCCGACCACGGATTCCCCTGATCGCAGCGTTCGCCGGGTTCGCGCTGATCGCCGCAGCGTGCGGCGATCTCGGCACCGACACGTCGACAGAACCACTCGACCCGGCCGAGGCCGCCCAGCGTCTCGACGAGCTCGCCGACGAGATCGGTTGGGTCGACAACCAGGTCACCCGCAGCGCATCGATCCCGCCGCCGACCGGCGCCAACCTGTCCAACACACTGCCCGACATCGACGAGTTCGAGATCAAGGTCCCGGCTCCTGGCACCGCCGACGAGGTCATCGAGATCTGGGCGTCGACCGAGAAGTCCGGTGACGACACCGACGGCTGGATGACCGAGGTGGTCACCGACTTCAACACTGCGGGGATCACGCTCGCCGACGGCACGACCGGTCGGTGTCGACCTCCGGCGGATCGCATCGGGTACCGGCTACCAGTACATCGCTCGCGGGCAAGAACTGCCCGAGGCGTTCTCGCCGTCGAACCAGTTGTGGATCGAGATGGCGGGCGAATTCCAGACCATGACCGAGGTGCGACCCCGGATGGTCGACAACGTGGCCGGCATCGTGATGAAGAACGAGACCGCCGACGAGTTGCGCGCGTCCTACGGCGAACTCAGCGCCGAGAACCTCGTCGACGCCGTCATCGCCGGCGACCTCGTCATGGGCTACACCGACCCGTTCGCATCGAGCACCGGGCTCAACTTCTTGCTCACCGTGCTCGACTCGATCGCCGAGGGCGACGAGACGCAGCTCACGTCACCCGACGTGGCAAGCGTGTTCGAGCAGTTCCAACGCCAGGTGCCGTTCGTGGCGCTCACCACGCTGCAGATGCGCGACTCGGTCGAGAACGACACCGGCACGCTCGACACGTTCGTGATGGAGTGGCAGACCTACACCAACACCGACTCGCTCCAATCCGGCTTCGAGTTCATCCCGTTCGGCGTCAGCCACGACAACCCGCTGTACGCCGTTGGCGACCTGACCGCAGCCGAGAGCGAGACGCTCGAGTTGTTCGCCCAGTTCGCCGAGCAGCCCGAGTATCAGGAACTGGCGGTCGAGTTCGGGTTCGATCCGGCCCCGTTCACCCCCACGGTCGAGGCACCGTCGGGATCGACGTTGATCGACGTCCAGAACGTGTGGAAGGACAAGAAGGACGGCGGGCGCCCCGTGGCAACCGTCTTCGTCGTCGACGTCAGCGGCTCGATGGAGGGCACTCGCATCCAGTCGGTTCGCGAGGCAATGATCTCCGCACGCGAATTCATCAAGCCCGAGACCGAGGTGGGTGTCGTCGAGTTCAACGACACGGCAATGAAGCGTCTCGACGTCGCCGAGTTCGATCTCAACCAGCAGGGTCGGTACGCGGCAATCGCTGAAGACCTCAGTCCCGGTGGCGGCACCGCCATGTACGACGGCATCGTGCTCGGGCTGAAGATGCTCGACGACCAGAAGGCTGCCGACCCCGACCTCAAGACCCTGCTGGTCGTGCTCACCGACGGCGAAACCACCGATGGGCTGCGATTCGAGGACGTCGACGACACGATCTGCTGGTCTGCGGATTCCGATCTACACCGTCGGCTTCGAAGCCGACCTCGAAGAACTCGGTCGCGTGTCGTCACTGGTCGAAGCTGCCAGTATCGATGCCAGTGAGGACGACGTCGAGTTCAAGATCGCCGCACTGTTCAACGCCGGTGGCTGACTCGTGAAGCCGCTCGCGATCTGGGTGGCGATCGTGGCCGTCGTGTTCGGCGCCTACGCGCTCGTCGCCTCGTTGCTGAGCGAAACCGACCAGGTCTTCGTCGTCGTCGACGCGTCGCAGCCGATGGCACTGCTGAACAACGACATCATCGTTGAACTCGATCGCATCGACGACCGCGAGCGATGCCGAGTTCGCGCTGGCCTACGATCACCGACCGTCCGAGCAACACCGGAGCTGATCCACTCGTGGCAGTCGGAGCTGCGATGGATCGAACGAGGCCCTTGTTCGCTCCCTGCTCGTTCGCCGACATCGACGTCGTTCACCGAAGCAGCGACGCCGACGAGCGGATCTTGATCACGACCGCCGGTTCGTGCGCCGACCGAGCGCACTCACCGACTGGACCGTCATCGAACTCACCCCGTAGCACGTAGGTGTTGCACCTACGATCGGTGGGGTGAGCCTTCCCGTTCCGATCGTCCAACTCGACCTCGATCTGCCCGCTGCCCGAGTACGCCCACGACGGCGACGCCGGCCTCGACCTGTACGCCCGCGAATCGGCGACACTCGGTGCGGGCGGCGGCCGAGCGCTGGTGCCGACGGGCATCTCGATCGCCATCCCGATGGGCCACGGCGGCTTCGTGCTGCCGCGCAGCGGGATGGCGATGAAGCACGGCATCAGCGTCGTCAACGCGCCCGGCCTGATCGACGCTGCCTACCGCGGCGAGATCAAGGTCGTCCTGATCAACACCGACCCCGAGGCCGACTACGCCGTCGAACGCGGCGACCGGATCGCGCAGCTGGTGATCCAACGGGTCGAGTCGGTCGCCTGGCAGGTCGTCGACTCGCTCGACGGTGTCGACCGCGGAGGCGGCTTCGGCCATTCGGGTCGCTGAACGGGCAGCCCAGCGCGCTCGACCTACTCGGCGAGATCGGCGTCGTCGCAGCTCACAGGTGCGGTGACCGGGTTGCACCTTGCGACCGTGCCGCCGGGAAGCTGCACCACGAAGTCGCTGGCGAAGTACTCGCTCGGCAGGTAGTAGTCGGTGCTCAGGAAGTGTGCCCCGCTGGAGAACGCCCGGTCACGGCGTGTCGTGTCGTTGTTGCGAGCGTCGGCAGTGGGCGAATCGGTTCGAGTGCGAATCAGGTAACCCTCGAGGGCCGCTCGATCGAGATCTGGGTCGGACGGGTCATCGAAACGGACGAATGCAGCATCCGGCGCACCCAACGGGGCGTTGGTGAACATCGGCCGGCCCTCCAGGTTCGCGGCATCGACCGTGTACATGTCGCGGATCGCACCACCGTTGTTCAGCGAGAACATCACCTTTCCGCGACTGTCGTTCACCGATGGCCACCCAACCGTGCGCACAGCATCGTTGAGAGTGGCCGCATCACCGCGCACGTCGTCGGGCTCGATGAGCTGATCGGCCGCGAACACCGATCGGATCTCGGCGTCGAGCGCAGCGAGGAGCTCCGTGGTGATCGCAAGCGGCTCGGCCCAGGGCAGATCGTCGGTGAGTTCGAGACCTTCCTCGGCGGCGGCGTCGGGTACCGACTGCTCCTTCGTTTCGATCATGACCATGATCGGGATGTGATTCGGGTTGGCGGCCGACCAGTCGCGGATCTCCTCGAGGCACAACACCAGGGTGAGACAGTTCGTGCCGTAGTCGAAGTCCTGGGTGTGGAGCACCTTGAATCCGGGCTCGTCGAGTTCGGGCAGGCCGGACGCCGCCTCCAGTCCGACGACCGGGTTCGCTGCCCGGTTCGCGAACAGTCCGCCGTCGGGGTCGGCGAACACATCGAGTTCGAACTGGCGAATTCCATGATCTCCGAGTTGCTCCGTGAGCGTGACGTGGGAGTACTCGATGCTGGCGGCCAGCTCGGCAGACAGCGCTGCGATGCCGTCGAACAGCACCGGTTCAGGGATCAGGTGGTAGCTGTTGTGCGAGCCGATCACCTGCAGGTGGTTGATGTCGACCTCCTCGGCCGGCACCGTTGTGGTGGCCGCGACCGTTGTCGGGACCGCCGTGGTCGGAGCGGCAATCGTCGAGGCGACCGTGGTCGGGTCGCTCACGAGTGCCGAGTTGCCTTCGTCCGATCCGCCGCATGCGGCGACCCCAACGACCAACGCTGCCAACACTGCTGTGCCCATTCGACGGTTGTTGTGCATCGGCTCAGTGTGACCGGTCGGCACGATTCGAAGTCAACCGGCACCCGGATTGCGTCCCGAGCACGTTGTCGGGATTCAGCCCCAGGCGAACACCGGCTGTTCGAAGTCGTGCACCCGTTCGTTGGGCCGTCCGTCGAGGGCCACCCAACGGAACTGGACGAGCAACGCTCCGGTCGGGGCGTGGATCAGGTCGCCACCGAGCGGCACCTGGACCACGGGACGATCGCTCTCGGGGATCGTGACGAAGCGCGGAGAGTCGTTGCGAGTGAGTTGGTGCAGGCCGATCCGGTACGCGGCGAGCACCTCGCCGGGGTCGGGTCGCATCTCGATGTCGGCCCCGCCCCACACGACGACCGGGGTGATCACATAGCCCGACCGGGTGGCGTAGTCGTCGAGCAGGCCGAGCACGGAAGATTCTTCGAGACGAACGCCGATCTCCTCGTCGGTCTCGCGTAGCGCAGCCTCGATCGGTGATTCGCCGGGGTCGAGCCGACCTCCAGGAAGCGCCCACTGCGATGCGTGGCGGTTGAGCCCGGCGCTTCGACGGCACAGCACGAACGAGGCACCGCCAGCGACGCCGGCCATCCGACCGTCGAGGCCCGAGGTGTCCGATGGGATCACCGACAGGTCTTCCTGCGTTGCTTCGTAGGGGTCGTCGGCATCGGAGCCAGCGTCGGAGTCGACGACCAGGATCGCCACTGCCGCGTGGCGACGACCATCGAGGGCGATCTCGGTGCGTTCGTGCCGGGCGAGGTTCGCCGCCATCATCGCCCGGAGGTCGTCGGTGAGTCGGATCACGGTTGGTTCACGGTTGGTTCACGGTTCGATCGGGTCGAGACGCAGTTCCTCGTCCGGATCGGGTTCGTGGTCGGAGTCGGTACGGGAAATCGATGCCAACACCTTCGCAGCAAGCGCCGTGCTGATCGGCACCGAAGCGACCAGGCCGATCGAGCCGACGAGCGCCCGAACGATCTCGACCGCCACCACTTCGCGCGTCGCCACCGATCCGAGCCCCTGGTTCGCCTCGCTGAACAGCAACAACAGCGGCAACGACGCCCCGGCGTAGGCGAGAAAGAGCGTGTTGACCGTCGAGGAGATGTGATCTCGACCGATTCGAAGTGCCCGGCCGTAGAGCTCGGCGAACCCCGCATCCGGAGCGGCACGTTTCAACTCCCACACCGCCGACACCTGCGTGACGGTGACGTCGTCGAGCACGCCGAGCGAGCCGATGACCACCCCGGCGAGCAGGAGCCCGCGGGGGTCGATCTGCGTGCCGAGCGCATCGAGGAAGCCCACGCTCTCGTCGCCGAACCCGGTGAACTTCGAGGCGGCGAGGAAGATCCAGGCGAGCAGCGCGGTGAGGGCAAGGCTGGCGAACGTCGACAGCAGTGCTGCCGCGGTTGCCAGCCCGCGACCGTGGGCGAGAAACAGCGCCACGAACGCGATCGCACCGGCGGTCACCAGCGCGACCGCGATCGAATTCGTGCCGTCGAGCAGTGCCGGCAGCGCGAACACCACGATCACGACGAGGCTCATCGCCAGACCGGCGAGCGCTCCGACGCCACGCCATCGTCCGAGCACCACGATCGCGGCCACGAACAAGATCACCAAGAGCAGCATCGGGGTGCTGCGTTGGAAGTCGTAGAACACCGGCTGTCGTTCGCCGCCTCCGACGTCGACGAGATCGACGAGGATGCCGTCGCCCGAGCCGATGGTCGAGTCGAGCGATTGCTCGAGCACGAATCGGTCGCCGCTGAACTCGCCGTCGCTGACGATGATTTCGAATTGCTTGCAGGCCAGCAGTGGATCGAACGAACACGGCACGTCCTCCACCGACACGACCTTCGCTCGGACGGGGTCGCCGTCGAGGCCCAGCGGATCGGTTCGGTCGCCGCCGCCCCCGGGCCAGAGCACGATGAGGCCGACCACCACGATCAGCGCGCACGCACCGACCGCCAGCCACATCGCCCGTCGGACCTCCGGTCGAACGTGTTCGTCGAGATCGTGCGCACCGTCGAAGCCGTGCGAGTGCCCAGTACCCATCGAGCCAGTTTGATCGACAACGACCGCCGAGTGGTGACAGCGATGAGCGAAGTGGTCGTCACCGACCTGTTCGCTCATCGCTCGGCGGGTCAGCGGTGGTCGTGTTCGGCGGCGTGTTCGGGCTGATGCAGGTGGCGGTGACCGACGTCGTCGTGATTGTGGTCATCGCCGAGGTCGTGGCTGTGTCCGTGACCGTGGTCGTCGACGAGCAGCGCCTCGCCCCCGATGCGCAACAGCCGTCCGCCGAAGGCCGTGGCGAGGTGCTCTGGTCGCAAGACCTCGTCGGGTGTGCCATCGGCGATCACGCACCCGGCGAGCAACATCACTCGGCCGGCCCGCTTGGCTTCTTCGAGGTGGTGGGTCGAGAAGACGACGGTCGCCCCATCCGCCACCTCGGCCTCGATGATCGACAGGATCGTCTCCTGGCTCGGGATGTCGAGTCCGGTGATCGGTTCGTCGAGGAGCAACAGCCTCGGCGCGCCGATGAGGGCCTGGGCCACCAGCACCCGCTGACGTTGGCCGCCGGACAGCTCGCTGAACGAGCGATGGAGGAGATCGGCGACTTCGAGACGCTCGGCGACGGCTTGGATCTCGGCTCGATCGGCGCGGGTGATCCGACCCAGCAGCCCGCGGGTTCGGTAGCAGCCCATCCGGATCACTTCGTCGACGGGCAGCGGCATCCAGTCGTGATGCTCGTGCTGCTGAGCGATGAACGCCGCCTCGACACCGCCTGCTCGCACAACGGTGCCGTCGGTCGGCTCCAGCAGGCCTGCGAGCAGGCGCAACACCGTGCTCTTGCCACTGCCGTTGGCGCCGACGAGTGCGACAGAAGTTCCACGATCGAAGGTGGTGCTCGTCGTGTCGAGTGCAATGACGTCGGCGTAGCGGACAGACACCCCGGTGAACTCGGCAAGGGTGCTGACGGTCGCCACGAGAAAATCCTAACGCGAATTGGAATGAGAGTCATTCTCAGTATGATTGCCTGCATGCTTTCCTCTCGTGCACACCGAGGCGCCGCCGTGCTGGCCATCACGACCCTGACGCTCGCAGCCTGCGGATCTGACGACGACGCCTCATCTCCTGACCCCGCGGGCACGGCGGCCGCCTCGATCGACACTCCGACCGTGGTCGCCACGACGAGCATCTGGGCCGACGTGACCGCCAATGTGGCCTGCGACGGGCTCGCCACTGTCGACACGATCATCCCCCTCGGCGGAGACCCACACTCGTTCGAGCCGTCGTTGCGTGACCGCGAGACGATGGACACCTCCGAACTGGTGGTTGCCAATGGCTTGTTCCTCGAAGAATCCTTGGCCGACACCATCGACGCCGTGGAGGCCAACGGCGTGGCAGTGCTCCGCGTTGGCGACGGTCTGGATCCGCTCCCAGTCGGCGACGGCGATCACGACAGCGAAGAAGACCACGACGGCGAAGAAGACCACGACGGCGAAGAAGGTCACGACGGCGAAGAAGACCACGATCACGGCGACTTCGACCCCCACGTGTGGTGGGATCCCACCCGGATGGTGGCGGCGGTGCCGCTGATCGCCGACGCACTCGCCGGCGCCGGCATCGACCGAGCGGCGCTCGACGCCTGTGCTGACGCCTACATCGACGAACTGACTCAGCTCGATGACGAGGTCGCCGCGATCGTCGCATCGCTGCCGACCGACCAACGCATCCTCGTGACCAATCACGACTCGCTCAGCTACTTCGCAGACCGGTACGACTTCGAGGTGCTCGGAAGCGTGATCCCCTCGTCGAGTTCGCTCGCAGCGACCAGCCCAGCCGAACTCGACTCGCTCGCGGCCGACATCGTGGCAACGGGTGCTCCAGCGATCTTCGCCGACACCCAGAGCTCGTCGGACGACGCAGCAGCATTGGCCAATCGCATCGGTGACGTTGCGGTGATCAGCTTGCTGACAGGCACCCTCGACGAGCCCGGCACCGAAGCTGGGACCTACACCGGTTGGCTGCGCCAGAACGTCCAGACCATCGTCGACGCACTGAACCAAACCCCGGCAAACTGACCACGTGGACTTCCTGAGCGATCCCTGGGGTTGGTGGATCGCGCCGTTCGTCGACTCCGAGTTGATGCGCGACGCGCTGCTGGCCGGGATCCTCACCGTGATCACCACCTCGCTCGTGGGCACCTGGGTGGTGTTGCGTGGCATGAGTTTTCTCGGCGATGCACTCGCCCACGGCGTGCTGCCCGGCATCGCGATCGCCTTCATCATCGGCGTCGACACCTCACTCGGTGCGCTCATTGCGGCCGGCGCCATGGTGGCGGGCATCGCGCTGATCCGCCGGCACTCCCCGCTGCCGGACGACACCTCGATCGGGGTGCTGTTCGTCGGATTCCTTGCGCTCGCAGTGGTCATCATGTCGACGCAGCGAGCGTCGTACACCGGCGACTTGAACCGGTTCCTGTTCGGGTCGATCACCGGGCTCGACAGCACCGATGTGATCCGCCAGGGGATCGCCGCGCTGATCGCGTTGGTCGGCGTCGTCGTGCTCTACCGAGCGTTCCTGGTGATGACCTTCGACGTCTCGCTCGCCTCGATGCTCGGGCTCCGACCCGGTCTGGCCCAAGCCGCACTGCTGGCGTTGCTGGCCATCTCGATCGTGTCGTCGTTCCAGTCGGTCGGGAACCTCCTGGTGTTCGCCTTCCTGATCGCCCCACCCGCAGCCGCATCGCTGTTGGTGCGCCGGGTCCCGATGATCATGGTCGTGTCGATCGTGCTCGGCTCACTCGCGACCGTGATCGGCATCCTGGTCAGCTACCACCACGCCACCGCAGCAGGCGCCACGATGGCGCTCACGTCGGTGATCATCTTCTTCGTGGTGCTCGCCGCGTCGGTCGCACAGCGCGCCATCGCACAGCGACGCACGCTCTCCCCCGCCTGAGCTGACCCCCAAACCGAAATGTCCCTGGATCTTGACGCCGAGCGTCACGATCGCGGGATTTTTCCGACGTTCAGGATCGGCAGTCGGCGCAGCGGCCGTACAGGTCGATCGTGTGGTGTGTGGACGCGAAGCCCTCGGCGCTCGACAGCGTGTCGAACGCGGCGTCGAGTTGTCGTTCGAGCGCTGGGGTGAGCGTGACGTCACGAACGGTGCCGCAGCTCTCACAGATCAGATGATGATGATGCTCGGTGAGATCCTCGGCGAGCTCGTACCGGGCGTGGTCGGCAGAGTGCACGAGCCGACGAACCACGCCCACCTGCTCCATCACCGCCAGGTTCCGGTACGCCGAACTCTGCGCGAGCGCTGGCGCGAGATCGATCAATTCGGGCAGTGTGACCGGGCCGTCCGCCGACGCCAGCGCATCGACGACGGCACGCCGACCCGAGGTGTAGCGCTGGTCGTTCTCGTCGAGGCGATCGCGGACGGTGCGATGGATCTCGGTGTGGGCAGGCGACACGAAGGGATCCTCAGCCGCGGTAACCGCTGGTGATCGGCAGGCGCCGATCCTTGCCGAACGCCTTGCGGCTCACCCGCACACCCGGCGGTGTCTGACGCCGTTTGTACTCGGCGATGTCGACGAGTCGAGTGATGCGCCGCACCATCTCCTCGTCGTGTCCCAGCTCGACGATCTCGCCAGCGGTGCGGTCGTCCTCGACGTAGAGCTGCAGGATCGGATCGAGCACCTCGTAGGGCGGCAGGCTCTGGTCGTCGCGCTGGTCAGGGCGCAGCTCGGCCGACGGCGGCTTGGTGATCACGTCCTCGGGCACGATCTCGCGCCCAGCTACACGGTTGACGTAGCGGCACAGGTCGTACACGCGAGTCTTGAGCACGTCCTTGATGATGCCGTAGCCGCCGACCGAATCGCCGTAGATCGTGAAGTAGCCAACGGCGACCTCGCTCTTGTTGCCGGTGGTGAGCGCCATCCAACCGAACTCGTTCGACATCGCCATCAGCAGCAAGCCACGGCACCGGCTCTGGATGTTCTCGTAGGTGAGCCCCGGCTCGCGACCATCGAACGACGGTTCGAGCATGTCGAGGTACGCCTGGAACGCCGGCTCGATCGAGATGGTGCGAAAGTCGATGTCGAGGTTCTCGGCCAGCAACTGCGCATCGCTCTTGGAATGATCGCTCGAGTACCGCGACGGCATCGACACCCCGTGGACGTGTTCGGCGCCGAGCGCATCGACCGCGATGCATGCCACGATCGTGGAGTCGATGCCACCCGACAGCGCGATGACCACGTCGTCGAAGCCGTTCTTGGTGCAGTAGTCGCGGGTGCCGAGCACGAGGGCGTCGTACAGCTCGCGGTCGGCGTCGAGCGGATCGGCGATCGAACCGGACGCTGCGATGTCGTGGCCGCTCGACTCGGCCGAGACCATCACCGTTGGCAGCAATGCGTCGGTGATGCGACCCCTGGGGTCGAGGAGTCGTTTGCGGTAGACCGGCGGCACCGGCACGTCGACGACGAGGAGGTCTTCGACGAACTGCGGCGCACGCGCCAGCAAGGTGCCCTCGTGGTCGAACACGACCGACGCACCGTCGAAGACCAGTTCGTCCTGGCCGCCCACCTGGTTGACGTAGACGATCGCCGCGTGCGAATCGGAGGCCCTGGTGGCGAGCATGCGCTCGCGTTCGGCTCCCTTGCCCGCATGGAACGGCGAGGCATTGATGTTGATGCTCACCTCGGCACCGGCTGCGGCCTGCTCGGCAACGGGACCGAAGGGACTCCAGATGTCTTCACAGATCGAGATGCCCACCTTGACACCGCCGATGACGAACAGTTCGAGCGGGTCGGACTGATCACCCGGCGTGAAGTAGCGGGCCTCGTCGAACACCGTGGTGTTCGGCAGGAGTCGCTTGCGGTAGGTACCGACGACCTCGCCGTTCGCGCACACCGCTGCGGCGTTGTACAGGTCGCGATCCTGGTCGACGAAGCCGACCACCGCTGCGCACCGGCCGGTTCGAGCGGCCAGCTTCGACAACACCTCGAGGTTGTCGGCGACGAAACCCGGCTTCAACACCAGGTCCTCGGGCGGATAGCCGGTGGTCGACAGCTCGGGGAAGGCAACGACGTCGCATCCGGCGGCCTCGGCCCGGTCGTAGGCGTCGACCATCAAGGCCAGGTTTCCGTCGAGGTCGCCGACCGTCGGGTTGAGTTGAGCGAGCCCCACTCGTAGCACCGTCACAGTCGGTCAGGCTACCGCTGGCGACAGCGACGGGCCTCGCTGCGAAACAGTAGGGCTGATCTGGCACTATGGCCACGTGCGCGTCGGTCGGGTTGTCATCGTGGGATTGGTACTTCGTCGCTGCGTGCTCGCCTGGCGAAGGCCCCGAGTCGATCCCGCTGCCGACCTCGCCCGATACGACCACCACGACATCGACGACCACCACGACCACCACGACCACGTTGGTGCCACCACGCTACGAAGCCACGATCCAACGCACCACCGACGGCGTCCCGCACATCACGGGTGACACGCTCTCCGATGTCGCCTACGGGCAGGGATGGGCGAGCGGCGAGGACCACGGCTGCACGCTGATCGACCAGATCCTGAAGGTGACCAGCACCCGCTCGGCAGCGTTCGGCCCCGGCATCGAGGGCGAGAACGTCGACAGCGACTTCGCCTGGAAGGCCATCGGCATCGGCGAGATCTCAGCCACTGACTTCGAGACGGCATCGGATGCGGTGGTCGAGCAGTTCGATGCGTTCACCGCTGGTTGGAACGATCAGCTCGCCAACGTGGGTGGCGAACGATTGACCGGTTGGTGTGCCGGGGCCGACTGGGTGCGCCCGATCACCGCCGTCGAGGTCTACACCTATGCCCGCTCCGTTGCGCTCCAAGCGAGCAGCGCAGCCATCATCGACTACATCGGCGTCGCCCAACCGCCGACCACCGAACCCATCGGTGTGCGCCGACAATCCGGCGGCATCGATCTCGACGCCGCAGTGTTTGCCGACCTGGGGCTGCGTGACGAGGCAGGACTTGCAAGCAACGGGTGGGCGATCGGCAAGGATCGAGTGGCAGGCAACGAGGGTGGCCTGCTGCTCGCCAACCCGCACTTTCCGTGGGAAGGCGAACTCCGATTCGCCGAAGTCCAACTCACCGTGCCGGGAGAGATCGACGTGTACGGCGCCCAGTTGCTCGGGTTGCCCGGCGTCGGCATCGGCTTCACCGACGGCGTCTCGTGGACCCACACGGTGTCCGACGGCAACCGGATGACCGGCTACAACCTCACGCTCGATCCCGCCTCGCCCACGTCGTACCTCGTCGATGGCCAGTCGGTGCCGATGACCTCGACCGACACCACGATCGACATCCTGCGCCCCGATGGCACGGTCGACACCGAGACCCGCACCCTGTGGCGCAGCGAGTTCGGCCCGATCCTCGACTTCCCGGGAATCGGCTGGACCGACGCCACGGTGCTGTCGTACCGCGACGCCAACATCGACAACAACGAGTTCATCGAGCAGTACGCACGCATGCCCGAGATCCAGAGCATCGCCGAACTCCAAGCGCTCACCGCCGAATATCAGGGAGTTCCACTCTTCAATCTCGTGGCGGTCGACGACGAGGGCACCACCTGGTACGCCGACACCTCGGCAACACCGAATCTGAGTGCCGAGGCAGAACAGGCATTCATCGGCGCACTGTTCTTCGACCCGGTGACCCAGATCGCCTACGACGAGGGTTTCGTGCTCCTGGACGGGTCCAACAGTGCGTTCCGCTGGGAAGTGGTCCCGGGCGCTCGCGACCCAGGTCTCGTTCCGTTCTCGGAGATGCCCATGGTGCAGCGAACCGACTACGTCTTCAATGCCAACGACAGCTTCTGGGTGCCGAGCGCGGAGTTCACGCTGACCGGTTCGTACTCGATTCTCCATGGCCAGCAGAACACCCCGCTCAGCATGCGCACCCGGCAGAACGCCGCAGTGCTCAGCGACACCAATGCCACCGGTCTCGCCGGCCCCGACGGCCTGTTCGACGCCGAGGAAGTCCGCACCGCAGCATTCGAGAACACCGGCAGGACCGCTGTGCTGCTGCGCTCAGCGGCGGTCGACGCCTGTCGCACCACCCCCATCGTCGAGGTCCCTGAGCTGCTCACCGCCGATGGCACCCTGAATCTGGCTGCCGCCGCGGTCGACCTCACCGCTGCCTGCGACGTCCTGGCGAATTGGGACGGGGTGTACGACCTCGATCGATCAGGTCCACTGATCTGGCGCGAAACCATGAGCCGTTTCGATCCCGAGGCGTTCGAGAACGCCGGCGTGCTCTTCGCCGACCCCTTCGACCCTGCGCAGCCGACGTTGACCCCTGCGGTTCCGGCCACCGATCCGACGCCGCTTCTGCAAGCAATGGCCCGCGCCGTCCAGACGATCACGACCGCCGGCTTCGCACTCGACACCACACTCGGAGCGTCGCAATTCACCGAGCGCTCCGAGACCCGGATCTCGATCCATGGGGGCAACAGCGTCGACGGTGTCACCAACATCGTCACCTGGAGTGGCCGATCGTCGTCGAGCGAACCAGCACCCCAGCGAGGCGAAGCCGTCGCGGTCGACAGCTCGCTGCGAGGCGAGGGATACCGAATCAACTACGGCACCAGTTTCGTGATGACCGTCGACTACACCGGCGACGAAGTGCAGGCGTGGGCGCTGCTCGTCTACGGCCAGACCGGCGACCGCACCTCGCCGTTGTTCGACTCGCAGACCATCGAGTTCAGCGAGAAACAGTGGAGACAAGTCGCCTTCACCGACGAGCAGATCGCCGCCGACCCCGACCTCGAGACCTACACGGTCATCGGCCGCTGACCGCTCCGACACCGTCACGCCTGGGTCCGATCCAGGCGCCGTCCGATCTGACTCGAGTCAAGAAATCTCGGGCCAGTTCACACGCCGTTCACAATGAGGCAACGACTCTGCAACCGGGCACTGCGACGATGCCGCCTGCCAACGGGCGACTCCGACCAGCACCATCTAGGTTGGATGCCCGTACCCCCGACAACCTGGACGGAAACTGAGGACAACTGTGGTTTACAAGGCTGAATACATCTGGATCGACGGCACGATGCCGACAGCGAAGCTGCGATCGAAGACCAAAGTGCTCGAAGACGGCGCCGAACTGCCCATCTGGGGATTCGACGGCTCGAGCACCAACCAGGCCACCGGCGACAAGAGCGACTGCGTGCTCAAGCCCGTTGCGACCTACCCGGACCCGATCCGCGGCGGCGACGACGTGCTCGTGATGTGCGAGGTGATGCTCGTCGACGGCAAGCCACACCCGACCAACATGCGTGCCGCCGCAGCGAAGACGGCCAAGAAGTACAAGAAGCACGAGCCGTTGTTCGGCATCGAGCAGGAGTTCACCCTGATGAAGGAAGGCCGGCCCTACGGCTTCCCGCCGGCCGGCTACCCCGAGCCGCAGGGTGGCTACTACTGCGGCGTCGGCGAGGACGAGATCCACGGCCGCCCCCTGGTCGAAGACCACCTCGAGGCATGCCTCACCGCCGGCCTGTCGATCTCGGGCATCAACGCCGAGGTCATGCCCGGGCAGTGGGAATTCCAGGTCGGCCCGCTCGGACTGCTGGAAGTGGCCGACCAGCTGTGGGTGGCGCGCTGGTTGCTCTACCGGATCGGCGAGGACTACGGCATCGCCGCCACGCTCGACGCCAAGCCGGCCAAGGGCGACTGGAACGGCGCTGGCGCCCACACCAACTTCTCCACCAAGGAAATGCGTGAAGAGGACGGCTACAAGTACATCGAAGCCGGCTGCAAGGCGCTCGGCGAGAAGGCCGAACTCCACATCGCCAACTACGGCCAGGGCATCGCTGACCGTCTCACCGGTGCCCACGAGACCCAGCGCTTCGACCAGTTCAGCTACGGCGTGTCCGACCGCGGTGCCTCGATCCGCATCCCGTGGCAGGTCGCCGTCGACCGCAAGGGCTATCTCGAAGACCGTCGCCCGAACGCCAACATCGACCCGTACATCGTTGCCCGCCTGATGGTGGACACGGTCTGCGGCGCCATGAAGTGAACGTCGGGGCATCGCCCTGACGCGCTGATCCGGTACTCGAATCAGCGCACCACTGCGACAGGACGGGGGCTCCGGCTCCCGTCCTGTCGCATTTCACCGCCAACCGCGAGAGAATCAGGAGATGAGCGACATGCGCGACCAACAGCGCGACTACGTCCTGCGCAGCGTCGAAGAGCGCGGAGTCCGACTCGTCAGGCTCTGGTTCACCGACGTGCTCGGCACGCTCAAGAGCCTCGCGATCTCACCGGCGGAGCTGGAGAACGCACTCGAGGACGGCATGACGTTCGACGGATCGTCGATCGACGGGTTCTCGAGGGTCCAAGAGGCCGACGTGTTGGCAATGCCCGACCCCGACACCTTCGAGCTGCTCCCGTGGGGTGATCCGAAGGCACCCGAGGCCCGCATCTTCTGCGACATCCACCACCTCGACGGCACACCGTTCGAAGGCGATCCCCGCCAGGTGTTGCGCCGCCACGTACAAGCAGCACACGACGAGGGCCTCACGTTCTACGTCGCACCCGACGTCGAGTTCTTCTACTTCGAGCCGCTCGTGCCCGGTCAACCGCCGGTGCCGATCGATCAGGGCGGCTACTTCGACCTCACCACCAGCGACGTCACCGGCGAACTCCGCAAGAAGACGATCCGCACCCTCGAAGCCTTGGGGATTCCAGTCGAGTACAGCTTCCACGAGGATGCACCCGGCCAGCAGGAGATCGACCTGCGACACACCGATGCACTCACCATGGCCGACAGCATGATGACCTTCAGGCTCGCCGTACGTGAGGTCGCCTCGCACCACGACGTGCACGCCACGTTCATGCCCAAGCCGCTCGAAGGCGTCCAAGGCTCGGGCATGCACGTCCACCTCTCGCTGTTTCGAGGCGACGACAACGCGTTCTACGACGCCGACGATCCCTACCTGCTGTCGCCGACGGCGAAGTCGTTCATGGCCGGGATGCTGCACCACGCCGCCGAGATCACCGCGGTCACCAACCAAACCGTCAACAGCTACAAGCGGCTCGTGCCAGGATTCGAGGCACCCGTTCACATCAGCTGGGCGCGCAACAACCGCAGCGGCCTGATTCGGGTGCCGATCCCCAAGCGCGACAACCCCATGGCCACGCGTATCGAATACCGATCCGCCGACGCCGCGTGCAATCCGTATCTCGCGTTCAGCCTGATGCTGGCTGCAGGGATGCGCGGTGTGCGCGAGGGCTACGAACTCCCCGACGAGGCCGACGCCAACCTGTTCGAGATCGGCGACGACGTACTGGCCAAGCTCGGCGTGCAACAGCTGCCGCAGTCGTTGAACGACGCGCTGATCGTGATGGAGAACTCCACGCTCGTCCAAGAGGCGCTCGGCGAACACATCTTCGAGTGGTTCGTCCGCAACAAGCGCAGCGAATGGCGCGCGTACAAGACGCAAGTGACCCCGTTCGAGCGAGACCGCTATCTCGGGACGTTGTGACCATGGCAACGCGTGAGTCGATGTTGGCGGTCCTGGCCGACCCCGTGTCGCCCGAACTCGCGCGCACCCTCGACCTCGCCGGCTACGCGTGGAAGGCCGTCTCGGCCGCCAACGACGACACCGAACCAGCAGGCGGTTGGGCCGGGGCGATCGTCGACATCTCCACCGACTCCGAGGGCGGTTGGGCGTTCCTGCGCACCGCCCGCAAGGGTGGCGACCGAACCTTCGCGGTGTTGCTGCTGGTGGGCGGGGCCCAACTCGCCGAGCTCGAGCACCGCGACGAGCTGTACGACGACTTCTGCCTCGCACCATTCCATCCCGCCGAGCTCGAAGCACGGCTCCGGCACCTGCTGGTGGCCGACGTCGATCTGCACCGGGCCGAACTCGTCGAGTACGGCGAGCTCACGCTCAACCTCGAGACCTATCAGGCCGCCATCTCGGGCCGACCGCTCGACATGACCTACATGGAATACGAGCTGCTGAAGTTCCTCGCCCAGAACCCTGGCAAGGTGTTCACCCGCGAGATGTTGCTCAGTCGGGTGTGGGGTTATGAGTACTACGGCGGCGCACGCACCGTCGACGTCCACGTCCGGCGGCTGCGCGCCAAACTCGGTGAAGAGCACGCCAACTTGATCCAGACCGTGCGTTCGGTCGGTTACCGCTTCGGTCAGTCCCGCTGGGACAGCTGACATCCGGGTCGTGCTAGCGGTCGAGGAAGGCACTCAACGTTTCGGTGACCACGAACGCGAACACGTCGGCGCCATCGGTGGTCGGGTGCACACCGTCGCCGGTCAGGACGCCATCGCCCTCGGCGAACGCGGTCCACGGAGCAATGACGCTGTCGCCGCGGCGCTCGACTCGCTCGCGCACGATCGCGTTCAACTCAGCGGCGTCGTCAGCCCGATCGCGGAAGTAGGTGTCGACCCAGACCACTGCGGCCTCGTCGGGCACTGATGCGAGGATCTCGTTGACCGCAGCGGCGATGTCATCGGGGCCCGAGTACTGGCCGACATCGTTCGTGCCGAGCGCGATCACCCACACCTCGTCGGTGTGGTCGCCGTCGCCGTTGGCGGCGAGGAACTCGACGATCGAGGCACCGCTCGGATTGTCAGGGATCGACACCGCCATGCGCTTGTTGTTCTGTGCTTCGATCAGGTGGTCGAGGCCGAGCAGTTCGTAGCGCTCGTCGAGGTCTGGTGTTGCGCCCCTCGTGATCGAATCGCCGATCATCACGACCGTGTCGATGTCCACAGCGCCGTCGGCGAGATCGTTGGCTGCACCGCTGATTGCTCCGGGATCACCCGACACACCGATCGCCGGGAGAGGCAGCTGATCGTTGACCGTGTCCTCGCCGGACTGGTCGCAACTCGTCAGCCCGACGATGGCCAGGGCTGCCGAGATGAGCACGGGCGCGGCAGCGCGAGCGCGGCTGCGCTGTCGGGGGGACGTCACCCCAACAGTTTGCTCAACCGGACACCCCGAACGGCGTCACCCCGCTTGCAGCCGGCGAGCGAGACGGTCGTGCGCCACCAACATCTCATCGACACGTTGCGAGACGAGACGACCGTCACGGACCACCGGTCGACCGTGCACCACCGTGTGGCGAGCCGCTGCCGGACCACAACGCAACCACGCTTCGATCGGGTCGGCGACCGCCCCGGAGAACGACGGGCCCGTGAGTGGCCACACAGCGACGTCGCCGACGGCGCCGACCTCGAGCACGCCGATCTCACCGGTTCGCCCGAGACAACCAGCACCACCGATCGTTGCCATCTCCAACGCCATCCGGGCAGTACCAGCGCCGGCACCGTCGCGGAGCTTTGCGAGCAGCATCGCCTGGCGCGCCTCGAGCCACAACGACGCTGCGTCGGCCGACGACGAACCATCGACGCCGAGGCCCACGTGCACGCCAGCGGCCCGAAGATCCACCACCGGCGCGATCCCCGACGACAGGATCATGTTGCTCGACGGGCAGTGGGCGACTCCCACGCCGGCTGCGCCGAGACGGTGGATCTCATCGTGGTTGGGCATCACGCAGTGAGCGACCCAGGTGCGATCGGTGCTCCAGCCGGTGCGTTCGAGGTACTCCATCGGCCGGCACCCGAACGTGGCCAGGCTGAACTCGTCGTCCTCAGCGTTCTCTGCGAAGTGCGTGTGCAGCCGGACGTCGAGCTGTTCGGCAAGTTCGGCCGTACGCACCATCAACGACTCGGTGACGCTGAACGGCGAGCACGGGGCGAGCGCGATCCGGGTCATCGCACCGAACGTGCGGTCGTGATGGCGTCGCACGGCGTCGTCGCACGCGGCAAGGATCTCGTCGTCGTCGGCAACGACGTCGTCGGGTGGCAGCCCTCCATCTTTCTGCGACAGCGACATCGAGCCGCGTGTCGGGTGGAATCGGACACCGAGGTCACGTGCGGCCTCGATCTCCGCGCTCAGGAGATCACCGGCGCCGCGGGGATGGAGGTACAGGTGATCGGTCGACGTCGTGCAGCCCGCCA
Source organism: Ilumatobacteraceae bacterium (assembly GCA_963717385.1). Classification (GTDB taxonomy): domain Bacteria; phylum Actinomycetota; class Acidimicrobiia; order Acidimicrobiales; family Ilumatobacteraceae; genus Sva-07. Next base: position 112,625 of record CAVQWE010000017.1, read on the forward strand.
ACGCCAGCTCGGCCAACCCCACCCACGCCGACACGTGGACCGATTCGGTGTCGAGGCCGCGCCACAACGGGTACAGCGACTGCAGCCAACCGAACAGCGGCTTGTCGGTCATCGCTGGGAGGGCGCGTGTGAGGTTCTGGTAGAGGTGATGGTGCGCGTTGACCAGTCCCGGGGTGACCAGACAGTCGGTGGCGTCGAGCACCGTGGTCGCCGCCGGTGCGGGACCGGTGCCGACCCCGCTGACGAACCCATCGGTGATCGCCACCCAGCCACCGTCGAGTTCACGGCGTGCGGCATCGACCGTGGCCACGCAGCGTGCGTTCGTGACGACCACGTCGGCGACTGGTTCGAGGGTCGCGGTCACGTCAACACCTCGTCGGCATCGTCGGAGTCGGAGTCGGAGAGCGTGTCGAGGATCGCTCGTATGTCGTCGGTGGTGGTGCGGGGGTTGACGATGCAGAACCTGAGCACGACCTCGCCGTGCCAGGCGGTCGGTACGACGAACGATCGGCCGGCGGCGAGTTCCCTGTCGCTCCACGACTGGTACTGCTCGGCGGTCCAACCAACCCGACGGAACAGCACCACCGACAGCTCGGGCTCGAACAACAACTCGGTGACCGGACACTCGTCGATCAGCGCGGCGGCGAGTCGGGCGGTCGACAGCGTGGTCTCGACCGCTTCGGTGTACGCATCGGTGCCGTAGGTGGCGAGGCTGAACCACAGCGGCAGGCCGCGGGCACGCCGCGACAGGTGGTGGGCGTAGTCGCTGGCGTTCCACGGTTCGTCGCTTGCGTCATGCAGCACGTCGAGATACTCCGCATGCTGGGTGTGCGCAGCCCGAGCGACGATCGGATCGCGGTAGAGCAAGGCGCACGAGTCGAATGGAGCGAAGAGCCACTTGTGGGGGTCGACGATGAAACTGTCGGCCCGTTCGATGCCGGCGAAACGATCACGCACGCTCGGTGCCACCAGCGCAGCTCCGCCGTACGCGCCGTCGACGTGGAACCAGGTGTCGAGGTCGCCGGCAACAGCGGCGGCGCCGGCGAGATCGTCGATCACCCCTGCGTTCGTTGTTCCGGACGTGGCGACGACGGCGAACAGTCGGGCCAGGTCGGCATCATCGAGCGCGTCGACCGTGTGGCGCAGTGCCGTAGCGACCAGACGGCCCGAGTCGTCGGCAGGCACCTCGATGACGTCGGCGTCCATCGCTCGCGCAGCCTGCAGAATCGACGAGTGCGCGCCCGCCGAGGCGACGATCAACCCACGAGTGCGGTCGTGGGCGCCGTCTGCTCGTTGCCGCCACCGCCAGCGGGCGGCGATCAACGCACTGAGGTTGCCAGCGGTGCCGCCGCTCACGAACACACCACCGGCGCCGGCGGGCAGACCCACGAGATCGGCGATCCAGCGAAGCGCCTCGTTCTCGGCGTAGATGGCGCCGGCACCTTCGAGCCACGATCCGGCGTACACGCTCGACGCGCCCACCACCAGGTCGAACAGCATCGACGCCTCGGTCGGCGCGGCCGGCACGAACGACAAGAACCGTGGATGATCGACCGAGATGCACGCCGGTGCGAGCACCTCTTCGAAGATCCTGAGCGCTTCGAGCCCACCGATCCCGTTCGAGGTGATCGTCGCACCGCAGGCCTCACGCAACTCGTCGGGGCTGCGTGGGTGGTCGAGCGGCGGCGGATCGAGGCGCATCCGTTCGACCGAGTAGCGACCGATCGCAGCGGTCAGTTCCTCGATGGCCCGATCATGAGAGTGCACTGCATCAGTGTGCCAGCATCACGCCTCGGCTCTGAGCCGTCTTGTCAGACCACAGTGTGATCAGTCGGGGAGATCGAGGAGTTCGTTGTCTTCGAAGCGATGGCGACCATCGCGGTAGAAGACCTCGCCGATGATCGCCGAGGCGACGGCACCGCTCATGATCACCACGACGGGGATCAGGAACAGGACGATCACGATGGCGATGGCACCTGGCATGTCGTCAGGATACTGCGCCGACCTGCCGGTGGCGAAAGCAGGTCGTGATGTGATCGTTGACCATCCCGGTGGCCTGCATGAACGCGTAACAGATGGTCGGCCCGACGAAGCTGAACCCGCGTCGCTTCAGGTCACTGCTCATCAGGCGAGAACGATCGGTCTCCGCCGGCACCGACGACATGTCCGGCCACGCATTCTCGATGACCTGCCCGTCGGTGAAGCTCCACAGGTGGCCGACCGGGTCGTCGAGGTCGAGCCAGGCCTGCGCGTTGCGAATCGAGGCCACCACCTTCGCCCGGTTGCGCACGATGCCCTCGTCGGCCAGCAGCCGTGCGACATCCGCATCGCCGTAGCGGGCGATCACTGCCGGGTCGAAGCCGCTGTAGGCACGTCGATACCCCTCGAGCTTGCGCAGAATGGTGGACCACGACAGCCCGGCCTGCGCCCCTTCGAGGATCAAGAACTCGAAGAGCACCAACGGATCGCGTTGAGCAACACCCCAGATCTCGTCGTGATAGCGAAGGTAGGCATCGCCGATGCCGGGTCCGCCGGTGAGCGCCCAATCGCAACGCCCGAGCGGGTCGCTCACCCCTGCGGCACGTACGCCCAGGCCTCGACCTCGACGAGGAAGTTGCCAGGCAGTCCGGCAACGCCGACCGTGGACCGAGCCGGTCGATGAGCCCCGAGGGCGTCAGCGTAGGCCTCGTTGAACGCCGCGAAGTTCTCCATGTCGGTCAGGAAGCAGGTGGTCTTGACGACATCGGCCAGCGTCGCTCCGACGGTGGCGAGCTGCGCGGCGACGTTCGCCATGGTCTGGGTGGTCTCGGCGCGCACCCCACCGTCGACCTTCACACCATCGAGCATGCCTCCTTGGCCTGACACGATGACGAAATCGCCGGCGCGGACGACGGGGGTGTAGGGACCAAGCGGCTTGCTCATGGCGCCAACGGTAGCCGCAGTGCGGCGACCAACAGCCCCTCTGGCCCACCGGTATCGTCGTAGGAGATGTCTCCCACGCCTGACCGTCAGCCGTTCCAGATCTCCCGTCGCGGGTTCGTTGTGGGAATCGCCGCCACCGGCGTCCTCGCCGCCTGCGGCTCCGGTGACGACGACTCGTCCGACTCGTCCGATCCGGCCACATCCGAGCTCACCTTCGGCCCCTTCGTGCTCGCCCAGCGCTTTCCCCAAGACGTGCAGGAGCCGGGTCTACAGCGCCTGCCGATCAGCCTCGCCAACGCTGACGGCCGGATCATCTCCGATGGCCCCGACACACTGCGCGCGCAGGTCGACGACGCAGACGGCAACTCGCTCGGCCTCAACATCTCGACCACGCGCCGCGACCTCGAGTCCGGCCCGTACTACAGCTTTCGAGTGCCGATCGAGACCCCGGGGATCTACTACCTGCTCGTCGAGGGCGGCCCTGAGGGAGGCGCTGCGTTCCAGGTGATGGAGCCGGGTTCGGTGGCGGTGCCCGGCCCGGGCGACCCGATGCCCCCGTTCGATACACCGACCGTCGACGATGCACGCGGCGTGGATCCGATCTGCACCCGAACGCCCGATCCCTGCCCGTTCCACGACGTCACGCTCACCGAGGCACTGCTGGCCGGCAAGCCGGTTGCCTACCTGGTCGGCACTCCGGCGTTCTGCCAGACGGGCACGTGCGCACCTGCGCTCGAATCGATGATCTCCGTGCAGGACCGCTTCGGCGACACCTTCACCTGGGTGCACGCCGAGGTCTACACCGACAACACCGCGACCATTCCCACCGATGCGGTGGCCGCAGCAGATCTCAGTTTCGAGCCGGCCCTGTTCCTGATCGACACCGATGGCGCAGTGATCGAGCGCCTCGACGCTGTGTGGGACGAGAGCGAACTCGTCGAAGCGCTCGAGCGCGCTGCGCTGGCCTGATCAGCAACGATTCAGGAGAAGCTGGAGCCGCAGCCGCACGTGCGCGACGCGTTCGGGTTCGTGATGGCGAAACCCGACTGGTCGAGGCCGTCTTTGTAGTCGAGCGTCGCGCCTTCGAGCAGCTGCGCCGACGCCGGGTCGACAACGACCTTGACGATCCCGTCGTCTCCGTAGGTCGCCTGGTTGTCGTCGGCAGCGATGTCGCCGTCGAAGAACATCTCGTACGAGAACCCGCTGCAGCCACCCGGTCGGACAGCGACGCGAAGCGCCAGATCCTCGGCGCCTTCGTCGGCGAGCAACTGTCGAACTTTGACGGCAGCAGTGTCGGTGAGCGTGATCATTCGGAACCTCCTGGTTGCAGATGTTTCAATTTAGCGCGAAGCCACCGTGACACGACACGGTGTACGACTGGTGAGCGTGCAGAACTCTTCGACCTCGGCGTCACCCATCTGGGCGACGAACCCGGCCACGAGGCCGCGATGCAACCCGCAGACGAGTTCGGGGTGTTGTTCGGCGAGTTCGGCGAACGGGCAATGACCGAACGCGACGACGGCCGCATCGGGGTCGCCGGCGACGTCGCTGACCACCGGGTCGAAGCCGAGCCGGTCGAGATCGGACACGACCGCTTCGAGCGTCGAGGGAGCCTGTTCGTAGGGCATGGCTCGTGCGACGCCCTCGCTGCGCCCGACCGCTTCGGCGTCGTCACCGCTGGCGCGCAGGCGTGCCGCCATCGCCAAGACCATGCGTGCGAGCACCGGCATGGTGGGCGGTTCGAGACCGAGCGACGGGGCGTTGGCGGCGATCGAGTACCGGTGCTGCGGCCGGCCGACATCGCCACGTCCACCGACCTCGACTTCGAGCAGCCCGGCCTCACGCATGCGCTCGAGATGAGGGCGCACCGTGTTGGGGTGCAGGTCGAGCGACTCGGAGATGTCGGAGGTCGCCAAGGGCTGCGACGACCGTGCCAGTTCGAGATAGATCGCATACCGCGTGTTGTCGCCCAGTGCCTTGAGCAGGTCGAGCTGCGGCGGGGTGCGGGTGTCGCGATCCACGTCCGGAGATTACACGGTTTTGGCCGGTAAAATGCCAGACATGCCCGCCGACACCACCGCAACCGTGTCCGCTCCGCCCACCGTCGGCGAGGTGATGGAAGCGCTCGGCAGCGTGATCGATCCCGAACTCGGCGCCGACATCGTCACCCTCGGCATGGTGCCGTCGGTCGACATCTCCACCGACGGGGTCGTCACCGTCGGGGTCAAGCTCACGATCAGGGGATGCCCCTTGCGGGCGGAGATCAAGCGCGAAGTCGAAGCCAAGGTGTCGGTGCACCCTGGGGTCACCGACGTCAAGATCTCCTGGGGCGAGATGAACGCCGACGAACGCACCGAGGTGATGACCAAGGCCCGCTGGAACGCCCGCCAGAACGCTCCCGACACCGAGATCCCGCTGACGTGCAAGGTGCTGGCGATCGCCAGCGGCAAGGGCGGCGTCGGCAAGAGCTCGGTCACGGTCAATCTGGCCGCTGCCCTCGCCCGAGCCGGCCACACGGTCGGGGTCCTCGACGCCGACATCTGGGGCTTCTCGGTGCCCCGCCTGCTCGGCATCTCCGACCGGATGGAAGCCCACAAGGTCGAGGGTTCCGACAAACCGAAAATCGTGCCGAACGAGCGCTCCGTCGGCGACGGGATCCTCAAGGTGGTCTCGACCGGGTTCCTCGTCGACGAGGACACCGCCCTGATGTGGCGCGGCCTGATGCTCACCAAAGCGGTCGAACAGTTCCTCCGCGATGTGCAGTGGGGCGAGCTCGACTACCTGCTGATCGACATGCCACCCGGCACCGGCGACGTGCAGATGGGACTCGCCCGGATGCTGCCCAACACCGAGTTGATCGTGGTCACCACCCCAGCACTCGCCGCGCAGAAGGTCGCCCAGCGCGCCGCCGACATGGCGCAGCGCAGCTTCCTCAAGGTGATCGGCGTGATCGAGAACATGAGCGCCTTCACCTGCGACCACGGCGAGTCGTATGCCCTGTTCGGCTCCGGAGGTGGCACGGCGCTCGCCGAGGCAATCGACGCACCGCTGCTCGGCAAGGTGCCACTCGAAGCAGCTGTAGCTGCAGGTGGCGACGCTGGCGAACCGGTGTCGCTCGACGGCACCGGCGCAGCCGCCGACGAGTTCCGTTCGATCGCCGAGCAGATCCTCACCACGATCGCACCCCCGGCCCCGCCCGCCGATGTCGACATGGCCGGGTGCACCGCCCACGACTACGAAGCAGTCACCGCCGTCAGCGTCACCCGCTGACCCGTAACGATTGGTGTCAGACACATCTCGAACGTCACAACGTCGTCGTAGTCGGCGTCGCCGGGCATGGCGACTGCCGACGATGCGCCCATCGGAGGTCGCGGCGGATCTTCGGCAGGATGCACGGAGGCCGCTCGATGGCGGCACCGGCGGCCAACGCCGCTGCCGCCGTTGCGTGCGGTTCGAGGAACCGAAGATTGGCCATCGTCGGCGGCATCATCATCAGCTCGCCGTCCGCCTGCATCCGCAGTGCGTCGGCGGGCGAACCCACAGACTGTCGACGGTTTCCTTGTCGTCGTGCAATGGCACCTGGTCGAGTCGGCATCTCGGCGAGGAAGAAGCGGGTGTCGAATCGGCGCTGCTCGCCGATCGGCGTGATCCAGTGGTCGACGTAGTGCGTGGTCGACAGATCGAGCACCAGATCGTCGCGGCGGCACAGGGCCACCAACGACAGCGAGCTGTCGTGGTCGTGGATCTCGTAGCGATCCTCGTTGCGCAGCACCAGCGGGCCACCGTCGCGTCGTTCGGCCAGCAGCACACCGGCTTCTTCGAAACACTCACGCACGGCAGCGACCCAGTACGCCAGCCCCCCATGGTCGATGCCCAGCTGCTCGCTCGCTGCGGCATCGTCGAGCCCACGACAGAACGGGGCGATGTCGTCGGCGCCGTCGACGCCGTCGACTCGACCGCCCGGAAAGACATACATGCCGGCACCGAAGACGGCATTGGCAGTGCGGCGCAGCATGAAGACCTCGACGCCGGGCTCTCCGTCGATGGCATCACGCACCAGCATCACCGTCGCTGCCGGCTTCACGGGGACGAGCTCCGGGTCGATCGGCGCAGTGGTCGACGCGGTGGTCGCAGGGTTGGTCGACGAGGAGGTCATGCTCGGCCGACGGTAGCGAACACGATCGGTCACGTTTCGATCGGGCCGAAGAGTCCTACCGTAGAGGGCATGAACCGCGTCCCGCTGACCGCACCGAACCAACCCGTTGACGTGCTCGAACACATCACACCGGGCACCCAGATCATCGTGCCGCTCGGCAACGGTGAGGCAACTGCGGTGATGGAGCAGCTCGACGCAGCGGCCGCCGCCAACGACCCTCGGATCGACGAGGTGCGGGTGCACCAGATGCACGCCATCCACGATCGCCCGTACCTGCACGGCGAGTACGGGACCCGGCTCAAGCACATCTCGTACTTCTTGTCGCACGTGACTCGACCACACTTCGCCAGCGGTGCGATCGGATTGGTGCCGGCGCACTTCTCCGAGGTCTACGCCCTGATGCGGATGCGCACCGAGGACCCGTTGGTCGTCGCTGCAGCCTCACCGCCAGACCGCCACGGCTACTTCTCGCTGGGCGTGTCGGCCGACTACACGTCGAGCTTCATCGGCCGTGGGCGCTTCTTCCTCGAAGTCACCGACGAGATGCCCCGCACGTTCGGTCGCAACCAGGTCCACGTGTCACAGGTGGTCGGCTGGTGCCGAAGCGACCGTCAGCTCGTCGAGGTCGCTCCAGCCAAACCCGGCGACACCGACCGGCGCATCGCCGAACTCGTCGCCGAACGCATCCCCAACGGTGCCACCATCCAGACCGGCATCGGTGCCATCCCGAACGCGATCATGGCCTCGCTCGCCGACCACAAGGATCTCGGCGTCCACACCGAGCTGGTGTCCGACGGCGTGATCGACCTGATGGAATCGGGCGTGGTCAACGGTGTGCGCAAACGCCTCAACCGCACCAAGGTCGTGGGAACCTTCGCGCTCGGCACCCGCCGCCTCCACGAGTTCCTGCACGAGAACACCGCGATCGAGCTCCACGCCGTGCGCTACGTGAACGACCCGCGCATCATCGCCAACGAACGAAACTTCGTGTCGATCAACGCCACGCTCACCGTCGATTTCCTCGGCCAGTGCGCCTCCGAGACGATTGCCGGGCAGTACTTCTCGTCGTCGGGCGGCCAGAACGACTTCGCCCGCGGAGCCGTGTACTCCGAAGGCGGTCAGGGGTTCGTCGTGTCGCACTCGACCACCTCGCACGGCGCCTCGCGCATCGTGCCGCAACTCGCCGCAGGCGACGTGGTGACCACCCCGAAGAACACCGTCGACAAGATCGTGACCGAGTGGGGGGTGGCTGAACTGCGTGGACGATCGATCCGCGAGCGGACACGGGCGCTGATTGCGGTGGCACACCCCGATCATCGTGACGAGTTGAGCGCTCAGGCCAGAGCGCTGAGCTACCTCTGAGCGTCGCTCAGGCGGTGCCGGTCGACGACGTCTCGTCGACCGGGGCGTCCGCAGCATCGATCGCTGCGTTCGGGCGTGACCAGGCGTAGATCATCGCCCCACCGACGATGGCCGCCATCACGATGCCGACGACCTGCCAGTGGTCGGTCAGGAACACCGTGGCCTGCACTTGGCGCTCCTGCGCCCAGTCGGTGATCGGGTCGCCCTCTTCGCGGATGTCGACCCAGTAGAAGTACCAGAGCAGGTAGAGACCCGACAGCGTGACGAAGACCGCAGCGATCCGGTCGACGTACTGCAAGCTGCCTCGCAGGATCTTGAGCAGGCCGGTGTTGGCCGAGGCGAGCGCAATCGTGAGCGCACTCACCAACAATGCCATCCCGGCTCCGTAGGCCAGCATGTTGCCGACGCCGGCAGCCAGGCCGTCGTTCCGCGTGGTGCTGAACACCGTGGCGATGAACAGCCCGATCGTGCAGCCGATCGACGCCACGGCGTAGGCAATGCCGTACACGAACATGGCGCCAACGGTCTGCTTGGGTCCCTCGCCGCCAGTGTCGAGCCGAGGAGTCATGAACGGCAACTTGTAGCCGAACAGCATGGCGACGCCGAGTACCAGCAGGGCCACGCCGATGCCACCGGTTGCATATTTGGCGTTCTCGTTGATCCAGTTGGTGAAGTTGTACGAGATGATTCCCGCCACCAGAGAACACCGACAGGAAACCGGTCGACACCGCTCGCTCACGATCACGGCGCGACGCATGGTGGCCCGTTGCGTACCCGGCATCGTGCCCTGGAGCCGAGGAAGTACATCAGGTAGGTCGGCAACAGGATGAACCCGCACGGGATTCACCGCAGCCACCATCCCGCGGATGAACGACAGGCTCATGCGGCGCCTTCGTCGGCAGCGAGCAGGTCGGCGACCTTGCCTCGCAGTTGGTCGGCATCGAGCGGGCCGGTCTGCTCGACGATCGTGCCGTCGGAGGTGACGAACAGCGTGATCGGCAGTGCGGTGGCACCGATGGCGTCGGTGAGACTCGACGAACTCGTCGTGGAACAGGTCGTATTCGACGCCGCGTTCGCCGGCAAATCGTTCCATCACCTCGATCGAGTCGAGGGTGTTGACCCCGATGAAACGAACGTCGTCGGTCTCGGCGTCGACCTCGGCGAAGTCGGGCAGTTCCTGGGCACACGGCGGACACGTGCAGTACCAGAGGTTGACCACGAGTGGCTCGCCGAGCAGGTCGGCGGTGGTGACGTCGTCGTCGTCGCGATCGAGCAGGACGACATCGGGGAACTGATCGCCCTGGACGTCGTCGTTGCCGAGACCGTCGTTGGGGAACGTCACGACGGCACCCGGATCGGTGAGGGTGGCATCGATCGTCGAGTCGTCGTCGCCAGTGGGCTGTTGGACCCACACGACGATGCCGATCACGGCGACGGCCACGAGCAGCGAACCGACGAGGAGTCGGGGGCGGATCTTCACGCCACCGAGGCTACTGACACCTGCTGCGCCCGACCGATTCGCCCTGACGGTTGTTCGTATTCGTTCACCAGCAGACCATGCGCCCCGTTCGCGTGACACTTCGGATGCAGGGGGTCATCCGAAGTGCCACACAAACGTGAACTAGGCAACGGCGACGGGTACCTCGACGGGACCGAGTTCGTCGATCACCATCTCGGGCCGAGGATGCTTGGGCGGACGCCCGCACGGACGCTTGTTGGCGATGATCCGCCCGCCGGACAGCAGCTCACCGCCCCACACTCCCCACGGCTCCTCGCGTTCGAGTGCGCCGGCGAGGCACTCGACCGACAGCGGGCACAGCCCGCACATCGCCTTTGCTCTGGCGATGTCGATCACGTTGTCGGAGAAGAACAACGCGCTGAGCGTGCCGTGGCCGTCGGCGCAGCGTGCGACCACGCGGCGCGCCGGCTCCTCGCCGGGCGGTCTCGGACTGTCGGGTTCTCGCGGCTCGAGCAGTGCCGAGTCGCCAGGTTCGATGAGCTTGGAGTCGTACATGGTGCTGTGTTCCTGATCGAAGTGATTGACGGTGGATGCAGTGACGGGGGCTGGGGCCTCGGTGAGGGTCATGTTCGGTGCCTTTCAGGTGTGGTGGGAATTGACGGGGTTGATGGATGGGCCGGAAAAACCAAAGAGGCCGCCGGGTCGGAACCCGGCGGCCTCGTGAGAGGTGATCTGACGTTGGTGTTACGTCAGAACTCCTACGAAGGAGCCGGGGCTGAGTCGCTTCGACCCAGTGGTGTTGCCGGTGTTCGGGTTGTGCGCGATCGACATGTGGTCGGAGCACACCCAGGTACCGGCAAACGACGCGTGCTGGAGCGAGCAGGCCGTCGACGGCGACACCCAGGTGCCGACGACACCGGCGTCAGGGGCGCGGCGATGCCGAGCGGATGATGGCGGTGGGTGTGATGCTCATCGTGATCCCTCTCGTGTCGTCGCGGGCGCCGAAGTGCTGACCCGGATGGAAACACAACCACGTTCTGCAGGGCCGGGTCAAGGGAGTTTCGACGAGAACCGAGAATTTCCTGTCAGGGGCCTTGGCCGCGCAGGCCCGCCGCGGCGAGAGTGAAGCCGTGGATCTCGCACTGTTCACCATCGGGTGGGTCCTCGGGTGGCTGCTGCTGTGGCGTCTCCGCCCGCTGCCGGCGATCGAGCCCGATACCGCACGATCGGCGATCGCGATCGTCATTCCGGCACGCGACGAAGCCGACGCGCTCCCGCACCTGCTTCCCGCACTCGCTGGGCAGCTCCGCAGCGGCGACGAACTCATCGTCGTCGACGATCATTCGAGCGATGCGACCAGCGCCGTGGCGACGGGGCTCGGCGCTCGGGTCGTCACGCCCGCCGACCTTCCGGAGGGCTGGCTGGGCAAACCACATGCCTGCTGGCACGGCGCCCAGTCGACCGATGCGCCCCTGCTGCTGTTCATCGATGCCGATGTCCGGCCCGCGCCGGATCTGCTCGACCGTGTGGGCGCTGCCTGCGCCGCGGCACCCGCAACGGTGATCTCGATGCAGCCATGGCATCAGACCGGGCGGTGGATCGAGCAGGCGAGCCTGCTCGCCAACATCACCACGCTGATGGGAACCGGCGGCTTCACGGTCGCCGCTGCGCGGACGGCAACGACGATGGCGTTCGGACCGGTCCTCGCGATCGACCGCCCCACCTACCAACGAGTCGGTGGCCATCGCTCGGTGCGCACGATGCACACCGAGGACATCGGCCTCGCCCAGGTGGTGGGGCGTTCGAAGCTGTATTCGGGCCGACCGGACACAGCATTTCGCATGTACCCCGACGGGCTCGGGCAGCTGGTCCAGGGGTGGACGCGCACCATCGCCACCGGTGCCCGCTTCGCCCCCTGGTGGCTGTCGGTCGCCGTTGCACTGTGGGTGTGGTCACTGGCCGGTGGCTGGCTCGCCGAGCCGCTGCTGTACCCGTTGAGCGCGCTGCAGTTCTGGGTACTCGGGCGCCGCGCCGGCTCGATGCACCCGGTGACCGCGTTGTTGTATCCGTTGTCTGTTGCGGTGTTCGCGGCCATCTTCCTGCGCAGCCTGTTCGCACTGTTGCTGCGCCGTGACGTCACGTGGAAACAGCGATCGGTGGCAGCCCGCCAAGACTGATCGGCGTGCGTGCAGGCGCGTCGCTCAGAGGTCGATCAGGATCTTGCCGACGTTCGCGTTGGCTTCCATGTGGCGGTGGGCGTCGGCGATGTCGTCGAAGGCGAAGCGCGAATCGACCACCGGGCGCATCGAGCCGCTGTCGAACAGCGGGATCATCTCGTCGATGAATCGTTGGCTGAGCGCCAGCTTGCGCTCGACGGGTCGGGCTCGCAGCGTGGTGCCGATCCAGGTGATCCGCTTCGAGAGGATCAGCCCGACGTTGACCGAGGCGCTGCCGCCACCCATCAGGCCGACCTGCACGATGGTGCCATCCATCCTGGCCGCTTTCAGGTTGCGGTCGGTTTCGTCGCCGCCGATCACGTCGAGGATCACATCGACCCCACCGGGAACCTGCGCAGCGAGAGCGCCGAGCCAATCTGCCGGGCTGCGTTCGAGCACGATGTCGGCACCGAGCGCACGGCATGCGTCGATCTTCCCCGACGAACAGGTGACGGCGATCCGCGCACCGATGGCCTTGGCGATCTGGATACCAGCGGTGCCGACACCCGACGCGCCGGCATGCACGAGCGCCCAACGTCCGCTGGTGAGTCCTCCCTGCACCACGAGGGCATCCCACGCCGTCAGGAACACCTCGGGGATCGCCGCGGCGTCCGCCGACGGCACGACCTCGGGTACCGGAAGCGCCTGACGAGCGTGAGTGACGACCTTCTCGGCGTAACAACCGCCGGCCTCGATGCCCATCGCCCGGTCGCCGATCGACCAGCCACTGACGTCGGCACCGACGGCCGACACCACACCGGCGTACTCGAGACCCGGGATCTCGAGCGGTTGGTTGCGGGGGTCGGGGTACAAGCCCATCCGCTGCAAGATGTCGGCACGGTTGATGGCGGTGTGTTCGACATCGACGACGATCTCGTCGCGCCCCGGCGTGGGGTCGTCGACCTGCTCGATCGTCAAGACATCGGGGCCACCATGTGAGCGAAGGACGACAGCGCGCATCTGCCGGAACCTATCGGTTCCGGCAGATGGCGGGGAGGGTCGGGGATTGGAGAACCCGAACCTCGATCAGGTGAGCTGAGCTGGCGGCGCTTCGCAGGCTTCTTCCGAACTCGGCCATGCTGACCTCCAGACGTCGATCTCTCGACATCCAACGTACCCCCGCGGGTATTGCAGCGAACGGGCCGATGGTCCCTATTCGGTCGGGTGTTCGACGCCGGCCTCGCCGGACTCACCAACGTCACCTGACGCCGACTCGGCAACCGGCACGAAGACGTGCTCGCGGTAGTAGGCCATCTCCCGGATCGACTCACGGATGTCGTCGAGCGCCCGATGCGAACCCTGACCGCGCGGGCGACCGGCGTCGATGTCCGGATACCAACGCTTGACCAGCTCCTTCACACTCGACACGTCGATCGAACGGTAATGGAGGTAGTTCTCGATGTCCGGCAGGTACGCGGCCAGGAACCGACGGTCGGTGCCGATCGAGTTTCCACACAACGGCACGGTCGCCGACTCGGCCACGTGCTGCTTGATGAACTCGAGCGTTGCGGCGCCGGCAGCCTCGAGGCTGACATCGGAGGCCTTGATCTGCTCGAGCAGCCCCGACCTGGTGTGCATCTCGACCACGAACGGATCCATCAGCGCCAACACGTCGTCGGACTGATGGATCACCAGATCGGGCCCCTCGGCAATGATCTCGAGGTCGTCGTCGGTGACGATCGTCGCGATCTCGACGATCACGTCGGATGTGTGATCGAGTCCGGTCATCTCCAGGTCCATCCACACCAACATCGACATCACCCTAGAGCCGAGATGCTGCGATCATGGGGCGATGTCCGCCTTCGCCGCCCTCCTCGCGCAGCCGGGTGTCGAGGAAGTGTCCGAACTGCGCGGACGCGTCGGCTTCATGGCGTACCACGGCGGCGCACTCGAAGCGATGACCGACGTGATCGCTCGCCGAGCAGCCGAGCGGGCGTCAGCCTCGTGCTACAGCGTGATACAGCCACCCGGAATGCGCGATCACCTCCCGTCGATCAAGGTGAATCCGGGCGAATCCGCTGCGCTCGCCAGCTTCGTCGAGCACGTCGACATCGTCATCACCGTGCACGGCTATGGCCGACGAGGCCTCTTCGGCTCGCTGCTCCTCGGGGGAACCAATCGGCCCTTCGCCGAGCACGTCGGCGCCGCGCTGCGCCGCACGCTGCCGGCCTACGACATCCGTACGGAAATCGACACGATCCCCAAACCGCTGCGAGGGCTCCACGCCGCGAATCCGGTCAACCTTCCACGCGAGGGAGGTGTGCAGATCGAGCTGCCGCCCCGAGTTCGCGGGTCGAGCCCGCTGTGGTGGGACTGGGAGGGACCCGGCCTCACCCCGCACACCGAATCGCTCATCGACGGCCTCGCCGACGCTGCCACGTCGTGGCCGGCCACCGCTGGTTCAGGCGGGTAGGGCCACCTCGACCACACCGCCCGGACCATCGCCGACGCCGATGGTGCCGCCATGGGCGGTCACGATGCCCCGTGCGATCGACAGCCCCAGCCCGGCGGTGCCGGTGCGCAGGTCGCGTGCAGGGTCGGCGCGGGTGAACGGCTCGAAGGCACGTTCGCGGAAGTCGATCGGGAACCCGTTGCCCTGATCGACCACCCGCAAGGTCACCTGTTGGGCGTTCGATGCGATCTGGACCGAGACGACCGACTCGTCGGGCGTGTGGCGGATCGCGTTCTCGAGCAGGTTGCGGATCACCCGCGACAGCTGCGACGCGTCGGCGTCGACGGCGACTCGCTGCTCGGCTTCGAGCAGCAGCGACACATGTCGAGTCTCGGCGAGTGGGCGCAGCGTCTCCATTGCCTCGTCCGCGAGTTCGGTGAGGTCGACGCGTGCGCGTGTCATTCCGATCGTGCCGCTGACGATGCGGCTGTGGAGTTGGAGATCGTCGACCAGGGACGCCAGCGCCTGGATCTGTCGTTCCATGCCGGACAGGTAGGCATCGGGATCAGGGGCGACGCCGTCGCGAATGGCCTCGACCGAGGCACGCAGCGCTGCGAGGGGCGTGCGCAGATCGTGCGAGATCGACGACAGCATCACCGCCCGCTCTTGCTCGATGGCGTCGAGGCGGTCGACCATCTTGTCGAACATCGCCGCTGCTTCGCCCAGTTCGTCGGAGCGGATCACTCCGGTGCGGGCACCGAGGTCGCCATCGGCGACGCGCATCGCGGCATCGCAGATCTTCGAAGCGTCGCGTGCGACCGGTCGGGCCATCAGCATCGCCACCAGGGCGGCGCCGAGCACCGCTGGCACCAACACCCACATCAGCAGCCGCTGGTCCTTGTCGTTGATGAACATCGACTGGGCGGCGATCGCGATCATCACGACAGCCACGCCGAGCACGGCGAGCATCGCAGCGACGAACCGCACGCCGATGCGATCGAACGGACGCATCGAGCGTCGCCGCTCGACGGAAACGGTCACGGCTCGAACCGGTACCCGACGCCCCACACCGTGGTGATCCAACGCGGGCGTTCGGGATCGTCCTCGATCTTGTTGCGAATGCGCCGAACGTGGACCGTCACCGTCGCCGGGTCCTGCCATTCGGGCGACGACTGCCACACCGACTCGAGGAGTTGCGCTCGCGAGAACACCTGGCGCGGCGAGCCGGCAAGGAATGCGAGTACATCGAATTCCTTGGGTGTCATCTCGATCACCCGATCGTCGAGCGTGACCTGGCGGCTCATGGGGTCGACCGTGAGCGGTCCGTGCACGATCGGTCCGGGCGATGTCGCCTGGCGTCCGTTGGTGCGACGCAACACACCGTTGACCCGTGCGGCCAGCTCGCGTGGCGAGAAGGGTTTGACCACGTAGTCGTCGGCGCCCAGTTCGAGCCCGGCGACGCGGTCGGACTCCTCGGCACGGGCGGTGAGCATGATCACGGGGATGTCGCTGGTGGCGCGTACGCGACGCAGGACGTCGAGGCCGTGCACGCCGGGCAGCATCATGTCGAGCACGACGAGGTCGGGTGGGTCCGCCTCGAGGAGCTCGAGGGCCACCGTGCCGTCACCCGCCTCGGCCACGTCGTGCCCATCGCGCCGCAGGTATCCGACGACCACCTCGCGAACCGTCGGCTCGTCGTCGACCACCAGCACCTTCGTCATCGGGACAGCCTCGCTGGTCGAAGGCCGACGTTCAACCCTCTCACCAGCAGTTTCCCGATCGTTCCCACCCTGACCCTCACCCCGGCTGTGGGGTCAGGGTGCGAGGCGGCTGATCGTCCACGAGGCGTCGCCGGCACTGGACGAGTTGGCACCGGATGCGTCGGCGCGGTGGTAGCGGAGGCGATCGTGGAGACGGCTGGGGCGGCCCTGCCAGAACTCCCACTCGAACGGCACCAACCGCCAGCCACCCCAGTTCGGGGGGCGGGGCACCTCGGCATCGGCGAAGCGTTCGTCGAAGGCGATCACGCGCTCTTCGAGCACCCCACGGTGGGTGATCTCGTCGCTCTGCGGTGACGCCCACGCGCCCAACTGACTCGCCCGGGGTCGCGAAGCGAAGTAGTCATCGCTCTCGGAGTCGGCGACGCGCTCGACACGTGCTCTGATGCGCACCTGGCGATGGAGGTCCAGCCACGAGAACACCGCCGATGCCATCGGGTTGTCATCGAGTTGGCGGCTCTTCGCGCTCTCGTAGTTCGTGTAGAAGACCAGCCCGGCCTGGTCCGCGGTGCGAACCAAGACGACGCGAGCGTCGGGAGCGCCGTCGGCGCCCACCGTGCCGAGGGTCATCGCATTCGGTTCGGCGACACCGCCTTCGAGCGCATCGACGTGCCATCGGTGCCATTGCGCCACCGGGTCGGCGTCGAGGTCGCCGATGTCGAGCCCAGCGGTCTCGTACTGGACACGCCGCCCCCACAGCTCTGCTCGGCGGTCGGGTGCAGCCCAGTCGGTCATGACGTCACTCGGCCTTGTCCGCCGACGGCTGCTCGATCCGTTCGATGCCACGCATGTAGGGCCGCAAGGCCTCGGGCACCGTGACCGAGCCGTCCGGGTTGCGATAGTTCTCGATGATCGCTGCCCACACCCGTGGCACCGCGAGCGCAGATCCGTTGAGCGTGTGCACGAACTCGGTGCCCTTGACCGGCTTGCCGTCGGCGTCGTGACGCTTGAAGCGAACGTTGCCGCGACGGGCCTGATAGTCGCCGAACCAGCTGATCGACGACACTTCGAGCCATGCGTCGGCGCCAGGTGCGTACACCTCGACGTCGAAGCTGCGGTGATGGCTCTGGCCCATGTCGCCGGTGCAGATCTCGATGATGCGATACGGCAGACCGAGACCGGCGATCGCCCGCTCGGCGCGAGCGACCATGTCGGTGAGGAGTGCTGGTGCCTGCTCGGGGGTGGCGAACGCCAGGATCTCGACCTTGTCGAACTCGTGTGCACGCAGCATCCCGCGCGTGTCTCGCCCGGCCGAGCCGGCCTCGCGCCGATACGACGTGCTGTGGGCCATCACCCTGATCGGCAGGTCGGTGTCGTCGAGGGTCTCGTCGGCGTAGATCGACGTGAGCGGCACTTCGGCGGTCGGGATGCACCACAGGTCGTCACGTTCGATGGCGTATGCATCGTCGGCGAACTTGGGGAGCTGCCCAGTGGCGGTGAGCGTGGCGGTGCTGACCAACGACGGCGGGCGGATCTCTTCGTGGACATCGGCGTTGAGGTCGAGACCGTATTGGCACAGCGCACGGGCGAGCGTTGCACCGGCACCGCGCTGCATGGTGAACATCGCGCCCGAGATCTTGACCGCGCGTTCGTTGTCGAGAATCCCGAGCGCCGTCGCCGTCTCCCAGTGGGGCACCCGGAGATGCTCGGCGAAGTCGGCGGGCAGACCGATCGGGCCGGTGACCACCGGGTTGTCGCTGTCGTTGGCGCCGTCGGGGGCGTCGAGGTGCGGCAGGTTGGGGATGCTCAGCAGCAGCAGGCGCAGTTCGGCGGACACGTCGTCGTGCTCGCCGGCGAGGGCGCGCTCTTCGTCGCCGAGGTCACGGCTCTCGCTCTGCAAGAGTTCAGCGGCGCCGACCTCGCCGTCACGTCGGAGGCGGCCGACCTCTTTGGAGATCGTGTTGACCCGCGCCCGAATTGCATCTCGACGTCCGGTGATGTCGAGCAATCGAGCGTCGAGCGCAGCCGCCTCGTCGACCTCGTCGAGCAGCGTGGGCTCCACCTCGGCGCGACAACGCTGCCTTGACACCGGGAAGGTCCGAGCGCAGGAGTCGCTGATCGATCACCTCACGAACGCTAGCGTCCAGCGTCGATGCGGCGCCGATCGGTTACGCCTGGCGGTCGTCGGGTGCCGCAGGAACCTGCGCGAACTGCACGCTCGACGTCGGCGGTGGTCATTGGCGTGCTCGCATCGAGTTCGGCGTCACCGGTCATCTCGGCGGCCGGGATCGGGTGCTGACGCCTGTAGCTGTTGCGGTTGACGTCGTTGTACCCGGCGGCGAAGCGCTTGAAGAACAAGAAGATGATGATCGTCCAGAGGAAGATGCCGCCACCGGTCTTCATGATCGCGCCCGCGAGTTGCTGGTCGTGCTGCACCGACAACCCCCACACCCGCACCGGCTGGTCGTAGGTCTCGTAGACCGCACCTTCGGCGAACGTGAGCCACGCTGCCGGGATGGTCGGCACGAGCGACTGGGCGAACAGGTACATGCACTTGGCGAGCGGACCGATTTGCAGTTCGGGGAACGGGCCGACGACCGGCATCCACATCAGCAGCGAGGCCATGACCACTGCGAAGTGCAGCGAGTAGTGCAAGGGGCCGTTGTCGACCGAGGCGGTGACCACGCCGGGGACGTGGGTGACGATGACCACGACGTTGAACGTGATCGCCGCGAACCACGGCCGACACACGAACGCCACGACGCGGTAGAACTTGCCGTCGCCGACGAGCACCCGCAACAGCCATTCCGGCGTCGCCATCAACACCAACGGCGGCAGGAAGTAGCTCAGCATCATGTGCTGGAGCATGTGCGCCGAGTACAGGTACTCCTCGCCGACGTCGTGGACCGGCCAGTCGCTGGCGACCCACAGCATCAGCATCGCCCCAATGAAACAGCCGATGTTGAATCGGCTGACGGGCGCCTTGCCGGGTGGCACTGCCTTGGGACCGATGACGCGCACCATGTAGATGTACGAACCGGTCAGGAATGCAACCAGCACCCACACTTCGGGGTGCCACTGGTAGCGCCAGGGGTCGAGGACTTGGGCGAGCATGGGGGAGCTCCCCTCCGAGGGGGCGGTCAGTCGATGAAGAAGTGGAAGGTCGAGAGCACGAGCGGAATACAAGACGATGGCTCCGCCGAGGCCAACGTAGAAGCCGAACTTGAACAGCGTCGCGTCGTGCTTGAGATGCATGAAGTAGCTGACGACGACGAAGAACTTGATCACCATCATGATCAGCAGCAACGGGATCAGCAATGCCTCGGGCACGCCGGAGATCTCGGTGACGGCGACTTCCATCGCCGTGAGCACGGCGAGCAGCAGCGCGATCAGGATGTAGGTCTTGTCGGAGATCTCGTGGTGGTGAAGATCGTCCTGCCCGGCGGCGTGTGCGTCGGTGGCCGCTGCGGCCTCGGTGGAGAGGTTCGGTCTCGCTGCTCATGCCGGCACCAGGTAGACGAGGGTGAAGATGACGATCCAGACGACGTCGACGAAGTGCCAGTACAAACCGACCATCTCGACGGTTTCGGCCTTGTCGCCGACGATGCGTCGCTTGGCGAGCATGCCGACCAGCGCCAGCAACATGATGATGCCGACAGCGACGTGGACCCCGTGGAAGCCGGTGAGCGTGTAGAAGCTCGACGAGAACAAGCTGGTGGTGTATCCCAGACCCTCACGGTAGAAGACCGTGAACTCGTAGACCTGGCCGGCGAGGAACAACCCGCCGAGCAACGCCGTGACCGTGAGCCACAAGCGGGTGCCGCGTTCGTCCTTGCGCTTGGCAGCCGACACCGACAGGACCATGGTCAGCGACGACATCAACAGCACGAAGCTCGTGGCCGACGTGAACGGGATGTCCCACAACTGATCAGGGCCGAGTGCGTCGCCCTGGCGGTTGCGGTACAGCATGTAGGTGGAGATCAAGCCACCGAAGAGCAGACACTCGGACCCGAGGAAGAGCCACATCGCCAGCTTGGTGTTCGACAAGCCCGTGGCGGTGTGGTGGACGAGGCCGATGTGGTCCTGGCCGTCGTCGTAGCCGGCGGGAATGGCCGTGCTGTCCACGGAGCTGTCGACGGTGTCGGGCTCGGGGCTGACCGGTGGTTCGGTCGTGGTGTCAGACATGCTCGAGTTCCTTGCTCGGCTGGCCACCGTCGGATGGCGGATCGAATTCGGAATCGTCGGCGGTGGGCGGCTCGAGCGCCCAACCGAACAGTGCCAAGATCGCAATCGCCGCACCGGCAGCGAGCAGCAGCGTGCTGTAGATCACGCCGTAGCAGATCACCAACATGCCGACCGACAAGATCAGCGGCCAGTACGACGGAGACGGCAGGTGGATGTGCGCATCGGCGTTCGCTTCCTCTTCGGCGATGACCTGTTCGCCGGTCTTGACCTGCTTGAAGTCGTGCTGGCCGTCTTCGCCGACGTCTTCGTACTTGCGGTGGAAGAACTCGTCGAGGGAGTGAACCGTCGGGATCCGGTCGAAGTTGTGCTCCTTCGGCGGGTTCTCGGTGATCCACTCGAGGCTGCGGGCATCCCACGGGTCGGCGGGCGCCGGCGGGTTCTTGCGGCTGACCCACACGTTGACGAGGAACAGCACCGCACCGATGCCGAGCACCAGCGAGCCAATGGTGGACACCAGGTTCCAGAACCCGAGGTTGAAGAACCCTTCACCCGCACGGTTCTCGGTCCAGATGTACATACGGCGGGGCTGACCCTGCAGGCCGATGATGTGCATCGGGCCGAACGTGAGGTTCATGCCGATGATCATGAGCCAGAAGTTCCAGCGTCCCCAGGTCTCGTTGAGCATCTTGCCGAACACCTTCGGCCACCAGTAGTACATGCCGGAGAACAGCCCGAGCACGGCACCGCCGAAGATCACGTAGTGGAAGTGCGCCACGATGTAGTACGTGTCGGTCTGCTGGGTGTCGGACGGCGCAACGGCGTGCGTGACGCCGGAGAGTCCACCGAGGGTGAACTGCACGATGAGGCCGATCGCGAAGAGCATCGCCGTCGAGAACCACAACTTGCCGCCCCACATGGTGAGGGTCCAGTTGATGATCTTGACGCCGGTCGGCACGGCAATGGCCATGGTGGCCACCGAGAAGACCGCAACCGAGATCGGCCCGAGGCCGGCGGCGAACATGTGGTGCGCCCACACGCCGAAGCCGACGAGGCCGATGGCGGCGCCCGAGAAGACCACGAACGGGTAACCGAACAGCGGCTTGCGAGAGAACGTCGGCAGCACCTCGGAGATGATGCCGAACGATGGCAAGACGAGGATGTACACCTCGGGGTGGCCGAAGAGCCAGAAGAGGTGTTGCCAGAGCAACGGATCAGCCCCATCGGCGACGCTGAAGAAGGTGGCGTCGAAGTTTCGTTGGAACAGCAACAGGAACAGCGCCACGGTGATGATCGGGATGGCGAACAGCAGCAGGAACTGCACCACGAGTGCCATCCACGTGAAGATCGGCATCCGCATCAGCGTCATGCCAGGTGCACGCATGTTGAGCGCGGTGACGATCAGGTTGACTGCGCCGACCTGCGAGGCGACACCGGTCATCAACAGACCGAGCGTCCAGAAGTCGACACCGTTGGTGGGCGAGAACGGCACCGAGCTGTTCGGTGCGTACATGAACCAGCCGCCGTCGGCTGCGCCGCCGAGGAACCAGGAGCTGTTGATGAAGACGCCACCGAGCACGAAGGTCCAGAAGCTCAGCGCGTTCAGGCGAGGGAAGGCGACGTCGCGGGCACCGATCTGCAGCGGCATCATGTAGTTCGCAAACGCTGCCGCCATCGGCATCACGAACAAGAACACCATCGTGGTGGCGTGCATCGTGAACATCTGGTTGTACTTGTCAGCCGACAGGATCGTGCCGTCGGGCTGAGCGAGCTGCAGACGGATCAGCAGGGCTTCGAAGCCGCCGATGAAGAAGAAGAGCATGGCGACGGCGCCGTACATGATGCCGATCTTCTTGTGGTCGACCGTGAAGGCCCACGACTTCCAACCGGTGGTCTCGACGGGACGGCGGAAGTAGCCGTACGACGATGTCGGGGTGACGACGCCGGACACGCCGGCGAGTGCCGGTGTGTCTGTCGGTCGTTCGATGATGGCCATGGTTTAGTGGGCTCCCATCACTTGCGTTCGAGCAGGTAGGCGATCAGTTCATCGATCTGGTCCTCGCTGAGGGCCAGATTCGGCATGCCACGCGGGAGCTCGTTGGTTTCGGCGAGCTGCGTGGGATCGGTGTACATCGGCTTCTTGGCTGGTGCGTTGCGCAACCACTCGCGCAGCTCGACCGAGTTCAGACAGTCGGCGCTGACACCAGCGAGGTACTTCTCGCCGACGGTCTCCGGGGAGGCGTCCCAGACGTTCGAACGACACTCGCCCGGGCTGAGCAAGTCGTACGAGGCTCCGGCGAAGGTGTTGCGGGTCATGAAGTACGACAGGTTCGGGGCGGCGCCCGAGTACACCTGGAGGTCGGGACGGGCGATGACCGGCTCGCCGTCGGCGTCTTCGAGCCCGTTGACCTGGTGACAACGCGAACACTGGGCGATGAAGGTGCTCTCGCCAGTGGCAGCGAGGGTGCCCGCTGCGGGCGCCTCGTAGGGCGCGAGCTGCTGCGCCTTCCACGCCTCGAAGTCCTCCGGGGTCATCGCAATGACCTCCATACGCATGTTGGCATGCGACAGGCCGCAGAACTCGGTGCACTGGCCGGCGTAGATGCCGGGCTCGTCTGCTTCGAGGCGCACCGTCTGAACACGACCGGGCACCATGTCGCGCTTGCCGTTGAGGCGGGGGATCCACCACGAGTGGATCACGTCACGACTGGTGCCACGCACCAGCACGGGCGTGTTGACCGGGATGATCATCTGACCCGAGG
The DNA here is from genome assembly GCA_963717385.1 of Ilumatobacteraceae bacterium. Taxonomy (GTDB): domain Bacteria; phylum Actinomycetota; class Acidimicrobiia; order Acidimicrobiales; family Ilumatobacteraceae; genus Sva-07. The sequence continues at coordinate 135,794 of CAVQWE010000017.1, forward strand.
TGACGATCGGCTCGCTGATACCGCCGCAACCGTCCTGCTGGGCGTAGTCGATCTCCCACCACCACTGCTGGCCGGTCACGTTGATGATGCACTCGGTGTCGTCGGTTTCGTTGAGCGCCATGATCGTGCCCACGGTGGGGATGGCGATACCGATGAGGATCAGTGCGGGCAGGATCGTGAGTGCGATCTCGAGCGCCGGCTTGCCATGAGTCTGTTCGGGGATGGCCTGACCACGGTCGCGGAATTTCACGACGATGATCGCCACGAAGGTGAGCACGATGAGGCCGACGACGCCGGCGATCGAGAACACGACCCAGTCGAGGTCGTTGATCATCTGCGCGTTCGGTCCCGCCGGATCCCAGGTGTCCTGGGGAGCATCCTGGGCGCATCCGGCGAGCAACGCGCCGAAGCCGGCGACCAGTGCGATGCGTGTGCGGCGACTCATCTTGTGCAACGTACTCGCGGTTTTCAATTGATGCCTTTTCGTTCGGGGGTTACTCATGGCACGACCAGTTCGAGGCGGGCCGACTCGACACCGGGCACGAAGAAGAAGTAGCCGTCGGGGGCGATGATGCTCGGTGCACCGATCGTGACCGTCTTGTTCTGCTCACCGCCGGGCACCACGAGCGTGGTGCAGACCTGGTAGGGAACCTCTTCTCCCTCGTCGTTCACGAGGACGTCGAGGTCGAGCGACAGGCGGCGGTCTTCGTCGGACTCGTTGACGAAGAGGATGTTGTTGGGGTTCGAGCGGGGCAGCGAGAGCACCGGCGATTCGGCAGGCCCGTTGACCTCGTAGGTGAGTTGGCCGTCCTCGGTCAAGGTGATCGTTGCGGCAACAGCGGCCCGTGCACCGACCGATTGCGAGGCCTTCTCGTCGGCTTCGAACTCCTCGGTGCTGCTGCAGATGTCCGAACCCTCTTCGGTGAGACCTTCGGTGGTCTCGTGCTCGTGGATCTCACGCTCTCCGTCGAGGCCGGCAGCGGCTCCGCCGGCCACCAGCGCGATCACGCCCGACTGCGATGGCTCCGACCGCCGCGCGGGACTTGATGCCCGGACGGTAGGCGAGGAGGAACGCCACGGTCAGGATGATCGCTCCCATCACCGAGAAGAACACCACGGTGTTGGTCTTCGACAGCCAGAGCATGATGCGACTGAACGCGTAGACGATGATGCCGATGCCGATGGCGGCAGCCAGCGGGAACTCGAGCGGGTTGGCGATCCGGCTGCGCACCTCGGCGTTGTAGGCAGTGTCGGCAGATGCCCGCTCGGCCCATGCCTCGGCGGTCCATTCGGCGCCGGCGGCGAGCAACAGCACCACACCGACGATGAACACCGCCTGATAGGTGACCAGTCCGACAGTGAGGACTGCGGCGCCGAGGGCGAACGCCATCGGCCAGATGCTGTTGGCCGGCGGACGCGCTGCGGCTGGTGCGGTCTCGACCGACGAGATCTCGTCGTCCCAGATGTTCGAGTCGCGGGTGTAGATGTTGATTCCCGCGAGGAACGCCAACGCGAACGCCGCGGAGACGAGGCCGACGGTGCCCATGACACCGTCTTGGGCAACGCCGTACGCGATTGCCGAGACGGCGGCCAGGACGGCGGAGCCGATGAGGAATTTGGAGCCGGTGGTCAACATTCAGTCGCTCACTTGGTGACGTAGACGAGGAACCAGATGGCGGCGAAGATCGCCGACATCGCGTACCAGTAGATGGCGTGGGAAACGAGGATCTCCTGGTCGCCGGAGCGACCGCCGATGTATCGGAAGGCGGTGACGGTGGTGAACACCACGCCGATGATCATCAGCAACATGAACATGCCGGTGATCGCGTAGAACATCGCTGCGTAGGTGCCGTCGCCGGCACCGAGGCCCATGCGCACGTACACGAACGCTTGGGCGTTGATCACGAGCAGGGCCACCAGCGCGGTGCAGCCGAGTGCCAGCACCGTGTGCGGACGATCGTCACGCTTCGCGCTCCACACCGCCCACTGGCCGAACACGCAGATCCCGACGAAGGCGATCAGCATCACGTTGGTGGGCACTTCGGGGATCGTGACACTGTCGGGAAGCCACGTGCCGGTGGCGTCGATGGCCTCGCGGCGCTGCAAGGCCCAGACGGCCAGCATGCTGCCCGACAACATCGTCATGGCCACGACCGCGAGGGACGCGCCGACGAGCATCTGGCGCTGAGGCGCCGGTGGCGGGGCTGCGGGAAGTGCGTGCATCAGGCGTTGCTCCCGTTGTTGGAGGCCGACTTGAGATCGAGCAGCGGCTCGGCGGAATGGACCACCGGGACGTCGACGAAGTTGTCGCGGGGTGCGGGCGACGTGGTGACCCACTCGAGCGTCTGCGCGTCCCACGGGTCGTCGCCGACACCATCGCGACCACGCAGCGAAGCGAGGAGCAGTGCGATGAAGCCGAGCACGGTGAGCGCCATCAGGGCGTGCCCGACGAGCGAGATCAGGTTCCAGAGCATGAGGTCATCGTCGTCGTAGGCGATGCCGGCAGGCTGGTCGAGGAATCCGGCGATGTAGAGCGGGAAGGCAGCCAGGATCGTGGCTGCCAGGCCGAGCAGCGCCAGCGGGGCCGCGCTCGACGAGGCGAGTTTGCCGCCCCACAGCTTGGGCGCCCAGTGGATCACTGCGCCCATCATGGCGAGCACGGCGCCGTACACGACGTAGACGAGGGCCGCTTCGTCGAAGACGGTGCCCTGGAGGTCGAGGTCGTCGGCGGCGTGCAAGATGTTGCCGAGCATGCCGACCAGGATCATCCCGAAGCCGAACAGTGCGAACAGGATCGACGGCGCGAAGTTGAACCGGGTTCCTTCGCCTGGGCGTGCGGTCTGCAGGACCACCAGCAGCACCAGCAACACACCGACGATCGGCAAGGCGTTGAAGAGCAGGAACGGCACGAGGTCGCGGACCTTGGTCTCGAGGTCGTCGACGTTGAGCTGGCTGCCCGCCCACGGCAGATTCTGGATGTTCTGCTGGGTGACCCCGGCGAGCGCAGCGACTCCGACGAGTCCGAGTCCGGCGAACATGACGCCACGGAGCGGCATCCGACGGCCGAAGACCACCGGCGCCAGTTCGGCCAGCATGCCGATGGCGGGGATGGCGAACAGGAACGTGACCGGCTGGGTGACGATCCATCCGGCCCAGGTGAAGATGCCCTCGTTGCCACCGAAACCGGTGCGGGCGTTGCGGTGATCGACGAAGAGGTAGGCGAGGGTGCCGACCAGCACCGGCATCACCAGGACGACACCGAGCGAGAACACGAGGGCCGACCACGAGAACGGCGGGATGCGTCGCATCGTCATGCCAGGTGCGCGGGTGGTGAGGATCGAGGTGGCCACCGAGCCGGCACTGGCGGTGAGGCCAACGGCCATCAGGCCGATGCCGGCGATGAACAGTGCGACTGCGTCGGCCTCACTGCCGAGGGTGCCGCCGTTGTTGAGCAGAGCGAACGTGGTGAGGATCGCCCCACCGAACCACATCCAGAACCCGCTGGATGCGAGCCGTGGGAAGGCGATCGACCGGGCACCGAGCTGCAATGGCACCGCCGCGATGCAGCCCGCCATGGCGAGCGGCAGGAGCGTGGCGAACACCAGGCCGACGCGCTGCGCATCGACGAGCTGCGGGAGGATCTCGAAACCGAGCACGGTGTCGACACCGTCGAGGCGTTCGACGCCGATCAACACGTTGATCACGACGGTGGTGACCAGGCCGAGCAGTCCGCCCGCCAGGTACAGCCGTCCGGTGACCTTGTGGTCGGTGGAGGTGAAGACGCTCGCGACCGATTCGAGCATGCTCGAGGTGGCGGCATCGTGATCGCTCGAAGCGGTCACGCCGGCGTCAGTGGTTGATTCGATGGTGGTCATACAGGTTGGGCACTCACTTGTCTGTAGCCCCTGTACTCAGCGGGCAACTCGAAACGTGGCAGGGCACGACGGTGGCGAGACTACTTGGAACACCTCGGCGCGCCCGAAATCCTCGCGAATCTTCTGTTCACAAGCACCAGCGAAGCTTCGCTGCGCCGGCGAGGGCACTCGAGGTCCGAACGGGTCACCAACCGTTGCGGACGAGAACGTCGACGGTCATCGCACCGAACAGCACGGTGACGTAGGTGATCGAGAAGCCGAACAACCGCATGCTCACTGCAGTGGTGGGGTTGCGCTTGAGGGCGAGGGTGCCCGCGAGGAACATGGCGCCGAGCACCGCAGCGCTGATGCCATAGATCCAGCCGAGTCCGGCAACGGGGATGAGCACCAGGGTGCTGATGACGAGCGCCACCGTGTACCAGATCATCTGGCGAACGGCGACCTCGATCGGCACCACCGAGGGCAGCATCGGCACGTCGGCGGCTCGATAGTCGTCGGCGTACTTGACCGCGAGCGCCCAGAAGTGCGGGGGCGTCCACAAGAACATGGCGATGAAGAGCACGATCGGCGCCCACGACAACGAGTTCTGCACAGCGGCCCAGCCGACGAGGACCGGGACGGCTCCGGCGGCTCCACCGATGACGATGTTCTGGCGGCTCGTGCGCTTCAACCACAGGGTGTAGACGCCCACGTAGAACGCTGCTGCACCGAATGCGAGCACCGCCGAGAGCAGGTTGGCGCCGGCCCAGAGCACGGCGAACGCCAGCACCTGCAAGGAAATGGCGAAGATCAGGGCGTTGCGGGGTTCGATCACCCCGGTGACGAGCGGACGGCTCTGGGTGCGTTCCATCAGCGCGTCGATGTCGCGGTCGACGTACATGTTGACGGCGTTGGCGCTGCCGGCCGCGAGCGTGCCGCCGAGCAGGGTGATGCCGATGAGCGACCACGACGGCCAGCCCCCTTCGGCGAGCACCATCGTGGGCACCGTGGTGATCAACAGCAGCTCGATGATGCGTGGTTTGGTGAGCGCGATGTAGGCGCCGACCACCGTGGTGGGGGTCCGGCGGCTCCCGTGGGCGACACCGCCGGGCGCGAGCCGTGACGGTACGAGGGGGCGACTGCCGACGGACATGACCGCTGCATCGTACCGGCCACGCTCGTCAGAGGACCAACGCCAGCTCGCAGTTCACGCCCGGGTCTCTGGGAACCACGGTGGTTCCCAACGCCCAGGTCTCGCGGAACCACGGCGGACAGAGGCACACTGGTGCGATGCCGACCACGCTGGAGCCCACGGAGGTGATCGATCCCGAGCTCGACGACGATGCGGCGATCGACCGTCCGTGGGTGGTGTTGGTCTGGAACGACCCGGTGAATCTGATGAGCTACGTCACCTATGTCTTCCAGAAGCTGTTCGGTTTCTCGCTCGAGAAGGCCACCGAGCTGATGCTCGACGTGCACGAGAAGGGCCGCGCCGTCGTGGCGTCGTGCGGCCGCGAAGAAGCCGAGATGCACGTGTTCCGCCTGCACGAGCACAGCCTGTGGGCCACGATGGAGCACGATGGCCCTTCGTCGTAGGTTCGTTGCTCCGGTCGAAGCGGTCACGGGAGGCTGGCGGATCAACCTCGACACCGAGGAACGCAACCTGCTGACGCGCCTGATGAACGAGCTGCAGGCGCTCATCACCGGCCCCGACGACAACGAACTGCTCCGACGCCTCTTCCCCGTTGCCTACCCCGACGACGATGAGAAGGAAGAGGAGTACCAGCGCCTCATGCGAGAAGAGCTCGTCGCCAGCCGTCTGGCGGCGATCGAGTCGGTGACGCGCACGATCGATCCGGCGAACGCCCGTGTGCTCCTCGATGAGGGCGAGACGATTGCGTTCATGCAGTCGATCAATGCCATCCGCCTCGTCCTCGGCTCGATGTTGGGCATCACCGACGACGAATCGGCCGACGCCGCCGACGAGACCGACAGCCCCGAACATCACCTCTACGACTTCCTGAGCTGGCTGTTGGAGTGGACCGTGCGCTCGCTCTCGCCGAACTGATCGACTCGAATTCCGCATTTCGGCCGCCGGCACCCACTGCTGGTTCGTGAGGCCAACGCCCGACAGAATTTCGCCCGTGGCACCGCGGCTATGGTCGCGCCACGGCATCGGGGGATGCCGTGGGTGACGAGGAGGCGGAGTTGGGGGTTTCACTCATTCCTGGTCGGGACGTTTTCCGGCCACATCTGCACCGCTGGTCGGGCGGGGTCACGCACGCGTCCGCCGGGCGACGCTCGGCCACCGTCGGTGTTGCACTGTTCGCCGTCGCTGCGCTCGTTCTTGCAGCCCTGGCGGGAACTGCTCCGATCGCCGCACTGATCGCTGTGGCCCTGATGGTTCCAGCAGCCGTGATCGACATCGAACAACGGCGCCTTCCCGACGGCTGGTCGATCGCATCGTTGATCGCATTGGTCGTTGCGCTCTCGGTGGGCGCCGCGTTCGGCGAGCCGATCGCCGCTGGCACCACGATGAGCTCCACGATCGGCGGCTTGGTCGGCGGCGCACTGGCGATGGCGCTGCCGGTGCTCGCGCTGCATCTGGTGTCGCCAGACGCAATGGGCTTCGGCGACGTCAAGGCGTCGGTGGCGCTCGGGGCTGCGGTCGGCACGATCGATTGGCGCCTCGGCGCGGTGGCGTTGTGCCTCGCAGCGCTGACCGGCGGGGTCGTCGGCGTACTCGGCCGACGACGAACGATCCCGTTCGGCCCGTTCCTGGTGTTCGGTGCGTGGGCGGCGGTACTCGCCAACCAACCCCTGATCGACACGCTCTTCTCCGGAGCGTCGATGCAATGACCAGCACACCGACCTCTCCGGGTCCCGCCACCGATCGTGATCGCCACTCGACGTCGGCCGGGCAGGGATTCAACCCGGCGTCACGGCGGCGGAGCCGAATCGCCGCTGGCGTGGCGCTCGCCGCGGTCGCGATCGGCGGCAACGTGTTGGTGTACTCGAACCTCGACGCGTCAGAACCGGTGCTGCAAACCGTCCGCGACGTGCCCGCCGGCGAGGAGATCACCGGCGACATGTTCCGCACCGTCGACGTCGACGCCGACTCGACGGTCAATCTGATCGCCGGCGACCGACTCGACTCGCTGGTCGGCACCTACGCCAAGGTTCGGCTCGTTGCCGGCTCGCTCGTCACCGCCGAGTCGCTGCAACCGAATCCACTGGTGAGCGCCGGGAACTCGGTGGTGGCGATCCAGGTGGCCGATGGTGCACTCCCCGCGGGGCTGCGCGAGCGGTCGCCCGTGCTGCTGGTGGTCCCCGCCGAGCGGGCGGCCGAGAACGGTGCGGTCACATCGATTTCCGGACGGGTGGTGGGCTTGCCGACCGCAACCACCTCGGCGCTCGGACTGCAGTCGTTGTCGGTCGAAGTCGCGGCCAACGACGCCGCAACCATCGCCGCTGCCGACGACGTCCGGGTGGTGCTCGTCGAGCCGACCGCCGGATCCAGCAACTGCTGACGGTGAGCCGTGACCGTCATCGCGGTGGTCGGCGATGCCACCACCACGATCGCGGTCGCGCTCGCTGTCGGCTGGCCGACGAACCGCGAGGTGATCGTGCTCGAAGCCGATCCGAGCGGCGGTTCGCTCGCGGGGTGGCTCGGCACATCAGCGCAGCCGTCACTGGCCACGATCGTGGCCAACGTCGGGCCTGACGCTGGCCGTGACCATCGTTCGACGATGGCAACGGTCGCTTCGATGACCCAGCAGAGCTCCGCCGGGGTCCGATTCGTGGCCAACGCCGTGCGCTCGCGCCCTGCCCATCGCGCTGTCGACGAAGCAGCCACCGCCGTCCTGCCGGCGATCGCCACCGCCGACGTGACGGCGATCGCTGACGTCGGAGATCATCGCGCCGACCTCGGTGCATCACCGGCGGTGCGCGTTGCTGACGTGATCGTGCTCGTCCATCGACAAGCCACCGCATCGGCGGCGGCAGCCACGGTGCGCATCGAGCGGCTCGTCGAAACGGTCGAAGAGCTGGCCCACCTCGACGCCGACATCGTGCTCGCCGTCATCGGCAGCACGCCGTTCGACCCGACCGAGATCGGCGCGTTCGTCGACGACTCGGTCCCCGGGGCGATCCAACTGACCGCAACGCTGGCGAACGACCCGCTCGCCGCCGCAACGATCGCCGGGCGCACGGGCGTGTCGGCCAAGCGTCTCCGGCGGCTTCCGCTGATGCGCGACGCATCTCACCTTGCTCGCTCGCTGTTCGTGCTCGTCGACGAGCGCCGTCCATCAGGTGCTCGACTCGGACCCGGCGGGCAGACGCCATGACGGTCCATTCGACTCCGACCCAGCCCCCATGCGGACCGCGACCGCGACCTCGACTCGGTGATCGCAGTGGTGACCGACCGTGTCGCCGACCGTCTGATCGAAGCGATCGAACACGACGACACCGCGCGAGGCGCTGCGTCCACCGCGGGCGTCGCACTGGCCGGCGACGAGCGACGACAGCAGTTGTTGGTCGGCGCCTGGATCAGCGAGGAGGTCACGTCGGTCAACGAGGCGAGGCTGCAACGCGGTTCCCGACCGCTCCCGCAGCCCGACGAACAGCACGTACGCGCTCGAGTGGTGGCAGAACTCACTGGGGCGGGCCCCCTCGAGCCGTACCTGAGCGACCCGATGGTCGAAGAAGTCGACGTCAACGGCCCCGACTCGACCTGGGTCACCTACACCGACGGCCGCAAGGTCGACGTCGGAGCACTCTGGACGTCGGCGGCCGAATTGACGTCGTTCCAGAAGCGGATGGCGTTACGGATGACGGGCACGGGCGAAGGCCGCCTCGACACCTCATCGCCGATGCTCACACTGCAGTCACGAGACGGTGCCCGCATCGTGATGGTGCTCGGCGGCAGCGGCGAGCACGGCGTGTCGACCCATCCACGCATGGCGATCCGCCGCTTCGTGGTCCGCCAGGTGGGGCTGGCCGGCCTGGCGGAGTTGGGCTTGTTCCCTCACCCGTTGGTCGAACGGTTGCGAGCGCTGGTGCGGTGCGGATTCACCCTGTTGGTGTCCGGGCCGCCGGGCGCCGGCAAGACCACGCTGCTCACCGAGTTGCTCGGCGAGGTCTCACCGCTCGAACGCATCATCACCGTCGAGAAGAACCTGCTCGAACTGCGTCTCGAGGACGACCCGCGCCATCCGGACGCGCCGGCACTGTTCACCCGGCACGCAAACGCCGAGGGCGAAGGTGAGATCACCACCCGTCAGTTGGTCGAGCTCACCCGACGCTTGAACCCCGACCGGGTGGTGGTCGGCGAACTCGTCGAAGACGAAGCGCTCGACATGCTCGACGTCGCCTCGATGTGCAAACGCGGGTCGCTCGCCACCATTCACGCGCACACCGCTGACATCGTCTTGCAGCGCCTCGCCTACTACGTGTCGAAGTCGAACACGAGCCTGCCCGAGTTCGCCGTCTGGTCGCTCATCGCCCAAACCGTCGATTTCGTGGTCCACATCGACCTGGTCCGCAACGCCGTCGAAGACCAGGGCGCCGTGCGCCGCGTGACATCGATCATCGAGGTCGGCGGGCTCGGCGAGGCCGGCGGCGTGTCGAGCACCGAGGTCTGGGCGCTCGACGATCGCAACGAACTGGTGCAGGTGGCGCCACTGTCGCAACGCCACCTGCAGCGCCTCCACCTCGCCGGCTACCCCGCCGATCTGTTCTCCGTCGAAGGCCACCCGCGATGAGGCTCGACGTGGCAGTCCTCATCGCGTCCACGCTCGCTGGCGTCGCGGCCGTGCTGGTGCTCCTGTCTGACGACAACCCTGCTCCGATCCGACGCTCTGACGCCGACCCTGGCCGGTGGGCGCGTCTGGCCGGCGCGCTCGCGGCCGCGCTGATCGTGCTCGCCGCGTCGGGCTGGGCCGTTGCCGCACGGTCGTCGCGGTCGGATGCTGGTACGCGATCCGAGCATGGCAGCGGCGAGACGTCAGCGGAGTCAGCGACGTGCAACGGATCGATGCGTTGGCGTCGTGGATCGAGAACCTTCGCGACGTGTTGATCGCCGGCGACCAACCGGTGGGGGCAATCAACGCCACCGTGACCACCTGTCCCGCTGCCATCAAGCCACAGGTGCGCCGATTGGCCGCAGGCCTCGGGCGTCAGGACCCGGCGATCGTGTTCCGGCGGTTCGCGGACGACATCGACGACCCACTCGGCGATCTCGTGGCCGCCGGGCTGTTGATCGCGGTGCAACGCGGAGCGCGCACGGCGGCGGTGTTGGGCTCGCTCGCCGAGCAGGCGCGCCGGCAGGCCGACCGACGACGTCTGGTCGAGGCCGAGCGTGCCCCGATCCAACGCGAGGTCACCCTGCTCACCGTGATCATGGGGTCACTCGTCGTCGGGCTGTTGGTCTTCGGTCGATCCGAGTACCTCGAGCCGTACGACACCGCCGGCGGGCAGCTCTTCCTCGGTGCGGTGCTCGCGATCTACGCGGTGTTGTTGCTGCGGGTGCAGCGCCTCGCCCGGTTCCCGAAGCCGAGTCGATTCCTCACCACGAACAGCGTTCGCACCGAAACCCCCACGGGCGGAGTGCGATGAGAACTGCTGGTGTGCTGGTGCTGTGCAGCGTGATCTTCTGCGCCGGCGCGGGGTTGGTCGTGTCAGGCTGGCGCCAGCCCCGCCCGAAGCTCGAGCGCGCCATGGCCCACCTGCGTCGACCCGCGACGAACGATGCCGCACCCGACGGATCGTCGGACGCCGCTGGCTCGATCGGATCGTTCCTCGAGCGATCGTGGTTCCAGTGCATGGACGCGGGCATGGGCACGACCGTTGCGGCTCGTCGGGCGCAGCGTCGACACCCACGTCGGCTACCTCGTGATCGCAGCGTTGGCTGGTCTGGTCGCTCCGGCGATCCTGCTCGGAACGTTGCAGGCACTCGGCATCGTGTCGATCGGGATCTGGATTCCCGCCGCGCTCTCGCTGATCGGCGCCGTCGTCGCCCCACTGCTCGTGCACTCCACCACGATGGCCGCCAGCGCCGAAGTGGCTGTCGATCTGCGCCACCAACTCGGCGCCTACCTCGACATGGTCACGATGCTCCTCGCCGGAAACACCGGCTACGAAGGCGCCCTCGATCAGGCTGCGCGAGCAGGCGACGGACTGCTGTTCCGCGAGCTGCGACGACGGATGCGCGAAGCAGCAGCCACCGGCCAGAGCCTGGTGCGAGCGCTCGAACGAGTCGCCGACGACTACGGCATCGTCGAACTCGAGCAGGTGGCTGCCACCGCAACGCTGTCGGCCGCCGAGGGGGCGCCGGTGGCTCGAAGCCTTGCTGCGAAGTGCTCCACGCTTCGTTCCACGCTCGCCGCCGAACAGGAAGCCGACGCCCGGGTGCGAAACGACAAGGTCACCCCGCCGCTCGTCGCCATGGCACTGCTGTTCATGGCGCTGATCATCTATCCAGCCCTGAATCTCAACTGATCCACCGAACCATCGAGAGGAACCAACATGCACGATCCGATGCTGATGCTCACCGGCGTGATCGCCGTGCTCACTCGCGCCCTGGGGCCGCGGTCCACCGACGAGGCGACCGATCGGGGTGCGGTCTCGATCGAGCAAGTGCTGTGGTACGCGGCCGCTGCGGTCAGCGTGGCGGTGGTCGCTGCGATCATCTGGAGCCAGATCCGCGACACGGCGAGCACCCCGGTGCAATCACCGTCTGCACCCTGACCGGGCGGGAGCACGTCATGGTCGAATCGGCGCTCCCCTGCCCGACGACAGTGGTGTCGCGCCTGCGAGGCGATCGAGGGGCAGCGACCTCGTTGGCGGTGGCGCTGCTGACGCCGATGTTCGTCTTCCTTGCGTTCGCTGCGTTCCAGGCGGCGCTGTGGAGCCATGCACGAACCGAAGCCCGAGTGATCGCTCGCGACACTGCAGCCCTCGTTGCTCGCTCCGGGGTCGCTGCCGGCGACGCTCAGGCGTCGGCAACGGCAATCCTCGAGGCCGACACCGACCTGCGCAACGTGGTGGTCTCGGTGGGCTCCGCCGGCGGCATTGTCACCGTCACCGTGAGCGGTGACGCGCCGGGAATCCTCCGCGGCACCACCAACTCGCTGGCGGTCACCTCGGCGGTGCCGATCGAGGAGATCACACCGTGAGCGTGCGCTGGCGCAGCGATGCCGGGTCGTCCGACGCGCTCGGGTTGGCGCTGTTGGCTCCTGCCGCCATCGGTCTGGCGCTGGTGATCGTGTTCCTGGGACGTGGCGTCGACAGCCGGGCGACCGTGCAGAGCGCTGCCGAATCCGCCGCTCAGGCAGCCGCTCAAGAGCGATCGGTCACAGCAGCTGTCGCCGCCGCCGACGACGTCGGCCGGGCGATGCTGGTCGATCCGACTTCTTGTGCGTCCCCGAACGTCTCGGTCGACGTGTCCGACTTCCGACCGGGAGGGCGAGTGGCGGTCACGGTGTCGTGCACGGTGTCGGCCGATGGCCTCGAGTTGATCAACCCGCCGTCGAGCGAGGCGACCACGGCGACGGCGTTCGCGATCATCGATCCGCTCCGTGCCACCGAGGAGACGCCGTGACACGTTGCGATCTGGACAGGCGCGATCGACGCTGTCGCGACGACCGCGGTTCGGGATTGGTGGCGGGTATCGCTCTGATCTTCGCGTTCACGTTCCTGGGGTTGGTGTGGCTCGCACGCGACGTCGACCGCGGCGTGTCGAACCGTTCGGCGGCGCAGTCGATCGCGTTCCAGGCCGCCCGGTCAGGAGCGCAGTCGGCGGCGATCACCGACCTGCGTTCGGGGGCGACACTCGTCGATCCGGCCGCCGCGAATCGAGCTGCGACGTCAACGGCGGGTGCGTTGTTCGCCAGCTACGGCGTCGATGGCCGGGTGACGTCGATCGAAGTGGTCGCCGACAGTGTGTCGGTGTCGGTGACGATCACCGACGACGGACGCACGGTCACGGGCGCCGGCACGGTACGGGCCGAGCGGGCGCCATGACCGTGGTCGAGGCGTGTTCCCCTTCGTCGGTTCGGCCGCCCACTGTTGGTGTGGCGGGCGACAGTCAGATCGACGACAACGGACAGGAGGCGAGGTGAGCGAACGCGATCCGCAGCATTGGAGTCGGTTCGCGCTCTCCGTGCTGGTGTTGCTGGCGGTGGCGGTGGCCGCACCGATCGGGCTGCTCGCAGCAGCTCGTTCGCGGTTCGGTTCGGGCAACCCACTGTCCGGGGCGGACCCGCCGTGGACGTGGGGATCGGACGGTGTCGGCGACGCACTCGCGGCGCCCATCGCGAACGACACGATCATCGACGGCATCATCCGCCTCAGCCTCTGCGTGGTGTGGGTGGCCGTCGCAGTGATCGTGGTGACCACCGTGGTCGAGGTGGTGCACGCCATACGCCATCACGGCCTGGGGCTGCCCGACATTCGCGGGGTGGGGTGGGCGCAGCGCATCGCCCGCTTCATCGCTGTTGGGCTCGTCGCAATGCTGCCGATGATGACCACCTCGACGTCGCTGGCGTCGACGCTCGACGCACGTGCAGCCGCCACCGCGCCGACCGGTTCGTCGGTCGGGTTGACCACTGTCACCGACACCGGGCCGGTGGTCACACCGTCGGTCAGCCCGCAAACAACAGAGCGATCGGCGGTCGAGGACGTGCACGTGCACGTGGTGGCGTCGGGCGAGTCGATCTATTCGATCGCAGTCGACCTGGCAGGCGGTGACTCGTCGCTGGTGCTCGCAATCGCTGACGCACTGATCGACGCCAACATCGGCACCGTCATGCCGGGCGGCCAACGCTTCACGAACCCTGCGTACATCGAGGTCGGATGGCCGCTGCAGATCCCGGCCGGCATTGCCACGGGCGCACCCACTGCTCTTCGTGCTGGCCGAAGACACCGCCGTCGAGGTCGAGGTCGAGGTCGCCGCGGCGTACACCGTCGAGGAGGGTGACACGCTCTGGGACATCGCCGACGAGCAGCTCGGTGATCCGGCGGCATGGCCGGAGATCTGGGATCGCAACGCCGGCGACGACATGGGCGACGGACGCACATTCGACGACCCGAACCTCATCCTGCCCGGCTGGGAACTCGATCTCGCCGACACCGAGGCGGCCTCGGAACCAGCGCCTCACGCAGAGCCCGTGGCCGACACCGCGGCCGACGACTGGGCCCCGACGATCGCCGACACCATCGAGCCGAGTGCCGAATCACCAGACGTCGTTGCCACCGCCGACGACCCAGCGCCCGACGAACTCGACGCCAACGGACCGCTCCCGCTCACGCCGACGGCCCCGACGAGTCCCACCTCCAGCACCACGACGACGAGCACCACGGTCGGCCCGCCCGCCGGTGGGGCCGGCGCTTCCTCGCAGGATCCGACCGCCCTGTCGCCTTCGCCCGACGCGCCGTCGCCGATCCGGCTCGAACACGCGGCGCTGGTGGCCGCAGGCCTGCTGGCGTTGGTGGGGGTGCGGCGTCGACAACGGCTGCGGGCGGCGATGCCGCGGCATCGAGTGCCGACACCGCGCGACGAAGTGGCCCGAACCGAGCGGCGGCTTCGCACCGTCGATGCCGGCGAGCGGGTGCTGCGAGTCGACGTGGCCTGTCGCGCCGCGGCCAGGTCGTTGATCGGCGCCGACAGCCAGATCGGTTGGATCGAGGTGTCCGCCGATGGCGACGTCGAGCTCCGCCTGACGGCGCCAGCCGCGTTGCCGCTGCCGTGGACCGGCGACGGCCAGGCGTGGCGGCTCGGTGCTGAGGTTCCCATCGAACTGCTGGGCGAGGATGCTCGCCAGGTCGGCCAGCCGTGCGTGGCCCTCGTGCAACTGGGGGTGACCGCCACCGGCGACGAGTTGCTGGTCGACCTCGAAGCGTGCGGGGTGCTCGCCGTGGCCGCCCGATCCGACCGGGCCGACGAGGTCGTCACGGCCGTGGCCGCAGCGTTGGCGTCGTCGCAGTTCGCCGAGGTCGCTCACCTCGTCGGGGTGTCGCTGCCCGAGGCGGCGCTGCTCGACCATCGCAACGCACACGTCACCGGTTCGGCCGACGCAGCGGTCGAGTTGGCATGCTCGCTGGCGGGGAGCACCGCGTTGAGTGAGCGCTCGTCGTTCGAGTTGCGCTCGCTGCGAACGGGCGGAGAGATGTGGGAACCGGCGGTGGTGTTGTTGCAGTCGGCCGACGACGGAGCCGATGTCGCCAACGACGAACGCCTGCCCGCCGCCGGTCATGGCATGGCGATCGTGATGGTCGACGCACACTCGTCGTCGCCGACCCGCCTGGTCGGGAGCTCCGACGGGTGGCACCTCGACGCCTTCGGCACGTCGATCGATCTCGTGCCGGTCGGGGTGACCGCCGCCGACCTGGCGGAGATCAGCGAGCTGTTGGTCGATGCCGATCGGGAACTCGAACCGGTCGACCCCGTCGACGAGATCACCTGGTCCGACGACGCCGCGATCGGCGAGTCGATCGACACCGACCCGAACGTCGAAGCGCTGGCCGAGGTGGCGACGCCGTTCGAACCGCGGCCGCACGAGATCGTGGTCGGCCTGCTCGGCGCGGTCGAGGTGCGCGCCCGCACGGGCGAGCCGGGGAGCTTCGAGCGGTCGAAGACGGTCGAGTTGATCGCGTGGCTCGCCACCCACCGCGACCGGGCAACACGATCGGGCGCGAGAACCGCGTTGTGGGATCTCGACGTGCGAGATGCCACGTTCGCCAACGTCGTGTCCGAAGCACGGCGGGCGCTCGCTCGGCTGGTTGGCCCACCCGACGGCGAGGAGTGGGTGGCTCGCACGCTCACCGAGCAGCTCCCGGTGCACGACTTGGTGGTCACCGATGCCGACCTGGTCGAAGATCGCCTCGCTCGTGCCCGCGTGCAACCTCCGGGCCAAGCCCTCGAGACACTGCGCCCGGCGGTCGACCTCGTGCGCGATCTGCCGTTCGCCGGCACGAGCTACCTCTGGCCCGACGCCGAGGGCATCACGTCGAACCTGGTGCTGCTGGCGATCAGCGCCACTGCGGAATTCGCCGCCCATGCGTTGTCGCTCGGCGACACCGATGCGGTGTTCTGGGCGACCGGCAAGGGGTTGCGGGTGCTGCCGGGCCACGAGGAGCTGATCTCGTTGCGGATGCGGGCCCATGCACGCTCGGGTGACCTGGCGGGGGTGCGCCACGAGTGGGAGTCGTACGAGCGTGTGCTCGTGGCAGACGCATGGTCCGACGGCGAACCGGCCCCCAAGATGCTCGCTCTGCGCCGCGAGCTTCTCAACCCCACCAGTTCCTGAGCGTTCACGATGTGTCTGACACATCTCGTACGTACTGCGAAACGTTCGGTGAACCGCAGCCCATCGACTGATGCGTACGGCCACACTGGGGCCATGCGCATCGCCCGTTCGAATCGGTCACGCCTTGCCGCCGCGTCGGTCGGCGCCGTGTTGCTGCTGGCCGCGTGCGGCGGAGGCGACTCGTCGAGCGAGCCGGCCGGCAGCACGTTGCCGCCGCCGCCTGACGAGGTCGAGCTCGACCCGGCAGCCGACATCGCCGGCAACCAGCTCCCCGACGTGGTGGTCGACGACGTGCTCAACGGCAACAAGGTCAACCTGCGCAACGTGGCACCGGCCGACACGCCGATCCTGTTGTGGATGTACGCACCGCATTGACCCACCTGTCGGACCGAAGCGCCCGACGTCGAGCAGTTCGCTCGAGCACACGAATCAGAGATCACCGTTGTCGGTCTCGGCACCCAGGACAGCCTGCAGGAAGCACGAGAGTTCGCCGAAGACCGCGGCACCACGTTCACGATGTTGTGGGACGAGTCGTTCGAGTCGTGGATCGAACTCGGTGTGGCCTCGCAGCCCACGGCGATCCTGATGACCCCCGACGGCACGATCATCACCGGCTGGGTCGGGGCGTTCCCCGAAGACCAGGTGCTCGAACTCGCCGCCCAGTACACCGCCGGCTGAGAATGAGGTGATGCACGAGCGTGCCGTCGCGGTGATCACCGATGCGGTGCAACGGGCCAGCGGCGACACGGTGGCGTCGTCGAGTGTGGTGCACGGCGGCGACACCTCGGCCGCATTCCGCGTCGAGACGAGCGATGGGCGGCAGTTCTTCGCGAAGACGCATCCGTCACCACCGGCCGGGTTCTTCACGACCGAGGCGGCGAGCCTGGCATGGCTTGCCGAGAGCGGAGCCGTGCACGTCCCGACCGTCGTCGCCGTTTCCGACGGGGCGACGGCCGGTCGGGACACCTGGTGCTCGAGTGGATCCAGGAAGGGTCCGTGCCGCCCGACGAAGCGGCGTTCGGCCGCAGCCTCGCCGAGCTGCATGCGTCCGGGGCACCGCACTTCGGCCGGGCCGACGAGCGAACGACGGGCAGTCTCGGGCTCCCGAACACTCCCGCCGACACCTGGGCCGAGTTCGTCGCGACGTGTCGCTTCGCGCCGCTGGCCCGCATCGCCCGAGATCGCGGTTCGTTGCCACACGACGTCATCGACGACCTCGACCGCTTGGCGTCCACGCTCGACCGGTTCGACGACGGCGCACCGCCCGCTCGGTTACACGGCGATCTGTGGGCCGGCAACCGGCTGGTCGGTCTCGACGGCGAGAGCTGGCTCATCGATCCTGCGGCCCACGGCGGGCACCGCGAGTTCGATCTGGCGATGATGCACCTGTTCGGTGGCTACGGCTCCGAGGTGATCGACGGCTACCAGGACGTGTCCACCCTCACCGATGGCTGGTGGGACCGCATCGAGCTGCACCAGATCGCTCCGCTCGTCGTCCACGCGATCAAGTTCGGCAGCAGCTACGTCGGAGCGGCAACCCGAGCGATCCGCCGCTACGTCTGATCACGCCTGGGGTCTGACCCCTGGCGTGATCGCTACGGGCAGGGTTCGCCGGTGGTGGTGACGGTGCCGTCGGCGGCGAGGTCGAAGTAGGTCGAGACCTGCTTGAGCATGCCGACGTCGACGAGGAACAGTTCGTAGCGGTCGTCGCTGGTGCCGAGGGCGGGCACTTCGTCGAGGCGTTCTTGGGCCATGTAGGCGTCGGCGGCGAGCGTGAGCGTGCGGGCATCGCCGGCGCACGCGCTGTCCTGGCCCCGGTCGGTGACACCGCGAACGGTGAACACCACCGCCACTGACAGGATCCCGAGGATCACGATCACCACGAGGATCTCCACGATCGTGAAGCCTCGATCGGCTCGGAGGTGATGCGATTCGTTCACGTCATGTCCATCGGCGTCGGCGCCCGCACCACGAGTCAAGAAGCGCACAAGGACTGCGGACGAGGTCACCGGAAAACGACGAAGACCCCGCCCGAAGGCGGGGTCTTCGATCAAGTTGTTGCTACTGGTTCGTCAGTGACGAATCAGGCGCACGTTACCGCCGTTCGCAGCGGTGAGCCGGAACGAACGCAGCACGTGCGCGGGGGGTAGCTGTGCCGGTGTAGACGAAGGCGTCCAGTCCGGCGCACGAACCGGCAGTCGGATGCGCCCTTCAGCAACGGTGCCACGCACCGGTCGTCGCAATGCGGCACCGATGGTCGCCGTGCAGTCTGGTACGTGGGCGTAGTACGCCTCGATTGCCGTGCTCGAGCGTCCGCTTCTCGACTGCACAGGCAGTTGTCCTGGCCACGGTCGGTGATGCCACGGACGGCGAACACGGTGACGGTGGCGAGGATGCCGAGGATGACGATGACGATGAGGAGTTCCACGAGAGTGAAACCTTTGTCCTGCTTGTTTTCCATTTGAATGGTTCCTTCCGCTCTTTGGTTGGTGCTCCTGGAGGAGCTGTGTCTCACGAATGCGCTCCGTGAGAACCAGCTCCCGTTGCGCAGTTAGTTCTTCGGTCCCTGGTGTCGGACCTTGAGTGGAAAGTCGAAAATTTGCCAAAGATCAACTGCGTCTCAGCGTGGGCTCAAGACGGCGGCAAGCCGGACCGATACCTCTACATGCGTCCGCAGCGGGCGGCGCACCTCACCACCGCAAGAGGCACTCACATGTTCGGCAAGACACGCGACATCAACGACACCGACACGCTCGACTCGAGCGCCATCGACGACTTCTTCGGCGACGAAGCCGCCGCCGAGAACACCGTCGAGATCCACGACCTGCGCGACCGCGTCGAACAGGTCGAGTCGCAGATCAGCAGCCAGTTCACCTCGCTGGCCACCTACGCCCAGATCGCCCAGGAGCAAGTCGAGCTCGCCCGGTCGGAGGCTCGTGCCACCACCGAGCGCACCGAGCAGCGCCTCACCTCGCTGATCGAGCGCGAACGCGCCGACCGCATCACCGCCTTCACCGGCGAAGCCCCTGAAGGTTCACCCGACACCGCATCACGCCTCGACGCGCTCGAGCAGTCGGTGGCCCGCATCCAGAAGGGCCTCGACGACTGCCGCCAGCAGCAGAAGGATCTCGCGCTGGCGATCACGGCGATGTTCGATCGTCTCAGCCCGCCGCCTGCCGCCGCCCCCGTCGCCGCAGCGCCGAGCGAAGCCGACCTCCCCGCACCGAGCGTCCCGGCTCCGATGAGCCCTCCGGCGACGATGTCGGCGATCGAGCCCGACGGCCCGATCAGCGGCCTCGCCCTCAACGGCTGAGCGTCACCTCGACACCACGACGTCAGCGCTCGACATCCGGAACGTCCGGCGACCCACGTGCGTTTCGGGACGTCGACTGCGCGCAGGTCAGCGGACGATTTCCATGCGCATGCCGTTCTCGTCCCAGAACGGGTCGAGGGGCATGCGGCTGATCGCCCGGCCCGACGCACGCCGGGCGGTGAACAGCAGCGCAGCGGCCTGCAGCATGTGCACCGACGCAGCGCCATCGGGTGGCGTGCGGGTGACCACGTCGTCGACACCCGGCAGCCGCTGACGGATCAGTTCGAGCCGCTCGAGGCGACCGTCTTCGTGGTACGGCGACGTCTTCAACGGTTCGTCGCTGTTCATCGCCGTGAACGACACGTCGGGGTTGGCGGAGAACCAGCTGCGCGAGTGATACGGCTGCAGTTCGCGCTCGGCCTCGCGCAGCCACCGCAGACGACGCACGTCGTGCTTGGTCATCCACGGCTCCATCGCACGAGCCTCTCCGTTGGATCCGTGGACCGCCGCACGGCTCGGCGTGCCCGAGATGCCGGTGATTCGTGGCCAGCCGACGTAGTCACGCGCTTCGCTGTCGCACAGGCGGAACTGGCCCGAGGGTTGATCGTTCCAACCCATCGGCACATTGATCGCTGCGGCTTCGAACGTCGGGCGGAAGTCGAGCACCTCGAACAGCTTCGGAAGCACGAACGCGTCCTCGGCGGCGACGGTGATGCCCGACAGACGTGCGGGCAACACCAACCAGCCGCCGGGACACGGCGTGACCCCGGCGAGGTTCTTGTACGGCGACTTCTTGACGACCACGGCAACCTTTCAGTTCTCGACGCCTCAGGCGCCGTTCGACGATCCGACCGGGACCGGCGGCGGGGGCGGCGCGCCCGGCGTCGACACCGGAGCACCGCCGTAGGTTCCCGAACCCGACGAGCCGGCCTGGCCGGACGCCAACGTGGAGTGCGCACCCATCTGGGCACGTGCGGTCGCGATCTGCGCCTGCACCTCCTTGGGGTACTGGCTGCCCTGCCATCGCGGTGTCGATGTCGATCAACCCGGCCGCCACGAGGCGGGCAAGGTCCATCTCGATCGTCTGCATGCCTTCGGCGGCACCGGTGGCGATCATGTTGCGCATCTGACGCGACTTGCCTTCACGCACCAGGTTGCGGATTGCCTCGTTGGCGATCATCACCTCGTAGCCGGCCACACGACCGCCGCCGATCGCCGGCATCAGACGCTGGGAGATGACGCCCTGCAGCGCACCGGCGAGCATGATCTGGATCTGGTCGCGGCGTTCGCCGGGGAAGATGTCGATGATGCGGTCGAGCGCCTGGGCGGCGTCGTTGGTGTGCAGCGTGGCGAACACCAGGTGGCCGGTCTCGGCGAGCGACAACGCGATCTGGATCGAGTCGAGGTCGCGCATCTCGCCCAGCAGCACCACGTCGGGGTCTTCACGAAGGGCGCTTCGCAGGCCGTCGGTGAACGTCTCGACGTCGGTGCCGACCTCACGCTGGTTGACCATTGCGGTCTTGTGGTGGTGCATGTACTCCACCGGGTCTTCGATGGTGAGGATGTGCACCGGCTTGGTGTCGTTGATGCGGTCGATCATCGCGGCCAGCGTGGTCGACTTGCCCGAACCGGTCGGGCCCACCACCAACACGATGCCGTACGGCTTGTTGAGCAGGGTGGTGCACGCTGCGGGCGCACCGAGCTCTTCGAGGGTGCGCACACGGAACGGCACGACACGCAGTGCGAGCGCCAGGTTGCCGCGCTGGCGGAACGCGTTGGCGCGGAACCGGCCGACGCCGGGCAGACCGAACGAGAAGTCGACCTGTCGATCGCGGTTCAGCTCGGCGAGCTTGCGTTCGTCGAGCAGCGAATAGATCATCCGGTCGACTTCTTCGTTGGTCAGCACCGGCACGTTCTCGAACGAAACGAGCACGCCATCGCGGCGCGCCGTGGCCGGCCGACCCACCGTGAGGTGGAGGTCGGACGCCCCGGAATCGACGGTGGCCTTGAGCAATGCTTCGAGCATCGGATCTGGACTGGACATGGTTGGCTAACCTCCCGCTCGGGCCAAAGCACGCCGTGCGGGCGAGGGCCGTACTTGCTGATGAACTTTTCTCTTCTGATCGTCGTGATGGTCGTGGCCGGTCTGGTGATCGGCTCGTTCCTGACGGTGGTGGTGGATCGGGTTCCGAACGGCGGGTCGGTGGTGGCACCACCGAGCCGTTGCGGTTCGTGCGGGCTCCGTTTGGGCCCGCTCGACTTGGTGCCGGTGCTCAGCTGGGTCGTGCTGCGCGGGAAGTGCCGCCAGTGCCGAGCTCCGATCGGCATCGAGCCGATCGTGGTCGAGCTGACCACCGCAGCACTGTTCGTGCTGATGGCGATCCGCTTCGACGACACCCGAGCCGCAATCCCGGCCTACTGCATCTTGATGGCAGTGCTGGTGGCGCAGACCTGGATCGACCTGCACACCCAGCGCCTGCCACGAGAGATCACCTACACCGGCATCGTCCTCGGCCTGATCTCGTTGGCGGTGGCCGCCATCGTGATCGACGAACCCGAACGCATCTGGATGATGGTGCTCGGCGCGGCGATCGCGCTCGTGGCCATGTGGCTGATCTACATCCTCAGCAAGGGCGGCATGGGCGACGGCGACGTGCGCCTGGCCCCGCTCTTGGGCTTGTACCTCGGTTGGATCAACCCCGGCATCGTGCTGCCCGGTCTGTTCTTCGGGTTCATCGCCGGCGCCGTGGTCGGCGTGGCGATGATGGCGCTCGATCGCGCGGGGCGTCGCACGGCCGTGCCGTTCGGACCATTCCTGGCCCTGGGCACGGTGGTGGCGATCTTCGTGGGTCAGCATTTCGTCGACCTCGTCCTCGCGCGCTGACCGGCCGAGCCGGTCAGGCGGTCTCCTTCAGGCCGCCGAGCACGCCGTACATCGCCGACACGAGCGCCAGGGCCACGAAGCCCACGATGACGCCCACGAAGATGATCATGATCGGTTCGAACATGGTGGTGAACTTCTTGATGCGGCTCTCGAGCTCGCGGTCGAAGTAGGTACTGGCAACGGCGAGCTGCATGTCGAGCGTGCCGGTCTCCTCGCCCACCTTGAACATCTGGCGGGCAGCACCCGGGAACAGCTCGGTGTCGATCAGCGGCTGTGAGAAGCCCTGGCCTTCGAGCATCTGCTCGCGGGCGATCTCGAGGCGTTCCTTGTACACGATGTTGCTGGTGGCGTCGGTCGTGGTCTTGAGGCCCTCGGGCAACGGCACGCCGGCGGAGATCATCGCCGACAGGATCCGGCAGAACCGTTCGAGGATCGCGTAGTCGATGATGCCCGAGACGATCGGGATCTTGAGGACCAGGCGGTCCTTCCAGAGCTTGCCGGTCGGGTGCTTGAACAAGAAGATCATCACGGCAGCGATCAGGATGAAGAAGCCGGCGGTCACGAACCACAGGTCGGTGAAGAACCGCGAGAAGAACAGCATCATCCGCGTCGGCAACGGCAGTTCGGCGCCGAGCTCTTCGAACAGCGGTTTGAACTGCGGGAGCACGTAGCCGGCGAGGATCAGCACCGTGATCATCGCCATCACCATGACCACCATCGGGTACGACAGCGCCGACACCACCTTGGATCGGGTGTCGATCTCACGCTCGAGGTACTCGGCGAGGCTCTCGAGGGCGGTGTCGAGCTGACCGGTCAGCTCAGCCGACTGCAAGATGCCGACGTAGTAGTCGGGGAACACCTCGGGGTGCGTGGCAGCAGCCGCGGAGAACAGCCCGCCGTTGCGGAGGTCGTCGACGAGGTTGCCGAGCGCGCGTCGCAGGGCGACGTCTTCGGTTTCGTCGCCGATCGTGATCAGTGCGTCGGTGATCGGAATACCGGCCTTGACGAAGACGGCGAGCTGACGCGTGAAGTGCATCAGGTGCTTCTTCTTCACCTTTTCCTTGGTGAGCTCGAAATCGAGCATCCCGCGGCGTTCCTCGATCTTGGTCGGGAACAGGTTCTGCTCGACCAACATGGCGCGCGCCGCACCGATGGTGTCGGCCTTGGTCACCCCCTCGACGGGGGCGCCGGCGGTGTCGATTGCGGCGTAGGCGAACTTGGGCATGTGATGCTCCGTGTCTCTCGGTCGAATTTCTGGGTACTCAGTGGGCGAACAGGGTTCGGACGACTTCGGGGATGGTCGTGATGTCGTCGTCGACCATCTGCATTGCTTCTCGGAGCATCGTGCGCATTCCTTGAGCAACTGCCAGACGACGAAGCTCCTCGGTGGTTGCCCAACCGACGATCAGACGACGCACTTCGGGCGTGATGCGCAACAGCTCGTAGACGCCGATGCGCTCCCGGTAGCCAGTGCCCGAGCAGTAGCTGCAGCCCTTGCCGTGGTAGAAGACGGACTTCTCGCTGCCACCGGAATGCTGGCGGAACACCGCCAACTCCTCGGCGCCGGGCGTGTACTCCTCTTTGCAGTTCTCGCACGTCTTGCGCAGCAGACGCTGCGACACCACGCCGACGATCGCCGAGGCGACGAGGAAGGCTTCGATGCCCATGTCGAGCAGACGGTGCAGGGCCGCCACGGCGTCGGTGCCGTGCAGCGACGACAACACGAAGTGGCCGGTGAGCGCCGACTGGATGGCGATGCGGGCGGTGTCGGCATCTCGGATCTCGCCGACGAGGATCGTGTCGGGGTCCTGTCGCAGCAGGGCCTTGAGACCGGTGGCAAACGTGAGGCCGGCCTTGGTGTTGGTCTGCACCTGGTTGATGCCGGGGAACACGTACTCGACGGGGTCTTCGACCGTGGTGACGTTCTTGCCGGTCGAGTTGATCTCGAGCAGCGTGGCGTACAACGTGGTGGTCTTGCCGGCGCCGGTGGGGCCGGCACAGATGACCATGCCGAACGGTGCGTGCACGAGCTTCGAATAGGTCTTGTAGGTCTCGGCGGGCATGCCGAGCTGGCCGAGGCTCACCATCGACTTCGACTTGTCGAGCAGACGCATGACGATCTTCTCGCCGAACACGGTGGCCACCGACGACACACGCACGTCGATCGGACGACCGTCGACCTTGGTGGAGAACTGGCCGTCCTGCGGCGCCCGCTTCTCGACGATGTTCATCTCCGACATGATCTTCAGTCGGCTGATCAGGGCGTTGTGTGCCGACAGCGGCAACGAGAACGCCTCGACCAGGTTGCCGTCGACGCGGAACCGGACACGGAGACGGTCGTCGAGCGGTTCGATGTGGATGTCGGAGCTGCGGTCGCGAAGCGCCTGACCGACGATCTTGGCCACGAGCTGCACCACCGGTGCCTGGTCGTCGAGGCTGACCTCGGCGAGGGTTTCGGCCACGTGGCGTTGGTCGTCCTCGGCGGTGAACGTGGCCACGATGTTGTCGACGTCGGCGGTCGAGCGGTACATCTGCTCGATGAACGACGTGACCGTCTTTTCGTCGGTGACGTGCCACACGTACTTCTGTCCGGTGGCCGATTCGACCTGTTGGCGACGCCACGGCGACGGATCGGCTGCGTAGAGCAGGATCGAGCCGTTCTCCTCGGAGATCGGCATCACCTTGTGGGTACGGGCGACCTGCTCGGGGAACCCGGCGGCGATCTCCTCGTTCAGCTGGGCCATCGAGATGTCGGCGACGGGCACCTGACAGACCGCAGCGACCGCAGCAGCGAGTTGGTTGCGACCCACACCGTGGTGGCTCAGCAGCAAGGTGCCGAACTTGAGCAGGTCGCCGTTGGTGGAGGCCGACACGGTGTCGAACGACTCCTGCGAGAGGTGCCCGCCGGCGACCAGGGCCTGGCCGACGGCGTTGCATTCAGCGGCCGACTCGCCCGCCGGAGGTGGTTCGGCGAGCGCGGTCGCTGCGCCATTGCCGCCCGGAGGGGCCATGTCTTTCGTGCTGGGCTTTCGGAGTGCCATACAACTGCCTTCGGTCTCAGTGCTGCGCCGCGGCCTGCGGCTCGAACGGGGTCGGCGGGGTCAAGGGACTCACTGCATTCGGTGCGGTCGCCGGCGGCGGAGACATCGGCTCCTCGCGGCGCACGAACTGGCCTGGGTCGAGTGCGAGCAACGCTCGTTCGACCTCTTCGAGGCGTTCGAGCTGCACGGCGGTCTCGACGTCGAGGTGCTGGTCCTGCATCTGGGTTTCGAGTTCGACGATGCGGCCGATGGTCTTGTCCATCGACTTGTCGATCGTCTCCTGGAACCGGTCGACCTCGATACGAACGAGTTCGACCTCGCCGGCGGCGCTGGCGACACGGTCCTTCATCTCGTCGATCGCATCGACGTCGACGCTGTCGAGACGGCCCACCATCGCATCGAGCGCAGCGTTCACTTCGTCGAAGCGCGCTTCGACAGCGCCGATGCGATCGTTGAGCATGGCAACGGAGTCGTCGAGCCCGGCACTCACCCGGCCGACGTAGGCGTCGATGTCGGCAACGCGTTGACCGACGGTCTCGCTGATGCGGGCCTCGGCGGTGACGATGCGCTCGTTGACGCGGTCTTCGGCCTGGTCGACCCTCGACCCGACGATGTTCGACACCTCGGCCTGCTGGCGAGCCGCCTGGGCCGACACCTCGTCCATCCGGATGGCCAGCGACGAGAGCCGACCGTCGAGCTGCTCGTCGACCTGGGCCGACACCTCGTCGAGACGCGCCTGGGTGGCCTCACTCATCACGTTGAAGTGCTGCACCATCGCACCGGTCTGCTGATCGAACTTGCGGACACTGCGGTCGAGCGACGCCAGGTCCTGCTCGAGCTGACCCTGGCGGTGCTCGAGCTGCTTGACGACCGGTCGAGCTGCTGACTCGACGGCAGCGGCGAGGCCGGCGTTGGCCTCGTCGGTCACCCGGCCGATGCGCAGGTCGATCTCTTCGTGGCGCCGCTTGGACTGCGCGGAGAACTCGCCGAGCCGCTGCTCGAACGACGGCAACAACGACCGGACCGTCTCTTCGCTCTGCAGCCTCGCAGCCCGTTCGCTGGCGAGTTCGGCACGCAGCCGTTGCATCTCGGTCGAGACCTGCTTGCTGAAGTCGGTCAGCAGTTGCTGGACCGCCGGAACGATGCTGGATCGGTTCTGCTCGGTCATCGCAGGTCCTTTCGGCGGAACGACGCGAAGCCACTCGTGGTCGGTGCCGCGAATCGGGCGGAGAAGGGGGAGAAGTTCGTCATCGGCTCAGTCAGGTCTCATGTGTTCTGGTGTGTCGCTTCACCTCTATCGACCATCCGAGGACCGATCTTGAGAGTTCGCTGAGACGGAGTTGACGCATTCCGAGCACAACGCTGGCCACATCACGACGTAGCGTGCGCGCCATGCGCGTGCATCTCGTCGACGGCACCTACGAGCTGTTCCGTCAGCATTTCGGTATGGCCTCGCGTCACAGCGACCGCGGCCCGTTCGATGCGGCCGCCGGTGTGGTGTCCTCGACGCTGGCCCTGGTCGAGGACGGAGCTACGCACGTGGGCGTGGCGTCGGACCATGTGGTCGAGAGCTTCCGCAACGACCTGTGGCCCGGCTACAAGACCTCGGAGGGAATGGATCCCGAGATCGTCGAACAGATCCCGGTGATGGAGCGAGCGCTCGCCGCTGCCGGGTTCACCGTGTGGCCGATGGTGGAACACGAAGCCGACGACGCCCTCGGTGCAGCAGCACTGGTTGCCGAACGCGACGAACGCGTCGAGCAGGTGTTGATCGTGACCGCCGACAAGGACCTCGGCCAGTGTGTCAAGGGCACGCGGGTCGTGCAGTTCGACCGACGCAAACGCGAAATCATCGACGCCGAGGGGGTCCGAGCCAAGTTCGGGGTCTCGCCGGCATCGATTCCCGATTATCTCGGCCTCGTCGGCGACACCGCCGATGGATTTCCCGGCCTACCAGGGTGGGGCGCCAAGAGCGCATCGCTCGTGCTGGCCCGATACGGCCACATCGAGGACATCCCGCCCGCAGCCGGGCAGTGGGACGTGCCGGGGCTTCGGGGTGCAGCCAAGCTGTCGGCCACGCTGCAGGCGCAGCTGGCCGATGCACTGCTGTTCAGGCAGATCGCCACCGTCGACACCGCGGTCGACGTGGGAACGGTCGACGACTGGCGCTGGCCCGGACCCACCGACGACTTCGCCGCCGTGGCCGACGAGTTGGGTGCCCCCGAGCTGGTCGCCTACGCCAACCGCCTGCGCTGAGAGTCACACGGTGCCGGGCCTACTGTGACAGTTCGAACCGCCGACTGAGGTGACGACCAGGCGATCTGCGGCACACGGACGATGCCGATGAAGGCTGCTCCGTTCCCGGCCTGACCTGATTCACGGGCGCCCATTGCACAGGACCCGGTCGCCACCTCACTCGGCGGCGAACCGCCCAGCAGGCCCCACACTATCTCGACGGCGATGCATTGCCAGGCGGACGGATTGGCGGGGCCTGGGGCTAGCCTCCGTGTCCCCACGTTCCGGCGCTGTCGGAACACCAGGGAGGGATGCGAGAGCGGCCGAATCGGCACGCTTGGAAAGCGTGTGAAGGGCAACCTTCCGTGGGTTCGAATCCCACTCCCTCCGCCATGTCGGTGCGCGCTGACGACCAGGAGCTCCGAACTCGGATGGCGCTGGCGCTCGGCGAAGCACGCGCCGCTGTCGAACACCACGACGTGCCAGTGGGTGCGGTGGTGGTGCATGGCGGCAAGGTGATCGCCGCCCGCCACAACGAGCGCGAGCTCACCAACGACCCCGTCGCCCACGCCGAAGTTCTTGCGATGCGCGACGCCGCACAGCACCTCGGACAGTGGCGCCTCGACGAATGCACCTTGTACGTCACCCTCGAACCGTGCGCGATGTGCGCAGGCGCAGCGGTCAACGCGCGGCTGGGTCGCCTGGTCTACGCCGCACACGACCCGAAGGCCGGCGCGGTGAACAGCCATTTCGGTCTGCTCGACAGCAGCGTTCTGAACCATCGCGTCGACGTGATCGCCGGCATCGAAGCGGCCGAAGCGGCCGAGCTGTTGCGATCGTTCTTCCGCGAGCGACGAACGAGCGCTCAACCCGAGAACTGAGCTCGAGGCTGCCGGGCGCTGGCGTGCGATCCGAGGATCGCAACGGTCGCTCAGTGATCCTTGCGGCGCAAGCTGCCGATCAGACGGCGCAACGCCGAAGCTCGGTCGCCTGATGCACTGTCGTCGTTGTCGACATGGCCGTCGACCGACACGGTGCCTGTCGACGGAGCGAGCTCACCGATCGTCGGCGCCAGCGACGACGACTGGGCATCGATGCTCGAACCATCATCGGACATCTGCCCGTAGAGCACTTCGGCCCGGGTCGCCATCGTCGGCGGGGCGAACGTGGCAAACGCACCGCCGGCGCCGCTGCGACGTCGACCGTCTCGACGAACTCGATGTGTCTCGGTGATCTCGATCTCGACGAACTCGACCTCGGCGACCTCGGCCACGGCAGGTTCGGTCACGGCAGGTTCGGTCACAGCGAGTTCGTCGGGGTCGCCCACGCTGGCCGACTCGATGGCGGCGATCGCTCGGCGCACCGCGTCGGCGACGTCATCGGGAACATCGGCGTCGGCCGCTTCTGCTTCGTCGCTGAGCGCGAGGGGCGGCATCGTGAAGTGCAACTCGCCGTCATCGGTCTCGGTGAACGTCGGCTCGGCGTCGATCGTCTCGTCGAAGTCGACCACGGCGATGTCAGCTGGCTCCTCGGATCCGTCGGGCCACACGACGGAGAACTCGAAGTCGCCGGATTCGTCACGGACCTCCAGGTCCTCCACGGTCTCGCCGGGCACGGGCGACTCGGACATCTCCACGTCGGGCGTGCTGCTGTCGTCGAAGTCGACGTAGGCGAGTTCGAAGTCGGGCAGCTCGACCTCGTCCGCTTCGATGGCGTCGACGATCTCGGCTGTCTCGTCGATCAGTGCGTCGGTCGCGATCGAGGGCTCTTCGACGTCATCGACGAACTCCGCCAGGTCGAGCGAGAGCTCGAACACTGCGACATCCGGATCGATGTCGTCGACCGACACGTCGTCCGATTCGGCCAACACGTCGTCGGCCAACACCTCGTCGGTCGCGGGCGCAGTGTCGGTTTCGGCCGGCGGGGCGACGTCGATGGCGGAGTTGGAATCGACAATGGCGTCCCACTCGATCATCAAGTCGTCCTCTTCGAGCCCGTACGGCAGGCTGGGGAGATCGTCGACGACCGTGCCATCGAGTTGACCGATCACGCTCGGGGGTCGGGTCACCACCACCTGATCGAATGGTGCAACGAACCAACGGTGCACGCCGGAGGGATGGTGTCGGTAGGCCGTGACACGCACATCTGCGATCGCGCTGATTCGCCAGCTCGGCGATCAGTTCCTCGGTGAGGAGCTCGGCCGTCACGATCACGGCGTCACGGTCGACCGAAGGGACTCGGTCGAAGAGGCGGCCGAGGTGTTCGAGATCGCCGATTCGAACCATGCCGGCCTCGAGCTGCGTCGCATCGACCACGCCGGCATCGAGCAGCCGCTGCCCGAGCGGGGCATCGGTGGCTCGCTCCGCGTAGTACACGACTCCGTCGTCGAGGTACGCGAGCACCTCGGGGTCGGACTCGAACACGATCTCGCCCGTGAAGGCGTGCTCTCGTGCCTGGTTCAGCGTCATCCAGACGGGCTGTGGTCCATCGACCACGAGCGCCGCAGTTTCAGCCGATTCGGTCGCAATGTCAGTGTTGTGGATCATTTCAGGCAACCTCCGCCTTGCTTGACTCCATGGACGCGAGGAGCGTCAGGAGGATTTCGACCACGACCTCCCGGCCGGAGTCGGGGTCGATGAGTTGGCACGGCACGACGGCTTCGCCGTCGAGCGCACCGAGTGAGCGCGCCAACCGGCGCGCCACCGTGAGATCGTCGCAACGGTTGACGGCGACAACCGCCGGCACCCGCAGATCGCGCAACAGCGCCCTGAGTTCCACGCCTGCACCGGCGTGGGTCTCGGTCGCTTCGGCGTCGATCACGAAAGCGACGACGTCGACGTCGCCCTTGAGAATGTTGGTCATGAAGCGGAATCGGGCCTGGCCCGGAGTTCCGAAGAGCAACAGTCTGATGTCGTCGCCGTCGAGGCAATAGGTACCGAAGTCCATCGCCACCGTGGTGTGCGACTTGACGTCGGACTCGTCGCCGCTGGTGACCACATCGGTCGAGATCACCTGGGTCTGCGACACCGATTGGATCATCGAGGTCTTGCCGGCCGCGAACGGGCCGGTGACCAGGATCTTGAACGTCTGCGCGCTCACGACGCTGCTCCGATGAGCTGCTGAGCCTGCGCCTGAACGTATGAGCGCACCCGTCGCTGCTCGACCGTTGACGTCGCGAGCACGGCGAGTACGCGTTGGTCGCCGAGCGGCCACACCAACAGCAGTCCTCCGTCGTGGTCGACGACGAGCTGACGAAGCGTGGTACCGCCGCCCATCACCACGAGTTGGTGAGCAAGCCCGATGGCTGCGGCGAGCATCGCCGGGTGCGACGCCTCGTCGGACATCGAGGTGCTGCGGGCCAGGCCGAAGCCGTCGACCGACGCCAAGATGGCAGCACGGACCCCGTCGACGGTCGCGATCAGCGTGTCGAGAATGGCGGTCGGATCAGTGGACGGTGCCGAAATCGGGACGGCCAGCGGAGCGGTCCAGGTCGGTGACGACCTGGACGAGGTCGCTGGCAGCGGTGGAACAGCGCCGTTCATCAGCGTCTGGAACCCGTTGGTGACTACCTTGACCTTTTCCATACAAAGCAGATATCGGCACCGCACAGCCGGTCTTGAGGAATTTCTGAGGAACGCACCGGCCGTTCAGACCTGGGCGGGGCGTGCATCGTCGGGTCGAGAGCGGGCGTTTGCGTCATGATGTGGACAGCCATGCGGTTCCCTGTTCTGACACCTCGGTCGCTGTTCCGGCGTGAGACCCTCAAAGACGACGCGATGGCAGGGCTGGTCCTCGGCGTCGAGAGCGTTCCCGACGGTCTTGCGAGCGGACTGCTCGCCGGGGTCAACCCGGTCGCCGGGCTCTACAGCTATCTGTTCGGGCTCGCCGGCGGCGCGCTGTTCACGAGCACGGCGTTCATGGCCATCCAGGGCACCGGTGCCATGGCGATCATCGTGGCCGACGTCGACCTGGGCGGTCGGGACGACCCCGCTCGGGCGCTCTACACGCTCTCGATGCTGACCGGCGTGGTGATGATCATCGCCGGCCTGTTGCGACTCGGCAAGTTCCTCCGTTTCGTGTCGAACTCGGTGATGACCGGCTTCATCAGCGCCGTTGGCGTCAACATCGTGCTCGGGCAACTCGACGACTTCACCGGCTACGAAGCCAGCGGCAACAACCGGGTGACGCGGGCGATCGATCTGTTGCTGCACTTCTGGGAAGTCGACATCGCCACCGTGATCATCGGCGTGGTCACGGTGGCGCTGATCATCGGTCTGCAACGCACACGCCTCGGAACGCTCGGCCTCGTCGTTGCGGTGTTCATCGGTTCAGCGATCGGCGAGCTGTTCCGGCTCGCCG
>CAVQWE010000018.1:0-180069 GCA_963717385.1 Ilumatobacteraceae bacterium
GAGCGTCAGGATCGTGACCTGGTCGCCGAGCTCCAGATCCTCGTCACCGGCGAGGCCCTTGTCGATGGCGATCTCCCCGGCAGCGACCGGAGCGGCTCCCTCGTCGACGTCGATCGGGTTGAGTTCGTCGTCGACGATCCACAGTCGACCGGTGGCGTCGTCGGCGAAGGTCGAGCCGTCCTCGGCGAGGAACGCGACCGATCCGGAGAGGTCGCCGCCGACGGCAGCGACCTCGGGGAGCGCTGCGATCTGGTCAGCCGTGTCCTGTCCGATCCGGAGATCGTCGGCGAACTGGCCACCATCGGCCTCGTAGTCGACGACCACGGCGGCATCGACGCCCCCGTACTGGCGAACCGCGTCGCCCTCGAGTGCATTGATCACGCGATCGGAGAGGAACCCCGTCGCTGTGAAGAACGCAACCCCGGTCATGATTGCGATCAGCGTGGCGATGTACCGACCGGTGTTGTGGCGCACACCGCGCCAAGCGAGTTGGAACACGGCCGATCAGGCCTCGAAGCGCTTCATGCGGTCGAGCACCCGCTCCGCGGTCGGATTCGGCATCTCGTCGATGATCTGACCGTCGGCCAAGAAGAGCACGTTGTTCGCGTACGAAGCGGCGTGCGGGTCGTGAGTCACCATCACGATCGTCTGCCCCGAGTTGTCGACCGCCTCGCGCATGAACGACAGGATCTCCATACCCGTGCGCGAGTCGAGCGCACCGGTGGGCTCGTCGGCGAACACGATGTCGGGCCGAGGGACGAGCGCACGGGCAACGGCCACACGCTGCTGCTGACCGCCGGACAGCTGGCTCGGAAGGTTGTCGATCCGGTTCGCCAGGCCGACGGTCTGCACGATCGTGTCGAACCACGCCTGATCGGGCTGCTCGCCGGCCAGGGTGAGCGGGAGGAGGATGTTCTCCTTCGCGGAGAGTGTCGGGATCAGGTTGTACTGCTGGAAGATGAATCCGAGCCGATCGCGACGAAGCAACGTGAGGTCGGTCTTGTTCAGACCGCGACAGTGCGGTCTCGCCGATGAACGCCTCGCCGGAGGTGAGACGATCGAGCCCGGCGACGCACTGCATGAGCGTGCTCTTGCCCGAGCCAGACGGACCCATGATCGCCGTGAACTGCTGGGTGGGGAACGACACCGTCACGCCGGCGAGCGCCTGGACTTCGGTTTCACCGCTCCCGTAGGTCTTCACGGCGTCGACAGCTCGCGCTGCGCCCGTCTCCACGATGGTGTCGGTCATCTCAGCTCTCTCTGGTCAGGTCGGTGTCGCCTGACGCGTCCGACTTCCCGGTGGTCTTCAATCTTACTTGCCGGGGAAGATACTGGCCTGCACGCCATTCCCCAGGGATCTCAGCGGGCGAAGTACGCCTTCGCCTTCTCGGTGCCGAACAGGAAGTAGAGGACGATCAGACCACCGACGATCTGGCCGATGCCGCTGGCCTGGTGGCTGCTGTCCAATTTCACCAGGATGTAGATGCCCCCCGCGATCTGGCCGAGTTCGAGCACACCGATCAGCGCGCGAGCGACGCGGCTGCCGTTCAACAACCCGAATGCGAGCAGCACCGACAGGGCGCCGATCACGAGAAGTGTGACGGCGATCGACGTCAGCTCGCTCGCCGTTGCGTTCGCATCGGCGAGGACGCTGGCGTCGTTGCGTTGACTGACGAGCAGGATGCCGGTGCCGAGCTGGAGCAGGCCGACGACGATCATGACGACCCCGATCACGGTGACGAGAACAGGGCGCTTCATGATCACTCCGCCGCGACAGCGGTCTCGTGCTCGTGGTCGTCGGCGGATGCGGCGAGGGCGTCGAGCATGTCGTTCATGTGGTGGAACAGGATGCGCTTGCCTTCGACCTTGTACTCGTGGCCGGTCGACTCGTCGGTGATGATCGCAGTGCGGACGGTGGCCTTCTGGTGCATCTCGACGCTCAGGTTGTCGCGGTCGAGCGTGTCGATCAGCACGAGGTGTTTGGCGAGGATGATGCCCTTGGCGTTGTTCGAGGTCATCAGGTACAGCTTGTGGGGCGACGCGGCGAGCACGATCACTGGCGGGAGTTCACCGGAGGTCGCGGCATAGCGACCAGCGACCATCCCACCCGCTGCGCCGACCGACTGGCCCACATCCCCACCGACGGCGTCGCCGAGGGCACTGCCCGCGGCAGCACCGGCGACGACCTTCCACGTCATGCCCTTGGGTTGGAAGTCACCGGCGACGGTGATCTCGTTGTCGCCGGTCGCCTGACGGGCGAGGTCGATGAGTTTCTGCTTGAGGTCCATGATGTTGATCCCTGTTGGTCAGAGGCGGTCGAGACGAAGGTTGCTGGTGGGCGGCACATTCACTGAGTCGCTCAGCAAGTGCGTGCCATTGCAGAGTGAACCATCGAACCCCACGACACGCATCGCCCCATCGGGACCAATTCGGAGTGCGATCACCTCATCCCATCGGGACCAGTCCGAGGCACCGGAATCGAACGGATTCATACCATCCGGGCGATGACGGAGCGGCTGGGCATCGCTCAGGCTGTGTCGTCATGTTCCTCCCGCGAAGAGAGCGCGAGTGATGCGCGTCGAGGTCCGGGTCAAGGGACCGGTCGGACCGATCGTCGCGGCCGCGTTCGACGATGTCGCACTCCGCACGGAAACGATCCTGACCGGTGATCTCACGGACGATGCGTCGCTCCACGGGTTGCTCACCAGAGTGCGTGACCTCGGGCTACAGGTCGTCGACGTCCACGTGTCGGAGAACGACGGGACTCGCCTGCTGCACGAATGATGCCTCGTGTACGGTCACGACCGTGCCAGGCACCCCGCCGGATTCACATCGGCTGACGACCGCGCAGACGACGTTCTTGGCGCCCCGCGTTACGCAGACGGTGCCGCGACCGAAGCTCGAGGCTCGGCTCGGGCCATCGACAGGCGCATCGTGGACGTTGGTGTGCGGACCTCCCGGAGCCGGCAAGACCACCCTGGTCCGTGCATGGCTCGAGCGTCGGTCGGATCCCTGGTGTTGGATCGGTATCACGCCGCCTCCCCGTCGAGGTTCCGGGGCATCGTCGATCTCGTCGTACGCGCCGTCCAGCGAGCGCGCCCCGGTCAACCGCTGAGCACGCTCGACACACTCGACATGGACGACGGCGACATGTCGTGGATTCTCGCACAGCTCGTCGACGAACTCGTCGCCGACCCTCCCGGCACCAGCCCGATCGTGGTCGTGATCGACGACGCCCATCTCATCGCACCCGATGAGTGGGAACTCGTACGGTGGATGCTCGCCAGCTTGCCCCCGACATTGCATCTCGATGATCGTCAGCCGAAGCGACCCTCCCGTGCCGCTCGCGCGCGAGCGAGCGAGTGGTCACATGACCGAGGTCCGTGCCCGCAATCTCGCGTTTCGTCTGAACGACACGGTGCACCTCCTGGCGACGACGTCCGGTGAGTCGGATCCTAGGATCGCGACGCAACTGCAGGAGAAGACCGAGGGTTGGGTCGCCGGAATCCGATTGGGCGCACTCGCGATTCGCGACGGCACCGACCCCGATGCACTGCTTCGACGATTCGTGAGCAGCAACTCCTCGGTCGCCGAGTTCCTGCTCGAGGAGGTACTCGATCGCCAACCACAGGATCGTCGCGACTTTCTGTTCGCCGCTGCCTCACTGCGCCTTCTCCAACCCGGAATCTGCGATGTGGTCACCGAACGCATCGACAGCTCGGAGGTCCTGCGCCGTTTGTCGGCCGACGAGCTGTTCGTGCTCCCCGTCGAGGAACAGGACGACACCTACCGATTCCACCCGCTGCTGGCTCAGCTGTTGGTGTACGAGCAGGAGCGAACGGCACCCGGGACGGGCCGAGGAGCAACACCAACGCGCCGCCGATTGGCTGATCGACAACGATCGTCCGATCGAGGCAATCGAACACCTTGTCGCAGCCGGTCACCATGCCCGCGCACATCGGCTCGTCGTCGACTCGTTCCAGTCACTGTACGTGAGTGCGCGTCGCCGCGAGCTCGACGACTGGCTCACAGCCGTGCCCGACGACGTCATCGCCGATTCGAACGAACGAGCGATCGATCATTGCGTTGCACTCGCCCTCATGGGAAACCCGGACGGTGCGCGATGGTGGGAGTTCTGTTCGGAACGACTCGAGCCAGGCGACGACTGGGTCGCCAGCCGTCTCGAGTGCGTCGTCGCTCTCTACGATGCAGTCAGCGCTCGACTCGACGACATGCGAATGCACTGGGAAAACGCTCTCCGACGACGCCCCGCCGGCCGGGTCGACCCGTTCGACGAGATTCTCACCCACTGGGAGGTACGACTCGATGCCCTCTTCGGCGATCCCGCCGCGGCCGTGGACACGGGCCGAGCGCTGATGGCATCACCTCGCGAACTACTGTCCGATGCGACGGCGCTCAGTGTGCTGGCAGGTGCACTCGATGCGTCCGGCAAGCAGGACCAGGCGCTCGCGATTGCTCACCGGTCGATCGACCGATGGCGCGAGGACGGTGAACCGGACCTCCCGGGAATGGTCGACGCTTTCGTCGTCACCGCCAAGGCCGCCCGTCTGATCCTCGACTTCGACCTCGCCCAGACATACATCGAGAACGCGGTCTCCGTACTGCCGACACGAATCGGACCACACGTTCTCAGCGCGATCCCCGCCATCGAACAGGCGCGAATCGATCACGACCGTGGCGGATCGCAGTGGAGACCGCAACTGATCGGACTGGCCGAAGAACTCCGACTCGGTCGTGTCCCGCCGTTCGTTCCCGACTGGGTGGACGCCGCCCGGGTCGACCTGGAGAGCAGCGACGTCCCGTTCAGCGAGCCGTCCGTGATCACCGAGACGATGCCAGCCAGCAGCGACCGCGCCATGGTCGATCCGCTCACCGAGCGGGAACTGACGATCCTGCGACTCCTCGCCAGTCACCTCACGCTCCCGGAGATCGGCGAGAATCTCCACATCTCGCGCCACACCGTGAAGTCGCACGTGAGCCGCATCTACCGCAAGCTCGGGACCACCTCACGATCCGAAGCCGTGAGCGAAGCTCGTCGGCGCAGGATCCTCACCGACTGATCGGTCGAGGATTCGGCATCGATGCTGCACCTCTTGCGTCGTCAGCAGGATGCGATGGTGGCCTCGATCTTGAAGTTCTCGACCGGAGCGCCGTTGCGGAGTCGATCTCGGTGTCGGGGCTGAAGCCGACGCTTCCACGACCCTCGAAATCGAAGCCGCCCGACACGATCACCCCTGCATCACCGCTGCCGTCGGAGGTCATGAAGACCTCGACCTGAGCGGTCTCGCCCTGGGCGGTGAACTCGACATCGGGTTCGGCCAGCGTGCACTCGACGATGTCACCAATGGCCGCTGCCGACGTCGATCTGGTGATCGTCGGCATCCCGAAGGCCGAACCACCGACGGTGACCGAACGCGTCGCACGAGCCCTCACATGACGTCCGCGCCGGCAAGGAGTCTTCATGCGGTCTGGAAGGGACTCTGGCCGCTTTCCGACGGACGGCGTGCCTGCCGACCGGTCAGCCGGCTCGGCGGCGCGCAGCGAACGTGACGGTCACGCCGCACGCAAGGAGCATTGCCCCCAGCAGCGCCGTCGTCGTCGCGGTCGACGGCCCCGTGGCGGGGAGCTGGCCCGATGCTCCAGCGACGGTCGTGGTGGTTCCGCCCGCTCCGGCGACGGTCGTGGTCGGAGCAGCCGTGGTCGGAGCAGCCGTGGTCGGAGCAGCCATGGTCGTAGTGGTGGTGGCCAGGGGCTGGATGACGACACTCCGGGTCGCCAGTGTTTGAGCGGTCGCGCTGCCGTCGCTCAGCACGGCTCGAAGCGTCCAGTCGGGCGGAACGGCGCCGGCGCCGACGTTCACGTCGAACGTGAGCGTGACCGTGTTCGGGTCGCCGGTCGGCCACGGACACCGGAAGCCACGGTCACTGGTTGCAGTGCACACCCCGCCGCCACTCGTCGTGAAGTTGCTCAACGTCCCCTCGCCACCCGTGCCCTCCAGGTCGACGCCGATGCTGACGTCCGATGTTCCGGACCGGGTGAAGGTCGCCGTCGTCGCGAGCGTCGACGATGGCGGCGCAGGGTTCGGTGACTGCGCCCCGAAGGTCGCGGTGTACGCCGGCGTGACGGTCAACGGCACACTCCTCAGTGTCACCTCGGGGATGCCGGCGGCCTGGAGAGCGTTCGCCTGGATCGTCCACGCCCCGACCTCCGAGGTCGAGATGGTGGCGCTGATCGTCGCCACCGCACCGTCACCGGCTGGGGCAGTCCACGGGCAGCC
Source organism: Ilumatobacteraceae bacterium (assembly GCA_963717385.1). GTDB lineage: Bacteria > Actinomycetota > Acidimicrobiia > Acidimicrobiales > Ilumatobacteraceae > Sva-07. Next base: position 6,299 of record CAVQWE010000018.1, read on the forward strand.
GATCAGATTCGGGAGCACTGTGCACGTTCCGAGAGGACCCGTCGTCGTGACCGACGACAACGTCGGCCGTCCTGTAGCAGGTCCCACGATCTGAAGAGCGACATCCACCGGATCGGCCCCGGACAGTGTGAACGTCGCGGTGACGGTCGTCGTGTCACCGGCGGTGAGGGTCGTCGAACCAACGGTCAGATCACCGCTCACCTCCGCCATGGCGGGCGCGGCGGCGCCGAGGGCGAGCGCGACGCCGCCGAGCAGTGAGGCGATGAGGAGGCCTGGACGGCGTCGTCGGGAAGGTCGTGTCGGGCGGATTGCGGCCTGATCGGTCATCGTGGACTCCCAGTGAGGTTGGTGTCGGTTGGCGGTGTGGGTCGGAGATTCATTGCTGGTCGATCCGGTCGTTCGACAAGGATCAGCAGGATTCGATGGTGGCTTCGAGGGTGAAGTCCTCCACCGGTGCGCTGTCGTCGGGTTCGGCTCCGGAGCCGACGAGGATCACCTGACCGCCATCGACGTTGATGCTGCCGCGTCCCTCGAACTGGAGGCCGCCCGACACGACGATGTTGGCCTCGCCGCTGACGTCGGGGTCCAGGGAGAGGATGATCTGCGAGGTCTCACCCTGCGCGACGAACTCGCTGGGATCGAGCGTGCAGGCGACGATGTCGGCCTCGATGGTGACGTCACCGACGGACAGCGTTGCCGAGCCCGACGCCTGGCCGGCTTCCTCGTCGCCAGCCGACTCACCGGCGCCGTCGCCTGACGACTGAGCAGCGAGCGCGGCCTCGATCTCGTCGAAGCTGGGGACGTCGAGGCCGAGGTCGAACAGTTCGTTCCACAACAACACGAACGTCGACGCCGTGGCAGTGGAGTTGATCATGACCGTGAACGTCGCACCGGTCTCCGGGTCGTAGAACGCGAGCGCTTCCCAGCCGATCGCCTGCCCGCTGTGCCCGTACCATCCGTCCACGCCCTGCTGCAGGATCCCGAGCCCGTATTGCAGCTCGTCTCCCTCGATCGGAGCCAGCTCGAGGCGCTGCGTGCCCAGTTCGGTCGACAGCAAGGTGTTGCCGGAGCCGGTCGACGCCCACAGGAAGAGGTCGTCGATCGTCGAGTAGGCGCCACCGCCCGCGCCACCCCACGAGATCGACCAGTCGGTGGTGTCGGTGCCTGCCTCGGCCTCGACCCCGATATCCGCCAGGGTGCTGACACCGGCAGGGTCGATGTAGCCGTGGGTGGACGGGTCGGGCATCTCGTTCTCGTCGGCGGGGAGCAACGCCGTGTCGGTGAGACCAGCGTCTTCCGCAACGCTCGCGATGCCCGCTTCGATCGTTTCACCGGTGATGGCTTCGTACATCAAGCCGAGAATGATGAAGTTCGTCGTCGAGTAGCCCGGCGTGCCGATCGGCTCCACCTCGGACGCATCGAGCGCCGCTTCGATCAGCTCCTCGGGTGCCCAGACCTTCGTCGGGTCCTCGACGGCCTGCGCAGTGGCGGACCCCGCGACGTTTGCGTAGTCCGGCAGGCCGCTGGTCATCGACACCAGGTGTTCGACCGTGATGTCGGCCGTCTCGGGAAACTGCTCGGCGACGTCGGGGACGACATCGGCGACCGTGTCATCGAGGGACAGCTCGCCGGCGTCGACCAGCCGGAGGATGGCAACGGCGGTGAAGGTCTTGGTGACCGAGCCGATGCGGCTGTGGTGGTCGAGGGTCATCGGGTCGACGTCGATTTCGGCGTCGCCGATCGCCGTCGACCAGAAGCCGAGTTCGGGGTGGGAGACGGCGATGATGGCCCCCGGTGTTCCCTCGGCGATCTGGAGGGTCAGTTCGGCCAGTTCCTGCCACTCGGCGGCGGTCGCATCGTCGACCGGTGTCATGTTCGGCGGCGTCGCGGTCCAGAACTCGGCGTCGGCAGGTGCCGTCGTGTCGGCCGACGTGTCGGGCGTCGCGGTGGTGGCAGCGGCGGCCGTGGTGTCGGTGCTGCTGTTGGAGTCATCGCTGCCGCAGGCGGTCGCGGCGAGCAGCGCCACGACGACCGGGAGTGCGGTCAGCGTGCGGCGCCGATTGATGAGGGGTCGTGAGAGGGTCATGTGCGGTGGTCCTTCGACGTCACTTCGTGGGGGGATGGTGTCCGCCCGCAACGGCGGGCGGCATACGACGGCGCGGAGAGCGGCAACCGGGCCTCAAGTGACTGTAGGCAGAAGCAACTTCTCTGTCAAACATCCTCGTGGCCCAGGTATGAGCACGATAGGTGACGATTGGCATCTCCGAGTGATCGTCAGAGGTCGAGGTGGAGGCGGAGCGCGTCGTCGAGTTGGTCCATGAGATGAAACGGGACGTTGCCGATCACGGCTCGCAGTCGATGTTGGACGTGATCGGAGCGACGGTCACCACAACTTGCCACCGACTTGCGCTTGGTCAACTCGGCGACAGACGCAGGATCACGAATCGGTCGCTGCGATCGACGAGATCGGTCCCTTCGGCTCCCAGGTCGTGCTTCCCGTCGACCTCGGCGCTCGACGACCACGATGAGCGTTGGCGAGGCTGCGAGTCGGCACACTGGTGGACGACTCGAGCGCTTCGGAGATCCGTTGGATCGTCGACCACCGTGCGTCGAGGCGGCCGTTCTCGATGCGCGAGATGTCCGCCTGCGCGACGTCGGCGCGTTGAGCCAGTTCGGCTTGTGTCCACCCCAACTGGGTGCGCCGCTCACGGATCGTGTGCCCCGGGTGCCGCATCTCGGCGATGGTCGCCAACTGGCTCATCCCCACAGTCTATGTGTCATCACACATCATGCAAGCTGGTTCTGGGAGGTGGCAGGCGCTCACGTCGTGCGACGACTGATCCGATCGACCACGGCGGTCTGGCTCTGCGGGAGCACGTGGGCGTAGGTGTTCATCAGCATCTCGGGGCTGTGGCCGAGCAGATCGGCGATCGCCCGGAGCTCGCCGACGTCCCGAGCACCCTGGACCATGTGGGTCGCGGCGGTGTGCCGGAGCCCGTGGGACGTGAGCCGTGGCAGCCCGGCGTTGTCGACGATCGTTGCGAGCGCTCGGTCGTACGACCGGGGCAGGACGAGCCGGCCGGTGCGGGTGGCGATGATCAGGTCGTTGTCCTCCCATTCCGAGCCGGCCGCGAGACGCTCGGCGGCCTGTTCCGCTCGGCGACGGGTGAGCGCTCGAACGGTGTCGTCGTCGAGTGGGATCACGCGTCGGGACCGTTCGTTCTTCGCGTTGCTCCACGCGGCGCCTTCGTTGGTGGCGACGAGACTCTCGTCGATCCGCAGCGACTTGGCCTCGACGTCGACGTCGTCCCATCGCAGCGCGAGCACCTCGCTGCGTCGCAGACCGAACAGCGCACCGAGCCGGAACGCCACCGCCCAGCGATGCTCGCCCGTCGCCTCGAGGAAGCGGTCGACATCGGCCGCGTCCCACGCGACGGCGTCCTTCGGCTTGACCTCCTTGGCCACCGTTCGCGGCAGTCCGACGCGAGCTGCCGGGCTACGCGGAATGAGTCCCTCGTCGACCGCCTCGGTCAAGGCCGCGCGCAGCACGGTGCGACAGATCTGGATGCTGCGACGGCCCAGCTTCCCGCCGGCGGCCAGGTCGTCGATCCACGTCGCCACGTCCTCACGATCGAGCCTCGACAACTGGATCGCTCCGAGACCGTTCTCGATGTGCGGGATCGCCCACTCGTACTGCTGGCGTGCCTTCACCGTGATGTCGGTCCGACTGGCGACGTAGCGGCGCACCAACCAACTCACGGTGCCCCGCTCGGTCGATCGATCCTCGGTCTTCATCGACCTCGCCGCGGCGTTCGCCGAGCGTTGCGATGCGTAGGTACCGAGCTGACGTGGTCGGTGCTTGCCGGTGGCGGTGTCGATGCCATCGACACGCACGACCCACTTGTCGCGCTGTTTGCGGACCGTCGGTTGACCTGTCGCTTTCCACGCCATGACGCACCCCCGTGCTGATCGGCGTCCGATTGGTTGATACATCGCTGATACTTCGATGTTTCACCGGAGTGCCGATCAGGCTATCACGCCTGGTCAGACCTGGTGGAGACGATGGGAATCGAACCCACGACCCCCTGCTTGCAAAGCAGGTGCTCTAGCCAACTGAGCTACGTCCCCGAAGGGGTGTCCCGAAACGGAACCCGACACGATACCGCCCAGCGCGCCGTGTGCGGTCAACGACGTTCGCAATGAACCCACTCGCGCGACGATGTCCATGCCGACGCTGCGGTACAGCCCCAGTGCGTTTGCGTTCTCGGCTTCGACACCGAGACCGATGACACGAGGACCGGTTCGGCTCAGCCGCCGACACGCTTCGACCAGGATCGCCCGACCCAGGCCCAGACCCCGCGCCGATCGGGCCACGCCGAGTTGCGACACCCAGCCGACGCTTCCGGTGAACGTCCGACCGAGTGCGCAGCCCACGATCGGACCGTCGCCGTCGTCCTCTCGTGCGATCACCACCAGGTCGGCATCGAACCACGATCCAGCCAGGATCGCCGAACGCCACTCGTCGAACGGGCGCGCCGTGTGACCCGGGACGTCAGTCCAGAACGGAGTAGATCATCTCGTGCAGCTCGGCGTCATCGACACCGAGCCGGAATGGCACCGGAGCGATGCCATCGGGCCACTGCGGCTCGAGCAGGTCGTCCACCACACCTGACCGCTCGAGTTCGAAGCTCGAACGATGAGGCACGAAGCCGAACGACGCCAGTTCGGCCAGGCGGTCGGTGTCCTGCGCCGGCGCCTCGATCTGAACGTCGTCGAAGCTGTCGAGCCACTCGAACAAGCGCGCGCCGCACCGCCGAGGCATCGGCCGCGTTCGGGTCGACGGCAACACCCGTGTGCCCGTGGCCAACGTTCAACGCCATGCCGACGATCTCACCGCCGACCACGGCAACCCGGGCGCCCTCATCCAGCGAGCCCATCATCATCTCGACCCGAACGAATTCGTCGCGGACGTCGTCGATGTCACCGTCGGGCTCACCCCACCATGCGATGTCCTGCGCGTCGACCACCCGCGAAACCGCCGCGACGTCGTCCTCGGTCGGTACCCGGAGTTCGAGAGGCGTGCACCTCGAGATCGTTGCACGTCGATGGTCCGGTGAGAGCCCCGATTTCCCAGCTCCCTACCATCGCCGCATGTCACGCACGCGTTTCGGCACCTTCCTCGCCCCCCACCATCCGACCGGCGAGCACCCGACGTTGCAGTTCCAGCGCGACATCGAGTTCGCCGAGCACCTCGACCGGCTCGGGTTCGACGAGTTCTGGTGCGGCGAACACCACTCGTCCGGCTGGGAGATGATCGCCTCACCCGAGATGTTCCTGGCCGGCGCAGCGCAGCGCACCAGCAACATCATGCTGGGCACCGGCGTCACCAGCCTCCCGTACCACCACCCGTTCAACGTGGCTCAGCGCATCGTGCAGCTCGACCACATGAGTCGCGGCCGTGCGATGTTCGGCTCGGGGCCGGGCGCACTCGCCTCCGACGCTCGCACACTCGGCATCGACCCCATGGTGCAGCGCGACCGTCAGGACGAGGCGCTCTCGGTGATCACCCGGCTGCTGCGCGGCGACGACCGGTTCAGCCACGACAGCGAGTGGTTCACCCTCAACGACGCTCGCCTCCAACTGCTGCCGCTCCAGGAAGATCTGCCGATGGTGACCGCTTCGTCGATCTCCCCGTCGGGGATGACCCTCGCCGGCAAGTACGGCATGGGGGTGCTGTCGATTGCGTCGAACTCGACCGCCGGACTCCAGGCGCTGCCAACGCAATGGAGCTTCGCCGAAGACGCCGCCGCCGAGCACGGCCAAACGGTCGACCGCAAGAACTGGCGAGTGATGCTGGCGTTCCACATCGCCGAGACGCGCGAGCAAGCCCGCAACGAAGCCGTCGACGGGCTGCACCGCTGGCACAACGAATACAACGTGTGGACGCTGGGGCGACCCAACGCCACCCACGTCGACGACAAGTGGGAACTCCTCGAGCAGACCGTCGGTGACGGCTCGCCCGGGGCGGGTGCCGGCGTCATCGGCACCCCCGACGACCTCGTCGCTGCAATCCGTCATCTCCAAGAGATCACCGGAGGCTTCGGCGTCGTGCTCGGCTTTGCTCACGACTGGGCGAATCGCGAGGCCACCATGCGCTCGTGGGACCTCGTTGCGCGGTACGTGATTCCAGAGATCAACGGGTTCACCGCTGGGCTGCGTGAGTCGCAGGAGTACCTCAACCGCCACCAGGCCGAGTTGATGGCCGGCGCGTCGAAAGCCGTGGTCAGCAAGATCCTCGCAAACGACAAAGCCGCCGCCGCGATGGCGACCACGATGGAACAGGCCGCCAAGGCCGCAGCCGCCAAAGAGGAATCCAAGCAGTCGGAGTTCCGCCCCGGCGGCGGCCTCCCTTCATCGCTCGACTGACCCACCCGACCCTCGTTGCGTTGCAGTTCCGGCAGGGGCGACCCACCAGTTCTGGCACACGAACGTGGAGTTCAGTCGTCTTTGAGCGCTACGGCGTTGGGGGTGACGTTCATCTTGGGTTCGTATTCGGCGAGTTCGACCACGCGTCCCTCCGAGCGGAAGACGTCTCGGAGCTGGGTGCGACATGTCGTACACGGGCCATAGAAGTCCTCGACGACATCACCATTGCATCGAGGGCAGCAGAACTCCATGCGATGCGACGCTAGTGCGCCTACGATCGGCAGCGATGCCGTCCGGACCGAACCTCTTCGACGACGAGGACGGACTCGAACCCGGTCAGCGCTCAGACGCCCCCGAGCCCTCCGACGCTGCAACCGATCAAGTCGACGTCACCCAGCGCCGACGACCGTCGCCCAACTACCTGATTCGTCGTGCTGTCGTCGTCGGTGGCGTCGTCGCCGTCTTGGCGACCGCGTCGATCGTCATCGGCCAACTGATCGGATCGGGCGCGAACGAAACGACTTCAGGCGCGATCAGCGCCGAATGGAACCGGATCGTGCTGGTCGACGACCGCACCGGTCGTGTGGTCGTCAACGATGCCGATGGCGACGAACTGTCGCGCATCGAGTCGGGTGTTCGTACCCCGAACGCCTCCGCCATCGTCGGCTCGACATTGATCGTCGCAGGCGACGACGGTGTCAGCGTCGTCGACATCGACAACGAGAGCATCGAAGAATTCGAACTCAGCGCCAACACGATCGTCAAGTCGGCGGGAAGTGCCCTGACGTTGATTGCGCCACGCCCCGATGGCGGGCGTGCACTCCTGGTCCACGGCCCCAGCAGCGACGTGATCGATACCGACACGTTCGCAACCGTCGTCGGTGCCCGCTACGAATTCGCGGACTCGCTGTCGGCACCCACGGGACGCCACGTGCTGGTCACCGACTCGGGCAACTTCCAAAGCGTGCTCTTCTCGTTCGATCGCGACGAACCGTCGTTCTTCCCCGGCCTGGCTCTGGCCGTCGACACCGACTTGGTCGTCACCGCGCAGAACGTGGGCAGCGATGCCACCATCAACGTGTTCGACCACACCGGCGAACCGCTCGCCACCGGTCGCACCCCGTCGGTGCGTGCCGGCCTGATCAGCGGCTCGGACGTCGTCCTCGTCACCGTCGACGGAGAGGTGCTCATCATGTCGTCGTCGAACGGTGACGTCGCCGACGCAACACAGCTCGACATCGGAACCATCGAATCGGGTGAGGTCACCACGAGCGGCGATCGGCTGGTGGTGACCGGAACATCCGGCACCGCGATCGTCGACGGCGAAGGCGCTGTCGTCGTCACGTTCGATGACCAAACTCCCGTCAGCGGGCAGCCACCTGCCGGTTCGACCTGCATCGCTACCATCACCGCCCCGGATGAAACCGACGCACAAATCGCCGTTGTCGACGTGGGCACCGGTGACGTGCTGGTCGAAGCGGCAGGGACCGAGCCCGTTCTCGCTGATGCCGCCGGCTGCTCGGTCGCGGTGCAGACAACCGACGGATTCGACCTCCTTCACAGCAGCGGAGTCCAACAGTTCCAGAACGGTGACACGCTGCTGGCTGTCTCGCTCGACGGCATCGACATCGCCACCGAACGCGGCGGGCGCATCGTCGTCTTCGACCGAGACATCCCAGACGAGACCACCGACCTCGGCCCACGAGGGCGAACGGTGCACTTCACGCAGTCATGAGCGACGAGCAACTCGACGCCGACGACCGATACATCGAGATCGTTCGACCCGAAACCGTCTGGCGGTTCGAACGCGAGTTTCTCGAATCGAATTGGACCTGCCTCTTCGGGAAGGGTTGCAAGGGAATCCTCGACCACGAAGCCGCCGAACTCAACCAGGGCTGCTGCTCACTCGGAGCACACTTCGGCGACGGGCCGCCCGGCCAGGCCGAAGCGATGAATGTCGACGCCTACGCCGCCATGCTCACACCCGAACAGTTCCAGTTCCACCACGTCGCGCACGCACCAACAGGCGACGACAGCGGTGCGACGGGCATCTTCGGCGACGCGGCACGCACCCACACGCGAGTGGTCGAGGGAGCCTGCATCTTCCTCAACCGTCCAGGATTCGCCGGCGGTGAGGGGTGTGCGCTGCACATCGCTGCACTCGAGTCGGGTGAGTCACCAACCGAGTGGAAGCCCTCGGTGTGCTGGCAGCTACCGCTGCGGATCGACTGGGAAGAGATCGATGCCGCCACCGAACTCGCCACCGTGCGTCGATGGTCCCGAGCCGACTGGGGCGATCATGGACGCACGATGGCGTGGTGCTGCACGGAACGCTCCGAGGGCGCCGAGGCGTATTGCGGTGACGAGCGGGTGATCGACTCGATGTCTGACGAACTCACGTCCCTCGTCGGCGACGAGGTCTATGTCGAGCTGCGCCGACGCTGCTGATCAGGCGTCGGCCGGACCCGACCGGAGCAAGCGTCCAGCGAGGGCCCCTGTGTGCTCGCCGTGATCCATGAACACCTCGCCGTTGACCAGCGTGTAGTCGTACCCGCTCGAACGTTGCACGTAGCGGCCAGCACCGTTCGGGAAGTCGGCGACGAATTCGGGAATCGGCAGGTGCAGGTGTTCGAAGTCGATCACGTTCACGTCGGCGAACGCACCGACTTCGAGCCGTCCGCGTTCGGCAATGCCGAACAGGTCGGCGGTGTCGGAGGTGAGCCGGCGAACAGCCTCCTCGATGCTCCAACGCTGGCGCTCTCGGATCCAGTAGCTCAGCAAGAAGGTCGGCTGACTGGCATCCATGATCTGACTGACGTGGGCTCCGGCATCAGCCAGGCCAAGGGTGACCAGCGGATCGTCGAGCATGGTTTCGACCGCGTCGAGATCCTGGTTGAGGAACGGCATGCTCGCCACCAGCGCACCGTCGGTCTCGAGGACCAGTTCGATGAAGGCCGCCGCCGGGCTCACGCCACGCTCGACGGCGATCGCCGCCAGCGAGGTCGACGGGAGGCAGTCGTAGCGGGCACCGTCGGACGGCAAGACGAAGACGCCGTCGAGATCGAGCGGTGTTCCATGCACGTCGGCCTCGCTGATCAACTTCTGCCGGAACGTGGCGTCACGCACCATCTGCAACTTGCGACCGTTGACAGCGGCTCGCAGCTCCTTCCACGAAGGCGCACGATCGAACGGCGTCCGCGTCTCGAGACCGAACAGGATGCCGACTCCACGAGCGGTGGTCTGCGGCCGCACGTTGGCGCCGTCGGCATTCTCGGACTTGACGAACTCGAGGACGCATTCGAACAGGTCGGGGCGGCGATTGCTCTGGGTCAGCCCAAAGCTCACCGGGCGGCCACTGCGACGGCTGATCTCACCCATCAGCGCCACTTCGGCCCGCGTGTTGTCGTAGGCGTCGTTGTCGCGCTCGCCCAGCCGCATTGCGCCTTCGAAGACGCCTGCGCCCCGGTCGCGTAGGACTTCGGCGAACGCCAGCAGTTCGTCGGCGGTCGCGTACGTGCCGGGCACCGGACGTCCGTCGGGCACCTTGTGCATGAACGTCCGGCTCGTCGACACGCCGAGCGCTCCGGCGCTCATCGCTTCGTCGAGCAGGCGGACCATGGCGGCGATGTCATCGCCGGTTGCGGCTGCCTCATCGAGCCCGCGCTCGCCCATCACGTAGGTGCGAAGCGCCGAGTGCCCGACCAGGCCACCGGCGTTCACGCCCTTGGCGAGCCGGTCGATCGAGTCGTAGTACTCGCCGTAGGTCTCCCAGTCCCAGGGCAGTCCGTCGAGAATCGCGTCGGCGGGGATGTCCTCGACGCTCTCCATCATCTCAGCCAGCGTGGCTCGGTCATCGGGCCGACACGGCGCAAACGTGACGCCACAGTTGCCCATCACCACGCTGGTGACACCGTGCCAGCAACTCGGCGAGCCGATCGGGTCCCACGCAAGCTGCGCATCGAGATGGGTGTGGATGTCGACGAATCCGGGGGTGACGAGCCGGTCGGTGGCGTCGAGTTCGCGTCGACCTGTCGACCCGATGCCCCCATCGGCGGCGTTGACGATCTCGACGATTCGGTCACCGGCGATTCCGACGTCGGCGACGCGAGCGGCAGCGCCGGTTCCGTCGACGACCGTTCCGTTTCGGATGATGATGTCGTGGTTCATGCCGCCTCGAATGAACTCGGGGGAGTCCGGCCCAACTGCTCGGATTCGGCGTCTCGCGACGTCGATCCCAGGGTCTAGCGCGAGTCAGCGGCGCCGCACACGTCGAACGTGTTCCAGTTTCGTGTCGCGACCGTGCAGCAGCACTGCCACTTCATCAGCGTCGACGGAGGAGCGTCTCGGCGCCGATCGGAACGAAACCGCAGCTCAAAAAGGCTCGTAGCGATGCAGCGTTGCCGGGCGCCACCTGGGCGAACACCGTTTCACCGGCCGGAATCAGCACCAATGCTGCGGCGATCAAGCTGCGACCCGCACCCGCCGGCTGCGCGCTGAACGCTTCGACGGACACCTCGAGACGGCCGACCAAACCTCTCCCGATCGTGACGAGGCCCGTCTCGTCGCCGTAGACGAGCACATCGCTGCGGTGGGCCCGCGACCGCACGACGCGTGGGTGATCTTCGAGATCGGAGCGTTCGGGCAACCGCTGTTCGCTCGACGCAGCGCCGACACCGCGGGCGGCGAGCACGGCATCGTGGCTCCCGATCCACCCGTCGACGCCGGCCAGCCACCGCAGGAGATCTGGTTGCGACGCGCCACCGAACCCGTCGGCGCCGCGAGCGAGCACCTCGCCGGGATCCCGATCGGTGAGCACGAACGAGTGGCCGGTGAACTCGACTGTTGCGTGGTGATCGCCCGCCATCGGTTCGAGGATCTCCACGGCGCCGTCGACATCTGGAAATCGCCCGTCGGCTGCGTCGAGCATGACGCGGTGAAGCTGATGCATCACCGGCGAGATTACGGTCGGCTCATGCCGCGTCGATGCGATGACGTTCCCGAGGGCACTCCAGCAGATGGGATCGGTGGCGCTGGACACCCAACGTGCGGGCTTCGACGGGATGCTCTTCACCGAAGGCGGCCGCACTGCCTACCCCGCAGTCACCGCCGCGGCGCTCGCCGCGCCCGGTCTGGAGATGTCGACCGGCGTGGCCGTTGCATTTCCACGGAGTCCGATGATCACCGCACAGGTCGCCTGGGAACTGCAAGAGCTCACCGCCGGCCGTTTCCGTCTCGGACTGGGGACCCAAGTACGCACCCATGTGGTGCGCCGCTATGGCGCCGAGTTCGAACAGCCCGGGCCGCGGCTGCGCGACTACGTGCGTGCGGTCAAGGCCTGCTTCGCCGGTTTTCGAGGTGAGCCGCTCGACCATCACGGCGAGTTCTACGATCTCGACTTCCTCACCCGGCAATGGAGCCCTGGGCCAATCGAGGTCGCGGATCCCAAGGTCGACGTCGCAGCGGTCAACCCGTGGATGCTGCGCATGGCCAGCGAGGTCGCCGATGGCATCCACGTACATCCCATCGGCGAGCCCGGCTATCTGGCCCGCCACGTGATGCCAGCGGTCGCTGCCGGTGCCGAAGCGGCGGGGCGGGATCCTCACGACGTCGCCCTGATCGTGCCGGTCACCACGATCGTCGGCGAGACCGACGCCGAAATCGCTGCCGCCCGAGATCTGGCACGGGCGTCGTTGTCGTTCTACGGGTCGACACCGAACTATGCGTTCATCTGGGACGAGGCTGGATTCGAAGGAACCACCGATCGCATCCGCACCAAGCAGAAGGCTGGCGACATGGCCGCCATGGCCGCTGAGATCACCGACGACCACCTGGCGGTCTTCTGTACCGAAGCCAGTTGGGACGGTCTGGCCGACGCGTTGATCGCCAAGTACGACGGCGTGGTCGATCGGTTGGTCTTCTACAACCCTGCTTTCGACACCGCCGACCGCTTCGAGCGTCATGGATCGGTCGCACGAGCAATCTCCGAGCGAACTGCAAGCTGATCGTTCGATGATCAACGTTCGGCTGGCCGAACCCGGCGATCTCGACACGCTGGTGGGACTGCATCGCGAGTTCTGTGTGCTCGACGGCCACCCCTTCGATCTCGATCGTGCCAGATCGGCGTTCGCTCCCCTGCTCGCAGACGACACCCATGGTGTGGTGTGGATCGTCGATCCCGCCCGCGGTTACGCGGTGCTCACCTGGGGCTGGTCGATCGAGGCCGGTGGGAGCGAGGCCGTGCTCGACGAGGTCTTCGTCGTCGAGCGGGGCCAGGGACTGGGATCACAGTTGATCGAGCACGTGATCGACGACGGTCGACGACGTGGGATCGCCCGGATCGTCCTGGAAACGGAAGCGCACAACGAACCGGGTCGCCGACTGTACGAACGTCACGGCTTTCGCGCCGACGACTCGATCTGGCTGTCGCACGACTTCAACGATCTGTCGTGAAGTGGCCCTGGTACGCCGTCATCGCGGTGTCGATGGTGGGAACAACGGCGGCCTGCGGCACCGACGACGGTCGGTCGGCCACCGTGATCGAAGCAACCGTTCGGGTGCGAGCCGACGGGTGCGGGCCGCGGACCGAGCTCGGTGTCGGCACCTCGATCGGCGACGGGCTCGTGGTCACCGCAGCGCATGTCGTGGCCGGGGCGGATCGAGTGGAGATCGTCGACCATCTCGACACCACGATCGCCGCCGAGGTCGTGTTCTTCGATCCCGCCCTGGACGTGGCGGCGCTGCGCCCGGCCACCCCCGTCGAAGCAACGGCGCCGCTTCGCGCTGTTCCCGCCGCCGGTGGCGACGTCGGTCTGATCGCTGTGACGTCGGTTGACGGTGCGATCGAGTTGGTCGACGTCGAAGTGGTGCAGCGAGTCTCGATCGACACGACTGACATCTATCGCGACGAGCAGGTGCAGCGCCCTGGGCTCCGACTACGAGTCGCCGTCGAACCCGGCGACTCCGGCGCGATGATGCACTTGCGTGATGGTGGCGTCGGCATCGTGTGGAGCCGCAGCACGGAGGGTCTCGATCAGGCGTGGACCGTCGATCTGCCCGCCGACCTCGTCGGAGGCGACGCCCGACGTGCACTGTCCGGCGCCGTCGACACCGGGCCGTGCGCGTAGTCGGTCACGGAGCGCCGAGCACCCGGTCGAGGTAGGTGTTGCGGAACGTGCCGGTCGGGTCGAGCTTGTGGCGCCAGCTCTGGAACGTGTCCCATTCGGGATACCGATACGCCAGAGTCTGCGCGCTCTGGAAGTGCATCTTGCCCCAGTGCGGGCGGCCGGCGTAGTCGTTCATGATCTGCTCGACGCCTTGGAAGTAGGCCTCGTACGGAACCCCGACGTACTGGTGCACCGCAATCCAGCCCGAGTCGCGACCGTTGGCAGTCGACAACGGGATGTCATCGCCCTTGGACGAACGCACCTCGATCGGGAACATCGCTTTGAACGGCAGCCGCGAGGCGAGGTCGATGATCCGGCCGAGCGCGTCGGGCACCGCGTCGAAGGGGATGCCGTACTCCATCTCCACGAACCGCACGTGACGGGGGCTGCAGAACACACGGTCGCTGCGATCGATCGTCTCGCGCTCGGACGCGGCAGACATCACCAGACCGGCCACCTTGGGCGCCAGGCTCGGGAATCGGCGGCCCACTCGGCACACGGTGCCGAACGCAAGGTTCTCGCCGATCCACTTGTCGCGTACGTAACCGAGCCTTCCCTGCGGCTGCGCGGGTTCTTGAGTGCGGGTGTTGCGCTTGACCTGGCATCGGCGAGCCCCGGGCATCATGAAGAACTCGACGTGGTCGGTCGAACGCATCATGTTGCCGAAATCGGCAAGCACATCGGTGAGCGGTTCGATGGTCTCGACAGCGTGCAGGCGAAACGCCGGGACACAGCGCAACGTGACCTCGGTGATGATGCCGAGCGCGCCGAGGCCGACGCGCGCGACGCGCAGCAGCTCGGGTTCGTGGGTCTCGTCGGCTCGCAGCACCGTGCCGTCGCCGGTGACGATTTCGAGGCCGACGATGTTGGTGGCGACATTCGGAAATTCGACGCCGGTGCCGTGGGTGGCAGTCGAGGTTGCGCCAGCGATCGATTGCACGTCGATGTCGCCGAGGTTGGGGATCGCGAGACCCAGTTGGTCGAGGCGTTCGTTGAGATCACGCAGACGGATGCCCGCCTGAACCGTGACCTCGTTGCCATCGACGGACAGCACCTGGTTCATCGCGTCGAGCGACAGCAGGTGCCCGTCGGTCATCGCGGTGTCGGTGAACGAGTGCGCCCCACCGATGACCTTCACTCGTTGGCCAGCAGCAGCTGCGTTGCGCACGATGGCCGCCACCTCGTCGGTGAAACGCGGCTCGTGGACCTGTGTGGGAATGCAACGCTGGTTGCCGGCCCAGTTCTTCGTGGGGACTGCCATGTGTGGCAGCGTAAACCGAGCCGCGCCGTTGCGCGTCAGCGACCCGGGATCGCGTGAGCGCCGATCAGTCGAGAGCGGCGAGGAGTGCGTTCTCGACCACTTCGGTGAGAGCGGGGTGGATGTAGAACACCTGACGGGCCACATCTTCGGCGCGCTGGTCGAACTGCATGGCCTGGATCAGCGGCTGGATGATCGACGACGCTTGCGGGCCCAGCACGTGGGCCCCGATGATCAAACCGGTCTCGGTGTCGACGAGCACCTTCGCGAAGCCGGTTTCGTCAGCCATCGCCCACCCGTAGGCGGTGCCGCCATAGTCGCGGCGACCAACGCTGAATGAGCGGCCCTGCTTGGTTGCTTCCTGCTCGGTGAGCCCGACCGTGGCGACCTGCGGGTTCGAGAACACAGCGCTCGGCACCGCCTTGTAGCTCTGGTGGCGAAGGTCGTCGGGGTGCGCGATGTTCCAGAAAGCGATCGCCGCTTCGGCGTTGGCCAGGTGTTTGAGCTGGTAGTTGTTGGCGAGGTCGCCAACTGCCCAGATGCCTGGGACGTTGGTGGCCATCGTGTCGTCAACGGCCACGGTGCCGTGGTGGTGGCAGGTGAGCCCGGCAGCGTCCACGTTGAGCAGGTCGCTGTTGGGTTCGCGACCGGTGGCCACGAGGACCTCGTCGACGATCGTCTCGCCGACAGCGCAGGTGATCTTGATGCCATCGGCCACCCGCTCGACCTTGGTCGGGACGTGCCCGAGCAGCAGCTCGACTCGCTGACCGAATGCCTCGGTGAATGTGGCCGAAATGTCCTGGTCGAACTCGCGCAACAGGGTGTTCGAGCGGTTGAACACCGTCACGTGTGAGCCGAGGCCGGAGAACACGTGGCCCATCTCGACCGCGATGAAGCCCCCGCCGATGATGCCGAGGCGCTTCGGGAGTTCAGGCAGACGCATGATCGAGTCGGAGGTGTGAAAACCGGTCTCCATCAGTCCCGTGATCGGTGGCACGACCGGGCGAGCACCGGCCGCGAGGAGGATGTTCGGGGCGGTGATGCGCCGACCCTCCACGTCGAGCGTGCGCTCGTCGACGAAGTCGGCGGTTCCCTCGATCAGCGTCACGTTGGCCGTGCCCGTCGCCCGGTAGTCGCGTCCACTGGCGGCGATCGGGTCGATCAGACCGAACACGCGCTCGCGGATCGACGACCAGTCGGCGCCGTTGAACTGGGTGTCGATTCCCAGCTTTGCCGAGGTCTGTGCCGCCACCGCGACGTCGGCGGGGTACACGAACATCTTCGACGGGATGCACCCTCGGTTGAGACAGGTGCCTCCGAAGACATCACGTTCGACGATCGCGATCTTCCAGTCGTCGAGGTACGACGGGATCGAATTGCCCGACCCGCTGCCCACGATGATCAGGTCGAACGTCTCGATGTCGGTCTCGGAGTTGCTCACGAACGAGAGTCAACGCCGCCAACTGCCGATTCCTTCCCGATCGTGCGGGCCTAGGGTGGGGTCGTGCTGGAGCGACGAACGGGTGATGGGTTCATGCAATGCAGCGACGGCCACGTGCGCTGGGGGGTGTACGGCGCCGCCGGTGTGGTGTTCGTGGTCCACGACGCCCACGGCGAGCCGCTCGTGATGTTGCAGAAACGGTCGGCGATGGCGCATGAAGGTGGCAACTGGTCGTGCGCTGGTGGGGCCCTCGACCTGGGCGAAACGCCCTACGAAGGCGCGTTGCGTGAAGCCAGTGAAGAAGTCGGCCCGACGCCAGGGACTCCCCGACTGCTCGGTCAGTACGTGTTCGAACCGGCCACCGACTGGCGCTACACCACGGTGGTCGTCGAAGTCGACGAGCCCTTCGGTGCCTCGATGAACTTCGAGACCGACGAGGTCGACTGGTTCCCCCTCGACTACGTCGACCAACTGCCCCTGCACTTCGGGTTCGCCGCCGCGTGGCCCCACCTGCGCGAGATCATCGAAAAGTGACCACCCGGACGATCAACGGCACGTGCCACCACGACTGCCCCGACACCTGCGGCTGGACGGTCACCGTCGACGATCGAAGCTGGGCCATCGCCGGTGGCAGTGAAGCTTCGTGGCAACCCCGACCATCCGTACTCGGCTGGCGAGTTGTGCCCGAAGGTCAACCGATTCCTCGACCGCGTGTACTCGCCTGATCGCGTCCTGCACCCACTGCGCCGCACCGGACCGAAAGGGTCCGGCCAGTTCGAGCAGGTCAGCTGGGACGACGCCCTGGCCGAGATCGCCGAGCGACTCCACGACGTGATCGACACCCACGGTGCCGAAGCGGTGTTGCCGTTCTCCGACGCCGGCAACCAGAGCCTGCTGTCGATGATGGGCATCAATGGCCGGTTCTTCGCGCACATGGGCGCGTCGAAACTCGACCGGGCGATCTGCGGTCCCACCGTGGGCCACGGCATGCGGATGACCAACGGCTCCGGGCGGGGCATGGACGCGCTCGAACTCGAACACTCGCAGCTGATCATCCTGTGGGCCACCAACACCAAGCTGACCAATCGGCACCTGTGGCCGACGATCGAGCAGGCCCGCGACCGCGGGGCCCGACTGGTGGTCATCGATCCGATCCGCACGCTGACCGCCGACGCGATCGACATCACCCGCGGCGACCGGTTCATCCAACCACTGCCCGGTACCGACATCGCGATGATGTTGGCGATGATGCACGTCATCATCCGTGACGGCCTCACCAACGAGGCCTGGATCGCAGAGCACACGATCGGGTTCGACGAACTGCGAGACGGCGTCGCCGACTGGACACCCGAACGAGCTGCGGCAGCCACGGGCGTCGACGCCGACGTCATCGAACAGTTGGCAGTCGACTACGCCACCGTCCAGCCCGTGGGCATCCGCACACTGATCGGCGCCGAGCACCACGAGAACGGTGCGATGTTCCACCGCACGCTCGCCTGCCTGCCGGCGCTCACCGGCGCGTGGGCGCACCGCGGCGGGGGCATCGCCAAGAGCGTCGGCTCGTACAGCGAAAGCCTCATCGATGGAGTCGCGCTGATGCGGCCCGACCTCGAACGAGTCGACGGACGCCGTGAACCGCGCACGCTCAACATGAGCCGCCTCGGGGAGATCCTCACCGCACCGCACGCTGGTGAAACGTCAGGCCCCGGGGTGCACGCGCTGATCAACTGGAACTGCAATCCGTTGGTCACCGTCCCCCAGGCCGAACTGATCCGCCGAGGGATGGAACGCGACGACCTGTTCACCGTCGTCCACGAACAGTTCCTCACCGACACCGCCCGATACGCCGACATCGTGCTCCCGGCGACCACCCAGATCGAGAGCGATGATGTCGTGTTCCCGTGGGGCCACCTGTGGATCGGTTGGAACCACGCTGCGATCGACCCCCCTGGCGAAACCTGCTCGAACACCGACATGTTCCGTCGACTCGGTCGGGCGATGGGCTACACCGAGCCGTGTTTGTTCGACGACGACGACACCCTGCTGCGCGATGCGCTACCGACGATCGACCACGACGAACTGCGCCGAGTCGGTTGGATTCGCGCGCCGTACCCCGAGGACGGACGCCCCTTCGGTGACGGCCACTTCGACACCCCCAACGGCCGGGCGCATCTTGCGTCGGACACCCTGGAGCGAATGGGCCAACCGCGGATCCCGGTCTACGTCGCGCCTCGCGAGGGTCCGTCCGGCGACCCCGATCTGGTCGCCCGGTACCCACTGGCGCTGCTGACACCAAAGCACCACAGCAGGTTCTTGAACTCCGGCTACTCCGACCTGCCCAAGCACGGACCCGCCGAAGGCGGACCGTTCGTCGAACTCGTGGCATCTGATGCGGCCGCCCGCGGGCTCGTCGATGGGGCACGGGCGCGTGTGTGGAACGACCGCGCCTCGGTCGAGGTTCCGGTCAAGATCACCGAGCGGTTGCGACCTGGCGTCGTGGCAATCCCCTTTGGTTGGTGGAGTCGCCACCACCCCGATGGTCGCATCGCCAACAGTCTCACCAACGACACGCTCACCGAGTGGGGCGGCGGCGTCGCCTACAGCGACACGCTCGTCCAAGTCGAGCCAGCTGAGTAGCCTGCGGCCATGGCCGGTGACCTGATCTACGCGTTCAGGGTGATGCGTCTACCGCTTCTCGATGCCGGTGGAGCCCCGATCGGGCGGATCGAGGACATCGTCGTGATCCCGGGCCGCGCCGGCAAGGGACGCGATCCTGCGGTCCCTCCACGTGTCGTCGGCTTCGTTGCGAACAGCCAACGTCGACGGATCTTCGTCAGCGCCAACCGCATCGCCGACCTCAACAGCGACGGAGCACGACTGCGGAGCTGGGACGTCGACCTCAACCCGTTCAAGCCCCGCCCCGGTGAGGTACTCATCGGTGGTGAGCTGATCGACCGCAAGATCGGCGACGAAACCGTCAGCGACATCGCACTACGCCCGCAAGAAGACCCTCGGTCCACCTATTGGGTGATCGACAAGGTCCGACTCGCTCGCAAGAGCACATTGCGGCGACGGCCGAGCTACCGGCTCGTCGACTTCGACGAGGTCCCCGCCCTGTTCGCCGTCCAAACCGCCATGCAGGCCGAGGCGGCACGGCTGCGCGAGTTCCATCCCGCAGAAGTCGCTGCCATGGTGCGCGCCCTGCCGATCGACCAGCGACGACAACTCGCCGAGGCCATGGACGATCAACGTCTTGCCGACGTTCTCGAGGAGCTGCCGGAGGAAGAGCAGGTTCGCATCGTCGAGCAGCTCGATCGTGACCGCCTCGTCGGCGTCTTCGACGAGATGGAGTACGACGACCTCGCCGACCTGATCGGCGAGATGGCACCGGCCGATCAGGAGCGCATGCTCAGCGTGATGGACACCGACGACGCCGACGTCGTGCGCCGTCTGTTGTCCTACGAAGAGGGCACTGCAGGTGGTCTGATGACACCCGAGGTGATCATCCTCGGGCCCGATGCCACCGTTGCCGAGGCCCTCGCCCAGATCCGCGACCCCGACTGGGTGGTGAGTATCGCTGCACAGGTCTTCATCACCCAGGCCCCGTACAAGGCACCGACCGGGAAGCTCGTCGGTGTCGTGCACGTGCAGCGTCTGCTTCGCGAGCCCCCGCACATGCAGCTCGGGCGGTTGGTCGCCGACGACCCGACGGTCGCTGCCGACGCCACCGACCGTGACGTGGCCGAGATGCTCGCCAGCTACGACCTGCTCGCGGTCGCTGTGGTCGACGAAGCCGGCCGATGCCTCGGAGCGGTCACCGTCGACGACGTCCTCGACCGAATGCTGGGTGTCGGTTGGCGCACACGACGCAAACGACCGGTCGAGACATGAAGCGTCGCGAAGACCTCACCACCCCTCGCGCTGCGGGGCGCGTCGGGGTGTCGTACGACTCCGACACCTTCGGCCGATTCAGCGAATCGATCGCGAACTTTCTCGGTACGGCACGATTCCTCGTGTGGCAGACCGTCGTCATCACCGTCTGGATCCTGCTCAACACCGTCTTGCCCGCACGCTTTCAGTTCGACCCGTGGGACCGCGGTCTGGTGCTTCTCACGCTGGTGCTGTCGATCCAGGCGTCGTATGCGGCGCCGTTGATCCTGCTCGCCCAGAGCCGTCAGGAACGCCGCGACCGCGTGACGTCGCAGAACGATCGTGAGGTCGCAGAGCGCACCCAGGCCGACACCGAGTTCCTCGCACGTGAGATCGCCAGTGTTCGACTGTCGATCTCCGACATGGTCACCGGCGAGGCGTTCGACGATCGCCTCGACAAGCTGACCGAGGTGGTCGAGCGGCTCACCAGTCGTGTCGAGGAACTGACCGTGACCGATCGGTCCACCGACACCGACGACTCGAACACGATCACGGATTCGAGCTGATTCGCCGCTCCGACGGCACACCGGTGAAGTCCTGCAGTCGCACGCCGGCGTGGCCGACCAGGCGGAGCAGGTCGACGGTGTCGAGGTCGGCGTCACCGGCGAGCACCACCCCCTCGGGGAGTCGGCCGTCGACGAGGTGCGAGACGAAGGCAATCGCCGTGGCAGCAGTCGACGTTGCAACCAGTTCAGCAACGCCGGCGATCAGCGTCGACCTGCTGCCGTCGTGCGCCGTTCCGCGAACTTCCACACGAACCGCCCCGATGCCACCCTCTCGGTGTGGTGGCGTCAACATGGGCAGCCATGCGGTGAAGCGGTCTCGACGGTTCGCCGACACCCGTGCGCTGACCCGGGTGACCTCGGGAAACGAGGCGTGCACCAACAGTGCGGTGGCGAACTCGGCCCGATAGCAGTCGTACGGGCCGACCGGTTCGGGGAAGTAGCAGAGGTCGCGACCTGAGCCCGCTGGGGGTCGGATCCATGCGCCGTCGTGGTAGCCGAGCGACCTTCCGCCCAAGGATCGGTGTTGCTGGCGGGCACATGCGGGACCAGCGGTGCCGTGGATGGCGATGTGGATCTCGTCGCACGACGCAAGGCGAGACGTGAGCAATCGTGCGAGCAGTTCGGTGAGACCCGGCGACATTCCTGCGCCGACCACGAGTGGGATTCCGGCACTTCGTGCACGGTCGTCGAGGTCGACGAGTGCTTGGACGTCGTCGAGATCGTCGCTCACCGAGACCACCCCGATGCCGTCGTCGATGAAGCGGGCAGCAGCAGGTGCATGCGGGCCCTCATGCGCGAGCACGACGACGTCGAGCGTGCCCGGCGTGCGATGTGAGGTTCGCGTGTCGATCTCGACGACTCCGACATCCGCGAGCACGGCGCCGAGCCGGCGCGAGATCCGCTCTCCGACGATGCCGCTGCCGACGAGGCCGACGGTGACCATCAGCGATCCGGGAGCTCGAGCGGTCGCCAGCCCCCGTGTTGGGGCGGTGTCCCACCGGTTCCACGCACCCGCATGACGGTGGCGGTGATCACCATGGCCAAGATGGCAGCGAGTGACCGCCGTACGAGCTTCATGGCGCAAGGGTAGTCGGACGACGGTACCGACCGGCTGGGCAGTCGGACCACGACGACAGCCGTTGCACACACGGCCGGGTTGGTGGGGCTAACAAGAATCGAACTTGTGACCTCTGCCTTATCAGGGCAGCGCTCTAACCGACTGAGCTATAGCCCCGGCAAGTCGGAGAGGTTATCGGTCGGTCTCGACCTTCAGGCCAAATGGCGACATCGAAATCCGAAGCTCAACGCGGAATGCTGCCGCTGTCGTCGACGATTGCCTCGCGAACGAACGGGCCCGACTCGTCGTAGGACACGACCGGAACCTCGGGTTCGGCACGCCGCACCACGAACCGACGCATCGGCGACTGACGAGCTTCGACGACTTCTTCTTCGAGCACGGTGAACCGCATACCGCCCACCAGGTCGGTGATCAGATTGAACAACGTGGCGAAGAGCACTGCGAGTCCGGTGAGCCCGATCACCAGGAACAGCCCGGCGATCCAGGCGTTGTGGTAGATCTCGCCACCGTTGAACTCGAACGACGACCAGCCGAACGACTCGAAGAAGCGCTCGACGTTGTCGACGGTGCCCGTGGCATAGGCCACGTTCCAGAGCAGCACCCCAGCGGTGAGCACGATCAGATACAACACGACGTTGGCGACGAACGCGATCTTGAACACGCTCCACGGGTCGACGTGACGCACCACTCGGGTGACACGTCGCACACGAGGCTTACGGCCCAGCATCCGCGGCACGTTCATCGGCAACGGGAACGGGGCTGGGTCGTATTCGGCGGACCTCTTGGGTCGCCGGATCGCCGACGAGGTGTCGTCCTGGGGAGCCAGGGCGACGATCGGGCCGTCGATGTCGGCTCGGCGGAGCTCGTCGAGCAGGTCGTCGCTCACGTCGGGTGAGTCATCCCGGCGGGCGATCAGCGGGTCGTCTGCGCCAGCGTTGACCGGCTCGTCGTCGAGCGTCGTCTTCGACATCGTCATCGCCTTCGTCGGTCGCAATGACGATCTCAGGGAGCTCATACGACTCGAACTCGTCGTCGAGTTCAGGCTCCGACTCGGAAGCGTCGTGGTCGAGCGCATCGTCATCGAGCACGTCGTCATCGAGCGCGAGCGCATCGACATCGAGGTCGTCCTCGGTCTTGCTCATCTCCACGAGTGTAGGCACGGTGGCGGGAAACGAACCGTCACGTGCGCTCAAGGAGCATCGGTTGCAGCGGCTGACGCAGTGGCCTCACCGACGCGAACGACCACGGTCACCGATCCCTGGTCGGATGTCGAGTTGTAGGCAACCAGCTCGGCGTCGTAGCGCTCGACGAGCTCCAACGCAGCACGACGACCACCCTCCAGCGACGCCAGCGCTGCGGCATCTGCAGCAGTCTGCGCGCGGGTGCGATCGATCATCCGACCGCCCGCCGCCACCAGCGCTGCCGACATCGTGATGAACAGCACCGCTGCGATCATCACGACCATGACCACTGCCTGGCCCCGATCGTCTCTTGACGTCGACATCTCACACCTCCGTGTAGTGGGACACGGCGACGTCATGTCGCAAGCAGCGGCACGTTCGCCGCGAGCGCAGATCAGTCTTCGTCGACAGCGAGGATCGGTGCCACCGAGCTGACGGCATCGCCGTCATCGATGTTCATCACCCTGACACCAGTGGCATCGCGGCCCTGCGAGGAGATCCCGCGGACCTCCATGCGGATCGTGACACCATGGCTCGACACGGCAACGATTTCGTCGTCGAGGCCGACCATGAACGCCGCCACGACGGCGCCCTTCTTGCCGGTGAGCTTGATACCACGAACGCCCTGACCGCCGCGGCCCTGGGAGTTGAACTTGTCGAGCTGCGTGCGCTTGCCGTAGCCGGCTTCGGTCATGACCAAGATGGCCGTGTCGTCGCGTGCGACGTCGACCGACACCACCCGATCGTCGGCATTGTTCTTCAGCTTCATGCCGCGAACACCACCGGCGGTGCGTCCCATTGCCCGGACATCGTTCTCGTCGAAGCGGATGGTCATGCCGTTGCGGCTCACCATGAAGATGTCGTCGCTGCCACCGGTTTCGATGACCTTGACGAGTTCGTCGTCGTCACGCAGGTTGATGGCGATCAGCCCGTCGCGACGCGTCGAGTCGTACGCGTCGAATGCGGTCTTCTTGACGGTGCCGTTCTTGGTGGCGAAGAACAAGAATCGCTCGCCGGCGAAGTTGCGGGTGTCGATGATCGCCTGGATCTGCTCGTCGGCCTGCAACGGAAGCAGGTTGACGATGGGCATGCCCTTGGCGGTGCGCTCGCGCTCGGGGATCTCGAGGGCTCGCAGCCGGTAGACCTTGCCCCGGTTGGAGAAGAACAACAGGTGCGCGTGCGCGGTGGTGAAGATGACGTGACGCACGATGTCGTCGACCTTCATCTTGCCGCCCGACACACCACGCCCGCCGCGACCCTGGGTCTTGAACGAGTCGGCCGACACCGCCTTGACGTACTGGGCCTGGGTCATCACGATGACCAACTCTTTGTCGTCGACGAGGTCTTCGATCGACATCTCGCCATCGTCGTAGGTGAGTTGGCACACGCGTGGTGTGGCGAACTCGTCCTTGATCGCCGTGATCTCCTCGCGGATGACCGTGTTCAGGCGCTCGGGGCTGTCGAGGATCTCTTGCAGATCGATGATCTTGGCTCGGGTCTCGTCGAGTTCGCTCTGCAGGTCGAGGCGTGACAGCCGGGTGAGCTGACGCAGCTGCATGTCGAGGATGTCATTGGCCTGGATTTCGCTGAACTCGTACGGCGCCGCCATGAGCCCGTCACGTGCGGCAGCAACGTCGTCACTCGCGCGGATCAATGCGATGATCGCATCGATGACATCGAGGGCCTTGATGCGACCTTCGAGGATGTGTTCGCGGCGCTTGGCCTTGTCGAGGCGGAACTGCGAACGGCGGGTGATGACATCTCGCTGATGCTTGACGTAGGCAACGAGCGCGTCACGCAGGTTGATCTGACGAGGAACGCCGTCGACGAGTGCGACCATGTTGATCGAGAACGTCGACTGCAGCTGGGTGAGCTTGAACAGGTTGTTCTTGACCACGTTGGCGTTGGCGTCGCGCTTGAGGGTGATGATCAGGTTGGTCTTGCCACCCGATGATGCATCGTTGACGTCGGCGATGCCGTCGAGGTCACCGCCGTCGACGAGATCCTGGATGCGAGCCGCAATCGCCGAACAGCTCGTCTGGTACGGCAGTTCGGTGACCACGATCTCCATGCGACCGGTCTTGGACTCTTCGATTTCGACGGTGGCTCGCATCTTCACCGAGCCGCGACCGGTGCGGTAGGCGTCGATGATGCCGGCCTTGCCGAGGATGCTCGCGCCGGTCGGGAAGTCGGGGCCCTTGACGAACTCCATCAGGTCGTCGGGGGTTGCGTCGGGGTTGTCGAGCAGATGCACCACAGCGTCGATCACTTCGCCGAGGTTGTGCGGCGGGATGTTGGTGGCCATGCCGACGGCGATGCCCTGGCTGCCGTTGACGAGCAAGTTCGGGAATCGGGCTGGGAGCACGATCGGCTGCTCGAAGTTGCCGTCGTAGTTCGGGATCATGTCGACGGTGTCTTCGTCGATGTCGGCGAGCAACTGCATGGCCAGCGGGTTCAACCGGCACTCGGTGTAACGCGCGGCGGCAGGGCCGAAGTCGGGGCTGCCGTAGTTGCCGTGGAAGTCGATCAGCGGGTGGCGCAGCGAGAACGGCTGCGCCATGCGCACGAGGGCGTCGTAGATGGCACTGTCGCCGTGTGGGTGGAACCGAGCCATGGTGTCACCGGTGACGCGTGCGCACTTGACGTGTGGCCGATCGGGGCGAAAGCCCTGGTCTTCCATGTCCCAGATGATTCGGCGATGCACCGGCTTGAGGCCGTCACGCACGTCGGGCAACGCTCGCGACATGATGACCGACATCGCGTATTCGAGGAACGAACTCTCCATCTCGTCGCTCAACGCGATCGGCTGGATGGGTTCGATGGGAGGGGTGTCGCTGGTATCAGTCATGTGAGGTCAATCGGTTCAGAAGTCGAGGTTGCGGACGTCGCGAGCGTTTCTGGTGATGAAGTCTTTGCGGGAGGGCACGTCATCGCCCATCAATGTCGACGTGATCTCGTCGGCAAGTGCTGCCTCTTCGACGTTGACCTGCAACAGGGTGCGGGTGCCGTCGAGCATCGTGGTGGTGCGCAACTCTTCCCAGTCCATCTCGCCGAGGCCCTTGAGACGTTGGAACGGCTTCTTGTGGTTCGGCCGCTCCTCGAGGAACGCTGCTTTTGCAACGTCGTCTTTGAGATACACCTTTTCCTTGCCGATCTCGGTGGAGTACAGCGGCGGCTGGGCGATGTAGACGTAGCCCGCTTCGACCATCTCACGCATCTGGCGGAAGAAGAACGTGAGCAACAGGGTGCGGATGTGGCTGCCGTCGACGTCGGCGTCGGCCAGGCAGATCACCTTGTGATACCGAGCCTTCTCGACCTCGAACTCGTCGCCGACGCCCGCACCGATCGCGGTGATCAGGGCCTGGATCTCGTTGTTCTTGAGCATCTTGTCGATGCGGGCACGTTCGACGTTGAGGATCTTGCCTCGAATCGGCAGGATCGCTTGCGTGCGCGGGTCGTGTGCGTCGACTGCGGTACCACCAGCAGAGTCGCCCTCGACGATGAAGATCTCGGACTCGTCAGCATTCTTGGACGAGCAGTCCTTGAGCTTGTCGGGCATGCCGGCACCGGACAGTGCGGTCTTGCGGCGGATGGCGTTGCGGGCGTTCTTGGCCGCGACGCGGGCCTGAGCGGCGGCGAGGCCCTTCTTGACGATCTTGTTGGCTTCTGCCGGGTTCTCCTCGAGCCATTCGGCCATGCGCTCGTTGGTGGCCTTCTGCACGAACGATCGCATCGGCACGTTGCCGAGCTTGGCCTTGGTCTGGCCCTCGAACTGGGGCTCACGCAGCTTCACCGACACGATGGCAGTGATGCCCTCGCGGATGTCTTCGCCCGTGAGGTTGGGATCTTTCTCCTTGAGGAGGTTCTTGGCGCGGGCGTACTTGTTGATCACCGAGGTGAGTGCCGTCTTGAAGCCCTCGACGTGCATGCCACCTTCGATGGTGGAGATGCCGTTGGCGTAGCCGTGGATGCCCTCGTAGTACCCGGTGTTCCATTGCATGGCGATGTCGAGCATCTGGCCGTCGGCCTCGTCCTCGTCCTCGAACTGGCAGACCTTGGAGAACAACGGCTCCTTGGTGGCGTTGAGGTGTTTGACGAAGTCGAGGATGCCACCCTTGTACTGATACGTGACGGTCTGCTCGCGACCTTCGCGCTGATCGGCGAACACGATTTCGAGGCCCTTGTTGAGAAAGGCCATCGTCTGCAGACGCTCGAGCACGGTGCGAGCGACGAACTCGGTTCCCTCGGCGGCGAAGATCGTGGGATCCGGCCAGAACGAGATGGTGGTGCCGGTGGTTCGCCCTCGCTTGGGCGTGTCGCCGACGATGGTCATCTTGCCCTGGGGCTTGCCGCCCTTTGCGTATTCCTGACGGTGGCGGTTTCCGCCGCGGTCGACTTCGATGACCAACCGCTCGGAGAGCGCGTTGACGACCGAGACGCCCACACCGTGCAGGCCACCGGACACCTTGTAGCCGTCGCCGCCGAACTTGCCGCCGGCGTGCAGCACGGTGAGCACGACCTCGGCCGCGCTCTTGCCCTTGTGTTCGCCCGAAGTGAACGGATCGATGGGGATGCCGCGGCCGTTGTCGTCGACCTGACAACCGCCGTCGGCGAGCAGGGTGATGCCGATGCGTGTGCAGTGGCCGGCCATTGCCTCGTCGACGGAGTTGTCGACGAC
This sequence comes from Ilumatobacteraceae bacterium, assembly GCA_963717385.1. Taxonomy (GTDB): domain Bacteria; phylum Actinomycetota; class Acidimicrobiia; order Acidimicrobiales; family Ilumatobacteraceae; genus Sva-07. The sequence goes on from CAVQWE010000018.1 coordinate 33,960, forward strand.
TTCCCAGATCAGGTGGTGCAGGCCCTGCAGTCCGGTGGAGCCGATGTACATGCCCGGGCGTTTGCGGACGGGGTCGAGCCCCTCGAGCACCTGGATGGCTTTGGCGTCATATGCCGCAGTGGTGGTGGCGGAATTCGTGCTGGACGACTTCTTCTTCGCCGGGGCCTCGGCGGCCTGGGAGGCGTCGGTCGATGTTGCTTCGGTGTCGTTGGACACTCGTACCTCGATACTTCTGGCTGTCTGGCGGACATGCCCCGTTGAGGCATGTGGTGATTGGCATCCAGTGCGGTCGGCCGGGCCTCGACCCGAGGGTCAAAACAGCGCCCACACTGGTTTGCGAGTGTGTTCCAGCCTACCAGCGCGGTGTCACAGAGATGGGGAGGGGTCGACCCGCGCGGCGTGGGTCAACGCCCTCGCGCGACCCGTACCTCGACGCGGTCGACGTGCACACCTGCGACCTCGGCGAGGCGAGACGTGATCGTGCCCGACAAGAACTTCACCTGGGTCGCCCACGCTGGTTCATCGGCCTCGACGGTGAGCACACCGTTGTCGAGGCGAACAGGGCGGACATGCGCCGCCACGGTGTCGCCAACCGCATCGTCCCAACGCCCGAAGACCCCGCCGATCTGGATGCGGTCGGTGCCGCGCAACGATTTCATGATGCCGTCGAGCGACTTCGAGATCGGCATCGGGTCGGACACGACCGTCAACCTACTTGCCGCACGGTCGGCTCCCCCGAGCGATGAGCCAACCGCACCCCCAGGCCCGCTTCGCTCATCGGTCAGGGACCGATGACCTGGCCCGCTCGCACACGGAGGATTCGATCCGCTCGTGCAGCGGGAGGAAGCTCGCTGGCGGTGGTGATGACCACTTGACCAGCGGGGAGGTGGTCGAGCAGCGCTGTGGCTCGATGATCGTCGAGTTCCGAGAGCACATCGTCGAGCACCAGCACCGGTGCGGACCCGGTGCGTTCGGTGACCAGCCGGTGACCGGCCAGGCGAAGTGCGAGCGCCAACGTTCGTTGTTCGCCCTGCGACGCATGCGTACGACTCGGCAGACCCGCGATCGACAGCGTCAATTCGTCGCGATGCGGCCCCACGGTGCTGACGCCTCGACGCAGATCCAGCGTGCGGGCATCGCTCAGCGCAGCAGCGAGACCAGTGGTCCTCCACGCCGGCTCGTAGTGCAGATCGACGGCGGTCGGGATGCCGGCCAGTTGTTCGTACGCCTCGTGAACCATCGGTGCCAGTCGAGCGACCAACGTGGCACGCGCGTAACCGAACTGATCGGCGATCTCGGCGAACTTGGCGTCCCAGACGTCGAGCGTCACCTCGATGTCGTCGGTGAGGCGCCCACCGGCTTGCTTGAGCAGTGTGTTGCGTTGCCGCACGATTCGATCGACCTCGAGGCGGATCGCGTCGTACTTCACAGCGAGGGCCACGAGCGTGTCGTCCATGAAGCGTCGACGATCGCCAGGGCTGCCTTTCACCAGGATCAGATCATCCGGTGAGAACACGGTCACCCGAACGGTTCCCAGCAGGTCGCGCACCCGTTGCAGTCGCTGGCGGTTCACCTGCACCCGATTGCGACCGGCTCCTGCGAGTTCGATCTCGATCAGGCTCTCCCTGGCGTCGTCGTCGACCACGGTGGCCCGGATGATCGCCGTGTCGGCGCCGACTCGTACCAGTGCATCCCCCGGCGCCGACCGAAAGCTGCTGAGCGTGGCCAGGAAGGCCAGTGCCTCAGCAAGATTCGTCTTGCCCTGCCCGTTGTCACCGATGACCGCGGTGGTCCCCGACGTCAACTCGAAGGACCCCGAGACGTAGTTGCGGAAATCGACGAGCTCGAGATGCGAGATGATCAACGGTTACGGCACCCGAACGGGCATCAGCAGGTACAGATACTCGTCACGACCGACGCCACGCAGGACGGCGGGTTTCATTGGATCCATGGTGGCAAGCGTCACGTCGTCGGCGTCGATCGCGTCGATGCCCGCAGCCAGGTAGTCGGGGTTGAACGCCACGGTCATCTCGGCGCCGTCGTAGTTGGCGTCGATCTCTTCGACGGCGTTGCCGACGTCTTGGGTGATGGCAGTCAGTTGCACCGTGTCACCACCGAGGGTGAGTCGAACGGGTGTCGAGTCCTGCGCCAGGATCTTCACGCGGCGAATCGCCTCGATCATGTCGGCCTTGCCGACGGTGAGCAGGTTGGGATAACTCGAGGGGAGCAGGTTGCGATAGTTCGGGAACTCACCCTCGATCAGCCGGGTGCTCAACCGGGTGCCTCCTGCTTCGAAGGTGGCTTCGCGTTCGCCGAGACGGACCTGAAGCTCCTCGACGTCGCCGAGCAAACGCTGCAGTTCGCTGAGCGCGCGCCCCGGAATCAGGACCTTCTGGCCAGATGCGAGCACGCCAGTGTCGGGAAGATCGCGGACTGCGAGCCGGTACGAGTCGGTCGCCACCATCCGCAGACCATCGTCGTCGGAAGCCAACAACACACCGGTCAAGACCGCACGGGCATCATCGGTCGAGGCTGCGCGCACGACCTGGCGGAGTGCGTCGGCCATCGCTGCTGCGGGCAAGGTGACCGCTTCGGCGGCAGGTTCGGCCTGACTCGGATAGTCGTCGAGCGACAGCGGGCGAACGGAGAACTGTGACCGGCCGGCACTGATGGACATCTCGTCGTCGCCCAACTCGACCTGGACGGCACCGGCAGGCAATGCCTTGACGATGTCGCCGACCAGACGGGCAGGGACCACCGCTGCGCCATCGCGCTCACCGCCGACGTCGACGCTGAGCCGGATCGTCAGTTCGAGGTCGGTGCCGGTGACGGTGAGGGTGTCACCGACGATTTCCATTCGGACTCCGGCGAGCACCGGCAGGGTGCCGGTGCGGTTCGTCGCCGCACGTCCGGCGGAGCCGACGGCGTCGGCAAGGACATCACGTTCGCAACGAAACTTCACAGTGGGCACTTCTCCTCATGCAGGGATGTCTCAATGTTCAATGTCAGTAGTAGGTGCTGTGGATTGGGGACAACCACGCGTCGTTGCAGCGTAGGGCGGTTGTGAACGTCCACATGGGATGGGCGCTCGATCCCCACCTCGCGAATTCCACGCGTGTGGCTCGGTGGACAAGGTCGCGATGTCCACCGCGAATCCCGTGTTGTCCCTGCTGCGTCCCCAACGTTGTGCTTTTCGGTGGTGGAGATCATGCTTTGAGCTGCTGCAACAGGTCGGTGACCTGGTCGTAGATCTGTTTGCGCTCGCTCATCAGACGCTGGATCTTTTCGTTGGCGTGGATCACGGTGGTGTGATCGCGGCCACCGAACAAGCGGGCGATCGCGGGGTAGCTCAGATCGGTCAGTTCGCGGAACACGTACATTGCGATCTGACGTGCGGTGACCAGCGGGCGTTGCCGGCTGCGTCCTTTGAGGTCCTCGACCGGGAATTTCAAGATGGTGGCGATGTCGGCCAGTAGCTCGTCGTCGGTTCGGGTCTTGGGCTTGTTGTCGGTGAGGAGATCGGCGAGCTGGGTCTCTGCGAGATCGGTGGTGATCGGCACCTGGTTGAGGCTGGCGTAGGCGGTGACACGGATCAGTGCACCTTCGAGTTCGCGGATGTTGGTGGCGATGTTGGTGGCGATGAACTCGAGGGTGTCGTCGGGAACGAGCACCCGGTCGCGCTCGGACTTGTTGCGCAAGATGGCGAGACGTGTCTCGAGGTCGGGCGGCTGGATGTCGGTGATCAGGCCCCACTTGAACCGCCCGCGAAGGCGTTCTTCGAGCGTGGGGATGGCGTCGGGCATCCGATCCGATGAGATCACGACCTGCTTGTTGGCGCCGTGCAGCGAATTGAACGTGTGGAAGAACTCCTCTTGGAGCCCTTCCTTGCCGGCGATGAACTGGATGTCGTCGATCAGCAGCACGTCGATGTCGCGATAGCGGCGCCGCAGCGAGTTCGTGGTGTTCTGGCGGATCGCGTCGACGTACTCGTTCATGAACGTCTCGGTGGAGACGTAGCGGACCTCGTGGTGTTGGTAGTTCGAGTGGACGTAGTGACCGATCGCGTGGAGCAGGTGGGTCTTGCCGAGCCCTGCTGATCCGTAGATGAACAGCGGGTTGTAGCTACGCGCCGGGGTTTCGGCCACGCGAAGTGCTGCAGCCAACGCAAATTGGTTGGATGCGCCCTTCACGAAGGTCTCGAAGGTGTACCGAGGGTTCAGCCCGGCTTCGTCGAGCATGAGCGAACGTGCGGCTCGCGGCGTTCGGCGACTGAGTCTGCTCGATGGTGTCACCAGCGGTGTCGCGGGTGTCGTTGATGTCGCCCACCGTGCCGGTGGTGTCGCTCGAGGCACTGTCCGCGGCCTCGACATCGATCTCGACCGTGCGATGGCCCTCGTTGGCGTCTTGGAGCGCTTCGGTGACCAACGGGAGGTAGCGCGTCATGATCCGGTCACGCACATAGGCGCTCGGTGCGAGCAATCGGAGCGTGTCGTCGGCGGACGGGAGTGGCGAAACGTCTTGGAATGTCGAGAACCAGACCGATTCAGCGAGCTGTGAACGCAGCGACAGCGTCACCTGTGTCCACACGTCTGCGCTGTCTGTCACCTGAGTCTCCCGAACATCGCCAACAGCGGTCCACACCGTTGTCCACATGATGTGGACATGTCGGTGACCGACTGCGGGAGCGAGAACCTAGCACGAAGATCTCCAGTGGAAAACTTGACAGAGATCTGATCTTGATCGGGCCGATAGTGCTCGCACGCTGGTACGACGTCACTGCACCTCGCTTGTGGACAACTTACATCGATGTGGTTTGACCGGCATGGTTGGCGCACGTGTGCACGTGCCTCTAGCCTTGCCAGGTCAGTCCGTGAGGCGCGCGCCCGATCTTGGCGCTCGTCGACGGAGCATGATTCGCCTCGAACCATCCGGAGTCAACCGTGAAGCGCACTTACCAGCCCAACAATCGCCGCCGAGCCCGCAAGCACGGCTTTCGTGCGCGCATGAGCACTCGTGCTGGTCGGGCAGTGCTGAAGTCCCGTCGGGCCAAGGGCCGCGCCCGCCTCTCCGCTTGATCGACCGGGTCCGCGAACGCGACGCCTTCGTCCGCCTCCGGCGAGATGGGGTTCGGGTCCGGACCGATCCATTGTGGTGTTCGTTCGTTCTCGATCCCGACCTGGTGCCTCCACAGGTGGCGTTCGCCATCGGTCGCGCCGTCGGCTCCGCCGTGCTCCGAAATCGACTTCGTCGACGCCTTCGCGCTGTACTGCGCTCATCCGACGTCCCGCCGGGGCTGTATCTCATCGGCGCCCGACCTCTCGCCTGCGAACAAACGTTCGCCGAAGTTGGAGCAAGCGGTGCAGTCGATGTTGACCAAGATCGATCGTCGAACGATGTCGTCACCATGACGTGGACGCAGCGACGTGCGTTGTCGTGGATCGAGGCCTATCAGCGTGCGTTTGCCGGTCGCCCGTCGCCCTGCAGGTTCTACCCCACCTGCTCGAACTATGCGCACGAGGCGTTCGAAGTCCATGGCACCACCCGTGGTGGATGGTTGACGTTCACCCGTCTGCTGCGGTGTCGTCCACTCGGGCCCAGCGGGTTCGACCCGGTTCCCGAATCGTCGCCGACCGCCGGCGCACCTGGTGCGGACCTTCTGGCTGCGCCCTCCCCCGACGTCCGAGAGGTCGACTGAGTCGATGTTCGAGATTCCTGCCGCCCTGTTGTCGTGGTTCTACGGGCTGACCAACAGCTACACGATCGCGATCGCGATTGATCGCTGCTGTCGTGATGGCGATCACGACGCCGCTGACGCTCAAGAGCACCAAGGGAATGCTCGAGATGCAGAAGTTGGCGCCCGAGATGCGCAAGTTGCAGAACGAGTACCGCAACGACCGCACCAAGCTCAACGAAGAGATGATGAAGCTCTACCAAGAGCACAAGGTCAACCCCATGGCCTCGTGTCTGCCGCTCCTGGCGCAGGCGCCGGTGTTCTACATCATGTTCCGGGTGCTTCGCGGCATGGCCTACGAGCCGGTCGGCGCAGCGCGGCCGGTCTCCGACGCGGTGTGGGCGGCGTTCAGACCGACCCAGACGAGATCGCCAATCCAGGATTCATTCCCCGGTATCTGTCGGTGGACTCGGCGCTCTACGAGTCGCTCTTCGGCAAGCAGTCGATCATGTCGCTCGGTCTCGACTCGTCGAAGTCGGCCGCCGAGGCCGTCGCCGACGGGTTCGGAACCGGTATCTGGTACGTCCTGCTCGTGGTGCTGCTGGCGGTGCTGTACTTCGTCCAGCAGCGCATGGTTGCCGCTCGGGCATCGATCAGCCCGACGATGTCGGCGGGTCAAGCGAAGTTGATGCAGTACCTGCCGGTGTTCTTTGCGATCTTCCAGATCTTCTTCCTGGCCGCACTGGTCGTGTACTACCTGTTCCAGACGGTGTTCCGCATTCTGCAGCAGGCCTACATCACCCGTGCCTTCTACGGCCATGACGAGTCGCTCGGCCGCCAGGCCCAGCGTGCCGGCGAGGCCGCTCGCGAGGAAGCCAAGAAGAATCCCGACGGCGGCGGCGGGTTCTTTGCGCAGGCCAAGCGCGATCTTGCCGGACCGACTCCTGACGCCAAGGGCTCCGGATCGTCCAAGAAGGCGGCGCAGAAGGACGCCAAGAAGCCAGCACCGAAGCCGGCGCCGACCACGAGCAAGCGGGTCACGCCGCCGAAGAACCGCCCGACACCTTCATCGGGAGCCAAGGGTCGGCCGACACCGACTCGCCAAGAGGCACAGGCCAACAAGTCGAACAAATCGAAGTCGTCGAAGCCGTCCAAGGGCTCGAAGTCGTCGAAGCCGAAAACGTCCGAGTAATCCTCGTGACCTGTGCGCATTCGCGCCGGTCACACTGCAGCAGAAAGCGAAGCATCACATGGAGTGGGTCGAAACCACCGCGAAGACCATCGACGAGGCCAGAGAAGCGGCGCTCGATCAGCTCGGTGTGGGCGCCGACGAGGCCGAATTCGACGTGCTCGAGGAGCCGCGTCCTGGACTGTTCGGACGCATGCGTGGTGAGGCTCGACTTCGTGCTCGGGTGCGCCCGACACCGGTGCGTCCCAAGCAGGAGCGCCGCCGCAAGGGGGGCCGCTCCGACAAGTCGTCGAAGCCGTCGACGGCGCCCGCATCGGCGGCAGCTGCGCCTGCAACCGAACCAGAGACGACCGCATCCGCCGACGAGAAGGCACCGGCTCGTGGTTCGCGCCGGACATCCAACAACAAGCAGAAGAACAGCAAGCAGAACGAGGAACAGCCCATGAGCAACGACGACCGCCCCGAATCCACCGTCACTCCCGATGAAGTCGGTGCCGCTGCGGTGGCGTTCATGGATGGGCTCACCGAAGCCTTCGGCTTCGATGGCACCTCCGAGCTGAGCGTTGACGGACTCGAACTCGAACTCAACGTCACCGGCTCCGAACTCGGCTTGCTCGTGGGCCCAGGCGGCCGCACGCTCAACGCAGTGCAGGATCTTGCCCGCGTCGCAGCCCAGCGTCGCCTGGGAGATCACGAGACGCGCTTGCGTATCGACGTCGCTGGCTACCGCGAACGGCGCGAAGCTGCCCTGTCGAAGTTTGCTCGCGATGTCGCCGAGCAGGTTCGTGCCAGCGGCTCGCCCCGATCCCTCGAGGCGATGAGCTCGTGCGGACCGCAAGGTCGTTCACGACGTGCTCAACGATGAGGACGGCGTAGCGAGTCGTTCGGTCGGCGAGGATCCCGACCGTCGCATCATCGTCGACCCCGCCTGATCGCGCACGGTGAGCGGGTACGCGGCCCCGGCATTGGTCACGGCACTCGAAGATGCGCAGCGTCTCGGCTTCCTCGGCGCGCGTCCGATTCCTGAAGTGATCGCCCACGCACGCGGGTTCGTTCGTGCGCTTGCTGAGCACCCTCGGTTGGAACCGTGCTGGACCTCGGCGCTGGTGGCGGAATTCCAGGACTCGTGATCGCGCATGATCGTCCCGATCTCGCGGTGACGATGCTCGACCGACGCGCCAAGCGAACCGATGCACTCGAACGTGTCGTCCGGCGACTGGGCTGGGGCGATCGGGTCTCGGTGGTCTGCCAGGACGTTGCCGGGTTCGAGCCGATCGTTCTGTTCGACTCGATCGTCGCACGCGGCTTCGGCCCACCAGAGTTCACCCTGGAGACAGCGGCGCGCCTCGTTGCACCGGGAGGCCCCATCGTGATCAGCGAACCACCCGGGGCGGATCGCTGGGACATCTCGTTGCTCGATCGGGTGGGACTACGACGCGTCGATCATCCGCTCGTCCGATGACGAGACACCGCACCCGACTCCCACAGGATCGGGCGACCTCGACACCAACGATGCGTCGGATGTGGACGGTCTGGTCGCGGTCTTCGTCTCCAGTGACGCCGAGCAACGGGCGTGAGTGTTTCACGTGAAACAGTCCGTTCTGCCGAGACGCTCCGCCGAGACGCTCCGCCGGTCAATGTTTCACGTGAAACACTCTGCTCCGCCGAGACGCACCGCCGAGACGCTCCGCTGCCAATGTTTCACGTGAAACACCTCGAAATGCTTGTCTCTTGCCGGCGTATCGGGCAGAGTGTGGATGTCCACACCTGCACGACACCTTGATGTCGGCGCTCCCTGCCTCGAACGGAGAACCCGTTGTCGGAATCCGACACCTCAGCCGAAACGCTGGGACAGCCTCAACCACCTCCATCGATTGGCGACCGACGCGATCCGGTGCATGGTGGCCCCGTACCCAGCGACCCGGGCGCACTCCCGAGCCCAACGCCGATCGCCACCGACCCACCGGAGGCTCCAGCACACGCGGCCGTGGTGGTTCCGACCGATGCTCACCCGCTTCCCAGGGTGATCGCGCTCGCCAATCAGAAGGGTGGTGTGGGCAAGACCACGACCACCGTGAACCTCGGCGCCGCGTTGGCGGAAATGGGGCTGCGCACGCTGATCATCGACCTCGATCCCACAAGGGAACGCCTCGACCGGGCTCGGGATCGAGAACCGTGGCCTCGAGCACTCGATGTACCACGTGCTCATGCACGAGGAGCCGTTGGAGAATGTGGTCGAACCAACCGACGTGCGCAATTTGTTCGTCGCTCCGGCGTCACTCGATCTTGCTGGAGCGGAGATCGAGTTGGTACCGGCATTCAGCCGAGAGCAGCGTCTGAAACGAGCGATCGAGGCGGTACTCGACGACTACGACTACGTGCTGATCGATTGTCCCCCATCGCTGGGTCTCCTCACGGTCAACGGACTCGCTGCTGCGAGTGAGGTGATGGTGCCGATCCAGTGTGAGTATTACGCACTCGAAGGTCTTGGTCAGTTGCTCCGCAACGTCGACCTGGTGAAGCGAAATCTCAACCCGACACTCGAGATGAGCACGATTCTCTGTGTGATGTTCGATGCGAGGACCAAGCTGTCGGGTCAGGTCGTCAGCTGAAGTGCGCGAGCACTTTGGCGACAAGGTGCTCAAGTCAGTGGTGCCGAGGTCGGTGCGTTTGTCCGAGGCACCGTCGTTCGGCCAACCCATCACCACGTTCGACCCGACGCTCGCGTGGTGCCATTGCGTATCGCGACGCAGCACGGGAGGTGCACCATGGCACGATCTAGCGGACTCGGCAAGGGACTCAGTTCGATCATCCCAGGCGCCGATCGCACCGAAGCAGATTCCACCGTTGGAGCGGTGCTGTCGGACATCGCTGTCGAGGCGGTCTCGCCGAACCCACATCAGCCTCGTGTTCACTTCGACGAGGAAACACTCACCGAGCTGTCGGCGTCGATCGCCGAGATGGGTGTGCTGCAGCCGATCCTCGTGCGGCCGCTCGACGATGGGACCTATGAGCTCATCGCCGGCGAGCGACGGTGGCGAGCGGCGCAGCGGGCTGGATTGACCACGATCCCTGCGGTGATCCGGCTCACCGACGACGTGAGTTCCGTCGAGCAGGCTCTGGTCGAGAACCTGCATCGGCAGGATCTCACCGCGCTGGAGGAAGCCGCCGCATATCAACAACTGCTCGATGAGTTCGGCTTGACCCACGATCAGATCGCCACCCGGGTCGGAAAGAGCCGATCGGCGATCACCAACAGTCTGCGTCTGCTGGGCCTCCCACCGGCGGTCCAGCACCTCCTGGCCGACGGTCAGCTGTCGGCGGGCCATGCCCGAGCACTGCTCGGCACCCCCGACCGCACGCGCCAGGAGCAGTTGGCGCGCGAAGCGGCATCTGGTGGTTGGTCGGTGCGCATGGTCGAGGAGGCGGTGCGCGCAGACGGCGCGCCGACCACCGAGGATGCTGCGCAGGTCGAGCATGACCACGTTGCTGATCCGATCGACGGTGCTGGTCTGACACCGTCGACTCGGCTGCGCCCACCGGGGCTGCTCGAACTCGAGCATCTCCTGGCCGAGCACCTCGAGACGCGTGTGAACGTGCAGATGAGCGCCAAGCGGGGCCGCGTCACGATCGAATTCGCGGATCTCGAAGACCTCGAACGCATCTACCGCGTCATGACTGGCTGAGCCAGCGATGAGCGAGGGGTACCCGTCCGGACTCTCACCTCGCGCGTGACGGTGAGAGACCTCGATCTGTACCGGTCAGAGGTCACTCATGGTCGTTGAATCGGGCCGAGATCGCCGAATTCACTCACGTTCGGTGGCCATCGTGTCAATCTCTTGTCGAGAGCAACCCACAGGCTGTGTGCAAGGCTGTGGATAACCTAGGTTGCTGTGGGGATGTGGGCGGTCCAGGCGGTCACCGCGGTCACGATCGTGTCGGTGACTGCATCGGTGGCATCGACGGCCGCACGAACGGGACCGAGCGAGCAGAGCACTGCCGGCATCCTGGTTTCACGCAGAACGGGCAATCGCATGCCACGCAGTTCTGGCTCGACCAACACGGGTGTGCACCAGGCGGCGACGATGTGCGTCGCGAGCGAGCGACCTCCGATCGACTCGAACGTCGGTACGCCGAAATAGGACACCAACGAACGTTCGTCCGCACGCGCCTCGAATCCGATGTAGAGCTGGGCACCGAAGCGGTTCGCTGCAGCAGCTTGCGAGGCTGCGTCGTACTCATCGGTGGCCATCACGGTGGCGCCATCGTTGCGGAGCGCACGTGTGACCGACCGGGTGATCGAGCTCAGGCCACCGAATTGTCCGACCACGATCCGCAGTGGACGCAGCGAGTCGTGCGTCGTGAGCGTCTCTCGTACCGAAGCCACTCCTGGACCTGAGCCGGTCTGGCGTCGGAGCAGTTCGAGCATACGAACGGTGCGTGGCCCGCAGATGCCGTCGGGTGTGAGCCCACCGTTGCGCTGGAAGTCCAGGAGGGCGCGGACGGTGGCCGGCCCGCAGATGCCGTCGGGCCGACCACAGTCGAAACCGAGCTGATTGAGCCCATCTTGGAGCGCAGCGATGTCGTCGCCGCGCAATTGAGGAGCTGTGAGCAGGAGCAGTCGGTCGCCCAGACGCCAGCCGGCTTCGACGAGCGCCAACCAGGTCGACTCGTCGCAGCGACCGCTGGCGTGCAAGCCCACGGGCGAGTTGAAAGGCAGCGACCGCATCGCACGTCGATTCGCCGAACTCGCCCGGCACGTCGGTGCTCGCGCCGAATCCGGCTGCGCCGAGGCGACGTTGGAGATCGCGGACCGCTTCACCCTGCTGACCGAGCGCCAGCGGGAAGTTGCTGGTCAGTGCGCTGTCGCCAGGAATTCGTCGAGCTCCTGGAGCAGGGCGCCCTTGCTCTTGGCGCCAACGAGCCGCTTCGACACCTCACCGCCGGAGAAGACGAGCAGCGTCGGGATGCTCATGACGTTGTACCGCATCGCCAGATCGGGGTTGTCGTCGACGTTGAGCTTCGTGACGGTGATGTCGTCGCCGTGCTCGGACGCGATCTCGGCCAGGATCGGAGCGATCTGTTTGCACGGACCGCACCACTCGGCCCAGAAGTCGACGATGACGGGCTTGTCTGAGCCGATCACGGTCTCGTCGAAGGTGTTGGTGGACAAGTTGACGATGCCGTCTGCCATGGTGCATTCCTTTCGGGGGTCGCGAGCATCGTAGAGCGCCCGCGTTGGGTTCGGTGCAACCAATCGTTTCGCCAGGACATTCCTGTGCGCCTGGTGGCGCCCACTGGATCCGTCAGTGGTGGACGTTGGCTTCGAGCCAGCGTTCGGCGTCGATGGCGGCCATGCAACCAGAACCGGCGGCGGTGATCGCCTGTCGGTAGACGTCGTCTTGGACGTCTCCGCAGGCGAACACGCCCTCGACGTCGGTGTGTGAGGAGTCCGCCCGGGTGATCAGGTAGCCGGTGTCGGGGTTCATCTCGAGCTTGCCGACGAAGAGATCGGTGTTCGGGCGGTGCCCGATGGCCACGAACAGCCCGGTCACGTCCATGGTCGACACCGAACCGTCGACCGTGTCGGTCAACTCGATGCCCGACAGGGAAGTGTCGCCGAAGATGTCGGTGACCTGGGCGTTCCAGCGGAACTCGATCTTGGGGTTGGCGAAGGCACGGTCCTGCATGATCTTCGACGCACGCAGTTCGTCGCGGCGGTGCACGATGGTGACCTTGTCGGCGAACTTGGTGAGGAACGTGGCCTCTTCGATCGCTGAATCGCCACCACCGACGACGGCGATCTCGTGACCTCGGAAGAAGAACCCATCGCAGGTGGCGCAGGTGGACAATCCGTGGCCGATCAGACGCTGTTCCGGCTCGAGGCCGAGCATCAGCGACTGCGCCCCGGTACTGACGATCACTGCGTTGCGCGCGGTACTCGGTCTCTCGCACCCAGACACGGAACGGCCGTTCGGACAAATCGACGGCGGTGACCTTCTCGGTCAGGATCTCGGTACCGAACCGCTCGGCCTGGCTGCGCATGTTGGCCATCAGCTCGGGGCCCATGATCCCGTCGGGAAAGCCCGGGAAGTTCTCGACCTCGGTGGTCAGCATCAGCTGCCCACCCGGCTGATCACTGGTGCTCGAAGGTTCGCCCTCGATCAGGAGGGGCGCCAGGTTGGCCCGTGCGGTGTAGACCGCAGCGGTCAGACCAGCAGGACCTGATCCGATGATGATGACGTCGCGAACGTCTGACATGTGAGTTCCTCGTGGATCGATGGGGTGGCGGTGGGCGTGGTGGCTGATCGAGGTCAGCTGGCAGCGGCGGAGTTGCGCTGACGGAACAACACCAGACCGACGATGCTGAAGATGAGCCCAACGATGAGATAGCTGAGATAGACCGCTCGATCCCAGCCAACAGCGAGTTCGAGGAGCGACTGCACACCGCGGAACGAACATCACGACCGCAATGATCGCGATCAGGGTGCCGAGCATGACTGCGATGACGCCGAAAACCGCACCGCGGGCCGCGTAGACCACCTTCTGTGTGGTCTGGGCGCGGACGTTGTCGATGAGGCTGACCAGCTTGTCGGTCGTCTCGGTTGCCCAGTTGGGATCGGTGAGCGGGTTTGCCGGCATGTCGGCGAGGCTAGCCGCCGGCTCAGGGCAGTCGCACCCGAGCAACCTCGGCGCAGCCGATGGGCTCGTGGGCGATGGCCAGATTGCGACCGATGTCGATTCCCACCACGACCGCCACGTCGCCGTACACCGCTGGACCGACGACGAGATCCACTCCCGGACATTGCGGGAGGTCGGCCTCCACGAGGAACGACTCTGCCTCGGAGAGGTCGCTGTCGTCAGGTGCGCTGGTGGCCGTCGGAGCGTTGTCGGCCGCCAGGGGCGCTCCGACCGCGACAGCGGCGAAGTCGGCGAGATCGGCAAGCGTGCGCAGCTGCACCAGGCCAGCATCCTCGGAGGGTGGTGGGGGGTCGGACACTCCCGTGTCGACGTCAGGCGCGGCCGCGTCGCCACCTTCGCCAGCAGGAGCCAGGTCGTCAGCACCGAGTTCGCTCACCGGCACGTCCTGCGTCGGCGCTCTCGGCGGCCTCGGTGGTGAGCTCGGCAGCGTCGGCAGCGTCGGTGGATGAGCTCGATGAGTCGTCGTCTTCGCCCGTGCCGAGTTGCAGCGCGAGCCCGCCTGCGAGCACGAGCACCAAGGCTGCTGCTGCACCGGTGAGCCAGCGGGTGGAAGCCGGACGTGGGCGGCGGTTCAGTGTTGTCGGAGCCGTGACCGATGCAGCTCCGGCAACTGCTGCGGCATCGATACCGGCGGGCGTCTGGTCGCGGCGCGCCCCGGTGCGTTCGGCTTGGGGGAGGCGCTCCCAGACGTCGAGTGCAGCTGCAAGATGGGTCTCTCGTACCGAGATCGCCGGTGTTGCGACGTCGCCGAGCAACGCCCGGACCGCCCGGAGCCGGTCGACTTCTGCCAGTGCTTCCGGGTCGGCGTCGACCAGGGCGCGCTCGTCGGCGGTCACGTCATCGTCGAGATACGCGCTCGCGAGTTGGGTCAGGTCGTCGTTCATGTCGGACCCATTGGACGTTCGTCACCGGTGTGTCGGTTCCCTCGATCTTCGCCCAGCTCGAGCGACGAGGCGAGCGCTGCCCGACCGCGCGAGATCCGTGACTTGACGGTGCCGACCGGAATGTCGAGCGTGGCAGCGATGTCGGCGTAGTCGAGGTCGGCAACGTCGCGGAGGACGACCGCGATGCGCAAGTCCTCGGGGAGGCGGTCGAGTGCGTCGTCGAGCACGTATCGATCGGAGAGCGAATCGACGTAGCGATCGGCAGTGGGGTCGACGGCTTCGGGTCGATCATCGTCGCCGACGATGTGCAGGGCTGGGCGCCGCTGGCGTTTGCGGAGTTCGTCGAGCGACGCATTGGTGGCGATGCGGTATGCCCACGTGCCGAACGACGATCGACCATCGAAGCGGGGCAGGCTGCGAACGATCTTGATCAGCGCTTCCTGGCAGGCGTCGTCGGCGTCCTTGGTGCTCCCTGCGATTCGACGACAGACCGCGTGGATGCGGTCATAGTGGCGACGCAACAACTGATCGAGCGCGAAACGGTCGCCGCCCTGCGCGGCGGCAACCAAGGCAGCGTCATCGAGGTGGCGGGGAATCATCGGATTGTACCGACGGCGTTCAGCCGACGAGAGCGATCTCTCCGAGGCGTCCTCGATACGGGTTCTGATCGGTGCACGTGCTGTCTTGACCGAGTTCCTTCAGCAGGATCAGCATGTGACGAGTCGGAGCGGCCGGAACCGGTGAGGTCAGGGTCTCGGGCTCGTTGGCGAACGCCGTGGACGCGAGCGCAGGACCCCAGTCCGCGAACGACGCGGGGATCGTCTCGGCGCTCGAAGCGAAGAAGTCGACCTGATAGGGCCCGGTCTGCACGTCGACGGTGAGTGCCGCTTGGGCGAGGGAGTCGAAACTCACCACGAGGCCGACGCCCTGCTTGCCGCCCATGAAGCGCGACGAGTAGCACTCCGTCGCCCACGATGTCGCAGCGTTGCTGTCGGCGAACGCATTGACGGCGTCGGCGTCGTTCTCCCCACCACCATCGCCATCTGGGTCGTAGGCGGTGATGGTGGCGATCGTGGCCGGGCCGACGACCACAGCGGCGTCGTCGGCGTCAGCGTTCGGTGGTGTTCCGGGCAGCGCCGTGGTCGAGGTGACTGGATCGCCGCCACCGAAGTTCGAATTGCTCCAGAGCAGTCCGCCGACGACCAGCGCCGCGACGAGCAGCAACGCAACAACGGTGAACGCGGGCCTCCACTCTTGGGTGAGACCCTTCGCAGGCTTGCCACGTTGGGCCGCGGCCTGAGGTGTCAGGTCGCGTGTGTCGCTCGTTGGGGTGGCCGGCGCCGACGTGTGGGCGACCTCACCGGGGATTGGTGTGTGCGAAGAGGTGCGCGCGGCACTTGGTTGGTCGTCGCCTGGACGGGTGGCCCGAGCGCGATCACCCGCTCGACCAGCGATGTCGGAGGGCGCGCGGCGAAGTCGGCGACCTCCGGTCGGCGTGACGGGCGACTCCTCGTACGGCGTCGGGTCGATTGCCGGCGGACCTTCTCGTGCTGCATCGCGCAAGGTGGTGACCAGCTCGGCTCCGGTGGCAGGCCGGTGGGCAGGGTTGCGAGCGAGGAGCTGGTGGATCGCTACGACGAGTTTCGTCGGCAGCGTGGCCCGCAGTCGAGTGAGATCGGTGGGGTCGCGTTGCAGACGAGCAAGCGCTGTGTCGGCGTCGGTTTCGCCGAGGAAGGGCACGCGTCCGGCCAGGCATTCGTACAGCACGAGACCGAGCGAGTACAGGTCGGCGCGACCATCGAGCTTCTTGCCGCGGACCTGTTCGGGGGACAGGTACTTGGCGGTACCCATCATGATGTTGTCGCTGGTCAGGTCGTCCTCGGCCGACTGCAGCCCTTTGGCGATGCCGAAGTCGGTGAGCAGTACTCGCCCGTCGGACGTCATCATGATGTTGCCCGGCTTGACGTCGCGATGGACGAACCCGGCCCCGTGGGCATGATCGAGCGCTGCTGCCACGCACGTACCGATGTGGCAGGTGAGTTCGGGGCTCAATCGCTTCTGCGTGTCGAGCACCTGGCGCAGGCTCTTGCCCTCGACGAGCTGCATCACCACGGCTTGGCGGCCGTCCTGTTCGAACACGTCGTGGACCGCGACGATGTTCGGATGGTTCAGGCTGGCCGCAGCGATGGCCTCGCGACGGAAGCGTTCAGCAACGACTGGGTCGGTCGCGAGTGCCGGCTTGAGCCACTTGACCGCCACTTTCCGATCGAGGGTGAGGTCGACCGCCAGCCACACCTCGGCCATGCCGCCCTGCGCGAGCATGCGCTGGAGTTCGTACCGCTGTGCAATGACGGTCGAGGTGGGAGGCGGAGCCGCAGCGGACATGACTGGGGACGAACGCTAGCCCTGGCGGGCAGCCAGACGCCGTCAATTCGTGTGTGGGTGCTCCTCGGACAGGCCGGAAGCCGTGATCAGGCGTCGGTGACCTGGAAGGCGACACCGATGGTGCCGCGGCCGCCGTGGGTGCCGATCACGGGCCCGATCTCGCCGACGACGATTTCGTCGGTGTGATACGGAGCGAGCATCTCGACGAACAGGTCGATGTCACTGCAGTCGGCATGGAGCACGGCCAGATTCTCGATGTTGCCGCCATAGCTCTGCACCTTGTCGACCAGATAGGCCAACGCTTTCGACCGGGTGCGTTGCTTGCCGGCCTGCTCGACCACACCACCGGTGACCTCGATGATCGGCTTGATCGACAGGGCGGTGGCCAGCATCGCTTTCGCATTGCCGATTCGGCCGCCCTTCTTCAGATTGTCGAGCGTGTCGAGTGCTCCGAAGACCCGGGTTCGAGCGACGAGGTCGTGGGCGAGGGCCTCGATCTCGTCGATGGAGGCACCGTCGCGAGCGGCGCGGGCGCACGCCAGCACGATCGTGCCGAGACCCATGGTGATGGTGCGGCTGTCGACCACGCGCACATCGAGGTCGATGTCTGCATCGGCAGTGATCGTGCGTGCGGCGAGCTGCGCCGACTGCATGGTGGCCGACAATGCCGACGACAGCGAGACCACGATCACACCTGTGGCACCGTTGGCCGCAGCCGAACGGTAGGCCTGTTCGAACTGCCCGGGTGCCGGCGCCGCTGTTTCGGGGAGGGTGTCGGAATTGACGCAACGTGTCCAGAACTCGGCGGTCGACAACTCGGAACGGTCGACGAACTCGTCGTCGCCGAATCGGATCGTCAGCGGGACGATGGTGATGTCGAGCTCGTCGGCGATGTTGGCGGGAAGATCGCACGAGCTGTCGGTGACGACGTGGACCGAAGCGGAGGCGGGCGAGGTGGGATTCGTCTGATCACTCACAGTTCGCCGGACTCTACAGTGCGGGTGCTTGGATGACGGTCGCGACCATCGACGGCCAGCTCTGCTCGCCGTCGGCTTCTCCAGTGTGTGAACCACCAGGTCAACAACACCACGACGAGTCCACCGGTGAGCACCTGGCCCAGTCCGGTGAGGGCGGTGACCCTGGCGGTCAGCGTGACTGGATCGGCGATTGGTGTCCCGGCGGGTGTCGACACGACGAGATTGATCGACGAGGTGCCGTTGGCCTCGGCCTCGACCGGAACGTTGACGCTCGTCTCGTCGAGGGGTCGCAGCGTGACGAGTTGGTCACCGTCGGGGAACGTGACCTTGGTCGAGTCGAGCGACACGATGACATCGAGGGGTTCATCGAGTGTGTTGCGCAACCTGATCTCGATGGTGCCACTTCGCCCGGTCAGCGTGAACCTGAAGGGATCGGGGAGTTCGACCGCTCGGGTGAACGTGCTCGCCTCGGCAAGCATCTCGTCGGTCATCGCCTCGGCTTGTTCGTCGGTGTAGCCGGTGGAGATCATGATGTCGAGCTGCGACCA
Source organism: Ilumatobacteraceae bacterium (assembly GCA_963717385.1). Lineage (GTDB taxonomy): Bacteria > Actinomycetota > Acidimicrobiia > Acidimicrobiales > Ilumatobacteraceae > Sva-07. The sequence goes on from CAVQWE010000018.1 coordinate 52,316, forward strand.
CCAGTCGGCGACGCGTGGATCGTCGTCGGGAAGCATCGATGCGGCACTTGTCAGCTCGAGTCTCGTGAGGTCGAGCAGCTCGACCCGAGCGTCGAGCGACGGTCCAGCGGTGGCGGGGAGCTGGATCGTGACTGGTTCGTCGTCGGCGTCGAGGAGGTCGTCGGTGAGGCCGACGAGCCCCGACGCCGCGGTGAAACGGATCGCCGGGGTCGTCGCAACCAGCGACTCGAGCGCCTGGATCAGTCGAGCATCAGGGCTGGAGAGGTCGGGCGTGGTGAGGACTCGACTGCGACGCGGTGGCGAGGCAGGGCGGTCGGTCGGTGAGTTCGCGTCTGCGTCATCGTCGGCTTGTTCGACGAGCAGCTCGGCGGCGGTGGTGACCGCCCACTCGGCGGCGGTCGACTGGGCAAGAGTCAGGTCGGCGGCTGCAGGGGTGAGCTGCGAGGCCAACGGATCGACGACGAGGAACGGCAAGGTGCCGCCGTCGGGGAGCTCTGCCCGGACGAAGAGATCGGTCGGCGGAAGCTCGTCGTCGATCGACTCCTGGTACAACTCGGCGGGGATCACGACGAAACGGGTGCCGAGGTCGCGGAGGTGTTGGGCGCCTCCCGCACTGAGGGGATCGGTGGTGATCCAGATGTCGCGTCGTGACGCCGTGGTGGGCAGCGAGTCGGTGAGGAGATCCTCGCCGGCGCCGAGCAGCCGGGTGTAGGCCTCGGCCTGCCCGGCGGCGACTGCTGAGGACACGTCGAGCGGAACGATCGGCAACGCAACCAGTTCGTCGTCGGCCAGCGCGGTGCTGAGACGGTTGGCGCCCGCGGTCGTCTCGGTCTTCTCGGCAATCAAGGTGGGCGGCACTTCGAGCGTGACCGGCGAGGTGGTGGTCGCGGCGAGTTCGATCGCGTCGTCGAGGCGGGCCCGAGCGGCATCGAGCGTTGCTTCGTCTGCGTCGGGCGCCGGATCCGGGGTGACCGTGATCACGGCGAGGTCGATCGGTGGGGGCGTGTCGACGTCGGCGTCGACCGCGCCGGCAACTCGCTGGACGACGGTTCCGGCTGTGGCGATCACGTTGTCGGTTCCATCGTCGATCAGCAGCTGGACCCGAAGCGGGTAGATGCCTGGTCGGTCGAGTTTCAACCGTGTCTCGATGCTGTCGACCACGTCGGTCTCGATGTCGAGCGCCAGACTCACGGTGCTGTCGTCGTTGAGGGTCAGCAGCGGCCGAGCATCGATCGCTACACCGTCGACCGCGTCGCCACCGATGGAGTCGAACACATTGGGATCGACGTCGCTGCCGACGACTCGTGCGACATCGTCGGGATTGGTCAGCGGAGGGTAGTTGGTGACCAAGAGCGTGAGGGCCGGCAGGGGAGGCGCTGGAGGTGCAGGCTCGGGCGGTGTCACAGGTTCGGATCCGGGCGGGACGCTGGTGTCGGTGACCGGCGGCTCCGGCGGCGGGAGGAGTTGCAGGGGGTCGCCAGCGGAGAGCCCGGTGAGCAGGTAGCGGAGCTCGATGTCGCCGTTGGGGTCGACGGCGAGCCGCTGGCCGATCAGCTCGAGTCGAGCTCCACTCGATGACTGCGCCGGCCGGGCCGACGGTTGCGATGCTGCCGAGGTCGCTGGTGCAGCGGCGATCATCGCCGCGATCCCGAAGGGCATGATCCAGTGCCACGCGGGTCGTCTTCGCGAACGGGCCGTCATCGCACTGCTCGTTCGAGGATCACGAGCGATCCTGGCTGTCGCTCGAATCCGAACGACTCGTACAAGGCGAGGGCACGGTGATTGTCGGCGGCGGTGTTGACCATGGCCCGAGCGATGTTGCGCCGTTGCATCCAGCGCAGGGCATCGCTCACCAGGAGGGCTGCCACCCCGCGGCGTCGGGCGCTGGGGTCGACGGCGAGCCGTTGCACGTAGCCCGATCGGTCGGCTCGCCCGCTGATCGAGAACCCGACCATGCGCCCATCGATGTGGACGCTTCGCGAGCGGTGATACGGCGTTGCGTGCAAGATGTCGGCCAACGCGGTCGTGTCGTTGGCCCACGGTGTCGAGAACGAGCGACGATCGATCTCGGCGGCCTCGGGCAGCATCGTCGGGCGCAGCCGCTTGAGTCGGGTGGCCGCGCTGTTGCTGGAGCGGCGCGGCGCGATGGCCTGATCGAGGTCGATGGCCAAGAGCGTCAGGGTGTCGGCCACGTCGAAACCAGCATCGAGGAAGGCGGGTGCGGCGTTCGGGAACAACGCCCCGGTGCGCACCGTGTGTGCACGCTGGGCAGCGGCCTGGTCGACCCACTGCGCGACATCGCTGACGCTCGGCTCCATGTGGTGATCGAGCAGGACCAGGTGCGCGACCCGGTCGTCGTACGGCCAGCGACCCAGACGGGCCCGTGCGGGACGTGCGGCCGCCAGACTGCTCACCGCTCCGAAGGTACTCGGATGCGGCCACCGCCTCACCGTCACCACGTCGTCACGACAAGCGGTCGCTCCTCGTAGCCTTGTCGCCGTGGTTCCCGAACGTCTGTTGCCCGTGCTGCACGAATTGGCCCCACTGGCTGCACGATTCCGCGAGGCGGGTCACCGCTTGTACCTGGTGGGCGGCACCGTGCGCGACCTGTTCGTCGGTTCGGAACGCAACGACTTCGATCTCGATCTGACCACCGATGCTCGGCCTCCCGAGATCAAGCGGTGCCTCGATGGTTGGGCCGATGCGATCTGGACGCAGGGCGAGAAGTTCGGCACGATCGGTGCCCAGATCCGCGACCAGGAAACCGGTCGTGAGCGGATCTACGAGATCACGACGTTTCGAGCCGAGGCATACACCGACGAGTCGCGCAAGCCGCACGTGGTGTTCGCCGACGAAGTCGAGGCCGACCTGTCGCGACGTGACTTCACGGTGAACGCCATGGCGCTCGAGCTGACCGGCGACGGTGGCACGCCCGAGTTGATCGACCCGTTCGACGGAGTCATCGACTTGGCGAACCGTGTCCTGCGAACGCCGATCGGCCCCGAGATCAGTTTCAGCGACGACCCGCTCCGGATGCTGCGCGCCGCCCGATTCATCGCCGGTTACCAACTCTCGCCGACCCCCGAGTTGGTCGAGGCGGTCCGGGAGATGGCACCACGGCTCGAGATCGTGTCGGCAGAACGGCTTCGTGACGAACTCGACAAGTTGCTCGTGGTCGACCACCCCGCCGCGGGGCTGTGGTTCCTGGTCGACACCGGACTGGCCGACCAGTTCCTGCCCGAGTTGCCGGCAATGCGCCTGGAGCACGACCCGATCCATCGCCACAAAGATGTGCTCACGCACTCGATCGCAGTGGTCGAGAACGTTCGACCGCCCCACGAACAGGGCGCCGACGGTGAGGCGTCGACGTTCGACTTCCGGCTCACCCGCCTGGCAGCGCTGTTCCACGACATCGGCAAGCCCCGCACCCGCGGCTATCTCGAGGGCAAGGGCACCACCTTCCACCATCACGACGCCGTTGGTGCACGAATGACCCGCAAGCGTCTGAACGCCTTGCGGTATTCGAACGACGACGTTGCAGCGGTGACCGAGTTGGTGGCGTTGCACTTGCGGTTCCACACCTATTCGATGGGCTGGTCCGATTCGGCCGTGCGACGCTATGTGCGTGACGCGGGCGACCTCCTCGCGGAGCTGAACGTGTTGACGCGTTGTGACTGCACCACCCGCAACGAGAAGAAGGCCGCTCGTCTGTCGAGGCGGATGGACGAGTTGGAGGCCCGCATCGACGAGTTGGAAGCGGCCGAAGAACTCGCCTCGCTGCGTCCCGAACTCGACGGCACCGCGGTGATGGAGCATCTCGGCATCGGGCCTGGTCGCGAGGTCGGTGAAGCACTGAAATTCTTGATGGACATCCGCCTCGACGAGGGTCTGCTCGGCGACGACGAGGTTCGCGACCGTCTCGACACCTGGTGGTCTGCCCGCTGAACGAGACGGAGGTGTCTGACCCCTTCGCTTCATTGTTGGATCTGCGCGATTGCCCCGCCCGGCTGGTGCGCCCGCTCTAGCCTTGGCCGGTGATCTCCACGCCCGGCCATCAGCACCGCAGTTGGTGGCTGGTCCTGCCGGTCGTGGCGGTGTCGGCCGCGCTCGTCGTCCTCGCAGGGATGCGGGCCGGCTCAGACCCTGATGCGGGAACGATCGCGGTGGTCGCCGGTATCGGAGTGTTGGCGCTGATCGCCATCGTGGCAACGCTGATCGAGTCTCGCCGTGTCGGGCGTCGACTGCATCACACCATCGACGAGCTGTCACGAACCCAGTCCGAGATCCGGCGGTTGCTCGATGACCTTCCCGACGCGGTGATGGGGTTGAACGATCGAGGTGTGATCGAGTCGGCGAACCAGCGCGCGGCGCTGCTCACCGGACGATCGATCGACGAACTCGTCGGTCGGGCGTTCCTGGAGATGATCGGCGACGACGACCGAGAGTCGGTCACCGAGCGTTGGCACTTCGACCAGCCCGAAACGGCAGGATCGCACGACACCGCCGACCTCACTGGTCCAGTGGGCAATCACGTGCTGTTCGAGTTGGTCGACACCGACGGTGACCCCCATCTGGTCGAAGCGTCACTGCACCGGCCGGCGGTGTCCGATGATCACGGTGGTGGGCTCGTGGTGCTGCTGCGCGATGTCACCGACCGTGCACGCACCACCGTGGCGCTCGAGCAGGCGCGCCGCCGTTTCCAGCAGGCGTTCCACTCGGCGCCCACCGGGATGGCACTCGTGCGCCTCGATGACAGCCGCATCGTCGACGCCAACCAGTCGCTCGCCGACATGCTCGGCCGATCGTTGTCGTCACTGGTCGGTCTCGGCATCCGGGAGATCACCCACCCGGACGACCTGCGCGCAGCCGCGACGCATCGTGCTCGCCTCGAACTGGGCATCGCCGACACCTACCTCCTCGATCAGCGCTACTTGCGCAGCGATGGCGACTTCGTCTGGGCGCGAACTCGGGTGTCGGTCACCGAGGACGAAGGCGTTGCACTGGCGATCACCCACATCGAAGATGTCACCGAGCAGCGCATCGCTGCCGAGCAACTCACGCACGCCGCCACCCATGACGGACTCACCGAGTTGCCCAACCGGGCGGCATTGGTGGCTCGGCTCGACGAACTGCTCACCGGGGCGGGTGTCGGTCAGGTCTCGGTGCTGTTCATCGACCTCGACAACTTCAAGGTGGTCAACGACAGCCTCGGCCACGGTGTCGGTGACGAACTGCTCCGTCAGATCGCTGCGCGCCTTCGGCATGTGACCCGCGACGGCGATCGGCTCGCACGCTTCGGGGGTGACGAGTTCGTCGTCCTGGTCGACGGCGGCGTCGACCCTGCGGTGGTCGCCGAACGTCTCCGCCATGCGGTGCAACAACCGGTGATCATCGACGAACACGAATTGGTCGTCACAGCAAGCATCGGGTTCGCGGTCAACTCGAGCAACGATCTCAGCGCCGATGACCTGCTGCGCGACGCCGACGCTGCGATGTACCGAGCGAAGGCGGCAGGGCGCGATCGGGTCGAAGCGTTCACCGAAGAGACACGGGCCGCCTCGGTCGCCGCGTTGCAGATGTCGAGTGAGCTCCGTCGTGGACTCGAACGAGGCGAGGTCGTGCCGTACTTCCAGCCGATCGTCGATCTCGATGGTGGGCAGGTCGTCGGCTTCGAGGTCCTGGCGCGCTGGCTGCACCCCGAGCGGGGGTTGCTGGTGCCCAGCCAGTTCCTGCCGATGGCCGAAGAGGCGGGCCTGATCGTCGATCTCGGGGCGAGAATGCTGCGCGACTCCCTGGCTCAGCTGGCTCATTGGAGGGCGGTCGGTTTGCAGTTCGCGTCGTGCTCGTTGTCGATCAACGTCGCCACGCAGCAGCTGATCGATGGCCGGTTCCTCGATGTCGTGCACGAGGCGCTCGGCGAGACCGGTATCGACGCAGACTCGCTGTGGTTGGAGATCACCGAAACCGCGTTGATGGCCGACACCCAGGCCGCTGGGAGGGCGTTGCGTGACCTCCGCGGGCTCGGCCTGCACTTGTCGGTCGACGACTTCGGCACCGGCTACTCGTCGCTGACGTACCTGAAGCGGTTCCCGGTCGAGGCGATCAAGGTCGACCGGAGCTTCGTCGTCGGCCTCGGTCTCGAGGCCGACGACACCTCGATCGTCGAGGCGGTCATTCGGCTCGGGCATTCGCTTGGACTCACCGTGGTGGCCGAGGGTGTCGAAACTCCGTTGCAGCTCAACCGGCTGCGCGAGTTGGGATGCGACAAGGGTCAGGGCTACCTGTTCGGGCGTCCCCGTCCCGCTGGCATCACGGCCAACGAGCGAGCGGACGTCTGACGGTCACCTCGATGCGATGAGTCGTGCTGTGCCCTGTCGGCGCCACGACCTCCGCATGTGGGTCACGAGCCTTCTTTGCGTGCCCGCAGGATCAAGGCCGCCGGTGCTGGAGCTTGCGCGGTGGCACCCAGCTCGAAGAGCTGATCGACTCGGAAGTTCGATCGGGTGAGCGCTGTGAACCACTCGCCGATCGTTCGAGCCCCGGTCCCGTAGGGATGCTCGGTCGAGATGTCGGCGTACGGGTGCGGCATCGACATCACGAGCGACATGCTGGGTTTGAGGATGCGGTGCACCTGACGGAGGAGTCGCCCGAGGTCGTCGACCCGGTCGATCGTGTGCGCGGCGAGCACCACTTCGCACGAGGCCGATGCGACGTCGCCGAGATCGGCGAGGTCGGTCTCGAGACACTGCACCTGCACTTCGGCTTCGGTGGCACGTCGACGTGTTTCAGCGATCCGATCGGCGTCGGTGTCGACGGCGATCGACTTGGCCCCGGCCCGCGCGAATGCCACCGAGTTGAACCACGGTGAGATACCGAGTTCGATGGCGCGTCTGCCGTCGCTGACCTCCCCACACAGTTTGAGTTCGTTGTCGCCCGGTGTCCCGGGCCCATAGTTGATGTCGGGGACCACGTCATCCAGTGTGCCCGCTCGACTCTGCGCCATCGGGGATCGCGTCACTGACCGGTCGTGTGGGCTCCCTCGCTGTGCGAGCCGGTAGTGTCGGCAGCCATGGCGTTCACGGTCGGCGCACTCCGCGGTTCCGACGGTTCGCGTGGTCTGATCGATCACCGACTGGCGCGCCGAATGTTGATCAGTCAGGTGAAGAAGGGTCGTGTGCCACTCGACCAGGTCTGCGACGCCCACCCCGAGCTGATCCGTGCTGCGCGCAACGTGGGAACACAGACCTCCATGCGTTGCCCCATCTGCGAAGAGGCCGACCTCAAGCTCGTCACGTACGTGTTCGGTCCACGGTTGTCGGCACAGGGACGCTGTGTGTCAACGGCCAAGGAGATGCGCCAGCTCAACGACCGCTCCGAAGAGCTGAGCGCGTACGTGGTCGAGGCATGTATCGAGTGTCGATGGAACCACCTGCTCCGCGTCATCCCCGTCGGGGGGAGCACGCCCGCACGGCGTGCTTCTCGATGACCGCGGGTCGACCGCTGCCTCGCCGCTCGATGGCCGTCGCCGTGGCGGCCGCGATTGCAGCGGTCACCGTTGGGGCTGCTTGTGCCGGCGATTCGAGCAGATCGGGTGCGTCCACCTCGCCCGAATCGGTGGCGTCAACGACGATCGCCCCCGGCACGTCGTCGGCCGGCTCCGGACGACAACCCGAAGGGTTCACCACGATCCAAGCGCTCATCACCGACGCCGACGGCGAGGTGTGCGAGGTGTGCCTGTGGTTGGCCGATGACGCCAGCGAGCGGAGTCGAGGTCTGATGGGAGTCGACGACTTGGGTGACGCGGCCGGTATGGCATTCCGCTTCGAGGAGGCCACGACCGGCTCGTTCTACATGTTCCAGACACCGAGCCCGCTGTCGATCGCGTGGTTTGCGCCCGACGGTGGATACGTCGGGTCGGCCGACATGGAACCGTGTCTCGACACCCCAGCCGGTGACTGCACGCTGTACTCGCCGGGCGCGACCTACGACCTGGCGATCGAGGTGTTCGATGGTGGACTCGAACCGTTGGGACTCGGATCAGGGTCGCGAGTCGAACTGATCGAGGGCTCCGAGTCCGCGACCTGCCCGGCAGCGGCCTGACCGCACATCGCTCGGCAACCCTGTGACACCCCCTCTCTAGGGTGGGCGTCATGTCAACGAACGCGACAGCACTGCGCACCGATAAGGTAGGCGGGTCCATATTGGCCCTGCCCCATACCGGGGCTCCTGCCACGAGGCTGTCATCAGGCACTCGTGGAGGATCCGAAGGGAGGCAACACGCATGATGCGTGCATACGAAATGATGATCATCATCGACGGCGACGTCGATGACCCCAAGGCCCAGGCCTGGATGAAGTCGGTGACCGACGGTGTCGCCACCGCCGGCGGCCAGCTCCACGGCAAGATCGACTGGTGGGGCAAGCGCCAGTTCGCCTACCCGATCAACAAGAAGCCGTCGGGCTACTACATGGTCGCCGAGATCGTGGCTCCGGCCGGATCACTCGACGAACTCGAGCGCACGCTCCGTCTCGCGGACGATGTGGTCCGTCACAAGCTCATCCGTCTGCCCGAAGCCGAGGCCGAGCGCCGCGGCATGGCAGTGCCCGCCGCCTGAGTGCAGCGGTCAAGCAAAGGGGAACAACATGGCATCTGAGAACAGCGTCACGCTGGTCGGCAATCTCACCCGAGATCCCGAACTGCGTTATACGCCGAGCGGCGCGGGAGTCGCGAGCTTCGGGCTCGCCGTCAACCGCCGCTACCAGGTCAACGGTGAATGGCAAGAGCAAGTGTCATTCTTCAACATCGTTGCCTGGAGCGAACTCGGCGAGAACGCCGCCGCCAGCCTCAGCAAGGGCATGCGCGCCATCGTCACCGGTCGCCTCGAGCAGCGCTCGTACGAGACCAAGGACGGCGAGAAGCGCAGCGTGACCGAGATCCGCGCCGACGAACTCGGCCCGAGTCTGCGCTGGGCGCAGGCCCAGGTCGAACGCATCAGCCGCGACGACGCCACCAGTGGTGGTGGGCGGTGGCGGCGGCGGACAACGCAGCGCCCCTGACCCCGTGTACGGCGACGAAGAGCCGTTCTGAGCCCCGCTCGATTCATCGAAGATCTGATTTTCCAGTCGTAAGGAACCACCAATGGCAAGCAAGAAGAACAAGGCGCGCAGCGCCCGTGATCTGAACCCACGCAAGTTCAAGAAGAAGACGAGCATCCTCGTCATCGAAAAGGTCGAGTACATCGACTACAAGGACGTCGATCTGCTCGGACGCTTCATGAGCGACCGAGCCAAGATCAAGAACCGTCGCGTCGCCGGCAACACCCTGCAGCAGCAGCGTGAAGTCGCCAACGCTGTCAAGGTCGCCCGTGAGATGGCGTTGCTGCCGTACGCGAAGCGCGTGGCCTCCACCCGCACCGGCGGTCGTGGTCGCGATGGCGGTCGAGATGGTGGCCGCGAGGGCGGTCGCGATCGCGACACGAGCTTGAACGACGATGCCAACGACACCGCGACCGACGACACGATCGAAGGCACCGAGACCGTCGAGGCCACCGAAGTCACCCAGACCGAGGAGGGCTGAGCGATGAAGGTGATTCTCCGTTCCGATCTCGATGGTCTCGGCAAGCGTGGCGACATCGTCGAGGTGGCCGATGGTCACGCCCGCAACTTCTTGTTCCCGAAGGGTCATGCGATCGCAGCGTCCGATGGCGCGATCGAGCAGGCCGGTCGCATGCGTTCGGCACGCGATCAGCGTGACTCCAGCGCACGCGAAGCGGCCACACAGATTGCGAGCACGCTCGTTCCCAAGGTGATCACGGTCGCTGTCAAGGCCGGCCCCGAAGGCAAGCTCTTCGGCTCGGTCCACGCCGCCGACATCGTTGCCGCCGTCCAGGAGCAGACCGAGATCGAACTCGATCGCCGTCAGCTCGAGGTCGACATCATCAAGACCACCGGGCAGCACACGGTGACAGCGTCGCTGCACAGCAGCGTGTCGTTCCCGATCACGATCGACGTCGTCGCCGCCGACTGACGTCCAGCCCTGGCTGCCGGAGGGCAGCTCGGGGCCGTGCCGAAACAGCGGGCAGTCACGCTGACCGAACGCGCCCATCCACAGGTGCGTCCACAGCGTGTTGTCCACAGATGTCTGTGGTTGTCCACACCCGGTCAACAGCGAAATCCCAGGGTTGTTCCTCTTCCGCCACACAGGAACTCCCTGGAAGAGTGGGGTCCCCATGTCGATCGACGAACAATTCGCAACCAGCCGCAACCAGCGGGGCAGTGCTGCTCCCAGTCGCGGCGGCCGAGTTCCTCCCCACAACCTGCAGGCCGAGGAATCGGTGCTCGGTGCGCTGCTGCTCAGCCGGGATGCGATCGGGGTCGTTGGTGAGGCGGGCCTCAACGTTCGCGACTTCTACAGCCCCGCGCATCAGCACATCTTCGATTCGGTCCGGTCGCTGTATTCGTCATCGGGCCCGGTCGATGTGGTCACGGTGGCCGACGAGTTGCGTCGTCACGGCCTGCTCGACGAGATCGGTGGGATCGAGCGGCTGAACGATCTCCAGAACGCCACGCCGTCGGTGTCGGGCGCCGAGCACTACGCCCGCATCGTGATGGACACCGCCCTGTTGCGTCGTCTGATCCACACTGCCGGCGAGATCACCGACCTCGCGTTCTCCGAACCCGACGACGTCACCAAGGCCGTCGACCTCGCCGAGTCGAAGATGTTCGAAGTGGCCGAAGATCGTGTGGTCGACTCGACACGGCCGATCCAAGAGCTGCTGAACATCGCCATGGATCAGCTCGAGGAGAACTACGAACGCGGCGACACCATCACCGGTGCCGCCACGGGCTATGACGACCTCGACGAACTCCTGTCGGGCCTCCAGCCGAGCACCCTCAACATCGTCGGTGCGCGGCCGGCGATGGGCAAGACCGCGTTCGGGTTGGGGATGGCGACACACATCGCGAAGCACTCGGCGAAGCCGGTCCTGGTGTTCTCGCTCGAGATGGGCCACTCCGAGTTGACCCAGCGCATCCTGTCGAGCGAGGCCAAGGTCGACTCGACCAAGCTGCGCACCGGCAAGCTCAGCGAGAGCGACTGGTCGAAGATCGGCCTCGCGGTCGGTCGCCTCGAGGTGCCGTTGTTCCTCGACGACAACCCACAGGTCACCGTGATGGAGATCCGCGCCAAGGCTCGGCGCATCAAAGCGCAGCACGGCGGCCTGGCGCTGATCATGATCGACTACCTGCAGCTGATGAGCGGCAGTGGAGCGTCCGAGAACCGTCAGCTCGAAGTCAGCGAGATCAGCCGAAACTTGAAGGTGCTCGCTCGCGAGTTGGAGGTGCCGATCGTGGCGCTCAGCCAGCTCAGCCGAAACCTCGAAGCTCGGTCCGACAAGCGCCCGATGCTCGCCGACCTGCGTGAGTCCGGTTCGCTCGAGCAGGACGCCGACGTCGTGATGTTCCTCTACCGCGACGAGGTGTACAACCCCGAGTCGCCCGACAAGGGCTCGGCCGAGGTGATCGTGTCGAAGCACCGCTCCGGCCCGATCGGCACCAAGCGCCTGGTGTTCCTCGGCCAGTACACGCGCTTCGACAACGCCGCCCGCTCGATGTAGACGCTTGGCAGCTCACCAGTGGCGCAGGTCGATCGGCCACCGATCGCGAACTGTCTCGTCCTCGACGAGCCAGAACTGCTCGTGACGCGCAACCGTGGGGTCGACGTGGCTCGGCCAGATACGGACCCGATCGCCGACCTTCCAGTCGCTCAGTTCACGCGGCGCCAGTGTGATGTGTTCGTCGGAGCAGAAGAACACGTCTCCCTCGTCCCACGACGGATTCCCGTGGTCCATTCCGAGCGCCTTGAGCCCGCAGTCGGCGATGATCCAGCCCTTCGGGCTGACCGAAATCACCGTGGCCAACACCGACAACGCCTTCTCGAAGGGTGATTCGAGCTCGTCGTACTGGGTGTCCATGAGCGTGTACGAGCCGGCCTGGATCTCGGTGCACCACGTGTTGAGATCCCAGGTGCCGGTGCCACCACCGGAGACGATGTCGCCACCGACCATCTCGTGGGCCTGCAGCAGGATCGCCATGGCCTCCTCGACCTTCTCGCGCTTCTTGTCGCGATCGTGCACCATCATCAGGTGGCCCTCGTAGCCCATCACACCGCGGACGTCGAGACCGGCTGCACGGGCCCGGTCGGCGAGACGACCCGAATCGTCGACGTCGCAACCACAGCGGGGAAGCCCGACATCGATGTCGACCAGCACCGAGCGAATGCCGCCGGCGATTGCGGCGTCGAGTGTTTCGTCGGAGTCGATCGCGACGGTGATGTTCGCCTGGTCGGCCAACGTGCCGAGCCGGGCTGCATCGAGCGTCTCGTTGGCGAGCAGGAGATCCTGGGTCAAGCCAGCGGCGACGAGACCCTCGATCTCGCGTGGGGTCGCTGCGCAGAAGGTGTGGTGGCCATCGGCATCGAGGCGCCGTGCCATCTCGGTCGACTTGAAGGCCTTGACGTGCGGACGCAGCATGGCGCCCGGCAAGACGGCGTCCATCGCCGCCAGGTTGCTGTTGAACGTGGGGATGTCGATCAGCAACGCCGGTGTGACGAGATCGGATGTGGTCGACGGATCGGCGCTCATCCACCCATCCTTGCCCACCAACCCGAAATGTTCCTCGATCGTGACGCTCAGCGCGCCGATCGGGGGATTTTTCGGGACTGGGGCGGGACCGACGCCGGGGATACCGTGAGGTCGTGCAGCTCGACCTCGACTTCGTCCGCTCGAACTTCCCGGCCTTTGCCCGGTCGATCAACGACGGCCAGTCGTTCTTCGAGAATGCCGGGGGATCGTTCGCGTGCCGTCAGACGATCGATGCGCTGACGGAGTACTACACCGACTTCAAGGTGCAGCCCTACAGCGAGTTCGACTCGTCGCGCATCGCCGGCGAGCTGATGGACCACTCCCGGGAACGATGGGCCCAGGCCCTCGGCGTCGAGGCCCGCGAGGTCGTGTTCGGACCGTCGACCACGGCGAACACCTACGTGCTCGCCCACGCATTTGCCGACGTGCTCGAACCCGGCAACGAGGTGATCGTCACCAATCAGGATCACGAGGCGAACACCGGCGCCATCCGCCGCGCCGCCGAGCGCGTTGGCTGCGCGATCAAGGAGTGGCGAATCGATCCCGACACGGGGCTGCTCGACATCGCCGACTTCGAGGCGCTGCTCAGCGAGCGCACCGGACTGGTCACGGTGCCGCACGCGTCGAACATCGTCGGCTCCGAGAACGACGTCACCCGCATCACCCAGCTCGCCCATGCCGTCGGGGCTCGGGTGATCGTCGATGGGGTGTCGTTCGCACCGCATTCGATTCCCGACGTCGCAGCGATCGGTGCCGACGTGTACTTGTTCAGTCTCTACAAGACCTACTCCGTGCATCAGGGTCTGATGGTCGTGCGCGCTGGACTGATGGCCGAACTCCCGAACCAGAGCCACTTCTTCAACGACAGCGTCGCCGACAAGCGCCTGAACCCTGCTGGGCCCGACCACGCGCAGGTGGCCTCGGCCGGCGCCGTGCTCGACTACTGCGAAGCACTCCACCAGCATCATGGCGGATCGGTCGGCGACGATCTCCGAACGGCAGTGGCCCACGCCTCGACTCTCTGGCGTGCCCACGAAGATTCGCTGACACCGCTGTTGCTGGACGCGCTTGTCGATCGCGACGACGTTCGGCTTCTCGGACCCGCAACACTCGACGCCGTCGATGGTCACCGCTGTCCGACCATTGCGTTCAGCCCACTCGTGAAGGACCCCCACGACGTTGCCCATGCGCTTGTCGAGCGTGGTGTACAGACCAGCTCCGGGCACTACTACGCGGCACGCGTGCTCGATGGGCTCGGCATCGATCCAGACCGAGGCGTGGTGCGATTGTCGTTCGTGCACTACACCTCGCCCGACGATGTCGCTCGAGCCGTCGGCGCGCTCATCGAGGTGCTCGGCTCGAGCTGACTCGGCGGCCGTGCGATACCCGCACCGGACCGCTCGATGGTGCAAGCTGTGTCCGTGAGCACGACGGTCGAGGAGGTGGCTACCGCTTTGCGCGAGACCGACCGTCGCGACTGGCAACGCCACCCGGTCGACGTCGCCCGGCTCGCGCTGCGCCTGACATTGCTCGGTCTCGTCCTGTTGATCACTGCTGTGATTCCGGCAGCGCTGACGAACGCCTCGGCCGATCTCGTTCGGCTCCTCGATCGGATGCCCGAAGCGCTCCGATACGCCTTCACCAGCCTGGCCCAGCTGGCGATCGTCGTGATCCCGATCGTGATCGTGGTCTGGCTCCTGCGGAGCCGTACACGGGCGGCCACGCTGCTCGTCGTGGGCGCCGGCGTCGTCGGCATGATCGTGATGCTGCTCCTGACCGACTGGCTCACGCGGGCCGCCCCACCGACCGAGATCACCGACCTCACGTCCGGGTCGTTCCTCCCGACCAACTTCCCGTCCGCCGCGTATCTCGCCGCGCTCGTTGCCGGAGCGTCCGCAGCGTCGCCGATGCTGCCGCCGTTCTGGCGCAAGGTGGCATGGACAGCGATCTGGATCACGATGCTCGTCCGTGTACTGAGCGCAACACAAGCGCCCGTGAACGTGGCCGTCACGCTCGCCCTCGGCAGCGCGATCGGATCAGCCGCCCTGGTGGCGTTCGGAACGCCGCAACGTCGACCGGGATCGGCCACGCTGCGAGCCGGTCTGGCAACGGCGGGGTTCGAGGTCGACGAACTCGGCGACGAGGCGTCGGAGCGGGGGCTGCGGACCTACAGCGGCTCGGCGAACGGTGAGTCGATCGACGTGGTCTACCTCGACCGTGACGACCGCGACGTCGAGCTCTTCGCGCGTGTCGTTCGCTCGATCCGGGTTCGCGACGTCGACGAGCAGCGCATCTCGGTCAAGCCGCGGGTCCGTGCGGCACAACTGGTGATGGCGACATCGATGGCGGAGCGAGCGGGAGCCCGCGTCGCTGAGGTGCTCGCTGTTGCGCCGGTGGGGGACGACAGCGCGATCGTGGCGATGTCGAGTCCGCTCGGGATCGCCACTTCGGTCGCTCGATGCCGACGGGGTGAGCGACAGCGCCCTCGACGACCTGTGGGTGCAGCTCGGCCGGCTCCACGACTCCAAGATGGCGCATCGTTCGCTGAGCCGAGACCACCTGGTGCTCGATGGTGATCGGGCCACGTTGCTCGGCATGGACACCGCGATCCTTGCGTCGAGCGCCGAGTCGCGTGCGGTCGACCGCGCCGAGCTCTTGGTGTCGACCGCCCAGACCGTCGGCGTCGATCGTGCGTTGGATGCGGCCGTCAGGGTGGTCCCCACGGCCGACCTGGAAGCGGCGCTGCCGTTCATCCAGCTCCCCGCGTTGCCCGCCCACGCTCGCAGGGAGGCGAAGAAGCCGAAACACTTCCTCGACGAGATCCGCACCGGTCTCCAGGATCGACTCGGGGTGGAGGCGGTCGAACTCGCCGAACTCGAACGAATCAGCTTCGGCAAGCTCGTGGTCTGGGTCGGCTTCGCTGTCCTGGCGTTCTTCCTGCTGACCCTGGTCAGCAACTGGTCCGACATCGTCGACGCGATGACCGGGATCGACTGGGTCTGGGTCGTTCCGGTCGTGCTCGCAACGCTCGGCGGAACGGTCGGTGGTGCGATGTCGCTGGCCGGTTCGGTGATCCGTCCGATCCCGCTCTGGCCGGCCACGATCATCATGTTCGGTCAGTCGTTCCTCAACCGGTTCACGCCGATGAACGCCGGCGGAATGGCGATGCGCATTCGCTACCTCCAGAAGGGTGGCACCGACGTCACGGTGGCGACCGCGGCGATCGGCCTCACCTCGGCCGCGAGCGGCGTGATGCAGGTGGTGTTCATCGTCTTCTTCGTCCTGTGGAGCAGCAGCGATCCGACCGGCGACGTCTCGACCGGCGGGAGTGGCGGGGGGCCGAGCCTCACGCTGGTCGCAGTGTTCGCTGGAGCGATCGTCGTCGCGGGGATCGTGATCGCGGTGACACCGAAGTTCCGCCGCTGGCTCGTCGCCTTCGTCAAGTCGACCATCGAGAAGATCAGGCACGACTTCGGTGAACTCGCCCGTCGCCCGAGCAAGCTCGGCCTGCTGTTCGGTGGAGCCGCCATCGCGAAGATGTCGACGATCGTCGCCTTCGTCGCGTCGTGTCGAGCATTCGACGTCGACATCCCCTTTGCCGAGCTCGGCGCGATGTATCTCGTCGCGAACACGATCGCGTCCACGGTCCCGACGCCGGGCGGGGTCGGTGCGATCGAGGCAGCACTGATCCTCGTGCTCACCAACGCTGGGGTCCCCCAGGCCACCGCGTGGGCCTCGGTCCTGCTCTTCAGGCTCATCAACTACTGGCTGCCGACGATCCCCGGCTATGTGTGCCTCAAGATCAGCGAGCGCCGCGAGTACGTCTGAGCTCCGAGCGCATCAGGAGGACGCGCGCGTCCCGAGCGCCTACGCTGCGACCGTGAGCGAAGCAGTCACGGTCGGTGTCGTCATGGGGTCGTCGAGCGACTGGCCGACCATGTCCAAGGCGGTCGAGGTCCTCGAATCGTTCGGGGTGGCCCACGAGGCAAAGGTGGTCAGCGCGCACCGGATGCCCGACGACATGTTCGCCTACGCCGAAGCCGCACACGATCGAGGGCTGCGAGCGATCATCGCCGGAGCCGGTGGTGCAGCACACCTGCCGGGGATGCTCGCCGCGAAGACCACGGTGCCGGTGCTCGGTGTGCCGGTCGCCTCGCGGCATCTGTCGGGGCAGGACTCGCTGTACTCGATCGTGCAGATGCCGGCCGGCGTGCCCGTGGCGACGTTTGCGATCGGCGAGGCGGGCGCCACGAACGCGGCGCTGTTCGCAGTCGCGCTTCTGGCGCTCGACGACCCCGAGCTGGCACTTGCGTTGGCCGACTACCGCGAGGCGCGGCGCGACCAGGCGGCCGGCTCGGTGTTGCCGCCCGAGTCGCCGTGACGCCCATCGTTCCACCGGCCACGCTCGGCATCCTCGGCGGCGGACAGCTCGGGCGGTATGCGGTGATGGCCGCAGCGTCGATGGGCTATCGAACGATGGTGCTCGATCCTGATCCGTCGGCACCGGCCGGACTGCTCGCCCACGAGCACTTGGTGGCGGCGTACGACGATCCCGATGCGTTGCGTCGGCTGGCGTTCGACTGCGACGCCATCACCACCGAGTTCGAGAACCCACCGGCGACCGCACTCGACGAGCTCGCCGCCACGGTGGTCGTGGCGCCGTCGCCCGCCGCAGTGCGCATCGCGCAGGATCGGATCGCCGAGAAGGCCTTCCTCGTCGACAACGGATTCCCGGTTGGCGCCTACGAGCTGTTGGAGGAGGCGTCGTCGCCTGTCGATCCGTCGATCGTCGATGCCGGCGCCATCGTGAAGACCGCTCGCCTCGGCTACGACGGCAAGGGCCAGCGCATGGTCGTCGGCGTCGCCGAAGCGCTCGCGGCGTGGGCCGACCTCGGCGGTGTCCCGTGCGTGATCGAGCAACGACTCGACCTCCAGACCGAGCTGAGCGTCGTCGTCGGGCGGACCTCGTCGGGCGACATCGAGGCGTGGCCGGTCGCCGAGAACACCCACGTCAATGGGATCCTCGACCTGTCGGTCGTGCCGGCCGCTGTGTCGGCGAAGCTCGCCGATCGGGCAGTCGGCCTGGCGATGGCGATCGCCGACGCACTCGACTACGTGGGGGTGCTCGCCGTCGAGCTGTTCGTGGTCGACGGTGAGTTGCTCGTGAACGAGCTGGCGCCACGGCCGCACAACAGCGGGCACTGGACGCTCGACGCCAGCGCCACGAGCCAGTACGAACAACAGGTGCGCGCGGTCTGCGGCCTCGGACTCGGGTCGACCGCGATGACGGCGCCGGCGATCGCCATGGTGAACCTGCTCGGGGATCTGTGGGACGGCGGCGAACCCGATTGGTCGGTCGTGCTCGACGATCCGCACGCCAAGTTGCACCTGTACGGCAAAGCGGAACCACGACCGGGTCGCAAGATGGGTCATCTCACGGTGACGGGCCCGGCGACGACGATGGCTGCGACGCGGGCGCTGGAACTCAGAGCGGCTGCTGCGCGATGACCAGCGTGTCGAGCGCGACCTTCGTGCCGTCGGGCGTCTCGACGCGGCGTTCTGCCACCTCAGCGGTGGTGACGTTGAGCCCGCCGAGCGCAGCGACCGTTTCGTCGACGGTGTAGCAGACGTCGGCCGACGGTGGGCCGCCGTAGCCGTGGTCGACGTTCGAGCGGTCGTGGGCGATCACGAACAACGTGCCGCCAGGGCGAAGCCACGTCGCTGCGTGTTCGAGGACGACGCGTTGCTGCGGCGACGGCAACTGGAGATACGACACCACCACGAGATCGACAGGCGCATCCGGAGCCCAGGTGGTCGCGTCGGCGCACACCGTGGTGACCTCGACGCCGTGCTCGGCCGCGAGCTGCTGGGCCTTGTCGAGGCCGACCTGGGAGAAGTCGACAGCGGTGGCGTCCCAGCCTCGACTCGCGAGCCAGACGGCGTTGCGCCCCTCGCCGGCGCCGAGGTCGATCGCTGTTGCCGGGTCGAGGTCGGCAAGGTGTGCCTCCACGAACTGATTGGCCCGTCCCGTCCAGACCAATTCACTCGTCGAATACCGCTCGTCCCACGTCGCACTGTCCATCCCACGAGTCTCGCGCCGAACCCAACCCCAACCCAGAACCGTGTGGAGGAAGGCGGGCTCAGGCGGTGGTGACGGGTTCGACGTCGAACTGTTCGACGCGACCGTCGGCGTGTTTCGCGAATCGGCGCGGCGTCGGGCCGTGGTTGGGGTCGTCGGCACCCCAGGGCCAGCCGCCGAACTGCGTGCGGCGGTAGTCCTCGAACGCCTGCTGGATCTCGGCCTGGGTGTTCATCACGAACGGCCCGTACTGCGCCACCTGCTCGCCGATGGGGCGGCCCTGCAGCACCATGCATTCGACGCCCTCGTCGCCGGCGACCAGTTCGAGCGGTCGGCTCGGGTCGATCGCCGCGCCGTTTCCGGCATCGAGGCGCTCGCCGTCGACGGTGAGCCACGAACCGGCGAACGCGTACAGCAACCGGTGCGACTCGGGTCCGGCGGCCGGCATTGTCCAGCGAGCGCCTGGATCGAACCGCAGGTGCCAGATGGCAACGTCGGCTTCGGCCTTGGCAGCCCACGAGTTCGGGGGAGGGCTCGGCGCTTCGGCGTTGTCGAGGGATCCGGCGATGACCGTGATGTCGACGAGCGCGTCGCCCTCACCGGAGGGGACCACCACCGTCGGTGTCTCGTGGCTCCACAGCATGGTGAAGTACGGCTCGACCATCTTGTCGGCGGCCGGCAGGTTGAGCCAGATCTGGAACAGCTCGAGGGGGTTGGGCTCGTCGAACGACAGCAGCGGGAACATCTCGCAGTGCACGATGCCCTTGCCGGCGGTCATCCACTGGGTGTCGCCGCGCCCGAAGCGGGCGGTGGCACCGAGTGAATCGCTGTGGTCACAGAACCCGGTGCGGACGTAGGTGACCGTTTCGAACCCGCGGTGGGGGTGCTGGGGGAAGCCGGGCACCGTCGAGCCGTGGTACATGTTCCATCCGTCGACGCCGGCGAAGTCCTGACCGATCTCGCGCCCGGCGAGCGGAGCGTCGGGCCCGAGCTGTTCGGTGCCTTGCGGGTAGTCGTCGCGATGATGCGCACAGAACAGGAACGGGTCGATCGTCGGCCATTGGGTGCCGAGGGGGAACGTCTGCAGCAGTGCTCCGGTCATGCACCCAGTCTACCCCGAGTAGTTGCGAGCGCAATTGTTCGCGGGTTGGTTGGGCGGCGCGGGGGCTTGGATAGGTTTCGCCGGTGGCCAACGCTCGTGACGTGTTGCAGTACCCGGCGGTGCGCCGGTACCTGCTGTCGACGGCATTGGCGGCCACCGCGAGAAATCTGCTCGTGACCGTGCTCTTCAAGCAGACGTTCGACACGTCGGGCAATGCACTCGACATCGGCTTCATCGGCCTTGCCCAGTTCGTTCCGGCTGTGCTGTTGGTGTTGGTCAGCGGGTGGGTTGCCGACCGGTTCGATCGCCGCCGGGTGAGCGCCTTGTCCCTGCTCGGCCGGGTCGCCTGCGCAGTGGCGTTGGTCGTCTACAGCCAGATCGACCCCGGCTCGGTGTGGCCGCTGTTCATGATCGCCTTCGCCTTCGGGGCTGCGGATGCGATGCTCGCCCCGTCACGCCGGTCGATCGCTCCGCTGCTCGCTCCGCCCGAGATGTTCCCCCAGATCGTTGCGCTGTGGACAGCGACCTTCACGGCTGCATCGATCGTGGGACCGGTGATCGGCGGATTCCTGTACTCGGTGGGCCCAGCCGAGGCGTACGCGCTTGCAGCAGTCCTCGAGTTCGGCGCCATCATTCCGATCGTCATGATCGTGTATGTCCGCGAACCCGAGCGGATCACCGACCGCCCGACACTGCGTGCTGCGATGGAGGGTCTGCGGTTCGTGCGGCGCACACCGGTGGTGCTCGGCACCATCTCACTGGATCTGTTCGCCGTGCTCTTCGGTGGGGCGATCGCGTTGATCCCTGTCGTCGCCACCGACCGACTCGGCGTGGGTGACATCGCCTACGGCTGGCTTCGTGCTGCGCCCGGCATTGGCGCCGCGGTGATGGCGATCTGGCTGGCGACACGGCCGATCACCCGCCGAGTCGGACCGACGCTGTTGTGGGTGGTCTTCATCTTCGGTCTGGGCACCGTGGTGTTCGGCTTGACGCGCAGCTATGCGGTTGCCTTCGTTGCGCTGGTGGTGATTTCGGCGGCCGACATGGTGTCGATGTTCATCCGCGGATCGATCGTCCCGCTGGTCACACCCGACGAGCAGCTCGGCCGCGTCAGCGCGGTCGAAGGGGTCTTCATCGGAGCGTCGAACGAACTCGGTGCGTTCGAGAGTGGTGTGGCGGCGAGGATGTTCGGGGTGCCGTGGGCGATCGCGGGCGGTGGCTTCATCACGATGGCGATCGCTGCGAGTTTTGCCGTGGTCTTCCCGTCGATCCGCAAGATCGACACGTTCGAGGAACTACGACCGAAATCTCCGCTTCCCGTCACCTGACCGCCACGTACCGTCGCGGTGATGGAACTGCGGTGGCCGAGCAAGAAAGAACTCCCGAGCTATGTCGACGCGCTCGAGCGCGGCTGGTCGCCGAACACCATCGACGCCGGTGCCGGGTTGGTCGAACTCGAGGCGATCCGGCGAGACCCGGAAGCGTTTCTTTCGTCCCTCGTCGACCGCGAGGCGACTGGTGCTCCGATTCCGTTGCCAGACGGAACGTACGCGAAACGGTTGCCTGGTTATCGACGGTGGATGTGGGATGGCGAGTTCTGTGGCTCGATCGGTCTTCGGTGGCAGCCCGGCACCGAGGAGCTTCCGGCGTACGTGCTGGGCCACGTCGGCTACAGCGTCGTGCCGTGGAAACGTCGGCTCGGCTACGCCACGTCGGCCGTGCGGGCGGTCCTTGCCGATGCCGAAGCGGAGGGTCTGCGCTGGATCGAGATCACCACCGATCTCGACAACGTCGGCTCTCAGGGGGTGATCGAGGGTGCCGGCGGCACGCTCGTCGAGCGGTTCACCTACCCGACGGCCTACGGCAAGGGCGATGGCCTGCGCTATCGCCTCGGTGTGACGATTGGTGTCTGACGCCAATCGTCACGTGCGGGTGTAGATGAGGTCGGTGGGGGAGCGGCCGGCGTCGAGGCCGCGCTGTTCGAAGCGGGTCAGGGGTCGCCAGTCGGGGCGTTCGACGACACCTCCAGCGAGGCGCGGTTCGGCGTCGCACACCTGTTGCATCGCCTCGGCGTAGTCGGCGATGTCGGTGGCGAGGTGCAGTTGGCCGCCAACGCGCAGCCGGTCGCACAGCACGGCCACGACGTCGCCGCCGATCAGGCGTCGGTGGAAATTTCGACGTTTCGTCCATGGGTCGGGGAAGTAGATCCTGATGACGGCGAGCGACTCCGGTGCCACGCGGTCGAGGAAGGGCAGTAGGTCACCGTGGACCACTCGAATCTGGTGCAGGCCCTGGTGTTCGATGGCGTCGAGCACCGTCACCACGCCAGGGGTGTGCACCTCGACGCCGATCACATCGAGGCCGGGCTGTGCTGCTGCCATCTCGATCGTCGACTCGCCGTGGCCGAAACCGACATCGAGGACAACGTCGCTCTCACGGTTGAAGACCTCTGCCCAGTCGAGCACCGGCCCCTCGAGATCGAGGCTCCACCGCTGGATCCACTCGTCGAACTCGGCTTGACGCTTCGGCGACAGCGAGCGGCGCCGAACCTTGAAGGAAGCTGCCGGCCGCCGAACCGACCGAGCACTCTCACCACCCGTCACGACCACGTCATCCGACGCTACCGGCGCCAGACTGCGGCCGATGGGTGAGGGCGATGAGTGAGGTCGATGACGCCGCTCGCCGGCGGGCGATCCACCGTCAGGCGGCGTCGATCGTGGCAGCGGTGGCACCGTTCGGCATCGTCTTCGGCGCGTCCGCCGCCACCGCCGGGCTCTCGCTGCTGCAGGCGATCGGATTCTCGGCACTCGTGTTCGGTGGCAGCAGCCAGTTCGCTGCCGTCGAGATCCTCGGCGATGGCGGCTCGGTTGCCTCAGCGGCGATCGCTGGCCTCCTCCTCAACGTCCGCTCGCTCGCCTTCGGGGTGATCATGGCCCCCGCACTGTTCGGCAGTTGGTGGCAGCGGGCCGCAATGTCGCAACTGATGATCGACGAGTCGACAGCCGTTGGGTCGGCCCAGGTCGAGCGACGATGGCGACGTTACGGCTATCTCGTGGCGGGCCTTGGCGTTTTCGTCGTGTGGAATCTCACGACGATCCTCGGCCACATCGCCTTCGCCGATGCTGGCGAGCTGATCACCGACCTCGGCCTCGACGCCGCCGGTCCGGCCGCATTCCTCGCGTTGCTCTGGCCTCGCCTGTCGTCGACCCCGCAGCGGCGCACGGCGATTGCGGGCGCCGCCATCGCACTGGCCCTCATCCCGTTCGCACCGCCGGGAGTACCGATCCTCGCAGCGATGCTCGGCGTCGCAGTCGCCCGGGTGGGGACGTCGGACGAGCCCGGTGAGGCAGTGCAGATCGACGAGCCAGGGACCGCCCCGTGAGCGACTGCGACGGTGGTGTTGATCGTGATGACCGTCGGAACGTTTGCGCTCAAGTCGGCCGGCCCGCTCGTGCTCGGCGACCGCTCGTTGCCAGTTCGTCTGCAACAGGTGGTCGATCTGCTTCCGGCAGCGTTGCTCGCTGCGCTGACGATCGTGTCGACAGTTGGTGACGGTCGGGCCATCGTGATCGACGCTCGGTTGGTCGGTGTGATCGTCGCCGGTTTCGCTCTGTGGCGGACGGCTGCCCTTCGTGGTGGTCAGTCGTCGCTTCCGCCGCTGCAACTGCGCTCACGCGCTTGATCCTCTGACCGCTCGCGAGCACTACAGTTCTCGCCATGCTCGGAGCCGAGATCGACCTGATGCCCAACGAGAAGATGATCCTTGCGTCGAACCCGCACTGGTTCTATTTCTGGAAACAGGTCGCTGCCGGAGCAGGTGTGATCGGCTTGTTGCTGTTGCTCGGGCTCGTCGACGCCTCCTGGCTCAACTCCGTCATCTGGTGGCTGGTGATCGGTGCCGTGATCGTGCTGCTGCTCAACGTCGTCTATCAGTTCGTGCAGTGGAAGACGACGCGTTTCGCGGTGACCGATCAGCGAGTTGCGTACCAGAGCGGCATCTTCCGCCGTCGAGGGGTCTCGATTCCGTTGAACCGGATCAACAACGTGAACTTCAACCAGTCGGCGATCGCTCGTGCGTTGAACAACGGTGTGGTGACGATCGAGTCGGCCGGGGAGACCGGAGACTCGGTGTTCGAGAACATCCCCGACCCCGAGCACGTGCGCACGCTGATCTTCGCGCAGGTCGAAGCCGACGAGCAGGCCGATTCCGATCGCGATGCAGCGGCGCTCGCAAAGGCGATGCGTGACCAGCTTCCCCCGGCGGCGAGCGGTGTGCCGGCGCCCCCGTCAGCTCACGATCGTTTGGCAGCACTCGAGGACATGAAGACGAATGGCCTGGTCAGCGATGCCGAGTACGCCGCCAAGCGCCAGCAGATCCTCGACGAACTCTGATTGCACCAGGGGTCAGACCCGTCGGTGTGACCGTCGCTGTCCACCGATCGACGAATGCGACGAAGTCGTCGATGTCGTCGTCGGTGATCTCGATCGACAGTGCGATGAATCCTCTCCGGGCGATGTAGAAGCCGGCGTCGAGAGCGTCGAAGAAGAGCAGTTCCTTCCATCGGTCGTCGCTGGCGTGCAGATCGTCAACCGATGTCACCGGCCCGGCGGTGCCGTGGATGTTCATCAGCGAACCTCGACCCGTCACGCACATCGGCACGGCGTGTCGAGCGAACGTGGCGTTCAGCTCGGATCGGAGCCGTTCGCCGCGAGAATTCGTGTTTGCCAACACCTCGGGTGTGAGCACCTCGGTGAGCGAGGCGACGCCCGCTGCCATCGACACGACGTTGTTGTTGAAGGTGCCGGCGTGCCCGAGGTGTCCACCGGCGCTGGCGTCGAACGCTGCCATCAGGTCGCGCCGGCCACCGAAGGCGCCGAATGTGAATCCACCGGCCAGGTACTTGCCGAGCGTGGTGAGGTCTGGAGCAATGCCGAGCAGTTCCTGCGCACCGCCGGGAGCCAGACGCGAGGTCATCACCTCGTCGAAGATCAACAAGGCTCCGGTTCGATCGCAGTGATGTCGCAGCCCGGCCAGGAACGCAGGGTCGCCTGGGATGCAACCGGCCGAGCCCTGCAATGGTTCGACGAGGACCGCGGCAATCGACTCGCCGTGTTCGGCGAAGACCTCGGTCACTGCTTCGAGGTCGTTGTACGTCGACACGATCCAGTCGTGAGGAACGTTCACCTCTCGTGCGCCGCCGAACGTGATCACCCCGCCGTGGTAGCCCCCGTCGAAGACCAGCACCTTGGTTCGCCCTGTGTGGTTGGTGGAGAGTGCGAGTGCCATCAGGTTGGCCTCGGTGCCCGAGTTGGTGAATCGCAACTGTTCGATCGATGGGAACCGCCCGGCGATCAGCTCGGCGAGGCGCACCTCGTTGGGATGCACGGCACCGAGCGCCCAGCCTCCGTCGATCGCTGAGTGCGCAGCGGCTCGAACCGGTTCGGGGGAGTGGCCGAGCAGCCCAGCGGTGTAGTTGCCGAGCAGGTCGACGTAGCGATGCTCGTCGACGTCGACGAGGTGCTGGGCGTCTGCGGACGCGACCCGGAACGGAAAAGGATCGAAGTGCAACACCGACCGCGTGTTGCCACCGGGGAGGACATCGTTGGCGCGAGCGGCCCACGATTCACTTGTCGGGTTCGCGTCGGTGTAGCGCTGACGAGCCGCGCCCAGCGCAGCGTCGAGCCATTCGGAGGTGCACGAAGCGAGCGTTGTCATGGCCACATCAGGCCTTGGTGCGCTTGGTTCCCCAGTGGCCCATGGCGCCGACGCGCTGGAAGCGTTCGGGGCGATCGTCGGGGCCGAGGATGTCGGTGGCCAACCACAGTCGCTTCAACCAACGCACCCGGCCCGATTCGACATCGTCGACGTAGCGGCGACGACCGTGGAGCACGTGGTAGTTGTTGACGAACTGGATGTCGCCCGGACGCAAGGCCATCTCGACCTGGTTGTCGGCGTCGTTGATCAGGGCGTCGTAGGCGTCCATCGCCTCGATCTGGATGTCGGTGAGGCGAGGCGCGCTGTCGTGACGTTGCGATGCCTGGATGAACGGACGGATGTACCGAACGAACAACCGGTCGCCGGTCGGACCGTTGTGGCGGCTGAACGCCGGTACGGAATAGAACGGTTGGCCGCCGTCGCGCTGTTCGCCACGGAAGTCGTAGGGCAATGGTTCGTACAGCACCGCAGCAAGGTCGGGCCGTGTGCGCACCAGCGCGTTGTAGGCGCCGACGGCATTCGCGACCAGGCTCTCGCCGCCTTGACACCGTTGTCGATGCACATCAGCCCGACGAGGTCGGAGCCGTCGCTGTGGAACCCGAGCGGGTGTCCACCGATCTCGTTGCCTCGCGCCGTCGGATCGTCGGGGGCTTTGCCCTGATCTCTCACGTCGCCGAGCAGATGGCCCTTGGCGTTCTGCGGCCAGGGCTCGCCCAGGTGCATCCCGATACCCCAGTACATCCACGACGCGTCGTCGGCGCCGAGCCGGTCGACGTCGAGTGCAGCGATTCGGGCGAACCCACGGCCGTTCACCAACTCGGTGGCCACCTCGGCCAGCAGCGGTGCCAACGTCGGCAACGGGAAGTCGGCTGCGGTGACGTCGAGCACCTCGTCGGTGACCGATCGGGCGTGGGCGAGAGCGGCATCGAGTTCCGCATGGTGATCGTCGGAGAGCAGCAGCGTCCAGTCGTCGGTGTTGCCGATGTCGCTGGCGCGCCAGTTGGCGTGGGTCTCCAACTCGACGACGTCATTCGATGTCTCGGTGCTCGGTGTTGCTGTGCTCGTCATGTCACGCTCCTGATGGTGCGGGCTTGGCGCCTCGGATGAGACGTCCGGGCAACGCCTCGGTGGCGACGCCGTCGTGGTAGGTCTCCTGGCCGGCGACGATCGTGTGGCGCCAGCCGTCGGCGCGTTGCAGTAGACGGCGACCTCGGGCCGGGAGATCGTGGACGATCTGAGGCTTGTGCAGTCGCAGCTTGTCGAAGTCGACCACGTTGAGATCGGCGCGGTAGCCGGGCGCAATGACGCCACGGTCGTACAGCCCGACAGTGCGGGCCGTGTCGCGGCAGTGGCGCTGCACCAGGAACGGCAGCGGGATCCGATCGTGGTCGCGATCGCGTCCCCAGTAGGCGAGCAGCGTGGTGGGGAAGCTGCCGTCGCAGATCGTGCCGACGTGGGCGCCGCCGTCGGCGAGGCCCGGCACGGTGTGCGGATGCACGAGCATCTCATGGCAGCCGTCGAGGTTGCCGTCGACGTAGTTGAGGAACGGCAGGTACAGCAGCCCGTGGCCGTCGTCGGCGAGCAATGCGTCGAGTGCCACCTCCTCGGGGCTGCGACCAGAACGAGCGGCGACCGCTGCGATCGAGGTGTCGAGCGACGGTTCGTAGTCGGGTTCGTCGGTCATCTCGAACATCATCTCGAAGCGCCCGATCAGGTTCCCCCCGAGCTTGTCGCGGGTGCGTTCGACGGCCTCGTCGAGCAATCGGTCGCGTACGGTCTGGTCGCGTAGCGCCGCGACACGTTCGGCGAGCGGACGGTCGGCGAGCGAGCGGTAGACCGAGTTGGCGAGGAACGGGTTGAGCGTGCATTCGAACCCGAGGATCAGCCCCACGGCTCGGGGAGCGACTTGGCCGGTCATCGCGAGACCGTCGGCGTTGGCTGCGGTGAGCCGGCCGAGCAGGCCGCGGAACGCGTCGGGCACCATTGGGTTGCGGGCGATCGAGATCGACATCGGGCGACCCGACGTGGCGACCATCTCACGCAACATGGCGAATTCGCCGTCGGGATCGATGAAGTCGGAGACCACCTGCAGCACGCCGGTGCCGGTGGCGCCGACTCCTTGGGCGATGCCGATCAGCTCGTCGGGTGCAGCGGTGAGCGTGGGGGTGTATGCGCCCGTGGACGTCTTGTGGTTGCGCGTGCGGCTCGTGGTGAACCCGAGCGCTCCGGCTTCGATGCCCTGGCGGGCGAGTTCGGCCATGGCCGCGATGTCGTCGGGTGTGGCGTCTTCATGGTTGGCACCGCGCTCGCCCATCACGTTGAGACGCAGCGCGCCATGGGGTACCTGCATCGCAACGTCGATGTCGTGGGGGATCGAGTCGACGGCATCGAGGAACTCGCCGAACGAGTTCCAGTTCCATTTCAAGCCTTCGTGCAGCGCCGCTCCGGGTATGTCTTCGACGCCCTCCATCAACTCGATCAGCTTGTCGTGATCGGCGTCGTGCACCGGGGCGAACCCAACACCGCAGTTTCCGGTGACCACCGTGGTCACCCCGTGCCACGACGACGGCTGCAACCGATGGTCCCAGGTTGCTTGGCCGTCGTAGTGCGAGTGGATGTCGACGATGCCCGGGATCACCAGCGCTCCGCCGGCGTCGATTTCACGTTCGCCGGACTCGCCGATGATGCCGACGTCGACGATGATGCCGTCGTGCACGGCAACATCGGCGTTGCGGGCCTTGATGCCGGTGCCGTCGATGACGGAGCCGCCGCGGATGATCAGGTCGTAGTCGGCCATGTCGCAGTCTCGCGTGTCGGTCGAGGCCGCTGATCACCGAGCGCACAGGGTGGCGTCTCTCGATGGATTCGGTCTCGTAGGATCTCCGACGTGACGCAACACGCCGAGCCCGAGGCTCGAGGTCGACGACGACCCGAGCCTCGGCGTGCACCGTCGGAACCGCAAACGCTGGTGGCACCGCCACCTCGACTCCGAAGAACGCCAGCGGGTGATGATCGAGCTGGCGATCAAGCGTCAACACCACAACGCGTTTCGATTCGGGCTGATGATCGCGCTCTCGGTGGTCGTCGCGGTGATGGGGATGTCGGCCGACTCCGCAGCGGTCGTGATCGGCGCCATGCTGCTCGCCCCGCTCATGCAGCCGGTCCTGGCCACCGCCGCTTGCATCGCCATGGCGCTGTTCCGCAGGGCTGCGACGGCGTTCGGGGTCGTGCTCCTGGCCACCGTCGGGTCGGTCGCGCTGGCCTATGTGTTGTCGGCGTTGTTCGTCAACGGCGAGCTCCCCAACGAGGTGACCAGCCGCACAGCGCCCGACATCCGCGACCTCGTGGTGGCGCTTGCTGCGGGAACTGCCGGCGCCTACGCCACCGTTCGCAAAGACGTGTCGGCGTCGCTGCCGGGTGTGGCGGTGGCGGTCGCGCTCGTGCCCCCGCTGGCGGCGATCGGGATTTCGATGGAAGCCGGCAATCCCACGTTCGCCTGGGGTGCTGTGCTGCTCTACATCACGAACCTGATCGCCATCATCTTTGCCGGGGTGGTGGTGTTCGTGGTCACCGGGTTCGTGCCGCCACGTCGCTTGGCCAACACGTTTCGTCGTTCGTCGCTCGTCGTGGCCACCGTCGGGGTCTTCGTCGTGGCGATTGCGTTGCCGCTCTACGACGCATCGACATCGGCAGTCGAGCGGTCCGAGCAGGAACTCGAAGCGTTGGAGATCGTGTCCGTCTGGCTCGGCCCGACCGACCGCCGTTCTGCACCGCAGGTGACCTTCGACGGCGACCGGATCACCGTGTCGGTCCGCAGTTTCGACACCGCTCCTGATCCGCAACCGCTCCTCGATGCGATGGCAAGTGCCTTCGGTGAGGATCGGATCGTCTCGATCGAATGGGATCGCGTCGAACAGGCCACCACGACCACGATCGCCGTCACGACCACCACGATCGTGACCGACGAGGAGCAGCTTGCGGTCGATGTCGAGGTGATCGTCGACCAGTGGCTGGTCGACCTCGGACCCGAGGCCGCCGCACGTCGAGACGCGCTCACCGTCATCGGCAACGTCGTACGTCTCGACGCCAGCGGCACGATCGACGCACCGTCTCTGGACTCGCTGACATCGCTGCTCGACGACGAACTCGACCGGACGCTCGAGGTGCAGCTGACCTGGCTGCAGCGCACTCCGGTGTCGGGGGGCACCGTCGTCCCGACCCCTGATGAGGTCGTTGCCGATCGAATCGCCAGCCTCGCGCTCGAGTGGGCGGTGGTGAACGAGGTGTCGGTGGTGACGACCAGCTTCGATGGCGCCGATGCCATCGTCGAGATCGTCGGCGCCGAGGCCCCCGATGCCACCGATCTCGTCGCGGACATCACCGACCTGATCGACGACGTCGACACGGTGACCGTGCTGTTCATCGAGCGCCGCGACATCAGCACGACCACGACCACCACCACGACCACCGTGGCGAGCTGAGCGTCGTCCCTGCAAGACTTCCGGCGACGGAAGGGAGTTTCGAATGGGATTCAAACAGGAGCATCTCGGCCCGTGGCTGGCGGCTCAGGCACCAGGTGAGTCGTTGGTGAGCTATGTGGTGACGAGCGTCGGTTCGGTCGGCAGTACCAACGTCGGGTCCGGATTGAGCGCGTCATCGTCGAGCGGCATCGAGCGTCGCATGGCGTTCGCCGAGACCCTCGGCGCCGAGACCAACATCACTCGCGACACCACCTTCTGGGCGCTCACCGATCGCCGACTCATCCTCGGGACGCGGTCGGGCGTGCGGAACCGCCCGAAGGAACTCCTTCACAGCGCACCCGTCGAACAGGTCACGGTGCACTGGTTCGACGACGACGAGGGTGGTGGCAATCGGTTCCGTCACTTCGTGACCGACTTCGGCGATGGCACGATCCGCGCCGACCGAACTGGTCTGACGGTGCTGGGGCGGTCGGCGAACTCGAACGCCGATGCGTTCCTCGACGCCCTCGGCGACCGGGCCGTGCCGCTGCCCGTCGGCTGATCGGCCTGGCCAACTGCAGTCCGATCCCTGCCGCGCAATCGCAGGCGAATACGGTCGGGCACGTCGCCGCAACACGGCCAGCGGGACGAAGGAGGGGACGTGACCGACCAACACGACGAGCGAGTGATGCCACCGGGGATCGGCTGGCCGGCTGCCGATGACATCTTCACCGACAACGTCCGGTTCGGTGACATCGACGCCTGGAACCGGGAGGCGGTGCGGATCCACGAGGAGCAGGGCGGTTTCTACCGGATCGAACGGGAAGGGTTTCCGTCGATCCTCGCCGTGCTCGACCATGCCTCGGTCCTCGACATCGAGCGCCAACCGGAACTGTTCACCAACGGTCCGGCGCCGGTACTCACCACGCAGGAGGCGCTCGACAATCCGCCGCCGATCGAACTCAAGACGCTGATCCACATGGACGGCGACGAGCACACGGCCTACCGCAAGCTCGGCCTCCCGCAGTTCAAGCCGGCGAGCCTCGATCGTTTGCGCGATCGCCTCGACGAACTCAGCGAGCAAGCAGCTGCGACGTTGCGCGACGCCGGTGGCGAACTCGACTTCTCCACCGATGTGGCGTTGCCGTATCCCCTGCAGGTGATCCTGAAAATCCTCGGACTTCCCGAGGACGACTATCCCCGCATGCTGCAACTCACCCAGCAGCTCTTCGGTGGCGAAGACCCCGACCTGCAACGCGAGGAGCTCAGCCCCGAGGCGATCGGCGCCATCCTCATGGACTTCATGGCCTACTTCTCCGGCATCACCCTGGACCGGCGAACCAACCCCACCGACGACCTGGCCTCGCTCATCGCCAACGGCCGACTCGGCACCGGTCCCGATGCGCCACCGCTCGGCGATCTGGAGACGATCGGCTACTACATCATCGTGGCCACCGCCGGCCACGACACGACCTCGAGTGCGATGGCCGGTGGGTTCCGCGCACTCGTGGAGCATCCCGATCAGCTCGCACTGCTCCAGGAGCGACCCGAGCTGATGAACAACGCGATCGAGGAGATGCTGCGCTGGACCGCCCCGGTGCGGCACTTCATGCGTTGCGCCACCGCCGACACTGAACTCGGTGGCCACGCGATCGCCAAGGGTGAGTTCGTGTACCTGTCGTACAAGGGGGCGAACCTCGACCCGAAGGTGTTCGCCGATCCGTTGCGCTTCGACATCGAACGATCCAATGCCGATCGTCAGATCTCGTTCGGTTTCGGCAAGCACTTCTGCATGGGCGCACAGCTCGCCCGCATGGAACTGCGCTCGCTGTTCAACCGCATCATCCCGATGATCGACTCGGTCGAATTCGCCGGCGAACCCACGATGGCGCAGACCACGTTCGTCGGCGGCCCGAAGGCACTCCCGATCCGCTACACCCTGCGATGACCAGCGAACGATGAGCGAATCCACCAGGTCTGCGGGTCTGGTTCATCGCTCGGGCCGGCTCGAGGATGCACCAGCCATCGCGGACTACTACCACCGCTGCTGGCTCGATGCGAATGCCGCGGCGATCGAAGCGCAGGCGGAAGTGGGCATGGACGCGTCGATGTGGCTCGATTTCTTCGGTGATCGGCTCTCACCGGACAACCCGATGCGAACGGTGGTCGCAACGCACGAGGGGGTGGTGATCGGCCACGTCCAGGTGCAGGACAACCACCTCGTGCACCTGTTCGTCGACCCCGACCATCAGGGTGCCGGGATCGGCAGGCAGATGCTGGGGATCGGCGAGCAATTGATCGTCACTGCAGGCCACGCCGACGGAGAACTGCACACTCGGGTCGACAATGAGCGAGCCCTCGCGTTGTACGCCTCAGCCGGATGGCAACTCACCGATCAGCTGATCCACAGCGCCGACCACGGCATCGAGTACGACGAACACGTCCTGGTGAAGCACCTCGTCGATGGTGAACGCGACGACATTTCACGATCGTCACCGTCGTGACGGAGCAGGCTGAGGCGACCAAGGAGTGCGTGTTCTGCGCGATCGTTGCCGGAACGGCTCCCTGCGCCAAGGTGTTCGAGGATGCAACGACGTTCGCTTTCATGGACATCGAGCCCGGCGCTGATGGCCACGTACTCGCCGCGCACGCACAGGCGCTCGCCCACGGCCTTGTAGCACCTGGTGAAGCCATGAGCGCACCACTGCATCGCTCGCTGGCACCGTTCGACTCGCAGCACGGTTGAGGTCGGGGCGTACCTTCGGGTGATGGCGACCGCCTCATCGGTACCGGGGATGACGAACCGACGGCTGTGGGTGGTGCTCGGCGGGCTGATGTTGGCGGTGCTCCTGGCCTCGATGGAGATCTCGATCATCGCCACCGCGCTGCCGACCATCGCCGGCGAATTCAATGCCTTCGAGAGTTTCGCCTGGGTGGGCACGGCCTACATTGCGGCCGCGGCCATCGGCACGCCGCTGTTGGGCAAGTTGTCCGATCTGTACGGACGTCGGATCGTGTTCCAAGCGACGATGGCGCTGTTCATCGTCGGGTCGTTGCTGTGCGGGCTGGCGCAATCGATGAACCAACTGATCGGTGCCAGAGCGATCCAGGGCCTCGGCGGCGGAGCGATTCAAGCGTTGGCCTTCGCGATCCTCGGCGACATCCTCCCTCCCCGCGAACGCGGCCGCTACATCGGCTACTTCACGCTCGCGTTCGTGGGTGCCGCGCTACTCGGACCGTTGATTGGCGGATTCATCATCGACAACTGGTCGTGGCCGTGGATCTTCTACATCAACGTGCCGCTCGCCGGTGCCGCCAGCATCATCACGTACTTCGCGCTCGATCTGCCGTTCCCGCGCCGCAAGGCGCGGATCGATGTTGCCGGGGCTGCGCTGCTGGCGTTCACGATCGGTGCGTTGATGATCGGTCTCGAGATCGGCGGCAAGGGCGGATGGGGCGACCCCGGTGTGCTCGCCCTGTTCAGCAGCGCCGCGGTCGGTCTGGTGGTGTTCGTCCTCGTCGAACGGCGCGCCGCCGAGCCGATGATCCCACTGCACCTCTTCACCAACCGGGTGGTGGTGACGTGCGTGATCGCCGGTACGTGCGCGGGCACGATCGCCTACGGCACCGGCCAGTTCCTTCCGCTGTACTTCCAGGACTCGCTGTTCGTGTCGCCGACCGAGTCGGGTCTGCGCATGCTGCCGCAGATGTTCGGTGTCACGCTTGGCACGTTCGGCATCGGACGGCTGATCCTGCGAACCGGCCGATACAAGACATTCCCGGTGGTGGGCTCGACGGTGGCGGCGGCCGGGGCGTTCGCGATCAGTTTCATCACTGGTTCCACGCCGTATGCATGGCTGATCGCGCCGATGATCGGTATCGGTTTCGGGATGGCCGCGATCTTCACGACCACGTCGATCGCCACACAGAACGCCGTCGAGTTCCGCGACCTCGGGGTGGCGACCGCCACGATCATGTTCTTCCGGATGCTCGGCGGGGCGATCGGCCTGGCCATCTTCGGCACGATCCTCAACGCCACGATCCGTCGTGAGATCCCGGCCCGGCTCGGCATCAGCCCCGACGACGCCTCCGATCTGATCCGCGAGCCAGCGAGCATCGAGGCCCTGCCAGCAGCAAGTCGCGACGCGGTGGTCGAAGCGGTCGCCACCGGTGTCGGCCAGATCTATCTGGTGTCGGCGCTCGTGATGGTGGTCGGGCTGATCGCGGCGATCCTCATGCCCGAGCAACCGTTGCGGGCGCGAGCTGGCCTCTCCGACGCACTCGAACAGATCGCTGTCGCACCTACCGGTGGCAACACGTCGGCACCGGTTGTCGGCCGGTTGGACTGACCGACCCCACGGTCCGTCAGCCGAGGGTGCGCAGGGCGGCGAGCGCTGCGCCGCGAGCGCCGGCCATGTCGAGGTCGAGGACGAGTTCGAACTCGGTCCGCTCTGCCTGCTCGGACCGCAAATTCGTGTGTGCCCGCACGGTGTCGAGGAACCAGGTGCGGAACCAGGGAGCGGTCTCGACCACGCCGCCGCCCACGAAGAAGGCGTCGGGGTCGACGAAGTTGGCGGCCAGCGTGAACAGGTGACCGAGCGCCTTGGCCTGCTGCTCGAAGATCGCCATCGACATCGGATCGTGGTCACGTTCGGCCAGGGTGCGTACCTGCTTGGCAGCGCTCGCCGGGTCGACGCCGTGAAGCGGGTGCTCGGGGTACCGGCCGAGCCAGTACGGCAGGAGATGGTTCTTGATGCCGGTCAGCGACGCGTACGACTCGGCGTCGGACACGAACCCGCAGGCGCACACCGGGACGGGCTGATCTGGTTCGACGATGCCGGTTGCAGGAATGTGCACATGACCGAGTTCGCCACCCATGCCGGCGGCCCCGATGACGATCCGGCCGTCGTGGATGACCCCGCCACCGAGCCCGGTACCGACGATGGCCGAGACCGACGAGCGGTCGATCGCCACAGCGCCGAAGTGTGCGTAGTGGGCGTACATCGCGGCAGCGTTGCCGTCGTTGGAGTACACCACCGGCTTGCCGAGCTCGGCCTCGAGCGCGCTTCGGATGTCGAATCCCCACCAGTCGGGACCCGAGAAGTTGGTGCTGCCCTTGCGCGACAGCACTCCGGTTGCGCCGGCCGGTCCGGGGGTGTCGAGCCCGACAGCGACCACGTCAGCGTGGTCGCGCCCCACGCTCGACAGGCCGAGTTCGTACGCCTGGCGGAGTGCAGCGAGCGCACCCGCCGGTCCGTCGAGCACCCGGCTGGGTACTTCGAGCAGCCCGTCGACGAGAAACGCGCCGCCGTGTGTGAGCACGGTCGTGTTGTTCGAGGTCCCACCGACGTCGATTCCGACGATCACCTCTCGTGTGTCCACGACGTCGACGGTACCCGGTCGGTCAGCCGACGAGCAGTGCTCGACCGAGGAGATCGGTGCAAGTGCACCTTGGCTCATGGCTGTTGATGGTCACGACAGTTCCAGGCCGGCCAGCGAACCGTCGGCGCGCCAGTCTTCGAGCACTTTGATGAACGCCAGTGACCCGGCGCCGTAGCTGCCGTTCTTGACACTGCGATCACTGGGTTTGCCCTCGTTGTTGTAGTAGCCCGGCGTGCACGACTCGAGGAACTTCAGATTCATCTGTGACAGCCCGACGATCGTGTCGACCCATGCCGCCTCGGCGTCGGCGTCCGCTTCGATCAGCGTCACATCGCGCTCGGCAGCCTCGGCGAGGATGTAGGCGAGGTGCTTGCTCTGTTCGTTGAGCATGTGCGGGAAGTTCACCGTGAACCCGCTCTGCACATTGGAGAAGATGAAGCAGTTCGGGAACCCTCGGCTGTGCATGCCGTGCAGCGTCGACGCGCCGTCGCTCCACGCGTCGGTGAGCGTCAGACCATCTCGCCCATACAGCTCGTAGCCGGCGCGGCGGGTGTAGTCGGTGCCGACCTCGAACCCGGTCGCGTAGATCAGGCAGTCGACCTCGAATTCCTCCTCGACCAACTCGCCAGCGGCGTCATGGCGCTCGACGACCACGCCGGTGGGGGTGATGCGCTTGACGCCGCGGCCCTCGGTGTCGATCAACTCGACGTTCGGGCGATTGAACGTACCGAGGTACTCGTCGTGGAAGCACGGTCGCTTGCAGAACTGGCGGTACCAGGGCTTGAGCGCCTCGGCGGTGCTGGGATCGGCGACGAGTTCCTCGACTCGTGACCGGATCTGTTCCATCTTCTCGAAGTCGGCCAACTCCATCGTCTTCATCAACCCGTCGGGGGTCATGTCTCCCTCGCCGCGACGAACCCGGATGAGCAGGTTGCCGATGATGTCGGTCCAGCCGTCGTCGACGAGATCCTCCGACTCGGGAATTCCCGACACGAGGTTGTTGAAGTTCTCCATCCGGCGCTCCTGCCAGCCCGGTTCGAGACTCGCCGCCCACTCGGGATCGGTGGGCCGGTTGTCGCGCACATCGATCGACGATGGTGTGCGCTGGAACACGAACAACTGCTGCGCACCGGCACCCAGGTGTGGCACGCACTGCACCGCGGTGGCCCCGGTGCCGATGATGCCGACGCGCTTGTCGGCGAGCCGGTCGAGGCCGCCGTCGGACCCGCCGCCGGTGTAGTCGTAATCCCATCGGCTGGTGTGAAACGTGTGCCCCTCGAACGATGTGATGCCGTCGATCCCCGGCAGCTTCGGACGGTGCAACGGGCCGCTCGCCATCACGATGTAGCGCGCCCGCATGGCGTCGCCTCGGTTGGTGCCGACGATCCAACGCCGATCGGCGTCGTCCCAGCGCATCTCGGTGACCTCGGTCTGGAAACACGCGTTGCGGTAGAGGTCGAAATGGCGTCCGATCGCCTGGCTGTGGGCGAGGATCTCGGCGGCTCGGGAGTACTTCTCCTTGGGCATGTAGCCGATCTCTTCGAGCAGCGGCAGGTAGACGTACGACTCGACGTCGCACGCTGCACCCGGGTAGCGGTTCCAGTACCAGGTGCCCCCGAAGTCGCCGCCCTTCTCGACCATGCGGATGTCGTCGACGCCCGCTTCACGCAGCCGAGCACCGGCGAGCAGGCCGCCGAAGCCGCCGCCGATGATCAGCACCTCGACTTCATCGGTCAGCGGCTCGCGTTCGATCGGATCGACATAGGGGTCGTGGAGGTAGCGCTCGAACTCGCCGACCACCTCGATGTACTGCTCGTTGCCGACGTCACGCACCCGCTTGTCGCGCTCCTCGCGATACTTGTCGCGCAGTGCATCAGGATCGAAGGTCGTGGTGCTCATCGAAATGTTGTAGCTGCCGTGAAGCGGCCCAGGCGACCCGAACCGACGCCTACGTTTCGACGTCGGCGAATCGTTCGATGTCGCCGCGGTGGCCGGCCACCACGATGAGGTCGTGCTCGCCGAGGTCGGTGGCGCTCTCGGCATAGGTGAACGACTGCCCCTCGGGCTTGATGCACACCACGGTGACCTTGTAGGTCGCACGCAGATCGGTGTCGCCCAACTTCATGCCCGCCAGGTTGCGCGGCACCCGCATCTCGACCAGGACGAAATCGTCGTCGAGGGCGAAATACTCGATCAGCGCGCCCGTGACGAGCCTGGCGACGCGGCTGCCCATGTCGGCTTCGGGGTAGACGACATGGTGAGCGCCGACGCGCCCGAGGATCCGGCCGTGGGGTTGAGTGAGCGCCTTGGCCCAGATGTTGGGGACGCCGATGTCGACGAGCGCTCCGGTGGTGAGCACACTCGCCTCGACGTCGGCGCCGATGGCGACCACGGCGGTGACGGCATCGGCCACGCCGAGTTGACGCAACGTCTTTTCGTTGGTCGTGTCCGCCTGGGCGACATGGGTGAGCAACTCCGCGTGTTGTTGGACGCGGATCTCGTCGGCGTCGAGACCGAGCACTTCGTGTCCCATGTCGATCAAGGTCGACGCAAGCGCCGATCCGAATCGGCCCAACCCGATGACGACGATCTCGCCGCGGTGTTCGACCTGGGGGCGCATGCCGCCCAGCATCGTGTGAAGAAATTTGTCAGCCAATGATCGGTCGCTCCTCGGGATAACGATACGCAGGGACGCGCTCGCGAAGTGCAAGTGCCGTGACGAAGGTGACCGGCCCGACTCGGCCGGCGAGCATGACGAGCACCAGCAGGAGTTGGCCGGCGACGCCGATGCCGCCCGTGATCCCAGTCGAGAGTCCGACGGTGCCGAACGCCGAGGTGATCTCGAACAGTGCCGGTGTGAGCGACAGGTCCTCGACGCTCATCATGGCCAAGGTGGCGCCGACGACCAGACCGATTGCGAGGAGTGCGACGGTGAGTGCCTGACGGATGAGGTTCGCTGGCAGGCGACGCTGGAACACGTTCATGTCGGTGCTGCCGCGCACCTCGGACCAGAGCACGAAGCCCAACACAGCGAAGGTGGTGACCTTGATGCCGCCGGCGGTCGAGGCGGGACCGGCGCCGATGAACATCAGCGTGGTGATGACGAGCAACGTGGGTTCGTTCATGCCGCCGATGTCGACGGTGTTGAAGCCGGCGGTCCTCGGTGTCACACCCTGGAACCACCCGGCAAGGACCTTGTCGAAGGTGTCGAGCGGGCCGAGTGTGGCTGGGTTGGTCCACTCGAAGGTCATCACGACCAGCGGCCCGAACACGAGCAGTGCACCGGTGACGAGCAGCGTGATCTTGGTGTGCAGCGACCAGTGGGCGGCTCTGCGGATCTGTCGTCGCTGGGCCGTTCGGCGCCAGAACTCCACCAGGATCGGGAACCCGAGGCCGCCGATGATGAATCCGCCTGAGACGCTGAGCACCACGACGGGGTCCGCGACGAACCTCGCCATGTTGTCGGAGTACAACGAGATGCCGGCGTTGTTGAACGACGCAATCGAATGGAAGATGCCCGAGTACGCCGATGCGATGGGACCGTTCTCGTACCCCTGCTGCCAGAACCGGAGGAACAGGATCACCGCCAGCCCGGCCTCGACGGCGACCGTGATCTTGGCGATCGCGAGGATCAAGCGACGAAGATCTCCGATGTCGACAGCACCGATCTCCGCCTGAGCCAGCATTCGTTGCCGGAGGCCAACTCGGTGCGACGCGACGATGGCGAGCACCGACCCGATCGTCATGATGCCGAACCCGCCGATCTGGATCAGCACCAAGAATGATCAACTCACCGAACAGTGAGAACCGAGAGATGTCGGTCGAGGCGAGGCCGGTCACCGTTGCTGCCGAGGTCGAGGTGAACAGCGCGTCCACCAGTCCGATGTGGCCGGGGCCGTCGGCCGAGATCGGCAACCACAGCAAGGCAGTGCCGATGGCGATGAACGTCACGAACGCTGCGACCACCAGCTGGGCGGGGTTCCTGATCTCAGCGAGCAGTCCGCCACGTGGCACCGAACGAGCATAGAAGGCGGCATCCTGGTGGGATGTTCCTCGGAGAAGATCTCCTCGCATGGTTGACGTTGGCGTTTGGCGGCGCGCTGTTCGTCGGGAACGGCCTGGCCATCGTGAAACCACCCGCCAAGCAGCTCGACGAGACGAATCTTCAGCGTGCGCCGGTGCTGCGCAGCGCGGTCTACGCGGGGATCGGGCTGGTGGCGGCGGTGTGGGCGTTGGCGTCGCTGATCAGCGGCTGACCACGAACCTGCGTCGCAACGGACTTCAGGACGACGAGATCACCGACACCGTCACCGACGGTTCGCTTCCTTCGAACGCGATCACGTTGAGAATCACCGTGTACGGGCCCTCGAAGACTCCCGCCCAGCTCTCCTCGCCGTCGTAGCTACTCGACGCGTCTGAAGCGAACCCTGCTGCCTGCAACTGCGAGACATAGCCGTCGACGAAGTCTGCGACGTTGCCAGCGTTTCCAGTGACCTGAATCGACGTGCCATCGGTGGTTTCGAGCGAGGTGGCGTTGATGATGTCGAGCCCGTCCGGGCGGGGCACGTCACCAGGCCAGTTGTCGGGAAGCTCGCTGGTGGCACCGGAACTGAAGTTGCCGTCCTCGGTCTCGACGTTGAACTCGCCGGACTCGGAGTCGACGTCGCCGGTGACGACGGAGCCGTCGGCGTCGGTGATCACGAAGTTGCCGTCTTCGTCGATCGTCATGCCGCCTTCTTCGGTCTGTACCGAGAACCCGCCGTCGCCGTCGAGGTCCAGGTCGACGTCGCCGCCTCCCTGCGATTCGATCAGTTGCTCGATTCCCGTCTCTGCAGAATCGCCGCACGCAACGAAGAACAGTGCGCATCCGGCCGCTACGAGCACGTGCATCGGTCGTCTCATCGAGTGAGTTCTCATTCGCGCACTGTACGACTGCGCCGGGCGCGCGTGCGAGCAATTCCTCGGTCCGCGGTCAAGTGTCAGCGCCGATGCACGATTGCGGTGGACGGTGCCGTCGACAGCTTGCTGCGAGGATGGCGGGATGAGTGGTCCACTTCGCCTGACGTTCGTGCAGTCCGCCAGCCGGGCCGATCAACTCCGTGAGTCTCCGGCCGAGGTGGCATTCGTCGGACGTTCCAACGTCGGCAAGTCGTCGTTGGTCAATGCCTTGGCCAATCGCAAGCAGCTCGCCCGCGTGTCGAACACCCCCGGACGAACCCAGCTGATCAACATGTTCGAGGTCGAGAGCAAGCGACCTGAGATCGCCACGATGGTCGACTTGCCGGGCTACGGGTTCGCGAAGGCGGCGAAGAACATCAAGCGTGACTGGCCGGAGATGATCGAGGGGTACCTCCTCGAGCGCGACAACCTGGCGATGGTGTTCGTGCTCGTCGATGGCCCGATCGGTCCGACGAAACTGGATACGCAAATGCTCGACTGGCTTCGGTATCACGGCGTACCGCACACCGTCGTGGCCACCAAGTTCGACAAGGTCAAGTCGTCGAAGCGCGCCACGCGCAAGAAGGAGCTCGCCGCCGGCTGTCAGCTCGACCAGGGCGACATCGTCTGGGTCAGTGCGGCGAAGGGCGACGGGATCGACGTGCTGCGTTCGCTCGTGCGGACCTGGGTCGGCTGACCGCAGTGGCCGGGGGTTAGCGTCGGTCGAATGCCGCTCGTCGAACTGCCTGCCGTCTCGATCACCGGAACCGGGTTGTTCACGCCACCCGAGTCCGTCAGCAACGCCGAGCTGGTTGCGTCGCTCACCGAGGCGGTGTTGAAGTGGAACGCCGAGCACGCCGAGGAGATCGCGAGCGGCGACGTCGTCGAACGTGCCGCTCCCGACGAGGAGTTCATCGTGAAGGCGTCGGGGATCCAGCGTCGCTACGTGATGGAGAAGTCGGGCGTGCTCGACCCCGCCCGCATGCGCCCGCTTCTCGAAACGCGCAGCGAGGACCAGCTGGGGATCCAGGCCGAGATGTCGATGCCGGCGATCCACGAGGCGCTCGCCCAGGCCGGGCGGCAACCGTCGGACGTCGACGCCGTGATCGTCGGGTGTTCGAATCTGCAACGGGCCTATCCCGCTGTGGCCATCGAGATCCAGGACGCGCTGGGCGCCGATGGGTGGGGCTACGACATGAACGTTGCGTGCTCGTCGGCGACGTTCTCGGTGCAGGCAGCGGTCGATGCGTTGCGCAACGGGTCGGCGAACTGTGTGGTCGTCGTCAACCCCGAGATCACCTCCGGGCACAACAACTTCGAGATGCGCGACTTCCACTTCATCTTCGGTGACGCCTGCACGGCGCTCGTGCTCGAGCGCACTGCGGATGCTGAGGCGTCCGAACAGTGGGAGGTGCTCGGCACCAAGCTGGTCACCAAGTTCTCGAACAACATCCGCAACGACTTCGGGTTCCTCAACTCCTCGGAGGTCACCGAACGTGACCCGCAGGAGCTGGTGTTCCGTCAGAACGGCCAAATGGTCTTCCGCGAGGTGTGTCCGATGGTCGCCGAGCACATCACCGAGCATCTGGCGCAGCTCGACCTGGGCGCCGACGACGTTCGACGCTTCTGGTTGCATCAGGCGAATCTGAAGATGAACCAACTGATCGCCAAGGGCGTGCTCGGCCGGTTGCCGACCGACGACGAGGCACCGGTGATCCTCGACGAGTTCGCCAACACCAGCTCGGCCGGGTCGGTCATCGCGTTCCACCGTCACCGCAACGATCTGACACCGGGCGACGTCGGTGTGCTGTGTTCGTTCGGCGCCGGCTACTCGGTCGGCAGCGTCATCGTCCGCCGTCGCTGACAGTGCAGTCTCGGTTCGTCTGACGATTCGGATGCGACGGTCCTTCCGTTGTGCAACGCACACGTGGATGGGCGGCTGCGTCGGGTGCTTCACTGGAGGCCATGAGCTTCCAGGTCGGCGTCCAACTCCATCCGCAAGCAACCTCGTACGTCGAGCTCCGCGACGCATGGCGGCGCGCCGAAGCGAGCGGCGTCGATTCGATCTGGACGTGGGACCACTTCTTCCCGCTCTACGGTGATCCCGAGGCTCCTCA
This sequence comes from Ilumatobacteraceae bacterium, assembly GCA_963717385.1. Classification (GTDB taxonomy): domain Bacteria; phylum Actinomycetota; class Acidimicrobiia; order Acidimicrobiales; family Ilumatobacteraceae; genus Sva-07. The sequence continues at coordinate 94,750 of CAVQWE010000018.1, forward strand.
CTTCGAGGGCTGGACGATCCTGACCGCGATGGCCGCCGACACCGAGCGGGCCAAGCTCGGGATGTTGGTCACGTGCAACAGCTACCGCAACCCCGAGCTGCTCGCCGACATGGCACGTACCGCCGACCACGTGTCGGGTGGGCGAATGTATCTCGGCATCGGCGCCGGCTGGTTCGAGCGTGACTACACCGAGTACGGCTACGAGTTCGGCACCGCCATCAACCGGCTCCACAAGCTGCGCGACGACCTGCCACGCCTGAAGGGCCGCCTCGCCCAGCTCAACCCGGCACCGATCGGCGACCTGCCGCTGTTGATCGGTGGCTCGGGTGAGAAGGTCACCTTGAAGCTCACCGCCGAGCACGCCGATGCATGGAACTCGTTCGGTCCGCCCGAGACGTTCGCACACAAGAACGCGGTGCTCGACAACTGGTGCGCCGAGCTGGGTCGCGACCCGAAGGAGATCGAGCGAACCGTGGCCATCGGCCCCGACGACGTCGATCAACTCGATGCGTTCCTCGAGGCTGGAGCCACTCACATCATCGTGATGACCGGCAATCCCTACGACCTCAGTGCAGTCGAAGCGCTCATCGCCCGCCGCGACGCCTGACGGTCCGGGCGGGGACCGATCAGCGGTGGACCGCGACCTCGATCAGTGGGGTGCGTTGACGCGGACGAAGTCGTCGAGGACTGCGTTGGCGAAGTGTGTATCGAACGGTTCGGGTGAAATGAACCGGGCGAACAGGAAGCTGCCGAGCAGCGTCGCCATCGCTCGATCGGCATCGATGTCGTGGCGCAGCTCGCTGGCGTCGATGCCCGCTGTGATCACTGCGTGGAACACGTCGGCGAACGCACGAAAGAACTCGTCGCGCACCGTGGCCACGGTCGGATCGTGCTGCGAGCGCTCCATCATGTTGACGATCATCGGCGCACGCTGCTCATCGATGAGGTCGCTGACGATCTGACCGCAGAGCAGTTCGAGGTCTGCGCGCAGGTCGCCCGTGAGCTGCTCGACTCCGATCAGTACCTTGCCGAGCGACTCGATGGTGTCGCGCAACAGATCTGCCTGGGTCGGCCAGTGGTTGTACACGGTCGTGCGGCTCACGTTGGCGGCCACTGCGACGTTGGCGTGGGTGACGGCGCTCGGGCCTTCATTGGTGAGCAATTCAGCGGCTGCGTCGATCACCGCAGCGCGTGTGCGCTCGACCCGGGGGTCGTCGACTCGGGGTGGGGTGGATGCAGAGATTGCCATGAGGTTCGTGTCGCGTCGGGCGGGTGTGTCGTTCGACACGTTCCGCCGACGGTCGTTGCGAAGACTCATTCTAGTGGTCAGACTGTCCAATAATGAACATGACGTCCACTTCCCCTCGGGACGCGTCCGATCAGTCCGACGATCCCGACCGTCCGTACGAGCCCGCTCACGGCGCGCCGCACATCCCCATCGAGGTTCCCGACTCGGCGTGGGGCAAGCTCGGCCGCTTCGGTTTCCGACGTCGCTGGCTGGTCCTCGGCGTGTGGGTGACTGCATTGGTCACCGTGTTTGCGCTCGTTGGCACCATCGGCGCGTCGAGCGACAGCTCGTTCTCGATCCCCGACTCGGAGTCCAAGAGCGGATTCGACACGCTCGACGCCTATTTCGGTGGGGCCGGAAGCGGCCGCTCGGGCACGATCATCTTCCGCGCGGATCAGGGTGTCGATGACCCCGAGGTCGAAGCTGCGATGACCGAACTCTTCGACGAAGTCGGTGCCATCGAAGGTGTCACCCTCACCAGCCCCTACTCGCCGCAAGGTGAAGCACTCGGACTCGTCGCCACCGAAGGCGAACTGGCCGGGCAGGTCGCCTATGCCCAGGTCGATCTGTCCGAAACGCTCAGCGAGACCGAAACCGGGGAAATCGGCACCGAGATCGCCGATCTGGCGCCGACCGACATCGACGGTCTCCAGGTGGAGATCGGTGGCCAGGCGCTCGGCGAATTCGAACCACCCGAGTCCGAACTGATCGGCCTGGGTTTCGCGATCGTCATCTTGATCCTGTCGTTCGGGTCGGTACTGGCCATGGGTCTCCCCATCGGCGTCGCGTTGTTCGGTGTCGGCATCGGTGCGGGCCTCATCACACTGTTGTCGAACGTGATCTCGGTCCCCGACTTCGCGGTCACGCTCGGCGCCATGATCGGTATCGGCGTCGGTATCGACTACGCCCTGTTCATCGTGACGCAGATACCGAGAGGGTCTCAAGGCCGGTCTCGATCCCGAGGAGGCCACCGTCGTGGCCCTCGACACCGCTGGCCGCGCCGTCGTGTTCGCCGGCTTCACCGTGGTCATCTCGTTGCTCGGCATGTTCATCATGGGATTGTCGTTCATCAACGGCCTCGCCACCGGCGCCGCCGTCACCGTGCTCGTCACCATGATCGCTTCGGTCACCTTGTTGCCCGCGTTGCTCGGATTCGCTCAGCGCAAGGTGGAAGTGTCGCGCTGGCGCGGGGTCATCGCTGCTGGCTTGGTCGCGATGGCGTTGGTCGGCCTCGGGCTCAGCATCCAGCCGCTGCTGATCGGCGTGCCACTCGCGGCGATCGTGATGCTCGCCTCGTTTGCGTTTGCGCCGCTTCGCAAGGAGCTGCCACCGCGCAAGGAGAAGCCACTCCGCCAGACCTGGGCCTACAAGTGGAGCCGTTTCGTGCAGCACCGCCCGTGGCCGATCGCCATCGCCACGACCTTGTTCCTGCTGCTGATGTCGGTTCCGGTGCTCGGGCTGCGGCTCGGATTCTCCGACGAGAGCAACTTCGCCGAGGGCACCACCACCCGCGAGGCGTACGACCTCACCAGCGAAGCGTTCGGTCCCGGCACCAACGGCCCGTTCCTGCTGACTGCCGAGGTGTCGTCGCCGCAGGACTTCGCCGTGCTGGCCGAGTTGACCCAGACGCTGGCCGCTGATGAAGGTGTCGCCGACGTGGTCGGCCCGATCCCCAACACCGGCGACCCGGCCACCGCCGAGGCTGCGATCATTCGTCTCACGCCCACGACCGGACCTCAGGACGAGGCCACCGCCGACCTGGTCAACTCGCTGCGCAACGATGTGGTGCCCTCGGTGACCGAGGGAACCGACGTCGTGGTCAACGTGTCGGGCTCCGTCGCCGCCAACATCGACTTCAGTTCCTACTTGGCCGAGCGGATCCCGTACTTCTTCGCGGCGGTACTCGCCTTGTCGTTCCTGCTGCTGATGATGGTGTTCCGTTCGGTGCTCGTGCCGCTCAAGGCCGTCATCATGAACATGCTGTCGATCGGAGGTGCCTACGGCATCGTGGTCGCTGTGTTCGGCTGGGGTTGGGGCGCCTCGCTCTTCAACACCGCCGGCGGGCCGATCGAGCCGTTCTTGCCGATGATGATGTTCGCCATCGTCTTCGGACTGTCGATGGACTACGAGGTCTTCCTGCTGTCACGCGTGAAAGAAGAGTTCGACCGCACCGGCGACCCGAAGGGGTCCGTCGCCGACGGCCTGGCCGCCACCGCACGAGTGATCACCGCAGCAGCGGCGATCATGATCGTGGTGTTCTCCGGCTTCGTGCTCGAAGACAACCGCATCATCAAGATGTTCGGTCTGGGGCTCGCTTCGGCGGTGTTCCTCGACGCCACCTTCGTTCGAATGCTCCTCGTGCCCGCCACGATGGAGCTCCTGGGAGCGAAGAACTGGTGGTTGCCGAAGTGGCTCGACCGCATCCTGCCGACGCTCAACGTCGAAGGCGGCACACACACCAGCGCCATCGCGCTTGCCCATGAAGAGGAGCAGCGCGAGCAGGAACAACGCGACAGGGACCTCGTCGACGTCTGAGTGTCGCTCGCGCACCGCCAGCAACACCTTTCCGAATCGAGAACGGATCGGGAACGATCTCGGATCCGTGCACGCTGCTGTGCTCGCGTTCGTACGTTGACGTCATGAGTTGGATTCGTCAGAACATCAAGGTCGTCGCCCCGATCACCGTCGTCGTGCTCGCCGGGGTGGCCTACCTGGCGTTCGGGGTGTTCGGCGTGCAGACCTTGTTCTTCGACGACAAGGTCGACGAGGACGGCCCGGTGTTCGATTCCGGTGTCGCCGCCGCAGCCGACGACACGCTGCCCCCTGTCGATACCGAGGCACCGATCGAGTCGGCGCCCGTCGACTCTGCGGCACCGGCGGTGACCGAAGCACCGGTGGTCACCGAAGCGCCGGTGGTCACCGAGCCTCCGGCACCCGAGATCGTGACGGTTGCGTCGGGCACGTTCATCCCCCGCGGTCGCTACAGCGGTGCAGGCGACGCGCTGGTCCTGAACGATGGCAGTGAGCAACGGTTCTTGCGCTTCGAGAACTTCTCGACCGACAACGGCCCGGATCTGCGGGTGTATCTCTCGAACTCCGACGCCAACGCGGACAGCGGAACGTTCGACGACGACTTCATCGACCTCGGCGTGCTCAAGGGCAACATCGGCGACCAGAACTACGAGATCCCGCCCGATGTCGACCTGTCGGTCTACGACACCGTCGTCGTCTGGTGTGTCCGCTTCTCGACACCGTTCACCGCCGCCGATCTGATGTGACGATTGGAGTCGAGACACCAATCGTCACATCAGCGGGTCACGGTGCCGAAGCTCATCGCGCCGGTCGGTGGGCGCAGCGACTTCGATCGGGTCGCGGACGTCGTCGATGTAGCCGAGTGCGTAGGCGCCGATGCGGTAGCCCATCAGGCGCAAGAGGTCGTCGGGCAGTGTGGCTGCGACCTCCGGCGGACACGAGAGGTACTGGTTCTCCTCCTGGCGGAGCCAACCGACGTTGTAGGTGACGTTGAGTCCCATGCGTGTCTCGGCGGACGTGTTGGCGCCGCCGCCGTGGTACACCTTGCCCGTGTAGAGCAGGCACGAGCCCTTGCTCATTTCTGCTGGCACGGTCTCGTCGATGGTGTGCTCGCCGGGGGCGTCAGCGAGGTGCTGGCTGCCGGGCATGAGGCGGGTGGCGCCGTTGGTCTCGGTGAAGTCGGTGAGCGCCCAGATCGTGTTGCATTGCACGTCGTAGTCGCTCGGGAACTCGAAGAAGTCGAACGCCCACTGGTCGCGATGGATCGACTGGCCTGGCGAGTCGGGCCCGATCGAGATCACCTGGGTGAGGTGCAACTGGAAGCTCTGCGCCCGGTGGAGCAGCTTCTCGGTGACGCCGAGGATCGTCGGGTGCTGGATCAGCGCGTGGCTCGACGGTGAGCGTGCGATCAGCGCGCCGGTCCGCTTCGTGTTCCGTCCCGAGAAGTCATCGCTTCCCGGTGGCGTTGCCTCGATGAACGGCTGCATCTCTGCGTTGATCGCATCGATCTGCTCGACGGTGGCGAGCCCGTCGATGATCAACGCGGCGTCTCGATGCAACACCTCGTGAATCTCTTCGACGCTGGCGGTGGCGGGAAGGTGTACGACACTCATGACGCGACCGTAGCGATGACGATTGATCGGGGTGGCTGCGGAGCGATGTCGAGAGCTGCGAGACTCGTCGTCGTGTCGGCGATCATCGAGACCAGCGGGTTGGTGATGGCGTTCCCCACGACTCGGGCGCTCGACTCGCTCGACGTGTCGATCCCGAGCGGTGTCACGGGCCTCGTCGGAGCCAACGGTGCTGGCAAGACCACGCTGATCTCGCTGGTGCTCGGCTTGCTGACCCCGACTTCCGGGTCGCTCTCGGTGCTCGGCCTCGACCCGTCGACCAGCGGACCCGAGTTGCGTGCGCAGATCGGCTACGGGCCAGAACGCAACGTGTTCCCCGACGATCTGCGGGCCTACGACTTCGTGCGCCACCTCGCCGAGGTCAAGGGACTGCCGCGCGACGAGGCACGCAGTCGCGCCAGCGACTCGCTCTACCTCGTTGGCCTGGGTGAGGAGCGGTTCCGTGCGCTCGGCACGATGTCGACCGGGCAGCGACAACGGGTGAAACTCGCGCAGGCGATCGCTGCAGACCCACGGCTGATCGTGCTCGACGAACCGACCGACGGACTCGACCCCGTGCAACGCGACGAGATGCTCAACATCATCGTGCAGGTCAACCGCAACTTCGGCATCGACGTCATGTTGTCGTCGCACGTCCTCGAAGAGGTCGAACGGGTCTGCGACCACGTCGTCGCGCTCGCCGAGGGGAGACTCATTGCGCAGGGCTCGATGGTCGACCTCGCCGGTGTCTCAGGCGGCATCGAAATGGAACTCGTCGAAATCGACGACCAGCCCACGTCGATCGACGATGTCGTCGCGTATCTCGTGACGGCCGGTGCCGGCGTGCGCCGCAACGGCACCACGCTGTCGGTGGTCGGACTCAGCGACGACGAGTTGTTCGATCTGGCTGCTCGCAGCGTCGCCCAGGCGGGGGCCCGGCTGCGCCGCCTCGGGAGCCACCGTCGAAGCCTCGACGACATCTTCGCCACCGACGCCGCCAGCGACGGGGTGACGCAATGAACATGCCGGCGCGTGGCGATGCGAGAATCGTCGAGCGGGGCTTCCAACGCTACGAAGGACGGCGCTCTGGTGTGCCCGGCGCGATCCGCAGCGTCAGCTGGGAGAGCATCCGGGCCACGCTCGGCCTCGGCCGCCCGGCCCGCAACAAGATCTTCCCGGTGATTGCAGTCGTGATCGCCTACTTGCCTGCCGTGGTGTTCATCGGCATCGCGGTGCTGATCCCCGGCGACATCCTCGAGCCCGAAGAGGTAGCCGACTACCCGAGCTACTACGGCTTCATCATCCTCGCCATCGTGTTGTTCACTGCACTCGTCGCGCCAGAGGTGCTCGTCTCCGATCGGCGCAACGGCATGTTGGCGATGTACCTGTCGACACCACTCGATCGACGGACATATCTCGTCGCCAAGGCGGTCGCAGTTGCGGCGATGCTGGGCCTGGTCACGCTGCTGCCACCGGTGCTGATGCTGATCGGCTACTCCGTCGAGAACTCCGGACCCGATGGGCTCGCTTCCTGGCTGGCGACGCTCGGGCGGATCGTGCTGTCCGGGATCGCGATCTCGGCGGCGCTTGCCGCGGTGTCGATGGCCGCATCGAGCCTCACCGACCGTCGAGCGTTCGCCGCGATCGGCATCGTGTTGCTGCTGTTCGCCACACCCATCCTCGCCGCCGCACTCATCGAGGGTGCCGACCTCACGCCGTATTGGCGGCTCATCGACATCTCCACGATGCCGTTCGAGCTGGTGTTCCGCATCTTCGGCGACCCCGGCAACTTCCCTGAACTCGCCACGTGGGCGGTGCTCGCCAGCAATCTCGTCTGGACGTTCGGAGGCACCGCCATCGTGTGGTGGCGCTACTCGAAGCTGGTGATCGCCCGGTGAGCCAGTTGCCCCCACCGAATGCCGGTGCCCCGATCCCGCCACCGGGTGTCCTGCCCCCGCCAGGGATCGCCGTCGCCGCGCCGACGGGCACCGTTGCCGCCAGCGCAGCAGGGCATGATCGCCGTGAACGCGGTGTCGAAGTTCTTCGGCTCGGTGGTCGCGGTCAGCGACGTCAGCTTCGGCATCGACCGTGGGGTCACCGCGCTGCTCGGCCCGAATGGGGCGGGCAAGTCGACGCTGTTCCGGATGCTGTGCGGGCTGACGCCGCCATCACGTGGGTCGGTCGATGTGCTCGGAGCGAACCCCCGAACGAACCGCGACGTGCGCGGCCGTGTGTCGCTCGTGCCGCAGCAAGACGCGTTGTTCGACCATCTGAGCGCCAGTGAGTTCCTGGAGTTCGCGGCCCGAACCCACGGTGTCGCGAACCCCGATGGTGCTGCCCTCCACGCGTTGGAACTCGTCGAACTCACCGATGTCGGCGCCAAGCCGGTCGGGCAGTTCTCGAAGGGCATGCGTCAGCGAGTGAAGGTGGCTGCGGCGCTCGTCAACGATCCGGAGGTGCTGATCCTCGACGAGCCGCTCACCGGCCTCGACCCGGTGCAGCGTCGGCACATGATCGCGCTGTTCCACCGCCTCGGCGACGAGGGTCGTTGTGTGCTCGTGTCGAGCCATGTGCTCGACGAGGTGGCCAAGATCGGATCGCGGGTGTTGGTCATCGCTCAGGGTCGCCTGGTGGCGAGCGGCGACTATCGCGACCTCCGCGAGCTGATGGACGACCGGGCACACCGCATACGGCTCGGAGCCTCCGACCCCCGCAAGCTGGCCACTGCGCTGGTCGAACGCGGCCTGGTGAGTGGGCTGTCGATCGACGACAGCAACGTGATGGTCGACACGCTCGACGTCGACGCGTTCGGTCGCCAGGTGGCAGCGCTCAGCGTCGAACTCGGCGTTCGCCTCACCGAGGTCGCACCGCTCGACGACGACCTCGAATCTGTGTTCCGCTACCTCGTGGAGGGGCGATGAGCTTGGCGCCTGCACCTGGTCGTCGCCCTGCTGCGCGCCATGTCGCTCCCGGTGCGGCGATCGCGCTGTCGTACGGCGTCGTGCTGCGCCAGCTCACCAGCCGGGCGCGCATCATCGGGCTCACGTTGCTTGCGCTCGTGGCGCCGATCTCGGGGTTCGCTCTCGGGAGCGCTGACGCATCGCTCGACGATTCGGTGCGCCTGATTGCCAGCGTTGGTCTTGGACTCGTGCTCCCCGTTGTGGCGCTCGTGTTCGCAGGCGCAGCCATCGGCGATCTCCGCGACGACAAGACGCTCGTGTACCTGTGGCTTCGGCCGATGGATCGCTGGCCGATCGTGGTCGGTGCAGCGCTCGCTGCGGGCACGCTGGCCGCGCCGATCACGATCGTCCCGATCGTTGCGGCGGCCGTGCTCACCGGCGCTGGCAACGGCATCGTGATGGGTTCGTTGCTCGCCACGATCGTCGGCCTGATCGCGTACGTGGCCGTGTTCACGTTGTTCGGTGTGTGGCTCAAGCGGTTCATCGTGTGGGGGCTCGCCTACATCTTGATCTGGGAGGGTTTCATCGCCCAGGCGGGCCCTGGCGTCGCGCAGCTCGCGTTGCGCAAGTACACCCGATCGATCCTGGTCGACCGCACCGGCGCCGACCTCGATCTCGCCGACTTCTCGTTTGCAGTCGCCTTGATCGTCCCGTTGGTCGTGGCTGCTGCTGCGCTCGCCATCGCATCATGGCGTCTGTCGACACAAGACATCGACTGACGACCCCCAGCGGCGTCACACGGTGCCGGGCCTACTGTGACGGTCCGCTGCGCTGTGTCGAGTTTCGCTCGTCTGGCCGAGTGGGACGTCATGGGACGCGAACGAACAGGAGGTGGTGCTGGTCGACGGCACTCGCATCGCGCTCGGCGACGAGATCGAAGCCGGTGGCGGCTACCGCCCTGGCGGCGGACTCATTCGGGAGGTGTCCAGCCTGGATGGTCGCAAGCTCGCCGAGGACTGTGCCCGCTTGTCCGGCTCGGGCAGCGTGTTCGTGATCAGCGGTGGCATCGACGTGGTCGTTCCCGCACCGTAGGGTGAGACCAGGAGGTGTCGCCATGACATCGAATGAACCGACGACGAAGCCGAATGCTGATCGCCGGCACTGGTGGATGTTCTGGCGTTCGGTGCCGCTCCCGCTTCGCCGACGGCGGGCTCGTCTCAGCGACGAGGCCAACAGCGACGCCGCTGCCTACGGAATTCGCGGGGGCTTCTGACCGGCGTCGTGTGCGGTAGTCGTCAGTGAGTGGCGACGCAGAACTCGTTGCCCTCGGGGTCGGCGAGCGTGGTCCACACCATGCCGTATTCGTGCTTCTCGTGCACGACCGTGGCGCCGAGGCCGACCAGTCGCTCGACTTCGGCAGCCCGGTCGTCGGAATGCATGTCGAGGTGCACGCGATTCTTGACGGTCTTGCCCTCGGGCACCTGGATGAACATCATCATCGGGTCGCCGTCGCCACCCGGGATGCGGGCGAAGAACTCGCTGGCGGCCATCTCGCCTTGATCGTCGAGGGGGCGGCCGACCGCGGCCGACCAGAACCCGGCGAGGGTGAGAGCGTTGGAACAATCGAAGGTGACGGCGGCGACGTGCAAGCTCATCGCCCCAGTGTTGCACGCCCCACTCGTGCCTCCGACCGGTGAGGCGATGAGCCGAGCGCACGCCCGCGTGGCCGTTCGCTCATCACCTGCGTATGGGCCGGCCAAGCGGTGAGCCGAGCGCACGCCCGAGTGCCGATCGCTCATCGCCACCGGCGAGGCGGCGGTGGGCGTCAGGCGGAGGCGCGGGTCTTGCGGAGGATCGGGTCGGCGATGCCGAGCGTCTTGTCGGCGAGCGTCATCACGCGACCGGCGGCGCCGGGCGTGGTGTTGTCGACCAGGTTGCCCATCACGGCGAGCGTGATGTTGGCGATGGCGTTGGTGCTCACCGACAACCGCAGCCCCGGCTTGAGGATCCACGGGTGTCCGATCAGGAACGAGAACCGGCGCCCGGTGCGCAGGAACGCGTCGAAGCGTTCGCCGACCAGTTGGTCGTAGCGAACCGGGGCGGTGGCCGGATCGTCGAGGAACAGGTCGGCGGCGAGCATTCCCGACTCGAGGCCGTAGTCGATGCCCTCACCGTTCATGGGGTTGACGAAACCGGCGGCGTCGCCGACTGGCCACCCACCCGTCGCCGTGGCGACGCTGCGTCGACATCGGCAGGCGCCATGCCCGTGGCCGTTCGAGGTTGGGTCCGAGATCCCAGTCGTCCTGCACCAGATTGCGATAGGCCTCGAGCAGCGTGTTGAGGTTGAGCTTCTTGAAGCCCTTCATCGTCGACAGCGCGCCGACGCCGATGTTGACCGTGCCGTCGCCGGCCGGGAACATCCAGCCGTAGCCGGGAATCGCAGTGCCGTGCTCGTCTTTCAACGACAGGCACGCTTCGAGGTGCACGTCGGTGTGGCGTGGTGTGGCTGCGTAGGTGCGGATGGCGAGACCGAACGGCTCGTCGGGCACACGGTCGGCGCCGAGCTTGCGTGCGACTGCACCCTGCGCTCCGGCGGCGATCACGGTGAGGCCTGCGTCGAACCGGTTGCCGTTGGCCTCCACGCCGGTGACGCGGCCGTTGTCGTCGATGACGGGAGTCGCCTCGGTCTCGAAGATGATCTCGGCCCCGGCTTCGACCGCGGCGTCCATCAGCGCGGCGTCGAGTCGGCGACGGGGCCAGACGGCACCGTGGTTCGGGAAGCGATCGGTGGTGGGCCAATCGAGTTCGCGCACCTGCTTGCCGGCGATCATCCGCAGCCCACGGATGTGGTGGGCGTCGTCGAGCGGGATCTTCAGTTCGTTCAGCGCGCCGACCGCCCGCGGCGTGAGGCCGTCGCCACACACCTTGTCGCGACCGTGCGCGCCTTTCTCGAAGACGACCACCTTGGCGCCCGATCGTGCTGCCTGGATCGCCGTCGCCGCGCCGGCTGGTCCAGCACCGATGACTGCGATGTCGACTGGTTGCGAACTCACGTCCTCCACGCTGCCGGAATCCCGCCCGAAATGCACCGTCGAGCGCCCGAAGTCACCCCGACTGTTGTCCGGCCGCCCCGTTCGTGTTGCAGATCGGATGGACCGGACCATCTGCAGTGTGACGTGAACGGTGAGCGAGATGGGGGTGTCGGAGTTTGGGGTCGGCGAACGATGATGTGGGTGATGGGGAGTCAGACGATCGATCACGGCGCGGCGCTGCTGGCGATCTACGACAGCGCGGTCGGCGAGGTCTACGCGTACTTGCGCGCTCGATGTGCCAACCGCGCAGTGGCCGAGGACCTCACGGCTGACACGTTCCTCGCCGCGGTCGGCCAGGTCGACAAGGGTGGTGTCCACGAGGTGACCGTGGCCTGGCTGATCGGCATCGCGCGCCACAAGCTGCTCGACGAGTGGCGACGCGCAGATCGTCGACCCCGTACCCAGCCGCTCGGCGACGACTCCGCGCATGACCTCCCCGCTGATGTTGATGACGTCTGGGACGTCGTTCTCGACCGTCAAATGGTCGACGAGGTGATGGCCGTACTCGGATCGCACCACCGATCGGTACTCGCGCTGCGCTACTTCGACGGTCTCCCGGTGCCCGAAGTTGCGGCTCACCTCGGCCGCACTGTCGATGCGACCGAGACGCTGTTGGTCCGCGCACGTCGCCGTTTTCGAACCGTGTACCACCAGCAGCAAGGCGGCGCATCATGACCGAGCCGAGCGACCCCTTCGAGCAGCTCGCGCCAGCGACCACTCACATCGTCGACCCCGTCTTCGCCGCCCGTCTCCGAGCGCGTCTTCAGCGAGCGCTCGGTGCCGCACCCGACCAGATCACCATCGACCTCGCCGCCCGAACACTCCCGGTTGCTGCGAGCACCACCGAACCCGCAAGGAGCCCCAACATGAGCCAGGTCATCACGCCATACCTGTGCGTCCACGACGCCAACGCCGCGCTCGACTGGTACCGAGAGTTCTTCGAAGCGCAGGTCAGCAACGTGATCCCGTGGGAAGGCCGAGTCGGCCACGCCGAACTCGACGTCTCGGGAGCGGTGTTCTTTCTCAGCGACGAGGCACCGCAACTCGGTGTGGTGGCGCCGACCCGCGATGGGTCGCAGACCTCGGTGAGCGTCGTCATCCAGGTCGCCGCCGTCGAGCAGTTCGTCGAGCGGGCCGAACGCGGCGGCGCCGTCGTGCAGCGGCCGATCGAGGAGGGCCATGGCACGCGTAGCGCATGGATCATCGACCCGTTCGGTCACCGTTGGAATGTCGGCACGCCTGTGTACGACGCCGAGCAGATCGCGGCCCGCCGTACGCCATCGGAGCCGTACTACATGACGCTGACGACGCCGGACATCGAACGCGGCGCTGCCTTCTATGGCGCAGTGCTCGGCTGGGAATTCCAGTCCCAGGCCAACGGCGGAAAGCACGTGATCAACACCGAGATGCCGATTGGCTTGCGCGCCACCGAGAACCCGTACGGCGACACTGAGCCGGGCGAGATCCAGATGTGGTTCACTGTCCGCGACTTCGACGACGCGGTCGAGCGCGTTCGAGTCGCTGGCGGCACGATCGTGGAACTCAACGCCCACGGTTCGGGTCGAGAAGCGATCTGTGCGGACGACCAGGGCGTCACCTTCAAGCTCAGCGAGCCGGCACCCGGCTACGACCGCTGAGGCCTGTTGGGGGGCTGGCATCGTCGTGGGCAGGCCGACGTGCGTACCGTGGGGCGATGACCGATCACGTGCTCGCTCCTGCCGATGTGTTCTGTCGGGCAACGCTCAACTTCGCTGCTCGCAGCGGCGAGTTCGTCGCCGAGCCGACCGAGATCGACATCCTCGACGGTCGCACCGCCGACTTGCCGGGATGGCACGACTGCGGATTCGAGCTGATCTCACACACCACGGCAGCCTCCAGCTGGGACGACGACGAACTCGCCGCCATCCACCACGAGGAGATGGAGGTGCTCGCCAAGCGGATGACCGGATGCGACGTGGCGCTGGTGTCGAATCACATCAAACGCGGGCCCGAGCACGCTGCCCAGCACGAAGACCTCGCACCGATCGCGTTCGTGCACTCCGACTTTGCGAGGGGCTACGACGACCTGGTCAGGGGTTCGTACCGCCAGCCGGACCGAGACGGAGCGATGCGAGCCCTGGAGCGCAACGGCATCACCGCCGACGATGTCGAGCGTGCCTCACGTCTGGTGATCCTGCAGTTCTGGCGCAACACCGGCCAACCGAAGATGGATTTCCCGCTCGCGTTCTGTGACGCCCGCACCGTGACGCCCGCCGACGGGCGGCCGATTCCGGTGAACGACTACGCCGGCTCGGGCGTCGACTTCGAGGCGCTTGCGGTGCTCGGCCCAACCGAGGCATCGCCGTACCGGTGGTACGTGTTCCCCGAGCTGCAGTCGGACGAGGTGGTGGCATTCCGCACGTATGACACCGCCCTCGTCGAGCGTGGCGACACCTGGTTCACGCCGCACTCGGCCTTTCCGCGATCCCGACGTCGAGATCGGCAACCCGGCCCGATCGAGCATCGAACTCCGGGCGATCTGCTTGTTCGAGTAGATCGTCGCCGAGCAGTTTCCCTCACGGCGCGCCGAGGAGGTGCCGCTGCAAGTCGGCCATGGTGTCGAACAGCGTCGCTCCGGTTGCTTCGAGGTCGTCTCGTTGGCTGAGCCCGCCGGCGAATCCGTAGCAGGTCATCCCGGCGGCGAGCGCCGCCCGGCATCCGTTGATGCTGTCCTCGATCACCGCGCAACGATCGGGATCGACGCCCATCGACTGCGCGGCATGGAGGAACAGGTCAGGCCACGGCTTGCCCCGTTCGACTTCTGAACCCGAGTAGATGCGGCCCTCGAACAGCGGCCGCAGACCGGTGAGGCCGAGGGTGAGGTCCATCTTGCGATGGCTGCCACTCGATGCGATGCATGTGGCAACGTGGCGGTCATCGAGCGCTTCGACCAGCTCGCGAACGCCGGCGATGGGCCGCAGCTCGGCGTGGAACGCGGCGACGATCTCGTCGGTCGAGCGACGGTCGAACTCGGCGGTTGCTTCGGCGCCGAGGTGCTCTTCGATCTCGGCCAGCATCGCATCGCTCGACCCTCCGACGAACTTGCGCACGACCTCGTCGACGGTGATCGGCCAGCCCATCTCGGTGAGCATCCGCGCCTCGACGGCGACGGTGAGACGTTCGGAGTCGACGAGCACGCCGTCGCAATCGAAGATCACCAACTCGAGGTCACCGGCTGCTTCCATGTGCTCACACTCGCAGCTCCACTCCGGTCATGAGCCGCGGCGTTCGGATCGGTACGTTCGAGCTCGTTCCGACGACCAGAGAGGTATGGCCACATGGAGATCCAAGGATGCAAGGCGATCATCATCGGAGGAGCATCGGGCTTTGCTCGTGCAACGGCTGAGCGGATTGCCGCAGGCGGTGGGTCGGTTGCGATCCTCGACCGCGAGGAGTCTGCTGGCGCGGAGGTCGCCGCGCAGTTGGGTGGCACGTGGCACCCGACGAACGTGCTCGACTTCGACGGGATTGCCGTGGTGATCGACGAAGCCGTCCAAGCGCTCGGCGGGCTCGACATCGCTGTCAACACCGCTGGCGGCGGCAAGGCCGGGCGCACCCTCGGCCGAAGCGGGCCGTTCGATCTCGACGACTTCCGAGCGGTGATCGACCTGAACCTGATCGGCACGTTCAACACCAACCGGCTCTGCGCCGCGCACATGGCCAACAACGAACCGAACGACGACGGCGAGCGCGGAGTGATGATCAACACCGCGTCGATCGCTGCGTTCGAGGGCCAGATCGGTCAGGTCGCGTACACCGCAGCCAAGGCCGGCATTGCTGGGATGACGCTCACGATGGCGCGTGACCTCGGCTCGCTCGGCATCCGCGTGGTCACGATCGCGCCGAGCCTGTTCGCCACCGGTCTCACTGCGGGGGTCACCGAGGAGCGTGCGGCCGGGCTCACCAAGGATGCGGCGTTCCCGAAGCGTCTGGGCAAGCCCGACGAGTACGGCCGACTCGCGATCGCCATCATCGAGAACCCGATGCTGAACGGCGACACGATCCGTCTCGACGCCGGCACTCGGTTCGCCCCCAAGTAGTCGCCGACGGCGCCGCACCACGGGGTTGGAGGGCGGTGGGGTCAGTACTCGAGTTGGCCGGCGAGGGATTCGACGGCCTCGATGAACTCGGTCACCATGTCCATCACGACCTGGCCGGCGGATTTCGGCTGGTTCATCGTGCCGACGATCTGGCCGACGAAGTAGCCGGCCAGCTTTTCGGCCCCGGATCCGTGGGTGTGCGCCGCCCGGTTGATCCGGGCCTGGGCCTCGTTGGTGAGGATCGGTTGCAAGGGCATGCCGAGTGGGTCGGGTGTGTCGGCGCGATCCCACTCGTCGGTCCACGCCGTCTTCAGCATCCGTGCGGGCTTGCCGGTCATCGACCGGGACCGGAGCGTGTCGGCCGACGTGGCCGCGAGGAACTTCTGCTTCACGACCGGGTGGGTCTCGGCCTCGTCGGTGGTCAGCCACACCGACCCGCACCACACACCCTGAGCACCGAGCGCCATCGCCGCGGCCATCTGACGGCCCCGCCCGATACCGCCAGCGCCGAGCACCGGGATGTCGACGGCGTCGACGATCTCGGGGATCAGCACCATCGAGCCGATCTCACCGGTGTGGCCACCGGCCTCGGAACCCTGAGCGATGATGATGTCGACACCGGCTGCCTGATGACGTTCGGCGTGCACCGGGCGCCCGGCGAGCGCACCGATCAGGCGACCCTCTTGCTTGACCCGGTCGATGAGGAACTGCGGCGGCGGGCCGAGCGCGTTGGCGACGAACGCCGTGTTGTGGGCCAGGGAGATCTCGAGTTGCGGACCCGCAGCGGCAGCGCTGAAGGGTGCGATCCCACCATGGCCGGCGGTTGACCGCCCACCACCGCGCGCCTCGTCGGGCGGGAACTCGGGCACGTCGTAGCGGCGCAGGATGTCGTCGATGAACTCGCGGTGGGTGTCAGGAATCAGGGCGGCGATGTCGGAGAGCTGGTAGCCGCCGTCTTCGTCGCCGGCGTACTTGGCCGGCACGATCAGGTCGACACCGTACGGTCGATCGCCGATCTCGTCTTCGATCCACTTCAGGTCGATTTCGAGCTGCTCGGGTGAATGCGCAACTGCGCCGAGCACCCCGAGACCACCGGCCTTCGATACCGCAGCCACGACATCTCGGCAGTGGCTGAAGGCGAAGATCGGGAATTCGATGTCGAGCATCTCGGTGGCGGCGGTCTTCATCGGATTCTCCTCGGAGTTCGGTGGACGGCCACAGTCTTGCCGCTGGCCGACCGGTCCCACGAAGCCGCCGTGGTTCGGACGGGCGTGGACCACGATTGGCAAATGGCCGGCAGCCGCCGGTCGACACAGAAATCAGGAAGTGATATCTCATGTCCGTAACCGACTCGACTCAGACGTCCGAGCTTGCGGCCAGGGCCAAGGAGATCACCGAGCGCGAGCTGGTGACCTACTCCGAACGCACCCAGGGATCCCAGAAGGCCAGCGAACGAGCACGCAAGGTGCTTCCCGCTGGTGTGCCTTCCAGTTTCCAGGCGTACGACCCGCACCCGATCGTCGTCAAACACGCCGCTGGTGCCCACATGGTCGACGTCGACGACAACGAATACGTCGACTACGACATGGGTTTCGGCGCACTGTTCGCCGGACACATGCACCCCGCCGTCCGCGCAGCAGTCGAGGCGCAGTTCGACCACGGCACGCTGTACGTGACCCCGTGTGACCTCGATGCCGACGTCGCCGAACTGCTCGGCGAGCGCTACGGCTTCCCGATGTGGCGGCCGACCAACTCGGGCACCGAGGCAACGATGGATGCGATCCGTCTCGCCCGAGGCGTCACCAAGCGCGAGAAGCTCGTCAAGGTCGAAGGTGGCTATCACGGCCACCACGACGAGGTGATGATCTCCAACAAGCCCGCCGTTGCCGAAGCCGGCCCGGCCGACGCCCCGTATTCGATCCCACAGTCGGGGGGCATCACCCAGGGCACGATCGACGATGTCATCGTGATCCCGTACAACGATGCACCGGCGCTCGAGCGGGTGCTCGCCAGTCGCGAGGTCGCCTGCTTCATCGTCGAGCCGGTGATGGAGAACATCGGCATCGTGCTGCCCGACCCGGGCTACCTCGAAGCGGTCCGCGAGATCTGCGACAAGTACGGCACGTTGTTGATCTTCGACGAGGTGAAGACCGGCCTCACCGCAGGGTTCGGCGGCGCCACCAGGAAATTCGGCGTCACTCCCGACCTGGTGACGTTGGCCAAGTCGATCGGCGGCGGGTTCCCCGTTGGAGCGTTCGGCGGCAAGGCCGAGTACATGCACCTGATCACCACCGGTGAGGTGCTGCACCTCGGTACCTACAACGGCAATCCGCTCGTGATGGCAGCCGCGAAGGCCACCCTCACCGAGGCGTGCACGCAGGAGAACATCGAGGCCGCGATCGCCCTCAACCACCGGTTGGTGCAGGCGTGTCAGAAGATCATCGACGACGCCGGACTGCCGGCGCACACGGTGGAATTCGGCGCCAAGGGCTGCATCACCTGGTCGAGGGACCGGGTGCGCAACTACCGCGACTACAAGGCCACCGATTTCGACCTGGCGTTCGCACAATGGATGCACGGGATCAACCGCGGCATCCTGCTGCCGCCGGGCCTCGACGAGCAGTGGCTGATCTCGGTGATGCACACCGAGGCCGACGCCATGCGCTACGCCGACGTGTTCGCCGAATTCGTTGCCGAACTGGTCGCCTGACCATCTCGAAGTCCAGCACGATCACGCCTGGGGTCTGACCCCTGGCGTGATCGTGGGGCACACTTGGGGACGTGGCACTCTTCTGCACTGACACGTTCTTCGATGCGTATGGCGATCGACTGTCCGCGATCGCTCCTGACCTCGACGTGATTGCGCTGCGGCCGGGGGAGGAGATCTCCGAGGCTGACGTCGAGCGCATCACGATCGCGTTCTTCTCGAACGACGCGTGGCCCGAGCGGGCTGGCGCCTTCTTCAAGGTGGCGTTGGCCACCAACAACCTTCGTTGGTTCCACTCGATGTCGGCGGGCGTCGACAGCCCGGTCTTCGCGACGTTTCTCGAGCGCGGCGCCCGACTGACCAATTCGTCGGGTGCCAGCGCCCCGCCGATCGCCGGCACGGTGATGCTCTATCTGCTCGCGCTCAGCCGCGACCTCCCCGGATGGCTGCGATCGCAGGCGGCACACGAATGGTCGCCGGCGCCGTTCAGCGACCTCGAAGGCCAGCGTTTGGTGGTCGTCGGGTACGGACCGATCGGTCAGGAGGTCGTTCGCCTGGCCACGGCGTTCCGCATGGACCCGGTGGTCGTGCGTCGAGCTGCTCGTGGTGACGAGCCGTGCCCGGTCCGCCCGCTCGACGAACTCGCCGACGCAGTGTCCGATGCCGACGCGGTGGTCGTTGCGCTCCCGCTGGCACCGGAGACCCGTGGTCTCATCAGCGCCGAGGTGATCGCCGCGATGCCGTCGACAGCGGTGTTCGTCAACGTCGGACGCGGCGAACTCGTTGATCAGGCGGCGCTCACCGACGCGCTGCGGTCAGGTCGCCTCGCCGGCGCAGGCCTCGACGTGTTCGACCCCGAACCGTTGCCGGTCGACGACGGGTTGTGGGATCTCCCGAACGTGATCATCAGCCCGCACATCTCGGGCGCGAGTGACGGCACCACGAAGCGGGTCGCGGAGATCTTCCTCGACAACTTGGAACGGTTCGTGCGCGATGAACCGCTGCGCAACGAGGTGACGAACTAGCGAACGCTCAGGCGGCGATCGGCTCGGCGTGGGTGCGGAGCTTGGCGATGGCACGCTCGACCCGTCGCCGCACCGCTTGCGGTGTGACACCGAGCTCTTCGGCAATCGTGGCGAACGTGGCCGGCTCATGTCCTCGCAGCCCGAACCGTGCTGCGACCGCGAACGAGCTCGTCTCGTCGAGATGGTCGAGGAGCGCATCGATCTGGTTCGCGAGCCACGCGACGTTCCGCGGCCTCGTCGGGTCCTTCGTCGCTGCTGGCGACGAGCGTGCCGAGCGTGTCGGACCCTTCACCGATGGGACGATCCATCGACTCGAGCTGGCTGAGCATGTCGATCATCGCCAAGTCGTCATCGAGCCGCGCACCGGTGGTGGTGGTGGCTGCAATGGCGGTACGCAGCTCGCGGGTGCGGTGACCAGGGATGCGGATCGTGGTCGCCGATGCTTCGAGGCCTCGCTGGATCGATTGGCGGATCCACCATGTCGCGTAGGTGGAGAACTTGTAGCCGCGGCGCCAGTCGAACTTCTCGACGGCTTTCTCGAGTCCGATCATGCCGTCTTGCACGATGTCGTCACGGTCGAGGTGGACCGGCACGCTGAACCGGTTGGCAATGCTCTGCACGAGGCGCACGTTCGCCTCGATGAAGTGGTGTCGAGCCCGTTCGCCCTCGGCGATGAGTTCGGAGTCGCCGTCGATCGGGGTGTTGTTGCCGAGCCGGATACGGGCCTCGCGCCCGGCCTCGATCGCCTGGGCGAGCCATCGCTCGTCAGCAGCGGTGAGGAGCGCTCGATGGTCGCGGCGGATGCGTCGTGCACTCGAGCGCGAATCGTTCGGCAGGTACGGGCGAGCGGTGGTGTCGGTCCGTGACATGGGCAGATCATAAAACACCCTTTCAAAAAGGTCAATGTTGTGATGCAAATAAATCGAGTCGTATCATCCGGGTCTGTTGATCTGGTTTCTGCTCGCCCTGCACGTCGTGACCGTCGTGGTGCTCTCGTTGGGTGGCGCACGTCTGGGCCGCAATGCGCTGTGGCTCGCAGCGGTGCCGATGGCGGTCACTGCGGTGTGGTCCGCAACGCATCTCGGCGCCAACGACACCATCACTGCAGGGTTCGAATGGGTGCCTGGGCTCGACGTTGCCATCGAGTTCCGAGTCGATGCGATGGGCTCGCTGCTGTCGCTGCTGGTGTCGGGTATCGGCGCATTGGTCTGCATCTACGCCGTCGGATACTTCTCCGCCGGGGCCGCGAGCATGGGTCGCTTCGCCGCAACGCTCCTGGCATTCTCCACCGCCATGGTTGGTCTCGTGTGGGCCGACTCGGTGTGGACGCTGTTCATCTTCTGGGAACTCACCTCGATCACCTCGTTCCTGCTCGTCGGGTTCAAAAACGCCGACCCCGTCGCCCGCACTGCGGCTCGTCGAGCGCTCGTGATCACCGCTGCGGGTGGCCTGTCGCTGCTCGCCGGTTTCGTGTTGTTCGTCGATGCCGCCGGTACCGCCCGGCTCAGTGAGATCACCCCGATCACCGGCTCGACCGCCAACGCCGCTGCCATCTTGATCCTGGTCGCCGCAGCAACGAAGTCGGCGCAGTTCCCCTTCCACGTCTGGCTACCGGGTGCAATGGCCGCACCGACGCCCGTCAGCGCCTACCTGCACTCGGCGACGATGGTGAAGGCGGGCGTGATCCTCGTGGCCGTGATCGCCCCGGCGTTCCAGGACACCGATGTCTGGAAGCCGCTCGGGTTGACCTTCGGTCTGGCCACCATGGTGTGGGGGGCAATCGGCGCACTCCGCCACGTCGACGCCAAATTGATCCTGGCGTGGGGCACGGTGTCGCAGCTCGGCTTGTTGATCACCTTGCTGGCCATCGGCAGCCCGAAGGCGACCTTCGCTGCCATCTCGATCCTGGTCGCCCACGCGATCTTCAAGGCAGCGCTCTTCATGGTCGTCGGCGAGGTCGACGTGCGCACCGGTACCCGCAACATCAACGAACTGTCGGGGCTGCGCCGTTCGATGCCGGTGACCTTCGTCGTCGCCGTGCTCTCTGGCGCCTCGATGGCGGGCATCCCCCCGTTGTTGGGGTTCCCCACCAAGGAGGCCGCGATCGAAGCTGCCCTCGGGTTGTCGGGCGCCGAGTTCTGGATCGTCGGTGGGCTCATCATCGGCGGCTCGGTGTTGACCGTTGCCTACACGACTCGGCTCCTCATCGGCATGTTCGGTGCCAGCGAGCCGATGCCGGATCGCGAGGTTGCCCCGCGCCGCCCAGCCATGTCGGCACCCGAGTCGATCCTCGCCGCTGCGTCGTTGCTCGGCTTCGTCGCGCTCGGCTGGGTCACCGGGGTGGTCCGGCCGGCCGTGATCACCATCGATCCCAAAGCCGAGGTCTACTCGCTCTTGCGTTGGCCGGGCCTGACTGATGCGTTCATCACCAGCCTGGTGATCGTGGCGTTCGGCCTGCTGATCGGTGCGCTGCTGGCGCGGCGACACGTCGTCAGCGGGCCTGCCGCGCGCGGTGCTGCGAACGTCGACTGGATGATCGACGGCGTCGGCCGGCTCGCCAGGCAGATCGCCGGCCGAGTGCAACACGGCTCACTCCCGCTGTACCTGGCGACGACCGTGCTGGTGGTGTGCATCGCCGCCGTGCCATTCGTCGGCGAGATCGATCCCGACACCCTCTACTGGTGGGACAACCTGGCCGAGGCGGTGCTCGTGTTGATGATCGTGGCCGCAGCGATCTTGGCGACGTTGGTGTCGTCGCGGCTGGGCGCTGCGCTCGTCCTCGGCGCTGTCGGCTTCAGCGTGGCGGGCCTGTTCGTTGCGTACGGCGCGCCCGATCTCGTGTTGACCCAGTTGCTGGTCGAGACCGTGATCGTCGTCGGATTCGTGGTCGGCCTCGGTCGACTCGCCACGAAGTTCCCCACCCCGACTCGCCTCTGGCTCACCGGTCGACTCGTGATCGCCGGCGCGATGGGCAGCGCCGTTGCGGTGGCGTTGGCCGGAAGCGCAGGCAACCCGGTCGGCACCGCTCCGGTACGCGAACTCGCCGTGACTGCGCAGACCGAGGGTGGTGGCAAGAACGTCGTCAACGTGATCCTGACCGACACCCGCGCACTCGACACCTTTGGCGAGGTGATCGTGCTGATGGTGGTCGCCGTGGGCATCTTGACCCTGAGCACCAAGCGCGGTCGGACACGTCCGACCGCTTCGAAGGTTGCATCCCCGTCCGATCCGAGTCCTGCGCCCGACAGCCTGGTCGCCGACGTCGACGAGGTCGCACGATGATCGCTCGCACCTCGCCGATCGTGTCGCTCGCTGTTCGGGCCGTCACGCCGATTGCACTCCTGGTCGCGGCGTATGTCCTGTTCGCTGGTCACAACCAGCCGGGTGGTGGGTTCGCCGCTGGTCTGATGCTGGGCGCAATCATCGTGCTGCGCACGGTCGCCGGACTGCAACAACCGCGGTACGCCACCGTGTGGTTGTCGGTCGGCGGAGTGATCGCCGGTCTGGTTGCGATCGCGCCGATGCTGTGGGGCGAGCCGCTCCTCGACCAGGTGGTCGTCACGTGGGACGTCCCACTGCTGGGCACGGTGAAGACCGGTTCTGCCCTGGTGTTCGACCTCGGTGTGGTCGCGATCGTGGTCGGGTTGGTCATTGCCCTGCTCGACGGTCTCGACGCCACATCGCTGGTCGACAGCGGCCGTAGCCCCGCTCCGGCGAGCGTCCGCTCAGGCGACACCGCATCTCCCGACGACCAGGCGGCGCCCACATGAGCATCGCCATGATCTTCGCCGTTGCCGGGTTGGTCGCTGCCGGCACCTTCCTGGTCACGTCGCGCTCACTCAGCCGCATCGTGCTCGGCTTCGCCCTGCTCGGTCATGCCGCGGTGCTCGCACTCCTGGCAGCGGGCGGTCGTGCGGGCTCACCGCCGATCGTCGACGGTGAGCCGCTGAGCGACGTGTCCAATCCGCTCCCGCAAGCGTTGTCGCTGACTGCGATCGTCATCTCGTTCGGGCTCACGCTGTTCGTGTTGGCGCTGGCCCGCCGGCAGCAGATGCTCACCGGCGACGACCTGGTCGAAGACGACGTCGAGGACCGGCGTATCGCAACCACGCACGACGACCCAGCGGAATCGGTCGACGAGACCCGCCAGCTCGAGACGTTGCACGACAACGCGGAGGACGGGTCGTGAGCGCGGTGATCGGGTTGTGCGTGGCGCTGCCACTGCTCGCCTCGGCGTTGGTGCTCGGCGTTCGCCGAATTGCCAAGCTTCGCGACGTCCTCACGGTGTCGACGATGACGGCGGTCACCGCATTGTCGGCAGTGTTGCTGGCCGAGGTCGACCGCAACGGCACGGTGGTCCTGCGGGTCGGCGACTGGGCTCCCGATCTCGGCATCGTCTTGGTCGCGGACTTGTTTGCTGCGCTGATCCTGCTGGTTGCTTCGGCGACCATCCTCGTGGTCGAGTTGTTCGCCATCGGCCAGCGGCGCACACCAGCTGGTGCCGATCCGGCGGTGGTCAGCCCGATCCTGCTCGTGCTCGCCGGTGGCGTGAGTCTGGCGATCCTCACCGGCGACCTCTTCACATTGTTCGTGGCGTTCGAGCTGATCCTCGTGGCCAGCTATGTGCTGCTCACCCACCAGGGCCACGAGTCGCAGGTCCGTTCCGGCATGACCTACGTGGTCATCAACCTGTTCGCTTCGACGCTGTTCCTGTTCGGCGTCGCCATCGTCTACTCGGCCACCGGCACGGTCAACATGGCGCTCCTTGCCGACCGCATCCCCGAACTGCCCGCTGCCACCCAGGTCGGTATCGGGCTGTGGTTCCTCATCGTGTTCGGTACCAAGGCCGCCATCTTCCCGCTGTTCTCGTGGCTGCCCGACAGCTATCCGACGGCGCCGACCACCATCACTGCGGTGTTCGCCGGGCTGCTCACCAAGATCGGCGTCTACGTCCTCATCCGGTTCTTCACGCTGATGGACCTCGACCAGCTCGGACCGTTGCTGCTGGTGATCGCCGGGTTCACGATGATCGTCGGCGTCGCCGGCGCTCTCGCGCAGAACGATGTCAAGCGCATCTTGTCGTTCCACGTGGTCAGCCAGATCGGCTACATGATCATGGGTCTCGGGCTGTTCACGGTGGCCGGTGTTGCCGGCGCCGTGCTGTTCCTGATCCACCAGATCCCCGTCAAGACCGTGATGTTCCTGGCCGGAGGGTTGATCGAGGACGATCAGGGCACGTCGGCACTGAAGAAGGTCGGTGGTCTGGCCACGAGCAAGCCGGTGATCGCCGTGTTGTTCGCGCTGCCCGCGCTCAGCCTCGCTGGTCTGCCGCCGTTCTCGGGTTTCATCGCCAAGCTCGCGCTGGTCGACGCCGGGATGGCATCGGGCGCCTATGTGATCGTGGCGGTCTCGCTGGTCGGATCGATCCTGACCCTGTTGTCGATGACCAAGATCTGGCTCGGAGCATTCTGGGGTGAGGTCACCCCGTCGGCGGTTCCGGCGTCGAGTCGCCGCTCGGTCACGGTGATGCAGACCGCCGCAGGTGTGGCTGTGGCCGGAACCATCGCCATCGCCGTGTTGGCCGGTCCGCTGTGGCGAATGAGCGAGCAGGTCGCCACCGATCTCCTCGACCGCACCCCGTACATCACCGACGTGCTCGGTGAGCCTGTCGACGAGGTGGCCGACTGATGGCTGCCACCGTCTCTCGACCCTCGTGGACGTCGTCGGCGCGGATGACGCTTCGTGCGCTGGTCACCCCGCGTCGCCTGCTCACCATCGCCTTGCTCGTCATGGCCTGGTGTGCGCTCTGGGGGTCGGTGTCGGCCGCCAACATCTTGTCGGGCACGCTCATTGCTGTCGCGGCAACGATCTTCTCCGGCGTCGATCGCAACACCGGCGGTCTGCACCTGGTCCCGTTGTTGCATTTCGTGTGGCTCGTGGGCGTCGACCTCGTCGTGTCGACGGTGTCGGTCGCCTGGGAGATCCTCACGCCGACCGACTACACCGACGAGGCCATCATCGCCGTCGACACCAACGTCGAGTCACGCTCGCACTTCTTGATGTTGGTGGTGGCGATCACGGTCACGCCTGGCACCGCGGTGATCGACAGTGATGGCGACACCGGTCGGCTGTACCTGCATCTCCTCCATGCCGAGAAGGCACCGGAGATCGAACGGCACGTGCGTCACCTTGCCGAACTCGCCTGTCGAGCGCTGCCCGTGAAGGAGGAGGCTGCATCATGATCGCCGACATTGCCGTTGGAATCTTCCTGCTCGCTGGAATCCTGGCGGGCATCCGTTTGGTGCGAGGCCCGTCGCTTGCCGACCGGGTGATCTCGCTCGACGCTGCACTCGTGGCGCTGATGGGTGCCATCGGTACCAGGGTCGCTGAGACCGGCAACACGTTGTACATCGGTGTGCTCGTGGTGATCGCGATCGTGGCGTTCACGGCCACCGTCGCGCTCAGCCGCTTCATCGAAACGACCGGTCGGCCATGAACGTCATCTCCTCGGTGTTCATCCTGCTCGGTGCGTTCGTCGCGCTGCTCGCCGGAATTGGGTTGCTCACGTTCACCACCCCGTATGCCCGGTTCCACGCCGCCGGAAAGGCGAGTCCGATTGCGTTCCTCCTCGTCGCGATCGGTGCGGGGATCGAGGTGGGCGCCAAGGGTGCCGCCGAGTTGGCGATCGTTGCTGCTGCACTGCTCCTCACCTTGCCGGCGAGCACGCACTTGCTGTTCCGCGCCACCCACCGCACCACGGTGTCAGAGCACCTGCGCATCGACGAACTGGCGGCGGCCGAACGTGAGCTCGCCGACTCCAACGCCCGCATCGGCGAAGAAACCAACGGGGATGCCGGTGGCGGCGAGAGGTGACCAGTCCGCGGCCACTCGGACCAAAAAGAACCTCGGGCAACAGGTGTCTTCGAATACCTATGATGTGCATGTGACGTTGATCGAGCCGAAACCCGACTTGCCGTCGTGGACGTTTCTGACCAACCACGCTCACGTGATGGTGGCGCTCAGTCGCGACCCCGATCTGCGGCAACGCGATCTCAGTTACGTCGTCGGCATCACACCGGGCGCCGTGCAGCGCATCCTCGACGATCTCGAGCGGGCCGGCTATTTGCGGCGTGAGAAGGTCGGCCGTCGCAACCACTACGAGATCATCGATCGCACGCCGTTGCGCCACCCCCTCGAGGGTCAGCACACCGTCGGCGAACTGCTCGACATGCTCCACGACTGACGCGCCGGGCGAGAAAGGCGAGCCGTCGTCTGTAGACGACGGGTGATCCCGACCTGGTCAAGGGTCTGGCCTCCATGGCGGGCGTCGATGCCGTGGAGTTCGACGAGCAGGGCCGTCTGCCTCGAGAACAGATCGAGCAGTTCCAGCGAGGGCTGTCGAACACCGTTGGCGACGTCGCCCACATCGCCCGGGCGGTCGAGCACGTCGTCTCCCAGCCGATCGAGCTGAACATCGAAGAACTGGTCATCCGCCCTCAGAAGAGCATGTTCCGAACTCAGCGCTGTGTGCTCTCGAAGTACTTCTTCTGCGATGACAGGAACGCCTTGCCCATGTTCTTCGAGCCGAACGTTCGGTAGAGGAACCCCAGGACGCCGTTTGCCTGAACATCGCTGACGACGCAGTGGAATTGCACGCCACGCGGGCTCGACGACGTGTAGGTCTCCTCGAAGTGGGACCTGCCCGTGACCTTCGTGGTCTCGTAGACCTCATCGAATCGCACGATGACCTCGTCGTCGCCGATGGTGCACTCGATGTTGTGCCGCTTCATCACGCCTTCGTTGGTTCGGATGGTGACGAAGTCGACACCCTGCTCGAGGAGTTCCGCTTCGGTGATTCCCGGCATCGATCGCACCACACCCACGAAGTGCTCACCGAGGTCAGCGACTGAGGCCTTGACGGACTGAAGGTCGCAGTCGATGTGGATCGTTCCATCGGACCAGGGCATGCAGCGACCCTAGTCGTCGCCGGAACTCGGGTCGGTGTGCGTCGTCAGCTGCAGTCATGAGGTGGTTCGGTTGACGACCACGTCGCCGTTCTGGATCACATGGGACAGCGCGGTGTCGTGTCGAGCGAAGGCTGCGATGTCGTCGATGGGGTCGACGTTGGAGATCACGACATCGCCGAAGGCGCCTGGGCGCAGCACCCCGATTCGACCCTCGAGGTGACAGAGTCGTGCGTTCACGGTCCACATCGACTGAAGCACGTCGACGGCGGGTTGCACTTGGGCGCGGATGGCGAGTTCGTCGTTCTGCCGGATCTGCGTCTCGCCGATGAGGTCGGTGCCGAACCCGAGCGTGACGCCGGCGCGGTGGGTTCGTTCGAGCGACTCCAGCCCGGAGTCGAGCACGACGGAGTTCTTGGCGAGGTTGGCCTCCGGGAGGCCGAGTTGCCGGCCGATGTCGTGCATGGCCTGATACGTGACGAGCGTCGGGACGACGACGGCGCCTGCCTCAGCGATCAGCGCCGCTGTCTGGTCGTCCATGAGGTTGCCGTGTTCGATGCAGTGGACCCCTGCGTCGACGGCCATTGCAATCGCCTCGGACGTGTACGCATGGGCGGAGACGTAGGTGCCGCGGTGCTGGGCTTCGGTGACGATGATGCGGATCTCTTCACTGGTGTACTGCACGCTCTCGAGCGGGTCGGCGGGCGATGCCACCCCGCCCGACACGTGGATCTTGATGAAGTCGCTTCCGTCGCGAAGCAGGTGGCGGGCCGCCTTGCGCACGGCGTCGGGCCCGTCGGCGACGATCGACATCACGCTCGAGTCGAGCACGCAGCCGCAGCTCGCCACCTCGATCTCACCTGAACGGATGTCGCCGTGCCCCCCGGTCTGGGTGAGCATCCGACCCGCACGGACGATTCTCGGACCTCGCGCGTGTCCGTCAGCGATGGCGCGCATCAGGCCGTTGACATCACCGCCGAGATCCCGAACGGTGGTGAACCCGCGCTCGACGGTGTTCGCCGCGAGCCGAGCCATGTTGATGCCGAACTGCACCTCTGACCATTGCACGAGCGAGCGGAAGTCGAGCGTGGCGAGCCGGAAGTGGACATGTCCGTCGATCAGTCCCGGCAGGACGAAGCGGCCGCCGGCGTCGATGTCGACGTCGGCGTCACCGTCGTAGGAGTCGGGGAGATCCACGATGATGCCGTCCTCGATGACGACGACCTGGCCCTCGGTGTACGTCATCGTCGCAGTGTCGAGCACGGTGCCGTTCCTGATGACCGTGCGGTTCGACTGGTTGGGGGTCACGCGGGGCTCGCTCATGTCGCTGCTTTCCTTCGTTCAGTTGGTCGTGCTGGTGGTGTGGGTCGTCTGGCTCGGCGTCAGGATGTTCAGCGTCGCCCGACAGAGCAGATCGAGTTCTTCCGCAGGATCGGGCTCGACGGACGCGAGTTGGCGTTGCACGACCATCCCATTCAGATGGGATCGGGCGAAGCGGCGTGCGGAGGCGACCTGCTCGATCGGGAGATCGAGATCGGCGAACGTGTCCAGCCACAGACGATCGAGTCGGGAACGGGCGCCATCGAACAACGGCGCAATTCGTGCGGTGACGTCCGCATCGATGTTGGGGTCCGACGACACCGTGAACGCAGCCCGACAGACGGGTTGCTGATACGACTCCCACGTCGAGCACACCAAGGCGGTGACACGATCGGCGGGCGTCGCACGACGATCCACCGACATTGCGGCTTCGACCAGATCGTTCCACCCCCGCTCGACGACCGCGACCAGCAGGTCCGTCTTGGAGGCGAAGTGATACTGCAGTGCACCTGTCGACACACCTGCCCGTCGAGCGATCTCACCGAGGCCCGTGGATGGCCCGGTCTCGACGACGGCATCAGCGGTGGCCGCGAGAATGGCGGCGCAAGTCGAGGAGCGACGCTCCTGCTGGGTTCGTCGGGGTGGGTCGGCGTGGACCACGGCGGTTGGCTCGACCTGGGCCATGCTCGAAACATACCATACGGGTGTATTGTAAATGGACGGTGCACCAGGAGTGCGAGCCGTCGATGGTCGGGCGAATCTCGTCCAGCTCACACCGCAGTCGATCGAGATCGTCGCGGCGCCGGAGGGCCCGTGTGCGCTCACGTTGATCGGCGTCGGCCCGAAGGACGTCCGACGACTGATCGATCTGATCGCCCCGACAGCTGCGACCGCAGCGAATACAGCCTCGAGGGATGGGCCGACGACCTGGTCGTGTTCTGCGACGCACTCGGGATCGAGCACCCGATCGTGCTCGGCAACTCGGCCCTCGGCATGGCGTCGCCCGCCGTCTACAACGAACACTGCATGCCGCTCTACAACCCGACACCGCAACCCCAGGCGTTCGCGAAGGCGGGCTTCCGGCAAGACCTCGCGATCAAGTTCCACGGTCTTGGCGGCATCTGGCACCGGATGGACCACCTCGACCCGTCGATCGTGACCTACGTGCCCTTCGAGAACGCCGGACACGGCGTCTGGCACGGACGCGCGGCCGCACGGTGCTGGTGGTCGACAAGGGCCAGGCGGTATGCCACCACACCGTCGGGGAGCCCGACGAGCAACGCGCCGTCGTCAGGTGGGGGTGGCCGTGGCGTCGGTGTGGTGGCCGAGGACGATGGTGGTGCGCTCGGTGCAGTGGTCGAGCACGGTGGCGAGAACCTGACGGGCGGTGTCGGCGTCGAGGTTGGCGGTGGGTTCGTCGAGGACGACCACGTCGTGGCCCGCGAGCAGCACGCGTGCCAGGGCGAGGCGCTGTGCTTCGCCGCCGCTCATCGCCGAGCCACCCCGACCGAGTTGCGTGTCGAGCCCGGCGGGCAAGTGGTGATACCAGCCGCCGAGCCGGACGGCCTCGATGGCGTCGACGAGCTCATCGTCGGTTGCCGCGGGATGGGCGAGGCGGAGGTTCTCGCGCACCGTCGAATCGGCGATCCATGGCAGCTGCTGGATCCACGTGACGCGGCGACGCACGTCGGCGCCCGCGACATCGGCCACGTGAACCTCGTCGAGGTCGTAGGTCCCGGCACGCGGTTCGAGGAAGTCGACGAGCACGGCGGCGAGCGTCGACTTGCCCGAACCGCTGGGGCCCACGACGGTGAGATGTTCCGCCGGCGTCAGCCCGACCGACAGCGGGCCGAGGGCGTCGACGTCGGCGCCGGGCCAGCGCGCCACCACTTCGTCGAGCGTCACCACCGGGCGGTCACCGACCGCTTGTGGGTGTGCCGGCGGGGTGACCGGGTCGGCAAGGTCGATGACGGCAACGACGCGCTGCGCCGATCCGGCGATGGTCGGGACCGTGGCGGCCGCTTCGTTGACGGTGCCGACCAACTCCAGGATCGCCAGCGGCCACAACACGAGCACGCCGATGACGGGTCCGGACACCGACGGACCCATCGTGGCGATCGTGGCCAGTACGGCGGTTGCGGTCAGCAGCGGCGCGGCGCTGACGACACTTCCGGTGACCGCTCGGAGTCGCGCCCGGCGTCGCTCGAGTCCGTCGATCTCGATGGCCACCCGGTCGATCTCGAGCCGAGCCGATGCAAGCGTCCGGTTCGCCCAGAGCGCGTCGAGGGCCTCGGTGGTGGCGAGCACTCGACCGCCGAGCACGCCGCGGCGATCGTTGAGCGCCGGCCCGAGCGTCATCTCGCCACGGACGGTCATCGCGGGGACGATCAACCCGACCACCAACAGCGCTGCGAGCAGCACCAACCCGGCCGGAGCGTCGAGTGCCAGGGCGATCGTGAGGGCACCCAGCGCCGTGGCGGCGACCGCGACGATCGGGCCGAGCACCCGGACGAACAGGTCGAGCAGGCGGTCGATGTCGGCGACGACGCGTTGCAGCAGGTCGCCGCGTTGCCAACCTGGAATGCCGGCGGGAGCCACCTCGGCGAGGCGGGCGACGACGGTGGCGCGGATCTCGGTGAGCGAGCGCAGCCCGGTGTCATGTGTGGCGAGCCGTTCGGCGTAGCGGAACACGCCCTTGCCGGTACCGAACGCGCGCACTCCCAAGATGGCGACCGACAGTGCAGCGAGCTCGGGCTGCTCGCTCGCTCGGACGATCAACCAGGCCGCGGCGCCGGCGAGTCCGATCGTGCACACCTCGGCAGCGGTGCCGAGCGCAGCGGCGCCGACGAACCGTCGGCGTGCCGGTCGTGCCATCGCGAGAACACGTCGAATGGCGCCCCATGGACCGAGCGTCGGGCCATCTGACACGGGCCGGACGTCGTGCAGACCCACGTCCGGAGCGTCCGCGGGCGCGCTGAGCGTGAGCGTCTTGTCGGGAAGTCGTCGGGGCGCCGCCGTCGGCTCGTCCGGCTCGGCAGTGTCAATTCCGGTGAGGTCGACGACCTGATCGGCGAGCCCTCGGCAGCGATCGTCATGGGTGGCGACGAGCACCGCTGCGCCATGGACTCGTGCCAGATCGGCCAGCGCGGACCAGACCGCATCGGCGCTCGTTCCGTCGAGATGGGCGGTCGGCTCGTCAGCCACCACGAACCGTGCGCAGCCGACACGAACCGCAACGACGGCCCTGGCCACCTGGACGCGGCGCAGCTGGCCGCCGGACAGCTCGTCGGCCCGTCGGAGCGCGAAGCCGGCCAGGCCGACGTCGTCGAGCGCGTCCAGCACCTCGCTGTCCGACGCATCGGTTGCCGCGCGAACTTCCTCGATGATCGATGAGGCGACCGGGGCGAGCCGCTGGCCGATCACCGTCAGCTGATCAGCCCACGATCCTGGATCGAGGTCACGCACATCGACCCCGTCGACCGTGATCGAACCCGACCGTTCGAGCAGCCGTCCCCGGCAGGCCTCGACCAGGGTCGACTTGCCGACGCCGCTGGGTCCGTAGAGCGCCGTGAGCGTTCCGGGAGCGACGACCAGGCCGAGCCCGTCGACGATCGTCCTCCCGCCGCGAACGAGCCCGACGTTGCGGAGCTCGAGGGCACCGTCGCTCGGGGCGGGAGTTGTGCCGACCGGGAGTGTCGGGCGCGACAGCAGGTCGACGAGATCGTCGGACGCGTCGAGGCCCGACTGTGCGGCGTGGAAGCTGGCACCCACCCGACGCAACGGCAGATAGCACTCGGGGGTGAGCAGGAGCACGATCAGTGCCGTGCCCAGGTCGAGGCTGCCACCGGCGAGTCGCAGGCCGATCTCCACGGCGATCAGGGCCACCGACAGCGTGGCGATCAGCTCCAGGGCAAGCGCCGAGAGGAACGCGATCCGCAGCGCGTTCATCGTGGTCGCCCGGTACTGGTCGGACACGTCGTGCACCGACTGGCGTTGCGCCTCGGCGCGGCTGAACAGGCGCAGTGTGGGCATCCCCTCGATCACGTCGAGGAAGTGGCCGCCGAGACGTTGCAGCACGGCCCACTGGCGGGCGGTTCGGCGCTCGGTCATCCGTCCGATCAACACCATGAAGATGGGGATCAACGGCACCGTCACGGCGATCAGCACCGCCGACAACAGGTCGGCGAACAGGATCCGGGCGCCGGCCACCAACGGCACGGCAACCGCCAGCATCAGCGCAGGCAGGAACTGGCGGACGTACGGTTCGAGCTGGTCGACGCCGACGGTGACGATCGTCGCTTCACGACTCGCCAGTCCACCGGCCGATCGATCGGCGTCGACCGTCGCATGGTCGAGCACTGCGATCCGGACATCGTGCCGCATCGACCGCATTGCCCGAGCGGCCGACCATTCGGTTGGCCGCCGCGGCGGCTCCGCGCACGACAGCGATCGACGCGAGCAGCAGGACCAACGTGGCGAGGCCGTCGGTGATCTCACCGTCGGCGACCAGATCGGTGAGCCCGTTTGCCAGCGCCTCGGCCTGGACGACCACAGCGACAGCCACGATGGCGGCAATTGCCGCAACGACCACGAGATGGGTGCGTAGTGCCGGAACGAGCCGAATCAGTCGAAGGTCGACCGGGCCGCGCCGGTCGACATCGCTCACCGGTGGACGATCGGGAGGTGCTGGGTGCCGATCCGCTTGCGGAACACCCAGTAGGTCCACCCCTGGTACATCAGCACCACGGGCGTCATCACCAACGCAACGATCGTCATCACCTTCAAGGTGTAGTCGGTCGAGGAGGCGTTCGTCACGGTGAGGCTGAAGGCGTCATTGGTGGTCGATGGCATGACGTTCGGATAGAGCGAGCCGAACAGCGACACGACCGCCATCGCAATGGCCACGCCGGTGGCGCTGAAGGCGACTCCTTCTCGGTTGCGGCGCTCGGCGACGATGCCGACCACGAGGGCACCGGCGGTGGCGAGCACCGGGATCCACGTCCAACCCTTCCCGCGGGCGAGCTGGTTCCAGATGAGGAACGTACCGCCGCCGACGACGGCGACCGGGCCGGCGATCTGGGCGACTCGGTGGGCTCGCTCGCGCACCTCGCCAAGCGTCTTGAGGCTGAGGAAGTTGGCGCCATGCAGGAGGAACAGCGTGGCGGTGACGACACCGCCGAGCAGCCCGAACGGGTTGAGCAGTGTGAAGAGGTTGCCGGTGAAGTCGCCACCCTCGTTGATCGGCACACCGCGCACGATGTTGGCGAATGCCACACCCCACAGCACCGCTGGCAACCACGAGCCCACGGCGATGGCGAGGTCCCAGTTCCGGCGCCAGCGGACGCTGTCGATCTTGCCGCGGTACTCGAACGCAACGCCGCGGAAGATCAGCGACATCAGGATCAGGAACAGCGGGAGGTAGAAACCCGAGAACAACGTGGCGTACCAGAACGGGAACGCAGCGAAGGTGGCGCCACCAGCGGTGAGCAGCCACACCTCGTTGCCGTCCCACACGGGGCCGATCGTGTTGATCATGACGCGACGGTCGGCGTCGGTCTGGCCGAGGGGATGCAGCAGCATCCCGACCCCGAAGTCGAACCCTTCGAGGAAGAAGTAGCCGATCCACAGCACGGCGATGAGGATGAACCAGAAGGTGGTGAGTTCCATGATGCGCTCTCGTCTCGATCTCAGTAGGCGAACACGAGTCGTTCGGACTCGTCGTCGAGTTGGTCGGGGCCGTCGTCGGGCCAATCGTCACGGTCCTCGGGGCCGCGTGGGGTGTCGTCGTCGGAGCCGTCGCTGGCGGGCGGGTCGTTGCCGGCGAGGATGCCGGTGATCGCAGCGTCGGGGCCGGCTTCGACGTACTTCTTCAGCAGGATGAACTCGACCACGCCGAGCCCGCCGTACACGAGCGTGAACGTGACCATCGAGAACAGCACCAGTCGTCGCCGCCGACCGAGCCGGAGACGGCATCGGCGGTGAGGAGCCGGATCTCGGGGATGCCGTTGGGGTTCGGTGCGACCACCCATGGCTGGCGACCCATCTCGGTGAAGAGCCAGCCGAACAGGTTGCCGAGGAACGGGGTGGCGATGATGGCGATGGCGCCACGTCCGACCCACTTGTTCTGCGGAAGTGTCTTCTTCACCTTGAGGTAGATCAGGGTGGCGGCGGCACCGAGCACGCTGACCATGCCGATGCCGATCATCGCTCGGAAGCTCCAGTAGGTGATGATCAGGTTCGGTCGGTAGTCGCCGGGCCCGAACTGCTCGACGTAGTCGGCCTGGACGTCGATCACGCCGGGGATCTCTGCGTCCCAGGTGTCGGTGGCGAGGAACGACAGCAGGCCGGGGATCACCAGCGAGCGAACGTCACACTCCTGGCTGACGTCGCCGACGGCGAACACCGACAGCCCAGGCCCGGTTTCGGTTTCGCAGAGTGCTTCGGCGGCTGCCATCTTCATCGGCTGCTGCTCGAACATCAGGCGGGTCTGGAAGTGGCCGGACACCGACAGCGCGATGCCGGCGAAGATCGTGACCCACAGCCCGAGGCGCATCGCACGGTTGAAGCCCGCGCCGGTCGACATCGCTCGGGTTCACGGCGGATCAGCCACCATGCCGAGATACCGGCCACGAACACCGCAGCGGTGAGCACGGCACCACTGATCACGTGGGGGTAGGCGGCGAGCGTGGTGCTGTTGGTGAGCACGGCGAGGATGTCGGTCATCTCGGCCCGGCCGGTGTCGGGGTTGAAGATCGCGCCGACGGGGTGCTGCATCCAGGAGTTGGCGGCGACGATGAAGTACGCCGACAGCCAGGTGCCGATCGCCGCAGCCCAGATCGTGGCGAGGTGGATCTTGGGATTGAGGCGGCCCCATCCGAAGATCCACAGGCCGAGGAACGTGGATTCGAGGAAGAACGCCACCAGCGCTTCCATTGCGAGCGGAGCGCCGAAGACGTCGCCGACGAAGCGGGAGTACTGGCTCCAGTTCATCCCGAACTGGAATTCCTGCACGATGCCGGTGACCACACCCATCGCGAAGTTGATCAGGAACAGTTTCCCGAAGAACTTGGTGAGACGGAGATCGGCTTCGTCGCCTTTGCGGTACCAGCGGGTGTGGAACCACGCCACCATGAACGAGAGCCCGATCGTGAGGGGCACCATGATGAAGTGGTACAGGGTGGTGATCCCGAACTGCCAGCGGGCCAACGGGAGGGCTTCGATCGCAAACATCATCGCTGCCCAGTGTGTTCCTACCCTGGGGGGCATACCTAGGGACCTAGGGCCCAGCGTGCCTCGATGTGACGGATGTCAACCGACTGCCAGTGTGCGATGAGCGAACCACGGAGATGTGGTGGGTTCGCTCATCGACCCGCCGCTCAGTCGGCGGCAGGGAACGAGTGGCTCCAGGCTTCGAGTTCGTCGAGGTCGCAGGTGCGGGGAGTCACCACGAGCAGGACGTCGCCCGGCTCGATGGTGGTGCTCCCGGTGGGGATCACGGTGCTGTCGTCCCCTCGGTGGATCACCGCGACTCGGGCGCCACCCGGAGGTGGGTCGTCGCGAAGGTTGATGGCGCGCAGGCGCGTTGTGTTCGGCACGGTGATCTCGACGATGTCGGCATCGAGCGCATCGACGGCAACGATCTCTCGCCGCACGAACACGTTGTCGTCGGTCACGACGCCGAGCCGTCGGGCGAGCGCTCCGATCGTCGGTGCCTGGATGGCCACCGAGACCACGACCACCACGAATGCGACATCGAAGATCACCGCGCCATCCGGATGCCCGGCGGTGAACGGGATCGTCGCCAACACCACCGGCACGGCACCGCGCAGACCCGCCCACGACACCACCGCCATCTGGCTCACCGGGGTGCGCCACCACACCAGCACCACCGCAACGGCCAGTGGTCGCGCGACGAAGATCAGCACGACGACGACCAGGAGGGCCAAACCCAAATCGCCGAACAACTCGCTGGGGAACACGAGGATGCCGAGCAGCAGGAACAGCACGCTCTGCGCGGTGGCTGCGAGACCCTCGTGGAAGTACAGCACGCTGCGACTTGCTCGCTCCGAGCCGGTGAGCACGACCCCGGTGAGATACACCGCCAGCAGCCCGGAGCCGCCGAGCACCGCAGCACCGCCATAGGAGATCGCAGCGATCGCCAGCGTGACCACGCCCAGAGACGCTGCCGCACCGCCTCGAACATGGTCGACCACCCAGCGGCCGAGCCAGCCGACAGCCAACCCGATGATGATCCCGACGATCACCTGCACACCGAGGTAGCTCGCCCAGTCCCATCCGTCGGGATCGGCCCGCCACACCTCGACCATGCCGATCGTGAGCAGCACCGCCGCTGGATCGTTGAGACCCGATTCGAGTTCCAGGAGCCGACTCGTGCGCGACGGCAGTGGCTCGGTGCGCAGCGCAGCGAACACCGCAGCAGCATCGGTCGAGGAAATCACCGCACCGAGCAGGAGTGCTGTGGTCGGATCGAGGCCCATCACACCCCAGGCGGCCAAACCGACGACACCAGCGGTGACGGCCACGCCGAGGGTGGCGAGCAGGCCAGCGGGTGCGCCCACCATGCGGAACGAACGGGGATCGGTGCCGAGTCCGCCGTCGAACAGGATCACGGCGAGCGCAGCGATGGCGATGTTCTGGGCGAGGACGGCATCGTCGAAACGCACCCACGCCAACCCGTCGTCTGCCACCGCCATCCCGAGGCCGAGGAACAGCAGGAGGCTCGGGATCCGGAAGCGTGAGGTGAATCCGCTGGCGATCACCCCGACCAGCAGGAGTACCCCGACGAGGAGGACTCCGGGGTCGACCGAGAACGATGAGTTCACGATCGGTCCTTCGGGATCACATCCTCATCTTGCCACCGGAGCGGCGATTGGGGACTTTGGGCGGTCGTCACCGACGATCCGACAGGCAAAGATGGAGACCATGAGTTCGACGGCCACTGATGATCGCCCCGATATCGACGCGGTGGGGGGCGATCCAGGGCCAGCGACGCCGGCGACGGCGTGTATCGACGGCAACGAGGCCGCTGCGACAGGTCGCCTATGCGCTGTCGGAGGTGGTGGCGATCTACCCGATCACGCCGGCGTCGACCATGGGCGAACTCGCCGATGCATGGTCGGCAGAGGGTGCGACGAACCTGTGGGGTGCGGTGCCCGAAGTGGTCGAGCTGCAGTCGGAAGCAGGCGCGGCCGGCACCCTGCACGGCGCGCTGCAGACCGGGGCGATGGGCACCACGTTCACGGCATCGCAGGGTCTGTTGCTGATGCTGCCCAACATGTTCAAGATCGCGGGCGAACTGACCCCGGCGGTGATCCACGTCGCGGCCCGAGCGATCGCCACCCATGCGCTGTCGATCTTCGGCGACCACAGCGACGTGATGGCTGCCCGGTCGACCGGGTTCGCCATGCTGTGCGCCAGCTCGGTGCAGGAGGCCCACGACTTCGCCGCGGTGTCGCACGCCGCGACCTTGCGGGCTCGAATTCCGTTCCTGCACTTCTTCGATGGGTTCCGCACATCGCACGAGATCAACCGCATCGACCTGCTCGGCGACGACGATCTGCGCTCGCTGATCCGCGACGACGACGTCGCTGCTCACAAGCTGCGCCGCCTGCGCCCGACCGCTCCGGTGGTCCGAGGCACCGCGCAGAACCCCGATGTGTTCTTCCAGGCGCGCGAGGCCGGCAACCGGTTCCACGACGCCGTTCCCGGCATCGTGGCCGACGTCTTCGCCGAACTCGAGGCCCGAACCGGCCGTCGATACGGCCTCGTCGACTACGAGGGTGCGCCCGACGCCGAACGAGTGATCGTCATGATGGGTTCGGGTTCGGGCGCGGTTGGTGAGACGGTGGCGAAGCTCGTCGCCGACGGCGAGAAGGTCGGCCTCGTCACGATTCGGCTGTTCCGTCCGTTCCCGGTCGATGCGTTGCTGGCGGCGTTGCCCGACACCGTTCGTTCGATCGCCGTGCTCGACCGGTGCAAGGAGCCGGGCTCGGTCGGCGAACCACTGTTCCAAGACGTCGTCACCGCCATCGCCGAGTCAGAGCGCTCCGGCGTGCGCACCATCGGCGGCCGCTACGGGCTGGGCTCGAAGGAGTTCACCCCGGCGATGGCCAAGGCGGTGTTCGACGAAATCGCATCCGACACGCCCAAGCGCCGCTTCACCGTCGGCATCGTCGACGACGTCACCGACCTCAGCCTCGACTACGACACCTCGTTCCTGGTCGACCAACCCGGACGCTCTGCGGTGTTCTACGCCCTCGGGAGCGACGGCACCGTCGGGGCCAACAAGGCCTCGGTCAAGATCATCGGCCACGAGCCCGACCTCCACGCCCAGGGCTACTTCGTGTACGACTCGAAGAAGTCGGGCTCGATGACCGTGTCGCATCTGCGATTCGGCCCCGAACCGATCCGCTCGACCTACCTGATCCAAGAGGCCGACCTGGTCGCCTGCCACCAGTTCGGACTCCTCGATCGTTTCGACGTGCTCGCCGATGTCCGACAGGGCGGCACCTTCCTGCTCAACGCCCCCTATCCGGCCGACGAACTGTGGGAACACCTGCCGACCGCGATCCAGCGGCGCATCCACGAACGCGAATTGCGGGTGTTCACGATCGATGCCACCCGCATCGCCCGCGAGCTCAAGATGCCAGGTCGTATCAACACGATCATGCAGCCGTGCTTCTTCGCGCTCACCGATGTGATGGAACTCGACCGGGCGATCGGCGCGATCAAAGCGTCGATCAGTTCCGCCTACGGTCGACGAGGCCGCCTGATCGTCGAACGCAACGAGGCCGCCGTCGACCGGGCGATCGCCGAACTTGCTGAGGTCACGCCCCCGTCGGTGATGCCGGCCAGTGCCGAACTCGACGAGACGCTCGACGTGCTCGACGAGGCGAGCAAGAACGCCGAGACCGACTTCATCGACCGTGTCACCATGACGATGATCGCCAACAAGGGCGACCTGCTGCCGGTGTCGGCCATGCCGATCGACGGCACGTTCCCCACGGGCACCACGACGTACGAGAAGCGCAAGCTGGCGATCGAGATCCCGATCTGGGAACCCGACCTCTGCATCGACTGCGGCAAGTGCGCCGTCGTGTGTCCGCACGCCACGATCCGCATGAAGGCCTTCGAGCCCGACGCACTCGAGGGTGCGCCCGACGGGTTCCTCGCCAAGAAGTTCCGCTCGCGTGAGCTCGACGGCCACCAGCTGACCATTCAGGTGGCCCCCGATGACTGCACGGGTTGCGGCATCTGCGTCGACGTGTGCCCCGCCAAGGACAAGACACAGGTGAAGCGCAAGGCGATCAACATGCGCCCCGCCGAGGAGCATCGGGTGGTCGAGCGCGAACGCTG
Source organism: Ilumatobacteraceae bacterium (assembly GCA_963717385.1). GTDB lineage: Bacteria > Actinomycetota > Acidimicrobiia > Acidimicrobiales > Ilumatobacteraceae > Sva-07. Next base: position 134,643 of record CAVQWE010000018.1, read on the forward strand.
GGACTTCTTCACATCGATCCCCGAGCTCGACCGAGCCTCGATCACTCACGACTCGGTGAAGAACTCTCAGCTGTTGCAGCCGCTGTTCGAGTTCTCCGGTGCCTGCTCGGGCTGCGGCGAGACGCCGTACCTCAAGCTGCTCACCCAGCTCTTCGGCGACCGGCTGGTCGTGGCCAACGCCACGGGTTGCTCGTCGATCTACGGCGGCAACCTGCCCACCACACCGTGGGCGAAGGACACCAACGGGCTCGGGCCGGCGTGGTCGAACTCGCTGTTCGAGGACAACGCCGAGTTCGGTTACGGCATGCGTCTCGGCATCGAGCATCACCAACGCGACGCACGGCGACTCGTCGATGAGCTCGCCGACCACGTGGGCATCGACCTGGCGAGCGCACTGCTCGCCGACCCGACGCCGACCGAGAACGGCGTCATCGAGCAGCGCACCCGCGTGGCGGTGCTGCGCGAACGGCTCGCCGATCTCGTCGGTTCGACCGACCTGGTGGTGGCCGATCGTGCACAGCGTCTCAGCGTGATCGCCGACGAGCTCGTGCGCACGAGCAGCTGGATCGTCGGCGGCGACGGCTGGGCGTACGACATCGGTTTCGGCGGCGTCGACCATGTGCTCGGCAGCGGCCGCAACGTCAACCTGCTCGTGCTCGACACCGAGGTGTACTCGAACACCGGTGGTCAGGCATCGAAGGCCACGCCGCTCGGTGCGGTCGCCAAGTTCGCCATGGGCGGCAAACCCACCGGCAAGAAGGACCTCGGTGCAATCGCTCGTCGCTACGGCAACGTGTACGTCGCCCAGATCGCCATTGGCGGCAGCGACATCCAGACGGTGAAAGCACTCGCCGAGGCCGACGCCTGGGACGGCCCGTCGCTGATCATCGCCTACTCGACCTGCATCGCCCACGGCATCGACATGGAGACGTCGATGTCACACCAGAAGGACGCCGTGAAGTCGGGCTACTGGCCGCTGTATCGCTACAAGCCGACCACCGACGATCACGAGCACCCGTTTCAGCTCGACTCGGCGGCACCGAGCATTCCCCTCAAGGACTTCGCTCTGAAAGAGGCAAGGTTCTCGATGCTGGCCCGGTCGGATCCGAGCCGGTCGGCGGAGCTGCTCGATCTTGCACAGCAGGACATCGACGAGCGCTGGCGCTACTACGAACAACTCGCCGGCCTGGAACGCATGCTGCCCGAACCTCACCGGGAAGTGTTCGACGACGATGGGTCCGACGAAGTGAGTGTTGAAGTGAACGACGGAGGTTCCGACGATGCCTGACCTACACACCTCCTATCTCGGGCTCGCGCTGCGGTCACCGCTGGTGGCGTCGGCCGGACCGTTCACCGGGCAGCTCGACCGGCTGGTCGAGCTCGAACTCGCCGGCGCCGGCGCGGTCGTGCTGCCGTCGATCTTCGAAGAACAGATCGAGCACGAGACCGCCGAGATCGACCGTCTGTACACCGTGCACGGCGAGAGCTTCAGCGAGGCAACGTCGTTCTTCCCCGAGGTCGACGACTACGGCTCGGCGATCGACGCGTACCTCGAGCTGATCGAGAACGCCAAGGCCACGGTCGACATCCCGGTGATCGCCAGTTTGAACGGCGCGAACATCGGCGGATGGGTGAAGTACGCCCGTCTGCTCGAAGGTGCCGGCGCCGACGCGCTCGAGTTGAACCTGTACACGGTGGCCGCGGATCCCGGCATCGATGGTGCAGCATTGGAGTCCGAGCATCTCGAACTCGTTGCACTGGTCGCCGAGGAAGTCGGTGTGCCGGTGGCGGTGAAGATCTCGCCGTACTACTCGTCGGTGTCGTCGTTCGTCGTTGGATTGCAGCGCTCAGGTGCAGCTGGTGTGGTGATGTTCAACCGCTTCTACTCGCCCGACCTCGACCTCGAGACCCTCGAGGTGGCACCGCGGATTGCGTTGAGCACGCCAGAGGAACTCCGCCTCCCGCTGCGCTGGATCGGGATCCTGCGCGAGCACCTGACGATGTCGATCGCAGGTTCGACGGGGGTGCACTCGGGCTTCGATGCAGCCAAGCTGATTCTCGCTGGCGCCGACGTCACGATGACCACGTCGTCACTCCTGCATCACGGTCCAGCCCACCTGCGCACGATCGAAGCGCAACTGTGCGAGTGGATGGACGAGCACGACTACGAGTCGGTCGGTCAGATGCGTGGGGCAGTGGCCAGCCATGCCGCCACCGACCCAGCGGCATACGAGCGGGCCAACTACATCGGCAACATCGCCACGTACACCAGCCGTTTCATCGGCTCAGGTGACATGCCCCTGGCCCGCCACCGCCCCGAATAGCCCCACTCCACTCACTCGACGAGGTGCCGGCGTGGACGTGGGTCAGCAGACGGAGCGGACGTACGGGTAGGGGTTGACTGCTCGGCCGCCGCCGGGGTGCAGTTCGAAGTGCAGGTGGTTGGCGGTGGTGTTGCCGGTGGCGCCGACGTAGCCGATCACCTCGCCGCGTGACACGTTGCGGCTCGAGCCCTCCCACGCATCGAGGTGTGCGTAGAAGTAGTAGGTGCCGCTGTTGCCGGTGAGTCCGACCGACTTGCCGCCCAGGCGGGTGTTGCGGAAGTTCGCGACGCCTGATTCGACTGCCACGAGCGGGGTACCCCTCGACGCCATCATGTCGACGCCTTCGTGGCTGCGTCCGCCAGAGCGAGCCGCACCCCAGGTGTCGGCGAACGCGTGGGGTCCGGCCACTGGGCACACGATGCCGCTGCCGGCGTTCGAAGGCGGCGGGCTCGCTGGAACCGGAGCCGGCGTCGGTGCTGGCGCCGGTGACGGCGCCGGTGACGAAGCCCCCTGGGCAGAGTTGGACGAGCCGGCACTCGGTGCCGGCGCCTGCGCGGCAGCCGAGTTGCCCGAGGGTGCAACGGCGGCCGAGCTCGCTGCCGCGGCGTTCGACGCCTGGAGTTGCTGGGCTGCGACCGCGGCTTGCTCTGCCAGCTTGGCTTGGCGTTGGCGTTCGAGTTCGCGCTGCACGGCGACGTCGGCGAGACGTTGACGCTCGACTTCGGCGAGCTTCACCACTTCGGCCTCGGCAGCGGCCTGGAGGTTCTCGTACTGCTCGCGCGCCTCGGCAGTGGCCTCTTGTTGGCGTTCGAGGTCGGCCTGTTGCGACCTGACTTCTCGCATCACGGCGTCGAAGTCGTCGAGTTCGACAGAGGCTGCGCCACGTGCGACCGAGGCCTGTCGGTCGGCGGTGATTCCGGCGTTGGCATCATCGAGGTCGATCAACAGGGGAATCGACGTGCCAGAGTTGACGAAGCTGCGCTGTGCATCTTGCTGCAGGCTCGAGCGCATCGACGCGGCTTCGGCCTCGACGGCGGCGAGGTCCTTCTCGGCGGCTTCGATCTCGACTTCGAGGGTGTCGAGGCGCGACTCGGCATCGAACATTGCCTGAGCAGCGGCATCAGCACGGTCGCGTGCGGCCTGGATTTCTTGTGCTGCCTGAACCGCTGCGGGGTCTTGGGCGTTGGCCACCGTGAGTGGCACCGTCGACGAGCCGACTGCGACCGCGGCGGCCAGCACCACGAGCGCGAGGCTGCGTCGTACTCGTGCACCTCGCATCGGACCACTTGCCAACATGGCTGCCGAGCCTAACCGAATATGACGGTTTCGTGACGATTCGGTATCAGTCGACGATCAGCGAGCAACGTCGGTGGCATACGGAAACCAGCGCAGGGTTTCGAAGTCGGTGTTCGTGTTCGGCGCCTCGGTGGGGAGTGCGTGGGGTTCGACGGTGTTGTGGAACAACTGGTGTGCGAACTCGAGGTGGCGGGCCAGGTCGACCGGTTCGCTGTGACGGCGGTTCTCGAACGCCATCCGACCACTGCTCGTAGGTGATCTCGTCGAGGCTCATCGAGGGGCCGCGTGTGCCCAGACGGTGATGCCACAGTCCGCTGTCGGGCTCGAAGTCGTACTCGCCGAGCAGCGAGGCGCCGTGCGACGCGATCATCGTGACGGCATCGACGATGTAGTCGAACGTGGCGTCGTCGATGAAGTAGTTGAAGTTCACCCGCACCCAGCCGGGCTTGATGCCCTCGCAGCCTCGATTGATCTCACGTTGGAATTCGTGGGATCGCTCGAGGTCGATACCGAGCAGTCGATGGCCGTACGGGCCCGGCGCAGGAACAGCCGCCGCGCGACTGGATCCCGAACACGTCGTTGAGCAGCGCGACGACGTAGTTGTGGTGCAGGAAGCGGTCGCCGTGGCGGATCACGAACGACACGATCGACAGTCGGTCGGCCTGGTGGCTGCCGAGCACGTTGATGTTCGGGTGCTGCTCCCAACGGGCGATCGCTCGTCGGACGAAGTCTGACTCCTTCGTCTCGATCACGTCGGCACCGACGGCTGCTTTGAGCTGGAACACCAGCCCGGCCCGGATCGACTCGACGATCGCTGGGGTGCCCGCCTCTTCGCGGTGCTCGATCTCGGGGTGATAGTCGTGCTCGGCGGTGCTCACGTAGCGAACCGTGCCCCCACCTGGCACGTCGGGCACCCGGTTGGAGAACAGCTCGCGTCGAGCGACCAACACCCCAGGTGTTCCAGGGCCGCCGATCAGCTTGTGCGGCGAGATGAAGATGGCGTCGTTGTAGGCCAGGTTGCCATCGGCGCTCGAGCCCATGTCGATCGGGACGTAGGGTGCCGCTGCGGCGTAGTCCCACAGTGAGAGCGCACCGTGCTGGTGCAGCAGCGTCGACACGGCGATCGTGTCGGTGATGATGCCGGTCACGTTCGAGGCCGCCGAGAACGACCCGATCAACTGCGCCCGATCGGCGTGGCGAACCAACTCGCGCTCGAGATGGTCGAGGCTGACGTGCCCATCGGCGTCTTCGTCGATGATGACGACATCGGCGATCGACTCGCGCCACGGCAACTCGTTGGAATGGTGCTCGTACGGACCGATGAAGACGACCGGCCGGTCGCTGGCGGGGATCGACTCGGAGAGGTGATACCGGTCATCGAGCGCCGACGGGATCTTGAGGCCCATCACACCGAGCAGCTTGGCAACGGCGTGCGTTGCGCCGCTGCCACAGAACACCACCGCGTGTTCTTCGTGGGTGGCACCGACGCAGCGGGAGATGATGTCGCGAGCCTCTTCACGCAACCGGGTCGTCTGCAGCCCGGTGCCGGACGATTCGGTGTGGGTGTTCGCGTACAGCGGCAACACCACGGTGCGGATGTAGTCCTCGATGAAGCTGAGCGAGCGGCCCGATGCGGTGTAGTCGGCGTAGATGATCGGGCGAGGCCCGTAGGGCCCGTCGATCACGTCGTCGCGGCCGATCACCGACTCGCGGACGTAGGTGATCAGCTCGTCGACCTCGGATCCGCTCGTCTCCACCCCTCCAGTGAAGCAGCCCGATGCAACGATGGGGCCGACCGCGGGGTTTCATTACGCTCACCCCACGATGGATCGCAACGAGGTCGACACCGCAGACACCGTCGGGCTCACCGATGCCGAGGTCGCCGACCGTGTCGCGGCCGGTCAGGTCAACGTCACGCCGGAACCCCCGGGGCGGTCGTTCGGCCAGATCGTTGCGGCCAACGTGTTCACGGTCGTCAACGCGATCATGCTCACGCTCTTCGTGCTCGTGTTGGTGTCGGGCAACCCTCAAGACGGACTGTTCGTCGGTGTGGTGGTCTCGAACTCGGTGATCGGTGTCGTGCAAGAGGTGCGGGCCCGGCGCGAACTCGCGCGGCTCGAAGTGGTCACCGAACCGCGTGCAGCCGTGATCCGAAACGGCGAAACCGTCGAGATCTCCTCCGACGACATCGTGCTCGATGATGTCATCGAGCTCCGACTCGGTGGCCAGGTGGCCGTCGATGGTGTGGTGCTGGATTGCCACGGGCTCCGTCTCGACGAGTCGATGCTCACCGGCGAATCCTTGGCGGTGCCGAAAGAGCGTGACGACGAGGTGCTGTCGGGAAGCTTCGTGGTTGCCGGCAACGGCCGTATCCGGGCCACCAAGATCGGGGCCGACAGCTACGCGAGCACCCTCGCCACCGAGGCGAAGCAGTTCACGGCGGCTGAGTCGCAGCTTCGACGAGGCATCGACACGATCCTGCGGTGGCTCACCGTGATCATCCCGGTTGCGTCGATCTTTCTGTTCGTGAACCTGCTCGATGCAGAGGACCAGTGGCAGGACGCCCTGCTCGGCACCGTCGCTGCAGCGGTGGCGATGGTGCCCGATGGGCTGGTGCTCCTCACGAGCTTGTCGTTCATGGCCGGCATCGTGGCGCTTGCTCGTCGCAATGCACTGGCCAAGCAGCTCTCGACCGTCGAAGTGTTGGCGAGAGTGGATGTGTTGTGCCTCGACAAGACCGGCACGATCACCACCGGTGAGATCACCTTTGCTCAGGCGCACGCCGCTGAGGGACGCAGCGATGACGAGGTTCGCGACGGTCTGGTCGCGTCTGGCCTCGTCCGACCGCGATCCGAACGCGTCGATGGCGGCGATCGTTGCTGCTGTCGGCACCGAGACCACGTGGACCCTCGACCAGGTCGAGCCGTTCGACAGCGAGCGCAAATGGTCGGCCGCATCGTTCGTCGATCACGGGTGGTTCTTCCTGGGGGCTCCCGACTTCCTCCTGCCCGACGCCGACCCCGCACGGGCGCTCGTCGAGCAGCTCAGCGCTGGTGGCAAGCGGCTGCTCGCCGTCGTGACCTGTGCTGATGGGCCAGCCGACGGTGGGTTGCCAGCGGGCGTCCAGCCGCTCGCGATCATCGAACTGGAAGACGAGATCCGTCCCGACGCGGCAGAGATCCTCGCCTACTTCGCACAGCAGGAGGTGACGCTCAAGGTGATCTCGGGCGACAACCAGGACACCGTCGCCGCGATCGCCGAGCGCGCCGGTCTCGCTGTGGTCGGCGCGCCGATCGACGCCCGCGAACTTCCGACCGACATCGACGAGCTGGCATCGGTGCTCGATGACGCCACGGTGTTCGGCAGGGTCAAGCCGCAGCAGAAGCAGGCGATGGTCCGCGCGTTGCAGTCACGTGGTCACGTGGTCGCAATGACGGGCGACGGAGTCAACGACGTGCTCGCTCTCAAAGACGCCGACCTCGGGATCTCGATGGGGTCGGGAAGCCAGGCCACCAAGGCGGTCGCCGATCTCGTGCTCACCGACAATGCGTTCTCGAGTCTGCCGACGGTGGTCAACGAGGGCCGAAAGGTGATCAACAACGTCGAGCGGGTCTCGAATCTGTTCGTCACCAAGGCCGCCTACGCGGTGCTGCTCACGTTCGCCGTGGGGCTCTTGAACAGTCCGTTTCCGTTCCTTCCACGACAGCTCACGTTGATCGGGACGTTCAGCATCGGTGTTCCGGGGTTCTTCCTGGCGCTGGCGCCCGAGGTCGATCTGATCCGGCCGGGGTTCTTGCAGCGTGTGTTGCGCTTCTCGATCCCGGCGGGGGTGATTGCCGGTGCCGCCACGCTTGCTGCGTACGAGGCGGCGCTGCACGTCGGCGACCTCGACCTCGACGAGGCCCGAACGCTGGCCACGGTCACGCTCCTGGCGATCGGTCTGGTCGTGCTCGCGGTTGCCAGCCGGCCGATGCGCCCCTGGAAGCTCGGTCTCGTCGCAGCGATGGGCGCGGGATACGTGGTGGTGTTCCTCGTGCCCTTCCTGCGCAACTACTTCCTCCTGGAGGTGTTCTGGGACCCGTCGTGGTGGTACTCCGTCGCGGCCATTGCGGCTGCTGGCACGATGATCGCGTTGATCCCCCGCTTCACACCGAAACGCTGAGTCGCTGCCCGCAGCGAGTGTGATCGAGGCGGAGCGCGGAGGCGTCAGAGGCCGACAGCGGGGGCGTCGACGTCGTCGTCGAGCGCGACCAACGCGTCGTCGAAGGATTCGAGCAAGCCGAGAAACCACTGACCTGCTCGTTGGAGAACGAACATGACATCCACAGTCTTCCCGGTCGGGGTGCCAGCCACACAAACGACCGAGTGACACCTGTGACGGCGCAAGATGGGACCATCGGCCCTCGACACCTGTCGTTGCCGTTCGTCGGGCTGCTCGTGCGTTACCGGTTGAGGAGCACCGGAAGGTTGCGCGGACCGCGGATCTGGCCATTGGCCCACGTGGTGCGCTGTTCGGTGTCGAGCGAGTAGTTCGGGAAGGCCCGCAACCATTCCTGGAACGCGATCGTGCATTCGAGGCGAGCCAGGTTCGACCCGACGCAGCGGTGGATGCCGAGACCGAAGGCCACGTGGCGGTTGTTCAGGCGGTCCATGTCGAACACCTCGGGGTCCTCGAATGCGGCGGGATCGTGGTTGGCGGCCGGGAACGTCAAGAGCATCTGGTCGCCGGGGTGCACGGGGCACCCACCGATCTCGGTCTCACCAACGACCTTGCGCGCCATCGTGACCGGTGCGTAGAACCGCAGGACTTCCTCGGTGGCGGTGTTCCACAGCAGGTCACCGTTGTCGGCGTCGACCAGACGCTGCACCTGGTCGTTGTGCTGGCCGAAGTGCCACAGCCCCGAGCCGATCGCGCTCCAGGTGGTGTCGATGCCGGCGATGATCAGCAGGTTGATGTAGCCGACCTTGAGGTCCCAGTCGACCGGTTCGCCCTCGATCTCGGCGTTGGCGATCATCGTCAACATGTCGTCCTGCGGGTTGGCGAGACGGTCGTTGAGGAGTTGGTCGACGTAGTCCTTCATCTCGGTGGCGACGGCGACTCGGACGGCGTTGTCGCGTGGGCCCAACTGAAAGTTGCGGTGGATCCAGTCGCGGAACAGGTCGGCGTCTTGCTCGGGGAGCCCGGTGAGCTTGCAGATGCCGTGCACCGGGATGTGCTGGGAGTACTGAGCCGCGGCGTCCGCAGTGTCGGCGCCATCGAGGTCGGCGATCAGCTTCCGGCAGAACGTCCGGAGGTCGTCCTCGAGCGGGGCGACGTTCTTCGGACTGAACGCCGGCAACAGCAACCGACGGTGGCCGTGATGCTCGGGCGGATCGGAAGTGATCGGAGGTGCCGGGCGGCGGGGCGCATCGGGCCGTCCGACGTTGACCCAGATCGATGAGAAGTTCTCGGTGTCGTTGGCGACGGCCGCAACCGCCTCCATCGTGACGGGCATGAACGCGCGGCCGTAGCGCTCGGTCGTGGCGACCGGGCATTGTTCGCGCACCGAGTTCCAGATGTCGATTGCGTTCTCGCCCCACTGGTCGTCGAGCCAGTCCCAATCGGTCAGCCAGTTCTCCACCGGCGGCATGTCCACGTGATCTGCCCCATAGGCCATGTGCAATTCCCCCTGTTCGTGTCGAATCAAAACTAGTCGGACCGCAGAGAACGGATCGTGGTTGAAGCTCACACAGCGCTGACCGCCAGACTGGCGGCCATGGACTTCCGCGTCGACGACGATCATGTGGCGATCGCCGAGGCCGTCGATCGCGTGTGCGCCGACTTCGACGACGCCTACTGGGCCGAGTGCGATCAGCGCCACGAGTTCCCGTGGGACTTCTACAACGCCATGGCTTCGGGCGGGTGGCTCGGCGTGGCGATCCCCGAGGAGTACGGCGGCGGCGGGATGGGAATCAGCGAGTGTGCGATCGTGCTCAACCGGGTGGCGGCCTCGGGCGCCGCGATGAACGGGTCGTCGGCGCTGCATCTCACGATGTTCGGTCTGAATCCGGTGGTGAAGTTCGGCAGTGATCGGCTCAAGCAGACGTTCCTGGCGCGAGCCGCCGCCGGCGACTTGCACATTGCGTTCGGCGTGACCGAACCCGATGCCGGAACCGACACGTCACGCATCAGCACTCGGGCAATCGACGACGGCGCCGGTGGATTCGTGGTCAGGGGCCGCAAGATCTGGACGTCGAAGGCACTCGAGTCCGAGGTGTGTCTGCTGCTCGCCCGCACCGATGACCCCGACCCCGACGACCCCCGACGACGTTTCGACGGGCTGAGCCTGTTCCTCGTCGATCTCGATCCGGCCTTCTGCGACATCGCGGCGATCCCGAAGCTCGGTCGCAACGCAGTGGCCTCGTGCGAAGTCGCGTACGACGATCTGCCCGTCGAGGGCTGGCGATTGGTCGGCGAACGCGGCCGCGGGTTCCAGCAGATTCTCCACGGGCTCAACCCCGAGCGGGTGCTCCTTGCCGCGATGGCCTGCGGTATCGGTGAAGCGGCGCTGCGGCGTGCGGTCGGCTACGCCAGAGAGAGGGTGGTGTTCGACCGTCCGATCGGGGCCAATCAGGCAATCGCGCATCCGCTGGCACAGGCCCACATGCAACTCAACGCTGCCGGATTGACCTGGCGCGAGGCGGCATGGCGATACGACCACGGGCTCGAGTGCGCCGAGCAGGCGAACACGGCGAAGTACTTGGCAGCCGAGGCCAGTTGGTTCGCAGCCGATCAGGCGATGCAGACCCACGGCGGCTTGGGCTACGCGTCCGAGTACCACGTCGAGCGCTACTGGCGCGAGGCTCGCCTCCAACGGCTGGCGCCGGTGAGCCAGGAGATGACCTGCAACTTCATCGCCCAGCAGGTGCTCGGCCTGCCCCGTTCGTACTGACCGCAGGTGTCCGCTGCCCCGGCGCAGACGGCACTACCATTGGTCCCCCGCAAGCGCCCAGCGCCCGGGCGACATCTCATGACCAAGAAGCAACTCTCCCCCGAACCAACCGGCGCTCGCTTCGAGCACCGCGTCTGGGGCAAGCATCGCCAGGCGCGCAAACTGTTGGCCAAACTCGCCGATGAGCAGACGTCGGAGACCGTCAACGACTGCTACCTGCTGGTCGACGACCCGGTCTGGAACGCAAAGATTCGCAACAACACCTTGAAGATCAAGCAGCTCGTTGCCGAACGCAAAGGGTTCGAGCAATGGACACGCAACCGCCACCGCACCGCCGACTCGACGCCGTCGCCGTTCGACGTGATCTTCGAACAGCTCGGCCTCGATCGCCCGCAGCGCGGCGAGGAGTACGACCTCCATTCGGAGATCGCTGCGCTCGATGCTGCTTCGGGAGTGCGCGCGGTGTTCGTCACCAAGGAACGTCGTCGTTACCGCGTCGGCGATCTTCGGGCCGAGGCGACCGACATCAAGGTCCGCGAGACCGGTGAGATCCTGTACACGTTGTCGATCGAGGGAAACGACCTCGACGACCTGACGAGGTTGCGCAAGCGACTCGGGCTGCGTGACGAAGACAACGTCGCAGTGCACAACGCGCTCGACCTCGAACTCGACGACTGAGCGTCGGGTCAGGTCGCGGAACGGCCCAGCTTCCAGTAGCCGCGGGCGGTGACACTCTTGCGGGTGCGGCCACACTCGTCGAACAGGTGGGTGCGCAAGCGCTGTACCGCGGCTGCCTCGCCGGCGACCCAGACAGCATCGGGGAGTTCGGCCAGTGCTTCGACCGCAGTCGAGAACGAGGCGCCGGGAGCAGCCCCGGCGATGGCTTCGTGCCACGTGATCGTGGCGTTCGGATGATCGGGCAGCTCGAACCGGGCATCGGGGTGTGTGATCTCGATGTGGACTTCGATCGTGCAGTTGCTGCCGATCGATTCGAGCAGCTGGGCCATTGCGGGGATCGCCGACTCGTCGCCGGCCAACAGGAATGATCTCGCCTCCGGATCGAGCGGCTCGCTGCGGCCCGGTCCGGAGATTGCGGCCGTGTCGCCCACCTCGGCCCGGCGAGCCCAATCGGTGGCGGCGCCGTGGTCGTGGAGCACGACGTCGAGCGTGAGTTCGCGCAGCTCATCGTCGAAGGCGCGGGGTGTGAAGGTGCGGATCGGGGCACGTTCCCCAGTCGCCAATTCGAACTGGTTGCCGGTCCAGGTCGGCATTTCGAGGATGCCGGTGTCTGCTGCTGGCAGCAGCAGCCGAACGCTCGAAGCGGGGGAGTCGATCGCGAAACCGGCGAGTTCGTCACCACCGAGCACGATGCGCTGCATGCGGGCGCTGAGCGAATTCGTTGAACGTACGACCACTCGCCGGAAGCTCGGCGGCTCGCGGCGAACGCGTTGCGGGCGGGTAGCGGAGTCGTCGGAGGTCACCCCACCATCGTGGCACCGGTGAACGCCGACGCCGATTCGTCTGTCGCCACCTTCTGTTCGTCGCGGCACCACACCGTGTGGCGGTTTGCGATGTTGGATACTCCTGTATGACCATCGAACTGTGCCCGCCGACGAAATCGATGCCGCGTTGATCGACGAGGGCGGTGGCGTCGATGGGGTCACCTACATCGTCGACCCGGCCGATCCGCGTGTCGATGACTATCGGGAGCTGAACAGCCTTGCGGTGCGCGCCGAGATGGAGGGCGACGAGTTCTTCATGGGCGAGGGGTACGTGCCCATCGACCGCATGCTCGACTCGGGGCATCGGATGCGGTCGGTGCTGCTGCATCCGAAACGCCTCAAGCGATTCATCCCGACGATGCGTCGTCCAGAGTTGGCCGGAGTGCCGGTGTACGTGGCCGAGCAGGAGGTCATGGCCGAAATCGTCGGCTTCAACATGTACCGCACCGTGCTCGCCTCAGGGTTCCGGGCGCCGATGCCGACAGTAGGCGAGCTGGCGCGCTCCTGCCGACGGCTGGTGGTGCTCGAGGCGTTGAACGACGACCAGAACATCGGCGCCATCGCCCGCGCTGCTCGCGCCTTCGAGATCGACGGCATCGTGATCAGCCCCACGTGCAACGACCCGTATCAGCGCCGAACCGTGCGGGTCAGCATGGGCGAGATCTTGCACATGCCGGTGGCTCGGGCCTCGGTCGACGACTGGCCCGGTGCACTCGGGACGTTGCACGCCAACGGGTTCGAGACGTGGGCGATGACGCCGGATGCGGGTGCTTGCGATCTCTGGGGCATGGTCGTTCCCGACAAGGTGGCGATTGTCCTGGGCGCTGAGGGCCACGGTCTCGAGGCCGCGACGAGAGCGGCAACGACGCACCGGGTGCGGATACCGATCTCGCCGAACGTCGATTCGCTGAACGTCGGTCATGCCGCGGCGGTGACGTTCGCTGCAGTTCGGCGCCCGAGCGACGTGAGTCACTGACGTCCGTTGGGCGTCCTCGGCGACGACGTTTGATCTCGGTCGGTCCGCGATTCGGTACGAGGTCGGTCTGCGATGTCCACGTTCGCGAACGGCCACGACACCTGGACCCAAGTCACGACCGCCTCCCAGACACGACCATCCAACTGACCATGGTCCGCCCTGACCCACGAGCGGAGAAACGCATCGAAGTCCGGCCGGTCGGACGGGTAGATGTACACGCATCCGATGACCTCGCCCGTGGGGTTCAACACCGTGTAGGTGAATCCGCTGCGTTCGTTGAAGTCCTGCTGGTGTCGTTCGACGTCTCGCAGGTTCTGCTCGAGCGTCATCGGGAACGGCCAACGCCGTCCTCGAAAGCCGGGGGTTGCACCGATGTGGTCGATGCTCGCCATCCAGGCTGCGTGGTCCGCCTCGTTGTGTTCCGCGGCAAGTGGCCGGAGCACAAAGCCGTCGCAGACCAACTGGTCGGGTACAGCGAAGTCTTCTGGCACGAAGCCGGTCATCACGACGACACGGTAGTTCGAGAGCAGCGCGCACACGGCGAGGTCGTCGTGGGCGACGTCGAGCAGATCTGATGCGTGTTCTCGAGGCACCACGAGCGCGTGGCCCTCGGTCACCGGATTGATGTCCATGAACGCGATCGCACGGTCGGTCTCAGCAATCGTGGTCGACGGGATCTCACCGGCGGCGAACGGCGGCGACTGGTCGTGAGCCGAAAACGGTCCGGTTGGAATCCTCAGGCGGACATGTCGCGGCGGCTGGCCATCTCGCACATCAAGCGAACCGCTCGCTTTCCAGCAGCTGAGAGCGCAGATACAGCGCCATCAGGTCCCGCGGCACTCGGTCGATGACGCCGCGTCGATGCGCATCACCGAAAGACAGCGTGGCGATGGCGCTCGGGTCGGCGACGTCACGGGGGTCCTCCCGACAGATCACCAGCTCACCGTTCGATGCTTGATACCACCACAACCAGACGTCGAGCATGTCGCCCTCTTCGTCGATGACGATGACCCTGCACCCTTTGCGTTCGCTGTGCACGACCTCCAGAACCCGCAATGCTCTCACCCCGAGCTCCCGTGCTCGATGCAACGTCCCATCCACGTGCGCACGAGCCTTCTCGAGGCGACGGGTCTGCAATCGACGGAAGATGACGCGAGTCTCCCATTCACTGGAGACCAACGGCTCGCCGTGCTGCTTGCGAGCGCCGTCAATCGTCTGACGGCCACGGTCGTGCAGTGAACGATCGTCGAACGAACACGTCCTCGCGTCCGAGAGTGGTTCGACGACCGGACACGTCACGTGTCTTCAGAGCCAGCACCATCTGAGGCGCACTCTCGGGTCGTTCGATGGCTGCGACCGTCACCTGCCGCCAGGTTGCTGTCGAGGTGGTCACCGGCTTACCGGCACGCACGGACCGCTTACGGTGGAGTGATGCCCCAGTATGTTCCGCGAGTCTCGGCTGAACGCGTCGAGCAGTTGCGTCGCTGGCATGAAGACGTGTCCACAGAACTCCACGCACGTTCCACTGCCGACATCGAGTACCTCGGCCTACAGCTACGCGTCCCACAGGGCGTGTTCGCTCCGACTCCCACATCCGACCTCCTCGGAAACCTCGTGACCGATCATGCGACCCCTGGCCTCCGGGTGCTCGACATGGGCTGCGGGGCCGGGGCCAACGCCATCCTCGCTGCCAGGACCGGCGCCACCGTGCTCGGGGTCGACGTGAACCCTGCCGCCGTTGAAGCTTCGCGGGCGAACGCCGCTCGCAACGGCGTGGCTGATCGCGCGGAGTTCGCCGTCAGCGATCTGTTCGAAGCTGTCGAGGGTGACTTCGATCTCGTGGTGATCGACCCGCCGTTTCGTTGGTTCTCGCCGCGCACGATGCTCGAACGTGCCTTCACGGACGAGAACTACGCGACCCTCACCGCGTTCCTTCATGACGTGCCGGGCCGGCTGCGACCGGGCGGAGCGGTGCTGCTGTTCTTCGGCACGAGCGGTGACGTCGAGTATCTCGATGAGCGCATCAGCGCCAACGGACTACGGAGCGCCACGGTCGCCGAGCGGACCATCACCGTGCGAGGCGAGCTGACGACATACTTCGTCCGACATCTGACGATCAGCTGAGCAGAGTTCGCGTCGAACCTGCTGGCACCCTACTCACCACACTTCAGGGGTTGCGTCGACGTGGTCTCGGCTCTCCCCACCGACGCTTTGGGTAGTGTCTGCTTCATGGCCCAGCGACTCGTGGAGGACTGCCGAAGCGTGGACGGCGGCCGCGAGTTTCGTTGGGCTCTGAGCCTGATCACATTCCACTGGATGCGCTTCATCTCGTTCGGTGTGTTGAAGTCGGTCGTGCTCGTCATGGTCTTCTTCGGCGACTCCCCGACCGATCGCGTGCTCGCATTCGTGGCATTCGTCGTGGCGATGATCGCCGAGGCTGCCAGCGCCGAGCGAGTTGTCGTCGCAGCGGACGACACCGAGATGGTCGTGTTCGATGTCGGGTTCGACGCGTCGCCCGGTCTGCCCTATTTCCGGCCGACTGCAGTGTTGCAGCGCGTTGGAGGGGGTGATGTGCGGCGCACCTCGATGGGGCTGCTCGGAGAACGGTGGGAGATCGGCAACCGCAGCGTCCAGATCGCGAGTTGGCATCGCTCAAAGATCCGGAAGTGGGTCGACGAGCACGGGTTCGCCGAAGTCAGCGGCTGAGACGGCCCAATCCCAGAGTGTGTGGCGAAGCGTGACGCCGCTGTTGTCGGCTCGCAGCAGGTGAGCGAGCCCCACGGGTGTCGTCGTGGGAGTGAGAGCGGCATCGGGTTCATTACGTTGACGGAGTGGGTCACAGCATCGGTGGGCGTCGCCGTTCCTCGAAGGTCGTGATGCTCGACGGCGACGGCGACGGCGCGGTGCTGGTTCGAGGACGCTGCGCTACGAGAGGTGTACGAGGAAACCGGATACGTGATCGACGACCCGGGCCCGATCGTGTCGCGTCGCGAGTTCGACTTCCAGTTCAATGGCCGGCGTTGGCGTGCCGACGAGGTGTACTTCATCGTGAAGACCACCCGATTCGATGTGAGCTCTGACGGCTGGGACGACATCGAACGGCAGTCGATCGTGCAGCATCGGTGGTGGAGCGTCGACGAGTTGGCCGACACCCACGAGACAGTCCACCCGGCCGGACTCGCTGAACTCATCGTTCGACACCGCTGAACTGAGCGAGAGCGATGACTGATCGCGAGCCAGTCCCGAGTGAGCGTTGTCAGCCTGCGCTCGTCGTACTGTGAGGGTGTGCGTCTGGTCCTCGTTCGGCACTGCCGATCCGCGGTCGACGCCGCGACGCCTCCCTCGACGTGGGGGCTCACCGCCGAAGGCCACCGCCAAGCCGCCGAACTCGTCTCGTCGCCGTGGCTTGCCACTGCCACCGTGTTGGCGGCTGGTCCAGAACCGAAGATGGTGCAGACATTGCGCCCGACCGCCAAGCGGCTCGGCCTCGACATCATTGTCGATGATGCGTTTCGTGAAACGGACGCTTCTTGGTTGCCAGATGAGGAGTTTCTCTCCAGCGTCCGTCGCTTCTTCGCATCGCCGACATCGTCACCTGCCGCCGGTTGGGAGCCATCACGGGAGGCGGCACTTCGATTCCTTGCCGGAGTGACGTCGATCTCGAGTTCCTGGCCCGACGTTGACATCGTCGTGTGTAGTGGCGGTCGGGCACTGACATCGGTGTTGTTGGAGGTTTCCGCCATCGATTCAGAACGCGGATTCTCCTCCTGGCAATCGATCCGCATGCCCGACATCGCCGTCGTCGACATGCCCTCGCACGGCGCACCGGTCATGCGCGAGCACTTCGCCGACAAGGATTGACCTCCTTGGCAAACCAGGACACGCGTCTCCGTGACGTGTGATGCTTCAACCGGAAGCCGATGACGGACCCATCTGGGCGCGATGGTGCGGCGTGACGCTTGGGTCGAGCTCAGTCAGGTTCCGACCGGTGTCCGCCGACATTCCGTGTGTTCGTTGTCGAGTGCAGTAGCCCGTCCGTTCAGTCTCGATGGCCCTCCTGCTGAGACGTAGGGTCGGCGTTCGTGGAGTCGCCGGATCTTGAGATCGCGTGGTGCCTCGTTCTGGCCGTGTTGTAAGCGAACTGAAAGTTCCCTTGTTCAGACTTCGCCTCACCGTGATCGGGATTGTCCGAGATCGGGATCCATCCGCTGGTCGCAAGGACCTGGACACGCATTGACAGGGGAGCACAACGTGAACACCTACACCTACGCCACGTCATCTCGTACCGAACGCCGAACGTCTCGATCATCGGCCACGAGGTGGCGGCGTCTCCTCGGCACCGCCGCTGCGCTCGCTCTGGTCGGAGCGGCCTGTGCGAGCGACGATGATTCCGATGGGTCCGCCGCTGCGACGACCGAAGCACCGGCCACGACCGAGGCTCCGGCGACCACCGCCGCCCCAGCGACCACAATGGTTCCCGAGACCACCGAGCCGCCACCGCCAGAGGAGCCGTTCGACGTTTCACTCGCAACCCTGGTCGGCAATCCGGCCGACACGAACAGCCTCAATGGGGTCACCGTGTCGCCCGTCGACGGCAACGTCTACGTCGCCAGCGTCTCGGGCAACGAGATCACCGTCCACGACCCCGAGACCGGTGAGATCCTCGATCGCATCGGGCCCGAACGGGGGGTCAACGGACCCGACGACGTCTTCGTGGCCGACGACGGAACGGTGTACTGGACCGATCTGCTCCAGGGCAACGTCGGCATGCTCACCCCGGACGGCGAGTTCAAGACGCAACTGGTCGGCCCCGGGGTCAACCCGATCACCATGTCCGACGACGGCCGCCTCTTCGTGGGACGGATCTTCCTCGGCGATGGGCTCTACGAGCTCGATCCGATGCTCGAGGCCGACCCGATCCCACTCGACGAGACGTTGGCGGGACTCAACGCGTTCGATTTCGGCCCGGATGGACTGCTCTATGCCCCGTCGTTCTTCACGGGAGACGTGTTGCGCATCGACGTCGACGCCTCACCGATCGCACCGGAGGTCGTCGCCTCGGGCTTCGGCGTGTCGTCGGCGGTCAAGTTCAACTCGGCCGGCGAAGCACATGTGGTCAACCTGAAGGACGGCCAGGTCTTCAAGCTCGACCTCGAAGGCGGCGATCACGAGATGCTGCTCGACATCGACGGAACGATCGACAACATGTCCTTCGATGCTGATGATCGGCTGTTCGTCATCGCCGGCAACGACAACCAGATCATCCGCATCGACGACGACGGTGTGACCGAACTCGACGACCTCGGCATCGGATTGCCCGGCGGTGTGGCGGTCACACCGGATGGCACCGTCTGGCTCGCCGAGCTGTTCGTCATGCGCGGCTACGACGCCGACGGGATGCCGACCACGTCCTTCTACGACTCGTTCGCACCACCCGGTGCGGGTTTCGCCGGGGCGTCCACCGTGTCGGCCGACGGTGACAACCTGGTGGTGACGAACACCTTCAACGGATCGGTCCAGCTGATGGACCCAGCCACCGGAGAGATCCTGCAGGACGTGCGGACCGTCGCCCTGCCGATCAATGCGATCCGCCACGGTGATCGCATCGTGGCCGCACAGGCCGGCGGCGGCAACGTCGTCAACATCGACGACCCCGAGGACGTGCTGCTCGGTGAGCTCGCCCTGCCGACCGGCTTGGCGTCGGACGGCACCACGCTCTACGTGAGCGACTGGGTGACCGGCAATGTCTGGGCCGTCGACGAGGCAGGTCCACGGGTCGTGGTCGAAGGCTTGGCCCAGCCCGAGGGCTTGGCGATCGACGGTGACCGGCTGCTCGTGGTGGAGACCGGTGCCCAGCAGGTGACCGCGATCGATCTGGTGACCGGCGAGACCGCACCGGTGATCACCGGGCTCGACTACTCGGCGACAGCGGTCCAGGGTTTCCTGCCGAACGGTGCCCTGTCGGGTGTTGCGGTCGGTCCTGACGGAGCGATCTACGTGTCCGACGACGGGGTGAACAGCCTGTACCGGTTCGACCGCTGAGGTGAGGTTCGGGTTCGCTGCCTGGCGACGCGCATCGTCGTCAGGCAGCGGACATGCGCTCGGCCGCCTTGCGGGCGGCGCGGGCGGCCGCGTCGATGTCGAGCGAGGCGCCCTCGACCGCTGCGCGTCGACGATCGTCGTCGGTGAGTTGGGCGGCGACCCAGGGCGGCAACGTCGGGTCGCGGGCCACCCGCGCATACGGCGAGAACCCCGATTGGGTCACTGCTGCCCACAGCATCTCCGACTCGAACGGCTCGACGCGCACCATCGCCAGCATGTTGGCGATGATCTCGACGCCGTGCCAGACGAGACCCGGCGATCGCAGTCGGACCATCCGCTCGATCATCTCCGCCGCCAGCGGGCCGGCTTGGTCCAGTTGGCCGTCGAAGCAGTGCTGGAGTGCCATGAACGCCTGGCCCTCGGCGATGGTGCGCGAGTTGTTCGACGTGAGGGCGATCCGGTAGAGCTCCTCTTTGTTCTGCCGAGCTTCGTCGGTGGTTCCGCTCTCCATCGATGCCGACAGGAAGCATCGAGCAAACACGCGCAGCGTCGGGTTGCCGAGGGCGTCGACCACCTCGATCATGTCAGGGGCCACCGGCCGCATCTTCGCCAGCGCGAGAAACGCCGGGTCGGCACCCGCCAACGCACACCGCCGCAGCTCGTCACCCCAGCGAGGCTCGGTCGCGTCGCTGATCACTCGGACGGAGGCGATCACGCCACGCATCTGCGGATCATCGGTGTCGGCAATCGCGTCGAGGAGCGCGTGGCACTGGTCGGTGAGTGCGTGGAGCGCCAGATGGGCAGCGGCGGCGGCGGCGAGTCCCGGCGCGTCGGCCGGCTCCACGTGGAGCTGTCGGAGCGACTCGATTGCCCACTCGCCGGGCTCGATGCACGAGAGGATGGCAATGGCGAACGCCATCTCGCCCATGATCGAGTCGAGCAGCTCGACGTCCTCGTGGTCGGTCGCCCACTGGACCACCTCGCGGACATGAGGGAGCTCAATGCGCAAACGGTCCCACCAGCGCGCCTCGTCCACTCCGCGCAACCCGACGGCGGCCTCGACGGCGAAGGAGGAGTAGTAGTCGATGTAGCGATCCTGGACCCCGCCTCGTGCGCGGCCGCGGAGGTGCTGGCGGATCGGCTCGAGGATGCGGAAGCGAGCAGCGCTGTGATCGCGTGCGACGAGGTGGTGCTCGACCAATTCGCCGAGACTCGCGGTCACGCTGCCCGGTCGATCGTGTGGTTCGGTGAGCACTGCTTCTGCACTGTCGAGGTCGAAGCTGCTGACGAAGACGGTTGCTCGGTCGAGGACATCGCTCGCGTGTGGCGACAGCTGCCGCAGCGACCAGCCGAGCGCAGTCGACAGATCCGCGTGCCGGCGGCCCCTCGGGCGAGCCGGGTCGGCGCCAAGCCCGTTCGGCTTCTCGCCCGGCGGAGCGTTCGACCCGAGCAACGCCGGCTGATCGCCCAGTCGAGCAGCGATCTCGCCCGGTGTGAGCGAGCGGGTGCGAGCGGCGGCCAACTCGATGGCGAGCGGGTAGTTGTCGAGCACGTCGCACAACTCCGCGCACTCCGCGTCCGGGAACGGGCCCGCTCCGGCTTCGACGATTCGTGCCGCGAGCAGACGGTGCGCAGCATCGTCCTCCAGGCGATTCAGGGTGACCACCGTCTCGGCGGCGATCCCGAGCCGCACGCGGCTCGCTGCCAGCAGGGCCGTGGACGGCGATGCCACCGTGACCGTTTCGGCGAAGGCCGCCACCGCAGCGGCGACGTGTTCGCAGTTGTCGAGCACGATCAGCGAGCGGCGGCCGCGCAGGTAGTTGACGACCTCGTCGGTGGCGGTCGAGCCTGGGTGGTGGCCCAGCCTGAGCGCAGAGGCGACGCTCGCAGCGACGGCGACCGACCCGTCCTGCAGCGGCGCGAGGTCGACGAGCCACACACCATCTGCGAACGGTTCGTTGCCGAGGCACCGCCGGGCCGCGGCGCTGATGCTGCGGCTCTTGCCGATCCCACCGGTCCCGACGACGGTCACCAGTCGACCGGGGGCGAGTGCCTGCAGAACTGTGGCGATTTCCGGGCGCTCCACGAACTCGTTCGGTTCGGCGACAAGGTTGTCGTTGCGCAGCGTTGCATCTGGTGAGAGCGAGCCCGCGTCGATGGTCGCCATCCGCTCGCCGGTTGCCGACAGGTCGAGCCGGGGATCTTGTTCGAGTATCTGGCGCTGCAACGAGCGCAAGTCCGCCCCCGGCTCGACGCCGAACTCCTCCACGAGCAGGTCGCGTGTACGTCGGTAGGCGGCGAGCGCCTCGGTCTGGCGACCCGAGCGGTAGGCGGCGAGCAGGTGGAGGGCACGGATGTCCTCTCGGAAGGGGTGTTCGTCGGCAAGAAGTGCCGCGTCGTCGCAGCACGACTGGTGTTCGCCCAGCTGGAGGCGTGCGTCGAGCGACGTCACCAGCATGCGCAGTCGAAGTTCAGTGAGATGTTCGAGATGTCCGCGAATCGGAGCGAGATCGAGTTCCTCGGCAGCCGGAGGGCCACGCCACAGTGCCGTTGCCGCGGCTGCGGCCTCGGCCGCAGCCGCTGGGTTCGAGGCGAGCAGCTCGGTCGCGGTGTGGGCCAACTGCTCGAACTCGGCGACGTCGACGGTGAGGTTGGTCGACGCAAGCAGGTAGCCCGTTCCCTGGGTCTGGAGGTCGACCGATGGTCCGAGCGCGCGCCGGAGGCCCGACACCTGAACCTGCACCACGTTGCGGGCGCTCTTCGGCGGATCGTCAGGCCACAACGCCGCCGACATGGTGTCGACGCTGACGACCTCGTCGAGGCGGTGGGCGAGGGTGACGAGGATGGCCTGGGCTCGAGGGCCCACCGATGCTCACCACGTCTGCGTCGACCGTGACCGAGAGCGGTCCGAGCACATCGATCCATACCCCCGGTGCCCCTGCCACTCCAGAAGTCTGTCATGACAGCCCGCTGGCTGCCTCCCGACGAGTCGACGCGAGTTGCGTGCGCCGGACCGGCGCCTCGACGACGGGCATAGCCTCGACGCCGATGACCGAGCACGCACCAGCCTCCTTACCGCGCCGAACACTGCGGCCAGGGTCGGTGGCGTTCACCGTGGTGATGTCGATGTCGATGGCGACGACGGCGCTGGCAATCGACTCGATCCTGCCGGCGTTCGATTCGATCCGCGAGCAGTTGGGTCTCGAACCCGATGCGACCGACGTTGCCGTTCTCGTCACCGCCTTCATCATCGGGCTCGGATTCGGACAGCTTCCCGCTGGCTTGTTGGCCGACCGCTTCGGCCGCCGCCCGGTGCTGTGGGGTGGCATCGCGATCTACATCGTCGGGGCAATCGGTACCGCGGTCGCTCCGTCACTGGCCACGATGGCGTTCGCACGCTTCGTCTGGGGCCTCGGTGCCGCCGGTCCACGTGTCGCAGTGACCGCGATGATCCGTGATGCTTTCGAAGGCGAAGAGATGGCCCGCCAGATGTCGAACATCATGGCGATCTTCCTGCTCGTTCCGATGGTCGCGCCGAGCGCCGGTGCAGCGATGGTGGCGCTCGGATCCTGGCGCTACTCGGTGCTGATGTGCGTGGTGGTCGGCGTGGTGGTGCTCGCTCTGTCGTTGCGCCTGCCCGCAACCCTGCCTCCCGACAAGCGCCGTGAGCTGAACGCTCGGGAGATCACGGCGAGCTGGAAGATCGTGCTGACGACTCCGGGCACCCTCGCGTATCTGGCGGCCATCACGGTCGCGAACGGCGTGTTCCTCTCCTACCTCGCGTCGTCGGAGAACCTGTTCGACACGGTGTTCGGCCTGGGCGACTGGTTCCCGATCATCTTCGGTGCCATGGCCGTCGGGCTCGCGATCGGAGCGATCTTCAACGGCCGGATCGTGCGTCGCGCCGGTCTCGACAGGATGCTCGTCGCAACGTCGAGCGCATTCGTGGTTGCCTCAGCCCTCATGCTCGTGGTGGCGTTGATCACCGACGGACGTCCCATCGTTTGCCATGTTCGCTCCGGTGATGCTGGTGGCGCTGATGACCGTTCAGGTGACGACCATCAACGCAAACACCGCTGCGATGATTCCTCTCGGGCGCGTCGCAGGATCAGGCGCAGCACTGCTCGGCATGGTGCCGATGGTCGTCGGTTCGGTGATCGGTTCGCTCATCGACCGCCAGTTCGACGGCACGCTCACGCCACTGTCGCTTGCGTTCCTGGTGGCGTCGCTGCTGTCGTTCGCTGCGATTCGTGTCGCCTCACGGGTCAGTCGCCGACCGCTGGTGGAGCAGTTGGTCGCCGTGTCGACGTGACCGACGCCTTCACCGACGATTCGGCGGCCTGTGATCGCAGCAGCTTTCCGGTGGTGTTGCGGGGGATCTCGTCCACGAACGCGACGTCACGGGGCACCTTGTGGCGAGCGAGCTGGTCTCTCACCCACGCGCGCACGGTGTCGGCATCGAGCGTCGCGTCGGAACGGACAACGATGAGTGCCGCAAGTCGCTGTCCGAACTCCGGATCCGGCGACACCGACCACCACGGCGTCCTCGACATCGGGGTGGGCGAGCAGCACCTCTTCGATCTCCAACGGGAAGACGTTCTCACCACCGCTCACGATCATGTCGTCGGCGCGCCCGGTGACGAACAGCCGACCGTCGGAGTCGAAGTACCCCACGTCGCCCGACGACATCAAGCCACCGACCTGCTCCTTGGTGCCGCCCCCGGTGTAGCCCGAGAACTGGGCGTCGTTGCCAACCACGATCAGGCCGGTTTGACCGGGCTCGACCGGTGTTCCGTCAGGGTCGACGACGTCGACCGTGCTGCCGGCGATCACACGTCCGGCCGTGCCTGGCGCAGCCCGCAGATCGTCGGGTGTCGCCAGCGTTGCCTGGCCGACTTCGGTGGAGCCGTACATGTTGTAGAGGTTGTCGCCGAAGCGATCCATCCATTCGATGGCAACCGTGGCCGGGAGCGCGGAGCCGCTGGTGGCCACGATCCGCAGCGACGAGGTGTCGTACGTCGTCCGCGGTCGCGTTCTTGCCCGTTGCGGCGAGCATGCGCTGCAACATGATCGGTACCACTGCGAGGACGGTGGCGTGGTTCGCCTCGACGGCGGCGAGCGTGGCCTCGGGCGTGAACCGGCGCACCAGCACGGCGGTCGATCCGGTGGTGGCGGCGATCGTCAGCTGGGCCAGTCCCCAGGCGTGGAACAGCGGCGTCGGTATCACCGAGATGTCTCGCGTCCGATAGGGGACGCCCTGGAGCAGCCCCACGGCGGAGTTGATCCCGGCGGCCCGGGCCTCGCGTCGGGCTCCCTTCGGCGTGCCTGTCGTGCCGGAGGTGAGCAACACCGGCACGCTGGGCAGGCTCGGCATCAACCGACGCTTCGAGCTGCGATCTCGAATGTCGTCGAGTGAAGGGAGTCCGCCGAACTCACCGTCGGCCACGATCACCGGGCCGTCGAAACCGGACGCCAAGACGACATCGGCGAGGTCGGCGTCGCACGCCACCGCGCGCACGCCCTCGCGCTCGGCCACCTCGCCGAGTTGCGGACCGGCGAACCCGGTGTTGAGCAACACCACGGGAATGTCTGCCTTGGCCGCAGCGACCACGACCTCGACGAACCCGGCGTGGTTCGTGCACAGGATGCCGAGGTGCGCCGATCCATCGAGATCCAGCGACTTCAAGCCCGAGGCGAGCAACGACGACCGCCGATCGAGTTCCCGAAACGTGATCGATCCGCTGTCGTCGACGATCGCGGTGTCGTTGGGGTGTCGGGTGGCGCTCGCGGCATAGACGGCGGCGAGGGTTGGTCCCCATCGCGCCAGTGCGAGCCCCATGGCGCCGATCTGCATGGGGTCGAGCCAGCCGAGTCGACGTGCCAGACGGGTGGAGTCGCCGATCCCGAGCGAAGCACGAGGCATCACATCACCCTAGGTTCATCGGCTCCGACCGGCCCGACCGTCGGGATCTATCCTCCGACTCGTACGACCGACTCGCACCACTCTGGGGGAGCAAGACACATGGACGTGGATCTGACCGGCAAGGTCGCACTGGTGACCGGATCGTCGAGGGGACTGGGGCGGGCGACGGCGGTGGCGTTGGCCTCGGCTGGCGCCGACGTGGTGGTGACGTATCGGGCCAAGGCCGCCGAGGCGGCTGCCGTTGCCGACGAGATCGCTGCGATGGGTCGAACGGCGAGCGTCCATCAGCTCGACATGGAGTCGATCGAGAGCATCGAGTCGCTGTTCGCCGCCATCGAAGCCGAACACGGCGGACTCGACATCGCCGTGCTCAACGCTGCCGCCACGGCCTTCAAACCGCTGATGGAGGCGCGAGGTCCGACACCTGCGACGCACCTACGCCATCTCGGTCGAAGGCTTCCTGCGAGCGGTGCAGTTGGCGGTACCTCTGATGGAACAGCGCGGCGGCGGCACGATCATCGGGGTGAGCGGAGCCGACACCCGCACCTACATCCCGGCCCACGGCGTGCTGGCGGGTGCCAAAGCGGCGATGGAGACCATGATCCAGTACCTGGCGTGCGAGATCGGCCAGCGGGGCATCACCATCGTCGGCGTCAACCCAGGCACGATCATGGGCGACTCGATCAAAGCCATGTTGGGTGACGAACTGTTCGACGCCGCCTGGGACTTCGACGCTCGAACCCACCCGCTCCGAACCGCCGCACTGCCCAGCGACATCGCCGAACCCATCGTGTGGCTGTGTTCGCCGCTGGCGAGGTTCGCTCACGGCTCCACCATCAACGCTGACGGCGGATCGATCTTCGCCATGTGCGGCCGATGGATGGACGAGGGAACCAACGCCATGTTGGCGACGGGTCGTCTCAGTTCAGAAGCCGCCGCCGGACCCAGCGCCCGTGCCTGAACTGCATCGTCGTGCCGGAGCGCGACCGGGTCGAGGGTCCCAGGGTGTTCGGTGTGTTGCGGGTCCGCGCTACGCGGCGCTGCGTCTCGGAGGGCCACTTGCCAGCACGTTGCCGTCGGGCAGGGTGATCGTCAGTTCCCGGTTGGGGCCGAGCTGCACGTCCCAGCCGTGGTCGTGGAGGCGTGTGTGGTGGTGGGTGCAGATGGGGATGAGGTTGTCGAGGTCGGTTCGCCCGCCATTGCGCCACCAGATGATGTGGTGGAGTTTGCAGCGGTCGTAATGCACGGCGCAGCCGGGGATTGCACAGGTGGCGTAGAGGCCGCGGAGTGCTCGTCGTTGGGCTCGGTTGGCGAGGCGTCGGGTGCGGCCGAGGTCGAGTCGGCCGGGTGCGTAGAGCACGACACCGTTGGCGACGATGATGACGTCGGGTTCGGTGGTGTCGAACACGTCGCGCAGCACCGATGGTGGGAGTTCGATGCCGAGTCCCCAGTCGAAGATCGGGTCGCCCCGGCCGGCACCAGTGGTGGGTTGTGCGGTGGTTGCGTCGACCACGACGATCGGGTCACCCAGTGCGGGCCGCTTCAATCCCGACGGCGCGCCGCCATCGACGAGCCGGGCCAACGCCAGTGCGTTGAGGTGCTGCTGTCGTTCGAGCCTGTCGGCGGGTGCGGTGTCGGGGGTTCGCTCCGCGAACAGTGCGGTGACGGCGTGGTCGAGGGCGTGTGCGATCTCGCTCCCGGTCTTGGGGTCGAAGCGCCCGGACAGGCACCACATGCCGTCGGCGTGGTCGACCCAGGATCGCAGCCGGGTGGCGCGTCGTTGGCGTGCGAAGCGTTCTTCGGCGTTGGTGTCGTCCTGCAGCGAGCGCGCGGTCCGTGCGAGGTGCTGTTCGAAGTCGCGGATCGACGACGAAGCAGCCGTGGTGGCGAGCT
Organism: Ilumatobacteraceae bacterium; assembly: GCA_963717385.1. GTDB lineage: Bacteria > Actinomycetota > Acidimicrobiia > Acidimicrobiales > Ilumatobacteraceae > Sva-07. Next base: position 161,531 of record CAVQWE010000018.1, read on the forward strand.
GTGCCTGGCGGTCGAAGAGCTGGGCGGTTTGGGTGTGGGTGAGGTTCTTGGTGGTTCGGGTGAGGGCGTCGACGTGGCCGGGCCGGATGGTGCCCGCGTCGAGCGCGTCGGCGAACGACTCGGCAGCGGTGAGGGTTCGTGCCCGGTCGGTTTCCTTCACCGCGGCGTTGAGGGTGCAGCCGGTGGTGTGGGCGATGTCGGCCTCGGGGAACGAGCCCGGATGCTCTGCCAATCGACGCACCAGGTCGGCGCGGCGGGCGGCCGCCCACGACTCGATCTTGGCCACGTCGGCCATGGCCGCCACGATGGAATCACGCTCGCCAGCGCGTGATGCGCAGGTCTGGGCCACCTGGCGAACCCGATCGAGCACCACCTCCAAGGTCATGGTTCCATCATGACCAGCGGGTGTCACAGAGTTGAGGGGACCGGGACGTTCGATTGCCCAGCGCCGAACGGATCAGGCGGCGGTGACCTCGACCGGGATGCCATTGAGGGTGGCGTTGCCCGACAGGTCGTCGAGCGTCGCGTCGTCGGTGAGCCGGTTCGAGTTGACGCCGGGTTTGGTCTTGGCGGTGTGCATTTCGATGCCGTCCTCGTCGTAGCCCCAGCCGTGCGGCAGACACACCACGCCGGGCATCACCTCGTCGGTGATCTCGACGGGCGCCACCACGGTGCCGACACGCGACTGCACGCTCGCCGACCCACCGTTGGTCAAGCCCAGTCGGCTGGCGTCGTCGGGGTGGACCTGCAGGGTGCAGTCGGTCTTGCCCTTGATCAAGATGTTCAGGTTGTGCATCCAGGAGTTGACCGTCTTGAGGTGGCGGCGCCCGATCAACACGAGCTGGCCGTTCGCCTGTGCGAGTTCGTCGAAGTGGGCGCCGAAGCGTGCCATGTCGTCGACGATCGGCTGCGGAGCCAGCTCGACGGTGCCCGACACCGTCTTGATCGCATCGGGGAATCGGGACACGAGCGGGCCGAAGTCGGCTCCGCTCGGATGCTCGTCGATCAGCTTGCGGAGCGTGAGCCCATCTGGATGTGCGCCGAACGCATCGCCGTACTGTCCGACCCGCAATCGGAAGTCGATGATCTGCTCGGACCATTCCCACACCGACAGCGCGTCGAGGATCTCGGCCTTGTCACGACCGTGGATCGGCGACGACTGGCGTGCGACTTCTCCTTCGACCATCTGGTCCATCATCGCGTTGTGCACGACGACCGGGTCGGTGTCGACCGATTGGCCTTGGATCACGAGCGCCAAGCGGCACAGGATCTGCTCTTCGCTCGGCGAGTCGGTCTCGAAGACCGCTGGTGAGTACTTGGCGATCGAGCGGATCATGTTGGCCTCGAACGCGAAGTCGTAGTGGCTGCGCTCGAGCGCCGACGTCGGCGGCAGGATCACGTGGGCATGGCGCGCCGTGGCGGTGACGTACGGGTCGACGACCACCAGCAGGTCGAGCTGCTGCAACGCGTCGTCGATGCGATCGGTGTTCGGGAACGAGCGAACCGGGTTGCACGCCAGCACGAACAGCCCCTTGATTGCGCCGGGGCCGGGCGTGGTGATCTCCTCGGCCAACGTCGCCGCAGGGAGTTCACCCTTCGCCTCGGGGCGACCGGACGCTCGCCCTGCCCACCGGCCGAGCTGGAACCCACGTCCGCCGGGTGTGGACGGTGCCATGTTCTGCGTCGGGGCACAGTTGAACATCACGCCGCCGGGCTCGTCGAGGTTGCCGGTGAGCACGTTGAGCACGTCGGTCGCCCAACTGGCGACCGTGCCGAACTCGACGGTGTGCGCACCCATGCGTCCGTACACGGTCGCGGTCGGTGCGGCCGCCAGTTCGCGGGCGATGCGTCGCGTGGTGGCGGCCGGGATGCCGCACTGCTCGGCGACCGCCTCGGGGGTGTACCGGGCGGTCATCTCGCGCACCTCGTCGACGCCGCTGACATACGGTTCGAGACGACCGATGTCGACGAGGTCTTCGTCGAACAGCGTGTTGATCAGCGCCATCAGCCAGTACGAGTCGGTGCCGGGCACGATCGTGAGGTGTTCGGTTGCGTTCTCGGCGGTCTTCGTGCGGCGCGGATCGACCACCACGAACGTGCCGCGTTCGCGGATCGCTTCGAGCCGGCCAGGCATGTCGGGTGCGGTGAGCAGACTGCCGTTCGACACGTACGGGTTCGCACCGAGCATCAACAGGTAGTCGGTGCGGTCGAGGTCGGGCAGCGGGAACATGTCGGGCCGACCCCACATCAGCCCCGCGCTGACGTGCTTGGGCATCTGGTCGACCGTGGACGCCGAGAAGATGTTGGTGCTGCCCACTGCGGTGAGCACCGGGCGGCCGTAGAGCAGCCCGCCGAGGTTGTGGGTGTTGGGGTTGCCGAGCACGGTGCCCAGCGCTTGACGACCGTGCGCCTCGACGATGGGGCCGAGCCGGCGGGCGATCTCGGCGAACGCCTCGTCCCACGTGGCCTCCTTCCACCCGTCCTCGGTGCGAATTCGTGGTGAGGTGAGCCGGTCGGGGTCCTCGTGCAACTGCTTGAGCGTCGAACCCTTCGGGCAGATGAAGCCCTTCGAGTACGGGTCGTTCATGTCGCCCCGGATGCGCACGACCTGTTCACCCTTGGTGGTGATCTCGAGCCCGCAGCACGCTTCGCAGAGCGGGCAGGAGCGGTGGTGCGTCACGGTGCCGTCAGCGGCTTCGGTTCCCATTGAGCAACAGTAAGCCACCGGGCCCGGAAGACCGCCAGCGCACCGTCAGGACGTCGAGTGTGCTGGCTGCCCGGCTCGGCAGTGCACGCGCCGGCAACGGTTCAGTTGCGCGGTTCGCAGAGTACGACCGGGATGTTCCGGTCGGTCTTTTCCGCGTAGCCGGCGTACCCCTTGTAGCTCTCGACGATTCGGGGCCACATCTCGGCCTTCTCGTCGTCGCTCACGGTACGTGCGGTGAGTTCGTGCGACGCACCGTCGGCGGTGACGAGGCGAATATCGGGGTTGGCGCTGATGTTGAGGTACCACTGCGGGTCGCGGTCGTCGCCGCCTTTCGAGGCGACGAGCACGTAGTTGCCGTCCTCGGCGATCGGCGTGGTGAGCATCGTGACGCGTTCCTTGCCCGACTTGCGGCCGACCGCGTGCAGCTCGACGACGGGCATCGACCCGAGCGTGTTGCCGAGCCGGCCACCCGATGCTTTCCTGATGGCGCGGTGGACGACGTTCATCGTCTTCATCTGGAAGTCGGTGACGGCGTTTCCGATGCTCATGGGCTTCAGGGTACGTCGTCGAACCAACCGTCGGGGACGATCGGTCGTGAGCGCCGATCGGCCGCCAGTGCATCACTCGGGCGTTGAGGTCAGGGATCGACGAATCGCTCGACCGTCTTGCGAACGAGCCGTGCAGCGGCATCGAGATCGAGGTGTGCGCCGACCTCTCGGGCTTGTTCGAGTTCGGTCGGCGACAGCTGTGATTCCACCCATTGCGCATAGTGGGGATAGTTGACGTCGCGAGCGACCCGGTTCGAGGGGGTGTAGCTGGTGGCGTCGACCGCCGCCCAGATCATCGCCGACGCTTCCGGGTCACGATGCATCACGGCGAGGAGCCCAGCGATCGACTCCATGAATGCCCAGAACATCTGGTCGGAGCGTTGGCGGAGGACCAGTTCGAGTGCGTCGAGCAGCAAGGGAGCGCCGCGGTTCAGGCCGTGTCCGGTCCGACAGATGGCACCTCCTCGGATCGCGGATCCTTGCGACAGCACCAACGTGTTGTTCGATGCAACCGCGGCGACGTAACACTCGTCGGCCACGGATGCGCCGTGAAGGCGCTCTTCCTTGGGCATCGCGACGTACCAGTGGAACCTGGCGAGTGCACGCAGCGTCGGGTTGCCGAAGTGGTCGGCGAGGTCGACGAAACCTGGACGTTGACCTTGGGCAGCAGCCAGTACCGACAGTGCAACGTCGCCGGCGAGCTCGGCATCGTCGAACATCTGCTGGGAGAGCTCGGCCATGTCAGCGGGGCGACGGATGCTTGCGAGGTAGGCGCTGATCGCCCGAACTCTCGGGTCGCTTGCGTGGTCGAGCTGTGCGATCGTTCGATCGCAGTCGTCGAGGCGAAGGCTCGCCAGGTGTCCGGCTGCTGCGGTGAGCGCCGTGTACGGCGCATCGCGCGGTGCGGCTCCTGTCTGCTCGAGTGAGTGTGCGGCCCATGTGCTCGGACCGATCTCGCCACCGTTCACGACGATGAGCGGCATCCAACGCATCGCCACCTCGAGTGCTTCGATGTCATCGTGCTCGCCGGCCCATCGCACAGCCTCACGAAGATGTGTTCGGTCGCCGCGGAGCCGGTCCCACCACTCCGCTTCGTTCTCTCCCTGGATGCCGTCGCCGATGCGAGCGGCCTCATCGAGGTAGTGCTCGCCGTGTCGGCGCCGCGTGTCGGTCGTGGTCGCCGCTCGCGCCAGCAGCGTCTGGCGGATCGGTTCGAGGAGAGCGAATCGAGCTCGTGACTGGTCTCGTACGAGGAGGTGATGCTCGACCAGGATGCCGAGGTCGTCGAGCAGGTGGGGTGAGTCGGCGGGACTGTCGGAGAGCACGGCCTCTGCGGCAGCGAGATCGAAGTCGTCGCTGAACACGGCGCAGTCGTGCAGCGTGTCGAGCACCGACGGATCGAGCTGTGCGAGCGACCAGTCGAGCGCCGCATCGAGACTTTCGTGTCGTCGTTCGGGGGCGTGGTCCGTCTCGCCCGAGGCCGACATCGGGGCAACCCGTTGCTGGGCAAGGCCAGGATGTTGTTCGAGTCGAACGAGAATCTCGCTCGGCGTGAACGTTCGAGTACGAGCGGCGGCCAGTTCGAGAGCCAGCGGATAGTTGTCGAGGGAGGCGCACAGCCGCTCGACGTCCTCGGCGGGGAATCGCCCGGTCCCGAGCTCGGCCGTGCGGGCATCGAAGAGCGCGACGGCTGCCGAGCGCGGGAGTGCCGGCACCACCATCGGACGTTCGCCCGCGATGCCGAGTCGTACCCGCGACGTTGCCAACACCGTTGCCGTGGAGCATCGATCGAACACGTCAATGATGAACGAGACGACCGCGGCGCGGACGTGTTCGCAGTTGTCGAGCACCACCAGGACGTCGCGGCCCTCGAGGTAGGTTCCGATGTCTGCCGCCGACGGCACGGTCGCCTGGTGCCCGGCGCCGATCACCGTGGCCACGGCCGCGGCGACGTCGAAATCCCGTGCCGCGTCGTCGAGTGTCGTCAAGTCGACGTACCACACCCCGTCGCTCGACGTGCCACCGTCGCGAACGTAGCGAGCAACGGCGTGCGCGCACCGAGACTTGCCGATACCGCCTGGTCCCAGCAGTGTGACGACAGTGCTCGGCGCCAGCTTCGCTGCGACCTCGGCGACCTCGGTGCGCTCGACGAACGCGTTCGGTTCGGGTTGAAGATTGTCGGTGCGGTGTGAGGGTCGGCTGCCGCCGATTCGCACGGGCTGAAACCGTGGGTCGTCTGCCAGGATCTGCGATTCGAGATCGCGGATCACCGGTGATGGATCGAGGCCGATCTGGTCCACCAGACAGCGACGGTGGTTGGCGTAGGTGCGTAGCGCATCGGTGCGTCTCCCTGCACGGGACTGCGCCGTCATCACCAGTGCGGTGAGGTCCTCTCGGAGAGGATGCTCGTTCACCAGCGTCTCGAGTTCGCCGAGAAACTCGGGGACTCGCCCGCAGCGGAGGTCGGCGTCGATGCACGATCCGGTTGCGACGAGCTTCAGTTCTTCCAGCCGGGCGATGTGGGTCTGCGCGAACGGTGCATGGTCGAACTCGGCGAAGGGGGCGCCATCCCAGAGATCGAGTGCATCGCGAAGCACGGCCGAGGCCACCTCGGGGTTCGTTTCCAGGTTCGACTGACCGGCGTCGACGAGACTCGCGAATCGGTGCGCGTCGATCGACTCGGGTCGCACGTTCAAGATGTAGCCGGTCGGTCGGGTGAGCAGGATCGTGCCGTCCGAGCGCTTCGGGCGGTCGGGTTCCAGTGCAGATCGAAGCCGGGAGACCGAGGTCCACAATGCTCGTTGACGATCGGTGTCCGTCGGCCCCCACACCGCATCGATGAGGTGATCGATCGTGCACACGGTGCCTGTCTCGGCCAGGAGGGCGGCGAGCAGTGTTCTCCCTCGCGGCCCGCCCAGGTCGATCGGCTCACCGTTGCGTCGCACCTCGAGCGGGCCCAGCACCTTGAAGTCCAAGGTGGCTCCCCGGGTCATCGTGAGATTCTGGCACGAGGCTCGTCGCTGTGCCCGTTGAGTGCTCGGGCGCGCTCGCGGTCGTCGAGTGCATCGGAATGGGCGACTTCACGATCAGGCGGCGGTGTGCGACCTGCGGATCGGTTGCCATGATCGGTAGGTGCCGCATCGCCACGCCCATTCGAACGGGCCGTAGCGGAAGCGTTCGAGCCACCAGGTCGACCACCAGAGCTGCAGGGCCCAGACGGCGAGGATCCAGACGGCGATCATGGTGCGGGTGAGGTCGACGTCGCCGAGCAACCAGCCGAGCGTGGCGAGCCCGATGACTGTCTGGGTGAGGTAGTTGGTGAGCGCCATCCGTCCGGCGTTGCGGAAGCGTTCGAGATGGCGGCTGCCACTCCGGTTCCACAGGATGATTGCGGCCATGTACCCGAGCGCCATGGGAATGGTGCCGAGCCCGGTGGGAATGGTGCCGATGAGGGCGGAGCCGGCCGACCAGTCGGTGGCGATGTGGAGCACCGATCCCACAGCGGTGACGGCGCCGCCTGCCCCGATTCCCCACAGCGCGAGGCGCCGGTAGTACGTGTTGTCGCGTTCGCCCTGGACGATGCCCAGTCGGTAGAGCGCGACCCCGATGAGCATGAGACCGAGTGCTCGCCCGGCGGCGTTGAGGAGGAACCACGTCTCCACCGTCGACCCCATGGTGGCGGCGTCAGCGAACCAGAAGTCGCCGAACTCTGCGGGGTCGTCACCCACGGCGGACTGGAAGAACGGCGCGGTCACGGTGCCGACCAGGGCGAGCCCGACACCGACGGTGGCAAGGATCCGGGCGGGGAGCTTGCGGAGCAGGAGCACGATGGGAGCGCACATCGCGTAGAGCGCCAAGATGTCGCCGAACCACAGCGCTGCGTGGACCATTCCGACGGCGAAGAGCAGGGCGAAACGCCACAGGCTGAGCCACACGACCCGCCGCCCCTTGGCCGCGGCACGCTCGGCGAAGATGACCACACCGACGCCGAACAGCAGCGAGAACAGTGCCATCATCTTCTGGTCGATGAAGATCATGGTGAGCACGCCGACGACCCAGTCGAACGGCTGGCCGATCCCGTCGGCCGACACGTTGGAGTAGGCGGCTCGGTCGAGGCCGAACGCCAAGGCGTTCATCGGCAGGATTCCCAGAATGGCCACGCCACGGATCAGATCGAGCGACGTGATCCGCTCCGCCTTCGCAACGGGACCCGATGCCCTTCGCGTCTGGCAGATCAACTTGGGGAGGCTCGGTCATCGGTCGTGCCCTTCGGTCTTGTCATCGATCGAGTTCTGAGAGGAGCAGTCGGACTTGTCTACACCGCTGACGCTGATCGCTGGTGTCGAGGTGTCCACCGCTCACCCGCTCCTGCGGTTGGCCATCGTCCCGAACCCGGCGAAGGCGCCACCCAGCACGCCCATCATCCACCACATGCCGGTGCCGGCGCCGATGGACGCCCCGACGCCCACCCCGACGAGCCCGCTGAAGAACGGTGCCTGCCACGTGGGTCGCGTCGTCTGATTGCTGTGGTTGGTCATGGTGCGTTTCCTCTCGCTGATCGCCACGGATGGTTCCGCTGCGGGATGCGTCCAGTGTCGAGCGCTCGAACGTCGTTGTCGTCTGCCCCGGAGCTGATCGGGGTCATCTTTCGAGCCAGCTCTGATCATCTCGGCGACCGATGCGACCTGCAGCCGAGTCTGGGAGAATTGGAGGATGGTGTCCGACCTCACGCTCGACGATGTACCCGCCGAGCAGCGGCAGCGTCGGTGGGCACGTTGGTTGGTGGTGGCCGGGCTGGTCGTCTGGTCGGCGGGGATCGCACTGTGGGAGCTCACCTGGATCGGAAGCCTCACGGCCAGCGTTGTTGGCGGGGCACTGCTGACGTACGGACTGAGCGCTCTGGCCCAGGGCCCGCGCGACGCCAACTCGCCTGGATGGGCGGTCGCGGTCCCGGTGACGATCTCACTGGTCCTGATCAGTCAGGGCGTCGGCCAGTCCGATTTCGGGGCGCGGGTCGCGCTCGTTGGGTTCGGCACGCTCGGCATGATCCTCGTCTTCCTGCGGATCCTCGATGATCGGCTGGCGATCGAACGTCAGCTCGCGGAGCACACGCTCGCCGACGAGAGGCGCCGGCTCGCGGGCGACGTCCATGATGTCGTCGGCCACACCCTGTCGGCGTCGATGCTGCACACGGCGGCTGCCCGGCTGTCGGTGCGATCGGACCCCGACGCAGCGATCGCGTCGTTGGAGCGAGCCGAACAGCAGGGACGCCGATCGATGGACGACATCCGCAGCGTCGTCCGGCTCCTGCGCGACGACCCCGGCACCAACCCGCCGACACCGTTGGCCGGTGAGCTGCCCGAACTGGTGGAGAGCTTGCGCGCCGGCGGCGCTGACATCTCCTACAGCGCAACGGGATGCCTCGACGACGTGCCCGCCCCGACCGCAGTCACCGTCTACCGGGTGGTGCAGGAGGGGTTGACCAACGCGGTGCGCCACGGCACCGGAACGATCGACGTGACGGTGCGGATCGATGCCGCCGACGTCGACGTGGAGATCGCCAACGATCGCCCCCTTCACCGCGCCGCGACGACACCGGGCAGCGGGCTCGCCGGCATGCGCGAACGGGTCGACGCCATCGGCGGAACGCTGGAGGTCGGCGGGTCCATCGGCGATGGCCGGTGGGTGCTGCGAGCGAGGATCCCGACATGATTCGCGTGCTGCTGGTCGACGACCAGGAGGTCGTCCGAGAGGGTCTGCGGAGTCTGGTCGCCACCGACGAAGAGCTCACCGTCGTGGGCGAGTGCACCGACGGTGACGAGGTCGTCGAGCAGGTCGAGCGGAGTACCCCCGATGTCATCGTGATGGACGTCCGCATGAAACGCGTCGACGGGGCGACCGCCACCGCCGACGTGCGAGCGGTCGATGGCCCGCCGGTGTTGGTGCTGACCACCTTCGACGACGACGACACGCTCGCAGCGGCACTCCGCGCCGGTGCGGCAGGGTTCGTGCTGAAGTCCGCCCAGGGCGAGGACATCCTGCGCGCCATTGCCACCGTCGCTGCCGGCGACGCTTGGATCGACCCGCACGTGGCAGGCCGGGTGCTCGATGCCTACCGCGACCAGACCCCGCAGGCGCCGATCGACCTCTCGGTGCTCACCGACAGAGAGCTCGACGTCCTCCGGGTGATCGGCCGGGGCCTCAACAATCAGGAGGCCGCGGCCGAGTTGTTCGTCAGCGAAGCCACCGTCAAGACCCACCTCAGCCGTGTCCTCACCAAGCTCGACCTACGCGACCGCAGCGCCGCCATCGTCTTCGCCCACGACAACCGCCTCGCGTAGTCGAGGCGCTCGCCGATGCACTGTCGAAGGTGGTGGGAGCACTCTGCGAGCACGGACAGTTCTTGCCCAATCGACTCTGAGGACTCCGCGGGAGGGCACATGGTCACCGGCCTTCGTCGTCGGTGTCGTAGCGTGATGCCGTGGTCGATGAACGCGGTTCGATACGTGAGGCGATGCTCGACAGCGAACGGGTGACACCGTTGCCGGAGCTCGTCGAATGACACAGACCGATGCGTCACGGCTCGAGATCGGCGGCTGGCGGATTGCCCAGGACATCTCCGAGTGGATCGAGATCGTGGCCATTGCGGTCATCGTGGTTGCGGTGGTGGCTGCGTTCGTGGTCGGCGCCCGCAGCGTGCGCTCTCACGGTCTCGCAGCAGCGGTCGAGCGCGTCAAGCAGGTGGTCGGTCGGGGTCTGTTGCTCGGACTCGACTTGTTGATCGCGGCGGACGTGATCCGTACCGTCACGTTGGAACCGACGCTGGAGAACGTTGCTGCGCTCGGCTTGCTCGTCGTGGTGCGTACGTTCCTCTCGTGGTCGTTGATGGTCGAACTCGAGGGCCAGTGGCCCTGGCAGCGCGGCAGATCAGGGCTGCGGGAAGCCGACGTCTGAGTCGTCGACGGCCCCGATCCAGCTGAGCTGCGGCGATGAGGCCCGGTGAACATCGCGGAGCCGACGACGGCCAGGTTCTGGTGGACAAGCGATTCATCGTCTCGCTTCATCGGGCTTGTCGCCCGCTCGGCGTGATGGGCCTGATTGCTGCAATCGAGAGTCCGAACCTTCGGCCCTGGTGGGTGGCTGTCTGAATCGGGACGATCAGTTCATGACCCGATCCGAGGTCGAGTGCCGAGTGGGAGAGACCGTCGACGTCTCCTCCTGGCTGATGGAGGGTGACCCCGCAGTCCGATGGCAGGTGATGCGCGACCTGCTCGGCTCGCCTCCGCGCGAGGTGGCGCGAGAACGAGCCCGCGTTGCCGACGAGGGGTGGGGCGCCGAGCTCCTGTCGCTCCAGGATGCCGATGGCCGATGGGCGGGTGCCCTGTACAGCCCGAAGTGGACCTCGACGACCTACACGCTGCTGTTGCTCCAGCGCCTCGGGCTCGAACGAGGCCATCAACAAGCACTCGCCGGGTGCCGCCAGTTGTGGGACTCGGCGAGCTGGTTCGATGGAGGCCTCAACCTCGCCAAGACGATTCGCGAACCCGAGACGTGCATCACCGGGATGCTGGTGTTGCTCGCTTCGTGCTTCGGCCACGACGATCAGCGTCTCGATGCCGTCGTGGGCTGGCTGCTTGCTCAGCAACTCGACGATGGAGGCTGGAACTGCGAGAGCCTCCGCTGCGGCTCGACCCATGGTTCGTTCCACACAACGATCACCGTGCTCGAAGCACTCGATGCCTACGAGCAGCGCCAGGGCGGCGTCGCGGTCGGAGCAGCGATGCGCGCCGGGCGCGACTTCTTCCTGGAGCACCGGCTGTACCGATCTCACCGCACCGGCGACGTCGTCGACCCGGCGTTCGCCAGGTTCCCGTTCCCGCCCCAGTGGCACTTCGACATCGCCCGCGGTCTCGAGCACTTCATCGCCGCCGGTGCGCCCGCCGACCACCGACTCGGCCCTGCCATCGAAGAGATCCGACGGACCAGACGCAGTGATGGCACCTGGCCGGTCTTCGCTCGCTACCCGGGCCGCGAGTGGTTCCGCATGGAACCCCGCGGCCCGAGCCGCTGGTCGACACTTCGGGCCTTGCGCATCGTCTCCTGGTGGGACGCTCGGCAGAGCGAGCTGGCGACGACCCATGCCGTCCGATGACCCCCGGTCGGATGGGCAGCCGGATGTCGAGATCGCCCGCAACGGATAATGTGAGCACCTGACCTGGAGAATTCCGATGCGGCCGAGTTGACTTCGACAGCACTCAGAAACCCACCAACGGCCCCTGAAGGCAGCAGATGACCTCGACTGACACCATTTCCCCGATCTGGCCACCGCACGACCCGGCGACGCGCCGTCATCTGCCGGTGAGCTTCCGCCCCGTCGACCACGATCTGGCGGCGAAGTTGGTGGCCGCAGAGTGGGAGCGTTTCACACAATCCACGACCGGCTCCGGTGAGCACAACGTGCGCGCCAGTCGGACACTGCCACTCGGAGTCACCTCGTCGTTTCAGCACTGGGATCCGTATCCGATTTCGATCCAGTCCGCCAAGGGCGCCTGGCTCACCGATGTCGACGGTCGGCGCCTGCTCGACATGTCGATGGGATTCGGCGCGATGCTGGTCGGCCACCTCAACCCGGTGGTCGTCGAGCACATCACCCGGGCGCTCGAAGAGGTCGGCACGCTGTTCGTCACACCGAGCCCGCAAGCGACCGACATGAGTGAGCGCTTCTGCAAGCGCTTCGGGTTGGACATGATTCGCTTCACGAACTCGGGCACCGAGTCGCTGATGTACGCCATCCGTGCCGCTCGGGCATACACCGAACGCAAGGCGATCGTGAAGATCGAGGGCGGATATCACGGCGGATACGACCCGCTGCAGGTGTCGGTGAAGCCGGCGCTGGCCGACATCGGCCCCGCCGACGCCCCCATCGGTGACGTGCCCTTCGACGTCGAGGCGGGCACGGTTCACGTCGTGGCCTACAACGATCTGCCCATGCTGGAGCGGATCTTCGCCGAGCATGGCCGTGATGTCGCCGCGATGGTGGTCGAGCCGGTGATCGAGAACCTTGCGATCGTGCTCCCCGACGAGGGCTACCTGGCCGGCGTGCGCGCCCTGTGCGATCAGTACGGCGTCGTGTTGATCTTCGACGAGGTGAAGACCGGTCTCACCGCGGGCTACGCGGGCGCCGCGCAGCGGCTCGGTGTCGAGCCGGACCTGATCACGCTCGCCAAGAGCATCGGCGGCGGCCTGCCGCTGGCTGCGTTCGGCGGCAAGCGTGAGGTGATGGAGGTCGTCGTCGACGGGCGGATGGCCCACTTCGGTACCTACAACGGCAATCCGCTCGTGATGGCGGCTGCGGCTGCGGTCGACGAGATCTGCACACCGGAGGCACTCGCTGCCGCCGAGGCGATCAACGGGCGCGCATTGGATGCGATCGATGCCGTCATCGCCGAGTACGAGCTGCCGGCCCACACCATCGGGGTCGGCGTGAAGGGCTGTGTCACTTGGTCGCCGACGCCGGTGCGCAACTACCGCGACTACAAGGCCACCGACTTCGCCCTGGCAGAGCTGTCCTGGCTGTGGGGCGTCAACCGGAACGTCCTGACCCCGCCCGGACTCGATGAGCAATGGCTCGTTTCGTTCGCCCACACCGACGCGGACATGGAACTGCTCGTGCACGACTTCACCGAACTGGTCAAGACGCTGCGCGGCTGACTGCGGACGTCTCCGAATCGCGACCTCACCAGGAATTTCTCGAGAGCGGATGACGGGAATCGAACCCGCGTTCTCAGCTTGGGAAGCTTCCGATCAGTTCGCGTCTGTAGGTCGCTGACCAGGTGCAACGGCTGCCGAACGACGCTGTGGGGGATCGCCGTGCATCAATCATGCAACGACGGTGACACGTGTTCGGAGGCTGACGCGCTCGGCTCAATGAGAGCTGTCTACCGTTGCCTGCAAGATGTCTTTCATTTATAGTTAGACGCGCGATGCGTGCTCCCGCCCCCACCCTGGCGCCAATGTTCCGTTCCGGCGCGCAGCTCGCGATCCTCGGTGAGTTGTTCTGCGGCTCGCGAGAGAACTACACGCTGACCGAACTCGCTTCGGTCGCAGGTACGTCGGCGGCGACGGCCGGACGGGAAGTCGAGCGGCTCCGAGAGAACGGCATCGTCGTCGTCTCATCTGGTCCCGGTCGGTCGAAGCAGGTGTCGGCGAACTGGGACATGCCGTGGGCTGGAGACCTGCGCCGAATCCTCGCCCACACCGGAGGGCTCGTCCCGACGCTCGAGCGGGCGCTCGGAGGAGACCCACGGATTCTCGCTGCGTACATCTTCGGGTCGTGGGCTCGCCGGTACCACGGCGAGCCCGGACACTTCCCCCGTGACATCGACCTCGTGATCGTGACCGACGCCTCGCAGTTCGACCTCGACATCTCGTGGCGGAGCGTCGCCCGCGACCTTGGAATCGAGCTGAATCCGATCTACCGACCGAGTGGATTTGATCCTGCGACCGACAGTCTCATGGCCGGCTCGCCGATCGTCGAACTCTCGATCGACGCGGGGCCGGAATCCTCATGACGACCTCGGCCCGCCGGTGGCTTGATGACCTCGTCGACGAGGGAGTGATTGCAGCGCCCGGTCGCCCGAACGCCACCGCGAGGGACTCGCTGCCCACCACGGAACTCGCATCATCGGACCAAACAAGCATGCTGCCGTCGTCCGGTTCGCAGAAGCCCATCCAGGCTTCGACGACGCCACCGTCGACAGAATCGATCAGATCCGAGTTGCGCGGAACGCAGGAATGTACGGCGATCGGCACGACGACGCCCCGGTCGAGTACAGCTCGACCGATGCCGACCACCTTGTCCGAGCTGGCACGAGCGTGGTGAATCGCGTTTCCACACTGGTCAATGCCGGTCGGCCCATTCCGCCGCCACCTCCAGGACAATGAAGCGTCGCTGCGGCCGGATGGTGGATCGGCGTCCGCGACCGGGACGATCTGATTCGGAGCAGCCGCAGCTGCTTTGGGTTCCACTTTTTGGACGGCGTGAGGCTGGGAACGACCTTCCAGCCGGTCGGCCATCTACCCGGGCAAATGCGAGCGGATGACGGGAATCGAACCCGCGTTCTCAGCTTGGGAAGCGCTCTGGGGCTGACCGCATCGTGCCTGCATATCGGATGTTGTTCCTGGTCACAGGCTGTTTTTCGGCCTCTCGGTGTTGAGCGTTGTTGTGCCTCATTGCACCCTGTTACGCGCTGTTCTAGGCACGAATTAGGCACGCCGGATCACTGCACGGGCAACATTGGCAGCGGCCTCGATGCTGTATCCCTCCGGGCCGGCACTGACCAACTGGTCGAGGTCGCGAGTGAAGTCTTCGAGCGCGAGTTTTTCATCCAAGTTGTCGAGAGCGCGGTCGACTGTCCACCCGTCGGGTCGGTACGGATCGAAGCATTCGACAATGTCGTCGATGGAGGCTCCGCCGTGCTCGACGGCGAGCCACAGGTCGAAGAGATCACGACCTTTACGTCGTTGGAAGAGCGCTCTGATCTTTGTCGCTGTGAGTTCTTCGATGGCGAACGTCGGTACATCAGCCTCGCCGGTGAACCATGGACTCGCCACCGAGAGTGGACGTGTAACGGTGGCACGCGCCGGCGAGCGTTCGAAGGTGTTCATCTCGACCTTGACTTGCAGCGCAGCGCCATTGACCAGAGTCGAGCGGAGTTTCACCTTGGGGTGTTGGCCAATCTGGGTCGTGATCTTCTCGAAGCCGATGTTGGTGGCAACGGTGCGGATGGCATCGAAGATGTCGCCGACTCCACCGCCGCTGCGTCGGACATAGTCGAGGTCCTCGCTGTAGCGCCATGGCCGCTCAAGCCAGAGCTTGTGAAAGCAGGTGCCACCCCGGAAGACGAGTTCGTCGCCGAGCAAGGGGTGGCGGGCGAACTCGACGATCAGGCGGGAGAGCACGAGGTCTTGTTCGACCTGGTCGTCGCGCGTCCACGGGACCACCGTCGACCAGTGCGCGAGTTCGGCTTGAGAGATCACAGGTCGGGTTCGATCTCGATGTTCGCGATCACATTCCAGCGCCAGTCACGAGCGCCGACCGGGTCGGTTGCCGGATACAGGTTGACGATCTGGGCGCCGTCAACGTGTGAGTGCAGTGATTGCAGATCGATCGGCGCATCTGTCTCGATGCCCATCTGCTCGACGAGGTGGCCGGTGCGTTGCGCAACGGCCGTCGGGTGCTTCGCTGCTTGTTCGGCGAGTGCGATCGGGTTGAGTTGGTCGTTGGCGAGGAGTTCGGCGATCACCGTTGCGACGTTGGAAAGCCCACCGCCGTATTGCGGCGCTTCGACGAGGTCAAGCACGGTGGCCTCGGGAGTCGACACGTTGATGCGGCCGGTCGGCACGAGCCGACGGGTGGTCGCCCGATGCGATACGTCGCTTCGTTGGATGAACGACACCCGCTGCGACCCGATCGACCGATCCCGAAGCGCAGCGTCGATGACGACCTGGAAGACCATGGGTGCCTGGTGCGATGCGCCGTGTAGGGCAGCAGCTGACAGGAACCCGACGTAGTAACGATGGCCGAGGTAGTCCATCAGCGGATCGATGAAGTGATCGACGGGCGGTGCCCCGTTGCGGCGGTACTGGGGTGGCACAGGCACCCAGGCTCCCTTGGTCACCGGCACGATGGTGTTCGCCTCGCGTTGTCGACGAAGGCTGTGGCGAACGTCGGCCGGCGCCACATCGACCAACTCGGCGATCTCCTCGGTGGTGACGAAGTGCCGTCCGCGAGCGATCAACCAGTCGGAGACTTCAGCTGGCCGCAGGGCCCCGGCGTCCACGGGTTCAGGGTATCAAAAGCGCGCATGGTGCACGCTTTTGATTGCTTGGCGGGCCAACGAGGGCGCTGTGGACGCAGCCTCAATTCTTGAGGCTGCTGTTGACCAGCCCCTGGTTGGTCATCTGGGTGTACGTGAAGCGTCGGATGCCGTGGCCAACGGATGGTGAAGGAACATCGGTGAGGTTGAGGGAGTGTGATGCGCCGCACCGACATCGTTGCCGATACGCCTCTCGGGGATATGTGCGCCGATAGGGCTCAGGTCCCAGCCGCTCGCGGAAGTGATTATGCGCTACCCGATCAGCGGTCGGAGGTCCCACACTTCGCCGGAACCCGAGTACAGGATGGCGCGTTCTCGGCCGCGATTATGAGCGGGGCGCCGGTGCGCTGTGCCCGATCGGAAGCGAGGATATCGCTCGGTCGTGAGGCGACGTCTGGGGTGCTGTTACGAGCGGGGGCATCGGTGTTCGGTGCTTGAAGGCAAACTGTGGATTCGCGTCCATCCTTTGCTCACGGATCGATGAGGGTCAAGAGCATCACGCTTGGCTCGACGGCCACAAGCGAGTGAGGCGCCCCTGGTGTCATGTGGAGCCAAGAGCCTGGACCCAACTCGAGTTGCTCGCCTTCGACGGTGAAGTGGAGGAGCCCGGACAGAACCTGTACAGCGGCTGTTCGGGCTGCTTGGTGCTCGGTGAGCTCCTCGCCTGCATCGAAGCCGAACACGGTGACGTCCAGTCCGTCGTTGCGGTGCACGACTTTGGAGACGACTGCTCCGGCTTGGATGGTCACTTCGCTGGCGGGGTCGTTGATCAGGGTGTGAGGCACATGATGATCATGCTCGCGGCCGGGTCTGTGGCGACCATTGGGGGCGGACGTATCCCAACCGGGGCGAAGTTGCCCGGTGCATGACCCGACAACGGTCAGCGGTCCCGACGGCGGCGGGTACGGTTGCGTCCAGCCCTCAAAATCGAACCAAGGATGGACACCGATGACCGAACCGACGCTTCCATCCGAACTCGTCGAGGCTCGACGCACCCCGCTGTTCGACTTCGCATCCTTGCCCGATCAGCTTGCCGAGTCGCACCGAACCACGGTGTGGGCTGAGCTGATCGTCCAGTCCGGCACAGTCCGCTACACCGATCTCGCAGGCGACACCCCACGCGACATCGGGCTCGGCCCCGGTGACACCGCGGTGATCGCGCCCGGCGTCGAGCACCGCGTCGAACCAGCGACCGACGCAACGTTCTTCATCCAGTTCTACCGAGCCCCCGAGGCGCCCATGGTCCCAGGTCTGGTCGAGGTCGATTCACGTCGCCGCTCGGGCCCCTGGGAGCATCGCGGCCGCGATCTCGACACGGCTGAGGAGATCGCCGAGATGGTGGTGCGCCAGTATGTCGATGTCGTCCAAGACGAACTGCTCGAGCCCTACTTCAACTTCGCGCCAGGGTTCATTGACTGGCAAGCCCACATCGAGTCCGTCGCCGACTACTGGTGTCATGTCCTTCTCTACGCCCCCAGCTATGAGATCGACGTCATCGAGATCCACCGGTCGCTCCACGACACCGACGCGTTCACTCCGGAGCTCTTCGATCGGTGGCTTGAGGTCTTCGACGACACCATCGACGGCGGATGGGCCGGCCCACACGCCGACCAAGCCAAGAAGCGGGCGACGGGAATGGCATGGGCCATGGCCCAACGATTCCTCGGCAAAGGAACCTGGCGACCCGCCCACCACCGCTGAACAACCAGACCGCTGAACACCATCGCATTGAAAGAACCCGACTCGTGCTCACCTACGTCACCGCCGACATCAATTGCCCCACCTGTTTCAACCAGGTCATTGAAACGATCACCGCCACGCCAGGTGTCCACACTGTTGATCCCCGAAACGCCGATGGTTGTATCGCGATCACTCACGACCTCGACGAACGCGTCCTGATCGCCGCGATCACGACGATCGGGCACACCGTCGACGTCGCGCCAAATGGTGAAATCACCATGGGCCGAGCACACGCGGTCGCGGTCCAGGTTTGCACTGTCCACGAACCCCAGTCGTAGACCGCAGCACCGACTTCTCGCGGGCGGCGCCCTGTGCGTTGCATGTTCCGCGGGAGCGAGCACGCGATGAACTGATGTCATCGCTTGCAGCGATGACGCTCGGAACGTTGACGGTGACAGCGTGACAGCGACAGCATCGCCGGGCCAACGCTCTACGGCCGCACCGCATGCGCCGTGGCGAGCAGTTGCCGTCCCGTCCGAGCATGGCGGATGGGGGCTGACGCTCGAGCCGGTGCTGCTCGGTGTGGTCCTAGCGTTCTCATGGGCCGGCGTCGCGATCGGGGCGGCTGCCTTCCTGGCATTTCTTGTTCGAACGCCGCTGAAGCTTGCGCTCATCGACCGTCGGCGTGACCGGTCGCTGCCGCGTACACGTCTCGCCATCGTCGAA
>CAVQWE010000019.1:0-7230 GCA_963717385.1 Ilumatobacteraceae bacterium
CTGCTGCCACGTCTGGCGAAGTGCTGCGTCAGGCACGCGAAGTCCAAGCCGACTCGATGTTCGGTCAGCCGGCCGATCCAGCGCCGACGGAGCTGCTCGCGGGGCTGCCCGCCGTGGTTGCGTATCGGTTGCTCGCTCCGGAGGTGTTTGCCGAGTACCCGGTGGACGGCCGCGCGAACCCGTTGGCAGGGCTCGCGATGAGCGGCCCGGCGCCGCTGGGCGACGTGCCTGCCCGTTTGGCCACCGCCCCCGTGCCGATCGACGGCGACACCATCGTGGCCTCACCCGTCGCTCGGGATCGATCGTTCTGGTTCCTGGTGTTCGGCGGTCTGCTCGATGCCCCGACGGCGTATCTGGCCAGTGAAGCGATCGTCGAGAGCTCGGTGACCCACGCCGTTCGCGGCAGCACCGATTGCGTCTATGCCACGTTCTCCGGTGGTGGCGTCGACGAGACCACGGCGCTGCGTTCGGCCCTGAACACGTGGGCCCAAGTGGCTCCCGTCGAGTTCGCGAGCGCCGTGACCGTGCTTCCCGACGGTGCCCTGCAACTGTCGTCGTGCGACCCGGGACCCACCTTCAGCGCACCGCTGCGAACGAGTGCAGTCGCCGAGTTGATCGCGTACCGTGCGCTGGAACTCGCGACGGTCACAGCGGTCGCTGAACGGGGTGGGAGCGATCCCGAGTTCGATTTCGCATGGAACCTCATCGCTCCGTCGAGCATGCCGGCCGAAATTGCGGCGCTTCCGGCGGGAACCACACCGGATGCCATTGCCACCGCTGCGAGCGACGCTGTCGCAGCGTTCTACAGTCTCGCCGGCTGAGCCGCGGTGTCGATCAGTCTCGGAAGTTCTGGAACTGCAGCGGGATCCCGACGTCTTCGGCCTTGAGCATGGCAATGACGTCTTGGAGTGCGTCGCGCTTCTTCGCCGAGACCCGGATCGATTCACCCTGGGTCTGACTGGAGGTGCCCTTCGCGGCCTTTTCCTTGATCAGCTTGTTGATCTCTTTGGCCTTGTCGGATGAGATGCCCACCTTGATCGTGACCACCTGGCGCACGGTGTTCTGTGTGGCGTCGACGACGTCGCCGTAGTCGACGCCCTTCAGCGACACATTCCGCTTGACGAGCTTCTCCTCCAAGACGGTGCGCAGGGCGTCGAGGCGGTCACGACTGACCGTGGCAAGCGTGATCACCATGTCGTTCTGCTCGATCGTGGAGTTGGTGTTCTTGAAATCGAAGCGGTTGGCAATCTCGCGCTGCGCCTGGTCGACCGCATTGCGGACCTCCTGCGCGTCGACTTCGGATACGACATCGAACGTTGGCATGGCGTTCAGGGTAACGACCGGTACGCTCTCAGCGCTCAACCAATGGGTCGGTGCCCGAGCGGCCAAAGGGAGCAGACTGTAAATCTGCCGGCATTGCCTTCGAAGGTTCAAATCCTTCCCGGCCCACCACGAGGACGAGCACTCACCAGGAAGGTCTGGTGAGTGCTCGCCAATCGCCCCTGGTTCCCACGACCACCTCAGCGCCGCTCGATTCTCCACGACTGGCCGTCCGGGGGCTGGTACACGCAGCTGCGTCCGGTTTCAACGCAGTCGCGGAGGTGGAGTCCCAGCCCCGGTGAGGCGATTGCGATGTGATCGATTGCTCGCCGAAGTGCTTTGGTGACGCGGATCCGCATGCGTTCGAGTTCGGCTGAGGTCGACACGACATGGAGGCCGCCCGACAGTTCTCGCCGGAGGATTTGGGCCTCGAGCATGTCGGCGTCGCTCGGATCCGGCAGTGATCCGAGTTCGTCCAGCCGACGCCGATACTGGGCCCGGGCGGCGCGATCGAGTCTCGACTCTGCTGATGCCGTGCGCTCGAGCGAGTCGTCGAAGGACCGATCGAGATCGGCGACGTCGACGGGTTCGCCAGCTCGGCCCAACAGCCAGGTGAGCTGCACGATGCCGACCGACGATCGCGCAGTGGCGACTCCGGCCGGGTGTCGAAGCGTCCATGTCTGGTCGCGGAGTATCGCCACGGCGCCACCATGGCCCTGGAGCGCCAGTTCGTCGGCGAGGGTCTGCGCACTGTCGGCCCATGCGTCGAGCCCGTATCGCCGCAACTCCATCACGGAGCGATGCGCATCGACGAGTGCGTCGTCTGGCCGCCGACCGCTGCGGGCCACCGCCCGGTCGAGCCATGTCAACGCCGTCCACGGCCCAGGTTGCCGAGTCGACAGCACATCGGCGAACACTCGCTCGGCTTCGTCGGCGTCGCCCCACCGGGCCATCAACGAGCCGACCACTCGGCCAACCGGTCCGTACGACGCATATCCCGACCCGTGTGTGCCGTCGAGATGGGCGAACGGACGAAGCAACTCGATGAGAACGCTCCCATGTTCGTCGGCGTCGATCGTCAACGCGATCAGACCGAGCAACTGCATCGTGACCAACCAGTTCAGATCTCGGGGAACGGCCGCGAATCGGTTGGTGGCCAGCCGCTCGAACAGGTCGGTCGCTTCGTCGAATTCGCCCACCTCCGAGAGCGCGAACGCCAGCCCGGTGTCCCAGTTGGCGCCGACTCGAGGCGACGACGCCCGGATCGAACGGAGTGCATCGACGACGTCGCCGAGACCGCGTCGCAGATATCGCTCGATCGCCAGCGTGATCGCGACGTTCTGGAACGAGAAGGGCGACCCAGCGATGTTGGCGGTCGAGCTGATCGCTTGCTGGTTGATACGAAGCGACCAGTCGAGTTCGCCGTCGAGCATTGCGAGACAGCCACGCCACAACATCTCGCGGCGCTCGAACACGGCCAGTTCGGTGACGGCCGCAGCGCGAGCGAAGTCGTCGATCGACCGGCGTGCGGCATCGAGATCTCCCGAGTCGAGGTGTTGGAGCACCTCCCACTCGATGCAACGCAACTGGATCTCTTCGTCGGCGACATCGTGTCGAAGTGCGCTCAGCTCGTTGACGAGAGGCGATCGATCGAGGTGCCGGTCGGGCCCCCAGGTGCCGTAGAGCGTGCCGAGGAGTGCCTCGGCGATCAGCGTTGGTTGATCGACATCTCGCGCCAGCTCGAGGGCCTGTGCGAGATCGGCGGCTCGTCGTTGTGACACGACCTCCCACGACTCGTCGACCACTGCTTGCTGCGTTGCCCAGTACGACGCAAGGCTGCGACCGATCAGTGCTCGGACTCGGTCGGTGTCGTTGCCGGCTGACGCAACGGTCAGCGACCACTTGGCGAGCAGCCCGGAATCCGTCGAGGGGAACGTCTCGATGATCTCCCACGGAAGTCGTCCGACCTTCATCATGGGAGTATCACATCAGCCGTGCTCGGCCAGTACGTTTCGGGACGATGGTGGATGCGGCGGATCTGCTCGAACAGCGCATTCCTGATGTGGTGTCGACCGTCGGCCTCCCTGTTCGCCTCGCCGCCGAGATCGACTTCCTCGCCGGGCGGGTCGATCGTTGGTGCCGTCCCCTCGCCGGTGTTTCGCCGGCGGTCGTCGCTCGGAGCCTGGCCGCGTCGGGGCGTCAGGCCGAATCTCGGGCGGCCTTGTCGCTCCTCGATCTCGACACCGAACCCGTCGCCGACGTTGCGGTCGCTGCATGGGCGGCGGCCAGAGTGGGTGGGCCGACCGTGCCGCTGGCGCTCGCTCGGCTCGAAGCCGAGGCCTCCGACTTCCTCGAGAATGAACTACCGCTCGGGCCGCGGCGGATGTACACCGGAATGCTCCCGCGGCGCAGGGCGACCTGACGACTGCGATTGGGGAGTTGCGGGCAGCGATCCGCGTCGGCGACGCTCGTGCACCATTGTGGGGGGCGCTCTGCCGTCTCGAGATGGGAAAGGTGCTGCGCACCGCCGAAGCGATACCGATCGCCGGTGTTGCCTCGTCGGTGCCTGCGCTCACCGCTGCGGGGACCTTCTTCGGTGCCGGTGGGTACCGCTCGCTGCTCGGTTGCGTCGCTGAGGCATCTGCTGTCGTTCCGGCCCTGATTGCGGTGGGCCCGCCGGGGCGTGTCGGCTTCGGCGTGCAGCCGGACGTCGTGGTCCGCACGAGCAAGGGGATGGCAGCGTTGCGACACCTCGTGGTCAATCAACACCGCGTCGTGTCAGCGGCCGAACTCGCAGTCGTCGTCGAAGGCGGCGATGCCGCCAGGATCGCAGCGGTGCAGCCAACGGTGTGGACGTCCGGCGGTGACGAGGCCGAATTGGAAGCGGTTGGCGCGTCCGACACGATTCGAGCGGTGCTGTTCGACGAAGCGACTCGGTCACGAGTGACCAAGTTGCTTCGACGCACGATCGTCCAACTCGCCGACTCGCACCAGCTGATCGCAGCCCACCTCGATGCCTCAATCGTCACCGGGCACGGCTGCCGATACCGACCAGTCGGAGCCGCTGTTCAGTGGAGCGTGGAGTGAATTGACGGCATCCCTCAGGCTGTCGCTTGCAATGGAAGCGGAGCGACGAGACCGGTGGGTGACAGCACGGCCAGCGGGTCGATCGGCTGGTCGGCATCGATGAGTGCCCGCAACTGCTGGAGTCGCTTCGACGGCGCAGCACCGATCTGTTGGTCGAGCACAGCGCAGAACCGGGCGTAGGCGCCGAGCGCCTCGGTCCGTCGGCCGGAGAGATGAAGCGCCGCGACGAGGAGCTCCCAAGCCCGCTCGTGCAGCGGGTCGATCGAGGTCCGCACCATCAGGTCGATGATCGTTGCTTCGTGGTCGCCGGCGGAGTCCGCCAACCGACTCAGAGCGAGGGCCTCGACGAGCCGATTCTGTACGTGGTGCAGTCGGGCGCGTTCGGCCTGCGCCCGCTGATGGTCAGGCAAGTCCTCGTACGGCTCACCATTCCACGTGTCGAGCACGTCGGCGACGGCTTGGGCGTCCTGCGGAGCGAGGTGGCGTTCGCCGCACGCGGTGGTCGCGCGATCGATGGCGTCGATGTCGGTGGTCGCGGCGAGCACGTAGCGATCGCCGGACGTGACGATCAGGTCCCGGCCGAACACCTGGCGCAGGCGTGCGATCTGGTTCTGGATCGAGTTCCTGGCAGTGGACGGCGGCTGGTGGGGCCAGACAGCATCGATCAGCGCATCGATGCTCGCACCGTCGTGGCGTGACAGCGCAAGCGCCGCGACGAGCGGACGCTGGCTCTTCGTCACCCTGTTCCCGTCGACCGTGATGACTCCGATCGTCCGCACGTGATGCCTGCTCATGTCCCTTGATGTGACATCGGAGACCGCCACGGGACATTTTCGAGAACGGATTGCTCCTCGATGGATGACATTTGGAGCGTCAGCTGTGGGCAGGCTGACAACGCCCACTCATACCGTGGTGTCCTGGTGGTATCGGCAACCGAGGCGGCGAGAGGCGGGGAACCCTGCATTTCGACGGTGACCGACCACCCAATTCAGGAGGCGGGCACTGCTCGTGCGTGAACCGGCCCGGTTCACGCACGAGCCTGGATCGCTGCTGCGGCGTTGTGGACGCTGGCCAGTGATGATCGCGCTGCTCGTGTCCTCGACGCTCTCGGCGGGGGTGGTGGCCCGCGGATCGGGTGCCGAACTCGCGGGCGTTGCCGGTCGTGCGACGGCATCGGCAGACGCTGTCCGGGGTCGACAAGTCGTCATCACGCCGCCCGATTCGCCGTACACCTCAGGTGCCTGTGACACGCTGGCACCAGGTTTGCCGGGGCTCGCTGGAACTGCACGCGCCGCTCGCTACCACTGGGTCGGCACGTCGGTGCAGGGTCGACCGATCGTGGCCGAATACTGGGGTGCGGCCAATGCGACGGAGGTCGTCGTGGTCGTCGGACAGATCCACGGCAACGAGTGCTCTCCGACACTGTTCAGCGAAGGTGTGCGTCGTCGGTCCGTGTCGGCGAGGTATGGAACCTGGCTGATCCCCACGATCAATCCAGATGGGTACGCAGCGCACACTCGGCAGAATGCGAATGGCGTCGATCTCAACGCCGACGGCGGAGTGTTCTCGCAGCCGGAATCGCAGGCGCTTCGGCGGTTCGTCGCGCTGGTCGAGCCGTCGCTCACGATCCACGTCCATTCACCAAATGGGTTCGTCGGCTCGTGGCCGTACCGCACCTGGTCGAGAGCGGAGAGCATTTGCCGATCGATCGCGCTGACAGCAGGTCTGCGATGTGGGGCCAGCGCCGGAACCCGGTCCGAACGACGGCGTTGGTTCCTCTGGCAGGGGCTGCAGGACCTGGGTGGCGAGTCGCTGTTGGTCGAGTTGCATGCGGTGTCCGATGCCGAGGTACCAACCGCACGTCCCCGGCCGGCGACGCGCAGCGTTGGTGCGGTCACCGCCGAGGTCGAGCGCATTCTCGACGTGCTCGACCGGTCGATCCCCTGACCAGTCTGGCGGTCGACGACACAGCTGGTGGAGCGACCCGCCCGTCAGAGCATGAGCTGCATCACGGCCACGTCGAGCCACCTGTTGAACTTGCGGCCCACTTCGCGTTCGACGCCCACCAGTTCGAACCCGCACGCCGTGTGGAGCTGGCGTGACGCCGTACCGCTGGTCTCGATCCGCGCCATGATCGAGTGGAAGCCCGAATCGGCGGCGATGCCGATCACGTGCTGCATCAGCTGGCGCCCGATACCCAGTCGAGGGTGTTCGCGTGACACGTACACCGAGTCCTCGACCGTGGTGCGGTAGGCGGCGCGCTTCTTGTACGGCGACAACGATGCGAAGCCCACGACCTCGTCGCCGATCGAGGCCACCACGGCAGAGAAGGCCCCTGAGCGTTCGGAGATCCAACGGCGTTGTTCGTCCAATGTCCGCGGCACCAGATGAACGTGCTCGTGTGACTCTGGACCTCGACGTTGTAGATCGCCATGATCGCTGCGGCATCCTCGAGCGTCGCGAGGCGCACGACCACGGCATGGGGGCCCGAGCCGGCATCGGCGGAGACTGAGGGTGTCGCTGACACGACGATCGAGAGTAGTGCCCGTTGCTGCAAATGCCACGGTGGTTGTGTTGGCGGCGCCGGGTCAGCGTGCCTTGGTCGCGGCCCTGCCGTGCCCGCGAAGGATCCCAGGTACCGATACAAACGGTGCTTGCACCTGTCAAGAACGCCCTCTTAGCTCAGTCGGTAGAGCACAGCCATGGTAAGGCTGGTGTCGTGGGTTCGATTCCCACAGAGGGCTCGACCAAGTGGTCGGGCATCCGCTCGGCCACGAGCCAAACCCCCGGCGGCGTAGCTCAGTTGGTCAGAGCATCCGGCTC
>CAVQWE010000020.1:0-39299 GCA_963717385.1 Ilumatobacteraceae bacterium
CGTTGCTGGTGCCGCCGTCGTCGATGGCGGTGACGGTGATGGTGGTGGCGCCGTTGGCGTGGGGGGCGGGGGTGAAGGTGAGGGTGCCGGCACGGTCGAGGGCCGGGAGTGTCGAGAACATCGTCGGCTGGTCGACGGTCACGGTGAACCCGACGTTCTGCGCTGATTCGTTCGAGGCTCCGGCTGAGATCGACGACGCCCATGAGCTGATCGAGATCGGTCCGCTGTCCTCGCCGACGGCGATCGCGCCAGCATCGAGGAACCGGGGTGGGTCGTTGAGTGGTGTAATGGTGAGCGTGACGGTGGCGCTGTCGCATTTGCCGGTTGTTTCGCACACCTCGTAGGTGACGTTGTCGACACCGTTGGCGTCGGGAAACGGTTGATACCGCAGTTGCTGCCCGACGATCTGCGCGGTGCCCTGGGTGGGTGCCGCGGCGATGCCGAGGGTGTCGTTGCTGAGGTCACCGTCGGCACTGGTGTCGTTGGCAAGCACGTCGACATCGATCGATGGTGAGTCTTCGATCAGGGTCATCTGGTCTGGTCGGGCAGTCGGGGAGGGGTTGGTTGGAGCGACCGGCGCAGTAGTCGGAGGCGGCGTCGTTGCGGGCGGCGTCGCTGCGGGGGGCGCGGCTGCGGGCGCGACGGTCGGAGACGGATCGGCGGCCACGACGGTGACGTAGACGGTTGCTTGGCCCCGTCCTCCGCCGCCGTCCTCGATCGTGTAGCTGAAGCTGGTCTCGGCTGACGCTGAGGGCGACGTGAAGGTGATGCTGTTGGCGGTGAGGGCGACCTCTCCGACGGTCGGTGGGGTGACGGCGATGATCGTCAGTGGTTCGTTCTCGTCGTCGGTGTCATTGGCGAGTACATCGATCGCCTCGGTGGTGCCCGCCCGTGTGGTCACCATGTCGTCGAGCGTCGCGAGGCGGGTTGTCGACTCCCGTGACTTCGACCGTCACCGTGGCTCGCGCCTCGGCGCCGTCGCTGTCGGCGACCGTGTACGTGAGCCGCACCGTGCCCACGAAGCCGTCGGCTGGCTGGAACAGCACTCGACTGTCCGGTGTCATCGTTGCGCTACCTCCGGTCGCCGAGGTATCGAGGTCGACGGATGTGAGCACGGGCCGACCGTCTTCGATGTCGATGTCGTTGGCCAGGACGTCGATCGACACTGGTGTTCCTTCGGGCGTGCTGGCACCGTCGGGTGAGGGCGAGGGCGTGTCGTTGACAGGTTGCAGCTCGACATCGAGCTGCGCTGTCGAGCACCGGTCGTCCCAACAGGCCTGATACTCGCCCACGCTGCGGCCAAACCAGTTGCTCTCGGGGATCAGCACCAGTGGCGAAGCCGCATCCATGCGGAGATGGTCTGGAGCGGCCGTGACCGTGATGCTCGTCGGTGGATCACCGGCGGTGGTCGGCCAATCGAGCGTGACCGGGAGATCTTCTGGTCCTCGAATGGTGATCGGCTGTGCGACTGGCGCATCGGCCAAGATGACCAACGGTTGCTGTGGCGGTGCCCGGTCGACACCTCCGGTGAGGCCGGCGGTGATGGCGACCCCGACCGCCACGAACGAAGATGCCACCGTGGCCGCTCCCGCTCCGAGCGGAATGTTTCCAAGCACCGGCGCCTGCGCCAGCCAGGAAAGCGGGCCCATCACGAGGCGCAGCTTGCCGACCGAGATGTTCAAGAAGGCGCGAACGACGTTGGGGTCGAACTGTGTGCCGGCGCAACGTGCCAGTTCCTGTCTCGCTGCTTCCGGTGTCATCGCCTTCTTGTAGGAACGCACCGACGTCATCACGTCGAATGCGTCGGCGACCGCAACGATTCGTCCCGACAGGCTGATCGCTTCTCCGGCCAACCCGAGGGGATACCCCCCGCCATCCCATCGCTCGTGATGCTGGCTCGCAGCATCGGCCCACTCGCCCAGCCATGGCCGCAGCGGATCGAGCATCGGAATCGCAGCGGCCGGATGCCCTTTGAGGATCGCCCATTCGTCGTCGTCGGGCCGACCCTGCTTGTTCAGGATCGACGGGGGCACTTCGAGCTTGCCGACGTCGTGCACGAGCCCTGCCCAGTGCAGCCGATCCAAGTCGTCCTTGGGCAAGTGGAGTTCTTCACCGATCATCAGCGTGTAGGCGCGGACCCGTTCGGTGTGACCACGAGTCATGCGATCGTGCGCGTTCAACGCTCCCGCCAACGCCACCAACCGTTCTGCCGCCTCCTGGAAGTCGGCCTGGTCGAGCTCGCCGGCTTCCAACGAACGCTGCAACTGTCGGAGCGTGTTCGTCCGCATCGCAATTTTGAATCGCGCACGGTGCGTGATCGGGAAACACCAATGACAACCTGAACAGGGCCACCAACGGCAACGCCCTGCGCAGCACCCGTTCCGTCGCCATCAGCACCACCGTCGCCGCCAGCGTCAAACCCACCCACCAGCAGACCACGCCGTACCAATGCTCAGGACGGGGCACGACGTGGCTGGCGACTGCGACGAAACCGACCGACACAGCGATCGGCGCCAACACGACGAACAACTTCAGCAGGCGCCCCAACACGGGCCGTTCCGACCATTGACTGCCATCCGGCCGCGGATCGGCCGCACCGGACAGCCCGGTGTCCGGGCGCGGTGACGCAATCAGCTTCACAAGAGAACTATCGGCACCTGTCAGTCCGGAGTTGAATGATCCGGCTCGGGGCGGCGGTTGTCTACTGCTGGACGCTGGGTGTGCGTTCCTCGGCGATCGAATTTCCGCCGTCGATCACGATGCACTGGCCTGTGGTGTAGGCCGCACCTGGGGTCGCCAACCACGCAATGGCGCTCGCGACTTCGTCCGGCGCTGCACTGCGGCCGACGGGGGTGACGAATCCTTCGGCCCGTTCGTTCGGGGTCTGTGAACCGGTCTCGATCCAACCTGGAGCGACGGCGTTGACCGTGATGCCGTCAACGGCGTAGTCGAGCGCGAGGGCCCTCGTGAGGCCGACGAGGCCAGCCTTGGCTGCGGCGTAGGCCGGTTCGTGGCGCATCGCCATGATCGGTCCCGTCACGCTCGCAACGGAAATGATCCGACCCCAGCATTGCGACTGCATGTGCGGGATCGCCGAGCGCGACATCAAGAACGCGGTGTCGAGGTTTCGTTGGATCGCCGCCTGCCACTGCGGGTAGGGCAACTCTGTGGCGCGGGCCGCCGCAGCCACCTCGGGTTGGTTGACGCTGGTCATGCCGGCGTTGTTCACGAGGATGTCGATCGCCCCCATCACCGAAACCGCCTCGTCGGCGATCCGCTGCACCGACGCCTCGTCGGTCAGGTCGCCCGACGATCCGTGGGCGTCGAATCCGGCTCGCGTGAGCTCGGTGACGCGCTGTTGGATTCGATCGGTCGTCGAAGTGATCATCACGCGAGCGCCCAGTTCGGCGAGCAGCCGGGCAGCGGCGAATCCGATGCCCGTCGGACTCCCAGCCCCGGTGATCAGCGCAGCTCGACCCTCGAGGGAGAACTGGCGCGGTGTCACACCGGCAACGTAGCGCTGGCGCTGTGGTCGCGATGGGCACTTCGGCCCTCACGGTGGGGCGCGGGTGGTCGGATACTGGTTGGTGAGGGACGCCCGCAGGCGCTCTCGGTCGTCGAACACCCGCAGCGCGCTGCGAGTCCCGTATCGGGCGGGCTCGCCGAAAGGAGCGTGTCTCATGAAGCTGCATCGAGGGGTCGGATTGGCTGCACTGAGCTTTCTGGTCGTGTCGTGCTACCCACTGGGTCCGATCCATCTCAGTTGCGAGAGCGACGAGCCGGACCCGTATGCGAACCTCCGGACCACGGTCCCCGTCGAGGCTCGACCCGATGGCGGGCCGAGCCAGCCTGCCCCGGAGGTGGCGGACAGCGATGCCGCTGGCTCAGCGTTCGTTCCGGCGGCCGAGGATCTGATCGTTCGAGTGACCTACGGCGACGCGATGGTTGGCCCAGGTTGGTTGCGGGTCGAGCTCATCGACCCCACCCTCCCGAACTCGCATGCGTGCGACACCAAGTTCGAGACGGCTTCGGAGGAAGGCTTGAGTGCATACGGCACCGAGGACTACACCTGTCAGGCGAACGTCTTCAACGCCAACGCCCAGGGCCGAGAGAACCCACAGGACTTCACCCTCCGGATCACCAGCAGCTTCGGCTACGAGTTCGAGGATGGCCTCGTCTGGCTCGATGGCTCGTTCACCAACGCCGTCGGAAATGTCCTGTCGTACTCGGTCCCGTAGGACTGGGCTCGCTCGGCGCGAACACTCACACTGGAGGTTGACATGTTGACAGAAACAACGGGAGCGAGATTCGACGGCATCGCCGACGACGCGAACCTGCTGCAACCCCTGCGACGACTGCTCGCGCACGACCCTGCCCGGGTGATCGCGACGACGAGGGATGGTGACCACGTCGTCGACTGGACCGCCGAGCAGATCGCCGGGCGGGTCGGTGCCGTCGCAAAGGGTCTCGTCGCGTGCGGCGTCGAGCCGGGCGAGCGCGTGGCGCTGATGGCGCACACCCGACTCGAATGGATGATCGTCGACCTGGCGATCATGTCGGCAGGCGCAGTCACCGTTCCGGTGTACGACACGTCATCGGCCGATCAGCTCGCGTGGATCCTCGAAGACAGCGGTGCGGTCGTCGCGATCGTGGAAGACGGTGAGCTCCGAGCCCTCTACGACTCGGTGTCCGAACGTGCTGCGGCTTGCCGCCTCGTGTTCACGATCGAGTCGACGACAGGCTCCCCTGATCTCGACCGACTCGTCGAACTCGGAGTCCAAGTCGACGACGACGAGATCGACCGCCGCCGGGATGCTCTACGTGCAGACGATCTCGCGACGGTGATCTACACCTCGGGAACCACCGGGCGACCCAAGGGGTGCATGCTCACGCACCGCAATCTGTGTGCCAACGTCGCCCAGGTCGTCGATGCGATCGGTTCGCAGATCGGAGACGACGACCGCGGGTTGATCTTCCTCCCGCTGGCCCACTCGCTCACCAAGGGGACCCTGCTGTTCTGCCTCGAACTGGCGGTGCCGACCGGCTTCACATCCAACATCGCCGGCCTCCCCGACGAGCTGGCCGTCGTGCGCCCATCGGTCATCGCGGCGGTGCCACGGATCTTCGAGAAGGTCCACAACGCTGCTCACCGCTCCGCCCACTCGAGCCGCAAGGGTCCGATCTTCGATCGTGCGGAGTCGGTGGCCGTGCGCTGGTCGAAGGAGCGCCACAGCGGTTCGGTACGGCCGTGGACCGAACTCGAACACCGGTTCTTCGACCTGCTGGTCTACGGCAAGTTGCGCCATGCGCTCGGAGGCGAGATGCGCCTGGCGTTCAGCGGCGGTGGCCCACTCGGCGAGCGTCTCACCCACTTCTTCGACGGCGCCGGCGTGGCGATCTACGAGGGATACGGGCTCACCGAGACCAGCCCCACCCTCACCATCAACCGCCCGGGCGCCTGGCGACCAGGGTCGGTCGGTCAGCCCGTCGCCGGCACCACGATCCGCATCGCCGCCGACGGGGAGATCCTCGCCAAAGGCGACCAGGTGTTCTCCGGCTACTGGCGCAACCCCGACGCCACCGCCGAGGTGATCGACACCGACGGCTGGTTCCACACCGGCGACATCGGCGAACTCGACGACGATGGCTTCCTGAGGATCACCGGCCGCAAGAAGGAGATCCTCGTCACCGCCGCCGGCAAGAACGTCGCTCCCGCACCGCTGGAGGACCAACTCAGAGCGCATCCACTCGTCAGCCAGGCCGTCGTCATCGGTGATCAACGGCCGTTCATTGCCGCACTGATCACGATCGACGAGGACGCCTTCGCCGATTGGGCGCAACACGTCGAGGCCCCTGCGACGAGTGTGAGCGAGGTCGTCGAGAACGCCGACCTCCGCGCCGTCATCGCGGCAGCCGTCGATGCAGCGAATGCTTCGGTCTCGCGAGCCGAATCGATTCGCGAGTTCGTGATCCTCCCGCGCGATCTGACGATCGAAGCCGACGAACTCACCCCGACTCTGAAGGTGCGGCGTGCTGTCGTGCTGACCCGCTACGAGGCGGCCATCGAATCGATCTACGGCCGGTGACTACGCTCGCATCTCACATGTCCGACAACGCCGAGGCGTTCGCACCCGACACCGATGTCGTGACCCTCGCCGACGGCGGGCGGATCCTGGTGCGCCCACTGTTGCCGTCGGATCGCGATGAGCTCGCCGAGCGCTACCTCGAACTGTCGCCCGAGGCGCGACGGCTGCGGTTCTTCAACGCACCCGATCATCTCTCCTCGCGCCTCCTCGACTACCTGATCGACGTCGAAGGACCCGACCGTTGCGCGCTCGTGGCGCAGGCCGTCGACGATGACGGCGAACCTGGCGTCGGATTGGCCCGCTACGTGCGGAGTCGAGACGACCCCAGCCTTGCCGAGGCGGCCGTCACGGTGCTCGACGCGTACCAGAGTCGGGGAATCGCATCGGCGCTGCTGCGGCGGCTCGCTGACGATGCCCGCGCTCATGGAATCTCGACGTTCACCGCGAGTGTGATGTGGGAGAACCGGCAGTTGCTCGATGGGCTCCGGGCGTTCGGCGCCGAGGTCGTGCCCGGTGAACCAGGCGTGGCCGAAGTGAGGATCGCGTTGCCTGAACCCGACATCGCGTTGCGCGAATCACAACTCCACCGAGTGCTGCGCGCCTTCGCCGCCCGAGTCGACGACGTGATCGGGCTCCGCTTCCAGCGTTGACACCGGGCGGCCGGACCGAGCGAGCACTGGATCAGTGACGTAGTCCCCTGCTCGTCGACGGCGAGTTCGGGCAAGCTCGAACCATGACCGCATCTGTGCGACGTGACCGCTTGGTGATCGTCGGTGTCGACGGCTCCGACGGGTCGGCGGCAGCGTTGCAGTGGGCGCTCGCTCACGCCGACGACATGGGCGACATCGAGCCGGTGTTGACCTTCGTGAGTGGTCCGTTCGAGTACGGCTTCGACACGATCGAACGGACCGACGACACCGGTGAGCCGTATCGGAGCGAGGCGACCTTCCGCCTGCGGAGCTTCCTGGACGTGCACGCACCGTCGCTCGTCGACGCCGGAGTCGTCCTCGAGTTCCGTGCCGGGCCCGGGTTGGTCAAGGCCGCCGAGGCAGCGGAACTGCTCGTGGTGGGCACTGGCGGATGGAGCGATCGGGCCGACCTGTCGATCGGGTCCGTCGGCGCCTATTGTGCGCACCACTCGAAGGTTCCCGTTGCGCTGATCCCACGCGAGCTGCCTGCCTCGCACGACCACTTGGACGTCGTCGTCGGGTTCGACGGGTCGGCGCACGCCCATCGGGCCCTTCGTTGGGCGCTCACGCACCTACGAGGCTCGGCCCGAGTGCTCGTTGTTCGTGCGTTCTCCGACGAGTCGGTCGTGGGCGAGGCATTGGCACCGCCGACCGGCAGCGCAGAGGCTGCGGCGTTGTCCGAACTCGAGGTCGGTGTGGCGTCGGTGCTCGACCGCCTCGAACATCACCCACCGGTGGAACTGGCCGTTCGGTCCGGCGACCCCCGTGCCGTGCTCCGCGACGCCAGCGACGGTGCCGACCTCCTCGTCGTCGGTGCCCGAGGTCACGGCGTGCTCGACCGGCTGCTGCTCGGATCGGTGGCAAGCGCGATGGCCCACCATCCGACGGTCCCGACGATCGTGGTGCCCCACCGCCGCTGAACCGCCGGCACGGGAGTTCTTGCCGGTCTCTTTACATGCTTCACGGACTGGGGCTACCTTGTCGTTGCCGAGTGCTACGGACACCCGACGCGAACATCCGCCATCCGTCGATTGTGGTCCGGGGAGGACTCATGCGAAAGCTCACTGCTGTCGCCGCTGCGGTGTTGACCGTGGCTGGCGCTGCGCTCATCCAGACACCGGCGTTGTCAGCCACGTCACCCGAGGTCGGCGCTGCTCCGAACCGGATCGCCTTCATCACCGGCAATGCCTCGAATCTGCCGACGCCAGACGCGATTCTCGTGTCGGTGCTCGTCGACGCCGGCTACGACGTGCTGCCGATTGACGACGATGAGCTCGCGGACATGTCGGAGTCCATCGCGGACCAGGCCGAGATCGGCATCATCGCTTCGTCGGTCCTCCCGACGAAGATCCCCGCTGCGCTCGCAACGTCGCCGTTGCCGATGCTGAACCTCGAGGGCTTCGTGTCCGACGAGCTCGGCCTCGCCACTCGCGCTGGCGAGCAGCGGACGAACAAGAACAGCATCATCATGAACCCGGCCATGGCGGGCTCTCCGCTTGCTGCCGGCCTGACTGGGTTCGTCGGAGTCAACAAATCCGCTCAGACCACCCAGAACTTCGGCGTGGTGGGCGGAGACGCAATGGTGATTGCCACGACCAATGGCCGTCCGAGGCAGGCGTCGTACTACGCGTACGAAGCCGGGAGCGAACTCGCCAATGGTGAGGCAGCACCCGCGCGCCGTGTTGCGCATTTCCCGGCATATGCAGCTCCCTTCACGCTGACGGCCGACGGCGTGTCGTTGTTTGCCGCGTCGGTCGCCTGGCTGTTCGAGGCTCCGCCAGTGCACCTGCAGCTCCTCGGGATCAACGACTACCACGGCCACGTCGAGTCCACCTCGCCCGGGAACATCGAAGGCGCCCCGGCTGGTGGCTCTGAGTACCTGTCCGCAAAACTCAACGAGTTGCGTCAGGGCAACAAGAACAGCCTGACGGTTGCCGCAGGTGACCTCATCGGAGGTTCTCCGGCGTTCTCCGGACTCTTCCACGACGAACCGTCGGTCGAGACCCTGAACGCGATGCAGCTCGACGTGTCGAGCGTCGGGAACCACGAGTTCGACGAAGGCGTCACGGAGCTGCTGCGGATGCAGAACGGCGGCTGTCATCCTGTCGACGGCTGCTACTTCCCCGACGAGCCGTACCCCGGCGCCGACTTCCAGTGGCTCGCCGCCAACGTGGTCCACGAGACCACGGGCGAGACGCCGCTGCCTCCGTACTGGATCGAGCAGGTCGAGGACGTCAATGTCGGCTTCATCGGCATGACCCTCGAGGCGACCGACACCCTGGTGGCCGCTGCCGGCATCCAGGGCTGGGACTTCCTCGACGAGGCCGAGACGGCCAACGCGCTCGTGCCGATCCTGAAGGCCCAAGGCGTCGAGGCCATCGTCGTGCTCCTGCACGAGGGCGGCTCGCAGACCCCGCCCCCGGGTGACGTCGACGCCTGTGTCGGCATCTCCGGCCCGATCGTTCAAATCAACAACGCGCTCGATCCCGAGATCGACGTCGTGATCACCGGTCACACCCATCTGCCGTACAACTGTGTGCTCGACGATCCGGCGGGCGAGCCCCGCATCGTGACGAGCGCCTACTCGTTCGGCCGTGTCGTCACCGAGGTCAACCTGGTCCTCGACACGGAGACCAACGACGTCAACCGCGACCTCAGCACTTCGACCAACCATGCAGTGATCCAGGCGGACCTCGTCAAGGACCCCGCCATGACGTCGATCATCGACAAGTGGACGCCGCTCTTCGATGCGGCGGGCAACACGCCGGTGGGCACGATCACGGCGGACATCAACCGAGGTGGTACCGGCGGGAGTGATCGAGGTGTCGAATCGGCGGCTGGAAACCTCGTCGCCGACGCCCAGCTCTGGGCGACCTCGTCGAACTTCGCCGAGATCGCCTTCATGAACCCAGGTGGTCTGCGCTCGGATCTGACCTTTGCCGAGTCGCAGGCGGTGCCGGAGGGCGACGGAGTCGTCACGTTCGGCGAGGCGTTCACGTTCCAGCCGTTCGGCAACACGCTGGTCACCTACGAGATGACCGGCGCTCAGATCGTCTCGGTACTCGAGGAGCAGTGTCAGCCGATCGGTTCGAGCCGACCGTTCCTGCACCTCGGCGTGTCGACCGGGTTCACCTACGATCTGGCCACGACGATTGTTGAGGGCAACTGCACCTCGATCACCGTCAGCAACGTGCAGTTGAACGGTGCAGCACTCGACCCGACGGGAACGTACAACGTGACGGTGAACAACTTCCTCGCCGACGGCGGGGACAACTTCACCACGCTCGGCACCGTCAGTACGCCACGGCTCGATGGTGGCAACGACCTGCAGGCGTTCACCAACTACCTCGGCACGTTCAGCCCGGTCGCTCCTCCGAGCATCGACCGGGTCAACGAGCTGCCCTGATGCGTCACCGGTTCCCCCCGATCATCATGTCGGGGGGAACCGGCTCATCGCTCACATGAACACCGCTGGGCTCCGCCAGGATTCCAGCCGATACATCGCACATCCGCAGCGGGCGCTTCGGAAGGGAACACCATGATCGGCACCACTCCCACCACGCCCGCCAAGGTTCGTCGGGGTCTGCTCGTCGGCGCGCTGGTCGCGTCGTTCGCGCCCATCCTGATCAGCGGTTCATCGCCGGTCGCGGCGGCTGCCCCGACCGATCTGTTCATCTCGGAGTACATCGAGGGATCGTCGTTCAACAAGGCGATCGAGATCTACAACGGCACCGGTGGTGCCGTTGATCTGAGCGCCGGCACCTACACGCTCGAGCTCTACAGCAACGGTTCGGCCACCGTCAGCCAGAGCGTTGCGCTCAGCGGGACGATTGCCGACGGCGACGTGTTCGTCCTGGCCAACTCACAAGCCGACCCGGCGATCCTCGACGCCACGGACCTCGTCAGCAATGCGGTCATCAACTTCAACGGCGACGATGCGTTGGTCCTGCGCAAGAACGGCGTCGTCATCGACGCCTTCGGCCAGATCGGGTTCGACCCGGGCAGCCAGTGGGCGGGAGGAGGCCAGGACGACACCCTCCGCCGGAACGAGACGATCTGCGCCGGCGACACCAATGCCGACGATGCGTTCGACGCCTCGGTGGAGTGGACCACCTTCGCGAACAACACCTTCGACGGGCTCGGTGCCCACGCCACCACCTGCGATGGTGGCGGTAGCGGCCCCGTCGATCCCGTCATCAACGAGTTCTCCGCCAGCACGGCCGGCGCCGATGTGGAATACGTCGAGGTTCTCGGCGCATCGAACAGCGACTACGCCGAGCTGACCGTCCTCGAGATCGAGGGTGACACGACCACCGGAACCATCGACCGGACCTTCGCGGTCGGCACCACCGATGGAGCGGGCTTCTGGACCACGGCCGTCGGGAACCTGTCGATCGAGAACGGCACGATCACGCTGCTCCTCGTCGAGGGGTTCACCGGAGCGATCGGCGACGACGTCGACGTCGACGACAACGGAGTGATCGATGTCGCACCGTGGACCCGGATCGTCGATGACGTCGCCGTCGCCGACGGCGGCGCAGGCGACCTCACCTACTCCTCGACGGTGCTCGGCCCGAACTACGACGGCGTCAGCACGTTCGCTCCGGGCGGCGCGTCGCGCTTCCCGGACGGCACCGACACCGACTCGCCCGCCGACTGGGTCCGCAACGACTTCGACCTCGCCGGCATTCCCGGCTTTGCCGGGACGGCCAAAGTTGGCGAGGCGATCAACACGCCGGGCGCACCGAACGAGATCGTCGTGCCACCGCCGACCGGCTTCTGCGGCGAACCGTCAACGCTGATCAGTGCCATCCAGGGCGACGGTGCGGCAAGCCCGCTGGTGGGTCAGACACATTCCGTCGAGGCCATCGTCGTCGGCGATTTCCAGGACGGCGCCAGCGGCACCAACGGTGACCTCAACGGCTTCCACCTCCAGGAGGAGGACGGCGATACGGACGGAGACCCGCTGACGTCCGAGGGCATCTTCGTGTTCGACGGCTCCAACCCGGCGGTCGACGTCACCATCGGTGATCGCGTCCGCGTGGTCGGTTCGGTCTCGGAGTTCAACGGCCTGACCGAGATCACCGCGACCGGGGTGCTCGTCTGCGACTCGGGGAACGCCGCTCCCACACCGGCGACGCTGGCGCTCCCGGTCACCGCAATCGACGACTTCGAGCCCGTCGAGGGCATGTCGGTCACGTTCCCGCAGGCCCTCGTGATCTCGGAGTACTTCAACTTCGACCGGTTCGGCGAAATCGTGCTCACTTCCGAGCGCAGCCTCACTCCCACCGCCGAGTTCGAGCCCGGACCGGATGCCATCGCGGCCGCCACTGAGTTCACGCTCGACCGGATCACCCTCGACGACGGGCGGACCAACCAGAATCCCGATCCAGCGATCCACCCGAACGGTGAGGTGTTCGACCTCGACAACCTGTTCCGAGGCGGCGACACCGTCGCCAACGTGACCGGCGTGATGGACTTCGGGTTCGGTCTGTACCGGATCCAGCCGACCCAGGGCGCCGACTACGCCGCCATCAACCAGCGGACGACCGCGCCGGACGAGGTCGGCGGCGACATTCGCGTCGCTTCGTTCAACGTCCTCAACTACTTCACCACGATCGACGATGGCGTCAACGACATCTGCGGGCCTTCCCTGAACCAGGAATGTCGTGGAGCCGACAACGTCGACGAACTGAACCGGCAACGCGACAAGATCGTGGCGGCCATTACGGCGATCGACGCAGACGTCGTCGGCCTGATCGAGATCGAGAACAACGTCACCGATGACGCCGTGATCGACCTCGTCGACAGTCTCAACGCTGTCAGCGGGTCGGGCACCTACGACTACGTGGCAACCGGGGCCGTCGGCACCGATGCCATCAAGGTCGCCATCCTCTTCCAGCCCGGCACGGTGTCACCCGTGGGTTCGTACGCCGTTCTCGACAGCGCCGTCGACCCTCGCTTCATCGACACCAAGAGCCGTCCGGTGCTGGCCCAGAGCTTTGCCGACACGAGCGGCAGCGTGTTCACGGTGGCGGTCAACCACCTGAAGTCCAAGGGCTCCGACTGCAACGACGTCGGCGACCCCGACCTCGGCGACGGGTCCGGCAACTGCAACGTCACGCGGACAGCCGCCGCCGAGGCCCTCGTCGACTGGCTCGCCACCGACCCGACCGGCAGCGGCGACGCCGACACGTTGGTCATCGGTGACCTCAACTCCTACGACAAGGAGGACCCGATCGACGCGATCGTGGCCGGGTCCGACGACAGCGCGGGCACCGCCGACGACTACGTCGACCTGGTCCGGCTGTTCCAGGGTGAGGCCGCCTATTCGTACGTGTTCGACGGCCAGATCGGCTACCTCGACCATGCTCTGGCGAGCGCCGACCTCGTCGACCAGGTCACCGGGACCACGGTGTGGCACATCAACGCCGACGAAGCCGACCTGATCGACTACGACACGTCGTTCAAGCAGGCGCCACAGGACGCGATCTACGCGCCGGATCCGTATCGATCCTCCGACCACGACCCGGTCGTGATCGGGCTCCGTTTGGACACGCCGCGCTACCTGAAGGAATCCACCCGCTCTGCGCTCGCCGCAGCTGTTCCCAGTGGTGATCGCAAGGCCGACCAGTTCATCCGGAAGGCGATCGACCGGATCGATCAGAGCCTGACGTCGCCATGGTGGCTGGACGACATCACGCTCGACCCGAAGCACGGAAAGCGGGTGTTCGACCGTGAACGCCAAGCGGTGGTTGCGCTCGCCAAGGTCGACCTGGCCGTCGCCAGCGAAGCAATCGACGACCTGGTCGAAGCAGATCGACGCCTCGCCACGGTGCAGATCCAGACCGCGATCGACGCAGGCGGCGATCCCAAGACGATCGCCAAGGCCCAACAGTCCCTCGCCGACGCGGCGGACTACGCCTCGGCCGGCAGGTTCGACAAGGCAGTGCTCGAGTACAAGCAAGCCTGGACGAACGCGATCAAAGCTCTCAGGTGACCGTTCCCGCCGAGGCGGGGCCGCCGGCGGGGCGTTCAGCTCAGATACGCAGCCATCAGGTCGCGCATCGAAGCCACGCCGACGAGCTCTCCGCCGTCGCCGGCGATCAGCACGTGGCGGAGGTAGTTCTCCATCATCTCCTCGACCACGTCTGCCACCGAGGCGGTGCGTGAGGCCCATTTCAGGTCTTCGCTCTCGATCGTTTCGACGGTGGTGGCATCGAGGTCGGCGCCCTCGGCAACACAGCGCACGATGTCGCGTTCGGACACCACGCCTTTCACCTGATCGGCGGTGCCCACCACGAGCAGGCCGACACCGGCATCTCGGAGTCGCGCTGCGGCGGCACGCACCGACAGTGTCGGTTCGATCATCGTGGGTTCCTCGCCCATGAACAGCTCCACCGCCTGGGTGTCGTTGCTGCCGGGTGCGTCGTCGCGCACCATGTCGTCGTCGCGCACCATGTCGTCGTCCTTCGTCATGTCCCCATCTTCTTCCCTCGACCCTGATCGAACCGAATTACGACGCCGCAGCGACGAGCCATGCGGTGACCACGACGACGAAGCCGAGCAGAATCGCTTCGGCAGTCACGGTCGAGCGCACAGTGTCGTGCAGGGCGAGATCGTCGGGGTTGCGTTCGAGCGCCGGCATCAGTCGGAAGTGGTTGTACGCACCGACTGCCATTGCGATACCGGCGGCCGCTGACTTGAGGATGAGGGTTTGACCCCACGGCGTCGAGGTGAGTTCGCCGAACGAGTCGAGCACTGCCACGGCCATCACCAACCCGGCAACAACGACGGCGCCAAGGGCGACCGCAGCAACATTGGAGAAGCGCACGACCAGTTCGAGCGCACCGGCGGGTTGCTGCTTGCGGTGGCGGAACCACAGCACTGCGGCCATCGCAATCACGCCGCCGACCCACACCGATCCCGCCACGACATGCACGCTGTTGGCGAACGCGTGCAGCGGCCGGAAACCCTTCGACACGGTGTGGCCATCGAACCAGAACGACACGATCGCGAGCCCGACGCCCAGGTACGCCAGCCCAGATGAGCGCTCGGGCCGCCACCGGCACCGTTCTGGTCGGGTTGGACGAGCCAGTGGGTCGTCGAGGTCGGTGCCGGTGGCCGCAACCGTCCATGCGTCGAGGGCATCGGTTGTCGAGGTGCCCGTCGCTGCCGACAACGACCGCGCCGCACGTGGAGGTCGAACCGAGGACGTCGTGGCCACGAGTCCGATGGCGATCGCCAGACCAGCGAGTGCTCGGAGCACGATCGCGGCACCGGCTGATGACGACCACGCCGACGTCAGCGCATCGCCGCCGATGCGCGCAACACCGAAGTACTCGATGGCTGCACCGGCAACGATGACTCCTGCAACGATGCGCACCGCCGCGATCAGCCCTTCGACCTCGCGTTTCGAGCCGCGCAGTGTGGTGGCGGCGAACGCAAGGAAACCGATCGCCAACACGATCCCTGCGATGCTGAGCAAACGGCCGATCGTGGCCGTGGTTTCTCCCGGCTGTGTTTGGTCGACCTGCAGGAACTCGTCCATGACGGACATCTCGGCTGCTGACATCGAAGTCGAGTCGCTGTCGCCTGAACCGCTGCCACCGGCCAGCGAGCCGTCGAGCGCGAGCGTGGTGTCGTCAACGCCTGGAACACCCCCGCCGGCGGTGAACGAGAAACTGCCGCTGATCGGATGGGCGTCACCAGCGCGAACACTCCACCTCACGCCCACGACGCCACCCGAGAGGGCGGGATCGAACGACAGCAGGAACACCTTGTTGTCGGCGGTGGTCACCGACGTGGGCTGGCGAAGCTCGCCGCTCGGATCGAGAGCGACGAAACCGTCGCCTGCCTCGGTGGAGACACCCGTGAATTCGATGGTGATCTCGTCGACCGGCTCGGTGAGCACCACGCCGTTCGCCGGGTCCGAACGAACGAAGCTGGTGTGCGCACTGACAGGGGTGGCCCCGGCAGCGAGCCCAAGCATCACGGTGACGAGTACGACCAACGCACCAGCCGCTCGTTGTTGCCGGCGCCGCGGACGTGCTGCACCTGGGGCTGGACATGGCATCAACCCTACGGCCTCAACCGAAAGGCTTCGGATCGGGCGAACAACCACGACACATCTCGCGGTGTCGTCCGAACGACGTGAGCTCGCTCAGGGAATGAACTGGCTGAGGTCGATCGAGATGAAGGTGGCGGTCGAGCGTGCGAGTACGTCACCCGATGCGACCACAGTGAGTTCGCCGGTCATGAACAGCTTGCGACCCTCGGCCCGATCGAGACGCACTCGGCACTCGAGCGGTTCACCGATCGGGACTCCCGCCTGGTAGCGGATCCACAGCTCGCCGGTGAATGCCATCCAGCCATTGATCTGCAGGACGAAGCCGTAGACATCGTCGAAGAGCGCCGCGACGATGCCGCCGTGGCTGCGATCGGGGGCGCCTTCGTGCGCGGCGCGCAACGTGGTGGTGGCGACCGCTTCGTCGCCGTCGCGCCGCACTTCGAGATCGAGTCCCCACGGACTCGACCGCCCGGAGATCGGTCGCTCGTCGTAGGTGGTCATCACCGAACCGTCCGGCGGCGGTTCGCCGAATTGTCCGTCGCTTCGAACCTCGCTGCGCGACCGGTGCGGGCCTTGGCTGAGTCGCCGGGTCAGATCGTCGAGCGTGGCGGTGAGTTCGTCGAGGAGTTCGATCGGTGCGTGGTGCCCGACGAGGGCGTGGCCGATGTCGCGGATCGTTCGGGCAGATTCGGACCGCGGGCATAGCCGGCCGGTGCGACTCGGCCTACGTTTGCCCGATGGGGAGACGGACGATCGGGGTGGGAATCATCGTGTTGGGGTTGCTCAGCGCGTGTTCGGGCGGGTCAGACGACGCCAGTCGGGCGGAGAACACGGCGGACGGTGCAACAGAGTCGAACGAACCGACAGGTTCAGACACCGATGCCGGGGGATCGGCGGCGGTGGCCGACCTGGCGCCCGTGACCACGGTGCCACGACCGACCGAATCGGTGATCGTCGACGAGGACGGCGCCCTCGTGGAGCAAGATGTCGCTGCCCTCGGGCCGTTGACGTTCGACGAAGTCGTCGATTTCGGGATCGACGCGGGCATCTGGGACGAGCGCGACGGGCTGACGAACGTGCTCGGCTGGGTGCTCGGCAAGGTTGCTTCCGATCAGGTGCCGGGCATCGACGAGGTGGTGTTTCCCGATCTCGGTGACGTCTTGCGACGCGCCAACGCCCTTGCGCTCGGTGACGAGTACAACGAGTCCGAACTCGTATCGCTGCGCGACTATTACGAGGTCTTCGCGCCACCAGCCGACTCACTCGATGCAGCGACCCTGGCATCTCCAGAGGATCTCGTCGGCCCGCAAGGATTCGCCCGTCCCGCGGCTCAGGGAGCAACCAGCGACTGTGCGCCAGTCGACCCCGCCGACTGGGACAGCGCCGTCGTCTT
Source organism: Ilumatobacteraceae bacterium (assembly GCA_963717385.1). Classification (GTDB taxonomy): domain Bacteria; phylum Actinomycetota; class Acidimicrobiia; order Acidimicrobiales; family Ilumatobacteraceae; genus Sva-07. The sequence goes on from CAVQWE010000020.1 coordinate 17,239, forward strand.
TTCGACGTGTTACGACGTGCTCACCCAAGAGGTCGCCGGCGTGCGACTCCGGGTCTTCGTACCGCGCAGCTTCGCCGATGATCCGGTCGCGCTCAACCTCGCCCCCGTCGCGCTCGAGTGCGCTGGAGACGTCGGTGTTGACCTATCAGGATCTCGGCACCATCGGCGAGATGGACCTGATCCTCACCGACGTGCAGATGTCCGAGTCTCATGCCGTCGCCGGCGTTGCCACCACGACAGCAGCCTGGGGCACGATCAGCGTTGCAGGGTGCCCGATCTCGATCTTCGGCAATGCATGGGGCGATGGTCCTGACGCTTTCGAACAGGTCGTTGCTCACGAGGCATGGCATTGCATTCAGCACTACGACGGCTTCCCGATGGAGGTTCCCGCCGGCACCGCCTGGTACCGCGAGGGTGGGGCAGAATTCTTCTCGAACGTCGCGTTCCCGAGCAACGACTACGAGTCCCGGGCGACTCCGATCTTCGACCGTCGTTCGGTGAGCATGCCGCTTGACGAACTCAGCTACGAGGCGTGGATGTGGTGGCAATACCTGAGCAACCTGAGCGGCGAGAGCTTCGTCGCCGATCTGCATCGTTCGATGATGCAGTCTGGGGGCAATGGCGTGGACGAGCTGTCAGGGCTCGACGAGACCTTCCACAACTTCATCGTCGAGTTCGCCGCCGGAACGCTCAAAGACCAGGACGGGACCGGCCTGCCACGTGCCATCTACTATCGGCCCGCTCGTTCGGTTGCCAAGGACGATGCCGGCCGCACGATCGATGCGGCGGTAGCGCAGTACGTGGGAGGCCGATGGCTGCTGCCGTACGACCCGAAGCTGCGCGTCTTCCAGTCCGATGCCACCACCACGACCGGCGGTCGTCTCTCGTCGGTCGATTGGGCCAAGCGCTCGGTCCTCGGCGAATGGACGGGCGTCGCTCCCGAAGTCAGGTCGACATGTGGTGCGCCCTCACATCACGCGTTCGTGGGCACGAGCCTCACGAGTGACCAGAACTTCGTGGTGCAGATCGACAGGGTCGAGGAGGCGGCCTGCGACCCCTGCGTGCTCGGTACGTGGTCGCTACGACTCGACACGTTCCAGTCGTTGCTCGAGAACGGGATGGCCGCCGAGGGAGCGCCGATTCCCGGGCGACATCGAGTGGTCTCTTGGCGGCGCGTACTACATCCAGTTCGTCGACGAGGAGGTCGTACGCGAGCAACGTGACGGGTTCAGGATCGAATTCGGGATGGCGAATGCCGGTACCTTCTCGTTCACCGTCGACAGCTTCGCCGAAGGCACCTACAGCGCCGACGGTGAACGAGTGGTCGTCAACAACCTCGTCGAGTCGTTCAACCAGGTGTCGACCGACCTCCCGGGTGGCGGCTCGTTCAGCTTCCCGAGCGCGATCGACCAGGGAAGCGGCACCTATGAGTGCGAGCCGGACACGTTGACGATCACGGTCGATGGGTTCGACCCGGTGGTGTGGGACCGAGTCGACAAGATCCTCGAGCCCCCTGCGGGCGACGTCACTGCGACCGGCGGCTGAGGGGGCTCGAACGCCTGAGAACGCCGCTACTTGATGAAGAGCATCTCGCGATACTTCGGCATCGGCCAGTAGGCGTCGGCCACTTCGGCTTCGAGGGCGTCGCCGTGCAGGCGCACCTCGTCCATCAAGCCGCGCAGCGTTCCGGCGCAGTACTGCATGTGCTCCGCCGTGCTCTCGAAGTCGTGCACCGTGAGTGCCGCTTCGAGTTCGGCCACCGCAGTGATCAGTGCGTTCGCTTCGCCGGCGATGTTGGTCACCGTGCCGACGTCGACCTTCACGCCGAGTGACGCAGCACCGTTGATGCTGCCGACCAGGTCGGACACGTAGGCCATCGCTGCCGGATACAGCATGGTCTTCGCGATCTCGGCTGTCGTCTTGGCCTCGACGCCGATCGACAGGATGTACTGCTCGGCGTAGACCTCGTAGCGGCTCTCGAGTTCCACGGGCGACAACACGCCGGTGCGCTCGAAGAGCGCCACGACCTCGTCGTCGATCAATGCCGGCAGAGCGTCGGCGGTGGTCGGGATGTTGCGCAGGCCTCGCTCTTCGACCGCCATCGTGTGCCAGTCCGACGAGTAGCCGTCGCCACCGAAGATCACGTTGCCGTGCAGCTGCATCAGCTCCTGGAGCACTGCGGCGACCGCTTCGACCTGACCCTTGCCGCCGGCGAGTTCGGCTTCGAGCTTGTCGGCGATCCAGTCGAGCGAGTCGGCGAGCATCGTGTTCATCGCGACCAGCGGGCCCGACACCGACTGCGATGAACCAACGGCACGGAACTCGAACCGGTTGCCGGTGAACGCGAACGGCGAGGTGCGGTTGCGGTCGCCAGGGTCACGAGTGAACGGCAGGATCTGCGAGAGACCGAGGTCCATCACGCCTCCCTCGCTGGACACGGCCAGGTTGCCGTCCTTGATGTCGTTGAAGACCGCTTCGAGTTGGTCGCCGAGGTACACCGACAGGATCGCCGGCGGCGCCTCGTTGGCCCCGAGGCGGTGGTCGTTGGCAGCCGATGCAATCACGGCTCGCAGCAGCGGGCCGTACAGGTGCACGCCACGGATGACCGCGCCGCAGAACAGCAGGAAGTTGAGGTTGTCGTGCGGTGTCCTGCCGGGGTCGAGCAGGTTGCCCTGCGTCGAGTTGCCGACCGACCAGTTGACGTGCTTGCCCGATCCGTTGATGCCGGCGAACGGCTTCTCGTGCAACAGGCACACGAAGCCGTGCTCTTTGGCGGTGGCCTTCATGATGGTCATCATCAGCTGCTGATGGTCGGCGGCCACGTTGGCGGCCTCGAAGTACGGGGCGATCTCGAACTGCCCGGGAGCGACCTCGTTGTGGTGGGTCTTGGCGGGGATGCCGAGCCGGTACAGCTTGTCCTCGAAGTCCTGCATGAACACCTGGACTCGGGCGGGGATCGCACCGAAGTAGTGGTCGTCGAACTCCTGGCCCTTCGGCGACGGAGCACCGAAGAGGGTGCGGCCTGCCAACAAGAGGTCGGGTCGGGCGTTCGCGAAGTTGGCGTCGATCAGGAAGTACTCCTGCTCGGCGCCGCAGCTCGAATTCAAGGTGTCGATCTCGGTCTCGCCCATCAGGGCGAGCACTCGCTGCGCTGCAGTGTCCATCGCGGTGTTCGACTTGAGCAGCGGGATCTTCTTGTCGAGCGATTCACCGGTCCACGAGAAGAACACGCTCGGGATCATCAAGGTGGCACCGTTCGGCGTGTTCATCACGTACGCCGGGCTCGATGGATCCCATGCGGTGTAGCCGCGGGCGGCGTTGGTCATCCGAAGGCTGCCGTTGGGGAACGACGAGCCGTCGGGTTCGCCCTTGATCAGCAGGCTGCCGGTGAACTCGGTGATGGCATTGCCGTCGGAGTTGGTGACGATGAACCCGTCGTGCTTCTCGGCGGTGATGTTGGTCAACGGGTAGAAGACGTGTGAGAAGAACTTGACGCCCTTCTGCAGTGCCCAATCCTTCATGGCTGCCGCCACGATGTCGGCGGTCGCCGGATCGAGTGGGGCGCCGGTGCGCACCGTCTCCTTCATGGCCTTGAAGGCGTTCTTCGAGAGGCATTCCTCCATCGTCGAGAGACTGAAGACGTCGCACGCCCAGATCTCGCTCAATGGACCACCGGTCGTGGTGGGCATTGTCGCCCGATTCGTGATGTCACTGATCGCTTGCTGCCGTACGGCGTTTCCGCTCACCGGATCTCCTCGTTGTGTTGGTCCGGTCGGCGCGTCGGGCGCGACCGGCTGAAGCAGGGGACCGTATCCACTTCACGCCGAACCGTTGTCGGCTGTTCCGCCAGTTCTCGCACCGTTCACACGGCCGTGACACGGGAACGGGCTGGCTCAGCGGTCGAACGGGCTCGTCGGAGGTCGGTCCATCGGATCGTCGGGCGGCTGGCCGAAGGGATCCTTCCGCCGGCGTCGCTTGAACGGACTTGCGCCGGTGTTCTCATTCGAACCCGGCAACTTGCTGACCACGAACGTCAGCACGAGGGCGCTGGCGATCGTGAGGCCAACGACTGTCACGACGGGCCCGATCCCAGAGCTTCCCTGGGATGAGTTGGCGATCACGGCGCCCACGGTCAGGTAGCTCGACACACCCTCAACCTAACTGCGCGGTTCGTTGGCTCGCCCGAGATTCGCAACCAGATGGAATCCAAATGTGGACAAAGTCCAGAAAGCGCGGTATGGATCTTCACATGTCTCACGGCGTCGATCAACTTCTCCGAGACCACGGGGTGCACGTCACGGCGCAGCGGATGGCTGTTCTCCGGGCAGTTGCCGCTCGACCGCATGCTGCTGCTGACGATCTCATCGTCGATGTGCGCACCGATATCGGGGCGGTCTCGCGCCAGGCGGTGTACGACACCCTGGCGCTGTTCGTCGACAAGCAACTCGTTCGTCGCATCGAACCGGCTGGTTCGCCCGCCCGTTACGAAGACCGCACCGGCGACAATCATCACCACCTGATCTGTCGCAGCTGCCGCGTGATGTTCGACATCGACTGCGCCGTTGCGTACACGCCGTGCCTCACCGCCGCCGACGATCACGGTTTCGAGATCGACGAAGCCGAGGTCGTCTACTGGGGTCGCTGCCCCGACTGTCTCGCAACGGACGAATCCGCAACCTGAACACCATGAAGCGCCCGACCATCAACCGAACCCAACCAGCAACCGAACCCAAAACCCACACCGAGGAGCACGCCATGAGCGACACCACCGACGCCTTCCAGATCAACGACAGCTCGCAGGGTTGCCCTGTCATGCACGGATCCAACGCCGGGCACACCGCCCGCGGCGGCACTGCGAACGAGCACTGGTGGCCGAACCAGCTCAACCTGCGGATGCTGCACCAGCACTCGCCGGCGTCGAGCCCCATGGACGACGACTTCGACTACGCCGAGGCGTTCTCCGGCATCGACTACGACGGTCTCAAGGCCGACCTCACCGCGCTGATGACCGACTCGCAGGACTGGTGGCCTGCCGACTACGGCCACTACGGCCCGTTCTTCATCCGTATGGCCTGGCACTCCGCTGGCACCTATCGCATCGAAGACGGTCGCGGCGGTGGCGGCAATGGCACACAGCGCTTCGCACCGCTCAACAGCTGGCCCGACAACGGCAACCTCGACAAGGCACGGATGCTGCTGCAGCCGATCAAGCAGAAGTACGGCAACCAGATCTCGTGGGCCGACTTGATGTTGCTCGCCGGCAATGTCGCCATGGAGTCGATGGGGTTGCCGATGTTCGGCTTCGCCGGCGGTCGTGTCGACGTGTTCCAGCCCGAGGAGGACATCTACTGGGGTCCGGAAACCGAATGGCTCGGCGACCAGCGTTACAGCGGCGACCGTCAGCTCGAGAACCCGCTCGGCGCCGTCCAGATGGGCCTGATCTACGTCAACCCCGAAGGACCCAACGGCAACCCCGACCCGCTGGCCTCGGCCCGCGACATTCGTGAGACCTTCGCCCGTATGGCGATGAACGACGAAGAGACCGTGGCGCTCGTCGCCGGCGGCCACACCTTCGGCAAGGCGCACGGCGCCGGCGACCCGAACCTCGTCGGCCCCGAGCCCGAGGGCGCCCCGATCGAGCAGATGGGCCAGGGCTGGAAGAACAGCTTCGGTACCGGCAAGGGCGTCGACACCACCACCAGCGGCATCGAAGGCGCCTGGACGCCAACACCGACCACCTGGGACAACAGCTACTTCGACACGCTGTTCGGCTGGGAGTGGGAGCTCACCGAGAGCCCCGCTGGCGCCAAGCAGTGGAAGGCGTCGAACCCCGAGGCGCAGGACATCGTGCCCGACGCCCACGACCCGTCACGCCGTCACGCCCCGATGATGACCACCGCCGACATGGCGCTTGCGCATGGACCCGATCTACGAGCCGATCTCACGTCGCTTCCACGAGAACCCCGCCGAGTTCGCCGACGCCTACGCCCGTGCCTGGTTCAAGTTGCTGCACCGCGACATGGGTCCGGTCCTCGCGCTACCTGGGCCCCGAGGCTCCGAGCGAAGTGCTGCTGTGGCAGGACCCGGTGCCCGCCGTCGATCACGAGCTGATCGGCGACGCCGACATCGCAGCGCTCAAGCAGACGATCCTCGACTCGGGTCTCACGATCGCCGAGTTGGTCTCGACGGCGTGGGCCTCGGCGTCGACGTATCGCGACAGCGACAAGCGTGGCGGTGCCAACGGCGCTCGCGTGCGCCTCGCCCCGCAGAACGACTGGGAGGTCAACAATCCGCCGCAGCTGCGCCGGGTGCTGGCCAAGCTCGAAGAGATCCGAGCGGGCTTCGCCAAGCCGGTCTCGCTGGCCGACTTGATCGTGCTCGGCGGCGCCGCTGGAGTGGAAGCCGCAGCGAAGGCTGCCGGACACGACGTGACCGTGCCGTTCGCTCCCGGTCGCACCGACGCCACCGACGAGATGACCGACGCCGATTCGTTTGCGCCGCTCGAGCCGAAGGCCGACGCCTTCCGCAACTACGTCGGCAAGGCGCCGTCGCTGTCGGCGGAAGCGCTGATGGTCGACAAGGCCCAACTGCTCACGCTGAGCGCACCGGAGATGACGGTGCTCGTCGGCGGTATGCGAGCGATCGGAGCGAACGCCGACGGCTCTGATCACGGCGTGTTCACCTCGCGCGTCGGAACGCTCACCAACGACTTCTTCGTCAACGTGCTCGACCTCTCGATCGAGTGGACGCCCACGGCGGCTGACGCCGAAGTCTTCGAGGGTCACGATCGTGCGACCGGCGAGGTGAAGTGGACCGGAACGCGCTGCGACCTGATCTTCGGTGCGAACTCGCAGCTGCGGGCCATCTCGGAGATCTACGGCGCCAGCGACGGTGGCAGCAAGTTCGTCCGTGACTTCGTCCTCGCCTGGGACAAGGTCATGAACCTCGACCGCTTCGACCTCGCCTGAGGTCGGTTGCGTTCCGGGTCGGACTCCTGTTGTGATCCGATTGCATCAGGGGTCCGACCCGCGTTGTTCTCGTGGACTCAGGTGGGGTCGTGGACCATCTCCCAGTGTTCGGGAGAGCGCCACAGGGCCGAGAGCGTCAGATCTCGGATCGCGAGCAACTCCTTGGGGATCCGATCGTTGAGGCGGATGAAGAGTTCGTCGTGGGCGAGGATCTCCTTGTCCCAATCGTCGCGGTCGATCGACATCGCCCGGAAGAAATCGTCCTCGCTGAAGTCGTCGAGACCGGCGAGGTCGATGTCGCTGTAGCGAGGCATCCATCCGATCGGGCTCTCCAACGCGTAGGCCTCCCCGTGGGAGCGCTTGACGATCCACTCGAGCACCCGCATGTTCTCGCCGAAGCCAGGCCACACGAAGTTGCCCTCGTCGTCGGTGCGGAACCAGTTGACCCCGAAGATGCGGGGCGGGTTTGCGATCGTCCTGCCGAACGAGAGCCAGTGGTTGAAGTAGTCGGCCATGTGGTAGCCGGCGAACGGCAGCATCGCGAACGGGTCGCGGCGCACCACGCCCTGCTCGCCGAACGCGGCGGCGGTGGTCTCCGACCCCATCGTTGCGGCGAGATACACACCGTGCGCCCAGTTGAACGACTGGTACACGAGGGGCATCGTGCCCGACCGGCGTCCACCGAAGACGAACGCGCTGATCGGCACGCCCGCCGGATCGTCCCACTTCGGGTCGATCACCGGGTTCTGTTCGGCCGGAGCGGTGAAACGTGAGTTGGCATGTGCGGCCTTGCGTCCGCTGTCGGGAGTCCAGTCGGCGCCGGTCCAGTCGATCAGGTGATCGGGGGCCGGCGTGCCGATTCCCTCCCACCACACGTCGCCGTCGTCGGTGAGCGCGACGTTGGTGAAGATCGTGTTCGCCCGGATCGAGGCCATCGCGCTCGGGTTGGTCTTCACCGACGTGCCGGGGGCCACGCCGAAGTATCCGGCTTCTGGGTTGATGGCGTACACCTTGCCGTCAGCGGCGGGCTTGATCCAGGCGATGTCGTCGCCGACCGTGGTGACCTTCCAGCCCTCGGCGGCGAACTCTGGCGGCGGCTCCAACATGGCGAAGTTGGTCTTGCCGCAGGCGCTCGGGAATGCCGCACCCACATACGTCGTGTCGCCGTCGGGATCGGTGACCCCCATGATCAGCATGTGCTCGGCGAGCCATCCCTCGTCTCGTCCCATCGTGGACGCGATGCGGAGGGCGAGGCACTTCTTGCCCAGCAGCGCGTTGCCGCCGTAGCCACTGCCGTACGACCAGATCGCTCGCTCCTCGGGGTAGTGCACGATGTACTTCACATCGGGGTTGCACGGCCATGGCACATCGGTGTCACCGGCGGCGAGCGGCGCGCCGACCGTGTGGACGCAGGGGATGAACGTGCCGTCGTCGCCGAGCGCATCGAGCACCGCCGTGCCCATGCGGGTCATGATCTTCATGTTCACCGCCACGTAGGCGGAGTCGCTGATCTCCACGCCGATCTGGGCGATCGGCGAACCGATCGGGCCCATGCTGAACGGGATCACGTACATCGTGCGTCCCTTCATGCAGCCGGAGAAGAGATCGTTGAGGATTCCCTTCATCTCGGTGGGGTCCATCCAGTTGTTGGTCGGCCCGGCGTCGCCTCGAGTGCGGCTGCAGATGTACGTGCGGTCCTCGACGCGGGCGACGTCGCTCGGGTCGGAACGGGCGAGGAAGCTGTTGGGTCGGTACTCGTCGTTGAGTCGGGTGAACGTGCCGGCGTCGACGAGTTCGCCGGTCAGCTTGTCGTATTCCTCGACGGTGCCGTCACACCAGTGAACTTGATCGGGTTGGCAGAGCTCGACCATCTCGTCGATCCAGGTTCGAAGGCCGTCGTGGCGAAGAGCAGTGGGAAATTCCATGGTCTCCATCCTGTTGCCATCCGACTTTGTGAAACAGTGCACAAAGTCCCCGATTCGAGCGACCCGTCGCGGCGTCACGTCCCGACTCGGTTCTCGTCTTCATCGCATCTTCATCGTGATCACCATCTGTGCTTGATCGGGTTCCGGTCATATGGATGGTGCAAGGAGAAGCAGCCCGAGGAGACCCGGAAACAGGTTCCGGCAACACCGAGGGCTCGAGACACTCGGAAAGGAGTGGTCATGCGCAAGATCGTGTTGACACTCACCACGGTCGGACTGCTCGCCATCCCGGCGGGCATGGCATTGGCCCAGTCCGACACCACCGAACCGGCTGGACCGGTTCCCACCTGCGTCGATCAAGAACAAGATCGTGACCGTGATCGGGTCGGCAGCGCCGACCAGGTGATGCAGGGTGCGCAGGAACAACAGCGCATCCAGCAGCGGACGCAGGAACAACTCCACGACGGCACCTGTGACGGTGACTGCCTGGGCGAGGAGGTCCAGGCGCAGAACCAGCACCGCATGCAGGATCAAGCCCAACGCGACGATGGTGCCATGCGCCGTCAGGGACAGATGGGTGACGCCGGAAATGGCTGACAACAACGAACTGCCGGGACGGGTCGTCCCGGCAGTTCGCTCTCTCGCTGTGACGGCGTTGCTCATGTTGGGTGTTTCGTGCAGCAGCGATCCAGGATCGACCGACTCGATGCCGATCGACATGCCGGTGGCCGCAACCACGCCCACGTCGCGACAACGACGCCGACAACGACAACGACCACGACAACGACAACGGCCACGACGCCGGCCAATTCGGCCCTCAGTGGCGATGATGTCGCTGGCTTGCTGTGGATGCGCGAGGAGGAACAACTGGCGCATGACGTGTACGTCGTGCTCGGTGACCTCTGGGGTCTACGGATCTTCGAGAACATCGCCGCCAGTGAGACCACACACGTTGATTCGGTCGCCGGACTGCTGGATCAGTACGGCATCGAGGATCCGGCCGCTGGCGCTCTCCCGGGGACGTTCGTCAACCCGACGCTCCAGGGTCTGTACGACCAACTGATCGCAGACGGAAGCCGGTCGCTCGACGCCGCACTCGGCGTCGGTGCACTGATCGAGGAACTCGACATCAGCGACCTGCAGGCCCGGTCTGCCGCGACGGAGATTCCCGAGATCACCGCGGTGTACGCGAATCTCGAGCGCGGCTCGCGCAACCATCTTCGTGCATTCACCTCACAACTCGAGTCGCGAGGTGTGACGTACGAGCCGACTCAGCTCGATTCGGCCATCTTCGACGAGATCGTGTCGAGCGCGACTGAGCGGGGACCGAGCGGCTGACGCTTGGGCACTCGAAGCCAGGCCATCTCTGGTGGAGGCGACGAGGTTCCTCCTACGATGAGCCTCGTGGCGCACCAACGAGTTCTGGTGGTCGATGACGAGGCCGCTCTTCGTGACCTGGTCGGTTCCTCTCTTCGCAACGAGGGATTCGAGGTCGAGGAGGTGGCCGACGGCGAAGAGGCCCTCACTCGGTTCGCCAAGGGTGCTCCCGACCTCGTGGTGTTGGACCTGCGCCTGCCAGGCATCAGCGGCTTCGACGTGCTGCGTGAGATGAGGCGAACCTCTGCGGTCTACGTGATCTTGCTCACTGCGCGTGCGGACGAGGCCGACAAGTTGATCGGACTCGAACTGGGTGCCGACGACTATGTGACCAAGCCGTTCAGTCCACGCGAACTCGTGGCGCGGGTGCGAGCGGTGCTCCGTCGCCAGCGAGATGGTGACAGCGCTGCCACCGGAGCCGGCGCCGCAGACGATCAGGTGACCCGACTCGATGGCCTCACCATCGACAGCTCTCGCCACGAGGTGCGCGTCGACGGCGAATTGATCGAGCTGACGAGTCTCGAGTTTCAGCTTCTCGCGACGCTCGCGGAGGCGCCGGGCCGAGTGTTCACCCGGCGCCAACTCATCGAGAAGGTGTGGGGGTGGGACTTCTACGGCGACGAGCGTCTCGTCGACGTCCACATCGGCAATCTCCGCAAGGCTGTTGGCGACGCCGCGGACAACCCCCGGTTCATCGGGACTGTGCGGGGAGTCGGATACAAGTGCGTGGGCACTCCGCGGTGAGCCGGACATGGTTCCCTCGTCGGCTGCGCACGCGGCTCTTCCTGTCGTACGTGGCGGTCGTCGTCGCGGGCGCCGTGGCGATGTTCGTGGTCGGAACCGTGGTCACGAGGACGGTCTACGAACGACGACTCGGCGGATTCGGGTTCGGCCGAGGCCAAGGTCGCTCCACCGTTGCGACCGAATCGCAGCTCACGTCGGCGCTCGATGAGTCCCTGGTGCCGGCCCTCCTGTTCGGGGTTGCTGCAGCGTTGATCGCCGCGGCGTTCGTCGCGGCGTTCGTGGGTACCAGGCTGCTGCGTCCTCTCGATCAACTCAGCGCTGCAACACGCCGGATGGCCGCTGGCGATTTCGCAACGCCGGTCCCGGTGCCTGCGGAAACCGAGCTCGCCTCGCTGGCCAACGACGTGAATCATCTCGGCGAGCACCTCGCCACGGTCGAGCAGCGACGCACGCAGTTGCTCGGCGAGGTGACCCACGAGATGCGCACACCGATCACGGTGATACGCGGCCAGACGGAACGTCTCATCGACGGGGTCATCGCGCCGTCGGGCGAGGTGTTCGCTGCGATCGCCGACGAGGCATCTCGCCTGCAGCGCATCGTCGACGACCTCACGTTGCTCTCGCGGGCTGACGAGGGCGCGCTCGTCATCGATCTGGCGGATCTCGATCTGGTTGCGGTCGCAGCGGCCGCCGCCGAGCGACTGCGACCGCAGTTCGAGTACGCCTCGGTCACCTTGGCCGTCGACGTCGGCGATTCGTCCGAACCGATGTGGATTCGCGGCGACGTCGACCGTCTGACCCAGGTGCTGTCGAATCTGCTCGGCAATGCGCTGGGTCACACACCTGCCGGCGGCACGGTCACCGTGCGCACCGGCCGCGGGCCGTCTCTGGCGTTCGTTGATGTGATCGACACGGGATCGGGGATTTCCGTCGACGAGGTCGACCGAATCTTCGAGCGGTTCTATCGCGGTTCGGAGACCGGGGGTCGCCGAGCCGGGCGCGGTCTCGGCTTGACCATCGCCCGCAGCCTGGCGCGCGCCCACGGCGGTGACGTCGTCGTCGAAGCGACCGCTCCCGGAGCGACGTTCCGCCTCTCGCTTCCGATCTCTGACGTTGCGCGAACTCGTTGATCCGCGGCTGTTCAACCGAGGGACGCAGCGATCACGTCGCCGCCTCGACGGGTCGCTGCTCGACGCCGGGGGACTCGGTGGTGCCCGCAGCAGATCGCGTGAGGCTCCACCAGCCGTACATGGCGGCAACGACTGCGGCGAAACCGCCGATCAGCAACGACACCCTCGCGCTGATGGTCTCGCCGATCCAGCCCATCAAGGGGCCACCGATCGGGGTGGAGCCGATGAGCGCCATCGAGAAGATCGCCATGACGCGGCCACGAAGCTTGGCGTCGGAGTTGAGCTGCAACGTCGCATTCGACAGCGAGATCACCGCCACGCTGGCGGCACCGACGAACGGCATCACGATGAACACCAAGCCGATCGTCGGCATGATCGCAGCGATCAGCACCGAGGTGCCGAACGATGCCGCGACCATCACCAGCCGTTGCGGGGTGGGTGGCCCGCCCGACGCCACCACCAGACCGCCGACGACGGCACCGACACCCATCAACGCGGTCATCGTGGCGAGACCGCTGCTGCCGGCGCCGAACGTGAACTCGGAGAACAGCGGCAAGGTGGTGGTGAACTCGTAGGTGAACGTGCCGATGATGGCCAGCATGACCAGTGTGACGCGCAGCGTCGGGGTGTTCCAGGCGTAGGTGAAGCCCTCCCGAAGCTGACCGGGCGCCCGGGCACTCCTGGCCGACGGATGCAGCTCGGACGTACGGATCAGCGTCAGGGCGATGATCACGGCCAGGTAGCTGAACGCGTTGACGACGAAGCACTCGCCGATACCCACCGTGGCGATGATCACCCCACCGATCGCCGGGCCGATCGCTCGGGCGGCGTTGACGACCACGCTGTTGAGCGTCACGGCGTTGGCGATGTCGGCGGGTCCGACCATCTCCATCACGAACGTCTGGCGACTCGGATTGTCGACCGCGGTGACCGCGCCGAAGCCGGCGGCGATCAGATACACCATCCACAATTCGACTGCTCCGCTGATCGTGAGGATGCCGAGTGTGAGCGCGAGCAGTCCGGCGATCGACTGGGTGACCATGATCAGCTTGCGCTTGTCGAACCGGTCGGCGATCACCCCGCCGAACGGTGCGAGCAGCAGCGTGGGGAGGAACTGCATGGCGACCACGGTGCCGAGCGCAGTGCCGCTGCCGGTGAGTTCGAGCACGAGCCAGGCTTGCGCGATGCCCTGCATCCAGGTGCCCGAGAACGAAACGACCTGGCTGAAGAAGTACAGCCGGTAGTTGCGGAACCGCATCGCGGCGAACGTGCGGCTGGAGAGGGCGGCGACTCGCTGGTTCATACCTCGGACGCCACGAGCTGTTCGAGTGCGGGCAGCGCCGTTGCGAGTGAGCTGACATCGGCGCCGTCGAGTTCAGTGAGCTGCGCCGCCAGCCACGACCGTCCCGCCGCACGGGCCCCTTCGAGGTAGGTCGACCCGGCCTCGGTGATCGCGATCAGTGAGCAGCGCCGGTCGTCGGGATCGGAACGACGTTCGACCAGATCGCGCGCTTCGAGCGAGGCGACGATCTTGCTGGCCGACGGGGGTTGCACGTGCTCGAGTTCCGCGATCCGGCCAATCGTGGCTGGTCCGTTCTTGGCGATCGACGCGAACACCGCTTGCTGCGACGGGGTGAGTTCGTCGACGGAATTCGTGCGGATACGCCTCGACAGTCTCAGCACCACCAGGCGGAGACGCTCGACGTCGTCGTTCGTGAGGGCGTCAGGAGTTCGGGTGGCGGCGTTCGGCACAGATACGTAGCCTAGGAAATTGTTTCCAAGGCTACGTATCTGAGCGTCAGATTTCTGAACTCACTTCGGGGCGTCGGCGAAGCGCAGGTACGGCTTGAGTTCCTCGACGTTCTCGAACTGCTGCTTGGCCTCCTCGGTGGAGACGCCCATGCCGACGATCACTCGGTCGCCGGGCATCCAGTCGGCCGGGGTGGCGATCGGGTCCTTGTCGGTGGCCTGGAGCGCGTCGATGACGCGGACGATCTCGTTGAAGTTGCGGCCCACCGACTTCGGGTAGGTCGAGCATGAGACGCAGCTTGTTGGCTGGGATCGACGATGAACACCGAACGCACCGTGGAGGTGTCGCCCTCACCGGGGTGGATCATGTCGTAGAGCTCGGCGACGCGATGGTCTGGGTCGGCCACGATCGGAAAGTTGAGTGCGGTGCCGGTGATCTCGCCGATGTCGGGTGCCCATTTGCGGTGGTCTTCGATCGGGTCGATCGACAGTGCGAGTGCCTTCGGTGTTGCGCTTGTCGAACTCGTCCTTGAGGGCGGCGGTTCGACCGAGTTCGGTCGTGCACACCGGGGTGAAGTCGGCCGGGTGGCTGAAGAAGACCGCCCACGAGTCGCCTTTCCATTCGTGGAAGGAGATCTCGCCGTCGGTGGTCATGGCGGTGAAGTCGGGGGCGGTGTCGCCGAGATGGAGTCCCATGTGGATACCTGCCTTTCGATGGTGGTCTCGCTGGTAGCGAGCCGCGACCAACGTACCCATCCGCCTGTCGAACAAACAGAGGCCACGGTCCGGTGTCCCGTGTCGGTGCGAATCAGAAGGTCGTGACGCTCGGGCGGATGGCGAGCTCGTCGATCGCCGCGTTCATCTCGTCGATCGTCAGCCGACGGTCCGCACCGACCGCCGCGGTGATCAACGCCTCGGTCAGGTTGGTACCGAAGCTCCGGCCGTCGAAGCGCGGCGTCGTCGTGATCAGCCGTACCGCGCCCGTGCCGCTCAGCCAGTCGACGTTCTCCTCGGTCGTCGTGTTGGTGAGGATCGTCTTGCCCGAGAGGTCGTCGGGGGCGTGTTTGCCGATGTAGAGGAAGTCGCCGCAGATCAGATCGGCCGCCTCGAAGTGCTTGGCGAACTTGGGGTTGCGGACCGTCTGGTTCTCACCCGTCGGGTAGAGCCACTTCAACGGAAGTCGACCAGCCACCGGCACGAGCATGTGGGCCATCCGCTTCACCTGTTTCAGGTTGCGCAGCGCGACCGGCACACCGAAGCTGAACATCATGTCGCCGTACACGACGGAGTCGCTGACCTCGTCGACAGCGAGTGCCATGCCCCATCGGTCGAGAGCGATGTTGAGGAACGCTTGGTCGAAATGAGGTGTCGGGCCGAGGTCTGGCTCTGCGAGTTCGAACACTCGACGCTCGATCGTCATCTTGAGCGCTGCCCCGTCGACCAGTGGTGTCTTGGTGACGCCCTCGACCAGTTTGTCGGTCGAGCGGAACTGCAGCGCCTGACCATCGACGTGGAACGCGATCTCGGTCCCGCCGACCGAGAGGACATCGACGGTGCCGTCGAGTTCGCGCATCAGCCGGTTGAACGCGTCGAGGTCGCCGTCCACTCCACGTCTCTCTGCTCGAACCTCGACACCGCCGAGCTCCACGATCACGCTCTTGTCACGCGTCGAACTGCCCAGCGACACCGACACCACATGCTTCGTCATTGTGCGCACCCCCGGCTGGCAGCATGCCAGCTCTCACATGCCCGCCGATCACATCGCGGGTCTGACCCCTGATGTGATCCGGCGATACTTCGGAGATGGCCTTGCTGACGGTGTCGGCGCGCTCCTGTTCGACACGAACGGCAACGAGTACATCGACGCGGTCGGCGGAATGTGGTGCACGAACATCGGGCTCGGCCGCCACGAGATGGCTGACGCCATCGCCGATCAGGGCCGCCAGCTCGCCTACGCCAACCCGTTCGCCGACATGACCAACGTGCCAGCCCGAGCGCACCCACATCCTGAGCCGGGTCGACGCCTACCCGATGGGCAACCTCGATGTGATGTCGCCGCCGCTGGTGATCACCCGCGACGACGTCGACACCATCGTGGCCAAGCTCGCCGACGCCATCGTCGCCACCCGCGCCAAGCTCGAAGCCGCCGGCCACCACTGAGCGCCACCCTGAATCCCTTCTCGTGAACAAGGTGCGCACCAGGTGCGCACCTCGTTCACGAGAACGGGCACGGCGGGGTCAGGTGGTGGGGATGCGGCCGGTCTCGTAGGCCCACATGGCGATCTCGACGCGGTTGCGGGCGCCGATCTTGGTCATGATGCTCGCCAGGTGGGTCTTGACCGTGCTCAGGCTGATGTAGAGATCAGCTGCGATCTCGTTGTTCGTGCGGCCGCGGGCGACGGTGACCAATACTTCCTCCTCGCGGCTCGTCAGCGGCTCGATCGGCTGCGCGGCCGCGGACCCCGGCTGCGTCTCGGCGAATCGGGCGAGTAGCCGTGCGGTCACGTTCGGAGCGATCAGCGCATCGCCGGCGGCAGCCGCATGGATCGCCTGCACCAGGAGCTCTGGCCCAGCGTCCTTCAGCAGGAAACCCCGCGCTCCGGCCCGCAGTGCACCGTGGACGTACTCGTCCATGTCGAACGTCGTGATCACGACGATGGCGAGCGGATCCTCGACGTCGGGCCCGGCGAGTAGGCGTGTTGCCTCGATGCCGTCGAGTTCGGGCATCCGGATGTCGAACAGGCAGACATCGGGGCGCAGGTGCTGGGCCAGGGTGACTGCCTCACGCCCGTTCGTGGCCTGGCCGACCACGTCGATGTCGGGCTGGGCGTCGAGGATCATCGACAGCCCGGTCCGCACCAGTTCCTGATCGTCGGCGACGAGCACCCGGATCGTCACGAGATCACCGCCCGACGGGGGAGCACCGCGCTGATCTGCCAACCGCCACCTGGCGCACGCCCGGCGTCGAGGGTGCCGCCGAGCAGCTTCGCCCGCTCGGCCATCCCGATCAGGCCGTAGCCGCTGATGCCCGCCGCGCCGGTGGGTTCACCATCGTCGACGACCGTGAGCTGCACGAGATCGGGTGACGTCACCACGCGGATGTCGACCCGGGTCGCATTGCGGGCGTGGCGAACGGCGTTGGTCATCGACTCCTGAGCGATGCGGTATGCGGCGGCATCGACGATCGGTTCGATCGCAGAAAGATCGCCGTCGAGGTGGACGTCGACGGCGATCGATGGCGGGGCCGACGCGGCGAGTCGAGCGATGTCGGCGATGCCTTGCTGTGGCATCAGTTCGGCGTCGTTGTCGCGGCGGAGTGCACCGACCATGCCCCTCATCTCGTCGAGCGTTCGGGACGCTTCCGCCTCGATCACCGCCAGCACGTCGACGGCGGTCTCGGGTCGGGTGGCGGCGAGCGTGCGTCCCGCCTGGGCTTGGATCACGATCGCCGACACGTGGTGGGCGACGGTGTCGTGCAGCTCACGTGCGAGTTGCTCACGTTCGCGAAGCTTGACCTCTTCGAGTTCGCGCGAGCGTGAGGTCCCGCGGTAGCGGACCATTCCACCGATCGCGGCGGGGAGCAGGAGCACGGTCATGCCGCCGATCGCTTCGCCGATCGTGCCGGGATCGGTGATGATCCCGATCACCCCGGTGAAGAACATGATCACGGCGCCGATCGCGATGTCGCGCCCCGAGGCCCATCGGACGAGGGCATAGGGCAGCACCAGGACCAACGCCATCGTGTACAGCCCGGGCGTTGTCGTGGTCCCGGCGATGGCACCGGCGATGCCGAGCGCCGTCGCCGTCGCGAACGCGACCGCCAACATCGCCAGCGGGTACGTCCGACGCCAGAGCACCGAAACGGCGACGCCGATGCAGGAGATCAATCCGAGCACCGGCCAGACGAGATCGGTCCGCAGAATCGCTTCGGGGACGGCGGCCGACGACGATCACTGCAAGCAGTACCCAGTCGCGCCACACACGCTTCGGCGGATCGGCGACCGCCGGCTCGGCGAGGAAGGTGCGCACTGCGGGGTTCATGCCCTCTACAGAGTAGGGATCCGGCGCCGCCAGCGGATCGGCCGAAAGGACGACCCTTGCTCGGCTGCATGGCCGGTGCTGAACCGGCCGATGGCCCGATGCCCGACAGCGGTCTCATCGAGATCATGGAGACAAGCGTCCGCAGTCCGCGGCGCGTCGGGTTGCGGAGCCGCCATCCGAGGAGTCGAAGGAGAAGTGAATGTCGTCTGTGCTGTATCGAATCGGAAGGTTCTCGGCGAGTCGCCCCTGGGTGATGATCGGGGCCTGGGTAGCGGTCGCCCTGGTCGTCGTCGTGGCGGCGGGCACCGTCGGCCGCGAGCTGGAGGACTCGTTCGCGGTGCCGGGCCTCGACTCTCAGGTCGCCGTCGACCTGCTCTCCGAAGCGCAGTCCGACCAGGCCGGCCTGACCGCCCGGCTGGTGGCGACACCCGCCGAGGACGGCGCAACGTTCTTCGACTCGGCCGTCGCTCGCGAGGAGTTGGCCGCCGTGCAGCGCACCGTCGATGCCTTGCCGACCGTGCTCGCCACGTCCGACCCGGCTGGCGCACTCGCCGCCGGAACCGACGCGGCCGTCGCGGGCGGCGCTGTCTCTGCCGATGGTCGAGTCGCACTGATGACGATCCAGTACCCGGTCCTCGAACAGCTCGACAAGGGTGACCTCGCCGAGCTGAAGGATGCGGTCGCCGCATCGAGCGATGGCGCACTGCTGCGCATCGAATTGGGTGGCGACCTGTTCATGAACTTCGAGGATCCGGGCGGCGGGTCCGCCGAGCTGGTCGGCCTCCTGGCTGCGATGGTCATCCTGTTGCTCGCGTTCGGGTCGATCATCGCCGCCGGACTCCCGATCGGGATCGCACTGTTCGGATTGGGTGTCGGTATCGCTTCGATGTCGCTCATCGACTACGTCGTCGAGATCCCCAGCTGGGCGCCGGACATGGCCACGATGATCGGGCTCGGCGTCGGTATCGACTACGCCCTCTTCCTGATCACACGCCACCGCGAGTTCCTCGCCGATGGCTTGACCGTTGCCGACGCGGCGGGTCGCGCCGTCGCCACTGCGGGCCAAGCTGTGATCTTCGCCGGCGGCACCGTGGTGATCGCGATCCTCGGGCTCGCCGTGGCAGGCGTGCCGTTCATGACAGCAGCAGGCATTGCCACGTCGATCATCGTGGCAATGATGGTGGCGGCATCGATCACCCTCCTCCCCGCGTTCCTCGGGCTGAGCGGCCACTGGATCAATCGCCTGGGTATCCATCGGCGCCACGGCATCGGCGGCGGGGTCGGCTCGGGCTGGCAGCGATGGGGTCGCCACGTGACCAGCCACGCCTGGCCATACGCCGTCGGTGTGACGGTGCTGCTCCTCGCCTTGAGCGCGCCGGTTCTGGCGCTTCGCCTGGGCTTCCCCGACGAGGGGACGCTGCCCGACTCGCGCACGGAACGGGTGGCCTACGACCTGGTCGCCGACGGCTTCGGCCCGGGGATCAACGGCCCGCTCGTCGTCGCGGTCGATCTCGGAGCAGATCAAGGCAATGGTGCTGCGGTCGTCGGTCGGCTCTCGCAGGCGATCGCCGCCGATGCGGGCATCGCTGCCGTCGCGCCGGCCGACGTCGACGAAGCGGCCGGCATCGCGACGATCGTCGCCTTCCCGACCACCTCACCGCAGGACGACGCAACCTTCGCCACCGTCCAGCGTCTCCGCGCCGATGTGTTCCCCGAGGTCCTCGCCGACACGTCGGTGACCGCCCATGTCGGCGGCCAGACCGCCAGCTTCGGCGACGTCGCCGACCGCGTCAGTCAACGCCTGCCCTGGTTCATCGCCGCCGTCGTCGTGTTGTCGGTGCTGCTGCTGACGCTCGTGTTCCGTTCGGTGCTGGTGCCGATCAAGGCGGCGCTGCTCAACCTGCTCAGCATCGGCGCCGCCTATGGCGTGCTCGTCATGGTGTTCCAGTGGGGCTGGGGCAAGGAACTGATCGGCCTCGAGTCGACCGTGCCGATCGTGTCGTTCATCCCGATGTTCATGTTCGCCGTGCTCTTCGGCCTGTCGATGGACTACGAGGTGTTCCTGCTCTCACGGGTTCGTGAGGACTACATCGCCACCGGCGACAACGACGCCTCGGTGATCAGCGGTATCGCCAGCACGGCGCGTGTGATCACCTCGGCGGCGCTGATCATGATCTGCGTCTTCGGAGGATTCGTCCTCGGCGACGATCCGGTGATCAAGATGATGGGCCTCGGCCTTGCCGTGGCGATCTTCGTCGACGCCACCATCGTCCGGATCGTGCTCGTGCCCGCCACGATGAAGCTGATGGGCGACGCCAACTGGTGGCTGCCTGGCTGGCTCGATCGCATCCTGCCGACGATCGACATCGAGGGCGAGGCCGGCCTCCCGCCTCGCGAGACGGAGCACATCGATGCCCCGTTGCCCGACGGTGCTGGCACCGAGATCGACGAGCCGGTCCTCGTTGGTTGACGACGATCAGGTCGCGACCAGGGCGGCGAGAGCTTCGCCGATCAGGCGGCGTGCTTCGCCAGCGATCGGCGCCAACTCGTCGCGGCTGGTCATCGACACCATCAGCCCGGGGTCGAGCGCGTCGACGTGCACGGTTCCTTCGACCTCGTGGACGACGACGTTGCACGGCAACAACGCTCCGACCTGTGGCTCGATGTCGAGTGCAGCACCGGCCAGCTTGGGATTGCAGGCACCGAGGATGACGTAGCGGTCGATCTGCTTGTCGATCTTCGACCGCAACGTCTGTTGCATGTCGATCTCGGTGAGCACGCCGAATCCATGGTCGGCGAGTGCCGACTTGGTCGCGGCGAGTACCTCGTCGAATGGTCCGTTGATGACCACGGTCTCTTCGAACACCATGTGTCGCTGCCTTTCGTGTGATGATCGGTCTGTCTCGACCGTGACGCAGCGTGCGGTCTCCGGACCAGAGCCGGAGGTCCTCTCGTGTGTCGAAGGTGATGCCCGGCCTGCAACGATCGGGCAATCGAATACGGGCAATCGAGCAAGGGAGCGAACACATGGCGAAGATCGAAACCGGGACCGACGACCTACTGGGCCGCATCGACGGGCATGTTGCGGTGCTGTCGTTCAACCGTCCTGAGCGGCGCAACGCGTTGTCGGCGTCGATGTACGACGGCTTCGGGCGCGCCCTGCCGCAGATCGAACGCGACCCGTCCGTTCGGGTGCTGATGGTGACGGGCGAGGGCGGTGCGTTCTGTGCGGGCGGCGACGTGAAGGGGATGCACGAGAACAACACGTCCGGCGGTTCGTCCGAGACCGGCCCGACCTCGCTCGAAGACCGCGTGGCGTGGCTGCGTTCGCGTCAGGCGCTGGTCAGCCTGGCGCTCCGCCAGCTCCCGATGCCGGTCGTCGCCGCGCTCCCCGGCGCTGCTGCAGGTGCCGGGCTGTCGATGGCGCTCGCAGCCGACCTCCGCATCGCCGCCGAACGGGCGGTCGTGGTGACAGCGTTCGCGAACGTCGGCGCGAGCGGCGACTTCGGCACGTCGTGGTTCCTGCCGCGCCTCGTCGGCGAGGCCAAGGCCAAGGAGTTGATGTTCACGTCCCCGCGGCTCACCGCCGCGGAGGCGGCCGATCTCGGGCTGGTCAATCGGGTCCTCCCCGACGACGGATTCGCGGAGGCGGCGCTCGCGTTCTGCCACGATCTCGCGAGCCGGGCCCCGATCGCATTGCGGTACATGAAGGAGAACGTCAACCGAGCGCTCGGTTCGACGCTGGCCGAGGCGCTCGATGCAGAGGCCTCGGCGATGGTCCGAACCATGGGTACCGCCGACCATCGCGAGGCGGCCGCCGCGTTCGTCGAGAAGCGTCCCCCCGAGTTCGTGGGCCGCTGAGGCCGAGCGTCGACAGCGGTCTCAGATCCCGCTCGGGTAGGTCTCCGGGGGTTCGAGCGGGTCCCAGGCCGCGATGTCGTCGAGCGGCTGCAGCGCGGAGGTCCGGTCGAGGTGGATGACGACATCGAACTGTTGGTCGAGGCGAGCGGGAAAGTAGTGGCTGGCTCGTTCGGTCTGGGGTCGATAGATCACGCCGATCGCGCGCTCCAATCGTGGTGTCTCGAGCACGCCGGCTGCGCCCGGGTCCGCGGTCGGCAACCAGAACC
>CAVQWE010000021.1:0-30066 GCA_963717385.1 Ilumatobacteraceae bacterium
GTTTCGGCGTTTTCGGATCGTGGGTGTGCGGCGGAGTGCCTGCACACGGCGCCCTCGAGCGGACGGGGCCGGATTCCAGCGACGGACCCCGACGAGGCGTCCGCTGTCGTCGAGACGCTGCGATCGGCCCTCGCGAACCCACCAGGTCGAGCGTGCCCGACGTACCGGTTGCTGTCGCTGTCGAGTTCGGTGGCGAGGACCTCGGCCTGGTCATCGGCGACGTCGTCCGACGGTACGTCGGACTCGGAATCACGCCTGACGGTTGAGCTGTTCCCGCATCCGGGTGTCGCGCCAGAACGAAGCCGTCTTCGAGCCGTAGGGCTTCCACGGGGACGGAACGGCGGCCTCGGGGTCATCGCCCATCACCGTGACCCGCTGGATGACCCGCTCGCCCTCGAAGTCGTTCAGTACGTGGTGCTGGGTGCACCGGTTGTCCCACATGGCGACCGTGCCCGCTGTCCACCGGTACCGGACGGTGAAGCGGGGCTGGTGGATCCACTGGCACAGGTAAGCGAGCAACATCGTCGACTCGGCGTCGCTCAGCTCGACGATCCGGCGGGTGAAGTGCTCGTTGACGAACAGCGAGCGCCGACCGGTCTCGGGGTGCACGCGGACCACCGGATGGATGTGCATCTTGTCGGACACGAGATGTGGGCTGGCATCGTGGAGGGCGGTGAGGCCGTCGCACAGCGCCCGCATCGGAGCCGACAGTTCGTCGTAGGCCTTGTAGGCGTTGGCCCACAGCGTGTCACCGCCGACGTCGGGGCAGACCTTCATGTGGAGGATGGCGAACTTCGACGGATGGGGTTCGAACGTGATGTCGCTGTGCCACTCGTCGGCGACGCCGCCGGCGCCGTCGTTGGCCCGCAGCTCGAAGAACTCGGGGCGTTCTCGTTCCATGTCGAGGTTGGGATGCGCTTCGAGCTCGCCGAAGAGGCGGCCGAACGCGAGGTGGTCGTCGGGTGAGGGGTGCTGGTCGGGGAAGAACAGGACCTGGTGCTCCATGAGCAACGTGTGGATCGCGTCGGCATCGGCTCGCGTGGCTGCCGCCAGAGACAGCCCACGAACCTCGGCGCCGAGGGATCCCGACAGCCGTCGAACGTCGAGGCTGAGTTGTTCCGGAGCGGTGGTCATGGTCGTGTTCTCCCGTCGCCGAAGGCATTCGAGGCGCCTGCCGGCATCGTCTGGCGACGTTAGCCGAGGGCGTGCGGCAGGGTCTGTGCCCGCATTCAGGGGGCTGCGGTGTCTAGCTCTCGCAGACGACGCCATCTCCGTCGCGGTCGTCGTAGGCGCCATACTCCGGGTCGATCCCCTGCCGGTAGTTCCCGCCGTCGGCAGCGATCGCTTCCGCACACGTTCCATACGTCTGCGGGCCTGCCGGAACCGGTGCAGGTGCCGGTGCAGGCGGTTCTGGTGCTGGGGCCTCGGCCGATGCTTCAAGGAACGCCTCAACACGCCCCCACTCTTCGTGGATCAACTGAAGCTGAACCGGGTCAGCGGCGCCGAGCCACCGGCACGCGTCTCCGGCACCGGCCTCGGTCTGCCCCGAGTCGTTCCAGAACTGCGTCCATGTCGGATCACCCGCAAACGCACCAAACTGCGCCTGAGCGACACACGAGCTGACGTGCTCCGGATCCACCGATGCCTCGGTGGTCGTGCTCTGTTCTTCTGCGAGTGCTACATCGATTGGGTCCGGAGCAGCGGTCGGCTCCTCTTCCGGCAGGCAGGCGCTTCCGGCAAGAACAAGACCGGCGAGAGCAAAAGAAATCGACATGCGCATGGTTGACCCTCGGCACAAGTCGGCGCCACCTTGAGACGCCGCACGTCGTACACGCCGTGTTCTGTCAGGCCCTGCCCTGACTCCCAACGACCTCAGACCTCGTCGCTGATCGTTCTCAGTGGCTGGGTTGTGATGCCTTCGAGCACGTGCCGGTAGAACGCCTCGTGGTCTCTGGCCATTCGTAGGTGAGTGAACCTGTGCTCCACGACTGCTCGGCATGCTGAGCGCTCGAAGGTTTCGATCTGTTCGAGCCCGGTGACGAGATCATCGAAGTCGTCGGCGAGCTTGCCCGTCACGCCGTCGTCGACGATCTCCGGTGCGGCACCAATTCGGTTGGTGATGACCGGTGTTCCGCAGGCGAGTGCTTCGATCATGACGAGTCCGAATGGTTCGGACCACTGGATTGGGTTGATCAGCGCGGCGGCGTTCGTGAGCAACTCGACTTTGCCGGCCAGCTCGACTTCGCCGATGAACTCGATGTCGGTCGAGAGCTGCGGCTCGATGATGTCATGGAAGTAGCGGAGTTCGCCGGGTTCGTTCATCTTCGCTGCGATCTTGAGTGGTCGCCCGACTCGCTGTGCTGACGTGATTGCGTCGGCGATGCCCTTGTTGGGACTCATCCGCCCGAGAAAGACGAGCCCGTCACCTCCGTGTGCGGAGAACGGATAGTGGTCGAGGTCGAGTCCGTGGTGGATCACCGCAGCGATTGGTATGTCGGGAGGTGCGTGCGATGCCTGGTCGTGGGAGATCGCGATGATCGGGACACTCCGGCCGACTCGGCGGTACAGGTCGGTGAGGTCGTCGTCGAACGGTCCGTGGTTCGTCGTCACGACCGGCACATGATGCATCTGGCACAGAAAGAGTCCGGCGAGCGTGTGGTCGTGGACGATGTCGAGCTCGTCGAAGGCGTCGTATGCCGCAGCGACGTGGCGAAGTTCGATTGCTGATGCGCCCATGCGGTCGGGATCGCTGTGGTCGAACAGGAACGCCCGGCCGACCGGACAGGTGGCGTCGCCGGTGGTGAAGAGGCTGACGTCGTGGCCGAGTGCTTTGAGGCCGGTGCAGAGTCCGTCGATCACGAGTTCGGTTCCACCGTATGCCGTTGGTGGGATGGGGATCCACGGTGGGGCGATGATGCCAATACGCAGCGGTCCGTCTGGTGAGTGGTTCACGGTTCGGTCTCGGTCGTCACTGGCCAGATGTAGGACAGTTCGTATCGCCATGCGATGTGGCATCCGACGCAGACGAAGACAACGGTGTCGTCGCGATTCTCGGTGGTGAAGTCGTGGCCTCCGCACTCAGGGCAGGCGTCGACGGGGCCGAGATGGGCGGAGTGTTCATCGGGGCCCTCTGCCGAACCAGAGCGCTGGGGTTCGGAGGCGTCGCTCATGACTTGATTGTCGAGACCGCTCCCTTGCCTCGACAGAGCCGTACTGCTCTATTCGTTGCGATCGCCGAGGGTGAACATGGGGGCGTGTGCTGTGTACGCAGAGGCCGCTGCTCGTGACGCTCAGGGGCCGAAACTGATGCAGCAGAATGCTGAATCCGAGTCGCCCTGGACCTTTGGTGAGGAGAGTGCGGTGATCGGCAGAGCGGATGCCGTCACGTTGGTCGATGGGACGTCGTTCGTGATCTCCGGGTCGACAGGAGACATCGCCCAACCCGGCGTGACCGGATTGTTCATGCTCGACACGCGGGTGCTGTCCTGCTGGAGCCTCGCGGTGAACCGCGCTCCGGTCGAAATGCTCTCGGTCATTCCGAACGGTCCCTTCTCCGCAACGTTTGCCGGCCGCATTCCGGATCCGGAGCTGGTCGACGCTCCATTGTCGGTGATCCGGCGCCGTTACGTCGGCAATGGGATGCGTGAGGATCTCGAGATTCGAAACCACGGCGCAGTTGCCCAGTCAGTCGTCGTTGAACTGGCCGTGGGAGCAGACTTCGCGAGTCTCTTCGCTGTGAAGGCAGGGCGGGTGAGTGAGATCGTGCCTGCCTCTGCGTTCGCGGGTGAGGACCCCTCGGAGGTCGTGATCTCGCGGGGTGATGTCGAGGGCGGTGTCGACGCCTGTGTGATCAAGGCATCGGTTCCTCCCGGCGAGATCACCGAGTCGGTGCTGAGGTGGAATCTGGTTCTCGAAGTGGATCAGTCGTGGGCGGTCTGCTTCATCGTCGGTGTCGTTGTCGATGGGCAGCGACTGCACACGAGCCATGTGTGTGGAGAGTCCGTGGAGGACGCCATTCCGATCAGCAGGCTGCGTCAGTGGCACGGTCGGGTCACTCGAATCACCACAGACGACGTTCGACTGGAGTCGGCACTGCACCGATCTCGAGAGGACCTGGGGGCGCTTCGCATCTACGACTCCGATCATCCCGAACGAGCGGTCGTCGCTGCCGGAGCGCCGTGGTTCATGACGCTGTTCGGGCGCGATTCCCTGCTGGCGAGTTGGATGGCACTGGTTCTGGATCCCGATCTTGCCGAGGGGGTCCTGCTGGAACTCGCCGAGGCGCAAGGGGTGTCGTCGAATCCGGTGACCGAAGAGCAACCAGGTCGAATTCTTCACGAGGTGCGATTCGACACCGCGTCGGCGCGGCTGCTCGGGGAGCGAACACCTACTACGGCACCGTTGATGCCACACCCCTTTTCGTGATGCTGGTCGCCGAACTTGCCCGCTGGACCGGCATCTCGCGAACGGTCGAGGAGCTGATGCCGTCGGTCGATCGTGCGCTGGCGTGGATCGACCAGTTCGGCGACCGCGACGGCGACGGTTTCGTCGAGTATCTCCGAAGCGACGTGTCAGGTTTGGAGAACCAGGGCTGGAAGGACTCGTGGGACGGATTGCGACACGTCGATGGCACGGTCGCCACCGGTCCGATCGCCCTGTGCGAGGTGCAGGGCTATGTGTACGCCGCGCTGGTTGGACGTGCCGAACTCGGCGCTGCGCTGGGTGAGTCGTCGAGCGTCGTGCGCGAATTCGAGAATCGCGCAGCAGCGCTCAGGGAGCGATTCGACCAGGCATTCTGGATCGAAGAGAGCGGGTGGTACGCGATCGGGCTCGATGGCGACAAGCAACCGATTGGTTCGCTCACGTCGAACATCGGTCACCTCCTGTGGACGGGCATCGTTCCGCCGGAACGAGTCGACCGACTCGCCGCGCATCTCACGAGCCCAGAGATGTTCTCCGGATGGGGCCTGCGCACGATGTCCGCGACGAATGTCGGCTACAACCCCCTGTCCTACCATTGCGGCTCGGTCTGGCCGCACGACACCGCTCTCGCTGCTGCCGGGTTGATGAGGTACGGCTCCGATGCTGCAGCGCACCAGTTGATCGAGGGACTGCTCGACGCCTCGGTCTGGACAGGTGGTCGTCTCCCTGAACTGTTCGCCGGATTCAGCAAGGACGATCTCGCCGCCCCGGTGCCGTACCCGGCGTCGTGCTCGCCGCAGGCCTGGGCGTCGGCTGCCCCGTTGCTGCTGGTGCGGGCGATGCTCGGTCTCGACCCGAATGTGTTGGCGGGCGAGGTCTGTCTTCAGCCGAGCCTGCCCAACGGGATCAGTCGCCTCGAACTGGCAGATCTGCGGGTCGGTGAGCGGCGCATCTCGGTGGTCGTGAGCGATGACGGGGTCCGTCTCGACGGCCTTGCCGACGATGTCGAGGTCCGGTTCGAGCGTCGAGTGCAGACGTGAACCAGTCGGCTCGCAGCGCTGACGGCTGGTGTCTCGACTTCGAGGTGACGAACCGCAACCGGCGAGCGGTCGAGAGCATGACCGTCCTCAGCGATGGAGACATCGCGACCCGTTGTTTGACCCCACGGCCACAGCCGACGTCTCCCACGACACTCGCAGCCGGTGCATTCGACGAGGCGGACGTGCCCCAATTGCGCGTCGGTCCCGAGTGGACCGCCATGAGCGTCCAGATTGGGGACGATGCGGTGGAACGCGTTCGTCTCGACATGTTGCGTGGCGTCGTGAGCACCGAGGTCGAACACGCCGGGTCGGTCGTGCGAAGTGTTCGATTCGCGTCGATCGCTCATCCGGGAGTTCACGTCCTGAAAGTGGATGGACCCGTCGATCTCATCAGCGTCGGATCCGGCGACGTCCCGGCGGTCGACGGATTCGCCGTCGCAACGCAGGACTTCGTCACCGACGACGGTGCCACCCGCCAGATCGTTCGCATCGCAGCCCTTGCCACGTCGTCTGGCCGGGATGACAGCGCACTCATGCTGCATCGTCGACTCGCGGAAGCCGTCGAACTGGGCTTCGATCGGCTGCTCCAAGAGCACGAGACGGCATGGGGCCGCCGTTGGAAGCATGTCGCCATCGACATGCCGGCGCAGCCGGCATTGGAACGTGCGTTGCGGTTCGCACTGTTCCATCTGCTGTCGGCGGTTCCGCGCGATGACCGCGCGGGTATCGGGGCGCGTGCTCTCACCGGTCCTGCGTACAAGGGGCACGTGTTCTGGGACACGGATGTCTTCGTCGTCCCGGCACTGGCCGCGCTGGCGCCACGAGGGGCACTCGGCGCGCTGCACTACCGATGGCTCCGGCTCGACCCTGCACGCCGACGGGCATCGGACGAAGGGCGCCAGGGGGCTCGTTTCCCGTGGGAGTCGGCAGCAAGCGGTGACGAGGTGACCCCGACAACCGGTCGCGACCTTCACGGCGGTTGGGTGCCGATCTCGACCGGTCAACTCGAAGAGCACATCGTCGCCGACGTCGCGTGGGCCGTGTGCACGTATTTGGCGTGGACCGACGATGCGGAGATCGCCCCGACCATCGCCGCCGATCTCCTCGTCGAGACCGCTCGCTACTGGCAGTCTCGAATCGAGCTCGACAGCGACGGCAGTGGTCACATTCGATCGGTGATCGGTCCCGACGAGTATCACGAGTGCGTCGACGACAACTCCTACACGAACGTCATGGCCCGCTGGAACCTGACGACCGCGGCCGACCTGGTTGATCAGCTTGCGCTGCCCATCGGCGACGAGGCTGCTCGGTGGCGATCGACAAGCGACCGGATCGTCGACGGGTTCGACGCCGACCGGGGGCTCTACGAGCAGTTCGACGGCTTCTTCGACCTCGACGCGATGATGGCGGCGACCCTGGGCGAACCACCGTTGGCGGCTGACGCACTGCTCGGCCGAAGTCAGGTCCAACGAAGCCAGATCGTCAAGCAGGCCGACGTGGTGATGCTCCATCACGTCGTGCCCGAACTCATGCGGTCGGGAACTCTGGAGCGGGACCTCGACTTCTATCTTCCCCGGACTGCTCATGGCAGCTCGCTGTCGCCCGGGATCACCGCATCGGTGCTCGCTCGGGCCGGGCGGATCACGGAATCGCAGCATTGGTTCGACGTCGCAGCGCGCTAC
Source organism: Ilumatobacteraceae bacterium (assembly GCA_963717385.1). Taxonomy (GTDB): domain Bacteria; phylum Actinomycetota; class Acidimicrobiia; order Acidimicrobiales; family Ilumatobacteraceae; genus Sva-07. Next base: position 7,145 of record CAVQWE010000021.1, read on the forward strand.
GACCTCGACGATCGGAGCGGCACGACAGCGGGCGGCGTTCACCTCGGAACGATGGGCGGGTTGTGGCAGGCCTTGGCGACGGGATTCTTCGGCCTGCACCCGATGCCCGCGGGCCTTCGTGTCGATCCCGTCATCCCGGACGACTGGGAGACCGTCACCGTCAGGATGTACTTCCGGGGGAACGCAATCGCAGTCGAAGCATCGGCGCACGAATTCTGCGTGCGCTCACCGATCCCGATCACCGTGCTCGACCGCTCCGGCAACCACCGAACTGGATGCCACATCGAGGCGCGGTCCATCGGAGACGACTGGAGCTTTTCATGACACGCATCATCGCGTTCGACGACCGATCACCTGTGTCGCCAACCGTCATCAACACAGCGTCGGCGCTGTCCCGTCTGTTCGGCGCAGACCTCGACGTCGTGCATGCGACCGAAGACCCGGACGCGCCGATCAGCAGGACTGCCCGCCTCGCGGTGGGACCGGCCGGCAATGTGCTTGTCGACGAGCTCGGCGTGGAAGATGTGCTGTGTGGCGTCATTGGTTCGCGCTCGATGCCGGCCAAGTCGCACCGAGTGGGCCACATCGCCCAACACGTCCTGTCACACTCCTCGGTGCCGATCGTGATCGTCCCACCGAACGCCCCTGACCTTCCGGGTGCACACCCGACGATTCTCGTCCCGCACGACGACACTGCAGCGACGGGGCGTGCTCTCGAGCCGATGATCGAACTGCTCTCGGCGGCCGAGGCGAGATTTGTGCTCCTCCACGTGTTCGACGACCGGTCCGTTCCATCGGCGGTCTCGAGCCACGACCTCGACACGATTGCCGACGAGTTCGTGCTCAAACATCGCGACGGGGACCCCATGCGGTGCGAGTTGCGGATTGGTCATGCGGGGACCCAGATCGTCGAGGTCGCCAGCGACAGCGAGATCGACGCGATCCTCGTCGCCTGGCGTCAGCAAACCGGCCCCGGGCGCGCTGACGTGATCGCCCATCTCGTCCGCGAATCCGGAGTTCCGCTGATCGTGGTTCCCTTCGCCGACTGAGTCACGCGTCGTCCGCCGTCGCCTCCGGACACCGCACCGCTGGTTCGAAACACTCCAGTGCAGTGACGTTCGGCCGTTACGGCGCTGACTTCATGGGCGCATACTGAGACATAGAAACGGATCGGTTGGCGGTTGAGGGCCGACCGGGTCGGTCGATGACGGAGGGTTCGACTCCCTCCCCGGCCCTCAAGCGTCAGCCTGGTCCGCGTTCGGCGGGCGTGAGCAGCGGTGAGCCGGATGCTTGACGCGGCTCCTCAACTGCTGGTTGGACCCACTGGCCGGTCTGGACCGATCACCGAGACACGTTCCCCGTAGCGGCTGTGCGGGAAATAGTCCCACACGGCGTGGTGCTGCGTGCACCGGTTGTCCCACAGTGTCAACGTGTTGGGTTCCCACCTGACTCGGCAGTGCAGACTCGGCGTGGTGGCGATGTGCTCGAACAGCATGTCGAGCAACGCCCGGCTCTCCCATCGCCGCAGACCCTTGATGTGCGATGTGAATCCGCTGTTCACGTAGAGCACCTTGCGGCCGGTGACCGGGTGCACGGTGACGACCGGGTGTTCGTTTCGCGGATAGCCGCCCTCGGGTGGGGTCGAGCCATAGCTGCCGACATACGGCACGCCACCATCGTGAACGGCGGTCAGCCCTTCGAGGAACGACTGCATCGAGGGCGAGAGCAGTTCGTAGGCGAGGTACATGTCGGCATAGAGCGTGTCGCCGCCACCGACTTCGGGGGTCTCGGTGATGTAGAGGGCCGACGCGAGCGGAGGGATGGCATCACAGGTGACGTCGGTGTGCCAGGCATCGCCTGCCGTGTACGGGGAGTCCTTGGTGGTCTTGACGATCAGCAGTTCTGGATCGGTCTCACGTGCGTGGTTCATCGGGTGGACGTGCAATTCACCGAAGTAGCGGCCGAATGCCTTGTGTGCCTCACGGTCGAGGTGTTGATCTCGGAGCACGAGCACGCTCCAGTCGGCGAACGCCTGGTGGAGGTCTCGGAGTTGTTTATCATCGAGCGGCTGCGAGAGGTCGAGCCCCTGGATCTCGGCGCCCAGATGCGGTGTGAGCGTGGTCAGCTCGAAACTGTCGTAGCTCGCCGTACCAGCCCGACGTCCGCTCTCTGTGACGGTCATGATCGCTCCTTGCTCGCTCTCGTGGAATTGCAGGACAGTGTCTCGAGTCCCCTTCTCGATCATGTCACAGCCCGCAGAGAAGGCGGCGCTCAGAGACCGTCGATCAGATCACGAGATGGTGTTCCTACGTCATGAGCCTGATCTCGGACCTTCGATCGTCGTCGGGCTCACAGGACCTCGTACACGAAGTACTGAACCTTGATCGCGTTCCCGTATTCGGGGTGGTGCGGGAGGTACGGCATCGGTTCGGTACCGAAGGTCCGCTCCCAGAGGCCATCGCGCTCCAACTCCTCGAGCCGCATCCCATAGTCCTGCTCGCGCATGATGTCGTCGCGCTGCGAGAACACGACGTAGCCACCGCTGCGCACGATGCGGCACAACTCTCGGAGGATCTCGTCGGTCTCGAAATACGTCAGCGCCCCGATGAAGTTGACGGCATCGAATGCGCCATCCTCGAACGGAAGCGGGAAGACCTGCATGTCGACGCGCTCGACCCGCTGATAGCTGCCCGTCCGCTCGGCGAGCGCAAGCAGTTGGGTGGAAATGTCGATGCCTTCGATGTGTTCGTAGCCGAGCTTCCTCAGTGCGGTCCCCGTGAGCCCTGAACCGCATGCCGCATCCAGTATCCGGCTCTCCCTGGGCACGTAGTTCTTCAGGATCGCGGCTGCTGTCTCTGGGCCGACGTACCCCCATTCGTCGAACGAAGTGTCGTAGGTGCCGGTCTCGGCGAACTTGTCGTAGTCGCGTTCCACGATCGCACTCTCGGTGGAGGCGCCCCGGCCCCAGATGTCGGGGGTGTCGTTGATGCTGCCCGGTGCCACGAGTTCTCCCTCCAGCGATCTGATGCTCGGTGCGTTCTTGTTCGGCTCTGTGGCCGAGGTGTCCGCTGGGCGACCGATCTTGTCGACGCTTCGATCAACCTGCTCTCGAGTGGGAAGCGTGAGCCCTGCGGCGGCGAACGACAATGCACTGGCGGCGTTCGCGAATCTCGTTGCCGCCAGCCAATCAGCGCCTTCCAGTCTGCGGACTGCGAGCGCAGCGAGGAAGACGTCGCCGGCGCCTGTCTCGTCTCCTGGGACGACCGTAAGGGTCGGGATCTGAACGGCGCACTGCTCGTCGACGAGCAGTGCGCCCGTTTCGTTGGTCTTCACGATGACCCGGCTCGCTCCTGCGTCGATCAGTTCGCGTGCGGCGAGTTCGTGCCACAGCAGCGAGGTGTTGGTGCGCCCGGTCAGTTGTGCGGCCTCGGCGAGGTCGGGGGTGATGACGTCAGCCGAAGCGAGGAGGTGCCGGCTGACGCGATCTGGTGGTGTCGGGTCGAGGAACAACGGGGTGTCGGTGCGCGCTGCGTACGCAGCGAGGCGATCGAGCGCGGTGACCGGTACCTCGGCTTGGGCGATGATGATGTCCGATGAGCTCAACGTGGCGAGGCCGGGTTCGATGTCCTCCCAGCGCAGCCGATCGTTCGCTCCGGCCGCGAAGATGAGTGAGTGGTGGTGGCCTTCGGTGAGTTCGATGGCGACGAACCCGGTTGCGTGGTCGGCCGTGACGATGACACCGCTGGTCTCGACACCGTCGTCGCTGATCGCTTGCAGACAGCCGCGTCCGAACTCGTCGTCGCCGACACGACCGATGAGCGAGACATCGGCGCCGAGCCGAGCAGCGGCGCGGGCGACGTTCGCGCCCTTTCCGCCGGGTTGCGCAACGTAGTGATCAGCGAGGAGTGGGGCAGACCCTGCCGACTTGGCCACGTGGAACAGGTGGAGGTCCATGTTGATGCCGCCGACGACGACGATTCGACCCATCGTTCGGCCTAGCCAATCTGCGGTCGGGGATCCAGGCGGACACGTTCGCCGGGATGCGGGGCGACGGCGCTGAGGCCGAGCTGGTTGTTCAGCACCTCGATCAGTGCGGCGGAGCTGTCTGGTTCTCCGTGGTTGACGTAGACCATGTCCGGTGGCGGTGTGGCGCTGTGGACCCAGTTCGACAGATCGGTCTGGTCGGCGTGCGCTGACAGCGCGATCGAACTCACCTTGGCACGCACCGGGTAGTAGTGGCCGAACAGCTTGATCTGGTGGGCACCGGACCGCAGCGACATCGCCGCGGGTGCCGGGAGCTTGGAAGCCGACGAGCAGCACCTCGTTGCGGTGATCGCCGATACGGCGGGCGAGGTGATGGATGATCCGACCGCCCGTGGCCATGCCCGAGGCGGAGACGATGATCATCGGTCCGTGCCGGGCGTTCAGACCCTTCGATTCCTCGACGGTTCGTGTCTCGGTGAGTTCGATCGAGCTGAACAATTCCTGGCCGTGGAACTCCGGGCGAATTTCTGGCGATCCATTCCGGGCTTCGGACCGGTACACGTCGAGGGCCCGGCTCGCCATCGGGCTGTCGACGAACATCGGGAGATTCGGCACGTGGCCGGCCTTGACGAGTTGGTCGAGGTGCCAGAGCACGATCTCGGTGCGATCGACAGCGAAGGACGGGATGAGCACGACACCGCCGCGCCGGGCGGCCCGGTTGACCACCTCGGCGATGCGTTCCTCGGGGTCGCCCCCTGGATGGTTCTCGTCGCCGTATGTCGACTCGGTGATGACGGTGTCGGCGGCGCCGATGGGTGCGGGTGGGAGCAGGAGCGGATGCGTGGATCGGCCGAGATCGCCGCTGAAGACGACGCGGGTGTCGTGGTCGGTGAGGCGGAGACCGATCGAGGCGGCACCCAGGATGTGGCCGGCGCGTTGCCATGTCGCCTCGACGGTCGACAAGATCTGATGGGGGCTGTTGAAGGGGACGGTTTCGAACTGGTCGAGACATGCCATCGCGTCGGCCTGGGTGTAGAGCGGCAGGGCCGGGTCGTGCTTGGACGAGCCGTGCCGATTGGCGAAGTCTGCTTCTTCCTCCTGCAGGTACCCGCTGTCGGGGAGCACGATCTGGGCGAGCTTGCGGGTGCCGTCGGTGCAGTAGATCGGGCCGCGAAATCCCTGTTTGACGAGTCTTGGGATGTACCCGCAGTGATCGATGTGGGCGTGGGTGAGTACGACTGCGTCGATGCTGTCCGGTGGGACCGGGAACGGTTCCCAGTTCTGCAGCCGCAGCTTCTTGCGGCCCTGAAACAGTCCACAGTCGATCAGCACTCGCCCGTCAGCGGTGTCGAGGAGCGTCTTGCTGCCGGTCACGGTCTGCGCCCCGCCGAGGAACGTCAACGTTGGTGCCGCTGCAGAATCGGTCATGTATCAAGCCTCCGCCCGCCTTCGTGGTGCGGCCACGGCCAAAGGTCCATTGCCTCGCCGGGGGGCGTTGATTCTTCAATTCGGTCGGCGAGCGAGCGGGACTCCCGGCTCTTCAGTCGAGAACGGGCTTGATGTCAAGAATCGCCGTTCCGTTCAGGGCTTCCATGTTGGTGACGCGAAGTCGCGTGCCCTCGATCGAGAGGATCTCGACGGGGTGCAGTCCGATCGGATTCGGGCGGCTCGGTGATCGCGTACTGAAGACCCCTTGTTCCTCACGGGTGATGTCGCCGCGCGGGTGAACGGTCAGAATGTCACGCCGGCCCCGGTCGAGCCACGTGAACACCAGGAGCTCCATGCCAACCGAAAGGTCTCGAAGACCCGGTTCCATCTCGCGGTCGAAGACGAGCCAGGCGTCAGGTGCCCCCTCGTTGCCCTGTTTGGGCGCGGCATCCATGTCGTCCAACGACGACTCGACCCACCCGATCGGATGAACGATGAGTGGCTTGTTGTCCAGCGTCATGGTGGCAACGTAGCGACGGGCGCCGCTCGACCTGAACACCCAAGGTCATGTGACCGGGCGACGAAGGAGCCGAGTTGTCCCGAGTCGGGTGACGTTTCTGTTCACCGACGTCGAGGGCATCGGTAACGTGCGACGATGGACGAGACGCAGCAGCAAGGCGTAACGGTGGATGACGGATCGGTGCCGGTGTGGACCAGCGGACCGCACGACGCGTCTGCGGCGCCGGGACTCGTGGTCATCCCGTCGATCTATGGCCCGAACCCCGATCTGCTCGCAATGATTCGATCGCTCGGCGACGCTGCGTTCACCGTGGTGATGGATCCGTTCTGGCGGGTCGGCAACGGTGCGGTCGATTACGGCGACCATGACACCGCCATCGGTAGGCTTGGCGACTTCGATCGAGGACTGTGCCGCGACGACATCGCCGCGGTCGCCCGCTGGACAGCGGCTCGCACGAACGGCAACGTCGTCGGGCTCGGGATCTGCTTCGGCGGCCCAGACGCGCTGACCGGCGCCACGAGCGGGTTGTTCTGTGCCGTCGCCACCTGGCACGGCAGTCGGATGGAGCAGATTCTCGATCGTCTCGACGGCCTCGAGGCTCCGTTGCGGCTCCACTTCGGCGAGGTCGATCCAATCACCCCGCCCGAGGCCATCGCCGCGATTCGATCCGCGTTCGCCAACCATTGCGACTGCCGGATCGTCGTGCACCCGGGCGCCGACCACGGGTTCTCCCATGACGGTCCGAAGTGGGATGCCGCAGCGACCGAAGCGGGCATGGCAGATGTGCGAGCGCTCCTTGCCGCATCATCGTGACCGAGTGAGCGTTCCCCTGCGTTGAGCCCAACGGCCGACCGTTAGCGTCCGCTCATGGACAACCTCGACGGAAAGACAGCAGTGGTCACCGGAGCCGGGTCGGGAATGGGCCGAGCGTTTGCCGAACGGTTCGCTGGCGCCGGCATGAACGTGGTCCTCGCCGACGTCGAGCAACCCCGGCTCGATGAAGCCGTTGCTGCCATTCAAGCGACGGGCTCGCAAGCGATCGGCGTAGCGACCGATGTCACCGATGGCGAAGCGGTCGACCGGCTCCGTGATGCGGCCATCGACGCATTCGGACAAGTCCACGTGTTGTGCAACAACGCAGGCGTCGCCGGCGGCCCGGCGTCGGGCGGCGAGTGGGTGATGGAGAACGAGTGGCGCTGGGTGCTCGAGGTCAACCTGTGGGGTGTCATCCATGGCCACCGAGCATTCCTGCCGCACATGGTCGAAGCGGGCGAAGGCCACATCGTCAACACGGCGTCGATGGCGGGGCTGTTTCCTGGGCATTCGGCCTACGGCGCCAGCAAGTGGGCTGTGGTCGGCCTGTCCGAGGGTCTCTTTCAGACCATGCGAATGCGCGGCACCGGCGTCGGCGTCTCGTGCCTGTGTCCTGGTTGGGTGAACACCGAGATCGATCGATCAGAACGCAACCGGCCGGAATGGGCGGCACCGGGGCTCGGCATCGAGGCAACCCCCGAGGAGGCCGCAATGCGAGCCTTCGTCAGCGATCAATTGCGATCGGGGAGGGAACCGGCAGCGGTGGCCGACCTGGTGCACGATGCCATCATCGCCGAGCAGTTCTGGGTCTTCACCGACAACGACATGGTGCAGTCGCTGGCACCGCGTTACGAAGCGTTGTTGGCCGGCGACAACCCACCCTCGTTCGGGATCGCCGACTGATCGCGCCGCCGGCCTGGCGACCGACGCCGGGCATCGACACGTGCGGCGAACTCAGGCAGCAGGTACGTACGCGCCTTGGATGTTCACGGTCAACTCGACCGTGGAACCACCGACTGGTGTGACGATGTCGCCGGCGCCGAGCCAGTCGATGAGCATGTTCTGGTTCTCGAGCCGCAGCCGCGCGCACCCTTTGCTCTGCGGGCTCGTCGGCACGTTGTTTGCCCCGTGGATGGCCAGCCCGCCATCGAAATACAGCGGCTTGTACATGTTGCCGTTGAGCGGATTGTCCTCGGGCACGGGGAACTCGGTGCTGTCGTGCCAGCCGTCGTTGTCGAATGCCGGGTCGTAGCGGTACACCTCGGACCGATCCTGCAAGCGCGTCTCGAAGCCGGGCTGACCCGTCGAGGTCGGGAACACGAATTGGAGCTGTGTCGGCCCGGAGCCGACGAACATCACCTGGCAGGTCTGGTCGATCAACACCCAGTGCTCGGAGTCCATCGCCGTCGACGTCGGCACCGGCAGCGACGTCGCTGCCATCATCACCTGCTCGTCGGCGCTGCCGGCATCCATCGCGAGCGTGCTCACCGGAAGGCCGAGCGCCAGCCGGGCAGCGCACAGCCGTTGCCCCGTGACTGCGCCGGACGCACCGTCGACGGTCAGCTCGGGCATCCCGGTGCCAGCGAACAGCTCGTTCAGTTTCGCCTGCTGCAGTTCGACGTTGGCTCTCGTTGCTTCCTCCACCAACACCTGGTTCGGGGCACGCTCCTCGCCGGTGCGGTCGTCGAGGCCGTTGTCGACGCAGACGTCGAGCAGTTGGTCAGGGAAGATCGTGTTGTTCACCAGGTCGTTCTCGGCGCTGACCGTGTCGACTCGAACGGTGTCGTCGTCGAAACGATCTGCGATCAAGCTCAGCGACTCGCCGGGCTGGACCTGGACCACGCACAGCGGGTCGTAGACGTCGAGGCCGGGTTCGGTGGTCGTCGGCGCCGTCGAGTCGACTGTTGGCGCCGTTTGCGGTGTCGGGTCGCTGTTCGCGCTGGAGTCTGTCGTGGCCGCGTCCAGCGGACCGGTGCCAGAGTTCGTCGCAGAGGCGCTACACGCCGAGAGCCCCACGATCGCAGCGACGAGCAGGCGGGTCGGTGCTCGGTGGGTCACCGGTTGGACACTACCGACGTGGATGCGACGAGTCGCGGCGCCGCCAAGGCATCGTCGGCGGTGGTCCGAACGCGGTCAGATCCGGGTCACTCCGAGACGACGACCGGGATCGAGCGCGGTCCGCGAACCTGCCCGCCCGCCCAGGTGACCAATGCCGGATCGGTGACTTCGAACTCGGGCATCCGGGCCAGCCATTCTTCGACGGCGACTCGCAGTTCCATGCGGGCCAGGTTCGAGCCGGCGCAACGATGGATGCCCGCACCGAACGCCAGGTGACGGTTCTGCTGGCGGTCGAGGATCACTCGGTCGGGCTCGGGGAACACCTCGGGGTCGCGGTTCGCTGCCGGGAAGTTCATCAGGACACGCTCCTCGGCCTTGATCGGGCAGCCCTTGTACTCGACGTCCTCGACCAACCGGCGGGCCATCGTGACCGGGGCATACGCCCGGAGGAACTCCTCGATCGCGGTCGGCATGAGCTCGGGTTCGGCGATCAGGCGGCGGCGATCGTCGGGGTGAGTGGCAAGGTGCCACATCGTGGAACCGATCGACGACCACGTGGTGTCGATGCCGGCGATGAGGAGCAGCGCGCACATGCCCATCACCACGTCGCGGGTGATCGGCTCGCCTTCGTGTTCCGACTGGATCAGCTCGCTGATGAAGTCGTCGGTGGGGTTCTCGGTGCGCTCGTCGATCGCGGTGGAGAGGTACTGGATGATGCCGACGATGCCGCGGCGGCGCCGCTCGGGGTCGTGGGCGAACTCCAACACGTCGCGGACCCACTCGGTGAAGGTGGCGGCCATGTCGTCGGGCACCCCGAGGATGTGACCGATCACTCGGACCGGGATCTGCTGGGCGTATTCGGCGGCGGCGTCACCGTTGCCGCGCGTGGCGATCTCGTCGGCCAGGCGCTTGCAGAGCTCGCGGGTGAACACCTCGTACTCGGCGACGCGGTTGGTGCTCATCGTGGGCAGCACCAGGCGGCGGGTCCAGGTGTGCAGCGGCGGGTCGGCGCTGATCGGCGGCACTCCGGAGGTGAGCACGGGCGCCGGAATGTGGCCCTCGTCGCTCTCGTTGCCGACCGGCATCATCGGCACCACGCTGATGCCGTTGCCCGACGGGAACGTGACGATGTCGTGCGCAATCGCGTAGACGTCCTCGTAGCGCGTCGGCAGCCATGACCCGCCCCAACGGTCGGTGTGGGCCATCGGGCAGGTCTCACGCAGCTCCGCCCAGATGGGGTATGGGTCGTTGACGTATTGCTTGTCGAAGATGTCGTAATCGCTGGCCCAGTCGGTGACCGGGGGAGTGACCGGTCCGTCGTCGTTCTGGGTGCCGCTCTTGGTGTCGGTGTCGTTGCTCATGGCCCTGCCTAGCGATCGAGGTTTGGAACAGTGTGTCAGACCGCCGGGCAGAAATGAACTCGTAGCCACCTGAGCACGCGCAATCCTCCCAAATGTCCCTGGATCTTGACGCTGAGCGTCAGCATCCAGGGATTTTTCGGGGAGTGGCGGTCAGAAGGTGACGGGGACGGTGCGGGGGCCGCGCACCTGACCGCCTGCCCAGGTGACCTCGCCGTCGTCGGCGAGACGGAAGTCGGGGATGCGTTCGATCCAGGTCTCGACGGCGACACGAAGCTCCATGCGGGCCAGATTCGAGCCGGCGCACCGGTGGATGCCGGCACCGAAGGCCACATGTCGGTTCTGGGCTCGGTCGAGGATCACCTGATCGGGATTCTCGAACACCGCCGGGTCGTGGTTGGCGCCTGGGAAGTTCATCAGCACCTTGTCGCCCGCCTTGATGGGACATCCACCGACCTCGACGTCCTCGGTGGCGATTCGAGCCATGGTGACCGGCGAGTAGGCACGAAGCAGTTCCTCGATCGCAAGCGGCATGATCTCGGGCTCGTCGATGAGGCGTTTCACGTCGTCGGGATGGGTGGCGAGGTGGAGCATCGCCGAGCCGATCGACGACCACGTGGTGTCGACACCAGCAATCAACGTGAGCGCAGCGATGCCCATCACGATCAGGTCGTCGACGCTCTCGCCGTCGACCTCGGCTTGGAGGAGATCAGACATCAAGTCGTCCCCCGGGTTGGCGCGGCACTCTTCGAGTCGTCCGAGGAGGTAGACCACCATGGCGTCGCGTCCGCGGGTGGCTCGGGCCTCGTCGTGGGCGAACTCGAGGAAGTCTTGGACCCAGCCGGTGAACGTGTCGGCCATGTCGTCGGGCACGCCGAGCAGCAGTGAGATCACGCGCACCGGGATCTGACGCGCGTAGTCTCCCGCGGCGTCAGCCGAGCCGTTCTCGATGAAGCCATCGATCAACGAGTTGCACAGGTCCCTGGTGTACGGCTCGTACTGCGCCACCCGGCTGTGCGAGAACCAGGGCAGCAGCAACCGCCGCGTCCAGGTGTGCACCGGCTGGTCTTGATCGATCGGGGGGAGCGGAATCTCCACCGGCGGAGGTGGTCGCTCTTCGTCGGTGAAGGTGAGCACGCCGACATCGCTCGACGAGAAACCTGCGTGATCCTGCGCGAACCGCTGCACGTCGGCGTACGTGGTCGGCAACCACGAACCACCCCACCGGTCGGAGTGGGCGATTGGACACTGCTCGCGCAAGTCGTTCCACACCGGGTACGGGTCGGCGACGTAGTCGGGATCCAAGATGTCGTAGTCGGTGGTCCAATCGGTCACCGGTGGTTGTCCGGTGCCGTGGGTGGTGTTGTCCTGATCGGTGCTCATCGACGTTCCCCTTCGTCTCGGATGTGCGTGTCACGAGTATGCAACACCAGGCGATCGCGAAGCGGGTCGCGATCGGCGAGGTGAGCTAGTTTCACTGCACGTGTCGCAGGGGGCGGCGCCGAAGGGGGAGACCAATGAGCATTCCGAAGTCGCCGGCCGACGTCACGCCGGCTTGGTTCAACGAGCACCTCGGCTGGGACATCACCGACGTCCAGATCCACGAGATCGGCGCCGGAATCGGCGTCAGTAGCGCGGTCTATCGTGCCCACCTCGCCGGACCCGACGTGCCGGCCAAGGTTCCCGAAACCGTGGTCGTGAAGCTCGCCGCCATCGACCCCAACGCAGTGTTCACGAGCACGGTGCTGCGCATGTACATCCGCGAGGCGAAGTTCTTCAACGAGCTCGCCAGCGACATGCCGGTACGCGTTCCGGCCGGCCACTACGGCGACGTCTCCGATGATGGCGCCGACTTCGTGGTGGTCATGGAAGACCTTGCCGGCAACCGCATGCTCGACCAGACCGCCCACCTCGACGACGCCGATGCCGAGGCATGCATCGACAACCTCGCTGTGTGGCACGCCAACTGGTGGAATCGCGCCGATGGCCATGCCGAGTCGGGCCTCGCCGTCGCCCTCGCCGACCCGATCTATCCGGCAATGCTGCCGATGCTCTTCGACGAGGGTTGGGCCAAGCTGACCGCGTCCGCTGGCTGCGTTCCGCCCGAGGCATTGCAGCCGGTGGGCCCGAAGTTCGGTGCGTCGGTCGAGTGGATGCTCCAGCAACTCAGCGAGGGCCCGATGACCCTCCTGCACGGCGACTACCGCACTGACAACATGATGTTCGACCCCGACGGCGCAGTGATCCTCATGGACTTCCAGCTCACCGGTGTCGGCTCTGCGGCCTATGACATTGCGTACTTCATAGGGTCGTGTCTCGAGGTCGACGCAGCCAAGGAACGGGCGCTGTACGACCGATGGGTCGCCGGTCTCGTCGCGGCAGGTGTACCCGAATCCGACCTCGACCACATGTGGGAGAAGTACCGCATTGCATCGCTGTTCTGCCTCGTGTACCCGACCGTGGCATCGCGTGGCATGGATCTCGACGTCCCGCGCGAGCGAGATCTCGCCAACGTGATGCTGTCGCGGCAGGCCCGTGCGGCAGTCGACCTGGACTGGGTGTCGCTGCTGCCCTGACAGACATGGGCAGCCGGGCGCGAAATCGGGCCCGGTGAGGTGCGCTCCCGTTGGCGGGGAAAGGCTTGAATCAGTTGCCGGAACCGGTTTCCCGGCTTCGTTCCTGGATTCCTGTTGGTCACCTCATCGGACCCAACATCATCGTCGCGCCGCAGCCCGAAAAAGGCAAGGGCCGATCAGAGGACGATGTTGACCATCCGGCCGGGGACGACGATGACCTTCTTCGGCGTGGCTCCGCCGACGATTCCGGCGATCTTGTCGTCGGCCAGCGCCGCCGCCTGGGTGGTGGCCTGGTCGGCGTCGGCGGCCACCTCGATACGGCCGCGCACCTTGCCGTTGATCTGCACCGGCACTTCGATCGTGTCGTCGACCAGCAGTGCCGGATCGGCCACCGGGAAGTCGACATAGGTGATCGTGTCGGTGTGGCCGAGCGTGCGCCACAGCTCCTCGGCGATGTGCGGCACCAGGGGGGCGAGCATGACCACCATCGGCTCGGCCACCTCGCGCGGCGTGGCGTCGAGCTTGGTGACGGCGTTGTTCAACTCGATCAGCTTGGCGATGGCGGTGTTGAACCGCAGCGCATCCATCTCGGTGCGCACGGTGTCGATCGTGCGATGCAGCAGCTTGCGTGTGTCGTCGTCGGCGGGGGTGTCGACCACGGTGCACTCGCCGGTGGACTCGTCGACCATCGCTCGCCACAAGCGCTGCAGGAAGCGGTACATGCCGACGACGTCGCGCGTCTCCCACGGACGTGATGCATCGAGCGGGCCGGTGGCCATTTCGTACAGGCGCAGCGTGTCGGCGCCGTACTGGTCGTACATGTCGTCGGGCGAGACGGCGTTCTTCAGGCTCTTGCCCATCTTGCCCCACTCGCGGGTGACCGGCTTGCCGTCGTACGTGAAGCCGGCCTTGTCGTCGCCCTCGATCCGGGTTGCGTCGACGTAGATCTCGCGCTCGTCCTTGTACGCAGCCGCCTGCACGTAGCCCTGGTTGAAGAGGCGGGCGTACGGCTCTTTCGAGCTGACGTGGCCGAGGTCGAAGAGCACCTTGTGCCAGAAGCGCGAATAGAGCAGGTGCAACACGGCGTGCTCGACGCCGCCGACGTACAAGTCGACGCCACCCGGATGATCGGGGCGAACGTCGGTGCGAGGCCCCATCCAGTACTCCTCGACTTCGCGGTCGACGAAGCGGTTCTCGTTGGTCGGGTCGAGGTAGCGCATCTCGTACCAGCACGATCCCGCCCACTGCGGCATCACGTTGGTGTCGCGCCGATACATCTGTGGGCCGTCGCCGAGATCGAGTTCGACTTCGACCCAGTCGCCCAACCGGTCGAGCGGGCTCTCGGGGTTGGAGAACTCGTCGTCGGAATCGAACGTGCGCGGCGAGAACGACTCGGTCTCGGGCAACAGCACCGGCAACATGTCGTCGGGCAGCGTGTGCGGGTGGCCGTCGATGTCGTAGACGATCGGGAACGGCTCGCCCCAGTAACGCTGGCGGCTGAACAGCCAGTCACGCAGCTTGTAGTTGATGGTGGCCGTGCCGGCATCGTGCGCCTCGAGCCAGGTGTTCATCTGCTCGATGCCGTCGGCCTTGTTGCCGACGCCGTTGAGGTCGAGCCCGTCGTTGGCCGACTGCACGTACGGTGCATCGCCGACGTAGGCGACTGGCCACTGCGAGGTATCGAGCGTCGGCTCGATCTCATGAGAGGCGAACCAGGATGCGGGCGGTTGCTGGATGGCCGGGATCGGCAGGCCGAACTTGCGGGCGAACGCGAAGTCGCGCTCGTCGCCGCACGGCACCGCCATGATCGCGCCGGTGCCGTAGCCCATCAGTACGTAGTCGGCGATCCACACCGGGATCTGCTCGCCGTTGACCGGGTTGGTGGCGTACGAACCGGTGAACACGCCGGTCTTCTCGCGGCTGTCGTCCTGGCGCTCGAAGTCCTTCTTCTTGCCGGCCGACACCCGGTACTCGGCGACGGCGTCGGCTTGCTCGGCGACGGTGAGGGTGTCGACGAACGGATGCTCGGGCGACAACACCATGAATGACGCACCGAACAACGTGTCGGGTCGTGTGGTGAACACGGTGATGTCGCCGGCGGGGGAGGGGAAGTGAACTTCGGCGCCGTAGCTGCGGCCGATCCAGTTGCGCTGCATCGACTTGATGGCGTCGGTCCAGTCGAGCAGTTCGAGGTCGTCGATGAGACGGTCGGCGTAGGTGGTGATGCGCATCATCCACTGGCGCATGTTGCGCTTGAACACCGGGAAGTTGCCGCGGTCGCTGCGCCCATCGGCGGTGACCTCCTCGTTGGCGACGACCGTGCCGAGACCGGGGCACCAGTTGACCGGTGCCTCACTGACGTACGCGAGCCGGCGATCGTCGATGACGTCGGCGCGCTCGTCGGCGCTCAACTCGGCCCATGGTCGGCCGTCGGGGGTCGGGCGCGTGCCGGACTCGAATTCGGCGATCAGTTCGGCGATCGGACGTGCTCGGTCGAGGTCGTGGTCGTACCAGGCGTTGAAGACTTGGCTGAAGATCCACTGTGTCCAGCGGTAGAACTCGGGATCGGTGGTCGACACGCTGCGGCGCGGGTCGTGGGCCAGGCCCAGACGGCGCAACTGGCGACGGTAGGTGGCAACGTTCTCGGCGGTGGTGATTGCCGGGTGCTGGCCGGTCTCGACGGCGAACTGCTCGGCGGGCAGGCCGAATGCGTCGAAGCCCATGGCGTGCAACACGTTGTGCCCGGTCATCCGCTTGAACCGGGCGAACACGTCCGTGCCGATGAAGCCCAGCGGGTGGCCGACGTGCAGCCCCGAGCCCGATGGGTACGGGAACATGTCGAGCACGAACAACTTCTCGCCGCGAGCGGCGGCCAGGTCGGCGTCGGCGAGTGGGCCGGCGGTGTTGGGCGTCTCGAAGGTGTGATGGTCGTCCCACCAGTCCTGCCAGCGCAGCTCGATGTCCTGCGCGAGTTCCGCCGAGTACCGATGCGGAGGAGTGTCGTTCACGTTGCTCATACCGGCGGTCCAGCCTACGCATCGTCCATCGGCTCAGTCGTGGTTCCCAGCGCCCTGGGCGTTGGGAACCACGATCTGGCGCGCTCGAGACTCACCGGTGGTGGGGTGGCTACGTTCTCAGCGATGAGCAGCATCGAGATCCACGGCACGGTTGCGGACGGGTTCGGCGCAGTCGCCGACGCATTCGAGAAGAACTTCAGCGACGACGGCGAGCTCGGCGCAGCGTTCTCGGTGTACGTCGACGGCGAGATGAAAGCCGACCTGTGGGCGGGCACCGCCGACAAGGCCTCGGGCCGACTGTGGGGCGAGGACACGTTGCAGCTGGTCTTTTCGACCACGAAAGGCGCAGCTGCGATCTGCATCGCACGGCTGGTCGAGGCCGGATTGATCGCCTACAGCGACACTGTTGCCACGTACTGGCCCGAGTTCGCAGCCAACGGCAAAGGCGACATCACGATCGCGCAGATGATGAGCCATCAGGCTGGTCTCCCGTACCTCGATGCCCAACTCGGTTTCGCCGATGCCATGGCGGTGACCCCCATGGTCGAGGCACTCGCCGCCCAGGCACCGATCTGGGATCCGGGAACCAAGCACGGGTACCACGCGGTCACCTACGGCTGGCTCGCCGGGGAACTGTTGCGCCGAGTCGACGGCCGCACCCTCGGGCGCTACTTCGCCGACGAGATCGCGACGCCGCTCGGGCTCGAGTTCTGGATCGGGTTGCCCGAGTCGGAGGAGGGACGTGTGTCCACGCTCGAAGCGGTACCGCCACCCGAGGATCCCAACGTGGCCGCCCTGATGGAGCAGTTCATGGGACCGGGCACCACCGTGTGGAAGGCGTTGACCGTGAACGGCGCGCTCACCACCACCGGCGACGAGAACGCGTTCAACACGCGGGCGGTGCACGCCACCGAGATGCCTGCGGCCAACGGCATCACCACAGCTCGCAGCCTGGCTCGCATGTACGCCGCAACCGTGGGCCCGGTCGACGGTGTTCGGCTGGTCGACGCCGCCACCGTCGAGGCTGCCCGAGCAGAGGCGGTCAACGGCCCCGATGCGGTGCTCGTGTTCCCGAGCCAGTTCGGCATGGGATTCATGCTCCACGGCACGCTCACACCAATGTTCAGCGGTGCGTCGTTCGGGCACGCCGGCGCGGGCGGTTCGCTTGGGTACGCCGACGTCGACGCCAAGATCGGCTACGGATACGTGATGAATCAGATGGCCGGTGGCATTGCCGGCGACCCGCGGACGATCGTGCTCACCGAGGCCGTACGCGCCTCGCTCTGAGCCAGGCGCAGCAACGATCAGCGCGCGATCTGTCGCGAACGCCGAGACGCCTCGAGCGCTGACGGAGTCTCGCACACGACGCGCTCTGCGGTGGCGCGGTCACGTTGGCAAATCGCGAGGCCGGGGTATGGTCGTCGTCACGCACCAACGAGGTCGTGGGCATCCGCCCGCGCCCGTCTCCGCGAACCAGGCCTCCCAAGACGGCCCCGAGAGGAACCCATCCGAGCACCGACATCGCAACACACATGGAAGCTGTTGGCGCCCGTCTCAGAGGGGACCGCCGCACCATGAGCGATGTTCTTGATCGGCTGTCTGCTCCGACCACTCCGCAGCCGGAGGGTGCGCGGCCGCGGTCGTCGAATCCCAGCCAGAGGAATCGCAATAGCGCTGTTCCTCCTCGTGCTCGGCTGGTGGCTCTTCATTGCCGACACAGCCGCCAACAACGATCTGATCGAGGGCTTCGACGTGCTGTTCACGGGCATCGGTGAACTGCCGGCGCTCGTCTTCAATCCCGACGCCTACTCCAGTTGGTGGACATGGATGTCCGACGCCGAGGGCTGGTCGCCGATCTTCGAGCGTGTGGTCGAAACCGTGCAGCTCGTCGCGATGTCGATGGCCATCGCCATCGTCATCTCGGTCGTACTCGGGATTCTCGTCCACCGAGTCCGTGTGCTGCGAGGGATCATCCTCGGGTTCGCGTCGATCATGCTCACGATCCCCTCGCTGGCGCTGTTCGCGATCTTCATCTCGATCCCGAGCATCGGCATCGGCGACCGCGGCCCGATCATCGCACTGACGATGTATTCGATCCTGCCGATTCTCCGCAACACGATCATCGGTCTCGAAGACGTCGACCGAGCCGTCATCGAATCGGCCAAGGGCATGGGGCTCAACGCCAGCCAGCGGCTCCTCAAGATCGAGCTCCCGCTCGCCTGGCCGATCATCCTCACCGGTATCCGGGTGGCGACGTTGCTCAACATCGGTATCGCCGCCATCGCACCGCTCGTCGGCGGCACCGGCCTCGGGCGCTACATCAACGATGGCTTGCAAAGGTTCCCCGACGTCACCTCCGTCGAGCGCATGTGGACCGGTGTGGTCTTCACCATCGCCCTGGCGCTCGTCGCCGACCTCTTCTTCACCCTCCTCCGTCGCCTCACGACGTCGAAAGGACTTCGCTCATGAGCGTCACCGACAACTCCTCCTACACCCCCCGGGCAGCAGCGGCGCTCAACGACGACGCCCCGCCGCCGATGATCGAACTCCAGGGCGTCGGCAAGATTTACCCCGGATCCGACATTCCGGCGGTGGGCGACCTCGATCTCAGCATCCCCAAGGGCGAGATCCTCGTGCTGGTCGGTCCGTCGGGTTGCGGCAAGAGCACCACGCTGCGGCTGATCAACCGGATGATCGAGCCGACCTCGGGTCGCATCATCTTCGACGGTGAGGACGTCACGACGGTCAACGCCGATCAGCTGCGTCGCCAGATCGGTTACGTCATCCAGCAGATCGGTCTGTTCCCGCACCAGACGATCGCCCAGAACATCGCCACCGTGCCCAAGCTGCTCGGCTGGGACAAGGCGAAGATCGCGGCCCGCGTCGACGAGTTGTTGGAGATCACCGGGCTCGACCCGAACCAGTATCGCGACCGCTACCCGAAGGAGCTCTCCGGCGGTCAGGCCCAGCGAGTGGGCGTGGCCCGTGCGCTCGGCGGCGACCCCGACGTGCTGCTGATGGACGAGCCGTTCGGCGCCATCGACCCGATCACCCGCGATCGTCTGCAGAACGAGTTCCTACGCCTCCAGAGCGAGCTGCAAGAAGACCATCGTGTTCGTCACCCACGACATCGACGAAGCGATCAAGATGGGTGACCGCATCGCCATCCTCGGTGAGCAATCGGTGATCCGCCAGTTCGACACGCCCGAGCGGATCCTGGCCTACCCGGTCGACGACTTCGTGACGACTTCATCGGGTCGGGCTCCACTCTCAAGGGCCTGAACTTCGAAAGAGTTCGCGATCTTCAACTGTCCGAAGACTGGCCGATCGTCAGCGTCGACACCGACCGCGCCGATGTGCAGCGGCTGTACGAGGCGTCGCCGGAGAAGTGGATGCTCGTGCTCGACAGCGAGCAGCGCCCGATTCGCTGGGTCAACGACCATCACCTCGCCGACACCGCAACACCGCTGTCGCAAGCCGGTGCCTCGGTGATGGCGACGGTCGAGCCCAATGCCACTCTCCATGACGCCCTCGAAGAGATGCTGTTGTCGAACGCCGGTCAGGCCGTCGTCGTCGACGGCAAGGGCCGATGCCAGCGGCATCCTCGACATCGAAGTGCTCGCCGACGTGTCAAGCGGCTGCGTAGTCGGCGAAGAAGCACTACGACGACCTCGCAGCGAAGGGGTGTGGCGACGTGACCATGGTCGATGCAGCCAGCGAGGCCGAACTTCTGGCGCGACAAGAAGGCAGAACCGGTCGATGACCAGTCGGGGCCCGGAGCGATCCGATCCAACCTCGGCCTCATCGCCATGCCGATCATCATCATGGTGCTCGCCGCACTGTTGGCGATGGTACGTCTCGGGCGCCGAGAAGGACTTCGATCGAGACCGAGTCGCTGATCTGGACACCCAGCTGTGGCCACAGTTCCGGGCGCACTCAACCTGACGTTCTGGTCCACCTTGCTCGCGTCGGTCATCGCCATTCCGCTCGGGGTCATCCTCACCCGTCCGGCGCTGCGCGTTCTGGCGGCCCGGTCCTCACGGTTGCCAACAGCGGCCAGGCCATTCCGGCCTACGGGCTTCTCGTGATCTTCGCCGCATGGCTCGGCACCGATACCTCCACGGTCATCTACGCCCTGCGGTCTTCGCCGTGCTGCCGGTGTTGCGCAACACCATGGTCGGCCTCGATCAGGTCGACAAGGCGACGATCGAAGCCGGGCGTGGCATGGGAATGTCGAAGATGATGGCGCTTGGCAAGATCGAGTTGCCGCTCGCGGTTCCGGTCATCCTGGCCGGTGTTCGTACCGCACTGATCATCAACGTCGGCATGGCCACCCTGGCCTTTCTCATCGGCGGTGGTGGCCTGGGAGAGACCATCAACGCCGGGTTGAAGTTCGGCCGAGATCTGGTCACCTTCACCGGGGCGAGCATGGTGGCGCTGTACGCTGACCATCGATTGGATCGCCTCGGTGATCGAGAAGGCCCTTCGCCCGAAGGGCCTCTGAGTCCGCCGCAGGATCGACGTCCGGAGGCCTCACCGGCCCGAATGTCACAAATTCGTCACGTTCGACGAGATGGCCTCGTTCATGGGCCAAACGACGACTGTCGAATGCCGGTGTCGCCGGTGCTCGCCGGGAACATGGCGGTCTGTGGGTATCGAGCGGATCACGTACACCCTCGATCGAGTTCTGCTCGACATCGTTGTGATGCCGGTCCCGGATGAGGCCCGATCGAGTGCCCACCGACGGATCAGCGTGCCGTGTCGAGCCGTTGAGGCCTTTCGCCATGCGTTGGGCCACTGCACGTCCTTGAATTTCAGGAGAAACTCACAGATGCTCAAACGATCATCCTCGCTCAAGCAGGGCATCGCTCTGTTGTTCGCCTTCGGCCTCGTCGCCGCGGCGTGTGGTTCAGATTCAACCGGTTCCGACGGCGCCGACACTGCCGGTTCCGACGGCAGCCACCGACACTGGTACCGAGAGCGGCGCAGCGTTCGCCGAACTCGATCTCTCGGGCGTCGAGCTGACCGTCGGCTCGAAGGACTTCACCGAGCAGCTCGTCCTCGGGGAGATGCTCGTCCAGTCGCTTCGAGGCCGCTGGCGCCTCGGTCGACGACAAGGTCGACCTCGGTGGCACCGTGGTCAACCGCGAGGCACTGCTCTCCGGTGAGATCGATGTCTACATGGAATACAACGGCACCGGTTGGACGGTGCACCTCGGTCAGGAAGACCCGAGTTTCGAGTCCTGAGGAACTGACCGCGAACGTCAAGGAGAAGGATCTCGAGGAGAACCGGATCGTTTGGCTCGGCCACTCGCCGTTCAACAACACCTACGGCTTCGCCACCGGCCCGGACGTCACCGAGGCCAACGGGGCGCCGTTCACCTGCAGTCAATGATGGAGTACGTCGGACAACCCCGACGCAGTCGTGTGCATGGAGATCCGAGTTCCCAACCCGACCCGACGGGCTCATCCTCACCGAGGAAGCCACCGGGATGAACCTGCCGGACAACCAGCAGCGGATTCTCGACACCGGCGTGATTTACACGGAGACGGCTGCCGGCAACTGCAACTTCGGTGAGGTGTTCACCACTGATGGCCGAATTGCCGGCCTCGACCTGACTGTGGTGGAGGATCCGGGCGTGAACATCGTCTACAACGTGTCGGTCACCATGCTCGACGAGACGTCTACCAGCAGAACCCCGCGGCGTTCGACGCCATCGCCGAGCAGCTGTTCGCCCCGCTCGACGCCGCCACCATGACCGAGCTCAACCGTCAGGTCGACATCGATGGAGAGTCCCCGGCCGACGTGGCCGAGCGCTTCCTCACCGAGCAGGGTCTGATCTGAGACAACCCGGCGTGACACGTCCACCGACGTGATCACGCCAGGTGTCTGACGCCGAAGGTGTCCGACACCAATGAACACGAGAGCGACGGGACGACTGACACCGATCAGTCGTCCCGTCACCGCGTGGGGTGCCGTAGGGCGTACCGTGGCGTGATGGCCACCGAGATCGTCTGCCCTCCTGCCGGCAGCGATGACGACCTGAGCGGGACGCCACTCGCCGACGGCCAAATCGAGCTGACCTGCGCAGCCTGCAAGGTGCAGTGGACAGCGCGACCCGCGGCCTCGATGTCCCACCTGCGGCGGCGACGACCTGTACCACCGCCCGCAGGTGATCCTCGAGAAGTCCCACGGCAGCCAGATGTCCATCCAGGGCATTCACGTCGAGTACGGCTGCCATACGTGCGACCCGGTCGAAGTGAAGGTCCGCGGCGGGCGAACCACCCACCTTCCCGACCGCCTCGAAGGCAGCCAGCAATGACATGTAACGATTGGTGTCAGACATACATCGTTACAAGTGGGGTATCCGGATCGGTTCGGACGGAACCACTAGCGTGGTCGGATAGCGACACCACCTCGCTGTCGACGATCGAGCGCCTCGAGACGGCTGCCGATTCGGGCACCGGCGTCACCTTCGTCGGATCGTCGATGACCGGCGGCGGCGACCCGATCAGCGTCAGCTGGCGCCAGATCCACGACGACGCGCGAGCGGTCGGCGCCGCACTGCAGGCTCGGGGCATCGTCCCCGGCGACCACGTGGCGATCCTCGGACCGACCAGTCGTGAGTTGATCACCATCATTCGCGGGTGCTGGCTCGCCGGCGCAGCATCGATGGTGCTGCCGCTGCCGATGCGGATGGGATCGCTCGACGTGTTCATCGACAGCACCCGGGGCCGCATCCGACACGGTGACGCCAAGCTCGTGCTGATCGATGACCTGCTCGCCGATTTCTATGTCGCCGCCGACGGTGACCCGCCGATCCTCCCGATGAAGGCGGTGATGCCAGGTGCGGCGAACGTCCCGACCGGTGATGCGCTCCAGATCCCCCCGCACGATCCCGAACGGCTCGTGATCCTGCAGTACACCAGTGGATCGACGAGCGAGCCCAAGGGCGTGATGATCCCCGACCGGGTCCTGAGCGCCAACATCGACGCGGTTGCCGAGGCCGCTGAGCTGACCGCTGCCGACGTGATGGTGTCGTGGCTGCCGTTGTACCACGACATGGGTCTCGTCGGGTTCTTCTCGCGTTGCCGATGACCAAAGGCGTCGAGCTCGTGCAGGCGGCACCGCAGGACTTCCTGGCGCACCCGGGCAACTGGATGCAAT
>CAVQWE010000022.1:0-41180 GCA_963717385.1 Ilumatobacteraceae bacterium
TTCGCTCATCGCTCGCGGCGGCGTGGTGGGGGAGGGATCCCGACCGGTAGGTTGACCGCACCGACTCCCTCCTGGTGATGCTGCGCGTGCGGCGCCTGCCGGTCGAGGAGGTCGATGGTGGAAACCCTGGAGAGGCCTGTTGCGCCACGTTCGGTTGCCGAGCGGGTCAGAGCATGGGTCGAATGGTTCGGGATCGGTCGATTGATCGTGTCGGCGGTGGCCACCGTGATCGTCGTCGCCGGCGGGGTGTGGCTGGTCCGCACCCCGCCTCCCGCCACCGAGGCAACATTGACGCGCGCGACGACCACCATCGCAGCCGTCCCCATCGATTCGACCGCCGGTGTCGCGGCGCCCACTCAGCCCGCTCCGTCGGTCGTGCTGGTACACGTGGCCGGTGCGGTGATCGAACCCGGTGTGTACGAACTCGCCACCGACGCTCGGGTTCGCGACGCCATCGTGGCTGCGGGTGGCCCCACCGTCACCGCCGACTGGAACGCGCGTCAACCTCGCAGCGGTCGTCGGTGACGGTGCCAAGCTCTATGTCCCGAACATCGGCGAGGTGGTACCTCCAGCGCTCATGACCGCGCCTGCCGGCTGGAGGTGTTGCGGCGACCGCCATGCCAGTCGACGTCAACGTGGCCACCGCTGACGAGCTCGAGTCGCTGCCCGGCGTCGGGCCCGCCACGGCCACGGCGATCGTCACCGAACGCGAACGCAACGGTCCGTTCCTCGACATCGACGACCTCGATCGGGTACCAGGCATCGGGCCGGCGAAGATCGAAGCGATGCGTGACATGGCCACGACGTGAACGCTGCGGCGCGGTTCAGAACAACGAGTCGGAGATCGCCAGCGCTGCCACGCCGAGGGCAGCCGAGGCCCCAACCCAGATTCCGCCGCACATCCACGTGTAGTGGCGCCAGAAGTCGGCCCAGGTCGCCATGGGGTTGCGGGTGGCTCGTCGGGCGGCGAGGACTCCGACGAAGACCCAGAGCAATCCTGATGCAGCAACGGCCAGTGGATACATCGAGCGGTTGCCGAACGGTGCGCCCGCAGCCAGCAGCGCCGGAGCGGCCCAGACCCCTGCGATCAGGCCCACAGCGCCGCTCCATGCGGTGTCGAACAATCGCAGCGACAAGAACGCAATCGCGCCCACGATGGCCGGAACGATCAGCGCCGCAAACGGCCCCCAGGTACGCAGCCGTGCCCGGTACCAGCGGGGTCCCTCGATGAGCGGCGGCCCCGAAGGTGGAGCCGATGGCGTCGGTCGGGCACCGGGAGGGACGGGGGTGAACGAAGTCACGAAGTCGCGAGGTTATGGCACCGACGGCCATTCGTGGTGGCGACCCGACTCAACCGTGACCACGGTCACCGATGGCGCAATGGTGTTGATCGCGGCGGTGGTCGCCGTTGCGGTACGAACAGGATCGGTGACCGTGGCGATCTTCCTCGGGGTTGCCGTCGGTGTCGTCCTCGGGCTGATCGCACGGTCGCCACCGCTGGCACTCATCGTGGTCGTACTCGCGTCGGCCGGAGCGGTGCGCTCGCACCATGAATGGGCGGCCCTCGCTCCCGACACGCTCGGCGCGTTCGAAGGGTGGGTGAGGCTCGTCGACGACCCGCAACCGTACCCGTCGAGCACCAGGGTGATCGTCGAGGTCGACGACGAACGGTTCGAGGTGTGGTCTCGCGGTCGCGCTCAGCAGCAGCGCGTGCGTTCGTGGCGGGGCGGCGAGTGGGTGATGGTCAGCGGTGAGCGGCGCGCCCTCGACGCCGAACGTGCCCATCGGGTCGCGTGGCAGCACGTCGTGGGCGAATTCGCGTTGTCGTGGGCGAGCGACGTCGACCCCGGCGGCCCGGTCGCCCGGGCATCGAACCGTGTGCGAACCACGATCGAACGAGCCGCCGATGCATTGCCCGACCCCTCTGGGGCTCTGTATCGGGGGCTGGTGATCGGCGACGACCGCGATCAACCGCGCGACATGATCGATCGGTTCCGCGGCAAGTGGACTCTCGCACTTGACCGCCGTGTCAGGGCAGAACGTCGCATTCGTCCTGGCCGCGTGTGGGCCGCTGCTGGTGCGAATGCCACCGCTGCCGAGGTGGGCGCTGACCGTGGCGGTCATCGCCTGGTTCGTGGCACTGACCCGGTTCGAACCGTCGATCCTGCGGGCGGGGGTGATGGCGGGGCTGTCGGCCACCGCCTACGCGACCGGTCGAGAACGGAGCCCGGTGCGCATCTTGGCGCTCGCTGTGATCGCTCTGGTGCTGATCGATCCGTTGCTGGTGTGGTCGGTTGGCTTCTGGCTGTCGGTCGGGGCGACCGCTGGAGTGTGCACGGTGGGTCCGTGGTTGGCGCGCCGTCTGGCGATGTTCGGGCCGCTCGCACTCCCGCTCGGGATCACACTCGGAGCGCAGCTCGGGGTGGTGATCCCGAGCGTCCTGGTCTTCGGCCGATTGCCGCTGGTGAGCGTCGTCGCGAACGTTCTTGCGGTACCGGTGGCAGGTTTCGTGATGCTCTATGGACTCCCTGCGGGTCTGGTCGCTGGTTCGATTCCCGCACTCGCTCCGGCGGCAATGTTGCCAGCCCGCATCGGCACCCGATGGGTCGACACGGTGGCGCGCCTCGGCGCCCGGCTCGAGCCGGAACCGCCGTGGACTTGGGTTGGCTGGGGACTCGTGGTGGCCGTTGTCGGCTGGTTGATTTGTCGTCGTGGTCTCGAGACGCGATAAGAATCGAGGTCTCCATGGTGACCCATCTCTTGAGCGGCAACGACGAATCGGTGCTGCGGACCGCAGTGCACGATCTCGTCGACGATCTGGTGGCCGACGGCGATCGGGCGATGATGGTCGACGAGTTCGACGGCGACGAGTACGAATTGCGCATGGTCGTCGACGCCGCGCAGACGCCGGCGTTCCTCACCGACAAGCGGGTCGTCGTCGCCCGCGGTGTCGACCGGTTCGCCACCGACGAGTTGGGCCCATTGATCGCGTACCTCGGCGATCCTCTCGACACGTCCGATCTGGTCATCGTGATCAACGGTGGGAAGGTTCCGAAGAAACTGGGCGACGCCGTCAAGGCGGTCGGCACGATCACCAACACGTCGCCGCCGTCGCGAGCCAAGGAACGCGATCCGTGGATCGTCGAGCACATCGCCGACGCCGGGCTCCGGATCAAACCCGATGCCGCGTCCCAGCTGGGCGACTGGCTCGGCGAGAATGCTGGTCGCCTCGACAGCATCCTCGCCACGCTCACCAGCACGTATGGGGCCGACCATGTGCTGACGTTCGCGGAGATCGAGCCCTTCCTCGGTGATGCCGGGGGAGTGCCGCCGTGGGACCTCACCGACGCCATCGACACGGGCAAGACCGCCAAGGCGCTCATTCTGCTCGGCCGCATGATCCACGGTGGTGGTCGCCACCCGCTGCAGGTGATGGCGATTCTGCACAACCACTACGCCACCATTGCCCGGCTCGACGGTGCCGATGCCCGCACCGAGCAGGACGCGGTGGCAGCCGCTGGGGTCAAGCCTGGGTTTCCGGCCAAGAAGGCGCTGGCCAACTACCGGCGTCTGGGGCCCGCATCGACTCGCCGGGCCATCGAGTTGCTCGCGCAGGCCGATCTCGATCTGCGTGGTCTCAAGGACCTCGAACCCGAACTGGTGATGGAAGTCCTCGTCGCCCGCCTCTCCAAGCTCCGCCGCTGACCCTGCTCGAGGTGGAACGCGAACGAGCGCTGCGACTGGCGCAGCGCTCGTTGGAGTTGTTCGATGATCGACCGTCGAGACGGTCGGAGAGGGTCAGCCGGCGGCGTTGACCTTCTTCATCAGGCGGCTCTTCTTGCGAGCTGCAGCGTTCTTGTGGATGACACCCTTGCTGGCGGCGGAATCGATGCGCTTGACGGCGGCGCGGACGGCCTCGTCGTTGTCGTCGGTGCCCAGTGTCGCCTCGACGCGCTTGGTGCGCGTCTTCATCTCGGCCTTGACGGCCTTGTTGCGCTCGTGGCGCTTGGCGTTGGTGATGTTGCGCTTCTTCTGGCTCTTGATGTTGGCCATGGCCCTGGAACCTTGCTTTCGTCGAATGATGTGCGCAACGGAGCCCGATGCTCGCGCTGAACAGCCATGGGACTCTATCGGGAGGGCCTCCTGAGCGGCAACGTGCCCAGATAGCCTCGGTGCGGACATGGATCTGGCCCGCATCCGCAATTTCTCGATCATCGCGCACATCGACCACGGCAAGTCGACGCTGTCCGATCGAATCCTCGAGATCACCGGAGCTGTCGACGCTCGTGACATGCGTTCGCAGTACCTCGACTCGATGGATCTCGAGCGTGAGCGAGGCATCACGATCAAGGCGCAGAACGTCCGCGTCGATTGGAAGGGACACACGTTCCACCTGATCGACACGCCCGGCCACGTCGACTTCGGTTACGAGGTCAGCCGCAGCCTCGCCGCGTGCGAGGGCGTGGTGCTGGTGGTCGATGCGGCGCAGGGCATCGAGGCCCAAACGCTCGCGAACTGCTACCTGGCACTGGAGAACGATCTGGAGATCGTTGCGGCCCTCAACAAGATCGATCTGCCTGCCGCCGACCCCGATCGCTACGCCGGCGAGATCGAGAAGATCCTGGGGATTCCGGCCGACGAGATCATTCGCATGTCGGCCAAGACCGGCGAGGGCGTGCCCGATCTCCTCGATGCCGTCATCGAACGAATCCCGCCACCGACCGGCGATCCTGATGCGCCGTTGCAGGGCCTGATCTTCGACTCGCAGTTCGATCAATACCGCGGTGTGGTGTCGAGCATCCGGGTGATGCAGGGCACGATGACGTCGGGGTCGAAGCTCACCTTCCTCCAGGCCGGCGCCAATCACGAGGCGATCGAGATCGGTACCCGTCGACCTGTGCCCACCCCGGTGCAGGAGCTCGGGCCTGGCGAGGTCGGCTATCTGATCGCGGGAATCAAGGACGTCGGCGATGCGCGCTCAGGCGAAACCGTCACCACCGCATCCGGGGGCTCGGTCGATGCGCTGCCCGGCTATCGAGACCCCAAGCCGATGGTTTTCTCCGGTCTCTTCCCGATCGACGGCGACGACTTCGAAAACCTGCGCGAGTCGCTCGAAAAGCTCAAGCTCAACGATGCGTCGATCACCTACACGCCCGAGTCGTCGGGTGCGCTGGGGTTCGGGTTCCGGTGCGGCTTCCTCGGGCTGCTCCACATGGAGATCGTCAAGGAGCGCTTGGAGCGCGAGTTCGGCTTGGCGCTCATCGCCACTGCCCCGAGCGTCGAGTACCGTCTCACGCGCACCGACGGCACGATCGAGATGGTCGACAATCCCGCCGACATGCCCGAAGCGCAGCGCATTGCAACGATCGAGGAACCGTTCTTCAAGGTGTCGATCATCAGCCCCACTGACTACACCGGTGCGTT
Source organism: Ilumatobacteraceae bacterium (assembly GCA_963717385.1). Taxonomy (GTDB): domain Bacteria; phylum Actinomycetota; class Acidimicrobiia; order Acidimicrobiales; family Ilumatobacteraceae; genus Sva-07. The sequence goes on from CAVQWE010000022.1 coordinate 5,425, forward strand.
GATGGACCTCTGTCAGACTCGCCGCGGCGAGATGAAGAAGATGGACTACCTGTCGCCCGAACGGGTCGAATTGGTCTACGAGGTGCCGCTCGCCGAGGTGGTCATCGACTTCTTCGACCAGATGAAGTCGCGTACGAAGGGCTACGCCAGCCTCGACTACGAGCTGTCGGGCTACCGGCCGTCGCATCTCGTGAAGGTCGACTTGCTGCTCAACGGGCTGCCCGCAGATGCGTTTTCCACGATCGTGCACCGCGACTCGGCCTATCAGTACGGGTCGCGCATGTGCGAGAAGCTCAAGGAACTGATCCCGCGCCAGATGTTCGACGTGCCGATCCAGGCCGCGATCGGTGGCAAAGTGATCGCCCGCGAGACCGTGAAGGCGAGGCGCAAGGACGTGACCGCCAAGTGCTACGGCGGCGACATCACCCGGAAGCGCAAACTGCTCGAGAAGCAGAAAGAGGGCAAGAAGAAGATGAAGTCGATCGGACGGGTCGAGGTGCCCGGCGACGTGTTCATCAACGCCCTCAAACTCGACGATTGAAATGAAACGGAGGCGTCAGACGCCTCCGTTCATCCGGTGCTGAAGATGCCAGCAGGAAGGCCGGGGCAATTCTCGATGGCATACGCCTCGACGTCCGCTCCAGCCTGTTCGACGCCGTCGGCGAGCGCGAGGAAGTCGATCATCTCGTTCTCTGTCGCCGTTTCCGGGTCGAACGACTGGACCTGTTCGAAGACGCTGACCAGCTCGTTCATCTGATCGGAGACTTCGCTGGGAGCTACTGCTGCGACAGCCCGAAGAGCTGCGAGATCTTCGGCTTCGGTCGTGTCGGTGCCGGGTTCGGCCAGGATCTCGATCTGCTCGCAGAACGCCTCGAGGTCGCCGCCTCCGCCGTCTCCGCCGCAGGCACTCAAAGCGAGGGCCGCACCGGCTGCAATGCAGCATGCGAACCTCATCGGTCGTCGTGATCGTGTTTGCATGATTGGCCTCCTCCGCTCGTGGCCCTGGCCACTCTGCCACAACGCAGCCCAACCGGAGCGTGGTTCGATCATGGTTCGATCGTGGTGCGGCGGCGATCAGCGGCAACGATGTGATCGGTGTCGTCGACGTTCCGCTCGCTGAAGTACTACAACGCACGGTTGTTCTTCGCCGGGCTCGCCGTGTCGAATGTCGGCACCTGGTTGCAGATGACCGCGATGTCGCTGCTCGTCTACCGCCTCACCGGCGAGGCGACGAGCGTGGGCATCACGTTGGCGTTGCAGATGCTGCCGATGCTCCTGCTCGGGGCGTGGGCCGGGGTGATCGCCGATGGACGCGACCGTCGCACCATGGCGATCGTCACCCAGAGCGCACTCGCCGCGCAGGCCCTGATGCTGGGGGCAATCGACTTCGCCGGGTGGGCCAACCTGCCCGTGGTCTACACGCTCTCGCTGGTGCTCGGCGTGGTCAACGCCTTCGACAACCCGGCCCGCCGGGGCCTGGTGACCGAACTGGTTCCCACCATCGACATCCCCAATGCGACGTCGTTGAACACCGCGGTGATGACCGGTTCGCGCATCTTCGGCCCGGCCCTGGCAGGTGTGCTGGTCGCCTCGATCGGGACTGCCTGGTGTTTCATCCTGAACGGGGCGACCTTCTTCGCAATCATCTTCTCGTTGGTTGCCATTCGACGCGACGAGATGTTCCCGGCGTTGCGCCGTCCGAAGGGTGGCAAGCCGATCCGCGAGGCAGTGGCGTTCGTCGTCGGCAACCGCGACATGTTGATCATCTACTCGTTGCTGATCGTCGTCTCGACGGTCGCGTTCAACCACGGCACCGTGTTCCCGAAACTCGCCGACGTCCGCTGGGGCGACGACAATGCGTTCGGCTTCCTGCTCGCGGTGATGTCGGTCGGCTCGCTGGCGGGTTCGTTGCTGACCGCCCGGCAACACCTGGTGACCATGCGGTGGTTCTTCGGCGCGATCGTGGTGATGGCGGTGGCCGGGATCGGACTCGCCTGGGCGCCCAACATCTGGCTCGCCTATGCGTGGTGTGTGCCGTTCGGTCTGGGTGGTGCTGCGTTCATCACGAGCGCCAATGCGATCACCCAGCAGGAATGCCCGCCAGACATGCGCAGCCGGCTGCTGGCGTTGCAGGCGGTCGCGTTCTTGGGGTCCACGCCGATCGGCGGCCCGATCACCGGACTGATCGCCGACAACATCTCCGCCGAGTGGGCGTTGGCGTACGGCAGCGTGATCACGTTGATCGGTGCTGGAGTGGGCGTTGCCTACTGGCGCGCGGGCAGCCGCAGTGACACTCGCGAACTCACCCCGACGGGCTGAGGCCTCACCGTGCGATGAGTGCCGGCCCACACGTTCGATGTCGACGTTGCTGCTCTCGAGAGCATTGCCGGGGTGTTCACGACCTCGATGGCAGACATGCTGAAGGGGTGGATCGTCGAGCGCGAACCCTGATCACCGCTGCTGTTGTCGGCGCGCTCGTGGCGCCTGTGGTGCTCGATCGCGACGCCTTCCCGTTGTCGACGTATCCGATGTACTCCCGTGCGCGGGGGCAAGCAGTGACGTTCGCAACGGCGCAGGCGGTCGACGCCGACGGTGCCATGTCGCCGCTGACGCTCGAGGTCATCGGTGACAGTGACGACCCGTTGATCGTGGCCGGCGAGTTGCGTGATGCGATTCGCGACGATCGTGCCGTCCAGCGCTGCGAGGAGATCGCACAGCGTGCGGCGACATGGGGTGGGCTGCCGGCCGGGGCCGCCGTCACGATCGACGTGGTCACCGAACGCCACGATGTGGTCGTTCAGGTGGAGGGCGGCGACAGTCTGCTCGATCGCACCGTGCACGCGTCGTGTGAGGTGCCGTCGTGACCGCCGTGCTCGACTCGCCGGAGCGGACGCGATCACTTCCGATCGTCGACGCAGTCGCTCCGCCGGAACGGCTGGCGATGTTTCGCATCCTCATCGGAACGTTCGCTGTCGGCTATCTGCTGGTCCGGCTCCCCGTGTTCTTGCAGTTGGGCGATCGACGCAGCGGATTCGAGGGCGTCGGACTGGCGGTGTTGCTCGACAGCCCGGTGTCGGCTGGAGTGGTCGATGCGGTCGTGGCGGTGACGTTGCTGGCCGGGATCGGATTCATCGTCGGGTGGCGGTTCCGGATCGTCGGTCCGCTGTTCGCATTCGGGTTGTTGGCGCTCGGGTCGTACCGGAGCTCATGGGGGCAGCTGTTGCACTTCGAGAACCTGATGGTGCTGTACCTGCTGATCGTTGCGCTGGCGCCGTCAGCCCACACCTGGTCGTTCGACGCCCGACGCCGCGGCAACGACGTGCCCACGGGGGAGTCGCCGGTCTACGGATGGCCGCTCGCGCTCGCGTCGCTGGTGTTGGTGATCACCTACGTGATCGCCGGCGTCGCCAAACTGCGTTACGGCGGAATCGAGTGGATTCTCGGCGACACCTTGCGCAATCACGTTGCCTACGCCGCCGCGCGACTCGACCTCCTCGGCGGATCCCCATCACCGTTGGCCGGGTTCGGGGTGCGCGTGGACTGGGCGTGGCCGTTCGCCGCGGCTGCCACGATCGCGATCGAACTGGCGGCGCCCGTCGCACTGCTGGGCGGTCGCATCCGCACGGGGTGGGTGATCGCAGCGTGGCTGCTGCACGCCGGGATCCTGGCGTTCATGTTGATCGGATTCCCGATGCCGCTCTTCCTGCTCGCATTCGCGCCGCTGTATCGGATCGAACGGCTCTGGACCGACCGTCCCCGGTGGCTGCTCAGACGTTGAAGGGCCACGGATCAGCCGACAGGTATCGAGCGACCTCCTCGTCGACGTCTCGGCGCGACAGGATCCGCCCGGTGATCGTTCGAACGCTGCCGAGACCGTCGAGGATGTCGTCGATGAACCCATCTGGCAGCTCGGGAGACGGCCCCCACGTTCGACCGTACATGCCGAGTTGGTGCTCGACGACCGTGCGCTCGACCGCCCAGCCGAGCGCCCGCCATGCCGGGAACGACGAAGGCGTGTGTGATGGGCCGAGTTCATCCAGTGCGAGGTTGATCCGGACGCACGATGTCTCGTCGTCGAGGATGCCGTCGTCGATGGCGCCGATCGTGACGCCGACGGCGACCACGTTGAGCATCGAGTTCGTCGGTGCGAGCAACAGCCGTGCGAGTTGCTCCGGGGGAGGATGCTCGAGTCGAGCCTCCGGCTCGAAGCCCTCTGCGAGTGCGTTGACGACGTCAGCGACTTCTTCCCAGCTGAGGCGATCTGGCTCGTCCTCCACGTCAGCATCGTCGATGCTCTCGGGGGCTCCGATCAACGAGAGCCCAGAGGCCGAAACAACGACGAACTGCACCGCTTCGTGCGGGTCGTCGACCGAGATCACCAGGTGTGTTTGCGGCCCCTGAACTGCAGGTACCACTCGGCCGAGGATGGAGTTTCCGAAGCGCTGTGCAGAGCCTCGTACGTCCGACTGCAACCGCGCGAGGGTGCCGGGTCGCAGCGTCCAGCCACGACGCCGCGCCGTCGGCCACGCGGGACCCGTTGTAGCGGACTCGAATCGCACGGCGGCGAACCGGTCGAGGCTGCCGACGGCGACCGCCGGGGTCGGCGTGACGAATATCGGAGACCGTGGCGGACACCGCAACGTCGCTTGCTCGTCGCCTGCCGTGGCGACAACGCGACTTCGGCCTCCGCGACGCAAGCCTGGGATCGATCGCATGGTGACATCGATGGCGTCGGTGCGCTGCAGGCGTTGAAGCAGGCGCCGATGACGCAACCTGCCCGCAGCGAGTGCGAGAGCGAGAAGCAGTGGTGTCGGATATCCGCTGAGGTTCGAAAACCACTCGAACCGATCGTTTGTCAGCCGGGCGTAGGCGGAGTCGGGGGTTGGTAGGTCGATCAATACATCGGACCCGTTCGGCGGTGATTGCGCCGACCACACGGGAACGATCACCATCCGTTCCGGTGACGCTTCCGTGGGCGCGTAGCCGATCCGAAGCCGGTCGGTGGTGCCACCCGACACCACGGTGCCCGGGAACGTCGTGGCGTTCTCGAAGTCTGATCGTTCGTCGCGTGCTTGTTGGACGTCGTAGGCGAGCAGCCCGACGTGCAGCACGAGCACTGCTGCGAAGAACCACCAAGCTGCCCGTACCCATCGTTGGACCGCCGGCGGCGCTGGCAATGTCGCCGGGCCCAGAGCGCTCTGGCGGCGGGGTGCTTCGGCTCTCGAGGCCCACTCGCAGAGAGCGAGCACGATCAGATACGAGATGCTGGTGGCCGCTCGATGCGCATCGGAATGGCTCGCGTCGATCAGCTCGAGCGGTATCGACACCACCGCGACTGCGGATGCGAGCGCCAGGCCCGACCACCACCCGCCGATCAACAACACGATGGCGACCAATGAAAGCGTTTCGGTTGCGGTGCTGAGACCCAGCACGATGGGCCGACGTTCGGCGCACCCCGTCGAACACCACGTGGACAACAACACTGCGCCGAGCAAGGCAGCAGCGACAACGCTGCGTCGAATCACGGCAGTGGATCGTGATCAAGACCGTCGGGTCGTTGCTGCACCAGGTGATGCTACGGCTTTCGTCCGCGCGGCAGATTGCCGGGGCAATCAGCTCTCGCGTTGAACCGATGCAGCCAGGGCTCGTCCCCACTCGGTGGCCCGTTCGGCCTCACCGTTCTCGAGATGGTTGGACTTGTCGACGAAGAAGCTCTCGTTGTCGAGTGCCATCTCGAAACCGTGCGACTGGAGCCTCTTCATGATGCCCTTCGATGCCTGCCCGGTGATCAGGGTGGAGGCGTGGACGCGGGTGTCGAACGCAGCGGCGAGCTTGCCGGCGCCGGCGCCGGTTGCGAGGTTGTCGAACCAGTCGCGCAGGCCGTCGCCGAAGGCTTCGGGGTCGAGGTCGAGGTCGTCGTCCTTGGCCGCCTGATCAACGGCGCCCTTGCGGCTGCGTTCGCTCGACATGCCATGGACGTGCGTCGGCCCGCCGATCACCACGAGATCGGCCTCGGCCAGCATGCTCGGTGTGGCGTCGTGTACCGAGACGACCGTCGTGGTCGCGACGGCATCGATCCCCTCAGCAATGTGTTGGGCAACGGCGTGGGTGTTTCCGAACATCGATTCGTAGACGACGACTGCCTGCATCTTGACCTCCCTTGCGGCCGCGACGTGCAGGGCCACACATCGATCATGCGCGCGCACGAACGATCGTTGCACGGGTCGTTCGTCCCTCAGGCTCGTCAGACGTGCCCGTCGATGGCCTCGGCGCGTTGCGCATGGTGTTCGCCCTGCTGCGAGTCGGCGGTGCATCCTGAGGGCGCCCACAACAAAGGCGCACGGTCGAGTGATTCGCCGGTTCGCGAGGTACAACGCAGGGGTGACTGCCACCCGACGATCGATCATGTGGTTCCGCCGCGACCTGCGTCTTGCCGACAATCCGGCGCTGTTGGCAGCAGGTGCCGACGGCGCCGAGGTCGTGGCGGTCTTCGTCGTCGACCCGACCTTTGCCGGCTCGGGTGCACCGAGGTTGGCGTACTTGCACGATGCGCTCCGATCGCTCGATGCGTCGATCCGGGACCAAGGCGGTCATGGGCTGTTGATTCGTCACGGAGATCCGGTCGACGTGATCCCTGCACTGGCAGCCCAGGTCGGTGCCGACACGGTGTTCGTCGCCCGCGACTACGCCCCGTACGGCCGTCGCCGAGACGGTGCCGTCAAGGCGACGCTCGAGCGCGCCGGTCGACACCTCAAGGGAGTCGGGTCGCCGTATGCGGTGTCGCCCGGCGGCGTGACCAAGGACGACGGCACGCCGTACGCAGTGTTCACGCCGTTCTCGAAAGTGTGGCGCCGGGTCGGCTGGGACCTGCCGCTCGACCTCCCCGGCGACGACGTTCGGTGGAGCGACACGATCTCCGCTGGCGTCGAGACCGATCCGCTCGGCGACCGACCCGAACCGGGGATCGATCTGCCACCGGCAGGGGAGGAGCGGGCCCACGACCGTTGGTCGCAGTTCCTGCCCGACGGTGTCGATCAGTATTCCGACCAACGAGACCTCCCGGCGATCGACGGCACCAGTCGGCTGTCGCCGGCATTGAAGTGGGGCACGATTCATCCTCGCCAACTGTTGGCCGACCTCGATGCGTCGGGTGCTGGTTCCAAGGGGCACACCGTGTTCTCCAGCGAGTTGGCCTGGCGCGAGTTCTACGCCGACGTGCTGTTCCAACAACCCCGAACCGCCTGGGAGAACCTGAACTCGAAGTTCGACACGATGCATGTCGACACCGACGCTGCCGCTCGCAAGCGTTTCGATCGATGGACCTCAGGGACGACCGGGTTCGGGATCGTCGACGCCGGGATGCGCCAGTTGGCTGCGACGGGGTGGATGCACAACCGGGTGCGGATGATCGTGGCGAGTTTTCTCGTCAAGGACCTCCACCTCCCGTGGCAGTGGGGTGCCCGATGGTTCATGCAGCACCTGATCGACGGCGACCTCGCCTCGAACAACCACGGCTGGCAGTGGGCTGCAGGCACCGGCACCGATGCGGCGCCGTACTTCCGTGTGTTCAACCCGCACCTGCAGCAGGAGCGCTACGACCCCAGCGGTGAGTACGTCGCCCGATGGGTGCCCGACCCGGTCGAGCCGATGCTCGACCACAAGGTCGAGCGGGACGAAGCCCTCCGCCGCCTGAAGCTCCTCCCCTCGTAGTTCCCAGCGCCCAGGTCTCGCGGAACCACGGTGGTTCCCCGAGACCCGGGCGGGGAACCACGGTGAGGTGGGCGGCTGGCAGTCGGTAGACTCGAGTGCCAGATGTTGGACGACCGCAAGACAGCGATCTTGAGCGCAGTGGTGCAGGAGTACATCGCCACGGCCCAGCCCGTCGGATCTGGCCACATCGCCGAGGCGCCAACGGTCAATGTGTCGTCGGCAACGGTGCGCAACGAGATGGCCCATCTCGAACACGAGGGCTACCTGGTCCAGCCGCACACCTCGGCTGGTCGTGTTCCCACCGACAAGGGCTACCGCTACTTCGTCGACCATCTCACCGAGCCAGGCAGGCTCGACCGGGCGACCACCCGGCAGGTCGGCGACTTCTTCTCCGCAGCGCACGGCCGCCTCGAAGAGATGCTCCACCAGACGTCGAACCTGCTGGCTGCGCTCACCAACAGCGCTGGTGTCGTGGTGGGTCCACGAGCCGAGGCGGTCCCGGTCAGGCGGGTGCAGTTCGTGTCGCTGTCGTCCACCTCTGCCACCGTGGTGGTGGTGTTCGCCAACGGCACCGTCGAGAACGTCGCCATCGACCTCGGCGAGGGCGACGACGACCTCAAGTTGTCAGCGGCAGGCGTTCACCTGTCTGGCGCCCTCGAAGGTCGTGTGCTCGGCTCGGTCACCGCGGTGGCAGCAACGGGCGAGGCCGCTGTCGACCGGCTCTGCAGAGTGGCCCTCGACGCCCTCCACGAAACAGCGAGCCCCGCCCAGGTGTTCACCGGGGGAGCCGCTGCCGTGGCCGAACGCGTTCGACGCTGTCGAGGTGGTGCGGTCGGTGCTCGCGACGCTCGAACAACAATTCGTGGTCGTCACCTTGGTGAGCGACATCGTCAACCGTGGAATGTCGGTCGCGATCGGCGTCGAGCACGGCGTCGAGCCGTTGTCGGCGTGTTCGGTGGTGGTCGCTCCGGTGGTGGTCGATGGCGAGCACCTCGGCTCGGTCGGTGTCCTCGGGCCGACCCGCATGAACTACCCGCAGGCGCTGGCCACCGTCGAGGTCGTCAGCGAGCAACTCGGCCACCGCATCGAAGAAGGCTGAGTTCGCGTGGCCAACTCACGGCATGATGGGGCCTCCCATGGCTGACTACTACGAACTCCTCGGCGTGGCCCGATCCGCGTCGGCCGACGAGATCAAGAAGGCATATCGCCAGCGTGCGCGCGAGTTCCATCCTGATGCGAACCCCGACGACGCTGGAGCAGCCGAGCAGTTCAAGAAGGTCGCACAGGCCTATCAGGTGCTGTCCGACGATCAGCAGCGTGCCCGCTACGACCGCTACGGCGAGGCCGGTGTCGGCGGCGCGAGCGGCGGCGGCCCCTCGGCCGAGGACCTCTTCGGTGGCGGACTCGGCGACATCTTCGAGACGTTCTTCGGTGGAGCTGGGGGTGGCAGCCCCTTCGGCGGTGGTCGCAGCCGTGGGCCGTCGGGGCCACCCAGGGGTCAGGACATCGAGGTCATTGCCGACATCTCGTTCGAACAGGCGGTGTTCGGTGACGAGATCGAGGTGGCGTTGAAGCTGCCCACCCGCTGTGGCGACTGTGAAGGTTCGGGCGCCGGCGAGGGCACCAAACCGGTCACCTGCAGCGACTGTGGTGGCAGCGGTCAGGTGCAACGTGTGCGTCAGAGCCTGCTCGGCCAGATGGTGACGGCCAGCCCGTGCAACCGGTGCGGCGGCCTCGGGCAGATCGTCACCACTCCATGTGCTTCCTGCCGCGGCGAGGGGCGTGTCACGTCCGACAAGACCTACCAGGTCGACGTCCCTGCGGGCGTCGACTCGGGTTCGACGTTGCGGCTCACCGGTCGAGGTGCTGTCGGCCCCAGGGGAGGTGGCTCCGGTGACCTGTACGTACACCTTCGCGTTGCGCCTCACGATCGGTTCGTCCGCGACGATCACGACCTGGTCACCGAGGTGCCGATCTCGATCGCTCAGGCCGCGCTCGGAACCCAGATCGAACTCGAGACGCTCGACGGCCCCGAGCACCTGGTCGTGCCGCCCGGCACGCAGCCCGGTCGCGAGTTCGTTCTGCGCCAGCGTGGCGTGCCGCACCTACGAGGACGCAGTCGAGGCGACCTGCGCGCACGTGTCCGCGTCGACATCCCGACCAAATTGAGCGACAGCGAAGTCGAGCTGTTGACCAACTACGCCGAGGGGCGAGGCGAGGTCGTCGGGAACGGCAAGGAAGGCCTGTTCTCGCGCATCAAGTCGGCATTCTCCTGACGCCGTTGCCGCTGCCGACACGCTGATGGCGCCCCCCGACCGCTCCGAACTTCGTTCGACGAACGCCCATGTGCTGCTCGACGGCGAACTGCTCGGCGATGGCGGCGTCATTTCGCTCGACGATGACATCGAGCACCATCTTCGCCGGGTGCTGCGTCTCCGAGACGGGGCGTCGGTCAGCGTCACCGACGGCGCCGGGCGCTGGGGATTGGCAGTGGTGGCGCTCAACGCGAACACACTGCGGTTGGAGGCGACTTCAGAGGTCGTGACCGAACCCGAGCGAACGCTGCCCATCACCATTGCTGCGGCGATGCCGAAAGGCGATCGGCTCGACTGGATGGTTCAGAAGGTCACCGAGCTGGGCGTCGACCGGCTCGTGCTGTTGCACGCCGAACACTCCGTGGTCCGCTGGAAGCCCGACCGGGTGGAACATCAGCTCGGACGTTTGCAGCGCATCGCCGACGAGGCGCTTCGTCAGAGTCGTCGGGTGGTGCGCTTGCGGATCGAGGCGCCGCAGCGTGCCGTCGACGTGCTCGGCGACTACGTGGTGGCCGAGCCCGGGGGTCGGTCGCTGACCGCAGCCGACACGAGTGTGGCAATCGGACCCGAGGGCGGGTGGAGCGAAACCGAGCTGACGGCATCGGGTGACCGGATCGATCTGGGTCGTACGATTCTGCGAACCGAGACCGCAGCCGTCGCCATTTCCACACTCTGCGTGACATTCGAACGCTGACCGTCTATAATGCTGCCAGTTACCCCCGGGTAACGTGCGGGATCGTTCGGCGGGCGACGCCGAAGCGATCGAACAACTAGGCGGGAACAGAGAACCAGATGATCGATGACGACGCCCCATCGGGCTACAGCCAGCAGGTCGGTGAGCGGTTGCGAGTGATTCGCAAGCAGAAACGCCTGTCACTGCAAGAGGTCGAAGCCCAGTCGAACCAAGAATTCAAAGCGTCGGTCCTCGGTGCCTACGAGCGGGGCGAGCGGGCGTTGTCGGTGCCGCGCCTCGACCGTCTGTCGCAGTTCTATGCGGTCTCGGTCGAGCAACTCCTTCCTCGTGAGATCACCGGGAGCGAAGCCGCGGCAGCGATTGCCTCGCACACCAACAAGAAGCTGGCGATCGACGTCGCCAAGCTGGTGCAGCTCAAGGGATCACCGTTCGAGATGCTCGCCAGGTACCTCAAGCTGATCCAGGTCCAGCGCCAGGACTTCAACGGCAGGGTGATCACCGTGCGTGGCGACGACACCCGCTCCATTGCCGCCATGCTCGACGTGCCCGTCGATCAGGTCGCCGAGCGCCTCGCCGCGCTCGATCTGCTCTTCGTCCCGGCAGGCTGAGGACCGCGCCGAGCGAGGCTCGGTGCACCACGACCGCCGAACTCCGCCGCTTGCTGTCTCGCTGGGGATTGACTGGGGGAATGGCTGGGCTGTCGACCGGGAACTTCGGGGTGTACATCCACATCCCGTTCTGCGCGTCGAAGTGCGACTACTGCGCATTCGCGACGTGGACCGATCGAGGTCATCTGGTGTCGAACTACCTCGAGGCGCTGCGTGCCGAGATCGCCGCCGCGGTGGCCGACGGAATGCGTGTCGCCGACACCGTGTTCGTCGGCGGTGGCACCCCCACGCTGGTTCCTGGCGACGGAGCTCGCTGCGGTGATCGCATCGATCCCGGTCGCGGGCGACGCCGAGGTCACCGTCGAGTGCAACCCCGACGATGTCACCGTCGAACTCCTCCGCACTCTTCGTCGGGCCGGCGTCAATCGGGTGAGCCTGGGCGTGCAGTCGATGTCAGCGCATGTGCTGGCATCGTTGGGCCGGACCCACGATCAGCGCAATGTCGAGCGAGCGGTCGACGCCATCAGCGCCGCTGGGCTGTCGTCGTTCAATCTCGATGTGATCTACGGCGCAGCCGGCGAGTCGCTCGAGGATTGGCGTCACACGGTCGAGGCGGTGCTGGCGTTCGATCCGCCCCACGTGTCGGCCTACGGCCTCACTGTCGAGGCTGGTACGCCGCTGGCAGCGCAGCCCGATCGGCACCCCGACGACGACGACCAAGCCGACAAGTACGAACTCGTCGATGATCTCCTCACCGCGGTCAGGTCTCGCGAACTACGAGGTCTCGAATTGGGCGCGACCCGGTCACGAGTCGCGCCACAACCACTTGTACTGGAGTCAGGACGACTACCGGGGCTTTGGTTGTGCAGCGCACTCGCACTCGTCGGGCCGTCGTTGGTGGAACCTGCGCACACCCGAGCGATACCTCGATGCGATCTCGCAGGGTCTGTCCGTGGAGGCGTCATCTGAAACGCTCGACGCCGCCACCAGGCGGTTCGAGGGACTGCAATTGGCGCTACGAACTCGCGATGGTGTTCCCGCCACCTCGTTCTCTCCCGAGGTGCTCGACCTGCTCGAGTCGATGGTGGTTCGCCATCCGAGCGATCCGAGCAGAGTCGTGCTCACACGGGCAGGTCGACTCATGGCCAACGAGGTGTCACTGCGCTTGCTGTGACGACCGCGCTCGACCCGGGGTCGAGGGTTTCACTGCATCGAAGAGTGCACTCGACGTCGAGGGTTTCCGTGTGGTCTCTGGACTCTGCTGACGTCTCGTGACACAGTGATTCCTGCACGATCGATCGGATTCGCTCATGAAGTCGGTGGAATGTGCCGAAGGCTGTTGAGACGACCGCCGAGAAAGTGATCATTCATGCACTCCGCCACCACGTTCCCTCGCACGCCACTGGTCATCACCGCCGGCGGTCTGACCGCTGGACCAGTGCATGCGCAGCTTTCGTGATGGCGATCGTGAGTCGCTGCTGCACAACTACCTGGTGCTGGTGCGTCGCATGCGCGACCAGCAACGCGAGCCGAGCATCACACTGAGAAACGCCGACATCGACGCGCTGTCCGAGCATCTCGGGGCCAGTCCCGAGGCCGTGCTCGGCGACCTGCTCGACCGGATGGGCGCAACGCGCGCCCAACGCAAGGCGCTGTTCGCGATGTTCGCCGTCGGCGCCCTGTCGATCGTGGCGACGGGCTCGGTGGCACTCGAGCTGGCGCCGTCGGGCGCCCTGGCCGACGGTCCGAACGACGCCCGGCCGGCAATCGAGTCGGTCGAGGCGACGATGCCGGTGGCCGTGAACGACCCGGAAATCGCGGTGGTCACGGAGAACTCCGTCGTCGAGGCCCCGACGGTTGCAGTGCCCGCGCACACAGCGGTACCGGAGGCCGAACTGGCGACTGCAGTGGGCGGCGACGACTGGGAGTACGTGCTGTCGCTGCATCAACTTGCGCACGCACTGGGCACTCAGGAAGCGGCCGAGTTGGGAGCCGCCGGCGCCACGGCGGGTGTTGGTGTGGCCGATGATGGGTCGGCGGTTGCTGTTGGCCAGGCGCCGGTTCCTCCGTCGGAGGGTGTTGGTGTGGCCGATGATGGGTCGACGGTTGCTGTTGGCCAGGCGCCGGTTCCTCCGTCGGAGGGTGTTGGCGTTGCCGACGACGGTTCGGTCGTCGCTGTCGCCCCGCCTCCGGTTCCCTGAGTCAGGGATTCAACGGTCAGCGATCGTGGGCGGCGCTGAAGAGTTCGGGAAAGACTTTGGAGACCTTGGCCGTCAGGTAGTCGCCGTAGGTTCCTTCCCAGGCGGTCACGTCGGTGCCGTCCCAGCGGTCCGACGACGACATCGGCGCCGAATCGAGTCGGCAAGGTCGGCACGGTGGCGTCCCACGACGGGTCGAAGAAGTAGGGAAACGACAGCCGGCTTCGCCCCGAGGTGTTGCGAACCCGGTGCGGCGTCGAGCGGTACCTGCCGCCCGTGAGCCGTTCGAGCATGTCGCCGAGGTTGCACACGATCACGCCCGGGGTCGGTTCGACGTCGATCCATGTGCCATCGACGGCGCGCACCTGAAGCCCACCGAGTTGGTCTTGAGCAAGCAGTGTGAGCAGGCCGTAGTCGCTGTGTTCGCCGACGCCCCAGTGCTCGTCGTCGTCGGGATCGCTCGGGGGATAGTGGAAGATGCGGAACAGCACCGTGGGGTCAGCGGTGAGCTCGCGTTCGAACCAGTCGGCTGGCAATCCGAGTCCGAGCGCGACGCCGCGCATCACCGCATCAGCCACCGGCCGCAGCGTGTCGAGCCACCCGAGCACCGCGGTGCGCAGATCGTCTGAGCCGGCGGGGAACAGATTGGCGCCGTGCAGCGGAGTGCCGGCCACGACGAGCGGATGATCGCCGGCGTGTTCGGTGCCGAAGTAGATGCCTTCCTTGCGGTCGGGGGTACCGGAGGTGAGCTCGCCACCCACGGGGAACCACCCACGCCACGCCGACCCGGCCGTGGCCATGGCGATTGCGCCCTTGTCGGCGTCGGTCAGCGAGAAGAAGGCGTGCGAGGCTGTCTCGAGCCGCTGCTGCAAGGTGGCCGGGATGCCGTGGCCGACGATCGAGAAGAAGCCGACGGTCCGGCAGGCGGCGTCGATCTGCCCGGCGACCGCTGCGAGAGCGGCCTCGGTTGCGCGCTGATCGAGGAGTGGGGCGACATCGATCACGGGCAACGAGGCGGGGGAGTGTGGGGCAGCGCTCACGACTTGGTAACGTACCGCTCTGCTACGGGCGCGTAGCTCAGTTGGTTAGAGCGCTACCATGACACGGTAGAGGTCCCGGGTTCGAGTCCCGTCGTGCCCACTGAAAGTGCCTCCTGTCTGGTGCTTTCGTATCCCGAGGTGCGCTATCAGGTAACCGATGGTTGCTCGGCCAACGCTGCACGGCTGAGAGGGAGCGAGGCGCCGATCGTTCGGGGACACGCAGCGACCAGTTGCGCACGAACGACGACGGTCTGGGACGACGGTGTGGATCGTGTCGATGACCGAGCCAGCACACGCAGTGATGCCAGGTAGTAGGGTGCTGCGACGTATTCGAAGAAGGTCATTCCCGCACATGACGAGGTTCCAACGGCGCCAGCCGTCCACCGACCGGGTGAGGACGAAGAGTTGTTTCTTTTCTACGACGAATTCTACCGTCCACGGCTTTGGACGAAGATCGCGGCGGTCGTTGTACCCGTCCTCCTGCTGGTCCTCGCCTTCGTGCTGCTGCGACCCGACAACGGGCCGCGCTTTGTGGTCGCACCCGACCCGACCGCTGACAACGAGGTGGACGCCTCGATCGTTCCGGACACGACGACGGAGACCAGCTCCGACACGACGACGGAGACCAGCTCCGACACGACGACGGAGGCCACCTCCGATGTGACGACCGGGGTCAGCCCTGGCACGTCGGACGTCTCTGCCACGTCGGTGGCCAGCCTGCCGCCGGCACCGGAGACCTCGCCTTCGGCGTACCCGACGGGACCGGACGGCCTACCGCTTCCGGTGGTGGTGATCTTCGACACCGAAACCATCACGATCGCGGGGCAGGTTCCATCGCAGGCTGCGAAGGACCGTCTTGCTGGTTTGGCCAAGGCGAACAGCCAGTTCCCTGACGCACAGGTGGTCGACAACGTCGTCATCAATCCGGCCGTGCCGATCTCCGTCGGCGTCCGGGTGATCGAGCTCAATTCGGCACGCTTTCCCGAAGGCAACGCAGACATCCTGCCCGCCCACGCGCTCGAGCTCGACCGTGTCGTCGCCATCATGAACGCGATCCCCAACATCTCCGTCGTCGTGGTCGGGCATGCTGATCAGCGGGGCGACGACCTCACGAACTTCGCGATCTCGGACGACCGTGCTCGAGCCGTCGTCAACTATCTGCTGTACCTCGGAATCTCGCCCACCCGGTTGTCCTCGCGAGCGGCTGGCGAAACCGACCTCCTCGCCGTCGGTGACGACGACGCCGCACTGGCCCTCAACCGACGCACCGAGTTCGTCTTCTTCGGGTTGCTCATCGAATGAGCGCGTCAGACATGCATTCCGCCACTCGAATCGGCTGACCCCCGCTCCGGAGTGTCGGATCGTTTAGCGTCGAACCATGGAGTTTCGACCGCTCGGCCGCCTGACAGTCTCCACCGTCGGACTCGGCTGCAACAACTTCGGGATGCGGATCGATGCCGACCAGACGCAGCGCGTCGTCGACGCTGCGATCGACGCTGGCATCAACTACTTCGACACGGCGGAGAGCTACGGAAATGGCCGCTCGGAGGAGCTCCTCGGCCGGGCTCTCGGCTCGCGACGCAGTGACGTCGTCGTCGCCACCAAATGGGGCCACACGGCCAGTCTCGACGACGACGAACGTGGCGGTGACCCGGCACAGATCCGGCGTCGACTCGATGCGAGTCTGCAGCGGCTCAGCACCGACTACATCGACCACTACCAGCTGCATCGCCCCGACCCCGTCACCCCGGTGGAGGAGACCCTGGGATGTCTTGCGGAACTGCAGGAGCAGGGCAAGATCCGTGAGATCGGGTGTACGGCGTTCTCCGCCGATCAGATCATCGAATCGCATGAGGCGGCCCGGTCGCTCGGCGTCGCACCGTACGCGTCGGTCCAGAACCACTACAGCCTGCTGACGCGTGGACCGGAAGTCGACGGTGTGTTCGCCGCATGCGAGGAGCTCGACATGGCATTCGTGCCGTTCTTCCCGCTGGAGTCGGGCCTCTTGACTGGCAAGTATCGACTCGGCGAGGAGCGTCCGACCGGTGCGCGGCTGACGGTGTGGGGTGACCGGGCGACCATGTTCATCGACGACGACAAGCTCGACGCGGTTGAGCGTCTGACCGAGTGGTGCGCGTCTCGAGATCGTTCACTGCTCGAGTTGGCGATCAGCTGGCACACCTCGCACCCGCTGGTGGCGTCGGTCATCGCCGGGGCGACATCGCCCGAACAGGTGGATGCGAACGTTGAGTCGGCGAACTGGTCCCTGACCGTCGAGGACCGGGCCGAAGTCGACGCTGTGCTGGCCGGCTGAGACACGTCCGGCGGCCCGGCCTCGAGTGCCGTCGTGCCCATCACATCACCTCCTCTCTGCCTTCCACGCTTCGCCACGGTGTCGGTCGCTGCCAGGGCACGAGCTCCACCGAGTGGGTGTCAGTCGCGGGCGAGGAGACCGTCGACGGTCTCGAGGAGGTCCGGAGCGTCGTTGTGTGAGTGGGTGAAGCCGAGCGCCCGTTCCTGGCGGATGGTGTCGACCGACCGGAACGCAGCGATGTAGGCCCGGCGACGACTGGTCGTGGAGGTGTTGCCCCCTGATCCGTGCAGTACGCCTTCGTTGTGCACGGTGATGTCGCCGCGACGGATCTCGACCGGCACGAGCGTGTCGTCGGGCCGCAGGTCGGTCACGAGGGTGTGTTGGTCTTCGCGGTTGCCGCTGAGCGGGCGATGCGGACGAACCGATTCTCGATGGCTCCCGGGAAGGAACTGCATGCACCCGTTCTCGGTCGTGGAATCGTCGACCGCGAGCCAACATGTGGCGGTTCGGCGGTCGTCGGTGTTGATCCAATAGGCCTGATCCTGATGCCAGGCGAACACGGCGTCATTGCGTCCCGGCTGTTTCGCGAGGAGCTGGTCGAAGTCGAGCATCATGCCCTCGCCGCACAACTGCTCGGCGATCGACAGCCCGACCCGTTCGAAGACGTTGTCCTGCCAGTCGGGGTAGTAACGGCGCGGCAGCATCACGTTGAAGATCGCGTAGCCGGACGGGTCGGTGCCGTACTCGCCCGACACCATGTCGGAGAGATCCTTGCCGGGCACGTCGATCTCGCCACGCATGAACCGGTCGTAGACGACCTCGATCGCGTCGACTTCGCCGGTCGTCAGCACGCCGGGCAGGTGGACGAAACCATCCCGGTCGAAACTGGCGATCTCGTCGTCGCTGATCAGGTACCGGTCGCCGCTGCGCACTCCCACGATCGTGACTGTACGACGAGCACCGAACAACGGTTGCACTTGGAGGAGCGTGTTCGCGGCGCCGTTCGGGTCAGAATCGACCGCCGTCGACGAGGAAGTTCTGCGCCGTGCACGCAGCCCCGTCGTCGGCGGCGAGGAACAGCACCATCTGCGAGAACTCGGCCGGGGTGATTCGTCGCTTGATCGCCTGATCGCGCATCGTGCCCGCTTCGCCTTCAGGTGTCCACCACTTGGTGAGTTGGCGTTCGGTCGGTACCCACCCGGGCATCACGGTGTTGACACGAACACCATCGACACCGAATGTGCGAGCCATCGTTCGGGTGATTCCCTCGACGGCTGACTTCGCAATGGCGTAGCCGGGGAACATGTCCTCTTGCATCATGTAGCTGCTCGAGCCGATGTTGACGATCGAACCGCTGCCGGCCTCGATCATCTGCGGAGCGAGCGCCTGAATCGCAAAGAAGTAGTGGCGCAGGTTGGTGTTGATCCGGTTGTCGAAGTAGTCCGGGGTCATGTCGCGCCAGTCGTGGCGATCGTCGCTGGCAGCATTGTTGACCAGTACCTCGATGCTTCCCAATGACTCGATGGCCGTGACGCACGCCCGTTGCAGCGCGGGGATGTCGAGCAGATCGACCTCGGCGAACTCCGGAGCATGGGCAACGCCGTGTTCGACACAGCGGGCCACGGTGGCTGCTGCGGCCTCGGCGTTGATGTCGACGAAGAAGACCTTGGAGCCCTGCAGTGCGAACTCTTCGACCAGTGCGCTTCCGATCCCTGCAGCGCCGCCCGTGATGAACACACCGCGGTCGGCGAGTGATGGGTACGTGGCATATCGGGTCATGGCGTCTCCTCGAGTTCGTTGTTGGCTCCCCACCAGGATCGCAGGCGGTGGGCACTTTCGGCGTTGACGGTGCGAGGCGGCATCACGCCGTTCATGATCGCCTCGATCTGCTCGACTGAACTGAACGCTTGAGCGTCTGCGCTGTTGGGTGTGAGCCCCCCGAGGTGCGGTGTCGAGACCACTCCGTGGCGCTGCGCCAGCCCCGGCGAGGGGCGTTGATCAGCGCCACGCCCGACGTCCATTGCCAAACCACCCAGATGGCCCGAATCGAGTGCGTTGGCGACAGCGTCCTCGTCGAGCAACTCTCCCCGCGAGATGTTGACGAGCATCGCGCCGGGTCGCATCATGCGCAGTGCGGCGTCATCGATCAGGTTCTCGGTGGCCGGCGTCGCCGGAGCGAGCGGCAGTACGAAGTCGGATCTGGCCAGCAGATCGTCGAACTCGCACTGCTCGAATCCTTCGCCCGAGGCATCTGCCAGCGGGTCGGCAACGAGCACCTGCATCCCGATGTGGCGCAGCATGACCGCAAGGCGAGCCCCGATCGCTCCGTAGCCGATGATGCCGGCCACGCTTCCCTCCAACTGGATTCCGAGCCGCTGCGGCGGGCGACGGCCAGAGCGAACATCGATCGTCGATTCCGTCACGTTTCGGGCGAGGTCGAGCATGAGCGCCAGGGCCAATTCAGCTGTTGACGCGATGAAACTCTTGTCGGCGTGGCCGACGAGCACACCCGCAGCGCTGGCTGATGGCACGTCGATCGTGCTGATGTCGACAGCGCAACGCAGAAATGCGAGCAGATGCGGGAGACCGGAGAACACCTCGGCCTCACCGGGTGTCGAACGGTGCGCAATGATCACGTCGCACTGTGCAGCAGCTTCGATGAGTTCGGACATGTCGAGGTCGCGTGAGAGGGGATTGAGCACGACGTCGGCAACGGCCTGCAACTTGGGCAGCGCCCGGGCGTAGTAGGCGTCGAGATCTTCAGGGGAGTGGGTGAGGAACGCAGTCAGCACGATCCGGACGCTAATGGCATGCCTGAGCGCGTTGGAGGTGACCGACGGCGCGGCTCGTTCGTCACCGAGTGGAACGCATAGCGTTCGCGGACACCAGCAACCAGGGGGTTTCGATGATCAAAGTCAGTGTGATGTACCCGAAGTCCGAAGGCTCGACCTTCGACATGGACTACTACAAGACCAAGCACATGGAGATCGTCGATGCGACGATGAAGCCCTCCCGGTGGGAGATCGACGGTGGCGTCGATGGCCCCTACGCCGCGATCGGACACTTGTACTTCGACTCCATGGACGCCATGGGCGCAGCGATGGGCAACGCCGGCGACGCGATGGCCGACGTGGCCAACTTCACCAACATCGAATCGGCGATACAGGTGTCAGAGATCGTCTCCTGACGACACGCTGTCGCCGAACGTCTCGCACGAGGCCTCAGCCGAGGCGTCGGAGCTCGGTGTTGCGCACGTAGGTGGTCATCACGACCGCGAAGCCGATCGCAGCCGCGAAGCTGATCGCGTTGCCGGTACCGATCTGTGACGCCAAGATCCCGATGGCGAGTGCGCCGAACGGCATCAGCCCCATCGCCACCAGGGTGTAGAGGCCCATCACGCGACCCATCAGCGCCTGCGGCGTGTTGGCCTGCACGAGGCCCTGGTTCATGTTGATGAAGAATCCTCCTGCCAGCCCCATCACGAACGCCAGCACGAGGACCTGACCAAAGGTGGTGGTCCGACCGGTGAGGAACGTGATCACCGAGCCGCAGATCATCGCGCGTTGGAAGATCGCCCCCTTGTTCTTCATGTCGCCTTTGCGCATCACCACGAACGACGTGATCGCCATGCCGAGCCCCATCAACGCCAGTGGGAGGGCCGCCTGGCCGGCGTCCTGTCCGAGCTCGTCCTTCACGTGGGCCTGAATGGTGACCATGATCGCCGGGTTGATCGTGAGGCTGGCGGTGAGCAACAAGCCGAAGAGCGTCTTGAGGTGTGGGTCGTCGAGCACGTGTCGGACCGCTGTGCGGGTCTCCGCCACCACCGAGCGTCGCTCGCGGACCTCGTCATGGGGAGGCACCTGCAGACGCAGGAGGAACATGACTCCGACCATCATCAGCATCGCCTGGAACCAGAACGCACCTTCGAAGCCGAACTGGTCGCCGACCACCTTGGCGAGCACCGGACCGAGGATCATCGACAACGTGATCGCGATCGCATTGAGCGCAATCGCGCCGAAGAGCTGCTCTTTGGCGACGAGTGTCGGAATCATCGCCGAACGTACGGGCGAGCCGATGGCCGAGGCCGAACCCGCCAGCAAGGTCGCGACGATCACCCAGCCGAGGTTGATCACGTCCGCGCTGATGGCGACAGCCGTGCCTGCCATGACCAGGCCGCTGGCGACCTGGGTGACGATCAGCATGTTGCGACGATTCCAGCGGTCGGCCCAGGCACCTGCCTGGAGCACCAGGAGTGCCGTGGGGATCCCGAGCGTGAAGACGACGAGACCCTGGATGCTCTCGCTGCGCAGGAGCCCATCGAGCACCAGCCAGCCGAACACGAACCGCTGCGCGTTCACCACGAGGAAGAAGGCGACGTTGTTGAACCACAGGTTCCGGAACGCAGGAACCCTCAGCGGGTTCGGTGGACGCAGGACTGCGTCGGTCGACTGTTCCGCTGTGGTCACCGGGCGAGCTTGGCACCACGCCGAGGCGCACATCGGGTCGGACCGACGTCGGATACTCGGGTCAGTCCGGCGTGGCGATGTCGACGACCAGCCCGGCATGGTCGCTCGCCCAGACCGGAGCTCCGTCGACGTCGACCGGGGCGGTGCCAACGAGCGTGGCCGCCACCGGATTGCCAACCGGTTTCGGGCGCGGCCACGAGGTGAGTACGTAGTCGATGCGCCGGTTCGGCCAGGCGCTGTCGGTGGCATGAGGGTTCTCGCGACACCATGTTGCTCCCGACCCATCACCGACCTGCTCCCATGCGTCCGAGAACACGATCCCGCCAACGCCCGGCTCGCGTCCGGTCAACATGCGTACCTCGGCGCTGTCGGGGACTGCGTTGAGGTCGGCGCCGATGATCGCTGGGAGGTCGACGGCCGGATCGCCACGCCACTCTGCGGCAAGTTCCAGCAATCGACGCACCTGGCCCTGTCGGGCTTCGGAGTCGTCGAAGCGGTGATCGAGGTGGGTCGAGGCGACCGGCCACGGCCCCCACGGGCTTGCGACCGTGGCAGCGACGATCCGGCGGTGGCCCGGCGATCCATCGGCGCGTGGCAGCGCTTCGTCGTGCAGCAGGAGGTTCGGCCAGCGCGAGAGCACGACGTTGGTGAAGCCGATCTCCGACCGGCCGATCGGTGTGCTGCTCGCCGCGGTGTAACCCAGTTCGGCGCACAAGATGCTGGCCATGCCGCCGTCACCGTTGGTCTGCGCCCACACTTCCTGCAGGCACAGCACGTCGGGGTTCGCGGCGCGGATCGTGTCGACGATGGCGTGGCGTCGCAGTTCCCACTCGCCGAAGCGCCACCACAGGTTCCACGTCATCACGCGTAGCGTCATGGCGTCATCTTGGCGTCGTCTCGTCGACCGCAGTACCTCAGCCGCCGTAGAGCGGTGGGATGCGCTCGGCCCACGGAGCCGCTGTTTCGAGCTGGGCGGCCAACCTGATCAGCAGTGCCTCGTCGTCGATGGGCCCGACGAACTGGACACCGATGGGAAGGTCGTCGGTACTCCAGTGCAGCGGGAGTGACATCGCTGGTTGTCCGCTCACGTTGAACTGGGCGGTGAACTGCAAGATGCTCGTGAGTCGCTCGGTGCCGAGCTCGGGGTCGCTCAGCCACCCGATCGGTGGTGGTGGCACCGCGATCACCGGGCTCACGAGCACATCGAAATCGTCCCACCACGCCTGAAGTCGCCGAGACCAGGCGTGTACCCAATTGACCGATGCGATGTAGTCAGCAGCAGGCACCGCCGCTCCGAGCGACCCCATCAACCAGTTGGCTGCCTCGACGTCGGTCTCGGTGATCGGTCGGCCGATCGCCTTGCCCATGTCGGCGAAGTCGACGGCGGTGGCGACGGCCACGATCGTGACGAAATGGCGGGAGAACTCGTCGTCGAAGAACGCCGCGGGCTGGGCGAATTCGACATCGTGGCCGAGCGATTCGAGGAGTGCACCAGCAGATTCGACGGCGGCCACGCATTCGGGGTCGGTTCGTACGCCCGCATGTGACGGCGCGAGCCCAATGCGGAGGCGGCCCGGTTCGATGCCGACCTCATCAGCGAATGGGCGCGTCGGGGGAGAAGCGACGTAGGGGTCGCCGGTGCGGCGCCCGGAAACGACATCGAGCATCGCAGCGGTGTCGCGGACCGATCGCGAGACCACTCCGTCGGTGGTTGCGCCGGCCCACCCCTCACCGACCCGTGGCCCCTGCGAGATCCGGCCGCGACTCGGCTTGAGTCCGACCAGTCCGCACTCGCTCGCTGGTACCCGGATCGAACCACCGCCATCGCTGGCATGCGCCATCGGCACCATCCCCGCAGCCACGGCTGCGGCGGAGCCTCCCGAGGAGCCGCCGGTGGAGTGATCGGTGTTCCACGGGTTGCGGCTCGCCCCGAACGCCTCGGGTTCGGTGGTGACCGTGCCGCCGAGTTCGGGCGTGTTGGTGCGGCCGAGGGTGATGAATCCGGCCCCCCGGATCGACTCGTAGAGATACGAATCGGTGGTGGCGCGGACGTCGGCGTCCTTGAGGGCTTGATTGCCGAGTGTGTGCGGCTCGCCGGCCATCTCGCAACCGAGGTCCTTGACCAGGAATGGCACACCCCGGAACGGACCGTCCGGCACGGCGCCCTGGGCCTCGGCTCGAGCTGCTTCGAATCGTTCGTGGATGACGGCGTTGATCGTGGGGTTGTGTCGTTCGACCCGGGCGATCGCCTCGTCGACGAGTTCGCCAGGCGAGGCCTGACCTGAACGTACGAGCGCTGCGAGCGCTGTGGCATCTGGAAGCGCGGTGGACATCGGTGACTCCTCAGTCGGTGTGAACGATCAAGATGGAACGGTCGGCGTGGTGAGCGCACCGGCTCGACACGCTCCCGAGCAGGAAACGACGCGCTCCGTGAATTCCTCGGCTACCGACGACCAAGAGGTCGGCGTGGAGTTCTTCGCACAGCGACAGCGAGCGCGTCGGCAGGGTCGCCCGAGAGCTGGTGGGTGACTGCCTGCGCTCCGGCGGTGGTGGCGATCTTGCTGGCCGACTCGAGCGCGGCCTCGGTTGCCTGACCGGTTGCTGTGCTCCACTCGGCGCTGGCGACGATCATGTCGGGGGCCACCATCATCGGCACCGACGGAGTCACCATCGCCACATGGAGTTGTGCTCCGGTGGCCGCTGCGAGACGAGCGGCGTGCTCGACCGCCTTCTCGGCGGTGGCCGAGCCATCGGTTCCCACCACGATCGTGTCGTACATGTTCGCCCCGTTCCCCTCGTCGAATGACCTGCGGAACCGTAGCAATACGGCGAGGGCGTCAGCGAGGTTCGCGGGGGAGTCCCAGCACCCGTTCGCCGAGAATGTTGCGCATGATGTTCGAGGTGCCACCCATGATCGTGTAACCGGGTGCGTAGACGATCCCATGGGTGACGTCGTTCCAGAGCATGGCGTCGGCGCCGAACATGGCCGCCACGAACTCGGCCACCCTGATCTCGTGTTCGGTGCAGAAACACTTCGTGGCTGCCGAGAAGCCGGTGGGGGCCTGGCGAAGCACTTCGCGGGTCACCAGGATCCGGCCGATGCGGTACCCGGTTTCGATCGCTGCGATCTCCTGTCGTACCCGAGGATCGGTCCGGTCGGCGCGTTCGAGTGCGAGTTCGTAGAGCGCCTGGTTCGACACCAGGCGGTCGATTCCGCCTCGTTCGTGTTCGAGTTGTGCCATGGTCTGCTTGAAGGCGTTGCCCTCGACGCCGACCAAGTTGGCCACCGGCACACGAACGTCGGTGAACCACACCTCGCAGAAGTGGCGGTTGGTGGTCATGTCGGTGATCGGGCGCACCTCGATGCCGGGGGTGTCCATCGGCACGATCACTTCGCTGATCCCCCGGTGAGGTGGCCCGTCGGCGTCGGTTCGGCAGATCAGGTAGCAGTAGTCGGCCAGTTCGCCGAAGCTCGTCCAGATCTTCTGGCCGTTGATCACGAAATCGTCGCCGTCGCGCACGGCGCTCGTGACGAGCGAGGCGAGGTCGGACCCGGAGTCGGGTTCGGACATCCCGATACACCACGTGGTCTCGCCGGAGAGGATCCCGGGGAGAAACTCGGCCTGCTGGTCGGGTGTGCCGTAGTGGATCAGCGTGGGGCCCATCTGGCGGTCGGCGAACCACATCGCCGCGATCGGTGCACCAGCGGCGATCAGTTCCTCGCCGACGATCAGGCGGTTGATCGCCGGCTGGCCACCACCGCCGAATTCGGTCGGCCAGGTCATCCCGATCCAGCCGTGGGCGGCCATCTCCGTGGCGAAGTCCTTCGAGAACCCGTTGATCCACGAGTCGTTGTGCCGCCCGTATCGCTCGACTGCTTCGGTGGCGATCTTGCGTGCGTGTGCGCGGAGGGCGGTTTGCTCGGGGGTCCAGTCGAAGTCCATCGATGGCGAGGTTAGAGGGTGCAGCACCGGGCATTCCTGTGGAGCCGTGATGGCGTCGATGTATGGTGTAGACAAGTTGTAGACAAGTCGACCCACGAACAGGTGCCCCATGAGCGAGAACGCGTCCACCATCATTTACACCATCACCGACGAAGCCCCGGCGCTCGCCACGTATTCGTTGCTGCCGGTCATCGAGGCCTTTGCCGGTGCCGCAGGGGTTGGCGTCGACACGCGCGACATCTCCCTGGCTGGGCGCATCATCGCGACGTTCCCCGAGCGGCTCAGCGACGACCAGCGCATCGGTGATGCGCTTGCCGAATTGGGCGAACTCGCCCTCACGCCCGAGGCCAACATCATCAAACTGCCCAACATCTCGGCGTCGGTGCCGCAGATGAAGGCAGCCATCGCCGAGCTGCAGGCTCAGGGCTACGACATCCCCGACTACCCCGACGAGCCGACCACGCCGGAAGAGACCGAGATCCGTGGTCGCTACGGCACCGTGATGGGATCGGCCGTCAACCCGGTGTTGCGCCAGGGCAACTCCGATCGTCGTGCCCCCAAAGCGGTCAAGGACTACGCGAAGTCGCACCCGCACTCGATGGGCGCCTGGTCGAGCGACTCCAAGACCCACGTTTCCACGATGGGCCAGCACGACTTCCGGGCCAACGAGCAGTCGATCACCGTCGCAGCCGATGGTGCGGTGCGCATCGAACACGTCGGCGCCGACGGCGCCATCACCGTGCTGAAGGAGTCCGTCCCGGTGCTCGCCGGCGAAGTGATCGACTCCACCTCGATGAACGTCGCCGCGCTGCGTTCGTTCCTCGCCGCCGAGATCGCCGAGGCCAAGCAACAGGGTGTCCTGTTCTCGCTGCACCTCAAGGCCACGATGATGAAGGTGTCCGACCCGATCATCTTCGGTCACGCCGTCGAGGTGTTCTTCGCCGACGTGTTCGCGAAGCACGGCGATGCAATCGCCGCAGCCGGTGGCGACCCCCGCAACGGTTGGGCGAGCGTGCTCAGCGCCGTCGAGTCGCTGCCCGCCGACCAGCGCGCTGCTGTCGAGGCCGACATCGCGGCCGCCTACGAGGCCGGACCCGACCTTGCGATGGTCGACTCCGACAAGGGGATCACCAACCTGCACGTGCCGAGCGACGTCATCGTCGACGCCTCGATGCCGGCGATGATCCGCACGTCAGGCCAGATGTGGAACGCGGCCGGCGAGCAGCAAGATGCCAAGGCCGTCATTCCCGACAGCAGCTACGCCGGCGTGTACCAGACCGTCATCGAAGACTGCATCGCCAACGGCGCCTACGACCCCTCCACGATGGGCAGCGTCCCGAACGTCGGCCTGATGGCACAGAAGGCCGAAGAGTACGGCAGCCACGACAAGACGTTCGAGGCGCCATCGGCCGGAATCATCCGCGTGGTCGACGCGAGCTCCGGTGACACCTTGATGGAGCAGGCCGTGCAGACCCACGACCTCTTCCGCATGTGCCAGGTCAAAGACGAGCCGATTCGCGATTGGGTTCGCCTCGCCGTCGATCGGGCCCGGGCAACCGGTGCGCCGGCGGTGTTCTGGCTCGACTCGACCCGGGCGCACGACGCGCAGCTGATCACCAAGGTCAACCAGTACCTCGGCGACCACGACCTGTCCGGGCTCGAGATCGAGATCCTGGCGCCGGCGGTTGCCACCCAGTTCTCGATCGATCGGGCACGCAAGGGTCTCGACACGATCTCCGTCACCGGCAATGTGCTGCGCGACTACCTGACCGACCTGTTCCCGATCCTCGAATTGGGCACCAGCGCCAAGATGTTGTCGATCGTGCCGTTGCTCAACGGCGGTGGACTGTTCGAGACGGGCGCCGGCGGGTCGGCGCCCAAGCACGTGCAACAGCTCGTGAAGGAGAACTACCTGCGATGGGACTCGCTCGGTGAGTTCTTGGCCCTCGCCGTCTCGTTCGAGCACTTGGCGAACGTCACCGGCAACGCCAGGGCACAGATCCTCGCGGACACGCTCGACACCGCAACCGGTCAGCTCCTCGAGAACGGCAAGTCGCCGGCTCGTCGTCTCGGTCAGATCGACAACCGTGGCAGCCACTTCTACATCGCGCTCTACTGGGCTCAGGCACTCGCCGCACAAACCGCTGACGCCGAACTGGCCGCACGGTTCGCTCCGATCGCCGCCGAATTGGCGTCGAACGAGCAGACCATCGTCGACGAACTGCTCGCTGTGCAGGGCCAGCCGGCCGACATCGGTGGCTACTACGCCCCTGACGTCGCCAAGGTCACCGAGGTGATGCGCCCGAGCCGCACGTTCAACGCCGCCATCGACGCAATGTGATCACCCCAGGGGTCTGACCCCTGGGTGATGACCGCTGGTGCGATCAGCGGTTGACGATGGGGACGTAGTTGCGCTCGTCGGGGCCCGCGTACCACTGACGTGGCCTCGAGATCTTCTGAGCGGGATCGTTCAACAGCTCCTGCCAGTGCGCCAGCCAGCCCGACATGCGCGGGATGGCGAACAACACGGTGAACATCTCGACCGGGAAGCCCATGGCCTGGTAGATCAGGCCCGAGTAGAAGTCGACGTTCGGGTAGAGCTTGCGGTCGACGAAGTACGGGTCGGACAGCGCTGCTTCTTCGAGCGCCAGGGCGATGTCGAGCAGCGGGTTCTTTCCGGTCACTTCGAACACGTCGTAGGCGGCCTGCTTGATGATGGTCGCACGGGGGTCGTAGTTCTTGTAGACCCGATGGCCGAAGCCCATCAGGCGTCCTTCGCCGGCCTTGACCGAGTCGATGAACGCCGGAACGTTCTCGATCGAGCCGATGTCGGTGAGCATGCGGATCACGGCTTCGTTGGCACCACCGTGGAGCGGGCCGTAGAGCGCTGCGGCAGCGCCGGCGGCCGACGAGTAGGGATCGGCATGGCTGGAACCGATGACGCGCATTGCGGTGGTGCCACAGTTCTGCTCGTGGTCGGCGTGGAGGATGAAGAGCACTTCCATCGCCCGTTCGAGCACGGGATCGACCTCGTAGTCGCCGATCTTCCACATCATGTTCAAGAAGTTCGCCGGGTACGACAGGTCGTTGCTCGGTGCGTTGAACGGCAGGCCGACCGAGAAGCGGTAACACATCGCGGCGATCGTTGGGGCCTTGGCGATCAGGCGCAGGATCTGGCGATCTCGCTGTGCGGGATCGTCGATGTCCTTGGCGCCTTCGTAGAACGTGCCGAGCGCGGCCACGGCCGAGGTGAACATGCCCATCGGGTGCGCGTTGTAGTGGAATCCGTCGACGAACCGCTTGCGCATGTTCTCGTGGATGAACGTGTGATGGGTGACGTCGTGGGCCCATGCGTCGTGCTGCTCTTTGTTCGGCAGCTCGCCGTTCAAGAGGAGGTAGGCGACTTCGAGATACGACGAGTGCTCAGCGAGTTGCTCGATCGGGTAGCCGCCGTAGCGCAGGATGCCGGCATCACCATCGAGGTACGTGATCGCCGACTTGCACGACGCCGTCGACAAGTAGGCCGGGTCGTAACAGTAGAGCGACGGGTCGAGCTCGCGCAGCGCCGACGACGGAAAGACTCCGCCTTCAATCGGGACGGTGACGGTCTTTCCGGTGCGGTCGTCGGTGATGGTGATGGTCTCGGGCACGTGGCTTCCTCTCGTGGCGCGAACGATGGGGGTGATGGTGCCGGAGGTTCCTCCCCGGCCGCCAGGCCACGTTAGTGCCGAAGGTGTGCCCGTCCCGCAACCGGCTGCCGTCTGCGGGCGGATGTCGGTTCAGAGTGGGCTGTTGCCGTGCTTGCGTCCAGCGAGCAGCTCACGCTTGTCGGCGAGCGTTGCGAGCGCTGCGGCGATCTCGGCCCTCGTGTCGGCCGGGTCGATCACCGCATCGACGAGCCCCCGATCAGCGGCGACGTATGGGTTGAGCAGGCGCTCGGCGTAGTCGGCCTCGAACTCCGCGCGCTCCTGCGGAGTTGCACGCCGCTGCAGGATTGCCGCTGCCTGGCCGGCACCCATCACGGCGAGCTCGGCCCACGGCCATGCCAGACACAGGTCGTTGCCCATCGTCTTGGAGTCCATCACGATGTAGGCGCCGCCGTAGCTCTTGCGCAGGATCACGCAGATGCGCGGCACGGTGGCCCGGGCATAGGCGTACACGAGTTGGGCACCGTGGCGGATCATGCCGCGCCACTCGAGGTCTTTGCCGGGATAGAAGCCTGGCGTGTCGACGAGGGTGATGATCGGGACGTTGAACGCGTCGCAGAGTGCGACGAAACGGGCCGCCTTCTGCGATGCCGGTATGTCGAGTGTGCCTGCCAGGACCATTGGCTGGTTGGCGACGATCCCCACCGGACGACCATCGATGGTGGCAAAGGCCGTCACGACGTTGGCCGCCCACCGGTCGCGCAACTCGAGCATCGAGTCCTCGTCGACGATTGCCGCAGCAACCTTGCGGACGTCGTAGCTGCCCGTGGATGTCGGCGGGATCAGTTCGCCGGCTTCTGGACACGATCGATCGAACGGGTCGTCGACGACGGTTCGTGGCGGCTCGGCGTCGACGTGGTCGGGGAGGTAGGCGAGCAACTGGCCGACCATGTCGACGGCTGCAGGTCGGTCGGCCACGACAGCGGTGGCAACCCCGGTGTACCTCGCATGGTGGGCGGCCCCGCCCAACTCGTCGACACCGATGGCGACGCCAGTGAACTGCTCGACCATGGTCGGGCCGTTCACGAACGCGTAGCTGCTCTCGGTCATCACGGTCAGATCGGCGATGCCGAGCAGCAGTGCAGGGCCCGACACCGCAGGACCCGACACGATGACCGCGGTCGGCACCACGCCTGAGCAGGCAGCCAGTGCTGCAGCGACCCGCCCCCACGCATGCAGCGCCGGCACTCCCTCGTTGATGTCTGCGCCTGACGTCGACAGCACGAACACCAACGGGATGTGCTGTCTGCGGGCGGCGTCGGCCGCAGCGGTGAGTTGTTCCGAACTTGCGCTGGTCAGGCTGGTGGGGCGGTCGTCCTCGGCGAATTCGGCCCACACCACGTCACGGCCATCGAGATCGCGAATCGTCACTCGGACGTCACTCGGCGTGAGGTTCGTGAGCGCGAAGTGGGTCGGGGCGACGCCGTTCATCGATGCGGACAGTAACGCGGCCAGCTGATCAGGACGGGCTGTAGGGGATCGCGGCGGCCTCGGGATGGATGCCGTGCTGTGCTGCGCCGTGGGTGCTGATCACCGACCGCAGTACTTCGAGTACCGCCATGGTGGGAGCGCTCGCAGCGGGCCGCCGACGCCGGGCGAACGCCACCACCCGACGGGGCAGTTCGGGCACGACGATTCGATGGAACGATCCTTCGAGCCAATCGGGCACGGCGGTGGCCGGCACGATCGCTGCACCGAAACCGGCGAACGCCAGCGAGGCGAGGAGTCTGACCCCGTCGACCTCGGCCTGGGCCCGCAGGGTGATGTCAGCGTTGGCCGCTGCGCGCTCGAGCACCCGGCGCAGCGCGGCGCCGGCGGGTGGGAGCAACAGGGGCACTTCGTCGAGGTCGGCGAGCGGAATGGTGTCGCGATCGGCGAGCGGATGCCCGTCGGCGGCGAGGAGGAGAAGGTCCTCGGCCAGCAATGGCTCGATCACGAGCTCGGGTTCATCGACGGGAAGGTGAACGATTGCGCCGTTGAGCTGCCCGGTCAGCACGTTCGGGACGAGCGAGGAGGTGGCACCCTCTTGCACGATGGCACGAACGTTCGGGTGCTGTGCGCTGAGTTCGCCGAGGAATTGAGGGATGAGCCAGCGGGCCGTGGTGCCGAGGACGCCGATGCGGGTCTGACCGGTCACTTCGGAGTTCCGGCTCGACATGTCGGCCGCGATGTCGTCGATCTCGTTGAGGATCCGCCGTGCCCGTTCGACCACCCTGGCACCCTCGTCGGTCAAACCGCCTTGGGACCGGTCGACGAGGGTCACGCCGAGCTCCTTCTCGAGGCGAGCGATGTGGCTCGATACGTTGGACTGCACGGTGTAGAGGGCCCGAGCCGCAGCAGAGAACGTGCCATGGTCGGCGATCGCCACGAGCGTCGAGAGCTGCCGGACATCCATCTCTCGGAACGATACCAAGTATCTCTTTGTTCTACTTGCACGATCGTTTGTTCACGTGCATACTTTCACAAGCAAATCGCAGTGCGAACACCCCCCATGTTCCACTCGATGGAGAGTCCAACCATCGGTTCCCCCAACCGACGGACTTTCCTGGTTGAGAGACCCGGATCCCCCATCCGGGTCTTTCCCATTTTTCGGGGTCGGTTCAGCGGACGTGCTCGCCGTCGGCGCCGCCACGGCCACGCTCGGACGTCGTCACGTAGTCTCGGGTCGTGACTTCCTCCGGCGCAGCCTTTTTCGATCTGGACCGCACACTGTTGTCTGGTGCCTCCGGCGAGGTGTTTGCACGTGCCATGCGCACGGCCGGACTGACCGGTCCGAACCCGGTGCCGGGCGAACGGTTGCTGTTCGGCCTCTTCAACACGATCGGGGAGACGCTGCCGTCGATGGTGCTCGCTCGCCAAGCCGTGTCCTTGGCCACCGGTCGATCCCGTGCGGCGGTGTCCAAGGCCGCTGAGGCAGTCGCCGATGACCTGGTTGCAATGGTGCAACCGTTTGCCGAGACAGCGTTTGCAGCTCATCGCGAGGCGGGCCGTCCGATCGTGCTGGCCACCACCACGCCCTACGACCTCGTGAAGCCGTTCGCCGACCGTCTCGGTCTCGACGACGTGGTGGCAACCCGCTACGGCGTCAACGCCGACGGCACCTACGACGGCACCCTCGAGGGTCCCTTCGTCTGGTCGGCCGGCAAACTCGCCGCCATCACCGACTGGGCCGAACGCAACGAGATCGACCTCGCCGAGAGTTACGCCTACTCCGACAGCGTCTACGACACACCGATGCTCGCAGCCGTCGGTCACCCGATCGTGGTCAACCCAGATCCGCGGATGGTGCTGGTCGCAGCTGCCCGTCGGTGGCCGACGCTCAACCTCGATGTGTCGCCAGGCGTGCTCAAGATTCCGGTGATCGGCTTGGAGCTCCAGCGGGTTGCGCTGCAGTTCGCACGTCCGGGCGCCTATCCGTACGCTCGATTCGACATCGAGGGCGTCGAGCACATCCCATCGAAGGGCGCGGCGATCCTCGTCGGCAATCACCGCAGCTACTTCGATGTGGCCGCGATGTCGTTGACGATCGCCGAGTCCGGCCGTCCGGCGCGATTCCTCGGCAAGAAGGAGGTGTTCGACGCGCCGATCGTCGGGACCGATTGCTGCGGCGATGGGCGGGATCCGTGTCGATCGGGGGACCGGATCCGACGAGCCGCTCGCCGCCGCCGCTGCGGCACTCGACGGCGGCGAGATGGTGACGATGATGCCCGAGGGAACGATTCCTCGTGGACCGGCCTTCTTCCGCAAACCGGTGGGCCGCTGGGGAGCTGCACGCCTCGCACAGATGACCGGTGCGC
Source organism: Ilumatobacteraceae bacterium (assembly GCA_963717385.1). GTDB lineage: Bacteria > Actinomycetota > Acidimicrobiia > Acidimicrobiales > Ilumatobacteraceae > Sva-07. Next base: position 38,218 of record CAVQWE010000022.1, read on the forward strand.
CCGTGATCCCGGTCGGGCTGTGGGGCACCGAGAAGGTCTGGCCGCGTTCGAGCCGGGTGCCGAACGTGCTCAACCTCACCGATCCGCCGACGGTGCGAATTCGGGTGGGAGAACCCGTTGAAGGTGATCGGACGCTCGCTCGAAGCCGACACCAAGCGCATCATGGCAGCGATCGTCGGCTTGTTGCCCGCCGACGCATATCGAAAGCGGACGCCGACCCAGGAGGAACTGGCGGCGACCTATCCGCCTGGGTACTCCGGTGATCCAGATCGTGAGTCGAAGCGTCGTCCTGGCACTGATTGAGCCCGCCGAAAGAATTCCTCCTCAATTCTCATCCGGATTCGAGGCGGCTGCGTACATCTGGTACTCCGCTCCGTTGCGGCGTGAACAGCAAGACCCTCCCACTCACGTACCAGACAAAGGATCCCTCCAATGCGCAAGTCCTCCACCCGCCTCTTCGCCGCCGCCGCCGTCACCGGTCTCGTCGTGCTCTCTGCCTGTGGCAGTGACTCGAACGACGCCGACGACGCAGTGACCACCGACGCCCCCGCCGCCACCGACGCCCCCGCTGAGGGCGGCGACGACATGGACGAGGCCGGCACGATCGTCGACGTCGCCGTGGCCAACGGCTCGTTCGAGACACTGGTCGCTGCGGTCACCGCCGCCGATCTGGTCGACACGCTGTCGAGCGAAGGCCCGTTCACCGTCTTCGCCCCGACCGACGACGCATTCGCTGCATTGCCCGACGGCCTCGTCGAGTGTCTCCTCCTCGAGGAGAACGTCGATGCGCTCAGCAGCATCCTCACCTACCACGTCGTGTCGGGCGAAGTGCTCTCGACCGACCTCACCGAGGGCGCAGTCGCCACGGTCCAGGGCGAGGAAGTCGTCGTCGATCTCACCGATGGTGTGGCGCTCGAACGAGACCGTCAACGTGATCATCGCCGACGTCCCGGCCAGCAACGGTGTCATCCACGCCATCGACGGTGTGATCGTGCCGCCGAGCATCGACGTCGCTGCCTTCCTCGAGACCTGCCCCGCCTGATCTCGTGAACATCTGACCGAGACAGCCCGGTCACACATTCTCCCCTTCGGATGAGGGACCGGTCCTCCGGGCCGGTCCCTCATTCGCGTACGGTGCCACGAGTGGACGACGCTGCAACCTGCGAACTCTGTGAGGCGACGCCGTTCACACGAGTGGTTCCACAGCGACGAGCTGTGCTGGATCGCCGAGTGCGATTCGTGTTTCGTTCCGATGGTGGTCTGGCGCACTCACCACCCAGAGCCGCCCGACGAGATCCGCGAGGCGCTGCACGACCGCCTCACCTCCGTGATGGAGGCCCGCAACGCCGGCCCGTTCTGGATCGACGACACCCTGCGCTCGATCCCCGAGCACTACCACGCCCACGCCCGACGACGACCAGATTGGACCCGCTGATGTCAACATCCGAACTCCCTCGTCCGGAGGATCTGCTGCCGCACCGACCACCGTTCCTGTTGCGTCGACGAACTCACCTCGATCGTTCCGGGCGTGTCCGCTTCGGGCATGTGGCGTCTGACGGGTGAGGAGTACTTCTTCGCCGGCCACTTCCCGGGCCGCCCGACGCTGCCCGGAGTCCTCATGTGCGAAGCGATCGCCCAGGTCGGCGCTGCTGCAGTGCTGGCCGATCCGCAGTTCGCTGGGAAGCTGCCACTGTTCGGCGGGCTCGACAAGGCGAGGTTCCGCCGTCAGGTGGTGCCCGGCGATGAACTGGTGCTCGAAGTCGAGTTGGGTCGCATGTCGGCCCGCGCCGGCAAGGGCTCGGGTCGAGCGCTCGTCGGCGGCGAGGTTGCTTGCAGCTGCGACCTGCTCTTCGTCCTTGCCGACGCCTAGCCCGGATCTGTTGTCAGCAGCTGTCGTCGGCGTAGTCGGCCTGGTGGAGGCCTCCGGGGCAAGATGGTTCGATGCCCCCACCGAACGTGCCGCCACCAGCCGACGGCACCACACCTGATCGGCCGCTCGCGGGCTTTCGCTCCGCGGGCGTTCCCGAGGCGGAGCCGACCGCCGAGCTCAACGACCGGAGAGCAGCGGTGGCGCAACTGGGTGATGCGCTGCGCGACCTGACGTCTCGTGCGATCGGCAGCGAGGTTCCGGTCGACGTCGTCCGTTCCGTCGCCGACGACGTGCGCCGGCTGGCCGCGCTGCTCGCCGGCCAGCAACGTGGTCTCGACGAAGCGTCGTCGGTCGACGACCTGCACCGGGGCCAGCGATGGTTCAATCCGGTCGTCGGGCCGGGCAATCCTGTTGCGCCGCCGATGGGCGTCGAGATCGTCGACGGTGTTGCGATCGGCTCGTGCATCCTCGACTGGCGCTACGAAGGGCCGCCCACCTATGCCCACGGCGGAATCAGCGCGCTGCTGCTCGATCAGATCATGGGATACGCCGCTGCGGCGGCGGGACACCCCGGGGTCACCGCTCGACTGGAGGTGCGGTATCGCTCGACGGTCCCGCTCGGTGAACCGCTGAGGCTGCAGGCCCGCTTGATCGACGTGCTCGGCGTCCGGGCCGCGATCCGGGGATCGGTCAGCCTGGCCTCGGCACCCGACGATCCCCTTGTGGAAGCCGAGGGTCGGTTCCTGACGCTCCGGGACGAGCAGGCTGCCCGGTTGTTCGGCACACGGTCGGGTCATTTCGATCAGATGACCTAAGCCCCGTTCAACGGTGCCGCGAACTCTTCTACTGTGAGAGGACGGCGCAACGAACAGTAAAGGGGTAGCCGATGACCGATTCGCTTGAGGTGACCGACGGGCACGTCGCACCAGCCGGGCTCGACTCGGACACGCTCGTGATGATGCTCGACGCGCTCGGAGAGTTCGTCGGTCACGCGCTTCCCGCCAAGCTGCAGCTCGAGCTCGACCACGAAGACGTCTGTCCCGAGGACATCGTGCGTGCGATGAGCGACCCGAACCAGCTCGGGGTGCAGTTG
>CAVQWE010000023.1:0-59972 GCA_963717385.1 Ilumatobacteraceae bacterium
TCCGTGACTCTCGGCATCGGAAGTGTTCTGCGTCCGGTCGATCATCGGTCCGCGTCACGCCTCATGCCGATCGGGAGCTCAAGGGTCTTCAGCATCGGCGTGGGTCTGCTCCTCGATCTCGTCCGGCGTCCGGGCGACCTGCCGTGAACGGTAGACCGGTGGTCGTGCGGCCAACGCGGGTGAACTCTCGGTCACCCGGGGTGAGCAGTCGGATCAGACCCGCTTGCGCCGTCACGTCGCGGCGGGGCCGCGTTCACGCACTGCTGGTCGAGCATGCCCAGGGCAGTCGCCCGGTGGATCGCCTCGTCGCGGTCGGTGACTCTCAGTTTTCGGTAGGCGCTGCGGAGATGCGTCTTGACGGTGTTGACGGAGAGATACAGCTCGCTCGCGGCGTCCGACCGCGACTCGCAGCGCGCAACGGCTTCGAGCACTTCGACTTCGCGCTCGTTGAGTGGCTCGATCGTGTCCACGGCGGCTTGTGCGAGTTCCGCGCGCAGCGTGTCCCGAAGCACCGCCAGGTACCCCGGCTCGGGCATTGCGGCCAGTGCGTCGTCGGCTGCGTCGAGCGCGTTTGCGGCTTCGACCGGGGCACCGAGCCGGAGCCGCAACTTGGCGACCGCCAAGGCGGCGAACGCGGTCCCCGGGAGATGAAACACTCCGGCGGCTGCACGCTGGACAATCCTGAAGTCGTCATCGAGACGCGGTCCGTCGTCGCACACCCAGAGCGCGGCGACGCTGAGAAACCCTGCGTCGCCGCCACCGCCCCGGTACCGCTCGCAGACGCGCTTGCCGCGGCGAACCGCCTCGCGGGCGGCCGGCTCGTCGCCGCGCCACGCAAGCGCCAGAGCGAGCATCCCCAGCCCCATGATCGTGAGGCGGGTCGGATCGAGCATGCGCTCGGGGCGGAGCAGGTGCTCGCATTCGGTGATGGCACGATCCAACTCGCCGTCCAGGACGTATCCGGTGATGAGCGAGACGTGGAGGGACTCGCTGTCGATTCCGGCCATCTCGCGCACAGGATCGGTCTGGCAGTACTCGAACTGGGCGCGTCGTTCCTCGATCGCCCGACCGAGGCGTCCGAGCCGTCCTTCCCAGAATCGGACCGAGAACTCGAGCTGTGCGAGGGCGAGTCCGAGCCCGTCGGAAGCCTCGTCGGCTCCGACCAGTTCTTGGATCGTCCGGAGCACCGCCCGTCCGGTCATCGGATCACCGGTCAGCCCGGCAGCACGACCCATCACGATCGACAGCTCGACGTCGTTCCACAGCACGTCAGAGGGAAGCTGTTGCAGCCAATCGGCAACGAGATCTGAGTGGCCGTATCGGATGCGTTCACCACACACCCGCTTGATGAGCGCAACAGCGCGCTCTGGTCTGGGGTCCTCGAGCGCCAGTTCGATCGCGGCGTCCATCAGCCCGATGTCCTCGTACCACTCGATGGCGCGGGATCGGATCATCGCTTCGGCGCCGGAATCGGCCGATCGGCCGCGCGCTCGAAGGTGCCCGGCGAACATCGGGTGCAGGGCGAGCGCCGGCGGGTCCACCGACAGCGGCTCGACCAAACAGCTGCGTTCGACGAGGTCGGTGAGCAGCGCTGCTGAATCGGTGCGATCGAGGATCAGGTCGCAGAGCGGGGGGTCGAGTCGACGGAGTGTCGCGGTGGCCTCGAGGAGTGCGAGCTGGTCTGTCGAGAGCGAAGGAATCACCTCGTTGTCGATGTAGCGACGAACCAGGCGTTCGTGTTCGGCATCGACGGCCGGTGGGACATCGCGGCCGATCTCATGGGCGCGTGCGGCGAGGACGAGGCCGATCGCCCAGCCGTGGACGCGACGCTGCATCCGTTCGATCTCGTCATGGGACACGTCGGGAACGCCGAGCGTGGCGAGCAGCTGTCGTGCTTCTGTGTCATCGAAGCGGAGGTCGCGTTCGTCGATCTCCACGGGCTGGCGGTCGGCCGCCACTCGTCGCCAGTCGGAGATGTCGACCTCGCGGCCGGCGATGATCACCATCAGTTCGGGCGGTCGTTGGGCGAGACACGCGGCGAGGTTGTGAGCGATCTCGGCGGCACCCTGGACACCCGACTCGTCGACGACGAGGACGACGGGTCGGCGTCGGGTCCGGGCCGCACGGCCGAGTGCTGCGACCACCACGGGCAGGTCGAGGGCCTGGTCGTCCGACGATTGCAGCCCGAGTTCGTTCGCGAGCCGTTCGGCGAACTCGTCCTCGTTGGGTGACGTCAGCTCGATCGACACCACATCGAACTCCGTTCCCACGCCGGCGATCCAGTCGCGGAGCAGCGTGGTCTTTCCGTAGCCGGCGCCGGCACGAATCACGACGGTGCCGCACCTGACGACCTCGGAAAGTCGACGGTCGAGTCGGGGGCGGGGCACGACCTCGCGCTCAGGGCGCACCGATCCGGCCGCGTCTGCCGAGATCGGTTGCTCGCCCATCAGCCGAGATGCTAGAGCTCTCGCCCGGGTTGAGCCGCCATTCACCCCAGAGCCGCCACGCCGATGATCCGGTGATCGAGAGAGATTCGTTCTTCTCCGTCCGAGGGAACCGAGGCGAGTTCCAGCACCCGGATCCCCGAGTCGGCGCTGCGAGCGCAGCGTGTGATACTCCTGGCTGGCCGGCCCGATGCCGGCTCTGGCACCTGAGGGGGCGTCGTGACCAGTGAATCGATGACCGTCGCGGAGCAGCGTCGAGCCGATCCGGATCGGCTCAAGGCATTCACGGACGCCGTGTTCGCCATCATCATCACGATTCTGGTACTCGAGATCGGAGTTCCTCCCGAGCTCCCGGAGCAGTCCCTCGCTGATGCGATCGGCGAGGTGGGACCGCAGCTGCTCGCCTGGGTGATCAGCTTCTTCGTGGTCGGCATGTACTGGGTCTGGCACCGGGATCTGTTCAATCAGGTGAGGTGCGTCAACCGCGACGTCGTGTGGTTGAACCTGTTGTTCATGATGCCGACGGCGTTGATCCCATTCGCTGCGTCGGTGCTGGGCGAGTACCACGACGAGCCGATCGCGTTGCACCTGTATGGGGCTGTGCTCATCGCATCGGCGTTGCTGCGCTGGCTCCTGTATGGATACTTGATGCGTCGCCCGAGTCTCCTGTGGGAGCCGCCGGGAACCAAACGGCGAAGGGTGGGCGCTCTGCTGGCCGGTGCGCCGATCGTGGTCTACGTCGTCGCGATGCTCGTTGCGTCGGCTGCGCCCTCGGTGAGCTTGTTGCTCTACTTCGCCGTGCCGCTGTTGTACCTCATGCTCATCGCGGGTCTGCGCCAGAGCTCACGGACCCGTGACGAGGCTGCGGACTATGGCTGAACCTCGGCCGGGAGCTCACGATCTGGGAGCGATGCACGTGGAGGGTGAAACCACGAATCACCCCATGCATCGGACACGCTGCGAGCGCAGCGTGTGATAGTTCTGCTCGGCCGACCCGATGTCGGCTCCCTTCGATGATGACCACTGATGCCTGGCTGACCGTTGCGATCATCGCCGTGCTGTTCGGGCTCCTCATCTGGGACCGGTGGCCGACGTGGTCCGTCTTCGCAGGAGCGCTCGCTGCAGTCCTGACGCTCGATCTGGCACCGGAGAATCAGGTGCTCGCAGGGTTTGCCAACTCCGGCGTTCTGTCGGTCGTGGTGCTGTACGTCGTGGCCGCCGGCATGTACCGCACCGGGGCGATCTCGCTCATCATCGATCGTCTGTTGGGTGTCCCCGCGAGCGAGTCTGCGGCAAACCGGAAGCTCCTCCCGGTGACAGCGACCGGCAGCGCGTTCCTCAACAACACGCCGATCGTCGCCATGCTGATTCCGGTGATCGCGGATCTCGGAACGTCGGCGCGCCTTGCGGTGTCGAAGATCTACATGGCGGTCTCGAACGCGTCGATCCTCGGCGGGGCGGCCACGCTGATCGGGACGTCGACCAACCTGATCATCGCCGGGTTGGCAGTGTCCGAATACGGCGACGAGCTCGAGATCTTCTTCCCGACCCGGATCGGACTTCCCGCGGCTGTGGTCGGCGTGCTGTTCCTGCTCGTGGTGGGGAACCGTCTCATCAGCCATCGGACGGCAGAGGACGACGCTGCCGCGATGACCGTGACCACGTACCGCGCCGACTTCCAGGTGGGGACTCGGCTGGCCGGCAGGTCGGTCGGTCGGGCTGGGTTGACGGCGCCGGCGGGGGCGACACTCCTGGCGATCCGGCGGAACGGAGACCTCCTCGGCGACCTCACACCCGAGACGTCGCTCGCCGAGGGCGACGTGCTCGAGTACAACGCCACCGTCAGCGCCGTCGGCAACCTCTGGACGACGATGGGCCTGACTGCTGCGACGCCGCCGGGGGCCCCGACCGGCAACGAGTACGCACATCGTCTCGCCGAGGTCGTCGTCGCCGAGAACTCGTCGGCCGTCGGTCGTCAGCTTCACGAGATCCGAGGCGGTGAGCGCAAGATCGTGGCGCTCGCACGCCACGGGGCCGACCGGACGAGGCCGATCGCCGAGGAGACGGTCCGCCCGGGTGACCTCGCCATCCTCGAGGTCGAGAGCGAGTGGCTGGATGCGCCGCACGACGACGATCTGCTGCTGGTCACCGAGCACGCTGGGTACCGGGTTCAGCGTGCCGACCGTGCGGTCATCGCCACCATGATCGTCGCAACGATGGTGATGCTGTCCGCCTTCGGCGTCATGAGCCTGCTCAACGCGGCGCTTCTCGCCTCGATCGCGCTGATCGCCTCTGGCTGCCTGTCGTTCCACGCGGCATGGCAGTCGATCGACTGGCAGACCTACGTCGTGCTGGCAGCGGCCGTCGGGCTGGAACCGGCCGTGACCGAATCCGGGCTCGCCGAGGTGCTCGCCGACGCACTCGGCGCGATCGCCGGCGACAGCCTCATCGTGTCGCTCGCGGTTGTCTACGCGGGCTCGATCCTGTTGACCAACCTGGTCACCAACGCCGCGGCGGCAGCGCTGATGTTCCCGATCATGGCCGGGATGGTCACCGCCCTCGACACCCCGTGGGAGCCGTTCGTCGCCGTGCTCATGCTCGGGTGCTCCTACGCGTTCATCAACCCGGCCGGCTACCAGACCAGTCTGATGGTGATGAAGCCCGGCGGCTACAAATTCCTCGACTTCGTGCGGGTCGGCGTCCCGCTCACGGTGGTCGTCGGCGCGGTCGCGATACCCCTCGCAGTCCTCTTCTACTAGCGATCGGCGGACGTCACGCCGAACTGCTCGAGCCGAGTGGTGCAACTCGTCGGTGTCGGCGCCAACTCCCAGCGCGTTGACGGTCGGGCTCTCAACGCCCATCGAAACGCGGCAGCCTTGCTCGCGACGCGTCCTCTGGGGACCCGAGCACGCTGTGGCGATCTTGGGCTGACCGGCTCAGCGGACCCGAGCGAAGAGAACCTCAGTGATGGACTCTGTGCCCACCGCAGGTCTCACTCCACGACGAAGAACGATGCGTCGTGGCGAACGACGACGTCGCTGTCCTGCCCCGGGACCACGCCATCGCCGGGGATCACGTACCAGTTGCGAACTCCGTCGCGGTTGAACACCAGTCGGAGCCCGTCGCGCAACCGGTCACCGGCGCTGGGGCCGTCGGCGGAGGCCGTGAGGAGTGACTTCACCTCGTCCCGAACGGCGCGTTGGCGAACCCCGCCGACCTTCGACACCTCGACGTGCAGATACCAATCGTCCGCCACTCGCATGCTCGTGCCACGCTGCTGCCACCCGAAATACATCTCCACGGAGATGTGGGCGTCACGTGGCAACGGGATGTCGGAGACGAGGTCGAACGACACCACGATGAAGACGTTCGAGTACCGGTGTCCCGAGATCGGTAGGTCGTCGGTGTACATGGCGCCGATCGACACATCTCGTGTGAACTCGGTCTTGTCATCCAGCTCGCCTTGGATCTCGGCTTGGACGATGGTCTCGACGACGTCACTCTGCAGTCGGATTTCCGAACGCGCCCGGTTGTGGACACGCACGAGTCGCATCGGGAACGGAGCCCCGAGCATCAGCCATGACGACTCGTTCTCGTCGAGGGTGTCATCGCCCGAGATCGTCCGGCTCAGCACCGACGCTCGTTTCGCGAAGTTCTGCTCGAGACCGACGAGGGTTTGATGGATTGGCATGTTGTGTACCTCCTGCTCGCTCGCCGGGTCGGCGAGATGCAACGATTGTCAGCGTCGTCGCTTACAAGGTTCTGACATCGCACGTCGGAAGGAGGCCGAGCATGCAGCGATCGAGGTGTCGCCTGCGGTTGCTCGGTCCGGTCGCGACGTACGACGGCGACGTGCTGAGCCCGCTCACCGGGAGATCAGCGACGCTCGTCGCCCTGCTCGTTGCCGCACAGCAATCGTGGCTCGATTGGGACGTACTCGCCGAGGAGGCGTGGGCCGACGGTGTCCCGACCCGAGGAACTGTTCACACAGCGATCTCGCGTTGCCGTGCGGCCTTGCCGCACGGGCTCGCCGCGAGATTGGAGAGCGGGCAACTCGGCTATCGGCTGATCCTGGGTGACGGAGAGAGCGACCTCGACGACTTCACGGCGCTGGTCAAGAGCATCGATGCCGGCAAAGCGCACGACCCGGTGGATGTCGTGTTGGCCCAGGCCGACCAGGCGCTGGAGCTGTGGGCCGGCCGGGCCTGCGCAAACGTGCTCGACAGCCAACGCGTGTCAGCGCTCGCGACGTCGCTGGAGCGGATGCGTTGGGACGTGACCGACTCCGGGGCAGCCGCGGCGTTGTCCATTGGTGTGGGCGCTCGATGGTGCGAGCGGCTCGAGCTCGCGCTCGCCGCCGAACCGCTGCGCCAGAGCTCGGCAATCCTGCTCGCCGAGTGCGAGAGCAGCGCCGGAAACAAGGCCGCAGCGATGCGCACCTTGTCGCGGCTTCGCCGCGGTCTGCACGAGGTCGGCCTCGTCGCAACGCCTGAGCTCGTCGATGCCGAGCATCGGATCCTGGTCGACGAGCCGGTTCGAGAACTCCATCCGCACACCCAACAGTCGTTCGCGCTGCCGTCGCTGTCGGCAGCCCAAGAGCACCTGCGCGAGCATCGCTTTCGCCCTGCGCTCCTCGAAGCGGAGCGCGTCATCAGCCAGCAGACACGGCTGTCTCTCGACGGTGTGGCAGAAGCCTGGCTGGTCGTTGCGCTTGCGTCCGACGCGCTCATCCGTCCGGTCGCCTTCAGGCATGCGCTCACCCAGGCGGTCCAGGCGGCGATCCGGGCTGATGCATCGCTCACGTTGCGTCGAGCCCTGGCACTGTCGGCACGCGCCACCGCCCCCGGAGAGCCGAACCAGGGCATCGTCGACACGTTGCAGACCGCTTCGTTGATTGGCGAAGACCAGGCATGGGCCGATGGTGCGGTTGCGGTCAATGTGGCGTGCGGCGCGTCGGCGACGTCTGACCGGTCTGCGCTCGAACTCGCAGCTCGAGTGGTTCGTTCAGCGAAGAAGTACCCGTCGCCAGAGTTGTCGGAGTTCGCGGCCGAGTGCTGGCTTCGCCTCACGGAGGGTCTTCCCGAGGTGGACGAACAGCGAACCATGGCGGACTGGTGGGTACGAACGGCCGCCCCCGACACCACCGGCTTCTCGGTCGCGCTCACCCATCGGGCGTTGCGTGCGCTGCGCGCAGGTGACAGCCAGGCGTACGAGGCGGACATCTCGACGATCGAGGACTTCGCCGCAACCCACGGAGTCGCAGAAGATCAGGCGATCGCCATGCAGATGCGGGCGGCACTGCTGCTTGCGCAGGGGGAGCGAGCGGCGGCGTCGACGATGATCGACTGCGCAGCGGATCTCGTGCTCGACCACCCGGTGCATCAGGAGGTCGCAGCGATCCAACGGTGGTGGCTCCACCTCGACGAGCACCCGGACAGATACCTCACCGACCTGCGAGCTGTCGCCGAACTCGGACGGTCGCCGGCCTATGCAGCGATCCTGGCCTACACCCTGTTGCGTTGTGACGACGCCGATGGCGCCCAGGCCGTGCTCGACTCGGTGTTCGTCGACGGCCGACTTGCCGTCGCTGGAGATTCGTCCTACCCCACGGCGGTCGCAGGGCTGTCCGAAGTTGCCGTCTGGCTGGGATCGCTCGACCATGTCGACGAGTTCGTCGACCGGCTCACCCCGTACTCGGGACAGATCCTCGTCGCTCCTGGCCATGCGTTCGTCCTTGGTGCGGCAGATCGTTTCCTCGGACAACTGGCGATGGCAACGAGCCGATCGGGCGAGGGAGTCGAAGCGCTGACTCGAGCTCAAGCGATCGAGCGTCGGTTGGGATTCAGGCAACCACTTGCCGCAACGCGAGCGATGGCCCGCTCACTGGGGGTGTCACTCGTGCCGTGACCATCCAGTCAACGGCAATGTCCCAGTCCAACGACGATGTCAGTGCTGTGTAAGGGCGGTGGCGTTCGATTGCATCGACGATCACACCGAGCGTCTGCAGAGTCGAGAGAGAGGGGAACACGATGACCAAGAACGTCTGGGTTCTTTCCGGAGGCGGAGCGAAGGGATGCTTCCAAGCGGGGGCGATCCACCACCTCGCCACGCATCGCGACACCTATCGGCCGGACTCGATTGCAGGTACGTCAGTCGGAGCGATCAACAGCTTGCTCCCTGCGCAGAATTGGGAGTGGCCGCTGCAGAACATCGCCGACCTCGTCGACGTGTGGCTGCAACTCTCGGACGAGGACGACATGTTCGAGGTGTCGGCACAAGCTCGTTCATTCGAAGACGACCGCTTCAACCAATCGTTGCTGGCGGCGTCGGGTTTCAGTCTCACCACCCTGGCCGACTTCATGCTCGGCGGTCGCTACGAGCCGGAACCAGCGGAGTTCGACGGCGACGAGATCGACTACTTCCCATCGCCGACATCGGCTGACAACCGCGAACGTCGACGCGGTCGCCTGCGGCTGGTGACGCGGTTCCTTGTCAAGCTGTTCGTCCCGTCGCCATCGGTCAACCTCTCCGTGGATGCTGGCACGGCGCTCCAAACCGTCGACCTGATCGGTGATCTCGGTCAGATCAAGTCGTTCTACTCGCTCACGCCGATCGAGCGACTCGTCCGCGAACGACTCGACTTCGCCGAGTTCACGATGAACACCGGCTGTCGGCTTCGGCTGGTGTCGACTTCGATCAACAACGGCCAGATGGGCTATCTGACCAGAGGCGGCGGGTACGAGCAGGTCGTTCATGCCACTCCGGGACCACTGCCGTACAGCACAGATGTCCGGACCGTTCCCCTTGCTCCGCGGACGCCATCGGATCGAACCGGTGGCATCGACCGCCTGATCGCTGGAACCCTTGCGTCGGCGGCCATTCCTGGTGCCTTCCCGCCCGTGCTGATCAACGGGCACCTCTGCTTCGACGGCGGTGTCACCGACACGCTTCCCACCCGCGCCGTTGTCAACGACATCGCCGACTTCCGACGCGACGGCGAACCGGTTCGGGTCGTGTCCATCCGCTGCAATCCGCACCCGAGCAGCGCTGGTATGACCCCGTTGCTGCTCAGTGTCCCGCGTGGGCGCCCCTCCGACGCCGAGAACGAGCCCGTGCTGTACTCGCCGAGCGAGGCCGACGACATGAACCTGCTCTCGTATCTGCCGAGTCTGCTCTCGACGATGTCGAGCGAAATCGACCGGGGCGACGATGCCGCGTTGTCGCAGTTCGGCGATGACATCGACTCGATCGACATCTCGCCGACGTTCAACGTCAACGGGACTGGCCAGATCGATCCGGGCCTGATCCGAATCCAGCTGGCCTATGGATGGATGCGGGCCTTCGACGTGTTGTCCGGCGGTCCAGCAGCGATCTTCTCGAGCGATGAGATCACCTTGGCCCGAATGCACGCTTGGCGTCTGGAGGAACTGTCTCGAACGGTGCCCGGGTCGCCAGGCGGACGACGCTTCGTTGCCGCAGCGATCCCGAAGATCCGTCAGATGAAGGTGTTCGTCAAACAGAAGGTCGACGCTCGCATCGAGCGGTACGGCGAGGAGTCGATGCCTCGCCATCAGGACAAGCACTTCGCCTGGGACGCCCGTTGGCATGACGACTTCGAGCTGCACACCTGGCGGACGGATCGGTCGCCATGGGAGGAGTGGACTGAGATGTCGGGCCGAGCGATTCCGGCTGATCGTCCGCCGTGGCTCTGAGAAACCCTGATCAGTCGGAGAGCGTCTCGGCGAACAGGGCGAGCGTTGCGGCGGTGAAGGCCAACATGTTCGCTTCGCGGTCGTCGAGGCCCGTGAGGACGTGACGGGTTGCCGAGCGGGGCCCGGCGATTGCCAGCCACGTGTGACCTGCCGGATCGCCGTACGGGTTCGGCGGTCCGGCGGCGCCTGCCTCGCCGATGCCCCAGGTCGAGCCGACCTTCGATCGCACCGAAGCAGCGAGGTACGAGGCGAATGTCTCGGTGGCTCCGCGCATGCCGGACGGCACCTCGACGTCGCCTGCCATCCACGCCCGACTCGCGGTCGCCGTGTAGATCACCGTGCCGCCCACGTAGTACGCCGAAGCGCCGGGGATCGACAGCAAGGCCGCCGAGACGAGCCCGCCGGCGGACCCTTCGGCCACAGCGACGGTCTCCCCACGTTCGCGCAGGAGCGTCCCCACCAGTTGGGCGTTCTGGGAGATGTCGGATGTGAACATCGCGACAGCTTGCCGCGTGGCACAGTACGCAACGGTGAATGCACTCACGATCGTTTCGCTCGTCGTCGGACTCGTTGGCCTCGTTGGCGGAGCCGAACTCTTGGTGAAGGGAGCAGCAACGATCGCATCGAAGCTGGGCATCGCTCCCGTCATCATCGGTCTGACGGTGGTGGCGTTCGGTACCAGTGCTCCTGAGCTCGCGGTGAGCGTGTCGGCAGCGTTCGGCGGCAACGCTGACGTGGCCCTCGGCAACGTGGTCGGCAGCAACATCGGCAACATCTTGCTGATCCTCGGGGCCTCGGCGGTCGTCGGTGGGCTGGCTGTGCAACAGCGGATCATTCGCTTCGACATTCCGGCGCTGATCGCTGTGTCGGTGCTCACCTTGTTGCTGTCGCTCGACAACGTGCTCGGCCGCCTCGATGGCGTGATCTTGTTCGCCGGGTTGGTGCTCTACGTCGGATGGCTCATCCGAGAGGCCCGGGGCGAACGCAGCGACATCGTCGCCGAATACACCGAGTCGGTCGAGACGTTGGAAGGCGTGGCGGTCGAGCGGCCGATGTGGTTCAACGCGATGCTCGTGGCTGCGGGGCTGACGGTGCTGGTGGTCGGATCACAGTTGCTCGTCAACGCAGCCACCGACATCGCCGAGTCAGCTGGTGTCAGCGACCTCGTGATCGGCTTGACGGTGGTGGCCATTGGCACATCGCTTCCCGAACTGGCCACATCGATCCTCGCCGCGATGCGCGGGCAGCGCGACATCGCTGTCGGCAACGTCATCGGATCGAACCTGTTCAACCTGATGTCGGTGCTCGGTCTGACCTCGATCGTGGCCGCCGACGGCATCCCCGTCACCGACGTGTCGTTGCGATTGGACTTCCCGGTGATGCTGGCCGCCACCATCGTGCTGGTGCCGATCGTGTGGAACGGATTCGAGATCAAGCGCTGGGAGGGATTCGTGCTGATCGCGTTCTATGCGGCCTACGTCGCCTACCTCGTGCTCGACGCCAGCGACTCGTCGGCAGCCGGAGTGGTCGGGCCCGCAGCGTTGATCGTGGCGCCGCTGGTCACCATGACCTTCGCCGTCACCGGGTTCCAGGGTTGGCGCCGACACCGCGCGGCGTCACGCGCGTAGCCACCTTCAGCGGTCGCTGTGTCGATGATCAGATTGGTGGCGGCTCAGGCGGAACGCTGGCGTCAGAGCTTCGGTGCGATGGTGTAGTTCGCTCCGCCGGTGGCGAGGAACGCATCGCTCCACGAGGTCCCGTACACAGCCTGCACCTCTTGCGCCTTGTCGGAGTCGGCACCTTCGGGCGTCGACTCCAGCGTCCAGGCTTGGCGCTTGTAGGTCCAGTTCTCGGGGAAGAGCGCATGCGCCTGTTTCCACCAAGCGATCGCCGCGTCGTGGTCGCCGCGATGTTCGGCGTGGATGCCCAGTTCGAAGCAGGCAGCAGCGCGACTGTGATCGGCCGAGCGTGGCTGCGATGCCGCGATCACCTCGTCGGGCGACATGGCGAATCGGCTGTCGGCGCCGTGATGCGCCCAATCGACGATCGCTGCGCGATACGCGCCGGCGGTGTCGGGCATCTGCTTGAATTCGCGCAGCACCGCCTGCATGCGCTCGGGCATCTCGTCGGTGATCTCGATCGCCGCGAGCTGGCTCGGTTGGATCGAGGCGCCTTCCGCTGGGCGGACCAGCGTGCCGGTCTCGTCGATCCACACCGCCATCGGCACGTTCGAGATTCCGAGGAGTTCGTCGACGCGGTGATGGCTGTCGACCAGCGACGGGTGCGTCGGCGAGGCGGCGTCGATCCAGGTGCGCGCCTTGTCGGGGTCGAGGTCGAGTGCGACGGTGACCACCGTCAGGCCGAGCGGCTCGAGTTCTTCGTGGAGTGCCTGCCACACGGGCAGGTCAGCCGAACAGCCTCACCACGACGCCCAGGCGACCAGCAGGACCTTGCGCCCGTGCATCGCTGCGAGGTCGAACGGGTTGCCATCGATGTCGGGCAGCTCGACACGGGGTACCGCTGCAGTGGTCAGTGCCCGCCCGCCGCTCTCGGGTCCGAGCGCCCACACGCCAGACTTCTCGTCGGCCACGAGTGCCATGCCGAGGCGCTCGGCCACAGCGGCGACGTCGAGCACTCCGGTATCGGACACGGCGCCCGGGATCGGCACACAGGCATCGCCTTTGCACATCCCCTCGGGTTTCGCGGCCCAGCCCGTTGCAGCTTCGAACGACTCGACGGTCAGGTCCAAGGTGGTGAGCAACATCGCCCCACTGTTCCAGTTGGGCCGCCTCGTGGGCGAAGTGAGCGGGCGCGCCGATCCGGGTCGCTACACCCGCCAGAGTCGAGTCGTGCCATCGGTCGAGCCGCTGACGAGGCCGCGACCGTCGGGGGTGAACTCGACACTGGTGACCTTGGTGGTGTGTCCGTCGAGGTCTTGGACAGTGGCGCCCGAGGTGAGATCCCAGATCCGAACGAGGCCGTTGTCGGCTCCGGCTGCGACGTAGCGCCCATCCGGTGACACCGAGAAGCGGGCGGTTGCGTCCTTGTGGCCATCGAACGTCGCTGAGAGCGCTCCGGTTGCGACGTCGAGAGTGGAGATGCTGCCGGACGAGTCGGACACGACCAGCGAGGCGCCGTCCGGGGTGAATGCGATACTCGAGTACCCGCCCGGGGGAGCGTCGATGGTGGCGACCGGCTCGAAGTCGTCGAGGTCCCAGATCCGAAGGGTCCAGTCCTCGGACGAGGTGACGAGCCGTCGTCCATCGGGCGAGATCGCAAGATCCCACACGATCGCGGTGTGCCCGGTGAACTCGTGGATCAGCGAACCGTCATCGATGTCGCGCATCGACACGGCGAAGTCGTGGTGGGTGGCAACGAAGAACTCTCCGTCGGGCGACAAACGCACCGTGTTGCGGAAACTGTTGCACCCGCTGATGGTTTCGGGAATGCCAGGCACGACGAAGCTGCGGACGTCGGACGCAAGGTCCCAACGGCTGAGCGTGTCGTCGAAGGAGCTCTCGCCGTTCGGCTCGCTCACCCCCGACACCACAGCGGTGCCGTCGCGGACGAACGCGACCGTGTCGACGTTGCCCTCGGGGTGCACGAACGTGGTCGGCAGTGGCTCGACGGCCGAGGTCGATGTGATGTCGATGATGCCGACGTTGCCATCCGATGCCGCCGAGGCAGCGGAGGAACCGTCGGCTGACACAGCGACGTCGTTGACTTGGCCGCCGAGGTAGTCGGTGTGTTCGGCCACGACGTTGCCGACCGGGTCCCAGTGGCGAACATGGCCGTTGACATCTGGTGCGATGATGCCACCGGTTGCCGAAACGGGCGCAGGGCGAACCAATCGCTCACCTGTCGGGGCCCATTCGCCGGTTGGGTTGCCATCGGCATCGACGAACACGACCGATCCGAGAGCGCGCACGATGGCATATCCGGGTGTCGTGCGGTAGGCCACCACCGAGTCGACCGAGTCGGCGCCGTCGAGGTCCCAGGAGTTCTCGAGCGTCCCGTCGAGGCCGTACAGCCGAGCTTGCATGTCGACCACTGCGAGCACCTTGCCGTCGTGACCGACACTCCAGCGTGGTTGGACGGCGTCGTTGCCGACGTCACGGCGCCAACGTTCTTCGCCGCTCGCGATGTCGACCGAGGCGAGTGCCCCGACCGCTCCGGCACCGCCCGTGATGCCGAACACGGCCCGATCTGCCGACGGGTCGCCGACGGCTCGAACGACACGGAAGAGTCCGCCCGGCTCGTACTCGGCGTCGACCAGTTCGGTGCCGTTCCAGATCTCGCCGGGCCGGCTCGTCGAGTCGCCCCGGATCATCAGCGTGCGGGCGTCGGGGCCGAACCAGGTGACCGATGCGATCGGCCCGGGCAGCTCACGCGTCGATCGGCTGGCCGTTGATCCATCGACGGTGGAGAGACGCGCAGCCGACTCTCGACCGACCAGGTCGAGCCATTGGCTGTCATCGGTGAATCGGGCAGCTTGTGCCGAGTCGAACGAGGCGAGTGAGCGGAGTGGCTCGAGGCTCCAGAGTTCGCCTGCACCCGCCGATGACAACAGCACGAGTGCCCGCCCGTCAGGCGTGATCGACACCTCGGTGATCGGGAACGGCAGCGAGGTCGGGATCTCCTCGACGTCATCGCCTCGGTGCAGATTGACGCTGATCGTCGTGACGATCGCGGTCATCGACTCGGTGGTCGCGGCGGCCACGGCGTGCCCCGATCCGAACCTTGCGACCTGCTCGAATCGATTCGCACCTGCACCGAGCTCTGGTGTCGAAGCGCTTGGGGCGGTGGCGCTCGGCTGCGTCGCTTCGGTCCCGCTGCAGGCGGCCAGAGTGATCGACGCGGCAGCGATGACCATCGCTGCGGCACTGCGGCCGCGACGGTTGCCGGTGCGCCGAAATGGCAGCCGGTACGTCTGGGGTCGAGCGGGGGGCACGAACATGGGTCACAGTCTGGACCACGACTCGGCGCTTGCGGGTGTCGGTGGCCGGGTCCAGGGTCACCGATGGCCGGACAGATCGCCTACAGTGCGCTCACGCATCGCATCGGGGGGCAGATGGGAAAGTTGTTGATCGTCGGGAACCGCTCGTTGGGCGGAACGGAGCTCGCTGCGCTGCTTGGTGATCGAGCGCGGTCAGGGCCGTCAGAAGCGCATCTGGTGGTACCCGTCCCCAATCCGGTGGCGTCTGCGGTGGCCATCGGAGCTTCGGCGCCCGACATGGCTCCGACGTTGAGTCGTGACATCGAAGACGACCGGCGATCCGCCAGCGAGCAGCTCGATTTCGGGTTGACGTGGCTCACCGGGCTGGGAATGGTGGCGACGGGGGAGTTGTCGCTCGACGCAGACACACCCGCAGCGGTGGCTCGCCTGGTGGAACAACACGGTTTCGACGAGGTGATCGTGTCGACGTTGCCGACCAAGGTCTCACGCTGGCTGCGTCAGGACCTGCCGTGCCGGATCGGGCGCAAGGTGTCGGTGCCGGTCACCGTGGTGTCCACCACATCCTGACGGCTCTGGAGCAGCAACGACGCTCACCGCGTGTGCGCGGCCTGCCAGACCCTCACCGTGCCGTCGTCGGAACCGCTGATCAGGCCGAGACCGTCGGGAGTGAACACCACGCTGGTGACGGTGTCGCCGTGTCCCACCAGTTTCTGGACGATCAGGCCGGTGGCGAGGTCCCAGACGTTCACGGTGCCCTGATCGTCGGCGCCGGCGGCCACCCAACGCCCGTCGGGCGACACCGACATCCTGCTGCCCGGCGCTGACCGACCGTCGAATGGGTTCGAGCAGCGAACCATCGGCGATGTCGAGCACCTGCATGTTGCCGGAGATGTCCGAGACCACGAGCGCGGCGCCATCAGGTGTGAACGCCAGGTCGAGGTAGCCGCCCGGCGGGGCTTCGATCTCGGAGATCAGGCTGAAGTCGTCGAGGTCCCACAGCCGGGTGGTCCAGTCGTCGGATGATGTGGCGAGCACTCGACCGTCGGCCGAGATGGCCAGACCCCACACGATGCTGAGGTGTTCGGGGAATTCGTGGATGATCGATCCGTCGTCGGCGTCTCGAACGGACACGCTGAAGTCGTGGAATGGTGCGACGAAGAACGTGCCGTCGGGCGAGAACAGCACGGTGTTGCGGAACTCGGTGCAGCCCATGATCGGCTCGGGGATGCCGCCGACGGCGAAGCGACGCCCGTCGGAGCCGAAGTCCCAGCGGCTGAGGGTGTCGTCGAACGAGTTCGTCCCGTTCGCTTCGCTGACCCCGGACACGATTGCGTCGCCGGTCGGTGCGAATGCGACCGAGTCGACGTTGCCTTCGTCGTGGAGGAACTGCTGTGGCAACGGCCCGACTGCTGGGGGTGATCGGAGGTCGAGTGTGGTCACCGAGCCATCGGTGCTGGCTGCAGCTCCACTCGATCCGTCAGGCGACACCGCGACCTGGTTGATGCCACCAGCCACGTAGTCGTCGATCTCGGCGGTGAGTTGTCCAGATGTGGTCCACCGTCGGATGCGCCCGTCGGCGTCGATCGCAACGATGCCATTCCGCCCGGCCGATGGTGAGACATCGACCAACCGCTTGCCTGACGTCGGGATGTCAGCGCCCGCAGTGCCGTCGGCGTCGACGAACTGGATCGACCCCCGCGCCCGCACGACCGCGAAACCCGGTGATGAGCCGAGCGAGAACACCGACGCCACCGATTCGAGGCCTTCGATGGTCCAGGTTCGCTGGACGTCGCCATCCACACCGATCAGTTGGGCCTGCATGTCGGCAACGACGAAGGTTCGACCGTCATGGCCGACATCCCACAGTGGTTCGACAGCGTCGTCGCCGACCTGGAGGTTCCAGCGTTGCTCGCCAGTCGAGGTGTCGATGGCAACGAGTGCCCCGGCGAACCGTCCGGCGCCCTCGACTCCGAGCACGACCCGGTCGCCCGTCGGATCGCCGACGACTCGTCCAACACTCGCCATGGTGTCGAGCAGCGGCACCATGCTGGTGGTGGTGCCGTCCCACGCTTCACCGCGTGGTCCATCGGGCGAGTCGGAGATGACGAGCGAGCGAGCTTCGGGGCCGAACCAGGCAACGATCGCGGTCGGCCCTGGCGGATCCTCGATGGACTGTGCGCTGGTCCGTTCGGTGGCTGTGAGGACCGAACCGTCGGCGCTGGACAGTCGGCGGAAGGAGTCGAGGGTGACGACATCGACGGAGGTGCTGTCGTCCGCGAATCGACCGGTGACCACCGCGTCGATCGAGGCCAACAGTCGTGGTTCGTCGAGCGACCAGAGCTCGGCGGTTCCGTCTCGGTCGATGAGGAGTGCGGTGCTGGCGTCTGCGGAGACGTGCACATCGGCAAGTGGCGGGGGGAGCGTCGTGGGAATCGCCACTGTTGCGTCGGGTCGTACGACGTCGACGCCGATCGTGGTCGCGATCACGTCGGTGCGGTCGGTCGCCGCCATGGTGATCGCTCGACCGTCACCGAATCGCGTGACCTGGTGGAACTGATTGGCAGGCATGGCCAGATCGAACGAAGACACCTCGGACGAGACCGGATCAACAGCGTCGTTGTTCGAGGTCGAGCAGGCCGTCGCCAACAGTGCCACCACCGCCACGATGGCCAGCAGGGGGAGTGTGAACTGGGTGCGAGTCGTGCCGAGTGCCTGCGTCAGCCGCCTCCGCGTGGGTTCCACCATGGATCCATGAGTGACAGACTTGTTGATTCGGTGGCAGGGGAGAACGTCCCAACCCGAGCGAAGGGACTTTCGTCCCTGGCAATCAATGAGTCCCACAGTGTGTAATTCATGGACTGGTTCGATCATCGTTGTTCGACCAGGGCCCAGGAGGTCACTCATGCTCATCCGATCCATGGTCCGAGTCGGTATTGCCGCGATGTTCGTCGTGGCAGCAGCCACTGCCTGCGGCCCCGACGGGCCAGACGCGGCAGGATCGTCCGGATCCGGCAGCGGGCAAGGTGCCGGAGACGGGGCCACGGCCGGCGGCGGGGGCGGCGAGACCGATGTCGCAAGCGGCGACACCGTCGAGTTCGTCGCCACCGAGTTCGCGTTCGCCCCGGCCAACGTGCTGGCCGAGGCCGGCAGCTACTCCGGGGTGTTGGTGAACAACGGAACGATCGAACACGACATCAAGTTCGACAACGGCGACGCGATCGTGGCCGCTGCCGGCGAGACCATCGAGTTCGACTTCGAGGTGCCCGCCGAGGGCATTCGCTACATCTGCTCGATTCCCGGCCACGCCGAGGCGGGCATGGAGGGCATCATCCGTACCGACGCATCCCCGGCAGAAGGTGTCGGTGAGGCGGCGGCAAGCGGCGACGAAGCAGCCACGGTCGAGGCCGATCCCGATGCACCGCCATACGACCTGCGCGATCCGCGGGCACCGAAGCGAGGCGAAGGCGATGGTTTCACGCTGATCCCCGGCGGCGCCCCGGACGGTGGCGACCTGATCGACGTCGAGATGGTCGTCGAAGAGAAGCTCGCCACGGTGGCCGAGGGCTACGTGCAGCAGATCTGGACCTTCAACGGCACGATGCCGGGCCCGGTGATCCGCACCCAGGTCGGCGACACCGTCAGGGTGCACCTGATCAATCCGCCAGAAGCCAGCGCCTCGCACTCGGTCGACTTCCACGCCTCGCAGGTGGCATGGAACGACGAGATGCGTTCGCTCGCTCCGGGTGAGGAACTGATCTACGAGTTCACCACCGACTACGCAGGGGTGTGGATGTACCACTGCGGCACCGACCCGGTGCTGCACCACATCGCCAACGGCATGTTCGGCATGGTCATCGTCGAACCCGCAGGCGGCCTGCCGCCGATGGAGAACGAGTTCTTCATCGTGCAACACGAGTGGTACCTCGGACCACAGGGCGAGGTGTCGTCGTTCGGCAAGGCCAACCAGGCAGCACCGGCGCCCGACTTCGTGATGTTCAACGGCGCAGCGTTCCAGTACCGCGACACCCCGATCGAGGTGCCGACGGGTGAGCAGTTCCGTCTGTTCGTGCTGAACGTCGGGCCGTCGATCGACTCGTCGTTCCACATCGTCGGCACGATCTTCGACACCGTCATCAAGGAAGGTGTCAAGCTCGAGCGTGGCAACGAGGGCAACTGGGGCTCCCAGGCCGTCGACCTCGCACCGGCGCAGGGCGCAGTGATCGAACTGCTCGCAGCCGAAGACGGGCTCTACCCGATGGTGACCCACGCCTTCAACTTCCCCGGCCGGGGCGCCCTCGGGCTCTTCCAGGCCGGCGACGGCCAGCCGTGATGGGCCTTCGGTCCCTTGGCGATCGGTCGTCGAGTCAGGCACTGTGAGACGATGAGACTCGAAATCACCCAACGAGCCGACCTCGCCGTGAGGGCACTGATCGCCCTCCAGGCGGAGTCGGCTCGGGTGAAGAGCGTCGATCTCGCCGACACCCTCGGCACGACAGCAGGCTTCGTCCCTCAGGTGATGGGCCCGCTGGTGCGTGCCGGGTGGGTGCGATCGGTCCCTGGACCGACCGGTGGCTACCAGGCAGAACGTGACCTCGGCACACTCACCGTGCTCGAGGTCGTGGAGACGATCGACGGCCCCACCGACACCGGTCGGTGTGTGGTCGCCGAACGGCTGTGCAACGCCGACGAGCCGTGTGTGCTCCACATCGCGTGGGGTCGTGCCCGTGCCGAGCTGCGGGCATCACTTGCTGGGTTGCAGTTGGCGGAGGTGGCGTCGGCGTGAACACCCGCACGGCTTCAGCGCCGCATGCCAGCGAACGAGCCACGTGGAAGACCGTGGCGATCCCATCAGAGCACGGCGGGTGGGGGCTCACCGCCGAACCCATCCTGCTCGGGCTGCTGCTGGGGTTCTCGTGGCCCGGTGTCGCCATCGGTGCTGCGGCCATGCTCGCCTTCCTTGCGCGAACACCGCTCAAGCTCGCACTGGTCGATCACCGCCGCAATCGCCAACTCGAGCGCACCGTGTTGGCTCGCCGCATCGGCACGGTCGAGGTGGTGGCAATCGTCGTCCTGGGCGCAGTGGCGCTCCTGGCTGCCGGATGGAAGTGGGTGATCCCCGCTGCCATCGCACTGCCGTTGTTCGCCATCGAACTCTGGTACGACATCCGCAGCCGGGGCCGTCGCCTCGTGCCGGAGCTGTGTGGTGCGGTCGGCATGGGAGCGGTCGCCGCAGCGATCGTCGTCGCCGGTGATGGGTCTGCCCGGCTCGCTGCGGCCACATGGCTGGTGCTTGCCGCTCGATCGATCGGAGCGATCCCGTTCATCCGCACCCAGATCGGCCGGCTCCACCGCGGGACGGTCAGCACCCGATCCAGCGATCTCTTCCAGCTCCTGGCCCTGGCGGTCGCGGCGATCGCGGCGGTCATCGATCCGGACGTCATCGTCGGGTCGATCGCGGTGGCGGTGATCGTCGTGCTGCACCTCGTGTGGGTCCGCCGGTCGCCGGTGCCACCCGCCAAAGTGCTCGGGCTGCGCCAGATGGCCCTCGGTTTCGCGCTCGTAGCGGCCACGGCGATCGGGGTGCACGCCCTGTGATGGCCACCGCCATCTCGTCTCCACATCCATGAAAGAGAAGTCCTCATGCACACCACGTCTCCACATTCCCTCCGCCCCGACATGAGCCTGGGCGAGATCGTCAACGCCTATCCGGCGCTGGCCACGCACCTCGAACGGCTCGAACTCGACTACTGCTGCGGCGGTGCGACCGCACTCGCCGATGCCTGCCGGGTCAACGAACTCGACCCCGAGGCGGTGGTGATCGAACTCGCCGCCCACATCAGCGCCGACGCGGCCCCCGCACCGTGGTCGTCGATGGGTGCCGTCGAACTCGTCGACCACATCGTCGACACGCACCACCGCTATCTCTGGGACGAGCTGCCCCGCCTGCAGGCACTGGTCGACAAGGTCCTGGGTGTGCACGGCGACCGGCACCCCGAGCTCGCCGACATCGCCACCTGCTTCGGGGCGATCCGAGCAGACATCGAACCGCACCTCACCAACGAGGAGCAGATCCTGTTCCCAGCGATCGGCCAGTTGGCTGACGCCGACGAGATCCCGGCGTTCGGGTTCGGGTCGATCGGGAACCCCATCTCGATGATGCTTCGCGAGCACGACGATCTCGGCGAGCTGTTGCGCGAGCTTCGTTCGCTGACTGGTGACTACACCCCTCCCGCGGATGGCTGCGCCTCGTACAGCGCACTGTTCGCCGGTCTGGAACAGCTCGAGGCCGACACGCATCTGCACGTCCACAAGGAGAACAACCTGCTGTTCCCGCAGGTGATCGAACTGGAGCAGCAGCTCACGGCGTGATCGTCGACCCGCTCACTCTCCGGCGGCGGCGTAGGCGTCGACGATGGGGGAGAGCTCGTGAGGGCTGGCGCCGTGCATGATCACGGCGTCGGCGCCGAGGTCGAACTGGCCCCGAACGGCGGCAGCGCACTGCTCGGCTGATCCGCTCGCCGACGGCGCCAACCACTCGTCGGGGATCAGCGTGGCGATGTGCTCGAGCTGTTCGGTGGTGGCACTCACGTCGATCGCACCACGGAACCCGGCGACCATGTCGTCGGCGCGGAACGCAGCGAGCACCGCCGGATCCCAACGGTTCGTATCGACCATCAAGTCGCCGTAGGCCTGGAGGTAGGTTGCGAGGCGGCCGACGGTCTTCTTCAGGCGCACGGGCTCGGGCAGATGGTCGCCGATCGTGGCGAAACACGACCAAACGGTCACCGAGTCGGGATCGCGGCCGGCCCGCTCGGCTGCGTCCTTCACCGTGGCGACGCAGCGCTGCAGGGTCTCGTCGGTGAAGAACGTGTGCAGGATCACGTGGTCGAACGCACGCCCGCCCAGCTCCAACGAGTTCGGTCCGAACGCCACCAGTCCGAGCGGGATGTCCTCGTCGAACGTCGGGTCGAGGCGCAGCACCGGGTACGACCCGATCGGTCCGTCGTGGCCGATGATCGTGTCGCCGTGCCAGAGGCGGCGCATCACATCGGTGAAGTCCTCCATCTGAGCGGTGGTGATCCGGGGAATGCCGTAGGCGTCGAACATCGGTGCGATGCCGCGGCCGATGCCGAGCACGAAGCGCCCGCCGGTCAGGCGGTGCATCGTGGTGGCGTACGACGCCGTCACGATCGGGTGGCGCGTGTTGTGATTCGTGGCGCCGGTGATGATCTGCATGTTCGTGGTGGCGACCGCGGCAGCCCCCGACAGCGTGACCGCCTCCTTCACGTTGAAGCGCTCGCTGATGAACACCGCTCCCAGGCCGAGCTCTTCTGCCTGTTGGCATTCGGTGACGAGATCGCGTGGGTTCTGGGCGCCTCCGGCGAGTGTGTAGAAGCCGAGCTCAGGGAAAGCGTGGGGCGTTCATGCCGACACGGTGGCAGGCTCGGGGAATGGTGCAGGGGTGTGAGTGCGGATGAACACCGCGGCGCGCACGAGCGCGTCGGTGGCCTCGGGCATGTAGCCGGCGAGGATCGGATAGACGTGCCAGAGGTCGTCGCGCAGATCGAGCCGAACCTCGACGCCAGCGGCCTCGTACCGCTCGGCGAGACGTGTCGAGTCGGACAACAGGATCTCGTCCATGCCGGTCTGGATCAGGGTGGGGGGATAGCCGGTCGGGTCGGCGAACAGTGGTGACACGCCGGGATGGTCGAGCGGTGTGTCGCCCGCATACGTCGTCGCCGCTTCGATCAGCCCGTCACCGTCGAACATCGGGTCGAACGGCGCCCGGGTCACCACCGACTCACCGGAAGCAGTCAGGTCGGTCCACGGCGACAGCACGTAGACAGCACCCGGCATCGGATCGCCGGCGGCCTCGAGCGCACCGAGCGTTGCCAGTGTGGCGCCACCCCCCGCAGAGTCACCGGCGATGGTCACCAACGACGGATCGACGTCGGCGATGATCGCCCGGTAGGCCGCAACGCAGTCGTCGACTGCTGCGGGATACACGTGCTCCGGCGCGAGCCGGTAGTCGATCACCGTGACCGTTGCGGCGGCGCGCTTTGCCAGCCGAGCGCACATCGCGATGTGGCTCTTCGGTGAACCCACCACGTAGCCGCCACCGTGGATGTAGAGGATGTGCCGGTCGGGATGGACCTCGGTCGGTGTTGCCACGATCGCGGGAATACCGCCCACGTGGGTGTCGACGTAGGCGACCTTGCGCGGCCTCGGAATCACATCGAGCTTGTCCATTGCTGCGCGGCGCTCCTCGATCGGGACGTCGTCGCCCACTTCGAACTTCCCGATCCGCTTGCGGAAGAACCGGGCCCGTCGGCTGAGTGTCATGGACGCAGGCTAGATCGGCAGATGGCCCGACCTCTGTTCGTGATTGGCCTGGTCAGCCCGAGTTGCGCAGTCCGGTGGCGATCGCGTTGATCGACAGCTGGATGCCACGCGCGACCAGTTCGTCGTCGTCGCCTTCGCGGAACCGACGCAGGAGATCGACCTGCATCACGTGGAGCGGATCGAGGTACGGGTAGCGGTTGCGGAGGCTGCGATCGAGGAGCGGGTTGTCGGACAACGGCGAGTCCGATCCGGTGATGCGACGATGCCATTCGAGCGTGAGCGCATGCTCGGTGGCGATCGCCCCGAAGACGTCGCCACGAAGGGCGTCGTCGGCCACCAGCACATCTGCATAACGGCGGCCGATCTCGATGTCGGACTTCGCGAGCACCATGCCCATGTTGTCGATGGCCGTCCGGAAGAACGGCCACGTCTGATACATCTTCGTGAGGAGGTCGGCTCGGTGCTCGTCGCCGGCGGTGAACGCAGCAACGGCCGATCCGACCCCGTACCAGGCCGGAATCATCAGACGACATTGGGTCCAGCCGAACACCCACGGGATGGCGCGCAGGTCTTCGATCGCCGCCGAAGCGGATCGTGAAGCGGGGCGGCTGCCGACGTTGAGCATCGCGATCTCGTCGGTGGGTGTGATCGCCCGGAAGAACTCGACGAACCGGTCGTTGCCGTAGACGAGCGCACGGTAGGCGTCGAATGCGGCCGCCGACAGCTCGTCCATGGCGGCGATGAATGCGGGTTCGGCCGCTGACGCCGGCAGATCCGACGCCGCGCCCGCCGGTCGGTTGGAGGTCGTGCTGCGCAGCAAGGTCGCTTCGAGCGTTGCGGACAACAGCGTCTCGAGGTTGCGTCGAGCCATCGACGGATTGGAGTACTTCGCGGCGACGATCTCGCCCTGCTCGGTCATCCGGATCGATCCGTCGACCGACCCTGGGGGCAACGCCAAGATGGCGTCGTGGGCCGGCCCGCCGCCTCGGCCGACCGTGCCGCCACGACCGTGGAAGAAACGCAGGTTCACACCGGCGCTGTCGCGCGGTCGCCGTCAGTTCGGTCTGGGCGGACCAGAGGTTCCACTGCGAGCAGAGGTAGCCGCCGTCCTTGTTCGAGTCGGAGTAGCCGACCATGACCTCCTGGCGGTTCGCTCGCGAGTGCACGATGTCGCCGTACACGTCGTGCTCGAGCATTTCGGCGAGGACGTCGGCGCTTCGTCGGAGATCGTCGATCGTCTCGAACAACGGAACGATGTCGAGTTGCGACGAAGCTGGCTGCCCGTCGTGAGATGCACTGGCGAGGCCGACCTCTTTGAGGAGCACGGCCACTTCGAGCACGTCGCTCACGTCGTGCGCCATCGAGATCACGTAGTGCGGCACGATGCGCCGCCCCACCCGGCGCACGGCCGCGGCAGCGGTTTCGAGGATCGCCAACTCGGACACGGTGCGCTCGGCGAGTTCGGCGTCGGGGTGGCGCAGCAGCCTCGGCGTGTGGAGTTCGGTCGACAAGACATCGACTCGTTGGGCGACATCGAGCGACAGGTAGTCGTCGCAGACACCGGCCTGAGCGAGCAGATCGGCCACCACCTGTTCGTGCACCGCAGAGTTCTGTCGGAGATCGAGCCCACACAGGTGGGCGCCGAACACCGCCACACTTCGGCGAACCGGTGCCACCATCGTGTCGGCAAGCAGCCCTGCACCGTGACTGCGGAGTGACTCGATCACGCGGTCGAGGTCGTCGAGCAGTTCGGACAGGTCGCCGTAGGCGTCACGGGGCTCGGCCGGCGTCGGACCGGGGACCTCGACGCCGGGAGCGAGCACCCCCTGCGAGTACGCGTGCAGACGGGCATGCATCCCGCGTACGGCGCGCCGGTACGGCTCGTCGGCGCGAAAGGGCGAGTCGTCACCCGACGCTGCAGCGAGGTCGAGCAGCTCAGGTGTCGGGGTGACCAATCGATCCGTCATCGACAGCGAACGCGAGAGCTCGTGCAGCGCTGCGAGGTGGTGGCCGAGTGCGGTTTCGGTTTGACGATCGATGGCGTAGCTGACGACATCGGCGGTCACGAACGGATTGCCATCTCGGTCGCCACCGATCCACGACCCCATCGTGATCGACGTGGTCGTCTCGATCGAAGCACCACCCAGCCGTGCGGACACTGCGTCGGCCAGGTCGCGCGTCAACTCGGGAACGACGTCGAAGAGGCTTGCTTCGTAGTAGCGCAGCGCCTCGTTGATCTCGTCGCGCACGCGCAACTTCGACAGCCGCAGCAGCGCGGTCTGCCAGAGCAGCAGCACCTGTACCGACAGGTCGTGTTCGATGTCGGCGGCCGCAGCCGGGTCGCCTCGTCGCAGATCGAGTTCGTCGAGCAGGCGACTGATCTCTTCGAGCACCTGCAGCACGGTCTTGCGACGTACCTCGGTGGGGTGAGCGGTGATCACCGGGGTGACCTGCAGTCGCTCGACTGCCGAGCGCACCTCGTCGGCTGCGACACCGGACCCGAGGACACCCTCGAGCATCGCATCGAGGCTGCCCGTGCGCGGCGGGCCACCGGCTGAGCGATGGTGCCGCCGACGCCGCTCGAGGTGCACGTCCTCGGCGGTATTGGCCAGCAGCGAGAGCCAGTCGAGGGCGCGGAGTACGAGCACCTGCTGATCGAGCGGGTGCTCGGCGAGCGCTGCTCGGATGCCGTCGACGGCGCTGTGGTCCGACCGGCGACCATCGACCGCGACCCGGCGCACCCGTTCGACGAGGTCGAAGACGACTTCGCCGTTCGTGGCTCGGATCGCGTCGCCGAGAAGGCGCCCGAGCAATCGAATGTCGTCGCTGACCGCATCTTCGGACATCGGTACAGTCAAGCCGCCGGTGGGCCAGAAGGAAACGGCTTCGCGCGCCGAGGCGCCAGACTGCTGTCATGCGTGTCGTGTTCGCCACCGCCGAGTTGTCGCCAGTGGCAACCGTGGGAGGTTTGGCTGCTGCTGCTGCGGGTCTCGGCGCCGAGCTGCGGCGTCAGGGTGTCGACCTCGACATCGTGATGCCCGACTACGGCGATGTCACGCTCGACGAACAGACCACCATCGTGCTCGACGTTCCCGAGTGGGTCGGAGCAGCCAGGGTGCGCGTCGGGCTCCATCCGGTGGTCGGGCGGCTCCACCTGGTGTCGGTGCCGGGCATGGCGAGACCACATCCGTACCTCCAGGCTTCTGGCGAGGGTTGGCCGGACAACAGCGAGCGGTTCTTCCGGTTTGCCCGGGCGGTTGCTGCCTACGTCGAACGCGACCCGCCCGACGTGCTGCATCTCCACGACTGGCACACCGGCCCGGTGCTCGCGGCCCTCGCCGATCCTCCTCCGTCGCTCGTGTCGATTCACAACCTGGCCTACCAGGGCGTGGCCGATGCGGTGTGGCTCGACAGGATCGGGCCTCGGTCGGCCCACTACGAGTGGTGGGGTGGCACGAACTCGCTCTCGGGCGCCCTCGCGCTCGCCGACCGGATCGTGGCGGTGTCGCCCCACTATGCCGACGAGATCGTCACGCTCGAAGGCGGGTTCGGGCTCGACGAGCCGTTGCGCAATCGCGCCGACGACCTCATCGGCATCTTGAACGGCATCGACACCGACGTGTGGGATCCGGCGAACGATCCGCTGATCGCCGCTCCGTTCGATGCCGCCTCCCTCGGCCAGCGAGCCGGCAACCGCTCAGCGTTGCTGGAGCGGGTCGGGTTTCCCGACGATGGTGTGGTGCTCGCCACGGTGGTCACCCGGCTGACACATCAGAAGGGTGTCGATCTGCTCGCTCCCTTGGTGCCGTTGCTCGCCCAGATTCCCATGCGGCTCGCAGTGCTCGGTTCCGGGGATGCCGGCCTGGCGGCGCAACTGCACCATCTGGCCTCCGAGTACCCAGATTCGCTGGCTTTCGTCGACGCATACGACGAGGCGTTGTCGCATCTGCTGTTCGCTGGTGGCGACCTGTACCTGATGCCGAGTCGGTTCGAGCCGTGCGGCCTCACCCAGATGCAAGCGATGCGCTAC
Organism: Ilumatobacteraceae bacterium; assembly: GCA_963717385.1. Lineage (GTDB taxonomy): Bacteria > Actinomycetota > Acidimicrobiia > Acidimicrobiales > Ilumatobacteraceae > Sva-07. Next base: position 27,487 of record CAVQWE010000023.1, read on the forward strand.
GGGGCCATCCCGGTGGTCACCGCGGTCGGTGGGCTCGTCGACACCGTCACCGATGCCGACCTGCATCGCGGCGGCACCGGATTCGTCGCCGGGCGGGCGACGAGTGAAGACCTCCTCGCTGCGTTGTTCCGCGCAGAACGACGAATGCGCAACCGCCGTCGCCGTTCGGCGATCCAGAAGCGGATCATGAGTATCGACTGGTCGTGGCGCAAACCGGCACTCGAGTATCTCGCGCTGTACGACGAACTCCAGACGAACGTTCGGTAGCGATTCGAGGACGAAGGTCACGAATCGACCCGGATCGGCACGCCCATCGGGTGTGTCGTGTGTACGGTGGATCTCGATGGCCATCGAACCGAAAGTGCTCGTGATCGTCCTCGCGGGAGGCGAAGGCAAGCGACTCGCGCCGCTCACCAACGACCGAGCGAAGCCAGCGGTCCCCTTCGCCGGGACATACCGGCTGATCGACTTCGCTCTGTCGAATTTCGCCAACGCCGGCTACCTGAAGATCGTCGTGCTCACGCAGTACAAGAGCCACAGTCTCGACCGCCACATCTCCCAGACCTGGCGGTTCTCGGCGATGCTCGACAACTACGTCACGCCGGTTCCCGCCCAGATGCGTCGCGGGCCCTACTGGTTCCAAGGTTCGGCTGACGCGATCTACCAGAACCTCAACCTGATCGCGGACGAGTCGCCCGACATCGTCGCGGTGTTCGGCGCCGACCACATCTACCGGATGGACCCGCGCCAGATGATCGAGGAGCACCGCGAGACCGGTGCAGGTGTCACCGTTGCAGCCATCCCGGTGCCCAAGCACGAGGCGACCGAGTTCGGTGTGATCGAGGTCGACGACGAGGGCAAGATCCTCGCGTTCCACGAGAAGGTGGCGTCGCCGCCGACGATGCCGGGCAACGACGAGATGTGCCTGGCGAGCATGGGCAACTACGTCTTCGACACCCAGACACTGATCGACGTGGTCACGCCACGCGAGAACCAGTACACCGACCTGGGCAGCCACGTGATCCCAGCGTTGACCGATGCTGGTGTGGCACGCGCGTACGACTTCTCGAAGAACGTCGTGCCCGGTCAGGACGACCGCGAAAAGGGCTACTGGCGCGACGTCGGCACGATCGACTCGTTCTTCCACGCGAACATGGATCTGATCGCCCCGGTCCCGGTCTTCAACCTGTACAACGAACACTGGCCGGTCTACACCTCCCGTCGGGCGCTGCCGCCGGCCAAGGTGTCGCGCGGGCGCGGAGGTGAGCCGTCGTTCGTCGATGGCAGCCTGCTGTGTCAGGGATCGATCATCTCCGGCTCGCACGTCGAGCGATCGATCGTCGGGCCCGGCACGTTCATCGACCACGATGCCCACGTCACCGACTCGATCATCTTCCCCGACGTGCACATCGGTGCGGGCGTTCGTCTGCACCGCTGCATCGTCGACAAGAACGTGATCGTTCCCGACTGGGCCCGGGTCGGCCTCGAGCTCGACGCCGACCGCGAGCGCTTCACCGTCAGCGACGAGGGTGTCGTGGTGATCGAGAAGGGCCGCGACCTCTCCCGAGGCTGAGGCGGAAGAGCCAGGCACCGACCGTCACGGCGTCACTTGATCAGCGGTGACAGAGTCTGACCGAGCAGTTCGACGCGGCCCTCGACGTGTCCGTTGGCGGGCATGTTGACGGTGAACCCGTCGATGCCGGGCTGGAGCTGCGCTGCGAATTGTTCGCCGACGGTGTCGGGATCGCCCCAGATGAAGTTGCCCAGCCACACCGCCTGCTCGTCTTCGGACATGGAGGCGAGGTCGAGGCCGCGGCGCTGGAAGTAGGCGACCAGGTCCGACTGGGCCTCTTTCATCGTGGGGGCGATGCACGCCGTCTTCTGCCATGAGACGGTGATCTCGGAGCGGTTTCGGCCCAGGGCTTCGCAGTGTCCGTCGAGCGCGTCGAGCTTGCGTTGCAGATCGGCGGGCGGGCAGATCAGGTTCGACTCGTCGGCGTACTGGGCGACCATGCGCAGCGTCTTCTTCTCGCCGCCGCCACCGATCATCACGGGGATCCGTGCGACGGCGGGCGGCTCGTTGATCGCATCTCTCGCTGTGTACCGCTGACCGTCGAGTGACGGCCGCTCGCCGCGCAGCATCGGGATGACGATCTGCAGCGCCTCTTCGAGCTTCTCGAAGCGGTCGGTGAACGTGCCGAACTCGATGCCGAACGCTTCGTGTTCGAGTTCGAACCAGCCGGCGCCGATACCGAGCTGCGCTCGACCCTCGGAGATGATGTCGAGCGTGGTGACGGTCTTCGCGAGCACCGCCGGATTGCGGTAGGTGTTGCCGGTGACCAGAGCACTCAACCGAACCTTCTTGGTTTCACGTGCGAGCGCCGACAGCAGCGAGTAGCACTCGAGCATGAACTGGTCGGGTTCGCCGAGCATCGGGAGTTGGTAGAAGTGGTCCATCACCAGCACCGTGTCGAAGCCCGACGTGTCGGCCTCCTTGGCCTGGTAGGCCACAGCGTCGAACAGGTCGGCTGGACCGACCCCTGGGTAGGTGAAGTTGGGGATCTGGTAGCCGAGACGCGTCATGTGGCGATCAGACCACGCGGCCGGCGGCGAGTCAAACCGCCCAGGAGCAACGACGGTCGCATGACGTCGTAGGATCGCCAGCAGCATGAGTCAGGGGTGGGAGTCGAGGCAGCAGCGCACGCGAGCCGAGATCCTGCATGCCGTCGGTGAGATCATCGCCGCCGACGGGCTCGACGGGCTGACGATGCGCAAGCTCGCCGATCGGGCCGGCGTGGCCGTGGCCACGCTCTACAACCAGTTCACCGACCGTGACGGCGTGCTCGTGGCCTTCGTCGGCAACGGGCTCGATCAGTTGGAGTTCGAGCTCGACGAGCAGCCGGCCGCCGATCCGATCGACGCCACGCGCGTGCTGTTCGACGCACTGCACGAGACGATCGACGATCGCAGCCACGTCTGGCGACCGGTGCTGGCCACGCTGCGCTCGGTGCCGAACTCGCCACGTATGGGCCCCGTCGGTGAACGCATCGTGGCGGCGATCGAAGCCGACCTTGCCAAGGCGCAGGCCGACGGGCTCTTCGTCGGAGTCTGCGACACCGATCGGCTGGCATGGCACATGTTCGTCAGCTGGATGCGCGGGCTCGAGCGATGGGCCCAGGGCACCATCGACTGGGAACTCCACCGATCGAACGCCGAGACCGCACTCGAAATCGCGCTGGCCGCCGTGCTGGTCGAACCGATGCGCACCGAGGCGCTCCGACGAGCCGGCGTGCTCTGAGCAATGCGGGTTGTCGCTTCCGATCGCCACCGCGGACACTCGCCGCTCGCCGAGATCGAATCGTCGGGCCTGCAACCCCCGTTCGAACATCCCGGCCGTGCTGACGCCATCCACGACACGCTCCTCGGCGACGACCGATTCGAGATCGCCGCACCCGACGACTGGGGGACTGCCCCGATCGCCGCCGTGCACGACCCCGGGCTGGTCGACTTCCTGGGGCGCGCATGGGCCGACTACCAGGTCCGACATCCTGGCACGCACGATGTGGTGCCGGACGTGTTCGCCATGCCCGGCCTACTCGACGGCGTTGGCCGCATTCCCCGAGCGGTCGATCGTCGATCACGAACTCGGTCGCTGGTGCTTCGAGACCACCACACCGATCACCGAGGGCACCTTCGACGCTGCGCGCTCGGCAGTCGACATCGCGCTGACGGCAACGCAGTTGGTGCTCGACGGCGAGCGCAGTGTGTACGGCCTGTGCCGTCCGCCCGGCCATCATGCGCCGACGGCGCTCTACGGCGGCTACTGCTTCTTCAACAATGCGGCCATCGCCGCACATCATGTGGCATCCACGACGGGCTCGAAGGTCACGGTGCTCGACGTCGACTACCACCACGGCAACGGCACCCAGCAGATCTTCTACCGGCGCGGCGACGTCCAATACGTGTCGTTGCACGGCGACCCGCAGCGGGCGTATCCGTACCTGTCAGGATTTTCCGGCGAGACCGGTGCCGGCAGGGGGGCGGGAACCAATCTCAACGTTGCGCTCGACGCCGGAACCGACGACGAGGCGTACCTGGCTGCGCTCGGGCCGGCGTGCGAAGCGATCCAGGCGTTCGGACCGAGCCTTGTCGTCGTCTCGCTCGGCGTCGACACGTTCCACAACGATCCGATCTCTGATCTGGCGGTGACGACCGAGGGATTGCGCGCACAGGGCGAGCTGGTTGCCCAGCTCGCCCTGCCAACGGTGATCGTGCAGGAGGGTGGCTACGACGTCGACGCCATCGGCGACAACGTGCGAGCCTTCCTCAACGGCGTTACATCGCCTGGGTCTGACCCCTGATGTAATCGGTTACAACAGGGGTCAGACCCGCGATGTAATCGTGCTCAGAGGAGGCCCTTGGCCTGCAGCCATTCGGTGGCGACCGCGTCGGACTCGCGGAACTCGATGTCGGTCTCGGTGTTCCAAGCCAGCAGGTCGTCGGTGGTGATCATCGCGCTGAGCTCGTTGAGGTCGGCGGCCAACTGCTCGCCGTAGGCATCGAGCAGCGCAGTGGTGATGATCGGTGCGATGTTCTGCGCCGGGAAGAGGCCCTGGTCGTCTTCGAGGACCTTGAAGCCCTGCTCGGTGATCTGCGGTGCCGTCGAGTTCCAGATCACACCGTCGACCTCGTTGTTGGCCAGCGCCTCACCGAGGAGTGGACCGAACTCGAGGGTGACGAAATCAGCAAAGGTGATCCCGTAGATGTCGGGATCTTCCAAGCCGATCAGGCACTGGGGGCGCTCTGGGCACTGTGACGACCCGCCGAGCACGAAGTCCTGCCCGGCCACGTCGGAGATCGTGGTGGCATCAGCGTCGCCGCGGACCACGAACGCATCACCGTCGACGGCGGGCGAGTAGTCGAGCAACGTGGCGCCGAGCGCCAGGAGTGGTTCGCTGATGTTGGTGACGATCTCGTCGGCGTCGGCGGTGGACGCAGCGTCGGGTGCCACAGCGGCCTGAGTGCCGCCGATGTAGTCGACGATCAGGTTGAAGTCACCGTTCTGGAGGCCATCGAGCGCTTCGGTGCGAAAGCCTGCCGGGGTCAGGATCTCGACGGGGTAGCCCTTGGCCTCGAGGTACTGGCCGTACACCTCGGCGATCGTGATCGCCTCGCTGAAGTCCTGACCGCGAATCTGGATCGTGTCTCCGTCCACCATCTCCGAGGTGGTGTCGGGCTGAGTGTTCTCGGAGGTGGCCTCGGTCGACGTGGGCTCGGTGTCGCTGGACGACGAGTCGTCGTCGCTGCCGCAGGCTGCGGCCACGAGTCCAAGTACTGCGAGTGGAGCCAGCAGGCGTACGACGCGGCGGCGGGTGTTGGGGGCGGTCATGGTGATTTGTCTCCTTGTTGTCGAGCGAGTCGGCGAACGCCGTTCGGCAGCACGAGTCTTTCCAGCGCCACGAAAAGTAATCCTGTGAGGGCGGCGAGCCCACCGATGAGGACGATCCCACCGATGACGAGCGTGTTGTTGTTCTGCCCGAACCCATCTCGAACATAGCGTCCCAGACCGTCGCCGCCGAGGAATGCCCGGATCGGTTCGGTCGCCACCACCTGGATCGCGGCGACGCGGACGCCGGCAAAGATCAACGATGAGGCCAACGCGAGCTCGACCTTCGCGAGGATCGAGCGTTCGCTGTAGCCCAGCGCGCGGGCCGCATCGACCGGTCCGTCGGGCAGCTGGCGGATTGCTGTGTAGGTGTTCAGATAGATCGGGACGAGTGCCAGCAGCAGCAAGGCGATGAAGATCGGCCACGGCTCGAAACCCCACCCGTTCTCGAGCGACCAGGGCACCAGCAACGCAGCTATCGCGAACGTCGGTACGGCGCGGCTGATACTGACCAGCCAGGTGCTCGACACCTCCGCTCGACGCAGGTGGGCGAGGATCGCTGCCATCGGCACCGAGACAGCGGCTGCCACGATCGTCACCACAGTGCACAGGACGACGGTGTCGAGCATCGACGCAAGGATCCGGTCGTCGCCGGACCAGGTGGCACCATCGAAGAACCATTCGAAGAAGCCGATGTCGCGAGGTACGGCGGTCTGCGACGGGAGTGCGTGGACCAGCGAGCGGACTCATCGACGTCGGCGCCTTCCGCCGTCGTTGCCACGGGGAGAGCCAGATGCCGATCAAGAGGATCACGGCGTCGATGACGAGCGCCAAGATGATCGAGAGCGACGCGCCGACGGTCATCGGGGTCCAGAACGCTCGGCGGAGCCCGCTGAAGATCAGGCGCCCGAGACCACCTTGTCCGATGATCGCTGCGACGGTGACCATGACCAACGGTGGACACGGTGGCGATGCGAATTCCGGTGACGATGTACGGAATCGCGAGCGGCAGGTCGACGGTCCAGCATGCGACGCAGCTGGGTTCATCCCCATGCCGTCGGCGGCGTCACGGACCGACGGGGGCATCGCTTGGAATCCGGCGACGATGTTGGTGACCATGATCAGCAGGGTGTAGCCAGCGAGCGGTAAGACGGCCGTCCAGCGGGAGAGGTTGCCGAACACCGGCGCAAGCAGGGCGAAGAGCGCAACGCTCGGCAGTGTGTAGATCAGGCTCGTCACCGCCGTGATCGGCGTCGCCGTCCAGCGGTAGCGGAGCGCGAACGCTGCAAGGAACGACGACACGAGCAGCCCGAGTGCCATCGCCATCATGGTCAAGGCGAGGTGTTCGACGATGGCCTCCCAGATCTGATCCCATTCCTCGACGACCCACTCCCATCGGATGATGGGGTTGGTCGCCTCGGCCAGCAGCGAGCCGAACGGTCATGCTGTTCCGGTGGCTGTCTCGATGTCGGCGCTGGAGAGCGCTCTGCGGATGTCTTCGAGTGTGACCACACCACCGAACTGTCCGCCGTCGTTGATCACCGCCACCGACGAGTTCGACGACATGATCAGCTCCATCGCCGCCCGGAGCGTGCTCGACGGCTCGATCTGGCTGATCGGATCGAAGCGTTCGACATCTGCGAGCGCAAGTCCGTTGGCGCGTGCCTCGCGAACGTCGGGCACCTTCGTCCACCCGGCGAAGCGTCCGTCGATCGTGATGCCCAGCCAGTCCGTTCCCTCGATCGCGATGGCCCGCTCAGCTTCATCGAAGTCGGCGCCGACGTCGACCACAGGGCCCTGATGGAAGCGGAGGGCCGACACGCGTTCAGCGCCAGGCGCCGAAGGCCACGGTCTTCGCCGACGAAGCTCTCCACGAACTCGTTCGTGGGCTCGCGCATCAACTCGTCGGGCGTGGCGAGCTGTTCGATCACGCCGCCGACGTTCATCAGCGCGATGCGGTCGGCAACCCGCAGCGCCTCGTCGACGTCGTGGGTGACGAGCACGATCGTCTTGCTCACCTTGGTCTGCAGGTCGAGCAGTTCGTCCTGGAGGCGTCCGCGCACGATCGGGTCGACAGCGCCGAACGGCTCATCCATCAGCAAGACCGGCGGATCGGCCGCCAAGGCGCGGGCGACGCCGACGCGCTGCTGCTGCCCGCCGGAGAGCTCATCCGGGTAGCGGTCGAGCATGTCGTGGTCGAGGCCGACGAGTGTGGTCAGCTCCTCCACCCGCTCGGCGATGCGCGGCTTCTCCCAGCCGAGCATCATCGGGACCGTTGCGATGTTGTTGGCGATCGTGCGATGCGGGAACAGGCCCACCTGCTGGATCACGTAGCCGATGCCCCGACGGAGTTCCTGTGCGGACTGACTCATCACGTCGACACCTTCGATCTCGATGGTGCCCGATGTGGGCTCGATCAGCCGGTTGATCATCCGCAGCGTGGTGGTCTTGCCGCAGCCCGATGGTCCGAGGAGCGCCATGATCGTGCCGCGTTCGATGTCGAGCGACAGGTTGTCGACCGCAGCACCCGATGCACCGTCGAACTCCTTGGTGACCCCGGTCAGCCGAATCGAGACGTCGGAATCAGACCTCGGGGCATCAGGCATCGGCAATCAACCACTCGGCGCCGTCCGGGGTGTCACGAACTTCGATGCCGGCAGCGATGAGTTCGTCGCGAATGGCGTCCGAGACGGCGAACGCCTTCTCGGATCGGGCAACGACGCGGGCGGCCAGCGCAGCTTCGACGACCGGACCGAGCACCTCACGAGTGTCGCGCACACCCTCGGTGGCCGCTGATCCGAGTCGCACGATCATCGACCGCAGCGCGGCGCGTGCCCGATCGACGTCGTCGGACTGCAGCGTGTCGCGTGACCACTCGACAATGGCCGACTCGAGTTCGAGGATCGCAGCCACGGCAGCGTCGGCGTTGCGGGCGGTGAGCGCCGTGCCGAACGCTGCTTCATGGAACTTCGCGGCCGAGGCGAGCGAGTCGATGACGTCGGTCTCGCTGCCGTCTGCTCCTGTCTCCTCGGGGCTCACACTTCGGCCAGGGGTCAGACCGAGGTCTGACCCCGGTGCGACCGCGTCGGTGGGCACGGCCTCGCTTCGGGGCCGGCGCGGAGGATGTCGATGGGGATGGTCTGGCCGGCCTCGATGCGCACCGACTCGCCGTTGCGGCGCAGCGTGACGGCGCCCTTGCCGACGATCTCGGCGGTGTCGGCATCGAGGTCCATCACCACACCGGTGTGCTCGTCGAGGCCGAGAACGAAACACCCGTCGGGCAGCGACGGCTCGAGCATGGCCAGGCGCCGTTCGCCGAGGTAGCAGAAACGGGTGTCGTGATTGCCGCCCTCGGCGTTGTCGTAGTGGGGGATGACCGCCACGTCGAGGCCCACTTCGGAGAGCACGTCGAGGCCGTCCAACCAGTACGGGTCGACGCCGACCTTGTAGATCTCGTAGACCGGCACGGTCGCCCGGCCGAGCGTGAGCGCTGCCGCCGAGGAGAACACGACCGCCCCGCCGGAACGGATCTTCTCGCCGATCGCATCAGGAACGGCGGTGTCGCTCCACTGGCCGAGCGCGTAGGTGGGGCTGCCCGGTCCGGCGAACACCCAATCGGCACTCGCGAACGGCGGCCACACCCCGTTCGACACTGAGGGTGTCGCCCGTGTCGAGTCGCGTGAGGCCCGCAGCGTGCACGGGGCGCCCGATCGCATCTCTGAAGTACTCGATCGCCTTGGAGGCGAGGATCGGTGCGTTCTCCTGGAACCCGAACGGCGTGTCGAGGAGCACGGCATCGACGTCGGGTCCGAGCCGTTCGAAGATGGCTCGATGCGGACCTTTCATCGTCGGTGCGGTCTCGCCCGATCCCATGATCGCGAGGAGTCGGGGGGTGGTCATGTGGTGGCCTCCGTCGGCGTGGCGGGGAAGAAGGTGGGGTCGTTGATGGCCTGGTACAGCAGATCGCCGACCTCGTCGGGGTGTTGAGCATGCACGTCGTGATGAGCCGGACTGAACCACTCGGCGCGTCCCTGCGGCAGAGCGGCCAACGCGTGGTCGACGGCTTCGTGTTTCGAATGACTCCACGCGACGTCGCCGGTGTCGGCGCCGATCAGCAGTGTGGGCACCTGCACCCCTGGGTATCGAGCCGATGGCTGGTGTTCCCACAGACCGCGGAGCACCGTGAGGTGGCGGTCGAACGTGAGCCACGGCGCAATGGTGGCGTCGTCGCGCACCTCGAAGTTGGCGAGCGTGCCTTGGCGGCCGTCCTCGGGCCAGTCGGCGGCCGACGTTTCGACCCATCGGGTGATGTCGGCCAACGGCGTCCCGGCGAGGCGTGGGGGAGCGAGGGCTGCTGCAGCGTCATCCCAGTTCGGGAACTTGCCGGCGAGGTCGATGAAACCGCCGTCGACGCAAGCGATCATCGACACTGCGTCGGGGTGCGCCCAGGCGAGTTCGAGCACCACGTTGCCGCCCCACGACTGGCCGGCCACTGCGGGGCGAACCCATCCGAGGTCGTCGATCAGCAGACGAAGATCGTTGGCCACGGTCGTCATGTCGTAGCCGTCGTCGGGTTTCGACGAGCGGCCGTGGCCGCGCTGATCGATGGCGACGACCTGATGCCCGCGACCGGCAAGGTGTTGTGCCACACCGTCCCAGAGGCGAGCGTTCGAGGCCAGACCGTGCACGAGCAGCACGGGTACCGGCAGTGTGATCGTCGGTGCGTGCGCCCACTGGGTCCCAGTGCACGGCATGCAGCTCGACCCCGGACTGCAGTTGGTGCCAGTCGTGGCGGGGCTCGATCGCCGTCGGGCCGTCCGTCACCGGCTCGCGCTCGCGATCCGCCCGATCAGGGTGAGCATGTCGAGTGTGGTGGTCATGTCTCGTGGCCAAGGTGCGTCGCCTCGGATGGTCCGAGCGAACGCATCGACCATACCCAGGTACGGGTCGGACCAGTCCACCGACGTGGTCGACACGTGTCCGTCGGAACGGGCGAGCAAGAACTCGCGGGCGGGCTCGCCGCCGGTGTGGGCGTCGCCATCGATGACCAACGATGCCTCGGTGCCGACGAACTCGATGCGCTGCTCCTCGGCGTCGACGAACGAACAGCGGATGCGTGCCTCGCGCCCGTCGGACCACGACAGGGTGGCCTCGGTGCGGGCGTCGACGCCGCTGGTGTGCCACAGCGCCGTTGCGTCGATCACGTCAGGAGCGGCGCCCCACATCTCGACGATCGGCCCGAGACAGTAGATGCCGACGTCGAGGAGCGCGCCGCCGCCCTGCTCGGTCGACCACCGGTAGTTGTCGTGCGCCTCGGCGCCGATCGTGAACGTGAACGACGAGTCGATGTCGAGCACCGTGCCCAATTCACCTCCGCGGACGGTGTCGATCGCCCTGCGCCAGCGTGCATCGAACGGCGTCATCCACGCTTCGGCCAGCAGCACCCCTGCGGCTTCGCACGCTGCGGCCATGGCAACCGCATCAGCGACGGTCGGTGCGATCGGCTTCTCGCACAGGACGTGCTTGCCGGCTGCCGCTGCCCGTTCGGTCCACTCGCGGTGCATGCCGTTCGGGAGGGGAAGGTAGATCGCATCGACCTCGGGGTGTTCGATCACGTCGTCGTAGGTCCCGCTCGCGAGATGCGCCCACGGTTCGGGAACCGGGCCGCCGAGCGCGGACACCGCAACCAAACGCGCGTCGTCGGACGCATCGATGGCCGGCATGACGGCACGCGTTGCCACCATCGAACGTGCTCCGATCACACCGATACCGACGGGCGGCGGCGCCGGGTGGGGCCGGTCGGTCTGGGTATTCGGATCGCTCACGCGAGTTCGATCAGCTCTCCGCCGTGCTCGCCCGATCGGTGGCCGGCCTCGAGAACGGCAACCACATCGCGGGATTGTTCGGGCTCGACCGCCAGCGGCTCGCCCAGCAGCAGGTGGTCGGCCAGGTTGCGGTGGAATCCCCAACCGGGACTTGGCGCAGGTGGTGCGGTCGACTCGCGCACGCCGAGCACATCGTCGTACGTGGCAACGGTGAGATCGACGGGTGCCTCGGCGTGATGCGACACCTCGGCCACGTGCCCGCGACCGGGAACGATTCGATCGTTGATCAGCGGACGGTAGTGGCCTTCGATCGTGCCCTTGGTGCCCTCGATGTGGAACTTCGGGCGACGGATCGCGCACACGTCGCTCTGTCGGAAGGTGGCCTCGCGTCCGTCGGCCCACTGCATCCACAAGCTGAGCTGGTCGACGTTGGTGGTGTCGTTCCACACCCGGTTGTGGCTGCTGCACAGCACCCGCTGCGGCGACGATCCGTAGAGCTGGAGAATCCAGTCGACATGGTGCGAACCCCAGTCGTAGATCGCCCCGCCCGAGATCGAGTCCTCGGAGTGCCAGGCGCGGCACGGGTGCTCGAAGCCGCCCACGAACGTCTCGATGTTGAAGACCTCGCCGATCTCCCCGCGGCCGACCACGTGGCGCACAGCCAGCCAATCGCGATCCCAACGTCGGCTCTGGTGGACGGTGACGACCCGGTCGTGTTCGGCGGCGGTGGCGATGATCTCGTCGGCATCGGCGCGCTTCAGGCACATCGGCTTCTCGATCACGACGTGCTTGCCGGCCCGCAGGAGTTGCAGCGCCAACTCCGCGTGCAGGACGGGTGGTGTGGCGATGATGGCGATGTCGACAGCGGGATCGGCGGCGAGTGAGTCGGCGGAGGCGTGTGCGGTCAGGTCGGGGAAGTCGGCTCGGGCAGCAACGAGACGCTCGCCGACCGAGTCGGCTGCAGCGACCAGGGCGAGGCCGTCGGTCTCGGTGGCAGCGAGGCCATGCAGGTAGCCCATGGCGCCGAACGGCCCATAGCCGACCACGCCGACACCGAGGTCGGTGGTGCGCGCCGGCGTGCGAGGTTCCAAGAGGCGAGCGACGAACGGTCCGAGCGTCGGATGCCGCTGCAGCACGTCGAGGTCGGCGATACCGGTGGTGACGATTCGGCCGGCGCCGACGCATCGGACAGCGATGGTGGGGTGATGGACGAACTTGACGCTCGTGGTGGCGGCGATGGTGGCGCCGCCGTCGATTGGGGTGAGCGTCCGCAGCGCAGTGGTGATGGAGGTCTCGCCGTGCAGGCGACTGGCTGCTCGATCGTCGGCAAGGGTCACGAACCACTCCGAGCGCGGGAGGTCGGATGTCACCGAGACGCCTGCGATTGCGGAAGCGGCGTCGTCGCCTGGCTCGATGGCGATGAGTACGGTGGCGCCCGACTCGGCCAGTCGCTCGACCTCCGACGCTCGCTCGGCGTCGAGGCGCCCAGTGACGAGCATCGTGTCGTGCCAGCAGTTCGTGGACATTCGGGCGACCCTACTCAGGCCGTCGGAGCGCCGCGTTGCGGTGCTCGAAATACCTGCTCACGGACCTTTTTCGAGCACGACAGCAAATGCGAACAGGTCGCAACTAAGGTCTCGGTCTCATGAACGCATCTTCTTCCACACGACGCCTCGTAGCAGGCGCCATCACCCTGGCCGTCGTTGCCGCGGCCTGCGGCAGCGACGACGCCTCGTCCAGCGACACCGCGTCCGACACCGGATCGGGCGAGTCCGCCACCGAGTTCCAGGTGGTCACCACCGTGGCGCCGATCACCTCGATCGCCGCCAACGTCATCGGCGACTGCGCCGAGATCATCGGCATCGTGCCCGAAGGCACCAACTCGCACACGTTCGAGCCGCCGCCGTCCGCGGCCGAGGTGATGACCACCGCTGACGTGGTGTTCATCAACGGGCTGCAGCTCGAAGAGCCGACGAAAGAGCTCGCCCAGGCCAACGTCGCCGACGGCGTCCAGATCATCGAACTCGGCGACGAGACGATCACCGTCGACGACTACAAGTACGACTTCTCCTTCCCCGAGGACGGCGGCAAGCCGAATCCGCACCTCTGGACCGACCCCACCCTCGTGAAGGTCTACGCCGAGATCATCCGCGACACGATGGTGGCCGAGGTGCCCGACTGCGCCGACGAGATGAACGCCAACTTCGACGCCTTCGTCGAGATCGTCGACGAGTTCGACGCGGTGATTCGCACGACGTTCGACACGATCCCCGAAGATCAGCGCAAGCTCGTCACCTACCACGACGCCTACGCCTACTTCGCCGACACCTACGGCTGGAACGTGATCGGCGCAGTGCAGCCCGCCGACTTCGGTGATCCGACGCCGGCCGATGTGGTGAGCCTGATCGAGCAGATCGAGGCCGAGCAGGTGCCGGCGATCTTCGGATCCGAGGTCTTCCCGTCGCCGATCCTCGAGCAGATCGCCCAGGAGACCGGCGCCGTGTACGTCGACGATCTCCGCGACGACGACTTGCCGGATACGCCGGGCGACGAGAATCACTCGTGGCTCGGGCTGATGGTGTTCAACTTCATCACGATGACCGAAGCCCTCGGGGGCGACGCCACCGAGCTTCGCGAGTTCGTGATCCGCAACACCGTTCCGGACAACGCCTTCTACCCGCAGTGATCGGAGCTGCGCATTGCAACATCGGCGTTCACGCCCCATGATGACGGCGTGATGCGTCCGTGACGAGCAATCCTGACGTGGCTGGCGGCTTGATCGTCGTCGACGATCTCACCGTCAGCTACGGCGGGGGTGCGCCGGTGCTGATCGATGTCGATCTCACCGTCGAGCCCGGCGACCTGATCGGCATCGTCGGCCCATCGGGGTCCGGCAAGTCGACGCTGCTCAAGGCAATGCTCGGCACGGTGCCGGCCTCTTCGGGCAGCGTTCGTCGCTCGCCGGGTCTGGCGGTCGGATTGGTCCCCCAGGTCGAGACGATCGACTGGAACTTCCCTGTCACTGTCGCCGAATGCGTCGGCATGGCCAGAGCCCGTGGGTTCCGGATGCCGTGGATCAACAAGACCGAACGCGTCGAGATCGCCAGCGTGCTCGATCGACTCGGTATGCACGGGCTCGGCAATCGCCACATCCGTGAGCTCTCCGGCGGGCAGCAGCAGCGGGTGTTCCTCGCCCGCGCCCTGTTCACCAACGCGCAAGTGATCTTCCTCGACGAGCCGACCTCCGGGCTCGATGTGCGGACCCGCCACGACGTCCTGCACCTCCTCGACGAACTGAACTCCGACGGCCTCACGATCGTGTTGACCACGCACGATCTCAACGGCATCGCCGCGCACCTGCCAACGGTGGTGTGCCTCAATCGTTCGGTGATCGGGGCCGGCCGCCCCGACGAGGTGCTGGTGCCCGACGTGCTCGAACGCACCTACGGCTCGCCGATGGAGGTACTCGAACACGGCGGGATGCGTGTGGTCGTCGATGTTCCGCTCGACGCGAACGTGACCCAGTTGCGTCGGTCCGGCGGCGGGGGAGTGTCGGCGTGACCTGGGATGAACTGATTCGCCCGTTCGAGTTCGAGTTCTTCCGCAATGGCATCTACGTCGCCACGATCGCCGGCGCGCTGTGCGGCCTGGTGGGCTGCTACGTCGTGCTGCGCAACATGAGCTACATCGGCCACGGCCTGTCGCACTCGATCTTCGGTGGCTACGCGGTCGCGGGCCTCATCGGCGTCAACTTGTTCCTCGGGGCGGGCATCTGGGGTGTGGTGACGGCACTCGCTGTCGGCGGCATCGTTCGCCGACGGCCCATCGGTTCCGATGCTGCGATCGGAGTGGTGACCACGGCATCGTTCGCGCTCGGACTCGCATTGGTGCAGCTGTACGGATCACCGGGACGCAACGCCGACGCCTTGCTGTTCGGCAACGTGCTCGGCGTGACCACGGCGGACGTCTGGGTGATCGTCGGCGTCGCCGTGGCCACGGTGGCGATCGGCTTCTTCTTCTATCGTCCACTGCTGTTCACCACGTTCGACACCCAGGTCGCCGCCGCCACCGGCGTGCGCACGGCGTGGATCGATGCGCTGCTCATGGTGGTGCTGTCGGCCACGGTGTTGGCAACGATGAACGTGATGGGAGTGACGCTCATCGCGGCCACCCTGGTGGTGCCGGCGGTCGTGGCGCGGATGCTCACCGACAGCTTCGCCAAGATGCTGGGACTCGCCGGCGTCATCGGTGCGCTGAGCGGTTTCGTTGGCATGAACGCCAGCTATCACCTCGATGTTGCCTCCGGTCCGACCATCGTGTTGACCGCTGCGTCGTTCTTCATCGTTGCCTACATCGCCGGCGGCAGGCTCCGCCGCCTCACCGGCAACGTCGGCCACGCCCACTGAGGCGGGGTGCGGGTCAGGCGGCTTGGAGGGCGGCCATCACCGCGGCCCAACTGTCGGGGTCGCTCGCGTACGGGGCGTAGAAGCTGATGCGCTGGATCACGTCGCCGTATCGCTGCGACAGTTCGGGGGCGATGTCCTCCGGCGCACCGACCACGGCGAACGTGTTGAGGATCTCGTCGTCGATCAGCGTGCCCATCTTCTCCCACTCGCCCTGCTTCGACAACGCATGTTCAGCTCGTCCTGCAGGCCGCCCCAACCGTGGATGTCGAGCACGTTGCGGTAGGCGGGCGTGGAACCGTAGAACGCGATCTGTTGGCGGGTGCCGGTGGCGGCCGCTTCGAGTTGTTCGTCGTCGGCGCCGGTGACCACGAACGACGGCCCGACGATCTCGAAGCCCTCCATGGTCTTTCCGGCCTTGGCTCGCCCTCGTTCGAGCGCCGGGATGGTGACCTCACGCAGGTACTTCTCGGTGGTGAAGCCGTGGCAGAGGAAGCCGTCACACACTTCTCCGGCGACTTCGGTCATCAGTTCGCCGACACCGGCGAGGAACACCTTGGGCGGCCCGAAGCCGTCGAGGTCGGAAGCAGGCGGGGTGAAGAACGGTGTCATCAGGGTGTGGGTGTAGAACTCGCCGCGGAAGTCGAGCTTCTCGCCGGTCAGCCACGTGTTCCAGATGGCGCGCATCGCCAGCACCATCTCGCGCATCCGCGCCGCCGGGTGACTCCACTCCATCGAGAACCGCTTGGTGATGTGCGGCTTGATCTGGCTGCCGAGGCCGAGGATGAACCGGCCCTGCGAGTACGCCTGCAGGTCCCACGCCGTGTTTGCGAGCGTCATCGGGTTTCGAGCGAACGCCACGGCGATCGAGGTGCCGATCTCGAGTTGTCTCGGTGTGCTCGGCAGCGAGCAGGAGCGGCAGGAACGGGTCGTGCGACGTCTCAGCCGTCCAGGCGCCGGAATACCCGGCCGCCTCGACCTCTTGTGCCTTGCGCGGAACACTCCGCAGGTCCATCCCGATGCTGCCGTCGACTTTCATGGAAAGCGACCGTAGTCAGCGGACGGTGCCTGCCCCGACCTCGACGGGAGCGGGTGCGAGTCAGTGCTCAGCGTTGGCCGCGAGTGTTCTCCTCGATGCGGAACAGCACGACGATCACCTCGAGGATGACTCGCAGATACAACACCCCGAAGAACCAGTACAACGGCGCCAGCAGGATGAAGACGGTCCCACCGTCGGCCTGTGTGCCGGCCACGAGGATCACCAGACTCATGATCGAGATCGCGATGATGCCGAGGATGAACAGCACCTTGATGATGCTGGGCGTGATGAACGTCTTCATCGAGACGTCGAACAGGCGCCCGAAGAATCCCGGCCCGCCGGCTTGCCCACCCGCGCCCGGCGCGGCCGCCGGGGTCGGGACGGGAGTCGGTGCTGGAGGCGGTACCGGAGCCGGCGATGCCGGTGTGGGCGCCGAGGCCGAGACCTGGTCCGGGGCGTACCACTTGCCGTCGCTCGCCTGCCACCATCCGGGCCCCTGTGGGGTGTCTGCTCCGCTCATCGCGTCCTCCTTCGTCTGTTGTCGTCTCCGAATGCCTAGTCGCCACGGGAGGCGCAGGCGCGGATGTCAGTCCTGGTCGCGGAGGAAGGCTTGGATCTCGTCGGCGAGTTCGTCGCCGGAGCGCATCTCGATCGTTGGGCCGTCTGCAACTTCGCCGTCGATCGACGCGTCGTACAGCTCCTCGAGCTGGCGCAGCATGCCCTGGTGCTCGGCGTTGCCGTCGATGCTGGCATCGATCCGATCGCGTTGCGGGCCGACGGCGGCGCGGAGATCGTCGGCGGCCACCTCGATGCCGGTCACCTCGGTGAGCCCGTCGAGCGAGCGCCAACGACGCAGCCGGGTACGGCATGGCGACCACGTAGTGCGGCACCTGCACCCAGATGCCCAGCGTCGGGATGCGGCGGGCATGCAGCGCATGTTCGAGCGCCGCTGCCATCCCGGCCGGAACATCGACCGAACTGCGAGCAAAGGTGACGTTCGCCAGCACGTCGGTCGACGGCGACGAACACGACAGCCGCGGCGTGCGGGTGTGCGGAGCAGCGAACGGGTAGGCGCCGAACGCAACCATCTCGTGACTCCGAGTTCGACGGCGATGTCGCTGACCGCGCGTGCGAATCGGTGCCAGGCCATGTCGGGCTCGGGGCCGCTCAGCACGAGGATGTCGCGGCCCGAACTCGAGCGGCCGGCCCGGAGTTCGATGGTCGACCACGACGAGGTCGGTGTTGACGCCGTCGCGCAGTTCCATCACGGGACGACGCGCCCGGAAGTCGATGAAGGTGTCGTCGTCGAATCGCAGGATCGGGCTGGTTTCGCATTCCTTCGACAACGATTGAGCAGCTGCGTCGGCTGCGCCTGCTGCATCGATCCAGCCGGTGAGCATCACGACGAGGATCGGTTCGTGGAGCATCGGCTCGTCGACGAGCCACTCGTAGGCGTCGTCGTCGCGACGCTGCGGGCGTTGGTGCTCGTCTCCGTCGGACGCGTCGGTCACTGCAGCGCGCTCAGGTACTTCTCGGCAGAAGCGGCGGCCTGTTCGACCTGCAGTTTGAACGGGGCCAACTCCTCGGGCGGCCGGTCGCCGAGCGCCCCGCCGAGGTAGCGCGAGTACACGCCCTCGATGATGCAGGCGAGCTTCCAGAATGCGAACGCCACATAGAAGTCGAGCTGCGAAATGTCGCGGCCCGACACGTCGGCGTAGCGCTCGGCGAGCTGCCGGCGATCCCAGAAGCCGGGTGCGGAGGTCGAGGTGCCGCTCCAGGCGCCGGCGTCGTCGTTCGGTCCGTTCCAGTACACCTGCAGCAGGCCGACGTCGGCGAGCGGGTCGCCGAGCGTGCAGATCTCCCAGTCGAGCACCGCAATGACGTTGCCGTCGTCGTCGACCATCGAGTTGTCGAGCCGGTAGTCGCCATGGACGATGGTGGCGGGGCCCTGCTCGGGGATTCGGGCCAGGAGGCCCTCGTAGACCCGATCGACAGCGGCGAGCTCACGAGTCTTGCCCTGGTTCCATTGCCCGTACCAACGCTTGAGCTGGCGCTCGATGTATCCCTCGTGGCGGCCGAGTTGGTCGAGTCCGACCGCGTCGAGATCGACGGCATGGATGGCGGCCATCGTGTCGACGATCGAACGACTCGCAGTGCTGCGAGCAGTTTCGGAAAGGGCGCGTTCGGCGGTTTCGCGATCGCGCAGCACGTGGCCGTCGACGAAGCGCATGACGTAGAACGGGGCACCGTTGACGCTGAGGTCGTCGCAGAGCCCCTCGACCGGTGGAACCGGGACAGCGGTGTTCTGCAGCGCCGACAGGATCCGGTGCTCGCGGCCCATGTCGTGGGCGCTCGCGAGGACATGACCGAGCGGTGGTCGCCGCAACACGAGGTTCGGGCCACTTGCGCCGGTGACACGAAAGGTCAGGTTCGAGTGCCCTCCGGCGATCACGTCGAATCGAAACGGTCCGACGGCACCGTCGACGTGTGTCTCCAGCCACGCCGTGACCGGCCCGACGTCGATTCCGGGGATGTCGCTCATGTCCTCACTCGTCCAGTCATCTGCGATCCGAGGGTAGTCATGCCGCTGCCCCCGGTCGCCATCATGCACGACCGATAACGTGAGGGCATGGCAGCCATCGACGTCACCGACGCCACGTTCCAGACCGAAGTGATCGACAAGTCGAAGGAGGTGGCGGTTGTCGTCGACCTGTGGGCGCCGTGGTGCGGCCCCTGCAAGACGCTCGGCCCGATCATCGAGAAAGTGATCGATGCCACAGCTGGCAAGGTCGTGTTGGCCAAGGTCAACGTCGACGAGAACCCGGGCATCGCCCAGGCGTTCCAGGCTCAGTCGATCCCTGCGGTGTATGCGCTGCGAGACGGCGCGGTGGTCGATGGATTCGTCGGCGCCTACCCGGAACACGAGGTCCAGCGCTTCGTCGACACGTTGCAGCCGAGCGAGGAGCAGGTGGCGGTCAAGGAGCTGATCGAGGCGGGCGACGAGGCCAGCTTGCGGCTCGCGTTGTCGATGGAGCCGGCCAACGAAGATGCCATCGTGGCGCTCGCCGAGTTGTTGATCCACGACGCCAACAACGACGAGGCACTCGCCCTGCTGGCTCGAATTCCCGAGTCCGATCGCACCCGTCATGTCGCAGCGCTCGCCCGAGTCGGCGAGGCGCCACAGGACGACTACGACGCGCAGCTCACTGAGTTGCTCGATCAGGTGAAGGCCGACGACGAAGCCCGCCAGAAGTACGTCGACCTCCTCGAGCTCATGGGCCCCGACGATCCGCGTACCGCCGACTACCGCCGGCAGCTCACTGCGCGGCTGTACTGATCTCGTCGACGCTGCGGCTCGCGAAGAACACCGCGAGCTTCGCCTGGAACTGCTCGACCGCGGCGCTGTAGCTCTGGCGGAGCTCGACTGCGCCTGCGGTCGGTGCGAGCTCGCTGGGCAACTGCGGTTCGGTTCGCAGGAATTGCTGCGCAGCCGCAAGTGCCACGAATGCGTCAGCAAGTGATCGCTCGTGGTGGTGGGTGAGCCGAAGCGAGGCCTCGTCGAGCGCGCTGATGTGAGTTCTCGATCGGGCGTCGAGTTCGTCGAGGTCCCACAGCTGGGCGACCACTCGTCGTTCGTCGCCCACTGTCATCGGGCCGCGGGTGACGAGTGAATCGGGCAGCTCGGCGGTGATGTCGATGTTGGCGGGCCGCAACCAGACGTCGGGTCGGAGTTCGCCGAGACGAGCGCCGACGGCCCGGGAGCGAAAGGAGCGGCGCGCCGTCATCGAGCGGCGTTCGGAGAGCACGACGACGGTCCACCACGTCCCGTCCCAGTCGGCGGTGGGCTGGTTGCGGCCGGCGTCCTGTTGGATCTGGCGCTCGATGAGTCGGTCGGTCAGGCGATACACGCCGTCGTCGTTGGCGAGGTCGCCGGCTGCCACCATGCGCGAGAGCGCGGTACGTACTGCGCCATCTGCAACGTCGAACAGCGACGTGAATTCGAGGATGCGGCGCACGGACATTCGGGGAGGGTGCGACCCGAGCAAGACCGACAGCACGATCGAACGAGGACTGAACGGCTGGTGGACGGGGGCGTTGATCGTCATCACCTCGCTGGCACTGCTCTTGTTCGCCACGAACGCTCAGTGTAACATCAACGCATGGCATCGACCGTTGGGTCATCTCTGGCAGCCGAGCAGGTCGTGGCGCTCGTGCCGGGCTCGATGGTGCCCGACCCGTCGCTCCTGGCCGACGTGCTGCCGACCGACCGCCTGAACGAGCGTGCCAAGCCCACCCAGCCGCTGCGTGACGAGTTGCGCCACTTCTCCAATGGGCGCAATGCCGTCACGGTGCTCGGTGCGCTGCTCCAGTCGTTCGGCGTGGTCATCGCTGCGGCGTGGATCAACACGTGGTGGTCGTACCTCATCGCGTTCGTCTTGATGGCACGCGGCCACGTGTGTCTGAACATCCTCGCCCACGAAGCGGCCCATCGGCTGCTGTTCACCAACCGTCGCATGAACGACGGTGTCGGTCGGTGGCTGCTGGCGTATCCGACGTATCAGCAGATGCTCGCCTACCGGCGTGTGCACTTCGCTCACCACCGCGACGAGTTGGGCCCCGACGAACCCGACCTGTCGTTGTACGCCGGCTACCCCATCCCGCGAGATTCTTGGCGGCGCAAGCTGCGGCGCGATGCCACCGGCAACAGTGCCTCGAAGAATTTCAAGGGCCTGTGGTTGTCGTTGCGCCATGGCCGCGTCGAGGCTCGCTACATCTTCATCGTCCATGCCGTGATGCTCGGCTCGTCGATCCTCTTCATGCGACCGCTCGCCTACGTGGTCTGGATCCTGTCCTGGTCGACGCTGTGGAAGGTGTCGAACCGGCTCCGGTCGATCGCCGAGCACGGTGGGATGGTGCGCTCCAGGGATCGGCGCCTCACCACACACGTGATCCATCAGAGTCGGCTTGCTCGCTACTGGATGGTGCCGTACAACACCGGCTGGCACCTTGCCCATCACGTCGACATGGGCGTGCCGTGGCGCAACCTGCCGCGCCTGCACGGCGAATTGGTGCGTTCGGGCTGGGTGACCGAGTCGATCGAGTACCCGAGTTATCGCGCGTTCTGGCGCGCCGCTTCGTCCGGTTCGCCCCGCTGACCCCGAGGCGATGAGCGAACCGCACTCCCACGACCGTTTCGCTCATCGCTCGCGGCGGCGCGGTGGGGGAGCGCTCCCCATCGGTAGGTTGACCGCACCGACTCCCTCCTGGTGATGCTGCGCGCGCTGCGCCTGCCGGTCGAGGAGGTCGATGGTGGAAATCCTGGAGAGGCCTGTTGCGCCACGTTCGGTAGCCGAGCGGGTCAGCGCATGGGTCGAATGGTTCGGGACCGGTCGATTGATCGCATCGGCGGTGGCCACGGTGGTCGTCGTCGCCGGCGGGGTGTGGCTCGTCCGCACACCGCCTCCCGCCACCGAGGCCTCATTGCCGCGCGCAACGACCACCGTCGCGGCCGTCCCCAGCGATTCGACCGCCGTGGTCGCTGCGTCCACTCCGCCCGCTGCGTCGGTCGTGCTGGTACACGTGGCTGGTGCGGTGATCGAACCCGGTGTGTACGAACTCGCCGCCGACGCTCGGGTTCGCGACGCCGTCGTGGCTGCGGGTGGCCCCACCGACACCGCCGACTGGAACGCGCTCAACCTCGCAGCAGTCGTCGGTGACGGTGCCAAGCTCTACGTTCCCAACGTCGGCGAGGTGGTACCTCCAGAGCTCATGACCGCGCCGCCGGCCGGAGGTGTTGCGGCGACCGCCATGCCAGTCGACGTCAATGTGGCCACCGCTGACGAGCTCGAGTCGCTGCCCGGCGTCGGGCCCGCCACGGCCACGGCGATCGTCACCGAACGCGAACGCAACGGTCCGTTCCTCGACGTCGACGACCTCGACCGGGTCCCAGGCATCGGGCCGGCGAAGATCGAAGCGATGCGCGACATGGCCACGACATGAGCGCTGCGACGCGGTTCAGAACAACGAGTCGGAGATCGCCAGCGCTGCCACGCCGAGGGCAGCTGAGGCCCCAACCCAGATTCCGACGCACATCCACGCGTAGTGGCGCCAGAAGTCGGCCCAGGTCGCCATGGGGTTGCGGGTGGCTCGTCGGGCAGCGAGGACTCCGACGAGGAGCCAGAGCAGTCCTGATGCAGCAACGGCAAGTGGATACATCGAGCGGTTGCCGAACGGTGCGCCCGCAGCCAGCAGCGCCGGAGCGGCCCAGACCCCTGCGATCAGGCCCACAGCGCCGCTCCATGCGGTGTCGAACAATCGCAGCGACAAGTACGCGATTGCGCCCACGATGGCCGGAACGATCAGCGCCGCAAACGGCCCCCAAGTACGCAGCCGTGCCCGGTACCAGCGGGGTCCCTCGATGAGCGGCGGCCCCGAAGGAGGAGCCGGTGGCGTCGGGCGGGCGCCGGGAGGGACGGGGGTGAACGAAGTCACGAAGTTGCGAGGTTATGGCACCGACAGCCGTTCGTGGTGGCGACTCGACTCGACCGTGACCACGGTCACCGATGGTGCGACGGTGTCGATCGCGGTGGTGGTCGCCGTTGCGGTGCGAACAGGATCGGTGACGGTGGCGATCTTCCTCGGGGTTGGCGTCGGTGTCGCGCTCGGGCTGATCGCGCGGTCGCCACCGCTGGCACTCATCGTGGTCGTACTCGCGTCGGCCGGAGCGGTGCGCTCGCAGCACGAATGGGCAGGCCTTGCTCCCGACACGCTCGGCCCGTTCGAAGGGTGGGTGCGGCTCGTCGACGACCCGCAACCGTACCCGTCGAGCACCAGGGTGATCGTCGAGGTCGACGACGAACGGTTCGAGGTGTGGTCTCGCGGTCGCGCTCAGCAACAGCGCGTGCGTTCGTGGCGGGGCGGCGAGTGGGTGATGGTCAGCGGTGAGCGGCAAGCCCTCGACGCCGAACGTGCCCATCGGGTCGCGTGGCAGCACGTCGTGGGCGAATTCGCGTTGTCGTGGGCGAGCGACGTCGACCCCGGTGGCCCGGTCGCCCGGGCATCGAACCGTGTGCGAGCCACGATCGAACGAGCCGCCGATGCATTGCCCGACCCCTCTGGAGCTCTGTATCGGGGGCTGGTGATCGGCGACGACCGCGATCAACCGCGCGACATGATCGATCGGTTCCGTGCAAGTGGACTCTCGCACTTGACCGCCGTGTCAGGACAGAATGTCGCATTCGTGCTGGCCGCCTGCGGGCCGCTGCTGGTGCGGATGTCACCGCTGCCGAGGTGGGCGCTGACCGTGGCGGTCATCGCCTGGTTCGTCGCGCTGACCCGGTTCGAACCGTCGATCCTGCGGGCGGGGGTGATGGCGGGGCTGTCGGCCACCGCCTACGCGACCGGTCGAGAACGGAGCCCGGTGCGCATCCTGGCACTCGCGGTGATCGCTCTGGTGCTGATCGATCCGTTGCTGGCGTGGTCGGTTGGCTTCTGGCTGTCCGTCGGGGCGACTGCGGGTGTGTGCACCGTGGGTCCGTGGTTGGCCCACCGTCTGGCGATGTTCGGGCCGCTCGCGCTCCCGCTCGGGATCACACTCGGGGCGCAGCTCGGGGTGGTGATCCCGAGCCTCCTGGTGTTCGGCCGATTGCCGCTGGTGAGTGTCGTCGCGAACGTCCTTGCGGTGCCGGTCGCAGGTTTCGTGATGCTCTACGGACTCCCTGCGGGTCTCGTCGCCGGTTCGATTCCCGCAGTCGCCCCGGCGGCAATGTTGCCAGCCCGCATCGGCACCCGATGGGTCGACACGGTGGCGCACCTCGGCGCCCGACTCGAGCCGGAACCGCCGTGGACTTGGGTTGGTTGGGGCCTCGTCGTGGCCGGTGTCGGATGGTTGATTTGTCGTCGTGGTCTGGAGACGCGATAAGAATCGAGGTCTCCATGGTGACCCATCTTCTGAGCGGCAACGACGAGTCGGTGTTGCGGACCGCAGTTCATGAACTCGTCGACGATCTGGTCGCCGACGGCGACCGGGCGATGATGGTCGACGAGTTCGACGGCGACGAGTACGAACTGCGCGTGGTTGTCGACGCTGCCCAGACGCCGTCGTTCCTGACCGACAAGCGAGTGATCGTCGCACGCGGTGTCGAACGCTTCACAGCTGATGAACTGACCCCGCTGATCGCGTATCTCGGTGATCCGCTCGACACCTCCGACCTGGTGATCGTGATCACCAGCGGCAGTGTCCCGAAGAAGTTGGGCGACGCCGTCAAGAAGGTCGGCTCGGTCACCAACACCTCACCGCCGTCACGTCCGAAGGATCGCCAGGCGTGGATCGCCGAGCACATCGCCGATGCGGGGTTGCGGATCAAGCCGGACGCCGCTTCGCAGTTGGCGTCCTGGCTCGGTGAGGACGCCGGCCGTCTCGACAGCATCCTCGCCACGCTCACCAGCACCTACGGCGCCGACCACGTGTTGACGTTCGCCGACATCGAACCGTTCCTCGGCGCTGCCGGGGGAGTCCCGCCGTGGGACTTCACCGATGCGATCGACGCCGGAAACACCACCAAGGCACTGACCCTGCTCGGGCGAATGATGCACGGCGGCGGTCGCCATCCACTGCAGATCATGGCGATCATGCACAGCCACTACGCGAACATCGCACGGCTCGACGGTGTCGATGCCCGAAGCGAGGACGACGCGATGGCGGCGACCGGGATCAAGTCGGGGTTCCCGGCGAAGAAGGCGCTCGCCAACTACCGACGCCTTGGACCTGCATCGACGAGGCGGGCGATCGAGCTGTTGGCGCAAGCCGACCTCGATCTGCGCGGCCTCAAAGACCTCGAACCCGAATTGGTGATGGAAGTGCTCGTCGCACGCCTCTCCAAACTCCGTCGCTGACCTGGTTCGCCGAGACCCAGTGTCCGAGAACTGGGACCAGCGCGAACGCGAACGAGCGCTGCGACTGGCGCAGCGCTCGTTCGGAAAGTGCGGTTGTCGACCGTCGAGACGGTCGGAGAGGGTCAGCCGGCGGCGTTGACCTTCTTCATCATGCGGCTCTTCTTGCGAGCTGCAGCGTTCTTGTGGATGACACCCTTGCTGGCGGCGGTGTCGATGCGCTTGACGGCGGCGCGAACGGCCTCGTCGTTGTCGTCGGTGCCCAGTGTCGCCTCGACGCGCTTGGTGCGCGTCTTCATCTCGGCCTTGACGGCCTTGTTGCGCTCGTGGCGCTTGGCGTTGGTGATGTTGCGCTTCTTCTGGCTCTTGATGTTGGCCATGGCCCTGGAACCTTGCTTTCGTCGAATGATGTGCGCAACGGAGCCCAATGCTCGCGCTGAACAGCCATGGGACTCTATCGGGAGGGCCTCCTGAGCGGCAACGTGCCCAGATAGCCTCGGTGCGGACATGGATCTGGCCCGCATCCGCAACTTCTCGATCATCGCGCACATCGACCACGGCAAGTCGACGCTGTCCGATCGAATCCTCGAGATCACCGGAGCTGTCGACGCTCGTGACATGCGTTCGCAGTACCTCGACTCGATGGATCTCGAGCGTGAGCGAGGCATCACGATCAAGGCGCAGAACGTCCGCGTCGATTGGAAGGGGCACACGTTCCACCTGATCGACACGCCCGGCCACGTCGACTTCGGTTACGAGGTCAGCCGCAGCCTCGCCGCATGCGAGGGCGTCGTGCTGGTGGTCGATGCGGCGCAGGGCATCGAAGCCCAGACCCTGGCCAACTGCTACCTGGCGCTCGAACACGACCTCGAGATCGTGGCCGCCCTCAACAAGATCGATCTCCCGGCGGCCGACCCCGACCGGTACGCCGGCGAGATCGAGACGATCCTGGGGATTCCGGCCGACGAGATCATCCGCATGTCGGCCAAGACCGGCGAAGGCGTGCCCGACCTGCTCGACGCCGTGATCGAGCAGATTCCGGCGCCGACCGGCGACCCGAATGCCCCACTGCAGGGGCTGATCTTCGACTCGCAGTTCGACCAGTACCGCGGCGTGGTCTCGAGCATCCGGGTGATGCAGGGCACGATGACGTCCGGCTCGAAGCTCACGTTCATGCAGGCCGGCGCCAATCACGAGGCAATCGAAATCGGCGTCCGCAAGCCGGTGCCGACTCCCATCGACACGCTCGGGCCCGGCGAGGTCGGCTATCTCATCGCCGGCATCAAGGACGTCGCCGATGCCCGCTCGGGCGAAACGGTCACCACCGCGACGGGCGGCTCGGTCGAGGTGCTTCCTGGCTACCGGGACCCCAAGCCGATGGTGTTCTCGGGGCTGTTCCCGATCGACGGTGACGACTTCGAGAACCTGCGTGAGTCGCTCGAGAAGCTCAAGCTCAACGACGCCTCCATCACCTACACGCCCGAGTCGTCGGGGGCGCTGGGCTTCGGGTTCCGATGCGGTTTCCTCGGTCTGCTGCACATGGAGATCGTGAAGGAGCGACTCGAGCGCGAATTCGGCCTCGCCCTCATCGCCACCGCTCCGAGCGTCGAATACCGCCTCACTCGCACCGACGGGTCGATCGAGAACGTCGACAACCCAGCCGACATGCCCGAGGCACAGAAGATCGCTGCGATCGAAGAACCGTTCTTCAAACTGTCGATCATCACGCCGACCGAATACACCGGCACGCTGATGGACCTGTGCCAGACCCGGCGCGGCGAGATGAAGAAGATGGAGTACCTGTCGCCCGAACGTGTCGAATTGGTCTACGAGGTGCCGCTGGCCGAGGTGGTCGTCGACTTCTTCGACCAGATGAAGTCACGAACCAAGGGCTACGCCAGCCTCGACTACGAACTGTCTGGCTACCGCCCGTCGCACCTCGTGAAGGTCGACCTGCTCCTCAACGGGCTGCCCGCAGACGCGTTCTCGATGATCGTGCACCGAGACACCGCTTACCAATACGGTGCCCGGATGTGCGAGAAGCTCAAGGAGCTGATTCCGCGCCAGATGTTCGACGTGCCGATCCAGGCGGCGATCGGTGGCAAAGTGATCGCCCGCGAAACGGTCAAGGCCAAGCGCAAGGACGTGCTCGCCAAGTGCTACGGCGGTGACATCACCCGCAAACGCAAACTGCTCGAGAAGCAGAAAGAGGGCAAGAAGAAGATGAAGTCGATCGGACGGGTCGAGGTGCCCGGCGACGTGTTCATCAACGCCCTCAAACTCGACGATTGAAACTGAGGATGCCCCCAGGCAAGCCGGGGCAGTTCTCGATGGCGTACGCGCGTGCATGATCGGCCTCCTCCGGTCGTGGCCGTGGCCACTCGGCCACAATGCAAGTCAGCCGGAGGGTGGTCCGATCGTGGTTCGATCGTGGTGAGGCGGCGATCAGCGGCAACGATGTGATCGGTGTCGTCCACGTTCCGCTCGCTGAAGTACTACAACGCACGGTTGTTCTTCGCCGGGCTCGCCGTGTCGAATGTCGGCACCTGGTTGCAGATGACCGCGATGTCGCTGCTCGTCTACCGCCTCACCGGCGAAGCGACGAGCGTGGGCATCACGCTGGCGTTGCAGATGCTCCCGATGCTCCTGCTCGGGGCGTGGGCCGGGGTGATCGCCGATGGACGCGACCGTCGCACCATGGCGATCGTCACCCAGAGCGCGCTCGCCGCACAGGCCTTGATGCTGGGGGCAATCGACTTCGCCGGATGGGCCAACCTGCCCGCGGTCTACACGCTCTCGCTGGTGCTCGGCGTCGTCAACGCCTTCGACAACCCGGCCCGTCGGGGCCTGGTGACCGAACTGGTTCCCACCATCGACATTCCCAATGCGACGTCGTTGAACACCGCGGTGATGACCGGTTCGCGCATCTTCGGCCCGGCCCTGGCAGGAGTGTTGGTCGCCTCGATCGGGACCGCCTGGTGTTTCGTCCTGAACGGGGCGACCTTCTTCGCAATCATCTTCTCGTTGGTTGCCATTCGACGCGACGAGATGTTCCCGGCGTTGCGCCGTCCGAAGGGTGGCAAGCCGATCCGCGAGGCGATTTCGTTCGTCGTCGGCCACCGCGACATGTTGATCATCTACTCGTTGCTGATCGTCGTCTCGACGGTCGCGTTCAACCACGGCACCGTGTTCCCGAAACTCGCCGACGTCCGCTGGGGCGACGACAATGCCTTCGGCTTCCTGCTCGCGGTGATGTCGGTTGGCTCGCTGACGGGTTCGTTGCTGACCGCCCGGCAACACGTGGTGACCATGCGGTGGTTCTTCGGCGCGATCGTCGTGATGGCGGTCGCCGGGATCGGACTCGCCTGGGCGCCCAACATCTGGCTCGCCTATGCGTGGTGTGTGCCGTTCGGTCTGGGGGGTGCTGCGTTCATCACGAGCGCCAATGCGATCACCCAGCAGGAGTGTCCGCCGGACATGCGCAGCCGGCTGCTGGCGTTGCAGGCGGTTGCGTTCTTGGGATCCACGCCGATCGGCGGCCCGATCACCGGACTGATCGCCGACAACATCTCCGCCGAGTGGGCGTTGGCGTACGGCAGCGTCGTCACCTTGATCGGTGCTGGAGTGGGCGTTGTCTACTGGCGAGCGGGCAGCCGCAGCGACACTCGCGAACTGACCCCGACGGGCTGAGGCCTCGCCGTGTGCTGAGTGCCAGCCCACACGTTCGATGCCGACGTTGCTGCTCTCGAGAGTCGCCGGGGTGTTCACGACCCCGATGGCAGACATGCTGAAGGGGTGGATCGTCGAGCGCGAACCCTGATCACCGCTGCTGTTGTCGGCGCGCTCGTGGCTCCTGTGGTGCTCGATCGCGACGCCTTCCCGTTGTCGACGTATCCGATGTACTCCCGTGCGCGGGGCGAAGCAGTGACGTTCGCAACGGCGCAGGCGGTCGACGCCGACGGTGCCATGTCGCCGCTGACGCTCGAGGTCATCGGTGACAGTGACGACCCGTTGATCGTGGCCGGCGAGTTGCGTGATGCGATTCGCGACGATCGCGCCGCACAGCGCTGCGAGGAAATCGCACAGCGTGCGGCGACATGGGGTGGGCTGCCGGCCGGGGCCGATGTCACGATCGAGGTGGTCACCGAACGCCACGATGTGGTCGTTCAGGTGGAGGGCGGCGACAGCCTGCTCGATCGCACCGTGCACGCGTCGTGTGAGGTGCCGTCGTGACCAACGTGCTCGACTCGCCGGAACGGACGCATTCACTTCCGATCGTCGACGCGGTCGCTCCGGCGGAACGGCTGGCGATGTTTCGCATCCTCATCGGAACGTTCGCTGTCGGCTACCTGCTGGTCCGGCTCCCCGTGTTCTTGCAGCTGGGTGATCGACGCAGCGGATTCGAGGGCGTCGGGCTGGCGGCGTTGCTCGACAGGCCGGTGTCGGCTGGAGTGATCGATGCGGTCGTGGCGGTGACGTTTCTGGCCGGGATCGGATTCATCGTCGGGTGGCGGTTCCGGATCGTCGGTCCGCTGTTCGCATTCGGGTTGTTGGCGCTCGGGTCGTACCGCAGCTCCTGGGGGCAACTGTTGCACTTCGAGAACCTGATGGTGCTGTACCTGCTGATCGTTGCGCTGGCGCCGTCGGCCGACACCTGGTCGCTCGACGCCCGGCGCCGCGGCGACAACGAGCCCACGGGGGAGTCGCCGGTCTACGGATGGCCGCTTGCGCTCGCGTCGTTGGTGTTGGTGATCACCTACGTGATCGCCGGGGTCGCCAAACTGCGCTACGGCGGACTCGAGTGGGTTGTCGGCGACACCCTGCGCAATCACGTTGCCTACGCCGCTGCGCGACTCGACCTCCTCGGCGGATCCCCATCACCGTTGGCCGGGTTCGGCGTGCGCGTGGACTGGGCGTGGCCGTTCGTCGCGGCTGCCACGATCGCGATCGAACTGGCGGCGCCCGTCGCGCTCTTGGGCGGTCGCGTCCGCACCGGGTGGGTCATCGCGGCGTGGCTGATGCACGCCGGGATCCTGGCGTTCATGTTGATCGGATTCCCGATGCCGCTCTTGTTGCTTGCGTTCGCGCCGCTGTATCGGATCGAACGGCTCTGGACCGACCGGCCACCGTGGCTGCTCAGACGTTGAAGGGCCACGGATCAGCCGACAGGTATCGAGCGACCTCTTCTTCGACGTCTCGGCGCGACAGGATTCGCCCGGTGATCGTTCGTGCGCTGCCGAGTCCGTCGAGGATGTCGTCGATGAACGCATCTGGCAGCTTGGGAGACCGCTCCCACGTTCGACCGAACATGCCGAGTTGCTGCTCGACGACCGTGCGCTCGACCGCCCCGCCGAGTGCCCGCCATCCCGGGAACCACGATGCGGTGTGTGGTGGGCCGAGTTCATCCAGTGCGAGGTTGATCTGGGCGCACGATGTCTCGTCGCCGAGGACGCCGTTGTCGATCGCACCGATGGTGACGCCGATGACGATCACGTCGAGCATCGAGTTCGTCGGTCCGAGCAGCAGCCGTGCGAGCTGCTCCGGGGGAGGATGCTCGAGACGAGCCTCGGGCACGAAGCCCTCTGCGAGTGCGTTGACGACGTCGGAGACTTCTTCCCAGCTGAGGCGATCTGGCTCGTTCTCGACGTCAGCATCGTTGGTGCTCCCGGGTGCTCCGATCAACGAGAGCCCAGAGGCTGAAACAACGACGAAATGCACGGCTTCGTGCGGGTCGTCAACCGAAACCACCAGGTGTGCTTGCGGCCCTTGAACTGGAGGTGTCAGTCGACCGGCGATGGAGTCTTCGAACCGCTGTACACAGCCTCGTACGTCCGACTGCAACCGGACGAGGGTGCCGGGTCGCAGCGTCCAGCCACGACGCCGCGCCGTCGGCCACGCAGGACCCGTTGTCGCGGACTCGAATCGCACCGCGGCGAACCGGTCGAGGCTACCGACGGCCACCGCCGGGGTCGGAGTGACGAACATCGGAGATCGTGGCGGACACCGCAATGCCGCGTGCTCGTCGCCCGCCGTGGCGACCACCCGACTTCGGCCACCGCGACGCAAGCCTGGTAGTGATCGGACGGTGACATCGATGGCGTCGGTGCGCTGCAGGCGTTGAAGCAGGCGCCGATGACGCAACCTGCCCGCTGCGAGTGCGAGAGCGAGAAGCAGTGGTGTCGGATATCCGCTGAGGTTCGAGAACCACTCGAACCGGTCCGTTGTCAGCCGGGCGTAGTCGGAGCCGGGGGACGGTAGGTCGATCAGTACGTCGGACCCGTTCGGCGGCGATTGCGCCGACCACACGGGAACGATCACGATCCGTTGCGGTGACGATTCGGTGGGCGCATAGCCGATCCGAAGTCGGTCGGTGGTGCCACCCGACACCACGGTGCCCGGAAACGTCATGGCGTTCTCGAAGTCTGATCGTTCGTCGCGTGCTTGTCGGACGTCATGGGCGAGCAGCCCGATGTGCAACACGAGCACTGCTGCGAAGACCCACCAAGCTGCCCGTACCCATCGTTGGACCGCCGGCGGCGCTGGCAACGTCGCCGGGCCCAGAGCGCTACGGCGACGGGGTGCCTCGGCTCTCGATGCCCACTCGCAGAGAGCGAACACGATCAGATACGAGATGCTGGTGGCCGCCCGATGCACATCGGAATGGCTTGCGTCGATCAGCTCGAGCGGTATCGACACCACCGCGACTGCGGATGCGAGCGCCAGGCCCGACCACCACCCGCCGATCAACAACACGATGGCGACCAATGAGAGCGTCTCGGTTGCGGTGCTGAGACCGAGCACGATGGGCCGACGTTCGGCGCATCCGGTCGAACACCACGTGGACAACAACACTGCGCCAAGCAAGGCAGCAGCGACAACGCTGCGTCGAATCACGGCAGTGGATCGTGATCGAGACCGTCGGGTCGTAGGTGCACCAGCTG
>CAVQWE010000024.1:0-13766 GCA_963717385.1 Ilumatobacteraceae bacterium
ATTCCCCACTCCCCGACCCGAGCCAGGGTCGCATCGGCGCGCTCCTGGCTCATCCCACCCAGCGCTGCGGCACCGAAGACCACCCGGGTGGACTGGTGACCAGTGGAGCCGAAGGGTGCGAGCGGGAGGGTCGACATGCGCCGACGGTACCCCACGCCAGTGATCGTCAGGGCAGCGCAGCCTGATTGGTGTAATCGGCCACGAAGATGGCCACCGCCGACGCGACGCAAGCACCAGAGATGAGCCAGAAGCGGATGATCACCGTGGTCTCGGGCCACCCCTTCACCTCGAAGTGATGGTGGATCGGAGAGAGCAAGAACAGCCGGCGGCGCCGTCCCGACGCTCGGAACACCACCATCTGCAGCCCAACCGAACCCGCCTCGATCACGTTGATCCCGCAGATCAAGAGCAGCAGCAGTTGGGTGTTGGTCGCCAGCGCCAACAGCGCGAGCGTCGAGCCGAGTGCGAGCGCACCGACATCGCCCATGAAGATTCGGGCGGGCGCAGCGTTCCACCAGAGGAACCCAGCACATGCCCCCGCAAAGGCAGCGGCCAGCACAGCGAGGTCGTAGGGATTGACGACGTCGCCGTAGATCAGCGGGTTGCGCAACGCCCAGAAGGCAATGCCCGTGAACGCGATGAACCCGAACATGGCGGAACCGGCGGCGAGCCCGTCGAGCCCGTCGGTGACGTTGACCGCGTTGGTGGTGGCGAAGATGATCGTTCCAGCCCAGAACACCCAGACCACCGGACCCAGGTCCCAGCCCGGGAGGTCGGCCCGGGTGAGCGAGATGCGTGTGTCGATGTCCGTCGAGACGACGAGCGCTGTCGCTATACCGAGTGCCATCAGGTACGAAACCAACCCCTTGACCTTCCAATACACACCACGGTTCTGGTGTGAACGCACCTTCATCAGGTCGTCGAGCAGCCCGAGCCCACCCATCACGAGAATCGCCGCCACGATGATCAACGTCTGGTCCGAGAACACGACGCCCGCTCGAACATGGCTGATCAGGTAGCCGGCGAGCGCCGCCGCCACGATGACGAGCCCACCCATGGTCGGTGTCCCTGCCTTGTGTGCGTGCGGGGGTACTCGTTCGTTCGCCGCGTTCTGTTGGAGTATCGGTTGGCTTGCGCCGCGTTCGGCCAGGATCACGATCAATACCCGGGTACCGACGAGCGCGAGCACGCCGGCGATCGCGGTGGCGATGGCGAGCGCGATCACGCGGCTTCATCCAAGTGCACAGTGCCAGCTCACCGACTTCGAGCGAGAGCCACCAGGGCAGAACGTCCCTGGAGTTGGCCGCCGCAACGGCGTACCGTTGGATCATGGACATCGAGGAGCTGACCGAGCGCGCCGCCGAACTGGTGCAGAGCGCCACGCTCTCATACGACCAGAAGCTGCGACGACTCGCCACCCTCGCCACCGAGGTGCTCCCCTACCCCGCCATCTCCGACGCGTGTGCCACCGCGCTCGACAAACGAGTGATCTGCGACATGTTCGAGGGTCACGCTCCGTTCGCGCCGCGCTACGTCCTGCCCGATTACGAACTGGCTCTGCGCCAGGGCCTCGACCACCTGGAGATGGCGGCACCGACCGACCTCGACGGGGCCCTCGCCTGCCTCCAGGTGATGTACACCCACGTTCCGAGCGTGACCACCTACCCCGTCTACCTGGGCGACCTCGACAAGGTGCTCGCACCGTTCGTCACCGACGAGATCTCCGATGACGAGCTCGATGTGAAGCTGCGCCGGTTCTGGATCGGCATCGACCGCATGCTTCCCGATGCCTTCGTACACGTCGACCTCGGCCCTCACGACAGCCGTGTCACCCGCTCGATCCTGCGCGTCGAGCGCTCGCTCCGTCAGGCCGTCCCCAACATCACGTTGAAGATCGCCCCCGACGTCACGCCGGACGATCTCATCGAGGACGCCGTTCGCACGGTGTTCGAGACCGGCAAACCACACTTCGTGAACCACCCGATGATGGTGGCCGATCACGGCGAGCGCTACGCGGCGGTCAGCTGCTACAACTCGCTGAAGATCGGCGGTGGCGCCCACACGCTGGTGCGCCTCAATCTCAAAGAGGTCGCACTCCTGCATGCCGGCACCGCGGAGAGCTTCCTCGCCGATGCGCTCCCCCACTATGTCGAGCTGACCGCCGAACTCGGAGAGGCGCGCGTGCGCTCGCTCGTCGAACAGCAACGCTTCTACGAGACGCACTGGCTGGCAGCCGAGGGCCTGATCGACCTCGACCGGTTCTCGGCCATGTTCGGCATCTTCGGGCTCGCCGAGTGCACCAATCTGCTGCTGTCCTACGAAGGCCTCGACCGCAACGGTGAGGCCCGGTACGGCCACGACGACGACGCCAACGCGCTGGCGGTACGCATCGTCGAACGAGTTGCCGAACTCGTCGCCGAGCGCCCGATGCCCTACTGCGAGGGTGGGGGCGGATTCAGCTACCTGCACAGCCAGAGCGGCATCGACCTCGACGATGCAGTCACCGCCGGCACCCGCATCCCGGTCGGCGACGAGCCACCGCTGCTCGACCACATCGCCGCGTGCGCACCGCACCACCATCTGTTCGCGTCGGGTGTCAGCGACATCTTCCACGTCGACGAGACCGCCACCCGCAATCCCGAGGCGCTCGTCGACATCATCCGCGGCGCATTCGCGAGCGGCATGCGCGACTTCACGTTCAACCTCGACAACAACGAGTTCGTCCGGATCACCGGCTACCTCGTCCGCAAGAGCGACCTCGAGGCGATCGCCACCGACGGCGTGGTTCGCCATGCGAGCGATCACCTGGCCGCCGGAAGCGAGAACGCCTACCACCTCACCCAGCGCGCGGTGAAGCGCATCGGCTGCCATGAGCGCGACCCCCGCTGACACCGAACGCCCCTCCGACCACGCCGACTACCAGATCAGTGCCCGTGCCGTGACGGGTTACGTCGCCGACACGATCAGCTTCAGCAACGTCGATGGGCCCGGTAACCGATTCGTGGTGTTCATGCAGGGCTGCAACTTCGATTGTTTGGCTTGCCACAATCCGCAGACGATCCCCGGCCACGAGCCGCTCGAGGGGTACCACCCCCAACACCTGAGCGTCGACGACCTGCTCGTCGACATTCGCCGGGCGGCACCGTTCATCCGCGGTGTCACGGCGTCGGGTGGCGAAGCCACGCAGCAACCCGAGTTCCTGGTTGCGCTGTTCACCGCCATCAAACGTGACCCGAACCTTGCTCACCTGACCTGTTTCGTCGACTCGAACGGCGCCACGACTCCCGATGTCTGGGATCGACTCGCACCCGTCATCGACGGCGCAATGATCGACCTCAAGTGTCTCGACCCGGTCATCCACCAGCAGATGACCGGCGAGCCGAACGATCTCGTCCTGGCCAGCATCGAACACCTGGCAGCACTCGGCCTGCTCTACGAGACGAGGCTGCTCGTCTTGGCCGGCGTGAACGACGACGACGCCCTACTGCTGCGCACCGCCGAATGGCTGGCGGCGATCGACTCCGACATGCGGGTGAAGCTGATCGGTTTCCGCAGCCACGGCGCTCGCCCGCACATCCCGGCGCTCGTCGAGCCGACGCACGAGGCGCTCGTGCACGCCGCCGACCTCCTCCGGGGCGTGGCGCCGTTCGAGATCTGCACGATC
The DNA here is from genome assembly GCA_963717385.1 of Ilumatobacteraceae bacterium. Lineage (GTDB taxonomy): Bacteria > Actinomycetota > Acidimicrobiia > Acidimicrobiales > Ilumatobacteraceae > Sva-07. The sequence goes on from CAVQWE010000024.1 coordinate 3,665, forward strand.
TGAGGCAGTCAACCTCGACGGCATTCCACCGTTTCGCAGACCAGCGAGGGTTCGGGCCGACTCGATGAAAGCGGTTGCAGCCCGGTTGCGCGACACTGCTCCGGTGTCTTCATCGACCGTTTCGTTGAGCGATCACGCGCACACGGCCTCTGGCTGGGAGGTGGTCGACACCGCTCCGACACCCGATCGGGGCGTCGCGACCGGTTCGTGCTTTCTGGTCGGCAACGGCTATCTCGGCTACCGCGGCACCCGGCCCGAACAGCGGGCGACCGACTTCGTCGGCTGCGTGCTCACCGATACGTACGACATGGCCGACGGCGTCTGGCGCGAACTCTGCACGGTTCCCAACGGGCTCTTCGTCGAGATCGAACTCGACGGTGCAACGCTCGACTTCGCACCAGATCGAGACGCACACGTCGAGTTGACCATGGAGACCGGCGAGGTCACCCACGCTTGGTTCGGCCGCACCGACTCGGGTCGAACGGCGCTCGTGTCGATGCGCCGATTCGCCAGCTTGGCCGAGCTGCACGTGGTCGCACAGCAGGTCATGGTGATTCCCGACCAGGCCTGCGAGGTCAGCGTGAGCGCCGGGATCGACGATGCCGTGTGGAGTCTGAACGGCGACCACTTCGCCTCGGTCTCGACCGCCATCGAACACGACGTCGTGACCAGCCGGTGCGTCACCGGCGAGCGTGCCGTCGAGATCGCCGTGGCCTCGGCCGTCGATGTCGAGGGACTCCCTCCGGCACCCGGACCGACTGCTCCTTCGAGAGGCGAGCGAGGAATCTCCGCTCGGCGTTGGTCGGGTCGCGTCGATGCAGGAGCGACCGTGATCGTCCGCTCGACGATGGCAGTGGCGAGCACGAACGACGACGATGTCGACACAGATCCACTCGCCGTGGCTGTCGAGGCCGCCCGCGACGTGAGCGCAGACGGCTACCGGGCAGCGCTTGCCGCCTCTGCGGCTCGATGGGCGTCGTTCTGGTCGACCGCCGACGTGCGCATCGAGGGCGACCCGGCTGCCCAGGCGGCGCTGCGGTTCTCGATCTATCACAACCGCATCGCGCTGCCCGCGCACAGCGACCGACTCCCAGTCGGCGCCAGGGGCCTCTCGTGTCAGGCGTATCAGGGTGCAGCGTTCTGGGACCAGGAGATGTTCAACCTGCCGGCGGTACTGTTCGTCGCTCCCGACATCGCCCGGAGGCTCCTCGTCTATCGCTGGCGGACACTCGACGGCGCCCGCCGAAAGTCCCGGCGCCTCGGCTACGAAGGAGCGTTCTATGCGTGGGTCAGCGGCGATACCGGCGACGAATTGTGTCCCGACTACTTCTTCATCGACGTCCTGACCGGGCGGCCGATCCGCAACCACTTCAACGTGTGGCAGATCCACATCAGCCCCGACATCGCCCACGCGGTGTGGAGCTACTGGGAGGCAACCGGCGACCTCGACTTCCTCGCCGACCATGGCGCCGAGATCCTTCTCGAGGTCGCCCGGTTCCTGCGTTCTCGGGCACGATGGGACGAGGTTCGTGAGCGTTACGAACTGATCCGCCTGCTCGGCCCAGACGAGTGGCACGAGAACGTCGACAACAACGCGTACACCGCCCGGCTCGCTCGGCTTGCACTACGACACGCTGGCGCGGTGAACGAGTTGCTCTCCCGAGATCGTCCGGGTCGGCTGGCCGAACTGTGCCGCGAGATCGGCGTCGGCGCTGACGAGATCGCTGCGTGGGCCAATCTCGAGTCCCTGCTGAGCGAACCCGGCCCCGACGCCGAGACCGGTCTGATCGCCCCGTTCGACGGATTCTTCGACCTCGAGGACTGCCGACCCGATGACCTGCGCGGGCGGCTGCTCGACCCGAGTGAGTACTGGGGCTGGCCGAACGGGGTTGCGGTGCACACGCAGGTGTCGAAGCAGCCCGACGTCGTCCAGATGTTCGCTGTCGACCCATCCTTCGACCTCGATGTTCAACGCGCCAACTACGACTACTTCGAGCCGCGATGCTCGCACGGATCGTCGCTGAGCCATTCGGTTCATGCCACGGTCGCGACCCGACTCAGTCGATTCGGTCCGCACTACCTCGACCAGGCCTACGAGTACTTCATGGACACCGCAGCACTCGATCTGCGCACGAGTGCGCACTCGATGGTGGGCGGAACCTTCATCGGCGGGATGCACACCGCCGCCAACGCCGGCGCCTATCAGACCGCCGTGTTCGGCTTCGGCGGATTTTCGCTCGATGATGGCGTTGCGCACATTGCTCCAGCGTTGCCGGCACCGTGGAGCTCGCTCGACTACACCGCGATCGTCCGCGGCCAGCGACTCGATGTGCGAGCAACGCCCACGGCCGTCACCGTGCGCGCCGATGCCAGCAACACCGACGCAGTCCGCGTCGACCTGGGTGGCGAGCACGGCGTACGACTGCTCGGCCCCGGCGACCAACTGGAAGGCTGACCTGGTGCCGACGACACAACACGCCGACGCTGCGACCATCGAGGCGTTCCGACGCAACGGTGTCGTGATGCTTCGAGGGGCGGTCGCTTCGACCTGGCTCGATCTGCTGGCTGAAGGCGTCGAGTACAACCGAACACATCCGAGCGCCTGGTCGCATTGGTACACCGACCCGAACCAGGCGGTTGGGTTCTGGAGCGACTACGTCACGTGGCCCGAGGTCGAGGCGTACCGCAGGGTCGCGTTCGAGAGCGGCCTCGCACCGATCGCCGGCGAACTCATGAGGTCGGAAACGGTGAGGTTCTTCCACGAACACGTGCTGGTGAAAGAGCCCGGAGCGACCGAGCCCACGCCGTGGCACCACGACGATCCGTACTACGGCATCGACGGCATGCAGAACGTGAGCATGTGGATTGCGCTCGACGCGGTGCCGGCCCCGTCGGGACTGCAGTTCGTTGCCGGCTCCCATCTGTGGGGTCGTCGTTTCGTCCCACGCAAGTTCATCGACCAATCGCCCTACGGGGTCGCCGACGAACGTTTCGAACTGCTGCCCGACAACGACGAGTTGGTCGGCGATCACGAGGTGCTCTCGTGGGACATCGAGCCGGGCGACGTGCTGGCGTTCCACTACCGGACGTTGCACAGCGCGCCGGGCAATCTTCTTGCGACACGTCGACGCGCGGTGAGCCTGCGTTGGCTCGGCGACGACGCCCGGTTCGGTGTCCGTCCATGGGAGACCTCGCCGCCGTACGAGCCGAAGGGTCTGGTTGCGGGCGGCACACTCGACGGCGACCCACGATTCCCGCTCGTCATCACCTGACCGAAGCGACCGTTGGCCGACCCGATGGCTCGGGCAACGAGAACCTGTCCTACCTTCGTGCGATGGGCACCTCCGCGTTCGACTCCACCGCCACCAAGCTTGGGTTCGCAGTTGGGCTCGCCCTCGTGGCATCGGCGTGCTCGGTCTCGGTCGGTTCGACGTCGCCGGAAGATGTCGCCGAACGAGCAATCGAGGAAGGACTCCCCGAGGTGCTCGGTCTCGAGTTGTCCGATGCCACCTGCGATGCGCCGAGCGCCGACGAACCCGGCGAGACCTTTCGTGCACCGCCCAGACCGACGGCGGCGATCCGGTCGTTCTCGACGGCGACGTGCTCACCTGCGAGATCAGCGACACCTCCACCGGCGAGCGATTCGAGCTGATCGTGGAGTTGACCGACTACGTGCTGCGCTCAGGGTGGGACAGCCGCCGCTATGCCGTCGGAGCCCCGATCGAGTGACCCGACCGGCGGCTGCCCACCAGACGTGCTCGCTGGCCTCACGGGCCGGCCCGATGCCGTTTCGACCGCGACCGATCGCCAAGATGGCGGGATGACGACTCCCCTGCCTGGCGCCTTCGACAACCGTGTGAGCCGAGATCTCGGCGTCGACATCCCCATCGTGCAGGCGCCGATGGGCTGGATCGCCAGATCGCAGCTCGCATCGGCCGTGTCGCAGGCGGGCGCGTGCGGAATCATCGAGACCTCGTCGGGTGAACTCGATGCGGTGAAGGACGAGATCCGCAAGATGCGCGACCTCACCGACCGCCCGTTCGGGGTGAACATCGCCCAGGCATTCGTGCGCGACCCGGCGATCGCCGAGTTCGTGATCGAGCAGGGCGTGAAGTTCGTGACCACCTCTGCTGGCTCACCCACCAAGTACACCGGCGTCCTGAAGGAGGCTGGGCTCACCGTGTACCACGTCGTTCCGACGCTCGCCGCGGCGCTCAAGGCGGTCGACGCCGGCGTGGACGGGCTCGTGGTGGAAGGTGGCGAGGGTGGCGGATTCAAGAGTCCCACCCCGGTATCGACGATGGTGCTGCTGCCGCTCGTGCGTTCGAAGGTCGACGTACCGATCATCGCCGCCGGTGGCATCACCGACGGCGCCACGATGGCTGCCGCGTTCGCGCTTGGCGCCGAGGGCGTCCAGATGGGCACCCGCATGGTGTCGGCTGCCGAGTCGCCGGTGCATCACAACTGGAAGCAGGCGATCATCGATGCCACCGAGACCGACACGCTGTTCCTCAACCAGCGTCACTCCCCTGCCCTCCGGGCGCTGCGCACCGACCGCACCGAGGCGCTGGTGAACGCCGAGCACAACGTGTTCGGCGACTTCGGCAACGCGATCGACCTCTACTTCGGGGGCGACATGAACGCTGCGATCGCGCTGTCGGGTCAGGTGGCAGGCCGCATCGAGTCGGTCGAGTCGGTTGCGAAGATCATCGAGGACACGATCGCTGGATTCGCTGCCACCGTCGCCCGCCTCGCCGGCTGACGATCACGCCAGGGGCCAGACCCCTGGCGTGCTCAGACTTCGCTGGACACGCTGTCGACGACCACCTCGGTGAAGGTTGCTGCGTCCAGCAGTTGGGCCCTGGTCGCCACGCCCGGCTCGGCCCGAAGGTCAACGGCGGCGAGCAGCATGTCGGCGAAGTCGGGCGCCCGCTCGGCGGCCCAACGGCCGGTGGCCGACTTCGAGGCCACGTCGCCGGTTTCCCAGGTGTAGAGCATCCGGGCCACCCCGAGCGCCACCCATTCGAGCACTTCGCTGCCGTACTCGGTGTCGTCGCTCGCCTCGAGCCCAGCTGCGAGGCGCTCTCCCACACCGCGCCAGTAGGTCTGGAGATTCTCGCGAACAAACAACCGCCGTTCGGGTTCGTCAACGAACACGCCGATCCGATCCGCTTGCTCGCCGCGCATGGTGATCCCCCGAGCAGCGAGCGTGTACCAGGTGACCGGGTTGATCTCGAACGACTCGCCGTCGACGTGATACTCGCCGTCGAGCACCCACGGCCGGTGTAGCGCCATCGGGGGCACAACCAGGTCTCCCCAGGCGACATATGGGCCGTCGATCGGGATGTCGGAGTTGAGCGCAGCGTGCGCTGCTGCGAGGTCATCGAACAGGTCGGGCTCGGACGGGTCGGCGACAACAGCGATCACATCGATGTCACTGTGCGGCGTCCAGTCGTCGAGGGCCACCGAGCCGACGAGATACAGACCCTCGATCGCACCCGGCGCAACCTCGTCGTGCACGCGCAGCCACTCGAGCGCCGCTGACGCGACTGGGGCGGGAAGCTCGACGGGTTCCACGGGCCGCACGGTAGCGCCCGCTCCTACCCTGGATGCATGGCTCTCGACGACGAACTGACCAACAAGATCACCTGGAAGATTCCGAATGCACTGGCGCTGGTCGGTTCCGCGCACGCCGGCGAACGCAACGCGATGACCACGAGTTGGATCACTCAGCTGTCGATGGAGCCTGTGCTGATCGGCATCGGGGTCGACAACTCGGCGGTCACCCATCGGTTGGTCTCGGCGAGCGGGGCCTTCACCGTCAACCTGTGGGACAGCGAGAACACCCGTCCGTTCGTGAAGTTCTCGAAGCCGGCAGTCGACGACGGTGAGACCTTGAACGGTTGGGCGGTCGGTGCTGCGACCACCGGGGCGCCCGTGTTCGCCGATGCGATCGCGTGGATGGACTGCGAGGTGCGCCACACGCTCGACCTCGGCACCCACACCTTGTTCGTCGGCGAGATGGTCGATGGAGCGATCCGCGACGACGAGGCCCGTTCGGCTGCGATGAGCGATACCCGCATGAAGTACGGCGGCGTCAAACGCCACTGACCCGCTCGATCACGCCAGGGGTCAGACCCCAGGCGTCATCGAGCCACCGGTAGCCTCGGGGCCACCATGGCGCACGAATTCATCTACCAGGCCTACAAGCTCGCTCGGCACTACCCGCCCGACAAGACGGTGCTCGAGAACATCTCGCTGTCGTTCTACCCGGGCGCCAAGATCGGCGTGCTCGGCTCGAACGGCGCTGGCAAGTCGTCGCTGTTGAAGATCATGGCCGGCCTCGACGATGGCTATTCGGGTGAGGCCCGCCTCACCGCTGGGTTCAGCGTGGGCTATCTCGCCCAGGAACCGCAGCTCGATCCTGCCAAGAATGTGCGCGGCAACGTGATGGACGGCGTGGCCGAGGTGCAGGGCATCATCGATCGCTACAACGAGGTGATGGCCAAGTGGGCCGACCCCGACGCCGACTACGACAAGATCGGCAAGGAGCAGGCACAGCTCGAAGACAAGATCGCCGCCACCGATGCCTGGAGCCTCGACCGCAACGTCGAGATCGCGATGGACGCGCTGCGCTGCCCACCAGACGACGCCGATGTCAGCGTGCTGTCCGGCGGTGAGCGCCGCCGCGTGGCGCTGTGCCGCCTGCTGCTCTCGCGCCCCGATCTGCTGTTGCTCGACGAACCGACCAACCACCTCGACGCCGAGTCGGTCGACTGGTTGGAGCGATTCCTCGCCGACTACACCGGCACCGTCGTGGCGATCACCCACGACCGGTACTTCCTCGACAACGTGGCGAAGTGGATCCTCGAACTCCACGCCGGCAAGGGCCTGCCGTTCGAGGGGAACTACTCGAGCTGGTTGGAGCAGAAGCAAGATCGCCTCGAACGCGAAGAGCGCGGCAACGAGGCCCGCAAGCGCACGTTGGCTCGCGAACTCGAATGGGTGCGAATGGGCCAGAAGGCTCGCCAGTCGAAGGGCAAGGCCCGTTTGGCCGCCTACGAAAAGCTCTACAACGAGAACAAGGCCAACGAGCCCGGTCAGTCGGCGCTCGAAATCGCGATCCCGTCGGGGCGTCGCCTCGGCGACCAGGTGATCGAGGTCGAGCACCTCTCGAAGGGCTTCGGCGATCGGCTGCTCATCGAAGACCTGTCGTTCACGTTGCCGCCTGCTGGCATCGTCGGCATCATCGGCGCGAACGGCGCCGGCAAGTCGACGCTGTTCAAGATGCTGGCCGGACGCGAAGAGCCCGACTCGGGATCGATCAAGATCGGCGACACCGTCGACCTCTCCTACGTCGACCAGGACCGCGACGACCTCGATCCCGATGCCACGGTGTTCGAGGAGATCACCGGTGGCGCCGAAGTGCTGGAGGTCGGCGGCCGGGAGATCCACGGTCGCGCCTACGTGTCGAGCTTCAACTTCAAGGGCACCGACCACGGCAAGCGCGTCGGCGACCTGTCGGGCGGCGAACGCAACCGGGTGCACCTCGCGAAGCTGTTGAAGTCCGGCGGCAACGTGTTGCTGCTCGACGAGCCGACCAACGACCTCGACATGGACACCCTCCGCGCGCTCGAAGCCGGCCTCGAGTCGTTCCCCGGGTGCGCCGTGATCATCTCCCACGATCGCTGGTTCCTCGACCGTGTCGCCACCCACGTGCTGGCGTTCGAGGGCGACAGCCAGGTGCGCTGGTTCGAAGGCAACTTCTCCGAATACGAAGAGCGCCGCAAGAAGGAACTCGGCGCCAGCGCCGACCAACCTCACCGCATCAAGTACAAGAAGCTCGCCTGATGCCCCCAACGGAGACCGACGGTCAGCTCGCCACACGCTTGGCGACGCAGACCGGCCATCTCCTGGTGGAACTGCGAGCGAAGCTGTTCGCACAGGGCGCCTCGACCTGGGACGTCAAAGACGCTGGAGACGCAGCAGCGCAGCGCTTTCTTGCTCACGAGTTTGCGACCCATCGCCCCGACGACGCTGTGCTGTCGGAGGAAGGGCGCGAGGACCCCCGCCGTTTCGGCGCCGAGCGGGTCTGGATCGTGGATCCGCTCGATGGCACCCGCGAGTTCAGCGAGCCCGGCCGCATCGACTGGGCCGTGCACATCGCATTGTGGGAGGGCGGCCGTTTCGGTGCTGCCGCCGTCAGCCTTCCCGTCCTCGAACGCACCTTCACCACCGACGACCCCACCCCGATGCCGCCGTTCGATCGCGAGCGCCCGATCCTGGTGACCTCGCGGAACCGAGCGCCGTACGCCGCGGTGCTCGTCGCCGAAGGCCTCGACTGCGATGCCGTGCGGCTCGGCTCGGCCGGCGCCAAGGCGATGTCGGTGGTGATGGGCGAGACCGACATCTACGTCCATGACGGCGGCATGTACCAGTGGGATTCCGCCGCCCCCGCTGGAGTGGCGCTGGCATCGGGCTTCCACGTGAGCCGCCTCGACGGGTCGCCGATCGTCTACAACGATCGCGACCCGTGGCTCCCCGACTTCATCGTGTGCCGCCCCGAACTGGCCGAGGCGGTCCTGAAGGCGATGTGGGGTTGAGCGGGCAACCGGCGGGCGGCGAGCTGTCAGCGATTCGCTGGGAGGTCGACGATCGGGTGGCCACGGTGTGGTTGCACCGACCGCACCGTCACAACGCGTGGACCGGCACGATGCACACCGAATACCGCCAGGTGATGGCCGACCTGGAGCACCGCGAAGGGCTTCGGGCGGTGGTCGTCACCGGTACGCCACCCGCGTTCTGCGTCGGCGGCGACTCCAAGGCCCTCGAAGGTCACGGTCAACGTGGCAGCTACGACAGCGGACTCCCCACCGAGCCGGCTCGGCCGGGAACCGGACCCGACGTCGACGACCGGCTCGACGCCGACTTCGTCTGGCAACTCGCCTATCGACTGCCGATCATCGCGGCCGTCAACGGCGCCTGCGCGGGCGTCGGCCTCGCACTCGCCCTGTGGTGCGACCTTCGATTCGCCGCCGCCGACGCGAAGCTCACCACGGCGGCAGCCAAGCTCGGACTCCCGGCCGAGTACGGGATGAGCTGGATCCTCCCCCGCCTGGTCGGGGCGACTCGCGCCACTGACCTGCTGCTCTCCAGCCGCGTCGTCACCGGCTCACAGACCGCCGAATGGGGCCTGTGGAACGGCGTCGAAGCCGATGGCAACGCAACGTTGGCTGCTGCGCAGGCCTACGCCCGACTCCTCGTCTCGTCGACCGGCCCCACCGCCGTCGCAACCGCGAAGCGACAACTCACCGCCGATCTCCTCCGCCACGACCCGGCCGCATCGATCGCCGATTCGCTGCGATCTGCTCGATCGGGCGATGGGTACCGCCGAGTATCGCGAAGGCGTCCGAGCCCTCACGGAAAAGCGCCCGCCCAGCTTCTGAAGCGATCACCCCTCCGACCGATGAGCGAACGCACCGCATCTGCGGGTTTCGCTCAGCGCTCCTGGGAACCCATCACACGCTCAGGAGCGAGGCGGCATCCAGCTCCAGTGCGGCGGAGAACGAACGGACCGCCATGTCGTGGACGAGCTCACGTCCACGCTCGTTCGCCGGATCGAGCTGCGCCCCACCGATCACGGCCAACGCCGTCATCGATGCCGTCCCGCGCCGATAGTCCTGCCAGGCCTGGTCGAAAGGGTAGCCGTCGGGTTCGCCACCCAGCGTCGAACACAACTGATCGTGCCAGGCCGCCACGATCTCGTGGTCGTGTTCACGCCTGGCCTCGGCGGTCATCGACTGGGTGATCAGATAGGCGATGTCACCGACGCCATCGCCTCGATACGCGAGCTGCCAATCGAGGACACCCACGTGGCCCTCGTCGTCGACGGTGTCGTCGAACATCAGGTTGTCGGCGCGGAAGTCGCCGTGACACACCGTGATCGGTGACGTCTCGAACATGTCGTGAATCGTCGACTCCCACGTGGCCCCGACCCGTTCCCCCAACGCCACTGCGCCGTCGGGGAGATCGTCGCCGAACCGGTCGAGGAACACCGGCCACGCCTCCCGGAACGACTGGGCCGCGCCGAGCACCTCGGGAT
>CAVQWE010000025.1:0-39701 GCA_963717385.1 Ilumatobacteraceae bacterium
GATCTTCGCTTCGACTTCGCCCTTCGAGCCGTAGTCGAGCAGCGACCTTGCGGTGGCGACACCGGAGGCGGCGTGGGCGATGTCGTACGCCAGCACCTGGTGCACGTCGGGGCCGCCCGAAGCGGCGAGCTGGCGCACGGCCTTCCCCACGATGCGGTCGGCCAGATCGATGGCGTCAGCGGCGGCGGGAAGGTCGGGGGCGGCGATCGCAGTCATGTCCCGAACGTTACTGGCCGGTAATCGGAGCAGCCATTCCAGCTTGGTTCCAACGCAACTGTCACAGTAGGCCCGGCACCGTGTGACGGTTTGCTGGGGGCCATGATGGTCCGATGGCGGCGATCTGTGTGTTCTGTGGTTCCAGCTCGGGATCCGAGCCGGTGTTTGCCGAGGCGGCGCGAGCGCTCGGTGCAGCCATCGCTGCTGGTGGCCACCGGCTGGTCTACGGCGGCGGCGATGTCGGCTTGATGGGGGTGGTCGCTGATGCAGTGCTTGCCGACGGCGGCGCCGTGACCGGGGTGATGACCGAGCAACTCGTCGCCGCAGAGGTGGCGCACCTCGGATTGACCGAGTTGGAGATCACCTCGAGCATGCACGCCCGCAAGGCCCGCATGGCCGAGTTGTCAGATGGCGTGATCGTGCTGCCCGGCGGTTTCGGCACACTCGACGAAGCGTTCGAGATGATCACGTGGAACCAGCTCGGACTCGTTGCCGTGCCTGTCGTGTTCCTCGACGTCGCCGACTACTTCTCGCCGCTGTTCGAGTTCATCGATGCAACCGTGGTGGCCGGGTTCGTCAGTGCTGCGAACGCGGCGTTGGCCCGCCGAGCGTTCAGCATTGCTGATGCGGTGGACCTCGCCGTCTCGACGCCCGACGCGTTCACGCCGAAGTGGCTGGGGTGACGCACCCCCGTCCTTCTGGACCCGACGGTCAGGGGCAGGGACTGCCGGGCGCTTGAACGATGACACCATCGGCGCTGACCTCGAATCGCACCGACAGCTCACGGATCATCTGGGCGTCGAGGAGGTCCTGCTGGCTCGTCGGAAGTGCCCCGTTGAGCATCTCGTATGCGTCGATGGCGGTTTGCAGCGTCTGGTGATCGACCGTGCACGCTGCATCGCCTGCATCACCGGTGGCGCCGGCGGCCACTTCGACCGCATCACCGATGCTGCCGACCCCGTCGCCGGGAAGCGGAACGGCTCCGACTGCGACCTCGCTCCCATCGATGCTGGCAGTTGCCGCCTCGGTGTTGGAGTCGCCCGACGAGCCGCACGCTGCCAACGCAACAGCCGTGGTCAGGACAAGAGCGACGAGTCGACGAGGCAGCATGCGTCGTCATCGGCACGATCGTGGCCGAGCTGAAGCAATCCGGACTGAAGCAATCTGGTGATCCGACCGTCGACGAGCGGAGCGATATCGTCGTGCCGTGCGCCGTGTCCTCGCTCCTGTGGCGCTCGTGGCCCTCGTGGCGGTCACTGCGTGTTCCGCTTCGCCGGGCGTCCAGACCGTCGGGGTGGATCCGATCGACACCGACACGCCGGTGCGCACCGATGTCACCGATGGCGACGATCCCGAGCCGCCGACACCCGCTGAGGGGTCGCTCGACTGGAGCTCGTGCGGTGGCGCTGCTGGATCGCTGATCGACCTCGAGTGCACAACGCTCAGCGTTCCGCTCGACCATGCGTTCCCCGATGGTGAGACGATCGACATCGCTGTGGCTCGAACCGCGTCGGCCGACGACGACGAACGAATCGGCTCGCTGGTCTTCAATCCGGGCGGACCAGGAGGGTCGGGAATCGAGTTCCTGACGTCGGCGGCAGCACTGGTGCCGCCAGCGATCGCTGAACGGTTCGACCTGGTGTCGTTCGACCCGCGGGGTGTCGGAGCCAGTGCGGCGATCGACTGCGAAACCGACTTCGACGACGATGTGGCGCTGCTGGCCACTGGCGACGACGCGGGTTGGGAGGAACTGGTGGCCGAAGCCCAGGACCGGAGCGACACCTGCACCGCCGAGTCGCTGGCGTTGGAACCGTACGTCGGCACCAACAACGCCGCACGCGACCTCGACGCGTTGCGCGGCGCTCTCGGCGACGACCAACTCAGCTACGTCGGGTTCTCCTATGGCACCCGTCTCGGCGCCACCTATGCCGAGCTGTTCCCCGATCGGGTGCGTGCTCTCGTGCTCGACGGTGCGGTGAAACCCACCGACGACCTGGCGCTGCTGGGCCTCGAGCAGGGGCCGGGATTCGACGCTGCGCTCGAGGCCTTCGCTGCGGCCTGTGACGGCGATGCCGACTGTCCGCTCGTCGACATCGGCCCGACCCTCGACGTCATCGCCGGCCTCGAGGCAGAGATTGCCGAGGTCGGTGGTTTCCCGACCGACGACGGTGACCGAGTCCTCACCCCTGGTGAGCTGCAACTCGGTGTGATCGCCGCGTTGTACAGCACACAGTTGTGGCCTGTGCTCGCCGACGCACTGTTCCTCGCCGACGCCCAGCAGGATGGTTCGCTGCTGGCGGTGTTGGCCGACACCTACCTCGGACGGCAGTCCGATGGCACTTACGACAACAGCCAGTTCGCCGGTTTCGCGATCAACTGCGCCGACGACCCGGCCCGACCGTCGGTCGACGAGGTGCGAACGCAGGCCGAACGAGCCGCATCGGCGTCGGAGTACTTCAGCGACTTCCTGCGAGCCAGCACCGGCTGTCTCGGCAGCGTCGACCCGATCGACCCGATCGCCATCGGGCCGGCCAACGGTGCAGATCCGATCCTGGTGATCGGCACCACCGGCGATCCGGCGACGCCGTACGAATGGGCGGTCGAGATGGCCGAGTTGCTGTCGTCAGGGGTGCTGTACACCGTGGAGGCCGAGGGCCACACGGCGTTTCTGTCGGTGCCCTGCGTCAACGACGTGGTCACCGAGTACCTGGTCGATCTGGTGCTTCCCGACGAAGGTGCATCGTGTTCGGCGCCGCCGGCCGGTGACGTCTTCGCCCCGGCGGGCGATGGCGAGTTCGACCAGATCATCGCGTTGTTCGATTGCTTGCGCGACAACGGGGTCGACCTGCCCGAGATCACGGTGGGAGACCTGCTCGCCGACCCCAACGGTGACTCGATCATCGACCTCTTCGACCCCAGTGACCCCGCCTTCGGTCAGGCAGCGCTTGCCTGCCAGGACCTCATCCCCGGCTTCTGAACGGGCGGTCTCACAAGAGACGCTGCCGGCGCAGCGAGCGAAGCGTGAAGTAGCCGAGACACGGCGGCAGGTAGAACGTCAGGATTCGGTAGGTGATCGCAGCGGCCATGGCAGTAGAGCTGTCGACACCGAGCGCGGTGAACCCAGCAGTCAGTGCGCCCACGGTGACGCCGACACCGCCTGGAACGGGCATCAGCCCAGCGAACAACGCCACGCAGACGTTGACCAACACGGCATCGGCAAATCCCACGTCCTGTCCGAACGCCCGCAAGACGGTGTAGATCGTCAGCGAGAAGAGCAACTGCACCAGCAGGTTGGCGAGCACGACCGAGATCAACCGCCGCGGCGACGACAGCATCGGACCAACACGCTGCCACGTGGTCCTCAAGACCGACACGACCGGGTTGCGGAACTTGGGCACCAGCCAGACCACGGCAACACCGATCGCAATGACCACCACAGCGATCAGGAGAAGCCGCCCCGTGAAGTCCGGCGCGTTTGCACTGATGTTCAGATTGAGGCTGCCGAGTCCGAAGCCGACGATCACCAGGATCAGGCTGATCTGCGACACGAAACCGGCGACGCTGTCGAGACCGCCGACGGCGATCGCCGTCGTGCGATCGAGGCCGTTGCGTTGGAAGAAGCGGATGTTGACGGCCACACGGGCTGCCGTCGACGGCACGGCGAGGTTCACGAAGGTGATGGCGAACTCGAGCAGCGTCAGGCGGCCGAGTGGCACCGGGATCGGTGCTGCTCGCGACACGGCGAACGCGCCGGCGAAGCGGGGTGTCTGGCCGATGACGAGTGCGAGGAGCAAGATGGCGGGGCTGGCTTGGCCGATCGCGTCGACGATCGATTGCAGGCCGACCTGCTGGACTGCACTGACGATCCCGTAGCCAACGACGGCCAGCAGCACCCACATGACGATGTTGCCGACGGAGAACCGCCGGATCGTCTGGAGTTCCTGTTCCTCAGCGCCCACGCTGGTGATGGTGGCTTTGCGAAGATCGTCGAGATCGAGGTCGGCGTCGTCGGCGTCCTGTCGCAGTTCCGACGGCATCGCTGCCTGCTGCACGAAGGTGGTCATCTCGGTGAGGCGTTCGATTCCGAGTGCTGCGGTGGCAGCAGCGATGGCCCGCTCGGGGCCGACGGCGACCGCAGTGGAGGCCAAGAGTTGTGCTTCGTCGAGTTGGCGTGAGGTGTCCGACCACTCGATGGTCGCCCGGTCGAAGTCGGCGAAGTGGACATGGCCGTCGGCGACTTGAAGGTGTTGTGGGGTGATGCCGCCGTGACGGATTCCGACCTGGTGGAGCCGGTCGAGTGACTGCCAGGCGTCGGAAAGGACGTCGTCGCTGATCTCGGCGTCGCCGTGCCCAAACGCCTCGCCGACCCGTTCGGACACGAACAGCGCGTTGCCGCGCTGATCGGTGGCCGCAGCGACGAACGGGGTGACGGACGCTCCCTCTCGTTCGGCATACAGGGTGAGATACGCCTGGTGTTCGACCTGGCGCCGCAGATTGACGGTGACGTTGCGACCACCCGACCGGTAGAACACCAGCCGCCAGAGCTTGACGAAGAACTGGCTGTCCCACGAATCGCGTCCATGCACTTGCACGTCGACCGCTCGGCCGTCGGGAGTGCGTGCGTGAGCGAGGGTTGCACCGTTGCGGACCTCGACGGTGATCGGCGTGGCGTCGACGCCGATCGATCGCAGTGACGCCTTGAGATCGGCGAGTGACGGTGTGGCGTCCGGCGACCCGAACCCGAGGTGGACGAGCGCTCCCGCCGCCCAGCCGATCGCCACAGCGCAGAGCGCCTCGCTCGGTGTTGCGACGTCGAGGATCAGTGCCGACATCCACGCGACGCCGATGAGCCAGCGACCGAATTTGCGCAGGGCGCCCACGAAGTAGGGATTGGCCACGGTGATCGCCGCTGCGCCGGCGGCCAGCGCCAGCGATGGAAATGTGCTGTCGGTGTCGGCCGGACCGATCCCGTCGAACACCCGCGGGATCGAATCGTCGACGATCCACCCCACCAGCGCAACGCCGGCCACGGTGATGCCGAGACTGACCGCCCAGTCGCGCAACAGCCGCCAGCGACGGCGCGCCGTTGCCAAGACCGCGATGATCACCACCCACACCTGGACGAAGTCGAACGCCGGGCCCCAGACGAAGTCGAGGAGTGTGGGCAACGTGGCCAACCAGTTGTCGAGTGACGACTCGAACTCGCCGGGGTCGCCGACCTGAGCGGCGGTGACGACGATGAGAACGGCCGACAGCGTCAGCAGGACGACATCGGTCGGCCGCCGGAAACGCTGTGACGTCGACGGCACGGAGAACGCCCGTGTTCCGAGGCGTCGGGCGCCGAGGTCGGACACGCGGACCCTCTGGGTGTGTGCTGGTTCGCCGTCCTCGTGATCTGTGTCCGAAACGTTCTCTCTCATGATTCGACCTGCACCGGCTGACCGAGTTCTTGCAACCATCCCTTGAGTACCCGGTGCAGCGCGGAGGGACCGTCGATCGGCGCTGGTGGCGCGCTCAACACGGTGGGGTACAGGACGAACGGGTGGGTCTGCGCCCCGCCGAGACCACCATGCGAGCTGACCTGATGCTCGAAGGCGGCCACCTCATCGCGCTCGGCGTCGTACATGCTGTTGACCATGAGGTCGCCGGCCGTGGAGAAGCTTGCGGCGCGGCTCACCAGATCGACCGCCGTCGGACCGAACGGGCTGAGCGGATCATCGCCCTCGACCTCTCCGGAGTCGATCAGTCGACGCCCAGTGGCGCCGAGTACGACGGGTCCGTCCGTGGCAGTCTGCACGAGTACGAAGCCGATTCCTGGATGGGCGACCAGGCCGGGCACGAGTTCGCGATGGTGCTCGTTGATCTCTTCGAGTGTCAGTCGGCGGTCACCGATGGGCAGGTAGACCAGCCCGAGGTTGCCCGAGGCGAGAACTGTCGGAGCGGTGTCGGAGTGCTGCATGTCGCGCTCGTCGCTCCGGGCGGTGCGGAGCCACGCCGATGACTCGGTGCGACCGGCTTCGGAGTCGCTGTCGACCTCGACAGCCGACCCGCACAACCTGGCCACCAATGCAGCGAGCGATTCGCCGTAGCGATCTTCGAACGTCGACCCCTGTGTTTGTCCGTGGTCGGAGAGCACCACGATCTGATACGGCCGGGGGGCGTACGCGACAGCGCGTTCGAAGCGAGCGATCTGGCGATCGATGTCGCGCAGCACCCGCAACGTGTCGGCGCGCAAGGGCCCCGAGTGGTGCGACACCTCGTCGTAGCCCAGGAAGTCGATGTAGATCGAGTCACGTCCCTCGGCCATGTCGTTCAGCACGCCTTCGACGCACACGTCCCGGCTGACGATCGTCGTGAAGGCCCGCAAGAACGCGTACGTCCAGTTTCGACTCACTCTCGGTTGCACACCGCGGCGGACCTGGTCGCGGGTGGCGTGGCGTTCGCGAAGCACTTCGACGATGGTGGAGTTGAACGTGCGGACTGCGTTGGATGGCCGGGAGAAGTACTGGCGGTAGCCGGCTCCGAGTCGGCCCTCCTTGACGCGTCCCGCCACGCTCATGGTGAGCACAGCGCGCTGCGCATCACCGGTGTAGAGGTTGCCGTAGCTGGACCCGTTGTGTGCCAGGAGGCCGTTGCCGTCGCTGTGGTGCTGTTCGATCGCCAGCGCCGACTTGGGATGGTTCGACACGACCAGGTCGCCCGTCGCCTTGTCGACCCACCGGAACGCCGGCATCTCGCTGGTCGAGCCGTGCAGGATGCCGCACTGGCTCACGCCGGTCTGCGACGACCACTCGGTCTGCCATGGCGACAATCGGTGCGCGCCATCGTCGATCCAGCGCCGTAGCGTCGGAACGTCACCAGATGCCAGTGCGACGCGCAGCACGGACTCGCCCAAGCCGTCGATCTGAGCGAACACCACGCCGGGAACGTCGGTCACGGTGGTCGTGCGGCGACGGCGTGCTCGCCGCGCCATTCGCTGGTCGTACCAGCTGTCGTCGTCGAGTGCGAGAGCGCTGGCAAACAGTGTTTCGGTCGTTGTCATCACGATCGTGACCAACAACGCAGCACCGAAACCGTCGAGCTGCACCCCTGGCAGCTCGTCGAGCACGAACCAGATCATTGCGGCGTTGACGGCCAGGCTGGCAAGTCCCAGTGTGAGCACCGAGAGGGGCACGAGAACCACCGCCAGCGCCGGCCAGATCAGTGCGTTGATCAGCCCGATGACCAAGCCCGCCAGCAACGCGTCGCGTGGCCGATCGATGTCGAAGTCGCCGAGCAACCACGAGGTCACCGCCAGTGCGGCGGCGAGCACCAGGGTCGTGGCGAACAGTCGCACGATCACCTGGCGCAACGTTGGTCGAAGTGCGGGAGTCCGCAACACCTCGTTCTCCTGCGACATCAGATGATTCCTCTCTCGGTGACGTTCGGTTGTCTCACGCCTGGTGCATCAGGCGGTTGGGGCATTGGCAGCTGGCTGTTCTCGTTCGGGACCATGGACCGAACTGGCTTCCCAGTTTCGCTTGATCGGGCGGTAGCGCAGCCCGATCAATCCGGTGGTCACGACCACGGAGACCGTAATCGAGAGCAGTGGCTTGTCTTGGATGATCGACGCGACGAGATAGCTGAACACGCAGGTGTAGGCGGTCCAGAACGGTCCGCCGAGGACGAAATCGGTGACGAACCGGGGTGTCCGATCAGCCGAGGACGATGATCTGGTCGTGCGGTGAGAGTGTCACTCGCTCCGACGATGCTGGGTTGAGCACCACCTCGCCCTGGTCGGCGACACGTCGCCAGCCGATGGCGAGAACGCCCGCCGTGTACGACGTCGCCACGATGTCGGCGGTGGTGAACGTGCCGACCAGGTCGAGGCGATCGCACTGGATCATTCGGATCGACGCATCCCCGCTGCCGTACAACTCGAGAAGCACGTCTCGCCGTTCGGGTTGCTCGATCAGCTGCGCGATCAACTGGCTCCCGAGGGCCGCGCTGATCAGGAAGTCGTCGGGGCCGGAGAGGTCGGCGAGGTCTGCATGTTCCTCGCCGAGCATGTGCACGACCAGCCGGGGCACGTCGCCGGCCTCGGCACAGCGCCGCCTGAGCTGCATGACGTCGAGCATCGTTCGGGCGTCAGCCTCGTCGACGTCTACGGAGGTGTAGCCGAGCACGACGATCGTGGTCAGTCGGGGATCCAGGCTCACCGATGACGCTTCCAGGGTGGGCGAGAGCTGCACGTCGACGTCGATGTCGGGGACGACGACGTCGCCCATCTCGATGAGCCGAGGGTCGAATGCGACTTCGACGCTGGACGACGGCGAGGTGTGGGTCGCCCACCCACTGAGCAGATGCAGGCCGAGCGGATTCCAGCCGACGACGAGGATGTGCTCCTCGACCGGCTCGGTCACCCGCATGGAATGGCGCTCTGCCGGCCCGCCGCTCTGGAGCCGCGTCGGCACTGGGGTCCGTTCGAGGGTTTCGAGGTCGTACGCGAGGACGATCAGTCGGTCACCCGCCACCATGGCCGATTCCGGCGACGGATTGAGCTCGACTCGACCGTCACGACGGCTGATGCCGAGCGGTCGGGCGTTCGCGAACCAACCCACGATCTCGTCGAAGCGCACCCCGAGGAGGTCGGGGCGATCGGTGATGTGGAGATCGCAGCCGCTGAAGTCGGTGAGTTCGTTGACCACCCTGCTCAGTCCGCGCTGGCGAAGCGCGAACGCCGACGCTCTCGCGCTTGCCTGAGCGGTTGCGATCGGATGCATGGTCGGACCGAATGCCTGCACCAACCGCTCGGCGGTCGTCGGGTCGGCCACCTCGGCCACGACGGGAATCGACTGCAGGCCCCCGAGCTCGGCGTTGAGGGCGAGCATCGTGTGCACCACCGAGACGTCGCCGCCATCACCGCCTGGCAGCACGATGATGCCTCGTGCTTCGCCGACGCGCGCCAGCGCGATGTCCGCACGAACCCGTGGATCCCCGAATCGGTAGACGATGTGGGTGTGGTGTCGATCCGAGACCGCCTCGACCACCGACCGTCGCAGCTCGGTCGGGTCGACCTCGGCCAGGACCACGATCGTGTTCGAGTCGTGGGCAGCGTTGGCCAGCACGAGTTGCTCGATGATCGCCGGGATGCGACTCGAACTGCCCAGGATCACCAGGTGCCCGGACTCGATGACGACACTGCGTCCGCGGCGCATGCTGTCGATCCGGTCCTCGACGCCCGCGGCGATGATGCCGATGAGCGTGCCTGCGATCAACACGCCGAACAGCGTGACCAGCAGGGCGAGAACACGCCGGCCCCAGCCGACATCGCCCGCCATCGTGCCGGTGTCGAGGATCCGGAGCAGGCTCTGCCAGAAGTCCTCCAACCATGCGCCGTTCTCGCTGCCGGTGAGCGTCACGCCGAAGATGGTCAGCAGCAGCGAGCTCACGAGCACGGCCGCGATCGTGACTGCGCCGAGCCAGGCGAGCGCTGCTCCCGTCCCTCGCGCGAGCACGTTGTCGAACCGGTAGCGCAGGCGCTGCCGGAGGCTCACTTCGAACGGCGACGTCTTGCCCGGTTTGCCTCGGCGGCGCATGTCATCCACCTCCGTCAGGCTGAGCCGGCGGCAGCAACACGTAGGAACCCACCAGGAAACACAGGGCGCCGGCGAAGGTCCCGCTGTTGACGATCGCGATGTTGATCGCCTCGCCGGTGGTGGTCAGCGTGAACGCTGCGAGCGCCGACGCCATGAAGAACACCGAGCCGACGTAGTTGAGCAACGACGACCACCACTCGGAATCGTGGGTCTCGGTGCCGCCGGCTTCGCGTCGGCGGCGGGTGTCCCACCAGTAGAGGTGGCTGGCGACGAGGAACGCGACACAACCGAAGAAATCAGGGCCCCACACGAGGCGATTGGTCTCCTCGACATCGAACGTCGTGATCATCGCGTCGATCGTGTTGATGTTGAACAGCAGTGTGCCGGCGAGTTGGATCACTGCCGCCCAACGCAGCCGGGCGACCCGCGACTCCGACCACCACCGGGTACGCGTGCCGTCGTTGCGGTCTTCGTCGATCACTCGAACCGCGGTACTCAGCGCGGCAGCGGTGAAGAACAGCGACCCGATCACGAACGTGATCCCGACCACACGGCCGTCGACGAGTTGCGAATAGGGCGGGAACGACCCGAGCGCGAACAGCGCGGACCCCACGATGAACAGCATCGTGATTCGCCATTCGGGGTCGCGCGGCGTCCACTCGATTCGGCGGCGCCACTCCATCAGGTGAAGGTTCGCGCCTGGTTCACGTGTGGCTGAAACCAGGTGCCGGCGCAGGCTGCGGTGGCGGGTACGCCTCGAGGTGGGCAACGGCCTTGCCGATCGCTTCGAGCAGCATGTCGGCGAGGTCCATGCCGAAGCCCTCACGCACCACGATGCGCAGGACGGCGACGTCCTCGGCGTTGGCAGGCATCGTGTAGGCAGGCACCTGCCAACCGCCGGTGCGCAGCTGCTCGGACACGTGGAACACGGTGAACTTCGAGGGGTCCTTCACCTTGAACGCCAGCACGGGAATCGCCGAGCCGTCGCTGACGACCTCGAACGGTCCCATCTCGGCGATCGCCGAGGAGATGTGGACCGCGGTGTCGCGCAGCGACTCCATGATCCGGCGGTAGCCGTCGCGGCCGAGGCGCACGAAGTTGTAGTACTGCCCGACGATCTGGTTGCCGGGCCGGGAGAAGTTGAGCGTGAACGTCGGCATGTCGCCGCCGAGGTAGTTGACGTGGAAGATCAGGTCCTCGGGGAGCTCGTCGGCCGAGCGCCACACGACGAACCCGATGCCTGGATAGGTCAGGCCGTACTTGTGGCCCGACGCGTTGATCGACTTGACCTGCGGAAGCCGGAAGTCCCATTCGAGGTCGGGGTGCAGGAACGGGGCGACGAAGCCACCGCTCGCAGCGTCGACGTGGATGGGGATGTCGGTGCCGTGCTCGGCGTTGTAGGCGACGACGAGATCGTGGATCTCCTGGATCGGCTCGAACTCGCCGGTGTAGGTGGTGCCGAGGATCGGGATCACACCGATCGTGTTCTCGTCGACGTACTCCATGACGGTCTCGGGCACCACGGTGAACCGGTCGTGGGTGAGCGGCACGTACCGCGGCTCGACGTCCCAGTAGCGACAGAACTTCTCCCAGACGACCTGGACGTTGGAGCCCATCACCATGTTCGGCTTGTCAGTGGGGAGCCCGGCTGCCTCGCGGAGCTGACGCCACTTCCACTTCATGGCCAGGCCGCCGAGCATCACCGCCTCGCTGGAACCGATCGTCGACACACCGATGGCATCACCATCGGTGGGCGCGTGGAACAGGTCAGCGACGATGTTGACGCAGCGCCGCTCGATCTCGGCGGTCTGCGGGTACTCGTCCTTGTCGATCATGTTCTTGTCGAAGGTCTCGGCCATCAACTTCTCGGCCTCGGGCTCCATCCACGTCGTCACGAACGTCGCCATGTTGAGACGTGAACTGCCGTCGAGCAGCAGCTCGTCGTGGATCATCCGGTACACGGCGCCGGGAAGCGACTCGGTGTCGGGCATCCGATTCTTCGGAATCGGGGCATGCGCAAACCGGCCGGCGTAGGCCGGGTCGAGTGCTTCGTCGTTGGAGACGTGCTTGTGCACCATGTTGGGAACGTCCTTCGGTTGGGGAGGTCTGGTCCTGAATCTAGACCGAAGCTCAGCTGGAGAGCAGCTTCGCCTTCTGCGCGTCGAATTCGGCCTGGGTCAACGTTCCGGCATCGCGAAGAGCCGACAACTGGCTCAATTCGCTGGCGACGCCGCCGGAGCCGGCGGTCTGCTGTACGTAGGAGCGGAAGGCGGCTTCGCTCCGCTGAGCGTCGGCGATGTCGCGGCCTCGCATCCCGTCGCCGTGGACGATGACGTAGATCAGCACGCCGAGGAACGGAACGACGATCACGAAGATCGA
Organism: Ilumatobacteraceae bacterium; assembly: GCA_963717385.1. GTDB lineage: Bacteria > Actinomycetota > Acidimicrobiia > Acidimicrobiales > Ilumatobacteraceae > Sva-07. The sequence goes on from CAVQWE010000025.1 coordinate 12,174, forward strand.
CCAGATGGCCTTGGCCAGTCCCCTCATGTCGGAGCGGAAGATGTCGGCGAAGACCCGGAACAACAGCACGAGCCAGGCGAAGAACAGGAAGAAGATGAACATCGACCAGAACACACCGAGGATGGGATAGTCGTACGCGAGCATGGTTGGTCTCCTTCAAGAGGTCGTTGTGAGCTGAGCACCGAACGTACCGTCGCGCGGGATGGATTCGCATCGCCCGAATTGGATGATTGGGCCCCAACTCGTTGCCGTCGAGGCTGGCGCACGACTGAACGTGTGCCAGGCGGTCACGAGACCGGTTCGCTCACCTGTTCGTTGTCGTCGAGTTCGGGGTCGAGTTCTGGCAGGGTCGGATCAGCGGATTGCAGCTCCTGGCGCCCAGTGAAGACGAGGGTGTAGATCGCCCCGATCACGAGGCCGATCAACACGAGCGCGGTCGTCCAGCGGTCGAACGCACGAGCCGGGCTCCACCAGAGGAGCAGGAGCACGGCTCCGAAACTGATGCCCACGAGCGCAGCGGTCGAGTCGGCGACCCCGGCGACCCAACGGCGGAAGGCAACCGCCCAGCGGTACGGTCCGATCAGCACCGAGAAACCGATGATCAGCAGGCCGTACACGATCCCGGTCCAGGCCATCTGCTGGAGCAATTCGGTCAACACCGAGCCGACGAGTTCGGCCAGTGGTTTGTTGGTCGCGTCCTGAACCCACGTGTTCACGGAGGTCTGGATGCCGACCCGACGAATGAGCAGGAGTGCGAGACCGCCGACGATCAGCGCAACGCCGACGGATCGGAGCATCTGACGTCGCCGACCAACGGCCAGGTAGACCGCTCCGACGTACATGGCGACGACCACGACGAAGAGGAACCACGACGCGAAGTCGAGCACCTTCACCGCGTTCTGCGCAGCGGCGAGCTCGCTGGACTGGAGGATGGTGATCTGTCCGACATCGGCTGGGAGGCGGTCGAGCGCCGACTGGGGGATGCCCACCGCTTCGCCCAGGTTCACCACGGCGGTGTTCAGGTTGAGGACGATGTCTCCGCCCGACGTCGAGATGGCGTCGATGTTCGATTCGTCACGAAGAATCCTGACCGCCGCCTCGTGTGCGGTCCGATTCGCGTCCTGCCACACCGTCTGGAACGCGCTCGACGCAATGATCTTCTCGATGCCGTCGGTGGTCGGCCCGCGGAGGGCCCCAGCGAGGGGGCCGGCGAGCCCCGACAGGTTGCTCGGCAGGACCGACTCGAGTTCGCCGGTGACGTCGACCGCGCTGTACAACTCGTCGGTGAGGTAGATCGCCAAGGCCTGCTGGACCTGCGGTTCGTTGAGCAGTTCGCTGCTGACCTCGACCCACTGATCGGTGTCGAGAGCCTGCGAGCGAGTCCATGTCGTCACCGTGGTCACAACCGCCAGCAGCGTGGCGAGAACGATCAGTAGCCCGGGAAGCCAGCGCGGGCCGATGGACGCGTCCGTGCTCGATGATGTCGGTTCGGTGGTCATATCAATCCATGGTCGGCATCGGCGCTGCCGATGTCAACACCCTGTGCGGGTGAGATCGGGAGTGATCGTCAGATCCGGCGGCCGACGCGTCGCCGCTGGCGACGTCGAACTCCGCTGGTGACCACGGCTGCGGTACCGACGGCTGCTGCGGTTCGGGCGACGGGGGCGGCGATCACACCTCGTCGGGCGGCTCGGACTGGTCGCAGGGGCATATCAGACTCCTTGGTCGTCGTGGTCGTGGTCTTCGTCGGCTTCGAGCGCGGCGGCAATCGCTTGGATCGGAATCCGACCGGTCGCGACCAGCTGACCGCCGGAGCGTCTGGCAGCGGAAGCGAATGGCGCGGCCCAGGTGTTCTCCCAGACCACGACACCTGCAGTGGTGCCGTTCTCCATTGCTTCGGCCAGATGGGCGACATCTTTCGCTGCGAGCAACTCGGCGAGGTCTGCCTCGATCTGTCGGAGTGGCTCGAGTTCGTCGAGTTCCTCGATTTCGAATGCGTCGATCGAACCGTCAGCATCCTTGCGCAGAATCATCAGATCCAGAATCCGAATCGTGCCCGCCGCCGCCAGGTCCGAGAGAGCTTGGGCCATCTCGCCGTTGAAGTTCGCCTGGTTCTCCGGGAACTCGACGACGAGGTAGTCGACCGGTCCCATCTCGTCGATCACATCGTGGGGCATCTGGCAGCTCGCTCTCTCGTCTCGTTGGCGACCAACGCAGCGTCGGCCACTCGACATCGGTGGACCCGTTGCCGAACGGTGACAGCCTGCTCCCGTTCGGGTCGTCGAGGCATCACCCATACCGGGCGATCCACGAGCGGTGCGCTGTCTCAGCGAGGTGATCGCTCGGCGTGACCATGCAGGAGCTGGTCGTCGAGATCGAGGGCGTCGTAGTAGCAACGGATGTCGCCGACGCGGTCGCCGACGAATGTGAGCACCATGACTCCGGTGGTCGTGACGGCCTGCCCGGTCGGCTCGATCATCAGGTCGTCGTCGAGGAACGCCGGACGGGTGAATCGACCGCGCACTTCCCATTCGACGAAGCTCGATGCTCCGGCCAAGGCGATACTCGACAACTTCACCGACACATCCGTGATCGCGTCATCGCCCGCGAAGAGCGCTGAGATGAGTTCAGGGCGCGACTTCGTGAGAAGCGCTGGGCTCTGACAGCGGATTGTTTCGTCGACCCGCGCAGCGATCCGATCGATGACTTCGGTGAGTTCGTCGCCGTTGCTCAGCAGGGCTGGGACGATGAACGCGGTGACCGACCGCTGTCGATCGGCGCTCGGGGGGTTCGGATGCTCACCGGTGCTTCGGCAGCCGGGGAGCCGATCTTCGTCGTCGAACATCGGCCAACGTTCGACCGATCGCGTGAAGGGAGCCAAGAATGCGTTCACGACGGCATCGAATGCAGGGACAGTTCTTGATCGAGCATGGAATCCCGCACCTCTCTGGTGGGTTGAGAGCGCTGCTGAAGCACCAGTCTCTGCGTGGAGGTGGAGGTGTGCGTCACCCGAAGAGGGTGAAGCGACCCGCCAGGATCAAGGAGTGTGGTCTGAACTCGGGTGGGGGCGCGTCCTCAGGAAATGGTCGACGGCATCGTCGACCTCGAGGAACACCGCATGCGCCCCGACACGTTGCCGGATGCCGGATCGTTCGAGCATGTCGAGAACTGGTTGGCGGACTCGGGCGAAGCTGATCTCGACCTCGGCCGCGTCGAGTTCGGCGACGAGATCAGCGAGTGATTCGAGCGCGGTCGAATCGATGTTGGACACTCCCTCGGCGTCGAACACCATGGCCGTCGCCGGTGGGTCGGCGGCGATTAGTCGGCGCTTGACGTCATCGACGACGTGCGTGGCGTTCGCGAAGAACAGCTCGTCGTCGACTCGGTAGATCAAGAGACCGGGCACGGCAACGGCGTTGGGGTTGCGTTCGAGGTCGCGGTAGGTGTCGGTGCCTTCGACGCGACCGAGGGAAGCCGTGTGCGGACGGGCAACCTTGGCAACGGTGACGAGCAGCGAGAGGCCGATCGCAAACGCGATACCGCCGAGCATCCCGAGCACGAGCACCGAGGCGATCGTGGCGGCACCGAGCCAGAACTCGGACTTGCGAAGGTGCCACAGCGCCTTGAAATCGTCGAGCGCGAACAGGCTGATCCCGGCGACGATCACGATCCCGGCGAGCACAGCCGTCGGGAGTTGCTCGAACAGTCCGGTGAGCATGATCAGCGTCAGTACCACGAGTGCTGCGCAGATGAGACCGGCGAGGTTCGACCGGCCGCCCGCATCGGCTTGCACGAAGCTTCTCGACTGGCTGCCGTTGACCGGGAACCCCTGAAACACTCCCGACGCGAGATTCGATGCGCCGATTGCCAGGAACTCCTGATCCGGCTCGAGGTCGTAGTCGCCTCTGGACGCCAACGAGCGAGCGGTGAGGAAGCTGTCGGGGTACGCAAGCAGTGCAATCCCGAGCGACGGCAACAGCAGCTGGGTGAACTGGCTGAACGTCACCTCCGGTATCCCCGGGACGGGCAGTCCGGACTCGATCTCGCCGACGACTGCGACTCCTCGGGCGTTGAGATCGAACACGGCGACCAGCACGGTGCCCAGCACGACGGCAACCAGTGGGGCCGGCACCTGGGGCGCGTAGCGGCGCAGCAGCAGCACGAGGACCACCGTGGACAGCCCCATCAGCGTCGTCAACCCGTGCGCATCACCGAGGTTGCCGACGATCGCGCCGATGTCGGTGACGTACAGGTCGCCGTCGATGCTGATGCCGAGCAGCGCCTCGAGTTGGCTGAGCACGATGATGATCCCTGATCCGAACACGTAGCCGGCGAGGATCGGTCGTGACAGGAAGTCGGCGATGAATCCGAGGCGGGCGACGTATCCGAGCACGCACCAGCCGCCAACGAGGAGTGCGAGCAACGCTGTCAGGTCGATGACGTCGTCGGCACCGATGACGAATGGAGCGACGGTGGCTGCCGCCATGATGGCAACGGTCGACTCCGCCCCCATGTTCAGATCTCGACACGTCCCGAAGATCGCGTACGCCACGAGTGCGGCGGCCGCCGCGTAGAGGCCGTGCACCGACGGCATGCCGGCCAGGGTGGCGTACGCCAGCGACTGGGGCACGACGACAGCCCACACGGTGAGGGCCGCTCGCGTGTCGGCCGAGCGACTGTGCCGGGCACCGTCGGCGATGCTGACGATGCCCGGCACCAGCCGGCGCCAGCCGACAGCTCGAGATACCGGTTGCAGTGTCATGCTCGCAGCTTGCCGCGTGCGGGGGGATCTGTCATCGCCCAGAGCGGGCGAGGGCGGGCTGCTCCCCCTGGCACGAGGTGGCCGAGGATCACTCGATGTGGTGCGGATCGTGCGATTCGGAAAGCATACGATGCCTTCACCCGGCGAAACAGACGCCGTTTCGAAGGAAGTGGATCCGCCGTCGTGAACACACCAGAGACTGCTGGCCAGGCGGTGGGAGGCATCGGTCGTCGGCGAGTCGAGTCGGCGGCTGCGGCGGGCCTCGTGTACTCGATCACAGCGGTCCTCGCGATGTATGCGCTTCGAGCGCTGCCGTATGAGTGGGGAGATGACGCCACTCGCTGGCGCGCCGACGACGACAACCACTTCCGGCTTGCGCTCGGACTCGGACTCTCCAGCATCGCCGCCGTCGCGTTGCTCTGGTTCGTCGCCGTCGTTCGTCGCCGAGTGGGCGAACGCGAGGACCAGTTCTTCTCCACGGCGTTCTTCGGCTCGGCGCTCGTCTACATCGGCATCTGGCTCGTCGGTACCACCTGCCTCGCCGCACCCGCCGTCATCGACCAGGGTGAACTCGATCTCGGTGCGATCCGCCTCGCCGAATCGATTGCCGTCGGGCTGATGCTGGTGGTCGGACCCCGCATTCAAGCGGTTTTCGTCGCCAGCGCTTCAACGATCTTCCTGCGAACGGCGGTGCTGCCCAATTGGGTGGCGTACGTCGGATACGCGGCGGCGCTGATTCTCTTCGTCGTGCCGCTCGTCTCGTCGCCGTTCGGGCTGGCCATGCCCATCTTCGTGCTGCTCACCAGCGCCACGATTCTGCTGCTGCGCCAACGATTGACGACGAGCGACGACGACGCTGTGTCGGGTGCGCTCGGCCCTGCCCCAGACAGCGACGACCGAGGGGTCTGATCGCAGCGGGAGAGCGATCACCGTGGGAGTTGGTGGCAGACCTTGCTCTTGCGTCCGCTGCCGCACGGGCAGGGCTCGTTGCGGCCCGAGTCGGCAAGCACCTTCATCACTTCATCGGCGTATCGGCCCTCGGAGAGCAGGTCGGCCATCAGTCGCATCGGGCCGTCGATGTGCCCGAAGAACGAGCGATACCCAACGCACAGGTAGTTGAGACCGGGCTCGCCGTCGGGCGTCATCGTGAAGCGGTTCTTCGGGCACTCGCCGTTGCACGCGAAGCGCACCTCGCACGACTGGCAGTACGACGGCAGTGAGCCGAGCTTGACGCTCCCGAACGCTCGCTGCTTCGGGCTCTCGACCAGCTCGACGAGTGTCGTCTGCATGATGTTGCCGACGAGGTGGTCGGGTTCGACGAAGTGATCGCAGGAGTAGACGTCGCCGTTGTGTTCGAGCGCAACGGCATCGCCGCATGTCTCATGGAAGATGCACATGGTCGGTGGCATGTCGAGCCATGCGGCGAGCGCGGCGTCGAACATCTGCACGAACACCTCTCCGACATCGCGCACGACCCACTCGTCGAAGACTGCGTTGAGGAACGTTCCCCATGCCGAAGGATCAACCGATCGGTGCGTGACCGTGTCGCCTTCTTGGAATCCGGTGTCGTTGTCGCGTTCGACGATCGGGATCAGCTGGATGTGTCGGAAACCGAGGTCGTCTCGCAGGTAGCGGTACACCTCGAGCGGGTGATCCTGGTTGGCTGCGTTGACGGTGACCATCGCATTGACGGCGACGTCGTGCACTTGGAGATGGCCGAGACCGCGCAACACCCGGTCCGACGACGGCCGACCGTGCTTGTCGAACCGGAACCGGTCGTGCATGGGCGGAGGGCCATCGATACTGAGGCCGACGAGGAAGTCGTGTTCGGCCAGGAACTGCGCCCACTCGTCGGTGAGGAGGGTGGCGTTGGTCTGGATCGTGTGCAGCGGAATCTGGCCAGGGCGACGGAGTCGTTCGACCACGGCCACCGCTCGCCGGAAGAAGTCGAGCCCCATCAACGTGGGCTCGCCCCCTTGCCACGCAATCGTCACCTCGCCGTCGGGATGCGAATCGAGCAGCTGTCCGATGTAGGACTCGAGCACGTCATCGGTCATCCGGAACCGGTCGCCGGGATACAGCGTCTCCTTGGTGAGGAAGAAGCAGTACTCGCAGTCGAGGTTGCAGATCGCACCGGTCGGCTTGGCCAGCACGTGGAACGGTCGACGCACTGGAACGGTCGTCGAACTCGTGAGGGGCAGGCTCGGCGTGGGCATCGGGTCACTCATCTTGCTGTCATCGTCGTCGGACCCCACCAGTCTGGAGCCGCACCGCCACCTCGTCATCACCCATGGCGGGCGAGTCCGTGGGCCAGCGACCCTGTGGCCGTCGCGGCGGACCGATCATCCGGTGTGGGTGATGTTGGCCGGTGGTGCTGCGATGATTCTTGACCAACGACGCGAATCGTCGCGTCCGCACCACAGGGAGTACCGGCATGGGTCAAGCAATCGGAGCGATCCTCGGAGAGGCGGTGGCTGTGGCGATCAGCCCCGTGCCGATCATCGCCGTGATCCTGATGCTCTTCTCCAAGGGCTCGAAGGCGAACAGCATCTCGTTCCTCGTCGGGTGGATCGTCGGGCTCTTGGGGGTGGGGATGATCATGCTCGCCCTGGGCATCTCGTCGTCCGACGGCGCACCGTCGACCGCCAGTGGGTGGATCAAGATCCTCATCGGCGCACTGTTCATCGTGCTCGGGTTCAAGCAGTGGAAGAGCCGCCCGCAGCCGGGGGAGCACGCGGCAATGCCGAAGTGGATGTCGTCGATCGACGAGTTCACTGCAGTGAAGTCGCTCGGGCTGGGGCTGGTGTTGTCGGCGGTGAACCCGAAGAACCTCGGGCTGACCATCGCCGCTGCCGCAACGATTGGCGGCGCCGGGTTGAGTTCGGGCGACGAGGCCGTCGTGTTGGTCGTGTACGTGCTGATCGCCTCGCTGACCATCGGCGCACCCGTGATCCTGAATCTGGTCATGGGCTCGAAGGCAACGCACACCCTCACCGAGATGAAGCAGTGGCTGACCGACAACAACGCCACCGTGATGACGGTGTTGTTCGTCGTCCTCGGCGCCAAGGTCCTGGGCGACGGCATCTCGATCATCGCCTGACCCAGCTGCACAGGAAATCGGCCATGTTGGGGGATATCCGGCGCCGCGATTTGGGCCAGGATGAGTGAGGTCCGAATCGGACCCGCCCCGGAGAATTCGAACCGTTGCACCAAAGGAAGCTGACATGACTGCACGACCCGACCGCCACGCCCGCACGATGTTGCCGATTCCGGATCGTCCAGCACCGACACTGACGACCTACGACGCGAAGGATCCGGACACGGAGTTCCCACCGATCGAGCCGCTGCTGCCGCCGGAGGGGTCGCCCAATGTGTTGGTGATCCTGCTCGACGACGTCGGTTTCGGTGCGTCGTCGACGTTCGGTGGTCCGTGCACGACGCCGACGGCTGACCGTCTGGCAGCTGGTGGCCTGCGCTACAACCGTTTCCACACCACGGCGTTGTGTGCGCCGACGCGGCAGGCGTTGATGACCGGTCGCAATCATCATTCGGTCGGCATGGGTTCGATCACCGAGACCGCCACGTCGGCTCCGGGCAACAGCTCGATGCGCCCGAACACCAAGGCGCCGTTGGCGATGACGTTGAAGCTCAACGGCTATTCGACAGCGCAGTTCGGCAAGTGCCACGAGGTGCCGGTGTGGCAGTCGTCGCCGATCGGCCCGTTCGATGCGTGGCCGGCTGGCAGGCGGCGGGTTCGAGTACTTCTACGGGTTCATCGGTGGCGAGAACAACCAGTGGGAGCCGGCGCTGTACAACGGGCTCACCCCGGTCGAGCCGCCGGCGACGGCGGAGGAGGGCTATCACCTCACCGAGGACCTCGCAGACCACTGCGTGAACTGGATCCGCCAGCAGAAGGCGTTGGCGCCGGACAAGCCGTTCTTCACCTACTTCGCCCCGGGAGCGACGCACGCGCCGCATCACTGCCCCGACGAGTGGATCGAGAAGAACAAGGGCCGTTTCGACGACGGCTGGGATGCCCTGCGTGAGCGCACGTTCGCGAAGCAGAAGGAGATGGGCATCATCCCCGCGGACGCTGAGCTGCCGCCACGCCATGCGGAGATCACGGCGTGGGATGACATGCCCGACGAGTTGAAGCCGGTGCTGGCGTCGTCAGATGGAGGTGTACGCCGGGTTCCTCGAGCACACCGATCATCACGTCGGTCGCATCATCGACACGATCGAGGATCTCGGCATTCTCGACAACACGTTGATCTACTACATCATCGGCGACAACGGCGCGTCGGCCGAGGGCACGATGAACGGTGCGTTCAACGAGATGGCCAACTTCAACGGCATGGCCGCGTTGGAGACACCCGAGTTCATGGTCTCCAAGATGGACGAGTTCGGCTCGCCCGCGTCGTACAACCACTACTCGGTCGGCTGGGCGTGGGCGATGAACACCCCGTATCAGTGGACCAAGCAGGTCGCATCGCACTGGGGTGGCACCCGCAACGGCACGATCGTCCACTGGCCGGAGAGGATCACCGACGCCGGTAGGGTTGCGCTCGCAGTTCACCCATGTGATCGACATCGCACCCACCATCCTCGAAGCCGCCGGGCTCCCGGAGCCGACGATGGTCAACGGTGTGCAGCAGTCGCCGATGGAGGGCACCAGCATGCTGTACTCCTTCACCGGGCCCGACGAGGCCGAACGCCACGACCTGCAGTATTTCGAGATGTTCGCCAACCGGGGCATCTACTTCCGTGGGTGGAGCGCGGTCACCAAGCACCGCACCCCGTGGGTGATGGTCGGCGGCGACCTTCCCGCCTTCGACGACGACGTCTGGGAGTTGTACGACGGCTCCACCGACTTCACGCAGGCGAACAACCTCGTCGAGGAACACCCCGACATGCTCGCCAAGCTGCAACGGCTCTGGTTGATCGAGGCAACCAAGTACAACGTGCTCCCCATGGACGACCGCACTTCGGAGCGACTCGAGCCGTCGATGGCGGGACGACCGACACTGATCCACGGCAACACCCAGCTGTTCTTCCCGGGTATGGGGCGTCTGTCGGAGAACAGTGTCGTCAGTATCAAGAACAAGTCGTTCTCGGTGACCGCCGAGATCGTCGTGCCCGATGACGGCTGTACGGGCACGATCATCGCGCAGGGCGGACGCTTCGGCGGCTGGGGTGTGCTGCTGCGCGACAGCAAAGCCGTGTTCGTCTACAACGTGCTCGGCATCCAAGAGTTCGTCATCACCGCCGACTCGGCACTCACGGCGGGCAAGCACCAGGTGCGCATGGAGTTCGCGTACGACGGCGGCGGCCTCGCCAAGGGCGGTGACGTCACGCTCTACTACGACGGCACCGCCGTCGGGACCGGACGCGTCGGCGCCACCCAGCCGATGGTGTTCTCCGCTGATGAGACCACCGACATCGGCTACGAGTCCGGCACCCCGGTGCTGTCGAACTACACCGTCGCCGACAGCAAGTTCACCGGCAAGATCCAGTGGGTGCAGATCGATCTCGGCGACGACGATCACGACCACTTCATCGATCCCGACGAGCGCTTCCGCATCGCCATGTCCCAGCAGTAGTCGCAGTCCGTCCAACCGACCGAGATCCCGGACATGACGGAGCTCGACTCGACCGGACCGCATTTGGCTGGACGGCGATTTCATGCGTACCTGTGTTGAGCCTGTCGCTGCCTGATGATGTTCAGACGATTTCGCGGCACCGACGAAGGGAATGTCTCTTGTACTCCGCACTGCACGAGCACGACACCGATGCGACGTCCCGCGATGACCGCTGACGCACCGGTGGCCGCACCCGACCCGGTCCAGTTGCTGCGGAGCAAGGCGTACGTCGGCTTGCTGCTGCTGGGGGCAGTGGCTGACCTGGTGGTCGCAGTGGTCGCGTACTTCTTCCTGAAGGCCGTTGCCGAGGTGCAGAACTACGTGTTCACGACCTTGCCGGGCCACCTCGGTTTCGACAGCTCTCCTGATTGGTGGCCGATCGCACCGCTCGTTCTCAGTGGACTGCTCGTTGCTCTCACGATTCAGCACCTGCCGGGTGAGGCTGGGCACAAGCCGGCCGAGGGTTTCAAGGCGGGTGGCCCGGTTCCACCGATCGAATTGCCAGGGATCATCCTGGCGTCGTTCGCGACGCTGAGTCTCGGTGTGGTGCTCGGACCTGAAGCACCGCTGATCGCGATCGGTAGCGGACTGGGAGTTCTCGCCGTGCACTTCCTCAAGCGTGATGCGCCAGCGACCGCGGCGATGGTGGTCGGTGGCGCCGGAAGCTTCGCTGCCATCTGCCACGCTGTTGGGATCACCGCTGGCGGGAGCGTTTCTGATGATGGAAGCAGCAGGGCTCGGTGGGGCGATGCTGGGTGTGGTGCTCGTGCCCGGTCTCCTCGCAGCCGGAATCGGATCGTTGATCTATGTCGGGCTCGATGCATGGACCGGGTTCGGAACGTTCTCGCTGGCCGTCCCCGACATTCCGGCCGTCGGTGCACCGACGGTTGGCCAGTTCGGGTGGGCGATTGTCATTGGCATCCTCGCAGCGCTGCTCGGCGCAGCGATCACTCGAATCGCGTTGAGGTTGCAATCGATCGTCGAGCGTCGCATGGTGCTGCTGATGCCGGTGGTTGGCCTGGGCATCGGCGTGACGGTGTTCGTCTTCGCAACGTTCACCGACAAGCCAACGGACGACGTCTTGTTCTCGGGACAGAGCCGTTGGCACCGCTGATCGACGACGCAGCGAGCTGGACCGTCGGGGCGTTGCTGCTCTTGATCGTCTGCAAGTCGCTGGCATACAGCTTTGCGCTCAGCAGCTTCCGCGGCGGCCCGGTCTTTCCTGGCATGTTCATCGGCGCTGCGGGCGGCGTGCTGCTGTCGAACTTGCCGGGCCTTCCGATGATCGCCGGCGTGGCGATGGGAATCGGAGCAATGACGGTTGCGATGTTGAGTCTGCCACTCGTCTCGGTGCTGTTGGTGGTGCTCTTCCTCCAGGCCGACGGCTTGGCGTTGACGCCGGTGGTCATCGTTGCCGTGGTGGTGTCCTACGTCGTGTCGGCTCATCTCGGGCCGGCACCAGCACAGGAAGCTGCTGCACCGGAAGCTTCACCGGCAGCCGGCGGTGGGTGACACCGTTCGACGCCCATTCGCGGCGAACATCGCCTCGGGCCGTCGCTGATCGTCGGGGTGCTGGTCGTCTTGCCGCTCCTGCTCCCGGTGCACATCTACTCCGCGGTTGTCTGGGCTGGTCCCGCCGGACTCGTTGGTGTTGCTGACGCTGGTGATCGCAAACGCCGTCAACATCCTCTGATCGATGTCGCTCAGGTCATCTCAGGCGGAGTAGCCCGTCGAGGATGAGCACCACGCCGAGCCCCAGGGCCATCCACACGCGTATCCACATGGCGTTCGCCTTCAGCCACGACTCACCTCGGGAGACGATCGTGGCGGCACGGCTCCCACCGATCACCACGACGCCGACCGGCACCGACACGAGCAGCGTGGCCACCGCGACATACAGAGCGATCAGCGTGAGGTTCACGACGCTGCGAAGGTCTGCCTCACCGAGCGACGCCATGGCCAAGAAGGTGAGCACGAGCCGCTTCGGGCCGCCGAACCCGAGGAGCCCACCCACCGAGAACACCGCACCTGGTCTGACGTGGCTCAGTCTCGCCATGATCGCGCCACCGCGACCGGTCTCGGGTGGGGCTGGGTTGTGGCGTTCACGCAGCCCAGCGGTCACGAGCGCGACGCCGAGCAGCAGCGCCAAGACTCCTTCGAGGGTCTCGTGCGAGTCGAGCCGATCGGCGGCAGCCTGGCCGAGCACCAAGCCCAGGGCGGCGGCAATCGTCGTGCCGATTAGGAACCCGGACAGGAAGGCAATGCTGTTGGTGCGTGGTTGTTCGCTTCGAATCACCACGAGCGTTGCGGTGAGCACGATCGGGCTGGCAGCAGCGACGAGTGCGTAGAACAGCACGTAGAGCGTGGCGGAGATCACGCGGAACCAGTCGAGGCGGGGTGGACGGCTCGAGCTGGTGGCTGCATCGCTCCGCGCATGGTGGGGAAAGTATCGCCGATGTTTCGCGCATCGACGCGTAGCGTTGGTGGTCGTGGCAGCGACCTTGGCCCTGGTGGCGGCATTTCTCTTCGCGTTGGCTGCAACGCTGCAGCAAAAGGGGGCCCTCAACCTGCCGAAGGTGTCGCTGGCCGAGCCGTCGTCGCTGCTGAAACTGCTCGGCCAGACGATGTGGTTGCTCGGCACAGGCGCAATGCTCACCGGCTACGTCGTGCAGGCCATCGCGCTCGATCGCGGTCAGGTCTCCATCGTCCAGCCACTTCTGGTCACCACCGTGGTCTTCGCACTCCCGCTCGGCTACTACCTCACTCAACAACATGTCGGCAGGCGCGAGATCGGCGGAGCGTTCGTGATCATTGTCGGGCTCGCGCTGTTCACGATCTTCGGCCATCCCGCCGACGGCAACGGCAACGCTCCTGGTCAGGACTGGCTGTTCGTGATCGTCCTCGTCGCCATCGTGTCGGGTGCGATGCTCGGTTTCGCCAACCGCGGAGGCCTGTCGTTGAAGGCGGCCATGTACGGATCGGCCGCCGGCGTGCTCTTCGGCTTGTCGGCGTCGCTCACCAAGCCAACGCTCAACTACCTGAAGGATGGTGTCGGGGAGATGCTCTCGCACTGGGAGCCGTACGTGCTCGCGTCGGTGGGCATCCTCGGTTTCGTCCTGCAACAGATCTCGCTCGGCACGGGCCGCCTCGCTCCGTCGGTCGCAACGGTGTCGACCGTCAACCCGTTCGTGTCGATTCTCATCGGCACGTTTCTCCTCGACGAACGTCTGAGCCGGCCGACCTGGCATGTCGTGGTCGCGATCGTCGGGCTCGCGCTCGCGTTGGGCGGTGCCGTCGTGATCTCGATCGCCACGGACGGAGCAACGAGCGACAGCGAGTCGCCCGAAACCGGAATGCTTCCGGTCGTCTGACAGCTGGGACGTCATCCAACTGGGGTGATCACACCTGGCACGCGGTGCCGTTTGATTGATCTGCTCCGTCCCGCATTCGCGTGCTCTCGTCGGTGGTGTTCGGCCCTGGGACCGGTGATGTCAATGAGCCGGCTCGGAGCCGTTGCCGTCGATCAAACCGGCTTTGCGTGCGAGCTCGACGGCTTCACGGCGCGACGACGTGCCGAGTTTGCGGTAGATGGCCGCTGCGTGTGACTTGACGGTGTTGCGCGACACGAAGAGTTCTCCTGCGATGTCGGACAGTCCGAGATTCGTCGGAAGGTAGGCCAGCACTCGTCGTTCGGCCGGGGTGAGTGAGCCTGCACCGTCGATCGAGATCGACCAGGTGGCTTCCGCCTGGTGGCGAAGTGTCTCGATGTGGCGGAGTGCGCCGTGAGCATCGCCAGGCTGCAGAGCGAACTGCTCGGCCTCGCGGAGGAATCGTCGGCCCGCAGGTTGGTCGCCGATCATCAGCGACGTACGCACGAGGATCAGCCGGGCCATCGTGTTGAACCACGGTGCCACGGACCGGAGCCCCTCGAGATGTCGAGCGGCAATCGCCATCTCGTCAGCGGCGACGTCGGCGCTGCCACACGAGCCTTCGACGAATGCGCTGACGGCGACATCGAGCGCCATCGTCGGCAGCAGGATGGCGTTGGCCTCCCTGAGTATCGTTTGGGCGCGCCGGCCCCGCTGGAGGGCACCCGCCGAGTCGCCGCTCAGCGCCCTCGCCGTGGCGGACCCGGCGAGATGGTGGGCGATGAGCAGCGGTGCTCCGATGACTTCGGCATCGAGTACGCCCTGCTCCCAGACCTCGAGGCAGTTCTCGTCGCCGGCCATGAACATGTGCGCACCGAGCACCAGGATCGAGTTGTTTCGCCACGGTCCCGGCGGTGAGTGTTCGGTGGCTCGCCGTGCCGTTTCGATCTGGATGCTCACTGGGTGTACTTCGATTTCCGCCCTGAGCGTTTCTGCGATCATCGAGACCACGTCGTTCTCGTCTCGGTCTTGGCTGTCGGTGCCGACCAGATTCGAGAGATTGTGGTTCCATTGGCGTGCTCGGGCACCGTCGCCGACGTGAAGTGCGGCCATCGTCGCGAGCGCACTCAACGAGCCGGATCGCAGGATGCGGTCGTTCGGTAGACGGTCCAGCCACCGGCGAACTGTCGAGTGGGCTCCCATGGGGAAGTACTTGGCAGCGTTGTCGGTGATCAGTTGCTCACAACGGTCGATGTCGCCCACGGCGGTGGCGTGATCGAGGGCGAGGTCGATGTCGCCGCGGAGCTCCCACCACTGTGCTGCGCTGAGGTGCACCTCGACCCAGCGATCAGGAGCGTCGTCGCGGAGCTCGCTCTCGAGCCACTCCGCCAGGATCGGATGCATCCGATACCACTGGTCGCGCTGATCGAGCGGCAGCACCAGTTGCACATCGTGCTGGAGGCGGCGCAACGTCGCAGCCGCCCCGGCCAGACCGAGGACGTCGGAACACATCTCGCCGGTGAACGTTCCGAGACATGCGGCCTCGCGAAGGAACTGGAGGTCGCGGACTCGCAGCGAACTGGTCCACTCGGCACGCAAGTAGTCGGTGATGAACGCAGCCTGAGCGATCGATTCGAGGTCGTCGGGCGTGCTCCGCGACTTGAGTACCAGGCCGGCGAGACGCAATCCGGCAGGCCAGCCCTCGAACTGCCCGATCGCGATCGCGTCGACGTGCCCGGCATCGACACCCAGAGCGAGGAGCAGTGCTCGCGACTCGTGGTCGTCGAAGGCGAGCGCGGCGACGTCGACGTCGACGACCCCTGGCTCGAGGCGGAATCGGGCGACCGCTTCATCGAGGTGGTGTGCTCGTCCGCTCAGTACCAGCGTCGAGTGGGGTGGCAGATGTGCAGCGATCGTGTCGAGCACGGCCTCGGTCTCAGGAGCGTCGATCAGGTGGAGGTCGTCGACGACCATGACGAACGGTTCGCGACATTTTGCAATTGCGGCGCCGATGGCGGGAATCACGTGATCAGCGAACCCCGGCGACCCCGATGGCGCGACCGGCAGTGCGCCGAACGCGCCGGGATCCACGCTCGAGAGCGCACCGATCAGCGCGTCGGCGAACACTGCCGGGTCGTTGTCGATGGGCTCGGCGTCGAACCACAGCACGGGTCGGTCTTCGTTGCTCATCCATCGCCCGATGAGGGTGGACTTGCCGTATCCCCCCGGACCGAGCACGCGAACGATCTTGCCGCGGCCGGTGGCATACAGCTGGTCGAGTTGCGGGCGCTCGATCGTCGCGGCCGGTGCGGCAGGCCGAGCGAACCGGGCCCGATCCCTGACACCCAGTACTTCAGAGGCCACGGAGCGCCGATCGTCTGCTCCGCCGCAGGTTCGCGCCCATTCGTCAGAACCTACCCGGTGTCGTGACGTTGTTTCGACTGTTCCCATCTGCGACGGCGTCGCGGCCCCCGAAAGTGCATCGTGCTCCGAAGCGATGGCCTCCGCCCACAGGCAGTGCACAGATTCTGGCCGTTGTCCCCAGACCGGTGCCTCGAACCCACAGACACACGCCCGCAATTCACAAGCAATCGGTACTGACGCTCCACAGGGCATGTCGTTCAAGATGGTTCCATGGTCGCCCGAGCCCTTCCCACGCCACGCCAGCGCCTGCTGCGTCAACGCCAACACGGAGCTGTCCTGGCGCAAAACGACCGCCGTGAGCTGGAACGCTCTGGATGGCGCACCACGCTGGAGTTCCGCGAGAACAACGTGCGCGGTCGAGACGGCAGGCTCTTGCAGGTCGAGGAGATCTGGCACGCCGAAGCCGAACGTGACACCGGCGACCGAGCCCGCCGGGGGGCCGATTTCGTCCAAGCGACCGCCGAATCGGTCGATGAGGCATGGTCGAAACTGCGCCGCCAGGCCGAACTCGCCGACATTCGTCTTGCAGATCAGGCCGCTGTGCGCAGGGCAGACATGGCCGCTGTCCAGGCAAGTTGACAGTTTCTCGACGAGACGGTTGACACACCCGTAGTTTCACTGCTGTAATTACGGACCCGTCGCCACGACATGTGGTGCCTCCGGCGGGTGATGACCACGACATCTGGTGGTCTGCAGCAACTTCTTGACCAAATCCAGACAATTTCGCAATGCCCGACGACGACGTACGAATGAGCAGGAGAACCCACGGTGACAGTGATCGATGACAACGCCGCAACAACCGAGTCCACGGTAGGTGCCGGCGCTGCGCCGACGCTGACCGACACGGCCAAGGCGCCGGTCGCCACCGCCACACCGACCGCTGGTGGGATGCGGGTGAAGAAGCGCAGTGGTGCGCTCGAACCCGTCGACGTGAACAAGATCGTCAACTCGATTGCGAAGGCGTCCGAGGGCTTGCTCGGCGTCGACCCCATGCCGCGTCGCAACACGCACGATCTCCGCGCTCGCCGACGGCGCCACCACACGTGAACTCGACGACCTGTCGATCCGCACCGCCGCTGGACTCATCGTCGAAGAGCCCAACTACTCCAAGCTCGCCTCGCGTCTGCTCGCCATCGTCGTCGACAAAGAGGTCCGCAACCAGAACATCCCGTGGTTCTCCGAGTCGATCGCCGTCGGCCACGCCGAAGGCCTCGTCTCCGACGAAGTGCTCGCCTTCGTCAACGCCAACGCGCCGGCGCTCAACGCCGCCATCGACTCCGACCGCGACCGCAGCTTCGAGTTCTTCGGCCTGCGCACCGTGTACGACCGCTACCTGCTGCGTCACCCGTCGCGCCGTGAGGTCATCGAGACCCCGCAGTACTTCTTCCTGCGTGTCGCCTGCGGTCTGTGCACCGACGTCGACGAAGCCGTGCGTTTCTACGACCTGATGAGTTCGCTGGCCTACTTGCCGTCGAGCCCCACCCTGTTCAACTCGGGCACCGCTCATTCGCAGATGTCGAGCTGCTACCTGCTCGACTCGCCAGAAGACAGCCTCGAAGGCATCTACAAGCGCTACACCGACATCGCGAAGCTGTCGAAGTTCGCCGGTGGCATCGGCGTTGCCTGGCACCGGGTGCGTGCGAAGGGCAGCCTCATCCAGGGCACCAACGGC
Organism: Ilumatobacteraceae bacterium; assembly: GCA_963717385.1. Lineage (GTDB taxonomy): Bacteria > Actinomycetota > Acidimicrobiia > Acidimicrobiales > Ilumatobacteraceae > Sva-07. The sequence continues at coordinate 30,039 of CAVQWE010000025.1, forward strand.
CTCTCCAACGGCATCGTGCCGTGGCTGCGCACGCTCGACTCGTCGGTTGCCGCGGTCAACCAGGGCGGTCGCCGCAAGGGTGCCGCCTGCGTGTACCTCGAGTCGTGGCACGCCGACATCGAAGACTTCCTGGAGTTCCGCGACAACACCGGCGATCACGCTCGCCGCACGCACAACCTCAACATCGCCAACTGGATCCCCGACCTGTTCATGGAGCGAGTCGAGAAGGACTGGCAGTGGAGCCTGTTCGACCCGAAGAAGGCGCCGCACCTCACCGACCTGTTCGGTGACGACTTCGACCGCGCCTACGTGGCTGCTGAAGAAGCCGGCCTCTACGAGAAGCAGGTCCCGGCCCGCCAGCTGTACTCGAAGATGATGCGCACCCTCGCGCAGACCGGCAACGGCTGGGTGACGTTCAAGGACGCATCGAACGAGAAGTGCAACCAGACCGGTGAAGCCAACGCCGACGGCTCGCCTCGCGTGGTGCACCTGTCGAACCTGTGCACCGAGATCCTCGAAGTCACCGACCAGGACAACACTGCTGTGTGCAACCTCGGTTCGCTCAACCTCGGCGCCTACGTCGATGCGCAGGGCGAATTCGATTTCGCCAAGCTCGGCGAGGTCGTGCGTCAGGTCGTGCCGCTGCTCGATCGGGTGATCGACATCAACTACTACCCGACGTCGGAAGCCGAGTTCTCGAACCACAAGTGGCGTCCGGTCGGCCTCGGGCTGATGGGCCTGCAGGACGTGTTCTTCAAGAAGGGCTTCGCATTCGACTCAGCCGATGCAAAGGACCTGAGCCGCACGATCAGCGCCCACATCTACTTCCATGCGCTGTGGGCGTCCACCGAACTCGCCGAGGTCAGTGGCGCACACGAGGCTTACGAGGGCACCCGAGCTGCCAAGGGCGACCTGCAGTTCGACCTGTGGGATGTCGCCAACGGTGGCGTCACCCCGCACCGCCGAGCTCGACTGGGACGCACTGCGTGCCCGCATCACCGCTCACGGCCTGCGCAACAGCCTGCTGATCGCCATCGCCCCCACCGCCACGATCGCCTCGATCGTCGGCTGTTACGAGTGCATCGAGCCGCAGGTGTCGAACCTGTTCAAGCGTGAGACGTTGTCGGGCGAGTTCATGCAGATCAACCGCTACCTGGTGCGCGAGCTCCAGGCCCGCAACCTGTGGGACGAGCAGATGATCAACGACATCAACCGCGCCGAGGGGTCGGTCCAAGACGTCGACCGCATCCCCGCTGAGCTCAAGGAAGTGTTCCGCACGGCGTGGGAGATCCCGCAGCGGGCCCTGATCGACATGGCGGCCGAGCACGGCGCCTTCATCGACCAGAGCCAGTCGCTGAACCTCTTCATGGAGACCCCCACCATCGGCAAGCTCTCCTCGATGTACCTGCACGCCTGGAAGCAGGGCCTCAAGACCGCCTACTACTTGCGGCGCCCGGCGACACCGCGGATCAACCAGAGCACCACCTCGGGTTCGAAGCCGGCGCCGACTCCGCCCACCGGCGGTGGTCAGAAGCCCGACGCAATCGCGCCGCTCGTCGACGAGCCGGCCGAGAAGACCTTCACCGATGAGGAAGCCCTTGCGTGCTCCCTCGAGAACCCCGAATCCTGCGAGGCATGCGACTGATGGCACTCATCGACCCGATCACCGACTACGAAACGTCCACAGCTCCCGGTGAGACCCTCGCCGACGAGTTCGAATCGGCGCCCCCGGTCGGCGCTGCCCGTCCGACCAACATCCTCGACCCCGGCTACGACCTCACGCTGCGCCCCATGCGGTACCCGCAGTTCTACGAGATGTACCGCGACGCCATCAAGAACACCTGGACCGTCGAAGAGATCGACTTCTCCGACGACCTCGTCGACCTCGACCGCAAGCTGATGCCCCGCCCCGAGAAGCACCTCGTGTCGCGCCTGGTGGCGTTCTTCGCCACCGGCGACTCGATCGTGTCGAACAACCTGGTGCTCAACTTGTACCAGCACATCAACGCCCCCGAAGAACGCGCATGTACCTGTCACGTCAGCTCTACGAAGAGGCGTTGCACGTGCAGTTCTATTTGACGCTGCTCGACAACTACATCCCCGACATGGCCGAGACGCGAAGCCGCGTTCTCTGCGGTCGAGAACATCCCGTCGATCCGCGCCAAGGCCGAGTTCTGTTTCAAGTGGATCGATTCGATCCAGGGCTTGCAGAAGATCGAGACCCCAGAACAGCGCAAGCAGTTCCTGCTCAACTTGATCTGCTTTGCCACGTGCATCGAAGGCCTGTTCTTCTTCGCGGCGTTCGCGTACGTCTACTTCCTGCGTTCGAAGGGGTTGTTGAACGGTCTCGCCGACGGCACCAACTGGGTGTTCCACGACGAGAGCTGCCACATGAACTTCGCGTTCGAAGTCGTCGACACCGTGCGCAAAGAGCAGCCCGAGTTGTTCGATGCCGACCTCGAAGCCGACATCCGCACGATGATCAACGAAGCGATCGACGCCGAGCAGTTGTTCGCTGCCGATGTGCTCGGCGAAGGCGTGTAGGGGATGAGCCTGGCCGACACCCGCACCTACCTCGAGTTCGTCGCCGATCAGCGCTTGGGGCAGCTCGGCTACGCCCCCGAGTTCGGGTCCAAGAACCCGTTCAGCTTCATGGAACTGCAAGACGTGCAGGGCCTGTCGAACTTCTTCGAGCGCACCGTGAGTAGCTACCAGGTCGGCGTCGCCGGCGACGTCAGCTTCGACGACGAGTTCTGATCACATCCTGGGTCTGACCCCTGTTGTGACTACCGGTACAGGTCGGTGTGTTCGCCGAGGGTGGGGCCGACATCGGTGATGCTGCCGGGGGTGGGCGGAACTTGGGCACCACGCCGAGCATCGCGGTGTTCGCGGCCGGTGCGAGCCGTTCGGCGCTGCACCATCTCTCGGGCGGCGTAGTGCTCGTCGTCGAGCATGTCGGCCGCGGTGTACACACGGCCAGCAGGAACGGTGTGTTCGCGCAGTAGCGCCAGCAGTTCGTCCGATCCCAACGTGATCGTCCACTCGGCGATGATGCGCGTCGAGCTCACGTTCGTGTTCGCCGCGCGGGCGTGAGATCGCGTAACGGTCATCGGCGGCGAGATCCGCCCGATCCATGGCATCGCACAACCGAGCGAAGATGTTGTCGGCATTCGCCACGCGATCAGTACCTCGGACCCGTCGCTGGTCGGGTACGCATTCGACGGCGCCACACCGGGCAGCGTGCCGCCCGACCGGTTGCGCAGCACACCGGCGACGTCGAAGTCGACCATCGATGACTCCATCAGCGCTGCGACCGCTTCATAGATCGCGACGTCGACCTCTTGGCCCTTGCCGCTCGAGTTGCGTTCGTGGAGCGCGGCGAGCGTGCCGATCACTGCGAACATCGCGGCGAGCGAATCGCCGAGGCTGATGCCGGCACGGGCAGGGGGTCGGTCCGGGTCGCCGGTCGTGTGGCGGATGCCGCCGACTGCCTCGCCGATCGAACCGAAACCTGCTTCGGTCGCCCGTGGCCCGCTCTGGCCGAACCCCGACACGTGAGTGACGATGATCGCCGGGTTGCTCGCCGACAGCGTGGCGTAGTCGAGTCCGAACTTTCGCGAGCGCCGGCGGAAGTTCTCGAGCACGACGTCGCATTCACTGGCGAGGCGCTGGACGAACGCGAGGTCGTCGGGGTTCTTGAGGTCGGCGACGACCGATCGTTTGTTGCGGGCGATGATCGGCCACCACAGGCTCGAATCGTCGACGCACACACCCCAGTGGCGCATCGGGTCGCCGCCTTCGGGCGATTCGATCTTGATCACCTCGGCGCCGTCGTCGCCGAACAGTTGGCCCGCGAACGGTCCTGCGATGAAGTTGCCGAGTTCGAGCACCCGGACACCGAGCAGGGGTCCGGTCCGTGTCCGCACGTCACCGTCCATGAGTTGTCTGTCTACCGAGTCGACGGTGTCGTCACGACGAAGGCGAGAGACTGCTCGAGTGAGACGTCGCCGATCGTCTTCCCCCCACCACATGCTGCGCGACGTGACCCTCCGTGATGGTCTGCAGGACGAATCAACGATTCCGACCGAGGCAAAGGTGGCGATCTTCGAAGCGCTGCTCGCTGCCGGTGTCCGCGATGCTCGAGTTGACCAGTTTCGTGCGTCCTGACCGTGTGCCGGCCATGGCCGACGCCGAGGCGCTGTGCGCCGCCACCGCCGTCTCGGGCGCGGCGTCCGACGTGCGGCGCTGGGGGCTCGTGCTCAACGCCCGTGGCGCCGAGCGGGCGCTCGCTGCCGGTCTCAGTCACCTGCAGTACGTCGTGTCGGTGAGCGATACCCACAGCCGACACAACGCCGGCATCGGCACCGATGACGCGATCGACGAATTCGGCGTTTCAGCCCTCGCGGCGCCGATGCCGGCGCGGTGATCGAGATGACGCTGTCGACGGCGTTCGGTTGCCCGTTCGAACACCACGTCGACCCGCACGGGTCGTCGAGGTCGCTCGCCGAGCCGTCGATGCCGGTGCGTCGATCGGTCTCGCCGACACGATCGGTGTCGCCGTGCCCACCGAGGTGGCGGTGCTGGTCGGGCTGGTCCATTCGAGCGTCGATGTGCCGATCGGTGTGCACCTGCACGACACACGTGGCCTCGCGATCGCCAACGCCATTGCGGCGCTCGAACATGAGCGGTCCGGCCTCGACGCCAGTGTCGGCGGACTGGGTGGCTGCCCATTCCCAACACCAGCGGCAATGTCCCGATCGAGGATCTGGCCCATGCGCTCGGTGAGATGGGTGTTGCCACGGGGATGTCGGTCGATGGCCTCATCGACGCCGCACAGATCGCCTGCGATGCAGTGGGCCGCCCTGTCGGCAGCCACGTCGGCCTCGCGGCGGCCGGGTTTGCCCCCTGAGCCTCCACCCCCATCCCCACCGCGAGCGATGAGCGAACCGCACCAGCCGGTGCGCGTGGCTGATCACTTCGGGCGGGCGTACCGGAGCGATGAGCGAACCGCACCCACGGGTGCCCTTCGCTCATCGCCTTCGTGGCGGTACGGTGGGGGCGATAACCGAAACGGGTGATCCACCGACTGGTTGACGAGCACACGGGTCGCGGTCGTCGCCGGTAAGGGCGGTGTCGGATCGTCGACGGTCGCGGCCTATGCACTGGCAGCAGCACGTGAGGGCGCCAACGTGCTGTTCGTTGCCGTCGACGGACGCCCTGGCATGGGCCCGCTGCTCGGCGGACGCGAACTCGACTAGAGTGACCGGATCTTGCGCAAGGTGGACGGCCAGGTCGCGGTCGCACCATTCCCGCCGACCAGGCATTCGGCGGACTACCTCGAACTGAAGGGTGTCGGCGGCATGCTGCGCCGGGCCGCGTCGGCTGCGTCGCTGCCGATGATCGCCGCGGCCACCCCGGCCTCGAACACCTCCTGGTGCTCGGCAAGATCAAGGAGCTCGAACGAACGCGCCGCCGACCTGATCATCGTCGATGCGCCACCGGCTGGCCACGCTGCCCCGTTCCTGCGCTCGGCCACCGGGTTGTCCGACGTGGTCCAGTCGGGCCCGTTCGCGAGCAGTCGGTCGAGGTCGATGAAATGTTGCGTGATCCCGCACGCTGCCGGGCGATGATCGTCACCCTGCCCGAGGAGACCCCGGTCTCCGAAGCACTCGAACTGGCCGCCGAGTTGCGTGGCGACATCGGGATGTCGTTGCTGCCGGCGGTGGTCAACTCCTGTTGGCCCGATCGTCCTGGTCTCGACAAGACCCCCGCTATAAGCGAGACGCTGCGCACAAGATCACCTTGTCGGCGTCGGCCAAGTCGGCGCTCGCGTCGTCGACCGACTTCGGTCGTGCACGCCTCGAACGTCAGCGCAGCCAGATCGAACGTCTCGCCGACGGGATCGGTGTCCCGCTCGTCTCGCTCCACGCCTCGCGACACCACGGCTCACGTTGCACAATCTCGGCGAACTCGCCGATGCGCTCGTCGGTCCGATGATCGGGGCGTCTACATGACCGGCACCGTCGCCGAATCGTTCCGGGACGAGATCGTCAACGCCGAGCTGCTCGTCACCTGCGGTCCAGGTGGCGTCGGCAAGACCACCACCGCAGCAGCACTGGGTGTGGCAGCGGCGCTCGCCGGCCGCAAGGTGGTCGTCGTCACGGTCGATCCCGCCCGGCGCCTCGCCGACGCACTCGGTCTCGAAGCCGGCGCCGCAGCCGATGCACCCCACCGAGTCACCGGCATTCCCGGACTCTCCGACTCGAAGAGCAAGAAGTCCAAAGGCGAATCGGGCGACGGTGAGCTGTGGGCGTTGATGCTCGATGCCGCGTCGACGTTCGACCGGCTCGTGCACGAGCAAACGGCCAACCCCAAGCAGGCGGCCGCGATCCTGGAGAACCCGGTGTACCGGGCGATCTCCGGGTCGTTGGCCGGTGCCCAGGAATACATGGCCATCGAACGGCTGCACCAACTGCACACCAGCGGCGAATGGGATCTCGTCATCGTCGACACGCCGCCGTCACGACACCACGATCGATCTGCTCGAAGCCCCCCGATCGCCTGATCGGCTTCCTCGGCCACCCGGTGTATCGAGCGCTCACGGTCGGCCAGCGGGCCTTCGCCAAGGTCACCAACGCTGCAGCGTCGATGTTCCTGTGGGCGGTCCGGCGACTGGCCGGACCGCAGATCGTCGAGGACACCGTCGAGTTCTTCCGATCGCTCGCCAACATCGAACCGGGTTTGCGCAAACGGGCCAAAGAGGTGTCGGAGCTGCTGCGATCCGATACGGCGTCGTTCGTCGTGTCGAGTCCGCGTGCCGAGGCGATCGGCGAGGCCGAGCACCTGATCGGTGCGTTCCGCGACGGTTCGTTCCCGTTCGCAGGTGTGGTCGTCAACCTGATCCACCCGATGCCCGAGCCACTCACCGCCGCCGATCGGGCGGCGCTCGACGGCCTCGACGACGGCCCGCTCGCCGAGCAGGTTGCCTGGCACGACGAGCTCACCGACCTCGCCACCGCCGAGCGTGAGGAGATCGCCGGGCTCGCCGATCTGGCCGAGGATGTCATCGTGGTCGAGCTCCCGTTGTTGGCAGTCGATGTGCACGATGTCGACGGATTGGTCGGCCTCGCCGATCGCCTGTCTGCCGGGAACTAACGTCCACGGCGTGCCTTCACTGTCGGAGTTCGTCGACGAGTTGTTCGAACGGCCCACCGATGAGGGGGTCACGTTGGCGCTGCTGGTCCAGCAGCGTGGCGAGGTGGTGGCCGAGCGATACGGCGTCCAACCCGAGAACATCTTCCAGCCGGCGATCGAGATCACCGCCGAGTCGACGCTCACCTCGTGGAGCATGGCGAAGTCGATCACACATGCGGCGGTGGGGATCCTGGTCGGCGACGGCCTCCTCGATGTCGAAGCACCGGCCGCTGTCGCAGAATGGGCGGGCACGCCGAAGGCGGCGATCACCACGTTGCAGCTCCTGGAGATGCGTTCGGGGTTGCGATTCGTGGAGGACTACGTCGACGACGAGATTTCGCACTGCATCGAGATGCTGTACGGCGAGAGCGGTCCCAGCCATGCGGCGTATGCGGCGGCGCTCCCGCTCGATCACGAGCCAGGCACCCACTACAGCTATTCGTCGGGCACGACCAACATCATCGCTCGTCTCATCGGCGACCTCGTGAGCGGGGGACCCGGTGGCGACCCCGGCCACCGCCGCGATGCCACCGAAGAATTCTTCCGCGAGCGCCTGTTCGAGCCGACCGGGATGCACTCGGCGATTCCCAAGTTCGATGCAGCGGGCGACTTCGTCGGGTCGTCGTACGTGTTCGCCACTGCCCACGATTTCGCGGCATTCGGTGAGCTGTATCGCAACGACGGCGTCACCGCCGATGGCGAACGAATTCTGCCGGTCGGGTGGGTCAGGAACGCGGCGACTGCGGTTTCGCACGACGACGAGAACGGTTGCGATTACGGACGGCACTGGTGGATGTGGCCGCAGATCCCCGGCAGCCTCGCCTGCCACGGTCATGAAGGTCAGTACATCGTCGTCGTGGCCGACCGTGAGCTGGTGGTGGTCCACCTGGGCAAGACCGATGCCGCAGCGGCACCGCAGTTGCACGCTCGGCTCCGACAGCTGATCGACCTCTGCTGACCGATGTCGTCTCGAGCCACAGCATGAGCGAAGACCTCGGTCAGCCGATCGATGACGCCCACGATCATCCCGAGCCGGTCAGCGACATCGACCACGACCGCACCCACGAGATGGACCGCGACGTGCTGCCCACGGGTGAACTGCCTGCGCTGATCCACGACGAAACTCGCAAGCCACGGCGGATCCGACCGATCCGGTTCACGATCAAGGTGTTGCTGCTGATCGTCATCGTGGTGTTCCTGCTCCCTGGTGTGCTCAACGGGTTCCGTCAGGCGATCGACACCATCAGCGACGTCAATCCCGCACTGCTCGTCGCTGGTTTCGCTGCAGATCATGGCGCTGCTCGCGTACTCGTTGCTCACCCGGGCCACACTCGGCACCGCTGGCCATCGTCTGTCGCTGTCGAGAATCTTCCGGATCCAGCTGAGCACCAAGGCGCTGTCGAACATCGTGCCCGGCGGCAACGCTGCGAGCTCCGCGCTCGGGTACCGGCTCCTGACGCTGTCTGGGATCAGCGGCCCCGACGCCGGCTTTGCGCTGGCCACCGCCGGTATCGGCTCGGCAGTGGTCTTGAACATCATCTTCTGGACCGGGCTGACGATGTCGATTCCGTTCCGCGGGGTCAATGAGGGCTATGCGCTCGCCGCGCTTGCCGGCATCATCATCATGGGGTTGGCCGCTGGCTTGGTCGTCGGCGTGATGGATGGGTCGGGTCGGGCCGAGCGAGTCGTTCGATGGTTCGCTCGCAAGATGCGCTTCGACGAGGATCGATTCGCCGCAGTGCTTCACCAGCTCGCCGAGCGCCTCGAGGAACTCGTCAGCGACCGTCAGCTCCTGTGGCGGGTGGTGTTCTGGGCGACGGCCAACTGGCTGCTCGATGCGGCGTCGCTGTGGGTGTTCCTCCGGGCGTACGGCGTGTCGCTGCCCGTCGACACGCTGCTGGTGGCGTTCGGTCTGGCCAACGTGCTGGCGGCAATCCCGATCCTGCCCGGTGGACTCGGTGTGGTCGAGGCGACCTATCTCACGGCGCTCGTCGGATTCGGCGTGCCACGGACGGCGTCGCGGCACCGGCGATCGCCACGTATCGCTCGGCGCAGTACCTGATGCCGATCGCGAATCGGCGCGCTCGCCTACGCATCGCTGCGGGTCGGTCCGTGGAAGATCAAACGCGATCGTCTGGTTCGTCTCCGTGACCTCGCGCGCAGCGAGGCGGCGAAGGGCGAGACGAAGATCGACTTCGCGTTGCGCTTCGGCGGCAGGCGCCCGGTGGCCGACCCCGAGGCCGACCCGGTGATCGCGGCCACCCTGCGACCCGCGCCGGGGCCCGAGCCCCATGCCGAGACAGTCGAGGGCCCCGACGAGCCCCTGGACGAGCGCAACGCCTGACGCTTTCGCACGACAGCGCAGGTAGCGGTACCGTCAGCACCATGACAGTGCACGAACGCCCCTTCGGTCGGTATCTCGAGGACTTCACTCCGGGTGACGTCCTGCGACATTGGCCCGGCAAGACG
>CAVQWE010000026.1:0-81342 GCA_963717385.1 Ilumatobacteraceae bacterium
GATCATCGACCACCTGGTCGGGGATCGCTGCGAGCGCCGCCTTGCGGTCGCCAGCCTTCCACGCGTCCCACATGCGCCTGCAGCTGATCGCCGCGTCCGAGCCATTCGTGGAACGCGGCGTACACCGGCACGTTGAGATAGGCGGCGATGGCGAACTTTGCCGCAGCTCGCACGACCTCGGCGTTCTCGCTGGGACAACAGAAGATGCGCGCAACGATCTCGCGTTCCTCGCCGCCTGCGGCATCGATCACGACCGGCGCCACGGTCGACACGTCTTCGGGTGACAACCAGTTGATGATTGCTCCGTCGGCCTCACGCCCGGCGAGTCGCAACATGCCCTCTCGAAGCGCGGCGACGAGGATCGGTGGGGTCTGCTCGGGCCGCACGCCGAGCTTGAATCCGTTCACCTCGAAGGTGTCGTAGGTGTGCTTGATCTTCTCGCCACCGAGTGCGTCCTTCAAGAAGCGCACGACGTCGCGCACCTTCTTGTACGGCTCCTCGAACGGCACACCGTTCCAGCGCTCGACGATCACGTTGCTCGACGAGCCGATTCCGATCGCAAACCGGCCGGGCGCTGCATCGGCCATCGACGCCACGCTCTGGGCCATGCACGCCGGGGCCCGGGTGTAGGCCGGCACGATGGCGGTGCCGAGACGGAGCCGGGGCTCCCACGCGGCTGCCAGCGCCAACGGGGTGAAGGCGTCGGCCCCATCGGACTCGGCCGACCAGATGTCGGTGTATCCCATGTCGGCGAGCGATGCGAGCTTGTCGCGGTGCGTGTGCAACGGGCCCGGGAGCGGGACGGTCATGCCAGGACGGATCGGGAGCGTCATGGCGCCGAGACTACGCAGTCGGTCTCCAACCGGACGATCAGGACGTTGGTCCTCTGCGCTGGGCGGTCACCGCTATTACGGTGAGGCGTGCAGAAAGGCTCGGATGCCCCGTACAACGCATGTCTTCGCCGGTGTCGCGACACACGACACGATTGCGCTCGTCGAGCGCTACCCGGGCGCCGACGAGCGGGTTGTCGCCACCGAGTTGATGCATGCCGGAGGCGGACCCGCAGCGACCGCAGCCGTTGCTGCGGCTCGGCTCGGCGTGCCGGTGGCCTTCGTCGGCAGTGTCGGCGATGACGCCGAAGCCGACGCCATTCTCGAGGGACTCATCGCCGAGGGCATCGATGTCAGTGGTGTCGCTCGTCTCAGCGGCAGCCGATCGGCGTCGAGTGTCGTCATCGTCGATGCCAGCCAGGCGACTCGGGCGATCATCAATCGTCCACCGGCACCACTGCAGCTCGATGGCCGTGCCCGAGCGCTGCTGGCTGCTGCCCGCTGGGTGCACGTCGATCAGGCCGGATGGGGCGCAGTACACGAGTGGTGGCGAACGGCTCCGCAGCGGCCATCGCTCTCGGTCGATGCCGGCAATCCGATCGTCGGCTTCTCCCCCGCTGGCGTCGACCTCTACGTGCCAACGATCTCGGCGCTGCGCAACCGCTACGGCGACGCAGATCCCGAACACTTGCTCGCCGCCGCCATCGCAGAGGGAGCAAGAACGGTGGTGGCCACCGACGGCGGCTCGGGATCGTTCGCTCTCGGCACCGACCCGGAGGCCGTCAACGATGTCGTGCACGTCCCCGGTGAGCGAGGTTCGGTGGTGTCCACGCTCGGCGCCGGCGACGTCTTCCACGGCGCGCTCCTGGCGGCAACTCACCACGACTTCGATCTCCGCGACGCGCTTCGCTACGCGAACCATGTGGCGTTCTGTTCGTGTCAGGGCCTCGACGGTCGCTCGGCGATCCCCACCCACGCCGAGGTCATCGCTGCGCTCGATCCAAGCCCTCGACCCAACGGTCGCGTTCCACTCACATCAACCGAGGACCCGTCACCATGACCACCAACCTGCTGGATCCGCTCCGTCGCCCGAGCGGAGCGTTCGCGATGCTCGCCGTCGACCAACGAGAAGCACTCCGCGTGATGATGACCGAGGCAGCTGGTGCACCCGACCCGGTCGACGACGACACCGTGATCCGCTTCAAGCTCGATGCCGCACGCATCCTCAGCCCGTACGCATCCGCCGTGCTCATCGACCGGCAGTTCGCATTCGATCGAGCCGTCGAGGCCGGCGTCGTCGCCGACGGCTGCGGCCTGATCTCATCTGCTGATCAGTTCATCGAAGCGCACGGTCAGCTCGTCGGCGAGGTCGAGATCGATCGACTCGTCGATCCGGCGAGCGTTCGCGATCGCGGTGCCGTCGCTCTGAAACTCCTGGTCTTGCATCGTCCCGATCAGCCGGCCACCAGCCGCATCGCAATGGTGAACGAGTTCGTGGCGCTCTGCGCCGACGCCGGTCTCGCGAGCATCATCGAGCCGATCTGCAAACCACCTCTCGACGACTCGGTTGCGTGGGATCACGACGACGCGATCGTCGACGCCGCCAGCGAACTCGGCGCGCTGGGTGCGGACTTGTACAAGGGCGAGATGCCCCTGAGCGGCAGCGGCGACGAGTCCGAGATGCGCGAGCGTTGCGCCGCTGTCGACGCCGCCGTCGCGTCGCCATGGGTGATCCTGTCGTCGGGCGTTGCCGAAGCCGACTTCCCTCGCGCGATCGAGATCGCGTGCGGCGCCGGCGCATCGGGCTTCCTCGCCGGGCGCGCCGTCTGGGCGTCGTGCCTCGGCGCCGATGACGTCAACCAGTGCCTCGCCGGGCCCGCGGTCGACCGGCTCCAACGCTTCGCCGGCATTGCCGACCACGTCGTGGCGGCACGGCCATGACCATCTCGACAGTCGACCCACCACGCGAAAGATCCACATGTCCACCGCAGTAGTCATCCCCACCGCTCGCCCGACGTTCGACATCCCCACCGCAACCACCTACGCCGACGCCGCTGTTGCGTTGCTCGAGAGACCTCGGCGCCGAGGTCGTCCGCCCCGACGAGCTCGTGATGGACCCCACCCAGGTCCCCGGCGCGAAAGCGCTGCTGGATCGACACCCCGACCTGATCGTGCACGTGTGTGCGTCGTTCTCCGACGCCAGCCCTGCGCTCGAGCTGTACCGAGGGCTGGACCGACCGGTCCTGCTGTGGGCGTTCCGCGAGCCGGGCGAGCCCGGCGATCGGCTGCTGCTCAACTCGTTCTGCGGCGCCAATCTGGCCGCCCACGCCCTGGTGCGCGCCGGCGTCGATGTGCGCCTCTGCTACGGCAATCCCGACGAGCCGGCGGTTCGCGACCTGCTCGCCGCAGCGCTCGCCGGAGCGTTGCCGCCTGCACCTGCGCTGCCGGACATCGGTCGGCGATCGCGCCCCACGTGCCGTGGCGATCGCAGCCCTCGACCGACTCCGCGGCCAACGCATCGGGGTGCTCGGTGAGCCACCACACGGTTTCACCCCCAGCGAATTCGAACCCGACCTGCTGCGCGACCTGTTCGGCCTCGAGGTCGAGGCCCTCGCGCTCGACGTGATGTTCGACGAGATCGAACGCGTTGCCCGACCCGACCGCGAGCACGAACTCGCCGCAGCGATGACGTGGCAACCGAGCCTGGCAGACCTCGAAAAGGGTGTGCTCGACACGTTCGCAGCGGTCACGATCGCGCTGCGTGAGTGGCACGAGAACGAACGCCTCTCGGCGCTGTCGATCCGTTGCTGGCCAGAGTTCCCCACCGAACTCGGTGTGTGTCCGTGCTCGGCACTGTCGCGTCTGGCCGACGAGGAGGTCGCCACGCAGTGCGAGCGTGACGTCTACGGCGCCACCACGATGCTGTTGATGGCGGCACTCGGATCCGGTCCGAGTTACCTCGTCGACACCGTCGACGTGGTCGCCGGTGACAACGTCGTGCGCTTCTGGCACTGTGGCTCGGCCGCAACCGGGCTGGCCGCCGACCCGGCCGATGCCACCCAGTTCACCCACTGCAATCGCAAGATCGGCGTCGTCGGCAACTTCGCGCTCCGCCCGGGTCCGGTGATCGCCGTCCGCCTCACCGAAGATCCGAGCCGGCCCGGCTCGCTGCGCATGCTGATCGCGTCGGGCACCGCGCTCGACCGGCCCAACCGATTCCAGGGCAACACCGCCGACGTGCAGCTCGATTCCGATGCGAACCGGTTCGTCGAGTCACTCGTCACCGGCGGGTTCCCGCACCACACCGTGTTGGCGTGGAACGACATCCGGCCCGGCCTGCGAGCGGTGGCTGACGAGCTCGGCATCCCCGTGGTCGAATTCTGAGCCGGCCGACATGACCGACGAGCGACCCACCACCACCCACGCCTCGATCTCCGGCGCGTCGGACTGGATCCTGCGGCGGGCACGCGTCGCCCACGTCGGCCCCGACACGGTCGATCTCGACGTCGATGCACTGCCGGCGATCGAGCTGGCAGGCACGCCAGGTTGGCTCACCGGCGAGCCCCTGATCGACCAGGGCGTCGAGATGTCGATGCCGAACCTGCCGACCGACCTGCCCCTGCCCGATGCCGACGTGCGTCCGTTCCGATGTCGGGTCGAGATCGTCGGGCCAGCGGCCGTGCGGATCGTTGTCGCCCCCGCCGGAGCGCGCGTCTTCACCGAACAGCCGACCTGGCTCGGCATCGTGACCGAGCCGACCATCGGGTCGACCTCGGGCAGCATCGTCGTCGACGACACCCAGGTGGTCGTCGAGACCGCCGAGTGCCGGCTGACGATCGGACTGGCGCCGTTCACGATCGAGTTCGGCGACCCCACCACGCCGACGCTGCGAACGGCCGAACGACTCCGACAAGTCGCTGGATTCCCGATGGCACCACCGGTTCGCTTCCGAGAGCATGGCTCCGACGCCGGGCAGCAACGGATCATCGTCAATCTCGAACTCGGCAGCGACGAACAGATTCTCGGGTTCGGAGAACAGTTCTCGCGGGTGGTCAAGAACGGCCAGCAACTCCTGCTGCGCTGCGAGGACGCGCTCGGCACGGGCACCGGGCTCGCCTACAAACCCGCGCCCGTGTGGCATTCCACCCGCGGCTACATGGGCTTCATCAACACCGGCGCCGAGGTGGCAGTCGACGTCGGCCACGTTCGCCCGAGCGTCTTGTCGCTCGACACCGCCGACGAAGCCCTCGATCTGTACTTGTTCGGCGGCAGCCGACCCGGCAGACCGACTTGCGGCCTATACGACGCTCACCGGCCGGGGCGACCGCCCGCCGTTGTGGGCGTTCGGGTACTGGATGGGTCGGTGCCGCTATCACAGCAACCACGAGATGCTCGCGATCGCCGACGAGATGCGCGAGCGACGACATCCCCATCGATGTCCTCCACGTCGATCCCGATTGGCTGGTGGTCGACCGGCTCAACACCGACTTCATCTGGAACACCGCCCGATTCGGCGAACTCGACCGATTCGTTGCCGACCTGGCCGAACGCGGCACCCGGTTGTCGGTGTGGGAGGTGCCCTACATCGACCCGATCTCGCCTCGATACGCCGAGGCCGAAGCCGCCGGGTTCCTCGCACGCACCCCGACGGGTGAGGTCGCCGAACTGCGTGGCACACCGACACCCGACGGCCGGCACCGCGGCCTGCTCGACGTCACCAACCCCGACGCGATCCACTGGTGGCAGGCGCTCCACGAGCCGTTCCTCGACGCGGGCGTCGCCGTGTTCAAGACCGATTTCGGCGAGGGCTGCCCCGACGAGATCGCCACCGTCGATGGCACCCCAGCGAACCACATGCACAATCTGTACCCGCTGCGGTACAACGCTGCTGTCAGCAACGCCATACGTGCCCGTACCGGCAGGGCGCCGCTCGTGTGGGGTCGAAGCGGCTGGGCCGGCTCGCACCGATACCCCGGACAGTGGGGCGGCGACGCCGAGTCGACCGTGGCCGGCATGCAGGCCACGTTGCGCGGCGGTCTCTCACATGCGCTGTCGAACCCCGGGTTCTGGAGCCATGACATCGGCGGCTTCTTCGGTCCGGAACTCACGCCGGGTCTCTACGTTCGATGGACCCAGTTCGGCGCTCTCTCGCCACTGATGCGTGCGCACGGGTTACGGCCGCGCGAACCCTGGGCGTTCGGCGACGATGCGTTGGAGATCGCTCGCGACTGGATCCGGCTGCGGTACTCGCTGCTTCCGTACCTCTGGCAGGTCGCCGGCGAGGTCTCACGACGCGGGTTGCCGATGATGCGTCCGTTGGCGCTCGAGTTCCCCGACGATCCCATCGCACCGTCGATCGACGACCAGTTCCTCCTCGGCGGCGACCTGCTGGTTGCGCCGGTCCTCGATGACACCATGCAGACCGTTGCGCGCCGCGTGTACCTCCCCGCCGGCCGGTGGTTCGATTTCGCCACCGATGCACTCTTCGACGGGCCCGGGATTCTTCACGCATCGACGTCCCGATCGAGTCGATGCCGCTGTTCGTCCGCGACGGGGCCCGACTCCCGCGGATCGACGTCGACACCGGGGTCCGCAACACCGACGACCTGCTCGAGCGGGCATGGACGCTGCACATCTACGGCGACGGCGATCGCCACATCGACGACCCGAGACTCGAAGGTTTCGATGGCAACCCGCTGGACCCGGTCGCCGTCGTCCACCACGGCCCACGGTGACCGTCGACCTCGGCCCCAACATCGACGAAAGGCACTCCATCATGACGCAGACACCAGACCCGGAACATCGACACGATTGCGGTCATCGGGCTCGGCAAGATGGGTGGAGGCGTCGCCCGCAACCTCGCCCGTCACCCCGGATTCGAGGTGCACGTGTTCGACGTCTCTGCCGAGGCGGTCGCCAGGTGCGTCGAGGCGGGGGCGACCGCATCGGACACCATGGTCGAGGCGGTCACCGAGGCCGACCTCGTGGTGACCAGCCTGCCGATGCCTGCCGACGTGCACGAGGCGTATGTCGCGCTCGCTCCTCGCCTGTCCGAACGGGCGATCGCCATGGACACCTCGACGATCGATCCGGACACGGCGCGTACGGTTGCCGACCTCGTGGGCGAACACCGATTCGTTTCGTGTCTGCTCGGCAAGGGTCCGGCCCAGGCCGAGTCGGGAGACCTGCCGCTGTTCGTCGGTGGCCCCGACGATGCGCTCGACGAACTCGACCCGGTGTTCGCGTGTATCGGCGACAACGTGCACCGGATGGGCTCGGTCGAAGCAGCGACCGCATTCAAGCTGGTGTCGAACCTGATCGGCATGACCAACCTCGCCGTGCTCGCCGAGGGGTACGCGCTGTGTCGGCGGGCGGGCGTCAGCGACGAGGCGTTCACCGAGTCGCTGGCCGACACCGGGGCGTGGTCGTACCAGGCCGATGTTCGCCTGCCGTGGATGATCGCCGACGACTTCGCACCCCGGTTCCCCGTTGCGTTGGGCCTCAAGGACCTCTACCTGACGTTGGAGATGGCGGCGCGCTGGGGCCTCGCCGCCCCCGTCGGCGCTGCTGGCATGTCGCAACTGGCCAGCGCAGCCGCCCACGGACACGCAGCGTCCGATGTCAACGCCATCTTGGAAGTCGTCGACCCGCTCCGCACCGCCCGCAACAGCTGACGTTCGGGTTCAGCGCTTCCAGTAGCGAACGATCACCGACTGGCTGGCGGTGGCCAGCAGCGTGCCGTCCTGGGCGAACATGTGCACGAGGCCGTGACCGAAGCCCCGCTCGACCGCATGGACCCGGATGTCCATCAGCACCCATTCGGTCGGCACCATCCGACACACACGCAAGGTGTTGTCGAGGCTGTTGCCGCCCGCCCGCGCGCCCAGCGCTTGCCCGACGCCCATCGGTACGAAGTCGCCCAGGATCGCGAGCGTGGTGGCGTCGACGCCGGTGATCACATCGGGCAGGCGCGCCCACAGCAACGTCTGCCCGTCGCCCTGCTCGCTGCCGTCGAGCTGGTCGAAGGGACGGGCCTTGACCATCCGCTCCTCCAGCCGGTCGTTGATCGTGCCGGCCGACTCGGCGAAGTGCGGGCGTTCGCGGCACTCCTCGGGCGGCGGCACGTTCTCGGGCATCTGCTCCCACTGGCCCGCCGCTTCCATCGGGCGGTCGCCGAGTGCGGCGTTGACGGTGAGGATTTCGCGGTCGGCGACATGGCACACCGCGCGTGCCTGGGTGATCTGGTGTCCGTGGACTGCAAGGGTCACGTCGATGTCGAGCACCTCACCGGGCTTCGCATATGACAGGTACTGCGCCGTCGCCCACACACACTGGCGCCCTGAGGTTCCCTCCATCGCCGAGATCGCCGCGGCCAGACCAGAGCCGCCGAACATGAAGTTCCCGGTTGTCGAGATGCCCTCGGTGACGGGCAGCTTCCAACGGAATGGGTTGTGGGTGGGTTCGAGCCCGAGAAAGGTGCGTGAGTCCATGGCGACGCCGATCGTAGGCGGGCCGTATCGTCTCGCCCCATGAGTTCTGACACATGGACAGGTGACGCGGTTGGACTGGTCGAGGCATTCCGGTCGGGTGAGCGGTCGCCGAGCGAAGAGTTGGAGGCCTCGTTCGCAGCGGTGGACGCCAGCGATCTGAACGCGGTGTGCTTCGAAGATCGTGATGCCGCTCGGGCCGCCGCCGCAGCTGCCGACGTGAACATGCCGTTCGGCGGTGTGCCGGTCGGCGTCAAGGAGTTGACTCCCGTGGCGGGCTGGCCCGACAACGAAGCATCGGTGCCGCTCGACGGCACCATGGCGTCGCAGACCGCAACGATGGTGCAGCGTCTGGTCGATCGGGGCGGAGCGGTCCTCGCAGGGCAGACAACTGCGAGCGAGTTCGGTGGTGTCAACCTCACCCGCACCAAGCTCCACGGAGCCACCCACAACCCGTGGCAGCTGGGCAAGACCCCTGGCGGATCTTCCGGCGGTTCCGCGTCGGTCGTCGCCGGTGCGATCTACCCGATCGCCACGGGCGGAGACGGCGGCGGATCGATTCGCATCCCGGCCGGGTTCACCGGGCTCGTCGGGTTGAAGGGCACGTTCGGACGTATTCCCCGTGGCCCCCATGCCGAGTACGGCAACCTCACGGTGTCGACGGGCTGCATGGCGCGCTCGGTGCGCGACACCGCCCGCTGGTTCGACGTCACCAACGGTCACGACCCGCGCGATCCCCTGAGCCTGCCGAGGGTCGAGGGCTGGGAGGCCGGACTCGGATCGCTCCTCGACGACCTACGCGGCGCCAGAGTGGCAGTGGTCGACGACTGGGGTGGTGCAGTGGTCTCGCCGATCATGTGGGAGCTGCTCGACGAGGCCGCCGGCCAACTCATCGACGATCTGGGGCTGCGACGCATCGACGGC
Organism: Ilumatobacteraceae bacterium; assembly: GCA_963717385.1. Classification (GTDB taxonomy): domain Bacteria; phylum Actinomycetota; class Acidimicrobiia; order Acidimicrobiales; family Ilumatobacteraceae; genus Sva-07. Next base: position 9,242 of record CAVQWE010000026.1, read on the forward strand.
GTCGACACCAACGTGCCGCGCATGGGCGGCGCCTGGTCGATCTCCGGGATGATCTCGATCGCCGCACAGCTCGGCGACAGGTGGCCCGACTGCGCCGACGACCTCACCCCGGAGATGCGCTTCGGCCTCGAAGCGACCGCCGGCAAGTACGACGCCACCGCGCGTGCCCGCATCGAGCGCCGTCGCACCGAGGTCAACGAGGCAATGGCGCGCATCTTCGATCCGGCTGACGGGGTCGACTTCGTGATCACTGCCACCAACCCCGACGTGGCCTTCGACGCCGAGGGCCCGATCGCGTCGGTGTTCGGCGGCATCGACGCGGGCGCCGCCAACAACGGTCGCCTCACGTTCCCGGCCAACCTCCACGGCAACCCGGCGATTTCGGTGCCGGCCGGATTCCTCGACGGTCTCCCGATCGGCCTGCAGATCGTCGGCCGCCACTTCTCCGAGCCGCTGCTCCTCGACCTGGCTCTCACGATGGAGCGCAACCGCCCCTGGCCCCTGACCGCCCCTGCCGGCGGCGACTCGCAGACTCATCGCCGCCCCCGCCGGGCGATGAGCTTCGGCGACACCTGCCGTCGCTGAAACTCATCACAACTCGCCCTCGCTGTCCGGATCGCCCGGCGAATAGGTTCGCGACCATGAAAGTGGCACTGACGGTCAACGACTTCCTCCGGCGAGCCGAGCTGGTGTATCCCGGATCGGACTGCGATCGTCGACGAACCCGATCAGCCCGCCGAGTCATGGGGTTCGATCGACTATCGCGAGATGGCTCGTCGAGCGAACGCGACTGGCCGCCGGACTCGACGAACTCGGCATCGGTGTCGGCGAGCGTGTCGCGATGCTCAGCCACAACTCGGCCCGGCTGCTCACCGCACTGTTCGGTGTGTCGGGCTCGGGACGCGTGCTCGTGCCGATCAATTTCCGCCTCGTCGCCGAGGAGGTCGAGTACATCGTTGCGCACTCCGGCGCCCGGCTGCTGCTCGTCGACCCCGAACTCGCCGACGCGATGGCCGACGTCGAGTGCGAACGCACGCTCGTCATCGGCGCCGAGTCCGACGCCGTGCTGATGAAGTTCGACGTCGAACCACAGCCGTGGGACGGCGACGAGGACGCGACCGCCACCATCAACTACACGTCCGGCACCACCGCCCGACCCAAGGGCGTGCAGCTCACGCACCGCAACCTGTGGCTCAACGCCAGCATCTTCGGCTGGCACATGGGCGTGAACGACCGCGACGTGTACCTGCACACACTCCCCCAGTTCCACTGCAACGGCTGGGGAATGCTGTACGCGGTCACCGGGATGGGTGCCGAGCACATCATGATCCGCAAGATCGACGGCGCCGAGATCCTGCGCCGGGTCGAGGAACACGGGGTGACGCTGATGTGCGGTGCACCGGCAGTGCTCAACATGGTGCTCGACGCCGCCGCGACGTGGGAGGCCGACACCGGTCGACCGATCCCCGGCCGCGACCGCGTACGCATCGTGGTCGCCGGCGCTCCCCCGCCGACGCGGACGATCGAGCGATGCATGACCGAGCTCGGCTGGGAGTTCGTGCAGATCTACGGTCTCACCGAAACCACTCCCGTGATCACGATGAACCGCAGCAGGGCCGAGTACGACGAGTTGCCGGTTGCCGAGCAAGCGGCCAAGCTCAACCGGGCCGGCGCCCCTGTGGTCGGCTGCACGATGGCGATCGACGACCAGGGCGAGATCCTCGCCCGCGGCAACATGGTGATGGACGGCTACTGGGATCAGCCCGACCAGACCGCCGCGGCCATTCGCGACGGGTTCTTCCACACCGGCGACGGCGGCATCATCGACGACGATCACTACGTCGTGATCTCCGACCGCAAGAAGGACGTGATCATCTCCGGCGCCGAGAACGTGTCGTCGATCGAGGTCGAAGACGTCCTGTTCCAGCACCCCGACGTCACCGAGGTCGCAGTGATCGGCATCCCCGACGAGAAGTGGGGCGAGCTCGTGACCGCACTGGTGGTCACCACGCCCGGAAGTTCGCTCACCGAGGCCGAACTGATCGCGTTCGCGAAGACCAAGCTCGCGGGCTACAAGTGCCCGAAGAAGATCGAGTTCCGCAACGAACTGGCCCGCACCGCCACCGGCAAACTGCAGAAGTTCAAGCTCCGCGAGCCGTTCTGGGCCGACCAAGCCCGCCAGATCAACTGACGCCCGCGACCTCACTCGAGGGTGGCGTAGTTGGTGCTGCGGTCATCGGTGCGGGTGCCCACCACGGCAGCGGTGCACTCGGCGAGATCTTCGAGGTACTGGTCGATCGCCCCGGTGTTGGTGTTGCTGATCGTCGAATGCAGATTGTCGGGCGGCCCCTGACGGTCGTGGTACCAACCCTTGGCGAGCAATGCGTCGCCGAGCGCGAACATGTCGATCTCGGGAGTCGAACTCCGGATCGGACGCCATCGCCACCAGATGGAACTGACCGTCGCCGAGCACCCGGATCCCATCGATCGCCGCGACACCGAGCGCGGAACTGGTCGGCGTTGGCCAGCATCTGACGGGTGAGGTCGACGTAGCCGTCGACACCGAGATGCGACATCACCGCCCACGCACACGCCATCGGCAGACCCGAGCGGGTGCCCTGCATGTTCGGTGAGGCGTAGAACCCGCCGAGCCAGTCGTCGAACACGAACGTCTGATACGACCGCGACGCCTTGTTGCGGTGCAGGATCACCGACACACCCTTGGGTGCATAGCCGAGCTTGTGGATGTCGGCCGAGATCGTGGTGACGCCCTCGACGCGGAAGTCCCAGGGCAACACCTCACGGCCGAGCATCTCGACGAACGGCAACACGAAACCGCCCATGCACGCATCGACATGGCAGTTCGCGCCGATCGATGCTGCGAGCGCAGCGATCGCCGGGATGTCGTCTTGCACACCCTGCGGATACTGCGGAGCCGAACCGACGACCAGCACCGTGTTCTCGTTGCACATCGCGGCCATGGCCTCGACGTCGGCGGTCCAGTCGTCGCGCACCGGCGCCTTGTGGAGCTTCAACCCGAAGTTGTGCGCTGCCTTGTGGAACGCCGCGTGCGCCGATTCGGCCACGACCATCTCGGGTTCGGTGATGCCTCGCTCGGTCACGGCACGCTCGCGCGCAGCGAGCACCCCGCACAGGATCGATTCGGTGCCACCGCTGGTGAGAAACCCTGCCACCGCGTCGTCGCCGTGCAGCAGACCTGCAGTCCAACCCACGACCTCCGACTGGATCTGGCCGAGCGAGGGGAAGGCCTTGGTGTTCAGGGCGTTCTCGTGCAGGTACAGCCGCGCAGCCTGCTCGGCCACCTCGTGCACCAGGGGTCCACCGTCGTAGACCATGCCGAAGGTGCGGCCGTCGGCCCACTTGACATCGTTGACACGCTTGGCGGTGAGATCACCGATGACGTCGTCGACGGGCCGGCGCTGCTGATGGAGAGGAGCCATGACCGCCAGTGTCGCGCACTACGCGTCGGCTGGCTGAGACGGGCGGATCGTCCACGCCTCGATGTCATCATCGAGACCCGGCAGCCCGTCGCGGGGTTCGGCCTGCCACTGCGACCCCAGTGCGTCACCGACGAGCGCCTCGCGGACCGACAGCATCGACCAAGATCTCGCCCTCCCGAGCCAGGGAGGCGAGCGTGAAGGCAGCACTGACCGGCTCGCCCCACACGCTGAACGTCAGCTGCTGGTGGCCGATGACCCCGCTGGCGACATCGCCGACGGCCAGTCCCGCACGGATCGTGAGCGCTTGGCCGAACTCGTCGCCGGTGCTCTCGATCAACGCCATCACCGCTGCGGTGAACCCCGCCGCGTCCGCGATGCGAGAATCCGGACGGCCCATGCCGGCGACGAACAGCGCATTCGTCGTCGACCGACGGACACGCTCGACCCCGAAGGTCTCCACCAGCGTGTCGAGCTCGACGGCGAGGTGTTCGGTGATCTCGTACACCGTGTCCTGATCGGATCCCGTTGCCTCGGGGATCCCACCGACGAGGAACGAGATCGCCGTTGCGGTGTCGAGGAGGTCGGTGATGTCCTTCTCGCCTGACCGGACACGCTCGACCAACCGACGCGGGATCACGGCGCCGAGCACTTCGTCGATCTGGGCTTCCTCGTCGACGATCGCCACCTCTTCGGCAGCCAACCTGCTCGCCACGATCTCGAGTTGGCGCCCCACATCGCCCAGCTCGTTGTTGCCGAGTTCGCCGACACCGGAGGCTGGCTCGCCATTGGCGATACGGCCGGCCGCATCGACCAACTGACCGAATGGCCGCGTGAGCGAACGCGCCAGCCACCAACCCAGCAGCGCGGTTGCCGGCAACAGCACCGCCATGACCAGCAGTGTGCTGCGCAGCAGACTGTTCAGACCGGCCGTGGCCTCCGACCGGTCCTGCTCGACGATCACGGCCCAATCCTGGTCGCCGACGCGCACGGGTCCAGACGCAGCGAAGGTCCCGTCACCTCGATAGTTCGTGACCCTGCCGACGAAGGTGTCGCCGGAGAGCGCCGCATCGACCGCCGCGTTGTCGACCTCCACCGTGAGGGCCGCTGATTCCGCGAGCTCCATCTGTGCAGCTGCGGTCTCGTCGCCAAAGCGATCGAGGTGGTCCTGAACGAATGCCTCCGGGTCATCGAGCCAGTCCCGGGTATCGGTGCGCAACGTGTTGTCGCTTCCGACGAGGTAGATCTCTCCGGTCTCGCCGAGTCCCAGCAGGTCCCACTCCTGCCCGGCTGTCGCCAAGTCGGTGATCGTTCCGACCGGGATTTCGGCAACGACGGCACCAAGCACCTCGGAGCCCGACCGGATCACGGTGGCGATGAACACCACGGGCTGACCTCGAGCGGGCACGTAGAACGCTGTATCAGAGATCACGGTGTCGCCGACCGTGGCGCTGGCCAACCCGTCGACCACTTGACCGAGCCCCTCCTCGGCCCATGGCCCGGTGGTCGCGCTGGTGCCGACATCGATACGTTTCTTCACCGAATACACGACATCGGTGGTGTCGATGTCGAGGAGGAGAAGGTCGCTTGCGCCGATGTTCTCCATCAACGAGCGCAACAACGGATGATGCTCGGCGTGGGCGGCGCTGTAGGCCGACCCGTCGCCGGCGTCGTCCAGTCGGTCTCGGTCGTCGAACGCATCGGGATTCCGCAAGATGTACTCGTACTGGACGAACTGGCCCGCCTCCGACGTTGGGAGCACATCGCCGACCGGAACGTCTTGACCGATCTCCTGCAGCGGTTCGAACGCCGCCGAATACGCAGCTTCGAGTTCCGCGAGTTGCCCGCCGCTCAGGTCACCGTCGAGATCGTCGTAGCCGTTGGAAAGATCTTCGATGGCCGTGATCACACTGGGCGTGACGGCGATGGTGGCCACCTCGGCCTGGATTCTGGCCGCACCACGCTCGATCACCTGCACGCGGGTGTCGCGCAACGATCCGAGTTGCGCTTCGACGCTGTCGGAGATGAGCAGACGAGCGAACAGGTAGTTGAGCCCTGACAGCAGCAGGACCGAAACGAGTGCGACGCCGACGAGTGTCACTTCGAGTCGGCGCCGAAGGTCGCTTCGCCCACCCCTGGTCATGTCGGCTCCTCAGGCGCGCTGGTCGAGGTGGTCTGCGGTGCTGCAGGATCGACGTCGGGCCTGACAGCGCTCTCGACGAGGCGTTGGTACCGGCGCACCACACGATCGCACCGTCGGCGCCGCGAGATCGCCAGTTGCTCCAGGGCAGCCGCCAACCCGGACGAGTTGGTCAAGGCTTCGGCGGCCGCAGCCGACGGGATCCGGACCACCCGGCAGTCGGTTGTCGCAACGACGAAAGCCCGATGATTCGAGTCGGCCAGTCCGCCGAGCACACCGAGGAGTTCGCCGGAGGTCTGGTCGAGCACATCGAGGTCTCCAGCGTCTTTGACCTGCAGCATGAGACGGGCCTGTCCGCTGTCGAGGATGTGCAAGCCATCGGCAACGCCAGCGGCAATGATGACCTCGCCGGCTTGGTAGGTCTCGATCGTCGATGCGGCGGCGATCGTGTCGAGGACGTCGTCGGGAACCTCGGAGAGCAAGGGCGCGCCCAGGAGCGCTCGACGCACGTCGGCCGACGAGACGTGCGATGCGAGCGCTGCTGCCGTTCCATCGAACAGGTAGAGGTCCTGGGCCGGGTTCGGCAGCGGAACCCCGTGACGATACGACAGGTACCAGACGAGCGACGAGAAGTCGGCTTGGACCTGAGGACGCATCGCGTAGTCTTCGATCCACATGAAGGCCTGGTAGTCGACGACCGGATCGGCGATGTTCGTCACGAAGACCACCGGAGGGGGATCCGCCACCACGCCGGTCGTGGACCGCGCTGCTTCGAGCAGCATTGCTTTGGCTGCAGTCGGAGATGCGGTTCGTTCGATCTGGACGGGAACCATCACCCGGTGGAATCGGGTCGGTTGGTCGAAGTTCACGATCGTCGCCTTCGAGAGCTGCCCGTTCGGGATGACGACGAGGTCGCCGTTGCGATCGAGGATGCGAGTGCTGCGCCAGTTGACGTCGATCACGCGACCCTCGACATCGCCGGACTCGATCCAGTCACCGGCGCTGAAGGGCTGATCGGCGAGCAGCGTGAAACCCGAAGCGATACCGCTGAGCGTGTCCTGGAGCGCGAACGAGACCACGAGCGAGGTGACCCCGAGGGCGGTCAACGCCGACGAGAGGTCGACGCCCCAGATCCCAGCGAGCAGCACCCACGCCGTGACCAGGATGACACCGAGCCGTGGGACAGCCAGGAGCAGCCGGGGAACCGCCCGTTTCCCGTCGCGTCGAGGACGATCCGCAATGCTCGTGACCACGACCGCAAAGGCCGACAGCACGCTCGCCGCAACCGCGATCAGCAATGCCGTACCCAGCAGTCGCAGGAAGGGGTTGTCGGCGCCGACCTCGAAGAGTGTCCGCAGCAGCAACCACAGGGCAGCCAGTGGAACCACCCACACGCGCAGGGTCGACACTGCCGGACTGAAGCTGGAGTCGCGTTGGCGCAACCGTTCTTCGAGTTCGCCGGCACCGATGATCAGGGCAGGCAGCACGATGATGACGATCGATGCCACCAGGACATTGGATGCCTCGAACGAGTCGATCATGTCGACGCCTCGCTGTCGACAGCGACGCGTTCGAGCGAGCTGACCCCGTCACGATCGGTTGACACCAGTCGGTACGTCGAGGGGAGCCGCGATCGGCACTCGTCGGAGACGAGTACTTCGCCGCGACGTGCGCTTCGAGCGAGGTCGGCCGCCAGCTGGACCGTGGTGCCCCAGGTGTCGTGGGTGAGCCGAGCCCCACCGGTGAGGCCGACGGTGATGGGTCCGACGTCGATGCCCGCCCGAATGTACAGCTCTCCGTCGGGGTCGAGATCGCGGAGCATCTCGCACACGTCCAGCACGAAGTCGACGGCTCGTCCAGCATGGTCGAGGTGGGGCCGCGTGACTCCGCACGCAGCGACATAGGCGTCGCCGCTGAGCTGCACACGGTCGAGCCCCCGCTCGGCTGCGAGGTCGTCGGCTTCGTCGACGAAACGATCGAGCAACGTACGGGCGCGATCCGGCGTGCCCGCGGTGACGAGCGTTCCGAGTCCGCCGATCACGACGACCACGACCGTTGCCGCAGCGACCTGCTCGACGACGTCTCGATCGCCCGCCTCGGCGCGTTCCGCGAGCGACGCAGGGAGCACCCGGCGAAGCAGGGCATGGCGTTCGTCCGCACTGCGCCGGGCCAGATCGGTTCGCCGACGGAGCGTTCCCAGCATCGTGTCGATGTCGCCGGCGAGTTCGACGAATTCGTCGGCACTGCCGCTGGGCAGCTCGCGTCGATCGGTCGGTACACCACCGTCGCGAACCAGGCGGAGCCGGGTCGAGATGATGCGCAACGGCTCGAGGAGTCGGTCGGCCCAACGGACAGCAATGAACGTCACCACCACGATGAACACTGCGATCGCCACCAGCAGGTTCCGAGTGAAATCGTCGATCGGAGCTCGGATCGTGTCGACGTCGGCTTGGGCAAAGACCGCCCAATCGAGCCCTTCGATGTCGATGGCCCGAGTCGCCGACAAGACGTCCTGCCCAACGAAGTTCATCGTCTCACCGACCTCGGGTGGGTCGTCGAATGCCGCGTCGACCACCTCGTAATCGAGCGACTGGAAGAGCACCGTGGTATCGAAGTACCTCATCGAGCGGATCTCCGCCGGCGTCGCCGTGCCCGCTGCCTCGACCTGATCGAGATACGCGGAGCCGGTCTTCGAGGAACAACCTGGCGTCCGAACGCATCCGGTTGTCAGATGCGACCACGTAGGTCTCGCCCGTGGGGCCGAGCGAACCCCACGTCTGATTGTTGGTCATGATGTCGGTGAGCTCGGCGGGGTCGAACCTGCCGGCGACGAAACCAGCGAGCTCGCCGTCGACGAACAACGGACTGCCGACGAACGCGCTGGGCCGGTCGCCGGCCGGCGGGTACGGAGCGAAGTCCCGGACGGCGGCATCGCCGGGCTGTGGGTCCTCCGCGAGGTCGTCGATGAGCGCCGCGAGCTGTGTTCCGCTCTGCGGGCCGCTGCGCAGGCTGGTGGCGAAGTCGATGTTGCGCGCGGTCGAGTACACCACCACGTACTCATCGGGTTCGATCAGGTAGACGTCGTCGAGTCCGACGCGAAACGCAAACTCGCTGAGCGCAGCATCGAGTGGATCGCCGATCTCCGTCCAGTCGGGCAACCGAGCGGGCGGCAGGCCGGTGTCGAGATCGGGGACGACCAACTCCGCCTGCAACGTGATCGCTGCATCCGAGACCGGGATCAAGCCAGACACACTGACCGGGCGGCCGCGTGCCTCGGCCAGCTCGGCTGCCACCACCTCGCGGTAGTACGTGTCGACTCGATCTTGGTCGCGTGCACTGGCTGGTTCGGTCCCGAGTTCGTCGAAGACCGCCGACAACTCGTCGATCGCGGATGCTGGTCGCGGGGTGAGTGCTTGGCCGATCATCGCTCGCTCGAGGCTCGCGATGTATCGCTCGACCCCGTCGGCGCGTGCTGCGCTCACTGCAGACAACTGATCCTCGATCTCGGTGTCGGCCAGATCGCCGCCTTGGTTGAGCCCGACGATCGAGGTGACCACCACAGAGACGAGCGCGACGATCACGACCACCAACGCGAGACGGCTCGCTACCGAGACGTTCCTCGCCACCCTCCCGGGAGCATCTCGCAGTCTGTTGATCCGGCCCGCCACGAGCACCGAAACTAGCGCTTTCCCGCCGCCCTGGCTGCTTCACCGCGAACCCATGGGGTGTGGCGCGGTACGGTCGATCGGGTGAGTGACATCAGCAGGACCACCACCGTCTACACCGCCCGCTCGATCGTCACGATGGACCCGTCACAGCCGGAAGTCGAGGCCGTCGCGGTACGCGAGGGCAAGATCCTGGCGGCGGGGTCGCTCGAGGAGTGTGCGAGTTGGGGACCCCACGAGGTCGATCGACGTTTCGACGACCACGTGCTCACCCCCGGGATGATCGAGGCGCATGGCCACACACTCGAAGGCGCGTTCTCGATGATTCCGTACGTCGGCTGGTTCGACCGGCACCGCGTCGACGGAGGAACATCGCCCGGGATCCGAAGCTACGACGCCCTGCTCGACCGGTTGCGCGAACTCGACGACGAGACGCAGGGGTCGTCCGAACCGTTGGTGGTCGGCGGGTTCGATCCGATCTACTTCACCGACGAGGCCCGCCTCACCCGCGACCATCTCGACCGCGTCTCGACCACCCGGCCGATCTTCGTGTTCCATGCCAGCGCCCACCTCGCAACGGTCAACACAGCGATGCTGGACCTCCACGAGATCAACCGGGAATCGACCACCCCCGGGGTCGCCCGCGATGCGAACGGCGAACCCAACGGCGAATTGCAGGAGATGCCGGCAATCGCCCTCGCCCGCTCAGGTGTCAGCGTGATCTTGCGGTTGCTGAACGACCCTCGAGCGATCGAAGCGCTCGGACAGATCTGTGCGAACACCGGCATCACGCTGCTCTGCGACCTCGCCTCATCGGGCCTGAGCCGACCCGGTGAGCAGAGTCTGCTTCACGACGTTGTCGACCGGCCCGAGTATCCGGCCCGTCTCTTCCAGCGGCATGTGCATGCACTCCCCCCGGGGAGCACCGACTGGGCCGACGCCGCTGACGCGTTGGTCGAATTGATGGCAGCCGACACCGACAAGCTGCGCAGCGCCGGGCTGAAACTGGTGCTCGACGGGTCGATCCAGGGCTTCACCGCGAAGATGGGCTGGCCGGGCTACTACACGGGCACCGATCACGGGGTCTGGATGGTGCCGCCCGAGCAGTTGATCGACATCGCCAAGCCGTTCCACGAGCGCGGCATCAACATCCACGCACACTGCAACGGCGACCTCACGATCGACGCCTGGATCGACACCGTCGAGCAGCTCGTGATCCAACACCCCTGGCTCGATCACCGCCACACCGTGCAGCATTGCCAGCTGACGTCGGCTGCCCAGTTCCGACGGATGGCCAAGCTCGGGATGTGCGCCAACATCTTCGCCAATCACCTCTGGTACTGGGGCGATCAGCACCACGACCTCACCGTCGGTCCCGAGCGGGCGCGACGGATGGAAGCTGCTGCCACCGCCGAGCGCGAGGGCGTGTCGTTCTCGTTGCACTCCGACGCCAACGTCACCCCACTCGGGCACCTCCACACCATGTGGTGTGCGGTCAACCGGGTGACCCCGTCAGGGCGGGTACTCGGCGAGAACGAGCGGATCTCAGCGGAGTCGGCGTTGCGCGCGGTCACGCTGGGTTCGGCCTACCAGATGCACCTCGACGCCGAGTTCGGCACCATCGAATGCGGCAAGGCAGCCGACTTCAGCGTCTTGGAAGCCAACCCGCTCAGTGTCGACCCGATGACGATCAAGGACATCGGTGTGTGGGGCACCGTCGTCGGCGGAACCCCGTTCGAAGCCGCCCACGCCTGACCAACCCGTTCGGTGACGGTGCGGATGGACCGGGTCATCCGACCTGCAACACGAACGGGTCGGGAGTTGGGTCGACTCGGTGCGGACGGCAATGGCAACCAGCTCGGACTGGTGTGCGGCGTCGGTGGGGGTGACCTCGATGCGGCGGCCGACGACCTGCACGAGCACCCACGTGCCGTCGTCGAGTTGCACTCGCCCCTTCACCCGCAGCACCTCGGCGGGCAGGGCGCCGAGGAATCGGTCGAGTTCGTTGCGGCGAACCGGATCGAGTCGACGTCCACGACCACGATGCGTATCGATCGTCGTGTTGTTCCTCTGGTGGCTGGCTCGCAGGTCGCTCCGACATGCGGCCGCCGAGGACGATGTCGGACGGAACCTGTCCGTCGAGCACCCTGACCGACGGCGCTCCCCCGCTCGTCGCCGCCACCCACTGCTCGACTTCGACGAGGCGCTGGTCGGTGCACGCATCAACTTTCGTGATCACGACCAGGTCGGCCCCAGCGAGCTGGCGCGTCACCTCGCCGCCGACGTAGCGATCCCGTGAACGTTGCATCACCGACGTGGCGTCGGCGAGCACGATCACACCGGCAGGCTCGAACGGCGGCACCGTTGCCCACGCGGCTGCAACCGACGGATCTGCAACGCCGCTGACCTCGATCACGATGTGGTCGAGACGAGGCTCGGTCGCCGCCAGGGTGTCGAGCGCTTCGTGCAGCCCGGCGCCGACCGTGCAGCACACACAACCGTTCGCCAAGCTGATCAGCTCATCGCCGGCGGCATCTGCCAGGAGGGATGCGTCGATCGCCAGCGAGCCGAAGTCGTTGACGATCACCCCGATCCGGCGTCCACCGGGGTGGCGCAACACGTGGTTGAGCAGCGTGGTCTTGCCCGCGCCGAGATACCCGCCGATCACGGTCAGCGGAATCGCCGGCTGCGCCATGCCCGCATGTTGCCACGTCAGCCCGCCGAGCGATGAGCGAAGCGGACGTGGGAGTGCCGTTCGCTCACCACCGCACCGACGCTGATCCGACCGATGAGCGAAGCGGTCGTGGGAGTGCGGTTCGCTCATCGTTTCCGACTTCAGCCGGCGACGAAACCCCCGGCAGCGAGCGCACGATCGACCATGCCGGCAAGTCGCACGGTGTCGCTCGGGTTCTCGCCGCTCACCGTGACCGCCCAGGTGACGTTGTCGACGCGATCGAGCACCATCGCGTGCGTGCTCTCGATCGTGCCCGTGTGGCCCGCTGCCCCGCCGCCATAGAGGATCAGACCCATCCCGTAACCGCGGTCGGGTGCGAGTGGATCGTTCACGGCGGTCTTCATCTGGGCGACGGTGCTGGCATCGAGCGGCTTCCAGCCGGGCGTGTCGAGATCGAGCGAGTCGAAGATCGTGACGAGGTCGCTCGGCGATGCCACCCACGCGCCTGCGGCACCGAGCACCTCCATGTAGTTGCGGCCCGGCACGCTGCGATGCACGACTTCGACCGGGACCGGGGTCGTGCGGTGGGGGCGAGCCGCATACCGGAGATCCCGAGCGGCGTGAGCAGTCGCTCGTACACGACCTGTTCGTACGGCTGACCCGTGAGTTGCTCGATCAGCAACCCGAGCACGCAGTAGTTCATGTTGCTGTAGCGGTAACCGGGCCCCTGCAGCGACCGGGTGACACCGACGGCGGCCGCCTCCTCGCATGAGCCGACCTGATTGCGGAAGAACACTCCCTCGTACTGGGCAAAGCCCGAGGTGTGGGTCAGCAGTCGACGCACCGTGAGGTCGGCGACGCCCGCACTCGGTGCGCTGACCCCGACCGCGTCGGCCACGATCGTGCCGATGGGATCGTCGAGGCCGACGAGCCCCTCCTCGACCAACTGCAACACGGTGATCGCTGTGATCGGTTTGGAGATGCTGGCGATACGGAACTTGTCGGCGGCGTCGGCGGCGTCGACGGTGTCGGGCACACGGGCCCCCATTGCGGCAGTGTGCACGATCTCACCATCGATGGCCACCGCCACCGACACGGCGTCGGAGCCACCGCCGAGCACCGACTGGTTGAGCGATGCATCGAATGCTGCCCACCCGGTGAGGAGCGCTGTGCCGGTCTCGCCCGGCTGACCCGACGGAGGGAGCGGAGCGATCGTGACCCGGTCGATGTCGTACCCGGGGAACGGAAGCGGGTCGCGTTCGGCGATGTCGAACAGTTCGGTCGACGATGGTGCCGGATCCGACGACGGCCCTTCGGACTCGACCGTCGGCGTCGAACACGCTGCCAGCAGGAGCACGCCGGCGGCGGCACCGAGATGCAGACATCGACGTGCGGACATCTCTCCATGATGACCGCCGAGACCTCCGGCGTGGTGGCACCGCCGCAGACGCTCTCGGTGTCGATCGGATGACCTATTGGTAGCTGATGTAGATCGGGGTGGGCCGCACCGACAACGACTCCGCCGGGGTCGGGGTCGGGCGGTCCTCGTCGTAGAAGTTCTTCCAACCGGTCAGGGCACCGGGAGGGAGGTCGGCCACCATCCGGTCCCACGACCCGATCTTGAGTGGCAGGCTGCCGAAGCCGTCCATCTGGAACACGACCTGCACGTTCGGGGTTCCGCGGATGAGCGCTTTGTTCGTCACCATCGAGGGCGTGAACTGGTGGACGACGAGCATCTTCGGCGGTAGCGAGAACCGTCGGATCACATCGTCGAGGTAGTCGATCGTCGCATTCACTTCGGCTCCGTCGACCGTGCCGATCCGACCGCCTCCGGGACGTTCGGTCGGGCCGACACGCCATTCGGGATCGAGCGCCAGGCTCACGTTTCGTTGGGCGAGCAACCCTTCGATCTCGCGGGCTTGCGACGGGAAGGTCGCCCGCCCCGACTGGAGATCGAGGATCACGTGCATGCCATTGGCTTGGGCGGCATCGATCCAGGGCTGGAACTTCGACGCAGGAAACTCGTTGGAGTAGTCGCCGTCGGCGCCTGCCGATGACGAGGCCACGGTGGTGATGATCTCGAATGTCGGCACCACCGGCCGCCCGAACGCCGCGTACTGCGCGGCGACGACCTTGGCCCGCTCGACAGCCGCAGCAACGCCTTGCTCTCCGAGCACGCCGAGTGTCGACGACCCTGGGTGGCCGTAGAGCGCCACGTACAGCACTCCCGGCAGCCACCCACCGACGGGGTCGGGCGGATCGAGCCGCACCGCCTGTTTCGTGGCAGTCGCCCGGCCGTTGATCTGCGTCGTCGACACCGCGGCGACGAACGAGGTCGCGACCGCAGCGGCGCCCAGCGTGGCTGCAGTGCCGAGGAGCAGGTGGCGTCGACTCAGCCGTCCCGGACGGGAGGGCCGTCCCCGCACGAGGATGTGTTTCCATCTCGACCACCACGCTAGTCCGGGGCACCTCGCCACGGTCGCAGCGCCGGCGCGAGTCAGGAGGGCACCGGAAGGTGCTGTTCGAGCGTGAGTACTGCAGCGAAGAGGTCGCCGTGTTCTCCGACCCGAGCGAGGACGTCGGCGGCTTCGAAGCGGAGTTCGACGCCGGTCGACGCACACCGCTCGACCTCGTCCCAGGTGACCGGAGTCGACACGGTCGGATCGTGGCGGGCACGCAACGAGTACGGAGCGATCGTGGTCTTGTGGTGGGCGTTCTGACTCCAGTCGACGAACACCTTGCCGGGCCGCTCGGCCTTGGCCATCACCGTGGTCACTCGACCGGGCAGCTGACGTTCCATGACCTGGCCAACGGCGAGCGCGAAGTCCGCTGTGGCCTCGTGGGTCACACCTGGGGTGTTCAGTGGCACGTAGAGCTGAAGGCCCTTCGAGCCAGAGGTCTTGCACCACCCTTCGAGCTCGACCGCTTCGAGGACGTTGCGTACTCCGAGCGCCACTTCGCAGCAGTCGACGATCGACGTCTTCGGGCCCGGATCGAAGTCGAACACCAGCGTGCGTGGTGTGTCGAGGTCGGCAGCGAGCGCCATCGGGGCATGCAACTCGATCGCCGCCAGATTCGCCGCCCACACCATCGCGGCGGCGTCCTCGATGCAGCAGTACTCGATGCCGCCGCGGCGATCGCCCGGACCGAGCGCCACGAGAACCCACTCGGGCCGATGCGACGGGCAGCGCTTCTCGAAGAACCCGTCGTGATCGGTGCCGTCGGGGTAGCGACGAAACGTGATGCAGCGCCCGGCGAGGTGCGGGACGATCACGGGTGCGATGCGCAGGTGGTAGTCGACCACCTCGGCCTTCGTGAACCCAGACGGGTACAGCACCTTGTCGAGGTTGGTGAGTCGAACGGTACGACCGTCGATGTCGACCTCGATCGGTGCAACCACGTGGACTCAGGCCTGCTCGGTCAGGCCGACTTCTTCTTGGCGGTCGACTTCTTGGCGGGGTGGCGGGTACGCGCATCCTTCGCAGCGGCGACGCTCGCTTCGAGCGCTGCCATGATGTCGACGACCTTCGGCTTGTCGGCGGCAGCTTCGGGGACTTCGAACTCTTCGCCGTCGGATTTCATCTGGATGAGTGCCATCACCTCTTCGCGGTACTCGTCGCGGTACTTCTCCGGTTCGAAGTCGGCAGCGAGCGACGCCACGAGCGCCTCGGCCATCGCCACTTCCTTGTCGTTCACCTCGATCGAGTCGAGCCCGTTCAGCTCTTCGATGTCAGCCGGATCGATCACCTCGTCGGCGTATGCGAGCGTCGACATCACCAGACGACCCTCCTCGGCGCGGATTGCCGCGGTGTACTGCTTGTTGCGCATCACGAAACGACCGATCGCCACCTTGCCGCTGGCCTCCATCGCCCGGGCGAGCAACACGTAGGGCTTGGGCGGGCCGTCGGGGGCCAGGTGGTAGGCAGTGTCGAAGTAGACGGGATCGATGTCGGCGAGATCGACGAACTCCTCGAGGTCGACCGACTTGGTGGCAACTGGCATGAACGCTTCGAGTTCGTCGGGGTCGACGACGACGTAGCGACCCTTGGAGATCTCGTAGCCCTTCACGATGTGGTCGTCGCCGACTTCGTCACCGGTCTCGGCATTCACCTTGCGGTAACGAATGCGCGCCATGTTGCGCTCGTCGAGTTGGTTGAACGACACGCTCTGGCGTCGCACCGCGTGGAACAGCTTCACGGGGATCGCCACCAACCCGAACGAGATCGTTCCGCTCCACACCGGCCGTGCCATGGCAAGAGTCAACCACAACCGTGACGGTCAGCCGGCGAGGATGGCGCGAGGCACGATGTCCATGCCGAAACCGGTGAGGATTGCGAGATACAGCAACCCGGTTGCAGCCATCACCGCCGAGTACGCACGCTCCTTCAACGCTGCCTGGGTGACGAAGATCAAGATGATCGTGGTGATGGCACACATCACCCACATCCAGCCCAGCATCCCACCCCATCCATCGTCGACCGATCCGGTGATCACCGCGATCATCCCGGTCGGCAAGAGCATCACGAGCACCTCGGCGGGCCACAGCCACTTCAGTGCTTCGACCATCTCGTTGAGCAGTCGCCGCGGGAGCCCTGGTTGCGTGAGGTACCAGTGGCCCAGCAGCATCGCGTCGGAGATCGCGCCGATGAAGGCTGCGCCGACCAGTGTGCGTGCGATGGCCACAGCGGTGTTGCCGCCGGCGTCGATCGCTGCGGCGAGCAGGCCGATCGTGCCGATGAACACCGGCACCAGGTCGAGCACCGGAGGGAACTCGGGGCCCCGGTCGTCGTTGGGTGTGTCCGGATCGGATGCGCTCGACGGTGCGGTCGATACCGGTCATCGCTGCCACGCGTTCGCTGCGGCGGTCGTGTTCCTCTCGGGCGCCGCTCACACCAGCGGCCTTGCGGCGCACCGACACCACCAACGCGACCGGCACACGAGACCATCACCCCGATCGACGCCGCTTCCCTCACCGGAACCGGCCCGAACGCAAGTCCGGCGGCGAGCGACACCGGCAGCGAACGCGAAATAGACACCACGAAGCAACCAGCCGTAGCCGAGGCTTGCAATTCGGCGACGAGTGGTGAACCAGCAGAAGAGCATGCCGCCCGTGGCCCACTGCAAGAGCACCGTCGCGGCGTCGAGACTGATCACGCTGACCCACGGTAACGCCGTAGCCTGGCGGCGCCATGGCCTCCCACCGCCGCAGCCGGCTCGCCGGCCTCCCGACCGCCCGCACGGTCGTCCTCACCGCTGTGTCCGCGCTCGCGCTCGCATCGTGCATGACCGGACCACGTCCGAGTTTCGATGCCGACGACCCGGCGCGACAGGCCACCGGCGATCCAGCGATCGAGGCAGTCCTCGAACGCCTCGATCAGGTGCCCATCGAACAGTTCACCGCCGACTACACGATCCTCACGCGACTCGGCGGCATCGAGTCGACCGCCACCGTGGTGCAAGCCGACAACAGCCGCCGGTCGATCACGATCAACGACGTCAGATTCCTCGACGGCGTCGGAACGTCGACCACGTGCAACCTGGCCACCGCCGAGTGCGAAGCGGTGATCAACGACGCCCGGGTCAGCGACTTGCTGCTCACCCACGACTTCTACGGGGCCAGTTTCGCTCGCCGACTCAGGGTCGACGCCGGTCGCAGCCTGTCGCCGGCACGGGGCTACACCGAGACGATCGCAGGCCAACCGGTCGTTTGCGCCGACGTGGCGGTCTCGGGCGGCACCAAGGTCTACTGCGCCCTCGACACCGGGCCGCTCGCACGGTACGACGGCAACGACGTGGTCATCGAGCTCGTCGGCGTGGACCCGACCCCCGACGAATCCAAGTTCGCCACGAGCTGACATCGCCGGCTCGATGCGGTGAACGGTGTCTGCACCATGTGCGTGCATCGCACCGTCGACGGGAGGAGGGTGGATCAGGCCGAGACGCTGATCAGACCGTGGTCGGAGTTGTTCAGGCGCTGAGGCCCGGTGGCGGTGGCGACCACGATGTCTTCGAGACGCATCCCCCACTTGCCCGGAACGTAGATGCCCGGCTCGACGCTGTACGCATGGCCGGCTTCGAGCGGCAGGGTGTTGCCTTCGACGATGTAGGGATCCTCGTGCTCTTCGAGGCCGATCCCGTGACCGGTGCGGTGGATGAAGAACTCACCGAACCCTGCATCGTCGATCACCTTGCGGGTGGCACGGTCGACCTCCTCGCACGGCGTACCGACCACCCCGGCCTCGGCGCCGACTCGCTGCGCTTCGTGGAGTACTGCGTAGGCCTCGGCCACCTCTGCGGTCGGCTCGCCGGTGTACACGCAGCGGGTGGTGTCCGAGCAGTACCCGGCCATGGTGCCACCGAAGTCGCAGAGCACGATCTCGTTCTCGCGGATCACGCGCGACCCAGCGTGGTGATGCGGGCTCGCCGCGTTCTCGCCGGCTGCCACGATCGCGAAGTTGACCTTGTCGTGACCCTCTTCGATGATGCGCCGACCCAGGTGTGCCGAGACTTCGGCCTCGGTGCGACCAACCAGCGGGATCTCGCCGCGTTGCAGCTCGCCGGCGATTCGGTCGACGGCGGCGCCTGCAGCTGCGAGCGCATCGATCTCGGCCTGGTCCTTGCTCATGCGAAGTGGGCCGACCACATCGACGGCTCGGGTGTACTCGACGCCAGGCAACTGCGGCAGGAGTTCGACGAGGAAGCGAGCCCACATCTGGTCGCCGACGGCGATGCGGGACGATCCGGAGGCCAGCCCCGCGACGATCGCGGTCGGGTCTTGCGTCTCGCCCCACGGCAGCAGATCGAACACTCCGTCCAGCTCCTGTACACGCGGTGCCTCGAGCGCCGGGATCAGCATCGTTGCGTCGGCGTCGCGTGGCACCACGAGCATCGTGAGCCGCTCGAGCGGCATCGCCGTGTAGCCCGACAGGTACGGCAGGTCGTGGCCGACCGACAGCAGCAGCGTGTC
Source organism: Ilumatobacteraceae bacterium (assembly GCA_963717385.1). Lineage (GTDB taxonomy): Bacteria > Actinomycetota > Acidimicrobiia > Acidimicrobiales > Ilumatobacteraceae > Sva-07. The sequence continues at coordinate 28,146 of CAVQWE010000026.1, forward strand.
GATGTTGCGCTCGGTCATCGTCGCACGGACTCGAGCGAGCCGGTCGAGATACACGGACGGGTCGACGGTCGGCGAACTCATCGCCCCAGTCTGCCAGCAGCCCGGATCGGTCGCCTGTTCTGCCCCAGCACGCACCCCGACTCCCGTTCACGTGACACTTCGGACGGCTCGACCCATCCAAGCTGACACGTGAACGTGAATCAGCGGGTCAGCCGTCGTCGACGACGGTCGGGGGAGGACCGGTGGTGACCGGGACGATCGAGTCGTCGTACAGGTACTCCTCGTCGGGGAAGGCGCCGGGCGGGTAGATCGACTGCCAGTTGCCTCCGCAGTCGCCGCCTGCGAGCGAGAGGTCCTGACAGACGGTCGACCTGGTGATCTTCCAGACGCCGTCGACGAGCACGGCGATGCCGTAGCGGTTGGAGAAGTCGTTGCCCGGCGTGTCGATCGAATAACGGAACCACGACTCGGTGGGTGTGGTGAACACGAGTTCGTCGATCGTGGCGACCGCACCAGCTGCGTCGTCGGCGAAGCCGCCCTCTTGCACCTGCGCACGTGCCTCGGCAACGCCGGTCGGGTCGTCGATCAGATCGCTGCCGACGTCGCCGGTGCCGATCGCGCCGTACAGCGTCGACATCGCTGTACGGATCTCTGCCTCGGCAGCGGCCGGGTCGGTGGGCTGCTCCCCTGCGTCAGGCAGTGCGGGTGGCGGTGGGGTGCACGCCTCCTGGAACTCTGGATCGTCCCAGGTGCCGACACCTTCGGCACCGAGCGAGACCGGTTCTGCGCCGCCTTCGAAGGTGACCTCGTAGTCCGGGGACGGATCGATCCAGTACGTGTAGTCGCCTTCGTCGACCGGCTCGGACGGGGCGGCAGGTCCGGTCAGCACCACGACGCCGTTCTGAGGTGCCGCCGCGTCGGTCGACCCATCGGCGAAGACGATCCGCACGGTGGTGACATCGGGCGGCGCCTGCACGGCGACCACCCACTGCGGCGAACTGTCGTTGCCGCCGAGCAGCGTCGCCGAGACCGATCGCCCCTTGAACGGCTCGGAGAACCACGGCGAAACACCCACGTCGACGATGCCGTTGCCGGTCATCGACACACGCAACTGGCCCGACTCGAAACACCACGGTGCCGGCCGCCACTCGCCTGCACCCCAGTCGCCCTCGCGGTACTGGTCCCAGGTCTCACCGAGGTGCGCGCGCAAGGTGAATCCGCTGTCGGTGACACGCTCGTACAGCAACTGCATCGGTTGGGTTCCGAACGCCGGGTATCCCATCGAGCCAGACGCCCGGATCCCGCCGGCAGAGAAGTCGCCATCGCGCGCCGACGAGTCGTCGCCGAAGTCGTTGATCATCGACTCGGTCGTGACCGTCTCGGCCGGGACGGTGCTGGTCGGCGTCGAGGTTGCCTCACGAGCACCGGTGTCGGCGTTCGACGAGGTCGCCGATTCGCCATCGACGTTGCGGCCGATCCCGTAGCCCGCTCCCGCCGCCGCTGCGACGAGCATCGTTGCAGCAACCGCTGCGACGACACGGCGCCGCGTGCGACCACGGTCGTCGCGTGCCCCCCGATGCGCTGGTTCCAGTTGATCGAATTCGATGGTCATCGCGATTCCCCTCGTCGGCCGGTCGAGTGCCAGCGTCACTCCTTCGACGTCTGACACGCCCGATCGGTTCCCGAAGTGTTCCACAGCACCTCGAGTGAGGGAATAGAACCGGACCAGTGTCGTTGCATGCGACATGGCCGACGACACGTCTTCACACTGACGGCTCCACTCCCGTTCGCATCGATCTGTACTGGCGGCCTGGCTGCGGTTTCTGTTCGATGCTGCAGCGCAAGCTCGACAAGTTGGGGATCGAACGCACCGAGCACAACATCTGGGACGACCCCATCGACGCTGCCGTCGTGCGCCAGCACGCCAACGGCAACGAGACCGTGCCGACCGTCGTGATCGGCGACCAGGGCTTCGTCAATCCCTCGGCGGGCGAGCTGATCGCCTTCCTCGGCGTGCACCATCCAGAACTGCTCCCCGAAGGTTTCGAGGCCCCCGAGCCCGGGATCGCCAGCCGACTCGTCGGCAAGGTGTTCGGGTGAAGGTCTGTCAGGTGACCGGTCTCCCCCGTTTCACCGACACGACGACACGGCTACGGTTCGGCTGATGAGCGACGACGGAGCCGACGCCCCCACCGATCCCAGGCTGGCCGGTACCGAGATCTTCGACTCGGTGATCGACACGATCGGCAACACGCCACTGATCCGCCTCAAGCGTCTCAGCGAACTCGAAGGCATCGAGTGCTTGTTCACGATGAAGAACGAGTCGACCAATCCGGGCGGCTCGGCGAAGGACCGCCCGGCGCTCGAGATGATCCTCGCCGCCGAACGTGAAGGGCTGCTGCAGCCCGGCGGCACGATCGTCGAGCCGACGAGCGGCAACACCGGTGTCGGACTCGCGATCGTGGCCGCCCAGCGGGGCTACAACTGCGTGTTCGTGATGACCGACAAGGTCGCCCCCGAGAAGATCTCGTTGCTCAAGGCCTATGGCGCCGAAGTGGTCGTCTGCCCCGTGGCGGTCGAACCGGACGATCCGCAGAGCTACTACAGCGTGGCCGAACGGCTCACCAACGAACTCGGTGCGTTCCGCCCGAACCAGTATCAGAACCCGCACAATCCGGTCGCCCACGTGAAGACCACCGGCCCCGAGATCTGGCGCCAGACCGGTGGGCGCATCACCCACTTCGTCGCCGGCGCCGGCACGTGCGGGTCGATCACCGGTGTCGCTCGCTACCTCAAGTCGATGAACCCCGACATCAAGATCATCGCCGCCGACCCCGAGGGCTCGGTGTTCTCCGGCGGGTCGGGCCGTCCGTATCTGGTCGAGGGCGTCGGCGAGGACTTCTTCCCGGCCGCGTGGGAGCCCGATCTGCTCGACGACATCATCCCGATCAGCGACGAGGAGAGCTTCCTCACCGCCCGTTACGTCAGCCAGCGCGAAGGCATCCTGATCGGCGGCTCGGGCGGCATGGCCGTGGCCGCAGCGATCAAGGTTGCCAAGGCGGCCGACCCCGACGATGTCGTGGTGGTGTTCAACCCCGACTCGGGTCGCGGCTATCTGTCTCGGCTGTTCGACGACGACTGGATGGCCAACTTCGGGTTCCTGCGCGAGTGCGATCAGTGCGTCGGCGCCGTCCTCGACACCCGCAACGCCTCGATCGAGAATCTGCTGTACGTCAACCCGCAACAACCGGTGTCCGAGGCGATCGAACTGATGCGCTCCACCGGGGTCAGCCAACTGCCGGTGTGCAAGAACACCCCGCCGTTCGCTGCCGCCGAGGTGTCGGGCTCGATCGACGAACTCGAACTGATGGAGGCCATCCACCGCGACCCCGGCGTGATGTCGACCCCGGTCGAGAAGGCGATGGGCCCGAAGCTGCCCACCATCGGCGTCGGCCAGAAGGTCGAGTTGGCCGTCGAGATGCTCGAGACCTCGCCGGCATTGCTCGTGCTCTCGGGCGGCCGTCCGCTCAGTGTGCTCACCCGCACCGATGTGCTCGCCTATTTCAGCGCCGTCGCCGAAGCTGCCCTCGAAGGCGGCTCCGGTACGGTGTCTGTTGATGGGTGACGTCGACCGAACCAACCTCCGACAGGGTTTCGCCACACGAGCGATCCACGCCGGCCAAGACCCCGAACCGACCACGGGGGCGGTGGTCACACCGATCTCGCTGTCGACCACGTTCGCCCAAGATGGTGTCGGTGGCCACAAGGGGTTCGAGTACTCGCGGTCGGGCAACCCCACCCGCTCGGCGCTCGAAGCGCAGGTCGCCTCGCTGGAAGACGCCGCCCACGGCTTGGCGTTCGCGAGCGGCCTCGCCGCCGAGGACAACATCTTGCGTCTGCTGCGACCGGGACAGCGCATCCTGCTCGGCAACGACGCCTACGGCGGCACGTTCCGTCTGATCTCGAAGGTGTGGAGCCCGCTCGGGTTCCCGTGGACGGCGGTCGACCTCACCGATCTCGACGCGCTGCGAGCGAACTGGCCCGACGACGTCGGCATGGTGTGGCTCGAAACACCGACCAATCCCCTGCTGACATGCTTCGACATCGAGGCGATCGCCGAGATCGGCCGCGAGCGCGGGGCGATCGTGGTTGTCGACAACACCTTTGCCACGCCGTATCTTCAGCAGCCACTCACGCTCGGCGCCGACCTGGTGGTGCACTCGGCAACGAAGTATCTCGGCGGCCACAGCGATGTCATCGGCGGTTTCGTTGCCGCCAACGACGACGAGCTCGCCGACCGGCTGCGCTTCACTCAGAACGCCGCAGGTGCGGTGCCGGCGCCGTTCGACTGTTATCTCGTGCTGCGCGGCGTCAAGACACTGGCAGTGCGGATGGACCGCCACTGCGAGAACGCCCGAGCCGTGGTCGATCTGCTGTCCGGCCACCCCGCCGTCGATCGCGTGTTGTATCCGCAGCTGCCCGATCACCCCGGCCATGCTGCCGCCGCCAAGCAGATGAAAGATTTCGGTGGCATGGTGTCGTTCACGGTGAAAGCGGGCATGAACGCAGCGATGACCGTTGCCGACTCCACCGAAGTGTTCACGCTGGCCGAATCGCTCGGCGCCGTCGAGAGCCTGATCGAGCACCCCGCCGCCATGACCCATGCCTCGGCTGCCGGTTCGCCGCTCGAGGTACCCGACAACCTCGTGCGATTGTCGGTTGGTATCGAGGACGCTGCCGACCTGGTGGCCGACCTCGAACAAGCGCTCGAACGCATCGGATGAGCCTTCCCCCCGACTTCCCGATCGCCCACGCGGCGCCGCTGCCGGAACGCCCGATCGTGGTGGCCGCCAATCGCCTGCCGGTGATGCGCACCGACGACGGTTGGACAGCCAGCCCGGGAGGTCTGGTACGCGCACTGTTGCCCGATGTTGCGCGACACCGGGGGCACCTGGGTCGGCTGGACCGGCACCCCCGACGACAACGTCGAGCCGTTCGAGCGTCGAGGGTGTCGAATTGCATCCGGTGCCGATCAACGCCGAAGAGATCGAGCTGTACTACGAGGGCTTCTCGAACGACGGCCTGTGGCCGCTGTACCACGACGCCTTGCGTGAATCGACGTACTCCGAGCGAGCAGTGGGATGCCTACGTCGCGGTCAACGAGCGTTTCGCTGTGACGCTCGCCGACATCGCCCCGGCGAACGCGATCGTGTGGATTCACGACTACCAGCTCCAACTCGTGCCTCAGCTGCTCCGCGAGCGACGCAGCGACGTCACGATCGGGTTCTTCCTCCACATCCCGTTCCCGCCCTACGAACTCTTCTCCCGACTGCCATGGCGGACCGAACTGGTCGACGGGTTGCTCGGCTGCGATCTGATCGGGTTCCAACGCCCCCGCGATGCCGCGAACTTTGCCGCGGCGGCACACGAACTGGCAGGCCTCGACGAGCACGACGGCGGGCTCGAACACCCCGACCGGGTCACCCGTCCGTCGGCACGTTCCCGATCTCGATCGACGTCGGCGACGTCGAGGAGATGGCTGCCGGACGCGCGACGAGGCAGCGGATGAGCCAGATCCGAGCTCGCCTCGGCGACCCCGAGGTGATCCTGTTGGGCGTGGATCGACTCGACTACACCAAAGGCATCGGTCTGCGCCTCAAGGCGTTCGCGGCCCTCCTCGAGTCCGGCGAGCTCGACGCCGAACGCCACGTGATGGTGCAGGTTGCCACCCCGACACGCGAAGCCGTCGAGCATTACCAGGACGAGCGCCACGAGGTCGAACGACTGGTGGGCGCGATCAACGGCCGATACAGCCGCATCGGGTTGCCCGTCGTGCACTACCTGTACCAGACGCTCCCGTTCGACGAGCTGATCGCGCTCTACCGCGCCGGCGACGTCATGCTCGTCACGCCGTTCCGCGACGGGATGAACCTCGTCGCCAAGGAGTACGCGGCGTCACACATCGACGGCGACGGCGTGCTCGTGCTGTCCGAATTCGCCGGGGCCGCCGACGAATTGACCGATTCGGTGCTGGTCAATCCGCACGACGACCACGCGCTGCAACAGGCGATCGTCACCGCGGTCGAGATGCACCGGCACGAACGCCGCAGCCGCATGGCTGGACTTCGCGACCAGATCCGCAAGAGCGACGTGCAGGGTTGGGCCGACCGGTTCCTGTCACAGCTCGCCGACGCGGCGAGCTGAATCTCTCGCTCAGAAGAGGGTCGACTGGCCCGCGGGCGGTGTGCGGCGGATGGCGGTCCACGGTACGTAGTTGTCCATGAACACCCAGCTACGGCGATGAATCGCCGAGGGGCCGTAGCCGAGCAACGCCGCTTTGTGGACGGGGCAGGGATAGCCCTTGTTGGTGTCGAACGACCAGTGCGGGTAGTCGATGGCGTTGGCGCGCATCTCGCGGTCGCGAACCACCTTGGCGAGGATGCTGGCGGTTGCCACGCTCAAGCAACGCAGGTCGGCCTTGACCGCCATCTCCACGTGCGGCACCGCCGGCGACACGAAGTCCCAGGTTCCGTCGGTGACCGCGGCGTCAGGTTCGACACCGAGACCTTCGATCGCCCGCCGAGCGGCCAGTTTCTGAGCTGCTGACATTCCCAGCTGATCGCACTCGTCGCTGGCTGACCGAGCCAACAGCCCAGGCAACACACCAGTCGGTGAGCTTGTCGAACAGCGCCTCGCGTTGACGCTCGGACAGCAGCTTGGAATCGCGGACACCGTTGACCCGGGTGTCGCGAGGCAGGATCGCGGCGCCAACCGACAGCGGACCCGCCCAGGCGCCACGACCGACCTCGTCGATGCCCACCACGACATCGTGGCCCCGGTCCCACAATTCTTTCTCGATCGCGCGTGTCGGCGCCCGCTTCTTCGACTGCCGCTTCGCCGACGACGAACGGGCGGCGACCCGGCTCATGTCAGCGATCGCCGAGATCGATGCTGACACCGATGCGCTTCGGCTGGGGCGGTTCGGCCCACAGTGCCTCGCCAGAAGACTGCTTCGCTCGACCAGTCCGCGTCGACCGCTGGGGCGGTGAGCAACTGGGTCGGCCCGTGCTGTTCCCACAGCACTGCGGGTCGCTCGCCGTGCCAGCGCACTGCGAATCCCACCGTGGAGCGCGGGCCGGTCGGAACACCATGGACCTCGAAGTTCGAGCCGAGCCAGCGTCGCGGGATGCCGAGCGGCAGGAGGCGGCCTTCATCGGCGATGCGCTGTTCGACCTGGGCCACGAATCGCCCGACCGACTCGCCGCGCTGCAGATCGGAGAACGACGACTGCGCCCCCGACACCGACGGCGCTGCCACACCACTGCGGATGCGGCGTTCACGGATCCGGGCGAGGTCGCCAGCGGCTCGGTCGTCGCGTGCAGCGATCGCGAGCCGTTCGCATGCTCGGAGTGCCAGATCGACCTCGGGATCGTCAGAGCGGGCGATCGACGCGATCGGCTCGACGATCTCGGGCATCCACGCATCGGCGTCGTCGCCGAGGCGGCCCAGTTCGGCGACGTCGAGCAGGAACCCGACCACGTCGGCATCGACGTCGACTGGCCCCGACAGCAGCAGGTCACTGCGGGCGGCGGTGACCGCCTCGCCGAGGCCGGCATCGGGAAGCACCAGCCGGCTCGCCCGGTGGACAACGGTCTCCCAGCCGCGCACGATCGCCATCGCTGGCGCCAAGGTCGGCAACGACCAGGTGGCGAAACGGGCGGGGTCGTGCGGGATGGCCACACGGATCGATGCCTTGTGCGCAACCGGCAGCACGATGGCGCCGTCGGGAAGTTCGATTCCCTGGATCGGGGTGTCGGCCGGGGGTCGTTCGGTGAGTACCCGGGCACCAGCGAACGCAACGGCGAACGGCAACGCTGACGCGTTCTCGACCTCGATCACGGTGAGACCGCCCGCATCGGGGACCGACCACACACGCTGCACGGCGTCGCCTTCTGGTACCCGCAGGCGTGTCTCGATCACCGGCGTGCCCTCGATGCGACGCTGCCGCACGGCAGGCTCGGACGCCGGGATGTGCCAACGGTCTTCCGCAGCGACGAACCACTGCACGGTGTCGTCGGTGTCGCGCCACGGCGTGACGTCGCCACACGACGACACCCACGCACGACAGGGTGAGCCGGTGACCCCAATGAGCGTTGCGTCGCTCGTCTCGAGCACGTCGGTGGCGCCGGAGTCGGAGGTGTTCACGTGTCGAATTCGCTCTTGCGGCTGCGCTGCATGAGTGCGGCGAGCGCATCAGGGGCGGGGCGGTGCTCGTGGCAGACGGCGACGACCTGCTCGGTGATCGGCATCTCGACACCGTACCGGCGAGCGAGGTCGAGCACGCTGGGCGACGACTTGACCCCCTCGGCAACCATGTTGGTGGCGGCGAGGATCTCCTCGATGGTCTTGCCCTCACCGAGCTGCAGGCCGACCTGGTTGTTGCGGCTCTGCTTCGACGAACACGTGGCGATCAGGTCACCCATGCCGGCCAGCCCGGCGAAGGTCTCGGGGTGACCCCCCATCGCCACGCCGAGACGGGTCATCTCGGCGAGACCGCGGGTGATCAGCGTGGCGCGGGTGTTGTCGCCGAATCCCATGCCTTCGGCCATACCGGCCGCGATGGCGATCACGTTCTTGACCACGCCGGCGACCTCGCAGCCAACGACGTCGGCGTTGGTGTACACCCGAAGGCTGGGGCGGCTGAAGATGCGTTGCAGTTCGTTGGCGATGGTGGCGTCGTCGATCGCCACCACGCTCGCTGCTGGTTGACCGCTGAGGATCTCCTTGGCGAGATTCGGCCCGGTCAGCACCGCAACCGGATGGCCAGGCATCGCGTCGGACGTGACTTCGCTCATCCGCTTCAGCGAGGTGCGCTCGAGCCCTTTCGACAGCGAGACCACCGGCACCCACGGGCGGATCGATGCGGCGGCTTCGACGGCCACGTCGCGGTAGCCGTGCGAGGGCACTGCCATCACCACGACATCGGCGTGCGACACGGCGTCGGCGAGCGAATCGGTGGCCCGGAGGGCCTCGGGCAACGCGAAGTTCGGTAGATACTCGGGGTTGACCCCGGCCTCGTTGATCTCATCTGCGAGTTCTGAGCGGCGCGCCCACAACACTGTCGGGGTGTTGACCGCCGCCAGCGCGGCGACCGTGGTCCCCCACGATCCGGCGCCGATCACCGCCACGTTGATCGTCGATGCACTCATGTCCGTCGTCCCCCCGGTGAACCTCTGTCGCCATGTGCGGCGTGTGCGCCACCGACCTGTGGCGCTTCGAGGCACTGTACTGCGGCATCGTCGCTCGGGTGGCTGCTCTCCTAGTGTGACCTCAGTGCGTCTCGCCGTCTTGGTCCCGGTCAAACGATTCGCGGCGGCCAAGGGTCGCCTCACCGGGGTGCTCGACGACGGCGACCGAGCCCGACTCGCTGAGTGGATGGCGAGCGGTGTGCTCGACGTCGTCGCCGAGATCCCCACGTTCGTGGCCTGCGACGACGAACACGTCGCACAGTGGGCGCAGCGCATGGGCGCCCAGGTCATCTGGGGAGCTGGGCTCGGCCTGAACGGCGCCGTCGACGACGGGGTCCGCCACATCACTTCGAACGGCTACGACCACGTGCTCGTCAGCCATGCCGACCTGGCGCTGCCGGAAGCCCTGCTCGACGTGGCCCACGCGGGCTGCATCACGCTGGTGCCCGATCGCCGCCACGATGGCACCAATGTGATGTCGTTTCCTGCGGCACATCCGCTCGCTGCGACCTACGGGGGCGGGTCGTTCACCCGGCACCTCGACCAAGCGCTCGCCATCGACTCCGTGACGGTCGAGGTGCGATCCGACCCCCATCTGTCACTCGATCTCGACACCCCCAGAGATCTCACCCATCCCCTGATCGCAAAGGTGCTCCCCTCATGGCTGCCAACGAGCCCGGCCAACCCAGCCCACTGACGTCCACGGCGCTGGCAACCCCCGCAACCACCGACCTCGCCACGCCCACGTCGGCACTCGCCATCGGCGCCCATCCCGACGACGTCGAGTTCGGATGCGGTGGCGTGCTGGCGAAGTGGGCTGCTGACGGCTGTGTGGTCCACCATCTGGTGTGCACCGACGGCTCGAAGGGCACCTGGGATCCCGACGTCGACGTGGCAGCACTCGCCGCTCGGCGGCAGGACGAACAACGCGAGGCGGCAAGGCGACTTGCTGGGTCGAATGCCGGCGAGGTGCGATTTCTCGGTCGTGTCGACGGCGAACTCGACAGCGACCTGACGACACGTGGTGAGGTCGCTCGAATCATCCGCGAGTTGCGGCCCCAGGTGGTGTTGGGCCACGACCCGTGGAAGCGCTACCGCCTGCACCCCGATCATCGCCATGCCGGCCTGCTGGCATGCGAGGGCATCGTCGCAGCGCGCGATCCGCACTTCTTTCGCGATCACGGAATCGCCCACCATCGCCCCGAGGCCCTGCTGCTCTGGGAGGCCGACGCACCGGATCACGCCGAGGACGTCACCGAGTTCGTCGATGCGAAGCTTCATGCGCTGGCGGCCCACCAGAGCCAGTTCGAGTCGACGATGAAAGCCGTCGACGACGAGCAGCTCGCTGCGTTCGGTCAGCGCATCCGCAACCGACTCGGCGACCTCGGACGCCCCTTCGACATGCAGGCCGCCGAGGTGTTCAAGCTCATCGCCGATCTCTGACATCGCGGCGAGGTACCTGGCGACGCCAAACGCGAAGAGAGGGGCCACTCGGGCCCCTCTCGACGGATTCGAAACTGAACGAATTCAGCGCTTCTTGGCAGCTGCCTTCTTGGCAGGAGCCTTCTTCTTCGCAGGCGCCTTCTTGGCAGGAGCCTTCTTCTTCGCAGGCGCCTTCTTGGCGGGAGCCTTCTTCTTCGCAGGCGCCTTCTTGGCAGGAGCCTTCTTCTTCGCAGGCGCCTTCTTGGCAGGAGCCTTCTTCTTCGCAGGCGCCTTCTTGGCAGGAGCCTTCTTCTTCGCAGGCGCCTTCTTGGCAGGAGCCTTCTTCTTCGCAGGCGCCTTCTTCGCAGGAGCCTTCTTCTTCGCAGGCGCCTTCTTCGCGGGAGCCTTCTTCTTCGCAGGCGCCTTCTTGGCAGGAGCCTTCTTCTTGGCTGGAGCCTTCTTGACAGCCATCAGATCACTTGCTGTTCAGGGCGGTCTTCAGCGTCGAGCTGGCGCTGAACTTCATCGCCGTCGAAGCCTTGATCTGCACCGGAGCGCCGGTCTGCGGGTTGCGGCCGGTACGGGCGCTGCGCTTGGTGGTGCTGAACGAGCCGAAGCCGGGCCATGCGACCTTCTCGCCGCTCTTGGTGCTCGAGACCACGTGGTCGAAGAATGCTCCGAGTGTGCGCTCGGCATCGGCCTTCGACACGCCTGCGGCGTCTGCCACTGCGTCGATCAGTTCTGCTTTGGTTGCCATGTAAGTCCTCTTTCGGATGGGTGTTGATGCTGTTCACCCCGGTGCGTTTCACCGAGACCGTTTCCGCTCTTCGTACGACGGAACACGTCCATGTGACCGACCGCGGGCATGCTTGTTCAAGCACCGATGTCATTGCATTTGCAATGACAACGGTGACTGACCCTTGCCGGTATTGGACAATCGACAGGATCCACCACGATGCGCGAGCGCTGAACTACAACCTCATCCGTTGGGTATGACAGACGATTCGCATCGAGTCCACGAGGCATCCGCCGAGGAGTGATGGTGACCGACCTGCTTCCGTCCACTGACGCATCGACCCCCGAGCCGCGGCGAGCGGCCACCGGGTCCGAGCCGGCGAAGGGGGTGCAGCGAACCCGTCTCGTGGTCGACACGTCGGTGTTGATCGCAGATCCCACCTGCGTCCTCGAGTTCCGCGAGGCCGATGTCATCGTGCCGCTGACCGTCGTCGAAGAACTCGACGGGCTCAAGAGCCGCAGCGACGACGTCGGCAGAGCAGCTCGCACAGCGTTGCGAACACTCGAAGAGCTGCGGGTCGCCCACGGTGGTTCGCTCGCCGAGCCGGTCCCGACCGGCAACGGCACCGCAACGCTGCAGATCGAGATCAACAACATTCGCAAACACCTCTTGGTCGAGCACGGTCTCGACCCGAGCGTGCCCGACAACCGAATCATCGGCGCTGCGATCGGCCAATCCGACTTCGGCCCGACCACGATGATCAGCAACGACGCGGCGTTGCGGATCAAAGCGGCCCACCTGGGCGTCGACGCAGCCGAACACCGACTCACACGCACCGATCGCGATCAACCGACCGTCGGCTGGAGCACGATCGAGGCACCGTACGAAACCATCGACTGCCTCTACGCCGCTGGAGCCATCGCCATCGATGCAGTTGTTGCCGGCGCCACCGACAACTCGGTGAGTTTCAACGACAACGAGTTCGCCGTCGTCCGATCGGGTTCACAAACGGCCCTCGTGCGGGCGGTACACGACGAGTTCGTCCTCCTGTCGCAGCACCCACCCGAAGCGTGGGGGCTCCGCCCGCGCAGCAAGGAGCAGCGGTTCGCACTCGAACTGCTGCTCGACCCGGACATCTCGGTGATCGCCCTCGACGGTCGGGCCGGCACCGGCAAGACGATCCTGGCGATCGCCGCCGGACTCGACCAGGTCGTCGAGCAGCACCGCTACGAACGCCTCGCCGTCTATCGACCGCTCGTTCCCGTCGGCCGCGCGGACGTCGGATTCCTGCCGGGCGGCCTCGACGAGAAGCTCGACCCCTGGATGGCCGCCATCCATGATGCGGTCGTCGCCCTCACCGATCGAGGCAGTATCAACGAGGCGCGGGCGATGGTCGACGAACTCACGACCCGCGGCCAGTTGTCACTCGAGTCGGTCACGTTCTTGCGAGGACGGTCGCTGCAGCGTCAGTTCGTGGTGATCGACGAGGCGCAGAACCTCGAACCGACCACCTTGCGCACCATCCTCACCCGCGTCGGCGATGGCACCAAGGTGATCTTCACCGGCGACACCAGCCAGATCGACGCGCCGTACCTCGGCGAGTCGAACAATGCGCTGAGCGTGTTGGCGTCGGCGTTCGCCGGACAGTCGTGTTTCGGCCACATCACGCTGACTGCGTGCGAGCGCAGCGACGTCGCCAGCCTCGCCGCCGAACTGCTGTAGCACCCTCCGCCAGCGCCGGTTCCTGACAATCTTCGAAATCGAAGTCATCCAGTTGTCAGGTCGGCTCCGAACATTTAGTGTTAAATCGAGCCGTGGAGAACGATCCCCTCCAGATTCCCCACCGCTCGCGAGCACGAAGGGAGCACCTGGTGGCCGTAACCGAATTGTTCGATCACGAGTACGACACCCCCTGGCAGGACTACGCCACCTGCAAGGGCCGCACTCGGCTCTTCTTTCCTCCCAAAGCCGAACGACCGCAGGCGCGGGCTCGCCGAGAGGCCAAGGCACTCAAGCTGTGCGCATCGTGTCCAGTGCAGGAACCCTGTCGCTCCCACGCCCGAACCAATCACGAATACGGCTACTGGGCGGGCGAGTCCGAAGAAGACCGGCACCTGGCCGGATTCACCGTGTCGGCCCCGATCGGCGTTCGCGCCCGGTTGCAACAGCAGACCGGCTGACGCAGCGCTCACGAACGCTGCCACACCCCCTGTCTAGGGTGTGAGCCGTGGCACTCCCCCGCTTCGCCGTCGTCGACCTGGAGACATCCGGGTTGAACACTCGGCGACACCGGATACTGCAACTCGGGATGGTCGTCGTCGAGGCCGATGGCACCGTCGTCGACCAGTGGTCATCGCTGGTCAAGCTGCGTTGGCCGCTGCAGCGGGTGGGGCCCACGAGCATCCACGGCATCACCCGAAGCACCCTCAAGGGCGCCCCCAGCCTCGACGACGCACTCGACGAACTCGGCGCGCGCCTCGATGGCGCCATCTTCACCGCCCACAACGCCAAGTTCGACAGCGAGTTCCTCGCCCGAGCCGTGCGGCGCCGCAACTGCCACCGACCCGGTTCGGGCCGGCATCGAACCCCGGTTGTGCACGCTGCGGATGTCTCGGCGCCTCGATCCCGAGCGGGCGCTCTCGCACCGCCTCGGCGACGTCTGCGAGCGCTACGGCGTCGCACTCGAGCGGCCCCACGACGCACTCGGCGATGCCAGCGCCACCGCAGCGGTGCTTCCCCATCTCCTCGCAGCTCACGGCGTCACCGACGTGGCGCAACTCGATGCGTTCTACGTGCGCTGATCTGCTTCGCCGACAACGCCGTAACTCTCGAGCACGAGGCGAGCGGCGGCAACCGCAGGGTTGACTCCCACCGGGTCGACCAGCTCGGCATCAGGGCCCAACCGCACCAGCAGTTTCGCCAGCCAGCGATCGCCCGACACCGGCAGCCGGGCTTCGACCCAGCCGTCGGCGGCCCCGATCACCTCGTCGATCGGGTACTGGTCGAGCACCCAGGCTGCGCCAGGAGCGAGCCGGATCGTTGCCCTCGCGACGTCAGCATCTTCGAAGAACCGCTTCGGCGGTGCCGTGGCTTCGACCTCGACCGTCCGTCCGGTCGCCGCGGCCGACTCGATCCGGTCGATGCGGAACGTTCGGCGCTCGTGCGACCGGTCGTCATCGGCCAACACGTACCAGTTCCCGGCATCCGCGAACACGTGACGCGGCACGATCGAACGCGACGTCATCTCCGCACGTGCCGGCGAGTAGTAGCCGATCGCCAGTTCGGTTCCGGCTGCTGCAGCTTCGGCGAGTTCGTCGGTCAACGCCGGGCGGGCCAGGTCGACCACGACGCCAGCGGTGTCGTCGTCGGCCTGGCCGTTCGAACCGGTGTCGATGCCAGCATCGGCGAGCACGGCGGCGAGCTTCGACAGGCCCCGACCCAGCGCCCCGGCGGGGTCGGCTCCGGGCAGCTCCATGGCTGCTCGGGCCGACGTGAGCAGCGAGAACGCTTCGGGCGCAGTCAGGCGCAACGGGCGCGTGAACAGGCGTGGCACACCGACGAACACGATCCCGTCGTCGACGAACACATCGATCATCTCGTCGACGAACGGCGGCAGCCCGCACATCGCCACCAGCTCGAGATCACGCTGCACCTGCGATTCGGACATGTCGAAGCGCCTGGCAACATCGCTGAGCGGCACCTCTCCCACCTCCATCAGCCAGGGCAGCATCACCAACAGCCGCCGCAGCCGATCCTCGGCATTGCGCGGACCGCTCATCGGTGCCTCACCCCAGCGTCGACGACATCACGCAGCCAGTCGATGAGGTGCTGGCGTACCTCCGGCGGCGATTCGACAACGGCGTGATCGAGCAGGCCGAGCACCCACGAGCGAAATGCCGCAAGGTTGCCGGCCGGCACCGACACCAACACGCTTCCGTCGTCGCCACGTTCGACCACGCGATCGACCCCGAGCTCGCGTTCGACCGAACCAGCGCGCAGCGCATCGATGCGCACCAGTGCCTCGAGGCTCTCGCCGACCACCTGACCGATCTGTTTGGGATCGGCGGGGAATGCCGTACGGGGGTCGAACGACGACGGTCGCACGAATGATCCAGGCTCGCCGACGCGCACGCTGTCGGTACGGTCGCCGTCGACCGCATCGAAGCGGTCGACTCGGAAGGTGCGCCGCTCGCCGCGTCCGTGGTCGTGGCCGACCACGTACCAGAACCCGCCACGGAGCAACAGCCCCCAGGGGTCGAGGACGCGTGGCTCACCTCGGTAGCCGAACTCGATCGGGGCCCGAGCGGCAACCGCAGTTCGGATCGCCGGCAGCTCGGGTCGTTCGGGAATGGTCGCCGACACCGCTGGGAGTTCGTCGCCGACCGCTCCACCCAGCTTCCAGATCGCATCTTGTCCCGACTCGGTCCGCACGGCGGCGACCGCAACCTGCAACGCGCGCATCTCGTCTGCGGAGAGGTCGAGATCGGCGAGTTCGTACGCACGCCGATCGATGCGGTACGTGGTCTGACCAGCGAATGAGCCGCCACTGACGATTTCGGTGTCGATCGGTACGCCGATCGCCCGCAACGCTGCTTTGTCGCGTTCGAACGAGGCTCGTCGCGAATGGTCGTTGTCGGGATACTGGCCGTCGAGTTCGCCGGCGATCTCGAGCAGGCTGAGCGGGCGTGAGGTCTCGAGCAACAACGCCAACAGGTTGGTGAGGCGCTCGATTCGGTCGACCATCAGACGACGACGCTAACGGCCCCGTTCACGATGTGTCAGACACATCGTGAACGTGGCCGGCGCCACCAGATCAGAGCTGCAGCGACTTGGTCTGCAGGAACTCGTCGATGCCGTACGGGCCGTTCTCACGGCCGTAGCCGCTCTGCTTGTAGCCACCGAACGGGGCCGCAATGTTGAACGAGCCACCGTTGACGTCGACGGCACCGGTACGCATCCGACGTGCCACGGCGATCGCACGATCCTGGTCGGCCGACCACACACCGCCCGACAGCCCGTACAGGCTGTCGTTGGCGATCCGAACGGCGTCGTCCTCGTCCTCGTAGCCGATGATCGACAACACCGGGCCGAAGATCTCTTCCTGCGCCACCGTCATGTCGTTGGTGACGTTGGCGAGCACGGTCGGCTTCACGAAGTAGCCGGTCTCGTGGCCTTCGGGCTTGCCGAGACCACCAGCGGCCACCACGGCGCCTTCGTCGATGCCCTGCTGGATGTATCCCTGCACGCGATCCCACTGTGCCTGGCTGATCAGCGGGCCGAGGTGCATGCCCTCCTTGGTGGGATCGTCGACGCCCATGGCCTCAGCAGCAGCAGCGGCGATGGCAACAGCCTCGTCGTAGCGGCTGTTGGGCACCAGCATCCGGGTGTGAGCGGTGCAGGTCTGACCCGAGTTGAGGTAGCAGGCGAACAGGCCCTTCGGGATGACGGCCGCGAAATCGGCGTCGTCGAGGATGATGTTGGCCGACTTGCCACCGAGCTCGAGCGCCACGCGCTTGACGGTGCCAGCAGCCGCAGCGGCGACCTGCTTTCCGGCCCGAGTCGAGCCGGTGAAGCTGACCATGTCGACATCGGGGTGCTCGGAGATGGCAGCGCCGACGACGGGGCCGGTACCGGTGACCAGGTTGAAGACACCGGCAGGCAGGCCGATCTCGTGGACGATCTCGGCGAGGATGAACGCGTTGAGTGGGGCCACTTCGGACGGCTTGAGCACGAAGGTGCAGCCGGCGGCGAGTGCGCCGCCGAGCTTGCAGATGATCTGGTGGAGCGGGTAGTTCCACGGCGTGATGGCACCGACGACGCCCACCGGCTCTTTCACCACGAGGCTGTTGCCGATCGTCTCTTCGAACTCGAAGGTGTCGAGCAGCGTGGCGTAGGTCTGCATGTTGCCAGCGGGAAGCCCGGCCTGGATCATGGTCGCCCAGGTGATCGGCATGCCGACTTCACCGGCGATGACCTCGGCGATCTCCGGCGAGCGTGCCTGGAGTGCCTCGTTGAGGCGGATCATGTACTTCTGACGTTCTTCGACCGGCGTGCCGGCCCACGAGTCGAACGCTCGACGGGCGGCAGCAACGGCCTTGTCGACGTCGCTGGCGGTGCCCTCGGGGATCGAGCCCATCACCTGTTCGGTGCCGGCGTTGATGACCTCGATCGTGCCGGTGCCGTCGGAGGGAACCCAGGCACCATCGATGTAAATGTTGGAGTAGTCGCGCATCCTCGCAGTCTCGCGTGACCGCGTGGCCGGGGCGCAACCGGACGGTTCGTTCAGCGGTGCGGGGTCCGCAGTCGACGACGGTGTTCAGCTGAGCTTCATGAACAGTCGCTCGAGTTCGGCAGCCTCGAGCCCCGGCTCGTCTCCCGCTTGCTCGGGGGTGGCCGCACAGTGACGCATCCCGGCGATCACGAGCCGATAGCCGACCTTGTCGAGCGCGGCCTTGCAGGCCGACAGCTGGGTGACGACGTCACCGCAGTCCTGGCCCTCTTCGACCATCCGCTGGACACCACGGATCTGGCCCTCGAGCCGACGCAGTCGCTTCAGCACATCGTCGTTGACCTCTTCGGGGAATCGCATGGTTCGAGCGTACCCCACCTGGTATCTGCACCGCTTCGACCCCAAAATGCCCCCGATCTGTGCGCTGAGCGTCACGAACCAGGGATTTTTCGGGATTGGGGCCGGTCAGCGGTGGGATCGGTACCAGGCGATGAGGGCGTTGGTCGACGCATCGTGAGCGCTGGGTGTGGCGTCGCCGGTGAGTTCTGGGGTGATCTGGTTGGCGAGCTCCTTGCCGAGCTCGACACCCCACTGGTCGTAGCTGTTGACACCCCAGATCGTTCCCTGGACGTGCACGACGTGTTCGTACAGCGCGATCAGTTGACCGAGCACCGAGGGGGTGAGCTGATCGGCGAGGATCACGGTGTTGGGCCGATTGCCGTCGAACTGGCGATAGGGCTCGTCCGGCGATGCGTCGCGACCGAACGCCAACGCCTCGGACTGCGCGAAGAGGTTCGCCATCAACAGGTCGTGATGCTCGCGGTACGGGTGGTGCGGAGTCGCGAAACCGATGAAGTCGACGGGCACGATGTGGGTGCCCTGGTGGAGCAGTTGGTAGAAGGCGTGCTGGCCATTGGTGCCGGGCTCGCCCCACACGATCGGGCCGGTCTCGCCCACCACGGCCGACCCGTCGAGGCGGATCGACTTGCCGTTCGACTCCATGTCGAGCTGTTGCAGATACGCCGGGAACCGGCCCAACTCCTCCGCGTACGGCAGCACGGCCTTGGTGTCGAAACCGAGCCCGTTGGCGTACCAGACCCCCAGCAGCGCCATGATCACCGGAGCGTTCTCGGCGAGCGGTGCGGTGCGGAAGTGCTCGTCGACCAGATGGAACCCCTGGAGGAACTCGGCGAAACGATCGGGGCCGATTGCGATCATGAGTGCCAACCCGATCGCGGAATCGACCGAGTAGCGACCACCCACCCAGTCCCAGAATCCGAACATGTTGACGGTGTCGATGCCGAACTCGGCGACCCGCTCGGCGTTGGTCGACACGGCGACGAAGTGGTCGGCAACGGCGGCCTCACCGAGCGCGTCGACCAGCCAGGCACGCGCGGTGCGGGCGTTGGTGAGTGTCTCGATCGTGCCGAACGTCTTCGAGGCGATCACGAACAGCGTGGAGGCCGGGTCGGAGTCGGCGAGCACGGCGGCGATGTCGGCACCGTCGACGTTCGACACGAACGAGCAGCGGATCCGTTCGTGGCGATAGGCATCGAGCGCCCGGTAGGCCATCGCCGGACCGAGGTCCGACCCGCCGATACCGATGTTGACCACGTGGGTGATCCGGTCGTCGGCGCGCACACGGTCGGCGAATGCACCCATCTGGGCGAGTACGTCGTGCACACCAGGAATCACGTCGGCGCCATCGACCATCATCACCGAGCCCGCCGGTGCTCGCAGCGCGACGTGCATCACGGCACGATCTTCGGTGACGTTCACGTGTTCGCCTGCGAACATCGCATCTCGACGAGCCTCGACACCCGACCGTTCGGCCAGGTCCAACAGCGCTGCCAGCACCATGTCGTCGACGCGATGCTTCGAGTAGTCGATGCGCAGATCTGCGACGTCGAGCACGTAACGCTCGGCGCGGCCCGGGTCACCGTCGAACAGCGTGCGCAGCGGTGCGGGGCGGGGAATTTCGGCAAGGAACGAGAGGAGATCGGCGGCAGTGTCCATCGCCACCGAACCTATCGCGGCGACGGATCGGGCAGATCTCCTGCAGCAGCAGCATCGAGCGCCACCCAGGTGTTGGTGCGTCGAAGCCGGACAACCGGCAGCGCTGCGTCACCCAGCAGCCACCGCCGCACCACCGGAGCCTTCGACACGCCGAAGGTCAACATCAACCGGGCCCTGGCTGCGTTCACCACCGACGGCGTCAAGGTCATGCGACGAAAACCGTTGAACTCGCTGATCGCCTCGCACGCGAGTTCGCTGTCGACCACCGGGTCGCCGGGCGGCCACGACGCCGTGTGCCCGTCGTCGCCGAGGCCCAGGTGCACCACGTCGAATCGGTCGGGCAGCCCGGCGGCGTACCGCGCCGCTGCGGCATCGAGGTCGTCGTCGGTCACGGGCATCAGCTCGACCTGACACGGGAAGTCGACGAGCTGTTCGGCGTTGCGTTCGGCGTGCCCGTCGGGTGCCACGCGCTCGTCGACCTGCCAGACCGTCACGTCGGCCCATGGCACGTCCTGGGTCAGCAACACCTCGAACATCGGCGGTGCCGACCCCCCGCCGCTGACCGCCACGCTGGCCTGGCCACGCCGGCGCACGGCATCACGAAGGCGTCGAGCCAGCCACCGCCCGGCATCGGCGGCTGGGTCGTCGGTCATGCGGAGTTCCACGCACCCACGGTAGGTGACGGCGCCCGCCTGCCTGGACGCAACGATCGAGGCGTACCGTACGCAGCGATGGCAGCGCCGGCCCACACCACACACACGAGGCCGGCGGCCCGATCGGTGCAGCGCGGCGTGCAGCTGGGAGTTGCGGCCTACCTGCTGTGGGGCTTCCTGACGATCTATTGGAAGCAGCTCAAGGCGTTCGACGCGTTCGAGCTGATCGCCTGGCGGATGTCGTGCGCCGGCGTCGTGATGGCGGTGATCGTGACCGTGCGACGAACCTGGCCGAACATCATCGCGGCGCTCCGTCACGGCCCGACCGTCCGGCGCCTCGTGATGGCGTCGATCCTGCTGACGGTCAACTGGGGCAGTTACGTGTGGGCGGTCACCAACGACCGGGTGATCGAGACGGCCCTCGGGTACTTCATCGCGCCGCTCGCGACGATGGCGATCGGTGTGTTCGTGCTGAAGGAAGAGCCGACGAAGGCGCAGCGGGTCGCCTTCGTGCTCGCTGCGGTCGCCGTGGTGATCCTCACGATCTCGTACGGCCGACCGCCGTGGATCGCGTTGCTGATCGCTGGCACGTGGAGCCTCTACGGACTCGCCAAACGACGGGTGCCGCTCGGAGCGATCGACAGCCTCGCCGGCGAAACGTTCGTCCTGTTCGTGCCAGCGGTGCTCGGCGTGATCGCCTTCTCCACGGCATCGGGCAGTGTGGTGCAGTCGGCTGACACCGCCGAATGGATCCTGGTCGCCGGCACCGGCGTGGTCACCGCCGTGCCCCTCATGCTGTTCGCCGCAGCTGCCCAATCGATTCCGTTCACGTTGCTCGGGCCGTTGAACCTGCTGGTTCCGGTGATCAATTTCGGGCTCGGCTGGCTGCTGTACGACGAGTCGGTACCGCTCGATCGCGTGATCGGTTTCACCTTCGTGTGGATGGCCTTGATCGTCGTGATGTGGGACCGGGTGACCTCGCATCGTCGATCACTGCCTCCCGAACCGGTTGCATGAGCCACCCCACCGGCCACGCGAACGCGTGCGCCGAGCGCCCAGCGGAGTCGCCGGTGCTGCGCCCAGCCTGCGCTACCGTCCGAACATGCGACGTCGACGTCTGAACATGCGCATGCCACGAGGTGCCGTCATGGCCTCGTTCGTCGTGATGGGCCTCGGGCTGACGGGATGTTTCACCACTACCGCCGACTTCGGCAACGACGCGGAGACCTTCATCGAGAGCGACCAGGGGCTACGCGACGCGGTGTTCCCCGACTCCGATTCGAGCTTCACCGTCGCCACCTGCGTCGACCCCGAGAACCAGGACGAGGGAACCACGTTCCCCTGCACGGCCACCGACAGCACAGGGGAGACGTGGGAATTCGAGATCGTGATCACGGGGTCGAACGGCTACGAGGTCAACATCGCTCGCCGACCACCTGGGGCGTGACGCGGCAACGCCCGCCGGCGTGCGACCGGTCGCGGCGGCTGCTGACGTAACATTGCAAGATGTATCGCAGCAGACTGCTGGCCCTTGTTCTGGCCGCAGCCGCTGGCATCAGTGCGT
This sequence comes from Ilumatobacteraceae bacterium, assembly GCA_963717385.1. Taxonomy (GTDB): domain Bacteria; phylum Actinomycetota; class Acidimicrobiia; order Acidimicrobiales; family Ilumatobacteraceae; genus Sva-07. The sequence goes on from CAVQWE010000026.1 coordinate 50,014, forward strand.
GTGCTGGTGACGTCGACGTCACCACCGAGCGGGCCGATCCGATACGCGTGCTCGACGTCGGCGAACCCACGCTCGGCGCTCCCCTCCCCGAGGAAGCCACGCCGGCCGACCCCGATGAGACGCCAGCACCGGCTCCCGCGGTGCCGTCGAGCACCGATGTCGACACCGAGGCCATCAACTTCGGCCCGAACAAGCCCCCGAGGGCCTACGACGACTTCCTCCTTGCCGTGATGACCGACCTCGACATCTGGTGGGCCGAGACGTATCCAGTGGTGTACGGCGAAGCATTCGCCCCGCTCGAAGGCGATGTGTACGCCGCGTACCCAGACCGCCCCGACGACATCCCCGGCTGCGGAGCGCCCCGAACCACCTACGACGACGTGGCCCAATACGTCGCGTTCTACTGCGGTGTCGGCGATTTCATGGTGTACGACGACGGCGACGACGGCCTGCTCGCCGATCTGGCGCGCGAGTACGGCGCCGCCACCATCGGCACCGTGCTGGCGCACGAGTTCGCCCACGCCATTCAGCTCCGCAACGGCGCGCTCGACCTGGCGCTGCCCACCATCGTCACCGAGCAGCAGGCCGACTGTTTCGCCGGGGCGTGGACCGGCCGTGCTGCTCGCGGCGAGGCAGCCACCGTGCAGTTCAGCGATGGCGACGTGCGCGCCGGCCTGATCGCCATGACCAAGGTCAGCGATCCGGTCGGCATCGACCAGTTCGTCGCCGGCGGCCACGGCTCGGGTTTCGATCGGGTGGGTGCGTTCCAGGTGGGCTTCAACGAGGGCCCGGCGCGTTGCGCCGAACTGATCGACACTCCGCTCCCCCTGATGCCGAACGAATTCACCCCTGCCGACCTCGACAACGGCGGCAACGCGGCGTTCGGCTACGGCGAGAACGACCTGATCGGCTTCCTGCCCGAGGACCTCAACCGGTACTGGGTCGAAGAACTCGACATCGCGGGGCTCGACCCCGTCGAACTCGTCGTGCTCGGGTCAGCCGACGAGGCACGCTGCGGTGACATCCGAGGCGATCTGTCGCAGGGCGCTGCCTGGTGCGCAACGACCAACGAAGTGCTCTTCAACGAGCCGGTGGCCCTCGACCTGTATCGCCGCCTCGGCGACTTCGCTGTCGGCTACCTGCTCGGCACTGCGTGGAGCGAAGCGGCCCAAGACGCCCTCGGTTCCGACCTCACCGGCGAGCCTCGGGCGCTGCTGAACGACTGCCTCACGGGTGGCTGGGTCAAGACGGTGACACCGATCGACTTCGTCCTGCCGCAACCTCGCCTTGCCACACGCGTCGACGTGAGGATCTCGGCCGGAGACCTCGACGAAGCGATCCAGACCGTGCTGGTGCTCGGCGACGGCAGTGTCGACGACAATCTGATCGGCAGCGCCTTCGAGAAGATCGACTCGTTCCGTACCGGCGTGATCGACGGCACCGACACCTGCCTCGCCCAGCTCTGACGCACGTCCGGTGTCAGCGATGTCGGACACCGCCAAGCAACCGCGTCAGGTGATCGACGCGATGATCGCGGCGAGCTCGATCGGTCGATCGCCCTGCACGCTGTGGCCGGCTCCGTCGACCACGTGGACCGCCACGTTCGGCTGCCGGCGTCGGGCCTCGGCGATGTCGTCGTCGTCGACCACCGGCGACAAGGATCCGCGCACGATGGCGAGCGGGCAGCCGATCGACCCGAAGTGGTCCCACAGTGGCGACAAGGGGTCGGCCGTTTCGTCGACGGTCGGTGCCGACGACTGATCGGTCTGGCGGGCGCGGGCGTGACTGCTGCGGTCGTAGCGCCACTGCCACGAACCGTCGGGTTCGCGCCGTGCGTTGTGGAGGATGCCGCGCCGGAGCGACGACTCGGATCGGGTCGGGTTGTGCTCGATGGTGCGAGCCAGCAGGTCGTCGAATCGTGCGAACTCCTGGGGCCCGTCGACGAAGTCGGTGATCGCCTTGGTCTTGGCTGCGTTGACACCTGGCGTGATGTCGACCATCACGAGCGCACGGACGAGCGACGGGTGACGAACGGCCAGCTCCATCGAGGTCAGGCCACCGAGCGACATACCGATCACGACCCGAGCCCGGGGGGCGTGAGCTGCAACCACCACGGCAACGTCGTCGGCGAGATTCATCGGGTTGTAGGCGCCGTCGGGGCGCCAGTCGGAATGGCCGTGCCCGGGCAGGTCGATCGCGAGCAGCGGGCGACCCAGCGCGAGCGCAACGGTGTCCCAGGTGTGGGCGTTCTGGGCGCCGCCATGGACGAGGACGAATTCGGGCTCGTCGGTCCCCCATCGCAGCGCGCTGACCGTGCGGGTTCCACCTGCGTCGTCGGCAACGGTCGTCTCGACCCGACGCACGGTTGGCGTGGTGTCGACGTCGAGATCGAATTCGGCAATGTTCTCGCCGAACAGGCCGAATTCGTCGTAGGCATCGAGGTCATCGCTCACGTCGAGCACGTTGACACGAACCGTCATCGCTCGACGAACCGGTGCGACGATTGGTGTCAGACACCAGCCGCGACACTCAGGGATCGGTCGGGGTGGCGTCGTGGTGCGTGACCGTGGTGGTGGTCGTCGTGGTCGCTGGCGCCGGTGCCACGGGTGGTGGTCGCCGGCGCCACCGTCGTGGTGGTCGAGGGCGCCACGGTGGTGGTGGTCGAGGTGGTCGTGGAGTAGTCGGGATCGATGCGGTTGAAGTACGGCAGCTGAGCACCGTAGAACTCGGGCTCTTGCACGCCATCGAACACGAACACCTGGTCGCCGTTGGCCGTGAGGTCCTGGAAGGTGGGTGACAGCGACAGCGGGATGCGGATGCATCCGTGCGATGCCGGGTACAGCGGCACGTTGAGCGCACCGTGCACGGCGATGCCGTAGTTGAAGTACACCGGATCCCACATGCCGCCGAGCGAGCTCTGTCTGACACCTTCGATGCGACGTTCGAAGTTGAAGACACCGCCCGGGGTGATCGACCTGCCGCATTCGCCGCGCACGAGCGGTTCGTCACCAGGGTTGTTGTATTCGCCTGGGCTGATCGTGACCTCTTCGCACCAGTCTTCGTTGTCACCACTCGACATGTGGCTGATGAACACCGGCTTGTCGTCGTGGAAGACGGCGATCACCTGCTCTTCGAGGTAGACCTCGGTGTGATTCTGGGTCGAGTTCGGCCGACGCGGCTGGATGGCGAACGGGTCCTGCAGATCGTCCCACATCTCGGCGGTGACCTGACCGGTGGGCGCGTCGAAGTCGACATCGAGCACGAGCTTCTCGTAGGCCCAGACCGAACGGCGGGTCTCGTCGCCGAAGTATCCGTCGATCGGCCCGGGCCAGAACCCGAGATCGGTCAGACGCTGCTGGAGATCGACGACATCGTCGCCGGCCATGCCTTTGGCAAGGGTGCGGGTGAGTTGGGTCTTGATCACCGGACTCGACGTGGCAACCGACTCGATCACCGGTACCGACGACAGCGAAGAGAACACGACGCTGTCGCCGCTCGACGATGACGGACCGTCGTCTCCGCCGCCACCGAGCGCCACACCGGCCACCACGACGATGGCGAGGACACCCGCGGCCGCGGCAGCAGGCATCCACTTCCGGGCTTCAGGGGAGAGGGGCAGACGATCGTTCACGAGGTGGCCGGCGAGGTGGCAGGGCCACCGTGCAGAGTTCGTCGAACTGCTCGACGAAGGGTACGGACGCTCAGACTACCAACGCCCTCTGTGCCGCTGGCCGCGGGCAAACACAGCAGCCGGACGTCGTTCAGCCGATGTTGACGACCGGCTCGATGTTCTCGAGATCGCCACGCAGTTCCCACATCTCTCGCAGGATCGTGGTGATCACCGACGGCGAACTGAGCGTGGACACGCCGCGGGTGCGCGGGAAGTAGTCGACGCCGAATTGCAGCATCTCGTAGCCGAGCCGGGTGGCACGGATGACCAGTTCGGCGTCGATGAACGACCCCTCGCTGCGCAGCTCGACGTGGTCGAACACCCGTGCACGGCACAGCTTGAACGCGAAGTTGATGTCACGCGCCTTGACGTGGAACATGGTTCGGATCAGCAGGTTGTAGACGAAGGTGTACACCGAGCGCAGGTAGCCCTCACCGGTGCGATCGAATCGGTAGGCGCTGATGATGTCGACGTCGTACTCGCGCAACAGTCGCACCGCCCGTGGCAGTTCGGACATGTCGAACGGGAGGTCGGCATCGGTGTAGAGGATCACATCGCCGGTGGCGGTGGCGAAACCGGTCTTGATGGCGCCGCCGAGCTTGCGGTTGCGTGGATGGTGCACCACCCGTACCCGAGGGTCGGTGGCGGCAATGTCGTCGGCGATCTCCGGTGTGCGGTCGGTGGATGCATCATCGACCACGATCAGTTCGTAGTCGCCGATGTCACCGCTGCGGATCAACTGTTCGCACGCCCGGCGCCCAGCGGTGAGCGCCCGTTCGATGTACTCCTGCTCGTTCCACATCGGATAGAAGATCGACAGCTTCTCGAAGGGATCACCGAGCGTGGTGTCGACGAATGACATCGCAGCGAGGGTAGCTGGCGTCCGACCGGACGACCCGTCGCCGATCGAAGCGACTGCAGCTGTGCATCGCATGACGCCGTCGGTGGCCGTAGGGTTCGATCTCGTGCCGGAGCCCCTGACGCCCCCCGGTGGCGCACTGCCACCACCGAGTCCGCTGGGCCCCGAGCTGCACGCCGGCGAACAGGACTTCGATCACCGATCGCAACCGTCGCAACCGCCGCCACGGCCGATGGCACCCGCGACGCCAGCCTCGAGCGGGCGAGCTCACCCCTGCCTGGCGCACCATCGTGGTGACCACCTGGGTCGGTGTGTTCGTTGCGTACATGGCTGTCTGGAAGGCCAGCGAAGAGATCGGCATCGCCACGTGGTGGCTCGGACCACGGTCGGGCCCGCAACCGATACTGATCCGCCTGGTGCCGTTCATCGTTGCTGCGGTCTTCGCGGTCCTGGCGAGCTACAACGTTCGACGCATGCCGGTGATCGGCCTGATCGGGTCGATCGTGCTGGCAGGTATCGCCGTGCCCGACCTGTCTCGTTCGACTGGCCTCGCGATCACCGAGTTCGCCATTGCCGCAGCGGCGCTCCTGGTGTCGGCGGCCTCGTTCACCGGCACCTATCGGGCACCGAGAACCGACCACGCCGGGTAGCGTCGTCGGCCATGTCCGACGCCACGTCTTCCACCGCCTCGAACGCCAAAGTCCTGATGTCGCTGCCCGTCGGCGAGCGCGTCGGCATCGCGTTCTCCGGCGGCCTCGACACCTCGGCCGCTGTGGCGTGGATGCGCGACCGCGGCGCGATCCCCTACACCTACACCGCCGACCTCGGCCAGTACGACGAGCCCGAACTCGACACCGTGCCCGACCGGGCCAAGGTGTACGGCGCCGAGGAGGCCCGCCTGGTCGACTGCCGCGACGAGTTGGTGCGCGAGGGCCTGATCGCGCTGCAGTGCGGTGCATTCCACATCACCACCGCCGGCAAGACGTACTTCAACACCACCCCGCTCGGGCGGGCGGTCACCGGCACGCTGCTGGTGCGGGCGATGGCCGACGACGGCGTCGACATCTGGGGCGACGGGTCGACCTACAAGGGCAACGACATCGAGCGCTTCTACCGCTACGGCCTGCTGGTCAACCCGAACCTACGGATCTACAAGCCCTGGCTCGACCCGACGTTCGTCGACGAACTCGGCGGACGCCAGGGCATGAGCGAGTTCCTCACCGAGCGCAACCTGCCGTATCGCGACCCCGTCGAGAAGGCGTATTCGACCGACGCCAACATCTGGGGCGCCACCCACGAAGCCAAGTCGCTCGAGGAGCTCGACACCAGCATGGAGATCGTCACGCCCGATCATGGGCGTCGCCCACTGGGACCCCGCAGTCGAGATCGCCACCGAGGACGTGTCGGTGCGCTTCGATGAGGGCTGGCCGGTGGCGATCAACGGTCGCACGTTCGACTCGCAGGTCGATCTGGTGATGGAGGCCAACGCGATCGGCGGCCGCCATGGTCTCGGGATGAGCGATCAGATCGAGAACCGGATCATCGAGGCGAAGAGTCGCGGGATCTACGAGGGGCCGGCGTTGGCGCTGCTGCACATCTGCTACGAGCGCCTGGTCACCGGCATCCACAACGAGAACACCATCGAGAACTACCGCACCATGGGCCGTCGCCTCGGCCGCCTGCTCTACGAGGGCCGCTGGTTCGACCCGCAGAGCCTGATGCTGCGCGAGCCGCTGATGCGCTGGGTCGGCTCCGCCGTCACCGGCGAGGTCACGTTGCGCCTGCGCCGGGGTGACGACTACTCGATCCTCGACACGGTCAGCAAGAACCTCACCTACGAGCCCGATCGCCTGTCGATGGAACGCGTCGAAGACGCCGCATTCGGTCCACTCGACCGCATCGGCCAGCTGACGATGCGCAACCTCGACATCGTCGACACCCGCAACAAGCTCGAGGTGTACCGCAACGTCGGCACGCTCGGCTCCGGCGACATCACCCCCGCGTTGGACCAGTAGCGACCGTGCTCATGAACAAGGCGCGCACAGAGAGCGCATCTTGTTCACGAGTTGCAGATGCGCTCGACGATGCCGGCGATGAGCGCCGCTCGTTCGGGCATCGTGGCGACCACGACGTGCTCGTGGTCGGCGTGCGCGCCACCACCGACGGCGCCGAGGCCGTCGAGCGTGGGCACCCCGATCGCCGCGGTGAAGTTGCCGTCGCTGCCACCGCCGACGGCGTAGCCCTCGATCCCGGGCGACACCGCTTCGGCGAGCGGCATCAGCGAGACGGACGCCGACTCGGGCATCGGCGGGCGATTGATCGCGCCCGACACCTCGATGGTCGAGTCGGGATCGACCGGTTGCAGCGACGCCATCGCCGCCTCGACCCGGTCCTTCTCGTCGGCTGACTCGACCCGGACGTCGACCTTGATCCGGCCGAGAGCCGGGACCACGTTGTCGGCGGTGCCGACGCTGGCGACCGTCGGCGTGACGGTGGTGCCCACCTCGGGTCGTCCGAAGGTGTTGATCGCCAGCACCTGATGGGCGACCTCGACGAGCGCGTTGATGCCCTTCTCCGGTTCGAGTCCGGCATGCGATGCACGGCCATGGACGACGACGTCGAACGTGCCGCACCCCTTGCGGCCGGTCTTCAACGCTCCCCCGTCGGCCGACGGTTCGAGCACCAACACCGCACCGCAGGCCCGCGCTCGCTCTTCGATCAGCTCGCGCGAGTGGAGTGAACCGACCTCTTCGTCGGCGCTGAACAGCAGCTCGACACCGGACAGATCGTCGAGCGTGGCCAGCCCGTGGAGCGCCTGGACGATGCCGGCGAGCATGTCGAACACGCCTGGCCCGGTGACATGTCCATCGGCAACGGTGAACGGTCGGTCGGCCAACGCGCCGAGTGGGAACACCGTGTCGTGATGGCCGAGCAGGAGCACCTTGGGCTCGCCACCACCCGACCAGTGGACGTGCGGCCCCGCCGGGCTGTCGATCAGCGTGGCGGGACGGCCGAGCATCCGCTCGATCATCGCGGCGAGTGCCTCGGCCGACGTCTGCAGCGCAGCGATGTCGAGCGAGGGCGACTCGATCTCGACGAGAGTTCGGAGGTCGTCGAGCATCGCGTCGATCGCGGACGGGCCGAGAGTGGTACTCACCGCACCCACCGTATTCGCCGAACGACTCGATGCGCAGCCGAACTGGCCGTTCGACCCTGGCGACCGGCGACTCGCCGAGGTTGGCTGGAAGTAGGTCACGACCGCAACAACCGAGAGGAGAAGGTCATGAACGACGATCGAACGGAATCGACACGACAACCCTTCGCCACCGCCGACATCGCTGCTCACACTGGCCACGATCACATCGCTGCAGTGTTCCCCAGCAGGGCCGATGCGACTGCGGCGATCGATGCGCTGCGCGTCCTCGGATTGGGCAGCGAACACCTCGGGGTTGCAGCCCACAGCACCGATTCGATCGTGTTCGAACACGACGAAGACGCCGAGTGGGTGCGCGACACCGAGATCGGTGCCCTTGTCGGCGCACCGGTCGGGGCGATCGCTGGGCTCGCAGTCGCCGCGCTGGCGATCCCGGGCATCGGTCTGGTCGGGCTCGGCGGCATGTTCGCCCTCGCCGGCGCATCTGCGCTCTGGGGTGGACTGATCGGTGGGTACCTCGGCGCTGGCGCAGGAGACGGGGCCTGGAACGCCCACCACGACCTCGCCTACACCGCTCTCGAGCCCGGCGAAGTGCTGGTGGTGGTGTGCAGCCATGGCCAGTCCACTGCGATCCACGAAGTGGTCGCCGCTCACTCCGGGCGGATCCACGTCATCGAGCCGGCACATCTCGGAGCACCCGATGCGTGACTCTCGACGCCGCTGGCGCGGCGGCCCGTCGAACGAGTAGTCGATGTCGACGCTCGCCTGGATCGTGCTGTCTGGGCTGGCGATGAGTTCGCTCGCACTGGTCGGCACTGTTTCGGTGCTCACACCCCCAGCAACACTCGAGCGGTTCTTGCTCCCGATCGTCGGGTTCGCTGCGGGATCGCTGCTCGGCGGCGCGTTCTTCCACATGTTGCCCGAATCGATTGACGCCATCGGCAACCGCCTGGGCATCTACGTGGCCCTCATCGCCGGATTCCTCGTGTTCTTCGTCCTGGAACAGTTCCTGCACTGGCATCACTGCCACCGGGTCCATCACAGCACTCACCGGCCGCTCGGTCACCTGATCCTGATCGCCGACGGACTGCACAACTTCATCGGTGGCTTGGCCGTTGGCGGGGCCTTCGTCGTCGATGTCCGAGTCGGCGTCGTCGCCTGGCTCGTGGCCGCCGCTCACGAGATCCCACAGGAACTCGGCGACTTCGGGGTGCTGATGCACAGCGGGTGGCAGCGTCGTTCGGCGCTTGCGTGGAACTTTGCTTCGGCACTCACGTTTCTCTTGGGTTCGTTGGTGGCGTACGCGATCGCCGACCAGGTCGAGGTTGCCTACCTGCTGCCGTTCGCCGCAGGGAACTTCATGTACATCGCCGTTGCTGACCTGTTACCCGAGATCTCACGGGAGGAATCCGCAACCGACAAGCTGACGACCACGGCGGCCTTCCTCGCCGGGTTGGCGGTGCTGTTGGCCACGACCCAGCTCAGCTGACCATCATCGGTACCACCACCGCGGTGCGCCGGCTGCGACCAGATCTTGCTTGACTGGTCGACGATGACAACGACCGGGGCAACCGATCACCGACAGGAGCTCGCCGAGTTCCTGCGCGCCCGGCGCGAAGCGACACGCCCTGAACAGGTCGGGCTGCCGTCGGCGCGGGGACGCCGCACACCCGGGCTGCGTCGCGAGGAGGTCGCGATGCTCGCCGGGGTGTCGCTCACCTGGTACACGTGGCTCGAACAGGGCCGACGGATCAACGCGTCCGACGACGTGCTGCTGGCGATCGGACGGGCGCTGCGCCTCGACGAGGCCGGGCTCGAGCACCTCCTGTCGCTCACCGAGCCCGGAACCGCCACGGTCGACGCCCCGACCGAGGCACCGAGCGCGTTGGTGCGGCTGCTCGATTCGCTGATGCCGGCTCCCGCGTACGTGCTGGGCCCTCGCTGGGAGTTCGTCGGCTGGAACGCCGCGCAAGCACGCCTCTACCCACGCATCTCCGAACTCGAGCCGCCCCGTCGCAACCTGCTCTGGGTGCTGTTCGCCGACCCGGCGACTCGCGAGCTGATCGTCGACTGGGACATCCATGCCCGTCAAGCGCTCGCCGAGTTCCGATCCGCGACATCGTCGGTGCGACACGATCCGGCGATGACCGAACTGGTCGGGCTGCTCACCGACGAGAGCAACGAGTTCGCGCAGTGGTGGGCCGAGCACGACGTGTCGGGTTTCGAGACGCGGCTGCGGCGGTTCCAACACCCGACCGCGGGAGAGCTCACCTTCGAGTACCAGCAGCTCACCCCGGCCGAGTGGCCGGCACTGCGTGTGGTCGCTCAGCTCCCGGTGCCCGGCGACGACTCCGCCGAACGACTCGCCGTACGCCACCACCTCGTCTGAGAGCAACGACGGATCACATCGCGGGTCTGACCCCTGATGTCATCGCGCTCGCGCGGTCGACGGAGCGTTCGCCGTGGACTAGAACAGAGAGGGGCACCCGAGGAGGTGAGATCGCATGAGCATCGACGAGGTCCGTGGAGCCAGAGCGCCACGCCCCTACGAGCTGGCCGACCGCTTCCGACTCGAAGACGGCACCGTGTTCGTCTCCGGTCTCCAAGCGGTTGCTCGCATCGCCGCCGACCAGCTCCGCCTCGACCGTCGCCTGGGACTCACCACCGCGGCGTTCGCGTCCGGCTACCAGGGATCGCCTGTTGGCACGTTCACCGAAGAGCTCCGGCGGGCATCGGCCACCGTGCCCGACCTCCCGATCGTGGTGCAGCCCGCAGTGAACGAAGAGCTCGCTGCCACCGCGGTGATGGGCAGCCAGTTGGCGATGACGCTCGACGACGCACGCTACGACGGGGTGATCGGCGTCTGGTACGGCAAAGGGCCAGGTTTCGACCGCAGTAGCGACGCGATCCGTCATGCGGTGTTCTCCGGCACGTCGATGCACGGCGGTGTGGTCGCCGTCGTCGGCGACGACCCGGCCGCCAAGTCCTCGACGCTGCCCTCGTCGAGCGACGCCACCATGGTCGATCTGCACATGCCGATCCTGTTCCCCGGTGACGTGCAAGAAGCGCTCGACCTCAGCCGTCATGCGGTTGCGTTGTCACGCGCGTGCGGCTTGTGGGCCGGACTCAAGCTGGTCACCGCCGTTGCCGACGGCACCGGCACCGTCGACGTGCACCCCGATCGCGTGCGAGCGTCGTCGCCGGTGATCGAGGTCGACGGACAACCGTTTCGCCCGCACCCGAACGGTCGATTGCTCACGCCGTACACGATCGAGATGGAACGAGAGTTCCAGGAGGTCCGCTGGCCGCTCGCTCGCCGATACGGCGTCGACAACGGCCTGAACCGGGTCGTCACCAGAACGGTCGACGACTGGATCGGAATCGCCGCGTGCGGGCACACGTTCCACGAGGTCCGTGAAGCGCTGCGCGTGCTCGGATTCGCGAGCGACGACGACCTGCGAGCTGCGGGGATCCGGTTGTTCCAGCTGCTGATGCCGGTGCCGCTCGACCCGGCACAGGCCCGCGACTTCGCGGAGGACCTCGACGAGGTCGTCGTCGTCGAGGAGAAGAATCCCACTCTCGAAGGTCTGCTGAAGGGTGCGTTCTACGACGGAGCGCATCATCCCCGGGTCGTGGGCCGGCGCGACGAGCACGGCGACCTGCTGATCCACGGTCACGGCACACTCGACGTCGATGCGCTGATCGCTCCACTGCACGCCCGACTGTCGGCACGACTCGCAGACCGGCTGCGGCCGCTCGACGAGCTGATCAGCCCGCCACGCACCCGCATCGCGCTCACCGTCAACCGGGCACCGTTCTACTGCTCGGGGTGCCCGCACAACCGCAGCACCCGCGCCGAGCCGGGAACGCTCGTGGGCGGCGGCATCGGCTGCCACGCGATGGTCGCGATGATGGACCCCGAACGGGTCGGCGACATCGTCGGGCTCACCTGCATGGGCGGCGAGGGGGCGCAGTGGATCGGGATGGCGCCGTTCGTCGGCCGCCAGCACCTGGTGCAGAACCTCGGCGATGGCACGTTCTTCCACTCCGGTTCGCTGGCCGTGCGCGCGACGGTGGCTGCCGGTGTCGACATCACCTACAAGCTGCTCTACAACGGCACCGTTGCAATGACCGGCGGCCAGGACCCCCAGGGTCAGATGTCGGTCCCCGACGTTGCGGCGATGCTGCTGCTCGAAGGTGTGACCCGGGTGATCGTCACCAGCGACGACCCGCATCGGCACCCCGCCGATTCGTTCCCTGGGTCGGTCGACGTGTGGGACCGCAGTCGGTTCGACGAGGCCCAACAGATCCTCGCCGCCACACCCGGCGTCACGGTGCACATCCACGACCAGGCGTGCGCCGCGGAGAATCGCCGGGGCCGGGCGCGCGGCACGATCACCACACCGGGGTTCCGGGTGGTGATCAACGAACGGGTCTGCGAAGGATGCGGCGACTGCGGCGACAAGAGCAATTGCCTGTCGGTGCAGCCGGTCGACACACCGTTCGGACGCAAGACCCGAATACACCAGGGCAGCTGCAACTTCGACTTCTCGTGCCTCCAAGGCGATTGCCCGTCGTTCGCCACGGTCACCGTCGATGCCGAACGTTCCGCCGAAGTGCGCCGCACACCGCCCACTCCCCCTGTTGATCTTCCCGCTCCGGCAACAGCGGTCGTCGACGGCGATGACTTCACCGTGCGGCTCACGGGGATCGGTGGTACCGGCGTGGTCACCGTCAGCCAGGTGCTCGGCACCGCAGCGATGCTCGCCGGGTTCCAGGTGCGCGGTCTCGATCAGACCGGGCTGTCGCAGAAGGCCGGCCCGGTGGTCAGCGACCTCCGAATCACCCGCGACGAGGCTGCCGTGTCGAACCACGCCAACGTCTCGGGAGTCGACTGCCTGCTGGCGTTCGATCTGCTGGTCGGAGCGAGCGACTCGAACCTTTCCGGGGCGCGACCCGACCGCACGATCGTGATCGCGTCGACCGACGCTGTGCCGACCGGGCAGATGGTCACACACCCCGACATCGCGCCTCCGTCGAGCACGCTGCTCGTCGACCGCGTCTCGCAGGTCAGCCGCCCCGACGAGAACCGGTTCGCCGATGCTGCCGGCCTCGCCGACGCCCTGCTCGGTTCGACCACTGCCGCCAACATCTTGCTGCTCGGTGTCGCGGTGCAGGCCGGCGCCGTGCCGGTCGCCGCTGCAGCGATCGAGGAGGCGATCACTCTCAATGGTGTGGCTGTTGCCACCAACCTGGCAGCGTTCCGGTGGGGTCGGGCATGGGCGGTCGACGCCGAGGCAGTCGAACGCACCGCCGGGTTTGCCGTCGCGACCGGGCCCGAGACGATCGACGAACTGATCGAGCGTCTGGCAGACGACCTGGTCGGCTACCAGTCGGTTGCGTACGCCGAACGATTCCGCATGGTGGTGGCCGAGGCACGGGTGGCGGAACGAGCGTGCAGCGCCGAGTCGACTCGCTACGGCGAAGCCGTCGCTCGCAACCTGCACAAGCTGATGGCCTACAAGGACGAGTACGAGGTCGCCCGGTTGCTCCTCGACGACGAAGCAAGCGCCGGCTACGAGGCCGTCGGTGGCCCGAACACCAAGGTGACGTATCACCTCCACCCGCCGATGCTGCGCTCGCTCGGCCTCGACCGCAAACTCGAGTTGCGGCGAACCGCGGCTGCCGGCACTTCGTGCGTTGCGGGCGACGAAGCGGGTGCGCGGCACGGTCGCAGATCCGTTCCGCTGGGCCAAGGTGCGACGGGTCGAGCGGGCGATGATCCCCGAGTACATCGCTGCCATCGGCGTCCTCAATCGCCGTCTCGGCCCTCACACCCACGACGAGTCGGTTGCCATCGCTTCGCTTCCCGACCAGGTGCGCGGCTACGAGGACATCAAGCTCCGCCGGGCCGCCGCATACCGCGCCGAACTCGCTCGCCGCCTCCACCCCAAGCGATGAGCGAACCGCACCTGGAGGCCCACTTCGCTCATCACCTCGCAGCGACAGACCCGGGCAATGAGCGAACCGCACCTGGGAGTGCCGTTGGCTCATCGCTTGCAGTGGAGGGCGAATCGCCACGAGCGCCGTGTTTCGCCCCTAGCCTCCAGCGACCATGGGCTTCGGCACGATTGCTTTCCTGATCGCTGGGCTCGTCGCGTTGGTCGCCGGCGCCGAAGCACTCGTGCGCGGCGCGGCCAGGCTCGCCGCTCGCACCGGGATGTCGAGCGTGGTCATCGGGCTCACGGTGGTCGCTTTCGGCACCAGCGCACCTGAGCTCGCGGTGAGCGTCGGCGATGCGCTGCGCGGCGGCCCCGAAGCCGGCTCGATCGCGATCGGCAACGTCGTCGGCTCGAACATCGCCAACATCTTGTTGGTGCTCGGCACGGCCGCAACCGTTGGCGGCGCGTTGTTCGTCGCGCAACGCATCGTTCGCCTCGACGTTCCGATCATGGTCGGCGCATCCGTGCTCGTACTGATCTTCGTGCTCAACGAGAGTCTGGGGCGTCATCGAAGGCATCGTGCTGCTCCTCGCACTCACCGTCTACCTCACGTGGACGGTGGTGGCGGCAACCCGGGGTTCAGCACCTGACATCGTCACCGAGTACGACGAGGCACTCGATCCCGAGGCATTGGCGAAGGCGTCGGTGCTGTCCGACATCGGCTTCCTCATCCTCGGACTCGCACTGCTCGTGTTCGGCTCGCAGGCGTTGGTGAGTTCGGCCAGCGACATCGCCACCGACCTCGGCGTGAGCGATCTGGTGATCGGGCTCACCGTCGTCGCTATCGGCACGTCGCTTCCCGAAGTGGCCACGTCGGTGTTGGCGGCCGTGCGCGGCCAACGCGACCTTGCCGTCGGCAACGCCATCGGATCGAACTTGTTCAACCTCCTGGCGGTGCTGGGCGTGACCGCCGTGATCTCACCGAACGCGATTCCGGTCGCAGCGAGCGCCGTGCAGGTCGACATTCCCGTGATGGTCGCTGTTGCCGTTGCGTGCCTGCCGATCTTCGCGAACGGCTACGTCCTCAACCGGTGGGAAGGTATTGCGTTCCTCGTGGCCTACGCCGCCTACCTCACGTGGCTGGTGATCGATGCCACCGATCACGTCTCACGAGATGCATACGGCGACGTGGCGGTGTTCTTCGTGGCACCGATCGTGGCACTCACGATCGCCACACTCTGGTATCGGGGCCGCTCGAACGGCCCGGCCGAACTGCGCTGAGCGGCAACACCTGAACACGAACTGCTCAGAGGTGGGCGTGGCGCGCCACCAACGCGGCACCGACGATGCCTGCGTTGTTGAACATCGCCGCCGGCACGATCGGGGTGTCGATCGACACCCACGGCAACCAGGTGTCTGCCACCTTCGACGCTCCACCACCGACGATGATCAGATCGGGCGAGAAGAGCATCTCGACGTGGCGGAGGTAGCGCTCGACACGAAGGCGCCCACTCCTTCCACCCGATGCCCTCTCGTTCGCGGACGCTCGCCGCGGCATGCGATTCGGCGTCGCGACCGTCGAGTTCGAGATGGCCGAGCTCGGTGTTCGGCACCAGCGTTCCGTCGACGAACAGTCCCGACCCGATGCCGGTACCGAACGTGAGCACCAGCACGACACCGGCGATGTCACGACCGGCGCCCCACCGAATCTCGGCGAGGCCTGCAGCATCAGCGTCGTTCACCATCGCCACGTCGGCTCCGCAGGCGCCGGTGAACAACGCGTCGGCGTCGACGGCCATCCAGCTGGGATCGAGATTCGCTGCCGAATGGACGACGCCGTGTCGAACGATGCCGGGGAACCCCACGCCGATCGGCCCCGACCATCCGTGAGTCCGCACGAGGCCGGCAGCCACGTCGGCCATCGCCTCGGGAGTGGCCGGCTTCGGTGTCGGGACCCGCACCCGCTCCGATGCCAACTCGCCGGTGTCGAGATCGACGACTGCGGCCTTCATGCCGGAGCCACCGATGTCGATGCCGAATCCGAGATGACGCGTCACGATCGCTGCTGTCGTGCCTCGGACCAGCTGAGCCCTTGTTCGAGGTTGGGCTCACGCGGCAGCCCGAGGACGAACTCGCCGACGATGTTGCGCTGCACCGCGAACGTTCCGCCGCCGAGCGTGAGCGCGGGGCTGAACAGATATCCGTAGTGCCAGACCGCGGCAACATCGGCGAACTGCCCTCCCGACCCCAGGTTGTTCTCGGTCGGACCGTTCTGCGACGACGAGACGAGCGAACCCGTTGGTCCCGAGCCGGTGAGCATGCCGTCGGCGCCGGCAACGGCCTTGGCAAGTGCCATCACGTGCTGGCCGTGTTCGTCGGCCATGATCTTCTGGATCGACGCTTCGGGGCCGGGTGTCTTGCCCTTGAGCCGAGCGCTCAGGCTGCGCATCCGGTTGAGGTGCAACAGCTGTGCCTCGATGTGGAGCTTGGCAGCCTGGTCGCGCAACACCGGATCGGTGATCCCGCCATTGCGTCGGATCAGGTCGATGAGGTCGTCGGCCGACGGACCGACCCCCCACAAGGATCCCGCCGACGAGAGCGAGACCCGCTCGTTGCTGAGCGTGACCTTTGCGAGGCGCCACCCGTCGCCCTCGTCGCCGACGCGGAGCGACGCGGGAATGCGGACGTTGTCGAAGAACACCTGGTTGAACGAGTGCGCCGTGGTCATGTCGACGATCGGACTCATCGAGATGCCGGGGAGGTCCATCGGGCAGATGAAGTAGGAGATGCCCTTGTGCTTGGGTTGGTCTGGGTCGGTGCGGGCGATCAGGATGCCGAACTGCGAATGATGGGCGCCGCTCGACCAGATCTTCGATCCGTTGACCACGTATTCGTCGCCGTCTCTGACCGCCCTGGTGGCGAGGTTGGCCAGATCGGAACCGGCATCGGGCTCGGAGAACAACTGGCTCCAGATCTCTTCGCCACTGAAGATCTTGGGGAGGTAGCGCTCGTGCTGTTCGGGGGTGCCGGCGAGGAAGATCGTCGGCGCCGCCCAGCCGATGCCGATGTGGTTGCCGGGGCGGCTGATGCCGGCCCGTGCGAGTTCATCGTCGATGACCAACTGGTCGATCGGATCGGCCTCGAGCCCCCACGGCTTGGGCCAGTGCGGCACGACGTAGCCGGCTTCGGCGAGCTGGCGGCCAGTGGGGTCGGGGTTGTCGGCCACCCAGTCGCGCACGAGGCGGCGAGTGGGGTGATCGTCGGGCGGCAGGTCGAAGTCCATCGCTGTCGAGTCTTGCCGCTCGGTGAGGTCCGGCCAGATTCGGGCGATCCTCGGCGACTACTTCTTCACCGGCACCTTCTTCGCGGCAGCCTTCCTCTTCGCCGGCACCTTCTTCTTCGCAGTTGCCTTCTTCTTCACCGGCGCCTTCTTCGCAGCAGCCTTCTTCTTCGCCGGCACCTTCTTCGCAGCGGCCTTCTTCTTCGCCGGTGCCTTCCTGGCCGCCACCTTCTTGGCACTGCCGCGTCGCATCGCTGGTGGAGGCTGCGCCTCGAACCAATCGGCCCCGGTCGCTTCGAACAGCACGGCGATCTCGTCGATGTGCAGATCGACCAGATCCCACAGATCGGGAACCAGTTCACGGTCGGCGATCAGCCCGAAGTCGAGCCGATCGAGGTAGCTGTGCACGGTGATGTTCAATCCCATGTCGTCAGCAATCGTCGACACCGGGATGTAGTTGGTCATCTTCGCCCCGGCGAAATACAACGCGTGACGCGGGCCAGGAACGTTCGAGATGACCACGTTGGTCGGCAGGTTGACGCGGTCGGCGAGTCGCAGGCGCGACTGCAACCGCATCGCCGCTGTCGCCGCGAGCGGCGGTGCCACCTGGGCCAACTCGGCGATGTCCTCGGCGGGCAGCACGTCCATCTGGAGCTTGGCTTCCTGCATCGCTTCGTGGCAGCGCTGCAACCGTTCGATCGGGTCGGCCACGTTGGTTGGCAGGTCGGCGATGATGCCTCCGACCCTGTTGGTCCACGGGTCCTCCTCGTCACCGGTGCGGATCGACACCGGCACCATGGCGCGCAGCGGCGCCTCGGGAAGTGCGTCATGGCGCAGCAGGTACTCGCGCAGGGCACCGGCGCACACCGCCATGACGATGTCGTTGACCGTGCACCCGGTGGCGTCCTTGAGCGCTTTGATGTTGCCGAGTGCCGTGGACCGCATGGCGAACCGACGGTGCGGGGTGACCGCACGGTTGAACGGTGTGGGTGGCGCCGGCGACAACGGAATCCGGACCCGGTGCACCGGCTCTGGGGTGTCGATCCCTCCGCCGAGCGCAACCGACTTCAGTGCATCGCGCGCCTGAGCAGCAACGGCGGACACGCTGTCGACTCCGGCAGCCTCGGCAAGATTGCGGATCATGCGCAACGACAAGCGCATCCCCTTGACCGGGTTGGCTGCCAGGTTGCGCATCGTTCGTTCGAGCAGATCACGATCGGACGGCACCTGTTCACCGACCCAGTCGACGTGGTCGGGCATGGGTGTGTCGGGCGCAGGGTCGGTCAGCATGTTGAGCAGCAGCACGCCCGACGCACCGTCGATCGTTGCGTGGTGAGTCTTGGTGAGCATCGCCCACCGGCCGTCGGCCAGCCCCTCGATCACATAGGCCTCCCACAGGGGGCGGGTGCGGTCCATCCGGCGCCCGACGATGCGAGCCACCTGTTCGGCCAACTGGTCGGCACCGCCCGGAGGGGCGAGTCCGATGTGGCGCACATGGAAGTTGAGATCGAAGTCCGGGTCGTCGATCCAATAGGGATGATCGAGTTGGAAGGGCACCTCGACCAGCCGGCGACGCATGGGCTCGAGCCGCCCGAGCAATGCGTCGAATCGCTCGTATGCCGCCTGGAAGGGATCGAAGTCGCCGTCGGGGCGCTCGTAGATGGCGAGCCCGTTCACGTGGCCGTACGTGTTGGGTGTCTCCATGTACAGAAATGCTGCGTCGAGGCCGGACAGTTGTTTCACGCAGGCAGTCTCGCGCTCGACGCCCGTGGAAAGACACCCCGGACGACGTGGCCGACCCCCATGCCACAGGTGTACGTTCTGCTGCATGAGGTCGTCGGGCACGCAGTCGCGGCCCCGGCAGACCCGGGCTGGGGGAGCCGCGTGAGCGAGTTGCACTACGACGAGTGGATGAGCGAGAGCGATTCGGTGCTCTGGCACATCGAACGCGACCCGCTGCTGCGCTCCACGATCACCAGTGTGTGGTTCCTCGATGCAGCACCCGATCGGGCACGCATGGATGCCGTCGTCGACCGGATCGTGGAGAAGATCCCCCGCTTGCATCAACGTGTCGTCGACGAACAACCCGGTGTGGCACCGCCGCGCTGGGCCGACGATCCCCACGTCGATGTCGACTACCACTACAGCTGGGCACGCCTGCCCGGGCGACGGGTGAGTCGCCGCGACGTCTTGAACCACGCGCAACGCCTCGCCGCACGAGCCTTCGACAAAGACCGTCCGCTGTGGGAGCTGTGCGTGGTCGAGGGCCTCCCCGGCAAGCGGGCCGCCTTCATCATGAAGGTGCATCACGCGATCGCCGACGGCCTCGGGATGGTGCAGCTGCTGCAACACATGGTCGACCTCGAGCGCGACCCGGATCCCGATGCCGACGACGCTGCAGTGGCCGCCCCGGTTCCGCCCGAGGTTGCTGCGCGGCTCCGGGTCGAGGCGCCGATGTGGGCCATCCCTGGTGCGCGTTCGCTTGCACATCGCGTCGCGTCCGAGGCGAAGACGGGCGCTCGCCTGGGGCGGGCGTCGCTCAAGACCGCCAGCGATCTCCTACGCGATCCACGCGGCACGATCGAACAACTCGGCCGCACCACCAGCTCGATCGCCCGTGTTGTCAAACCGGCCACCGCTCCGCTCAGCACCGTGATGAACGACCGGTCGATCAACACCCATTTCGAATCGGTCTCGGTTCCGTTCTCGGCATTCAAGGCTGCGGCACGCGCGGCCGACGGCACGCTCAACGATGTCTTCGTGGCGGTCACCCTCGACGCACTGAAGCGCTTCCACGATGCCGCCGGCCGGCCGTGTCCCGAGGTGCGGATGAACATGCCGATCAGCGTTCGCGGCGGCGAGGGATCGAACAACTTCGACAATCAGTTCGTGCCCGCTCGCATGGTGCTGCCACTCAGCGACTGCGACCCAGCCGAACGGATCGGCGAGGTCCGCGAGTTGCTGCGCGCCGCCCGCGCCGAGCCGGCACTGCCGCACGTCAACGACATCTCCGGGGTGATCGCACGCTTCGGTCCGAGTGCTGCGGTGTCGATTCTCGGCGCGATGCTCAAGGGCGTCGACATCACCACCTCGAACGTGCCCGGACCGCCGTTCCCGGTGTTCATGGCCGGCGCCCGCGTCGAGGAGTTCTACGCCTTCGGCCCCCTCGCCGGAGCGGCCATCAACATCACGTTGTTCAGCTACGACGGCACGGTGCACCTGGGCGTCAACAGCGACCGAGCTGCGGTGGGCGACCACGACCTGTTCGCTCGGTGCCTGCGTGCAGCCATCGATGACACCGTTGCCGTGAGCCAGCCGGCGTGACGCTGCGCGAGCGCATCTTGCCGCCCGATCCGCGGCGGGTGGGCACCGAGCCCGACTACCGCTTCACGCTCGCCAACGAGCGAACGTTCCTCGCCTGGATTCGTACGGCGCTTGCGCTTGCCGCCGGCGGCCTCGCCGCGGTGAGCCTGCTCGACGAGGTGGCGCTCGGCGAGACGCTCGGCGTCTTGCTGCTTGCTCTCAGCTTTCTCACGGCGGCCAGCGCCTACCGACGGTGGGCGCTCACCGAGCGGGCGATGCGCCTCAACGAACCGATGCCGAAGTCGCGCCTGCCGATGATGATGGCGGTGGGCACCGCCGTCGTGGCGGTCGTCGCCGGCGTGATCCTGGTGATCGACCGGGCATGACCGAATCCCGGCCGATTGCGGTGTTCGACAGCGGACTGCAGCATGAGCGCACGTCGCTGGCATGGGAGCGAACGGCGATCTCGATGATGGTCGCCGGGCTGGTGTTGAGCCGGTTCGCCGCCACCCAGGGCGTTCTGGCTGCTCGCTGCGGGCGGCATGGTGCAGGTCACGTTCGGCGCAGTGCTGCTGGTGTGGTCGGGCGTGCACTACGAAGAGCTGCACGGCACCCTGCGACGCGGCGCCGACGTGGTGCACCCGTCGGCCACTCGCTGGGTCGGTGTCGCCACCGTCGCTGGCACTGGCGCCGGCCTGGCTGCGGCAGTCTTCGTCACCATCGTGCGCTGAACAGATCGACGGTCGGTTGGCGGCGAGCGTTCGGTAGTCTTGTCCGACATGGATCCCATCCCCCGACCATCGCCGGCGCCTCGCCGTCGGTCTGGCCTTGGGCGCTGTGATCGCCATTGCGGCAGTGGGCGCCGTGATCACCGCCGACGACGGATCCGATTCGATCGCACTTTCTGCCGTTGCCGCCGACGGCGTCGCAGCCGGTGGCGACTCAGCGATCGCCCCGGTCGGCTGGCGCTGCCCGACCTCGAAGGCGAACTCGGCCAGAACGAAGCCGAGCCCGACGAGGCTGTCGAGCCCGAACGCGCCGACGGTGGCTGCACCATCGGTGCACTCTCGATTCGTCTCGGCTCGACCGGAGTCGGTGTCGAATGCCTCCAGCAGGCGCTTGCCGACGAAGGGTTCTATGACGGCGCCATCGACGGCGACTTCGATGATCCGACACTTGCCGCCGTCCTGGCCTACCAGGAAGACGCCGAGCTCTTCGTCGACGGTGTCGTCGGCCGCGAGAGCGCACTGCAGCTCGAGATCTGGCCCGACGAAGAGTCGTTCGTCGTCTACACGCCGCCCCCTGCTGAAGGGGCGATGGACTCCACCGGCTATCTGCTCTCGCCCGTGGCGAGCGCCGGCGCCGACGCTCCGCCGCTGCCTGAGAACTCTGGAAGCGGCCGACGGGTCGTCTACGACCGCGCCGGCCAACGCGCCTGGGCGGTCGGCGACAACGGCGAGATCATCCGATCGTGGTTGGTCACCGGCAGCCAGTACAGCAACGAGATGCCCGGAACCCACACCGTCTACAGCCGCTCGGAGATGTCGACAGCGTGGAACGGCCAGGCGTGGCTGCCCCAGATGATTCGCTATCAGCGCACCGAGATCGGCCACATCGGTTTCCATGCGATTCCATTGCACGTCGACGACAACTCGCCGTATCAGGGCACCGAAGAACTCGGTACCCGCCTGTCGGGCGGCTGCCAGCGCCAGCACAACCTCGACGCTGCGTTCATGTGGGCGTTCGCCGACGTCGGCACCACCGTCGTCGTCACCTGATCCTGCCGCCCAGCCCCCCGAACAGATCAGAGTCGGGCGTGGAGGCGGGTTGCCTGTTCGGCGGCTTTGGCCCGGATCTCGCCGGCATCGACCCGAGTGGCGACGCCGTTGCGTAGCGCCGGCTCGCCGTCGATGTCGACGTCGATCGCCCGGACCGTCGGCGTGTAGGCGAGATGCCACGGCTCCATCGGGGCGTACGACCACCTGACACGATCGGTTCGCGCCTCGGGCACGAGCACCCAACCCTGTTCGAGCCACGACCAGGCCGTGTCGGGACTGAACGTCACGTCGACAGCTCGCGCGGCAACGAACGCCAGTTGGAACTCGGCGATCATGTCGGCGCCGATCCCGTCGGTGCCGAGCGCCACCGGATTGGCGAACCGAACAGGCCGGGCATACCCGACCGAGT
This sequence comes from Ilumatobacteraceae bacterium, assembly GCA_963717385.1. Taxonomy (GTDB): domain Bacteria; phylum Actinomycetota; class Acidimicrobiia; order Acidimicrobiales; family Ilumatobacteraceae; genus Sva-07. Next base: position 72,409 of record CAVQWE010000026.1, read on the forward strand.
TGTTCATGTTCGAGCGCGGGTTGTGCACGAGGTGCCGCGCAGACCGTGACCGTCGGGGAGGTACACGCCGTGGATCAGCAACCAGTCGTCGGCGGTCAGGTCCAATCGAGCCGCTCGACGGCGCCGGCATCGTCCGGGCCCTCGGCGACGTGGATGTGAACCCCGACGCCGTGCTTCGAGGCGAGTTCGGCGGCGGCGGCGAGCGTGTCGTCGGAGCAGGTGAACGCAGCGTGCACTCCGACCATCCCCCGCCCACCCTCGCTGTAGGAATCGATCGTTCTCCTCCAGACCCGCGACGTGCCCCGTCAGCGCCGTGGCGATCGGTGACGCCATAACACGTCGACGACACGCACGCCGACCTCGGCACAGGCAGCAGCGATGACACTCAACGACCCCTCGATCGCGTTCGGCGACTCGTGGTGGTCGACGATCGCCGTGCAGCCCGCTTCGAGCGCTTCGAGCGCACCGAGCTTGGCCGACGCCTCCAGCATCTCGAGATCGAGCGCAGTGTCGAGTCGCCACCAGATCTGCTCCAGCACGCCCAGGAAGCTCGATGGGGTACTCGGTGGCGGCGGCATCCCGCGCGCCAACGTCGAGTAGAGGTGATGATGTGCGCACACCATCGCCGGCGTGAGCACGTCCTCGTGGGCGACCATCCGGACCGGCTCCGTCGCTGTCAACACGTGGGCACCGTCTACGCCGCTGCCTCGAGCTAGCTGCTCTTCCTCGAGGCAACAAACTGCCAGACCGCGGTGATGACGAGGGCGCCGACGATCGAGCCGATCAAACCGCTCGGCTTCAGGTCGATGCCGTCGCCCGCAACGAGGCTGAACAGCAGCCCGCCGACGAACGAGCCACCGACACCGGCGACGAGCGCCATGGCCCAGTCGGTGCCCCGGCCGCCGCGACTGAGGATGAACTGAGCAAGCCAGCCGATGAGCATACCGAACACGATGATTGCCAAAATGAGCACGTCGGCACACTACCGCCACGGGTACATTCGCCGGTGGTACCGCCACATCGACGGACCCTTCGAACGAAAAGAGATCATCATGATCAAAGGTCTGATCGGACTGCTCATCGTGTTCCTCGTCGCGACCTTCCCGGCGACGTGGCTGCTGATGCTGTTCCTCGGCAACCTCGGTGTCGGACTGAGCTACTGGGGTGCGTTGCCGCTCGGGATCCTCGTGTCCGTGCTGCTCGGGTCGGCGTCCGCGCCGACCTTCGTCGTTCGCAACTGAGTCAGCGACCGTCGTCGCCAGCCGACACCTGTTGCCGAGCCCGCAACGGGACGCGCACCGTCGCCATCGGTGTCTCGCCTTCTGCCAGGTCTTCACGTCGTGGATGCTGCTCGACATAGTCGGCGTAGGCGTTCGAGCCCCACCATGCGGTGATCCCGTGCAACAGCACGCTCAGCGCAACGGTGAACAGCGCAGCGTTGGCAATCGTCGATGAACCGTTGAGCAGGCTCTCGTCGACGATCTCGATCGTCAGGATGATCGTGGCCAGGCCACGCGGGCCGAACCATCCCATGTAGAGGATCGACTGCAGCTGCATCTTCGCCCCGATCAGCGAGATCGCCACAGCGACCAGGCGCACCACGGCCAAGCTCACCACGGCATAGACCACGACCTGCCAGCTGAGATCGGCGAGCACCGGGCCGAGAAAGATGCCGAACAGGCCGAAGCTGACCATGGTGAGGAGGTCGCCGGACGCCTCCGAGAACTCGGGCAACGTGTCGTCACTCGACGACACGAACTGCCGGCCGAACACGAACCCGGCCACCCACGCTGCGATGAAGCCCGAACCACCCAACGGGGTCGCAATCGCGTATGCCGACACCGCGAGGGCGACCAGACCGATCTCGAGCCAGTAGCCGACGGCAGCATCGCTCGAGCGGCCCCATGCGATCGCCCGGGCGCCGATCCAGCCCACAGCGATCCCGATCACCACAGCGACGCCGACCTGTTGGGCGAGTTCGACGACCAGATCGCTGATCGCGAGCGATTGCTCGGCGGCCAACGCCGTTTCGAGGAACACGAGGAACACCGGCAGCGAGATGCCGTCGTTGAGCCCGCTCTCGATGTTGAGCGCCTGGCGCACACGCTGCGGAACGCGCTCGTTGGAGACCACGGCCTTGCCGAGCGCCGCGTCGGTGGGCGCCAACATCGCGCCCAGAACGGCGGCTTCCCAGATGTCGAGATTGCCGAACAGCACCGCCGCGAACAACCAGCCGAGCCCGATGGAAACCGGGAGCCCGATGCCGAGCAGACGTGCCGGGATGGTGTCGTCGCGCCAATTCGACGAGTTGATCGCACTCGCATCGCTGAAGAGCACGATCACGAGGGTGCCGGTGAGCACGAGCGTGACGAGGTCGGTCCTTTCGAGCAGCCCGGAGAAGTCGACCAGATCGAACACCTGCGGACCGAGCGCCAGTCCGAGAGCAGTGAACAGCATGGTGCCGGTCACCGCCGACCGGCTCAACCGCTTCGAGACAACGGCGAATGCGACCAGTGCGACTGCGACAATGGCCGGCAGAGCGCTCATCGTCGCGAACCCCTAGGACTCGACGGGGGCTGCGACGACCGGGCGTTCACGGCTGATCCGATGTCGAGGCAGCACGAGCGCGCCGATCGCCAGAACCCCCACGGTCTCGCCCTTGCGTCGCCTCAGGCGAGCAGCTTCGCCTTGGCGGCGGAGAATTCCTCGTCGGTGAGCACACCAGCGGCCTTGAGGTCGGCCAGCTTCGAGAGCTCGGCCATCAGGTCACCGCCAGCGGCCGCGGCGGGCGCAGCAGCAGGCGCAGGAGCGGGCGCAGCCTGTGCGGCCCTCATCGCGTCCATCTCGGCCTGCATCTGGGCCAGCTGGTCCTGCGAATCGAACGCGGCCTGCTGCGCAGCTTGCTGCTCGGCGGCGGCTTGCTGCTTGCCAGCCTGACGTCGGCCGGATGCGCCGACCACTGCCGATGCCGTTCCGGCAACGACGGCCGTGCGGGCCATCGTGCCGACGAGTCCTGGGCGGCCCATACGACGTCTCATCATGTTGTTGTCTCCTTCAATCGGTGTCTGAAAGCGGAATCAGGGAATGCGTCAGTCGGCGAGTTCGGCGAGTTCTGCAAGCAGTTCGTCGACGACCAGACCGGGGACCCGGAAGTTGTCGGCGAGGACGCCACCAGATTCGACGATTGCATCGCGCAAGGGCTTGGCCCACGTGTGTTCGAACACCAGGATCGCCTCGGCGCTGTTGGGCTCGAGCTCGGCAGCGAGTTCTTGGACGTCCTCGTCGGAGATCAGCGACTCGATCTGGTCCATCACGTTGGCGAGCCGTTCGGCATCGGCGTTTCCGCCGAGTTCCTCGAACTCGGTGAACGTCACCTCGCCGTCGGCGTCCTTCTGCACGAGCAGGCCGTCGATGATGCTGATCGTGTCGTTGTCGACGAGCCGTTCGAGTTCGGGGATGATGCCGCCGTTGAACTGGTTTCCGGGGAAACTGACGACGAGCACTTCGATGGGGCCGAGGGCCATGTGAGCCTCCAAGAGATGGCGAGTACCAGGAGCGAATAGGGCGGTCGAACCATAGCGCAGATCGTCGAGATGACTCCAACGAGATCAGAGGTTGATTTCCTCTCATCCGGGGGCGATGCTTGTGCCGCTCGGCGCACGGATGCGCCGACCGAACGAAAGGCAACACCTTGTTACTTGCAGCTGAATTCGGAACCGGCCAGGTCTTCTGGTCGATTCTCTGGTTCTTCCTCTTCTTCGTGTGGATCCTGCTGATCTTCACCATCTTCGGCGACATCATCCGCAGCGACGACATGGGCGGCGTGGCGAAGGCGATCTGGTCGATCTTCATCATCTTCGTGCCGTTCCTCGGCATCTTCGCCTACCTGATCGTGCGCGGCGGGTCGATGGGTGAGCGCCAGATCAAGGCAGCCCAGGCCCAGGAAGCAGCGATGCAGGACTACATCCGCACCACTGCCGGCACCAGCTCGGCCGACGAACTGACCAAGCTCGCCGACCTCCACACCGCTGGCAAGCTCGACGACGCCGAGTACGCCGCCGCCAAGGCCAAGATCGTCAGCTGAACACCGCAACGTTCGTCTGAATCAGACGAACATCCCAACGGCGTCACGCCAGGCCCTCGGGTCCGGGCGTGGCGCCGTTGTCGCGTCCGGTCTCGGACGCACCGTGCGCCCGGCTTCAGACTCCCACCGGAATCGCTTCGTCGGTGGACTCGGCCTCCATCCCCTGCGACTCGGCGACCATGTCGCCGAACAGCAAGGTCTGGGCCACCGCTGCGAGCGGCACGATCAGCGCGTACACGAGCGTGATCAGGCCGGAGAACAACCACAGCGGAAGACCCGCTGCCACCACGAGCAACAGCAATCCGACAATGCCTCCGGACACCACCACCAACAGATTGAACAACCCGACCATCAGCGCTGTGTGGAACCAGCGACCGCGCACGAGTTCGGCACTGCGGGCGAGTCCACGACGCCCATCGAGATCCTCGGTCACCACGGCCTGGGCCATCAGCTGGAAACGAACCAGATACCAGATGGCGAACGGGATCCCGATCACGGTCACCGACAGCACGGAAACGATCACCACCGACCAGAAGAAGCCGACGGCGAGGTCGCCGGCGTGCGACCAGGCGCGGCGAACGGCTTCCAGACCTGACGCCTCCGTGCCCTCTCCGAGCATGTCGTAGTACGACGCCACCATCGCATTCACGGCCACGTACGCAAGCAGGCTGGCAAGGCTTCCGGCCAGGACCGCGAACACGAGACTGGTCTCCGACGCTCCTGCGGCGAGCGCGGTCACTCGACGAATGAGCGGCACGAAGCCGAGCACCGACGCGAACAACCCGACCACGATCGACGTCGGGATGTACACCAGCCCGATGGTGATCAGCACTCGGGCCCGACGGCGGTAGCTGCCCGCAGACGCCCGGATGATCTCGCCGGCCCGACGGCGTCGGATCATGGGCACGGCGGGCAGCTTCGTCCACACCGTTCGCCTCACCAGCCACCTCCCGATCAGGACGAGCACGAGGAGGGTCACGAACAGTCGCAGCGGGGAGGTCTTGAGGGTGATCAGCGACCCCGACCCGGTCTCGACGATGCTGCAAAACGAGTTGATGATCGATTCGGCTTGGGAATCCCCCGCTGGGACGACAACGCTGGCGGCGCGAAGTGAGTCGTGCCAGTCGATCGGATGGGTCCAGCGTTCCTTGTCCTGCGGTCCGGTCGGACCGTTGAACGACCCGCTCTGGCGTTCGCCCCAGCGACCGTCGAATGCCAACCAGGCGAACGGATCGTCGGCCCCAGCGACGGTGTCGGGCATCAGGATCACCTCGGGGTCGGTCCGGTCCGATGGACCGTCGGTGGTATCGCAGCCGAACCCCTCACTGGCGCTGCGACCGATGTACAGCGCCGACCCGAAGTAGCTGGCATGCGAACCAGCCGAGGGATACACCACCGGCCGGTCGCCTTCGCGGGACAGTTTGTCGGAGCCCCAGTCGGCGCGTTCACCACCTTCGTGTTGGGCATAGCCGACACTGACCGGCTCGGTCTGCAGCGCCTCCTCGACGGTGCCGACGTCGAAGAGGAGTTGGATCCCCTCCCAGTCGCTCTCGTGCTTGTTGTTCCAGTCGTTGTAGTACCAGTAGAACCAGTATTGGACTGCGAGCTGGTCCGGCGCATCGTCCTGGGTGGCGATGTTTGCGTACACCACGGGTTGGCGCTCGCCCGTGACGGTGTCGGTGTAGCGGTCGAAGTCACGCTCGTAGAGGCACGCTGGATCGAGGGCGCTGCCGGGGAAGTCGAGGTAGAACCCTTCGCCGCGGTCGTACAGATCCGCCGCCGAGGGCGCCGTCATGATCACCGGATTGGCCTCGCCGAGTTGGCGCAGCACGACGTCGGGATTGTCGAGCACGATGTCCACCGACTGCGGCGCATACGGCTCGCCGTTCGGGTCGCACGCCTCGTCCTGCGCCTTGAGCATCACGATCGGCGCGAACTGCTCGACGAGTTCCTGCTCCGGCGACACGGGCCTGCGTGTTGCCTTGGGCCCCGACCGGGGTGGCCACCATCGCGGCACCGGTCATCGCCAGCGCCGCCAGCACGATGAGTCTCTTCACGATGCCCTCCCCTTGTCGATCCGCTGACCGTACGTGTGCGCTCGCCCTCACCGCGAACCCGGTTGCGATGAGTTTCCGCGCGACCTGTCGGCGCGAAACCTCATCGCTCTCGGAACGTCAGGCGGGAAAGACGGTGGCCCAGTCGGAGCGGATGCTGGCGATGGTCCATCCCAGATCGCGGCCGAACTGCACGAGATCGCCCTCGAAATCGATCGTGCCCGCCTGCGCCGGGTAGGCGTACTCGCGATCGGCGTCGTCGTGGTCGACGAGGAGTGCGAACGTCGGACCATCAGCGGCCAGGGCGTACTCGAGCATCTCGCGGTCGCCCGCAGTGTTGCCGGCAGCGAAGATCGGCCGTCGCCCGAGGTGGCGTTGGATGTTGGCGACCTTCACCTCGCCTTCGTTCGCAGCTGTGCCATCGAGCCCTGCACCGCGCACGAGGTGCGGGCGGCCGGCATCGTCGCGAGAGAACTCGTAGGTGACAAGGGTGCCAACGACGTCGTCGGGTGACACCTCGTAGAAGTCCCGACTGATCGCCCGGACGAACTCGGTGCCGCCTCCGCTGACCACGAACACCTCGAACTCGCGGGCTCGAAGGGCATCGACCAGTTCGAGCATCGGCGCATAACGCATCGAGCGATACGCCACGTCCCGGTCGCGATGCGTGGCGACGGCGAAGAAGGCCCGCACCCGCTCGTCGAACTCGCTCGGGCTGATACCGGCGCACAATTCGACGAGCGCCATCGCGATCCGCTCGAGGCCGAGCTCGGCCTGCGCAGCCGTGTCGTGCTCGATCAATGCCCGGTACTCCTCCCGCTCCGCGATGCTCGGATCAGCCTGCACGGCCCGGCCGAGTTCCGCGAGCATGAACTCGAGCTGCACGTAGTTCGGCTTCTCGCACCAGAGGGTGCCGTCGTTGTCGAACACCGCGACTCGGTTCTCGACCGGCACGTCAGTGGACGCCACCAGGAATTCCAGCAGCGCGCTCTTGGTGGGCCCGTCGTTCCACGACGGCAACGGATCAGTGGTCATGTCATGCTCCATTCACCGAAAAATCCCTCGTTCGTGACGCTCAGCGCACAGATCGGGGGACATTTCGGAAGGTTGGTTCAGTGGCGGATGGTGCGGATGCCGATGTGGCTCATGCCGGTGTCGATCATCTGGGGGCGACGGGCGGCGGGGCGGTAGCGCTGGCAGTAGTTGTCGGCGCAGAGGAACGAGCCGCCCTTGATCACCTTGCGGGGGATCCGGAACTGCGGTTGGTGCGGATCGAAGCTCGCCTCGATGTCGGGACCTCGCGGGTTGGAGGGCACGCAGCAGGGCTTGTCGGCGTCGACGGGATGCTGCGACGAGTACCAGTCGGTGGTCCACTCCCACACGTTGCCCGCCATGTCGAACAGTCCGAGGCCGTTCGGCGGGAACGAACCGACCGGCGCGGTGCCGGTGAAGCCGTCGGCTTCGCTGTTGCGCCACGGGAAGTCGCCCTGCCAGAAGTTGGCGAGGTAGCGACCGTCGGGAACGGCCTCGTCACCCCACACGAACGCGCGGCCCTCCGCTCCCCCGCGGGCTGCGTACTCCCACTGGGCCTCGGTGGGCAGCGATTCGCCCGCCCATGCCGCGTAGGCCTCGGCGTCCTCGAACGCCACGTGAACCACTGGGTGATCACCGCGGTCGCCGTTCGACGACCGAGGCCCCTCCGGGTGACGCCACGACGCACCCGGCGTCCACGTCCACCACTGGCTGAGGTGCCGCAGGTCGACTGGGCCGGGCGTCATCGTGAACACCAGCGAGCCGGCGACGAGGTTCTCGAGCGGGGCGCCCGGGAAGTCGGCGGGGTCGAGCGGGCGTTCGGCGACGGTCACGTAGCCGGTCGCGTCGACGAACGCCGCGAACTGCTCGTTGGTGACCGTCGTCGGGCTGATCGAGAAGGCATCGACGCGCACCTGGTGCGTGGGCGCCTCCTCGGGATAGTGGTCGTCGGAGCCCATGCGGAAGTGCCCGCCGGGAGCTCGATCACGTGCTGGCGACCCCCGACTGCAGCTTCTCGAACACCTTGTCGATCCCGAAGCTTGCCGGCTCCTGACGCGGCGGGAACTCGACGAGCGTCGACAGCATGTTGGCCACGTACATCTGCGCCGGCACCAGCACCCACGCCCGGTCGATCAACCAGTCGTAGTAGGTGTTCGAGGTGATGTCGGCACGTTCGAACGGATCGGTGCGCAGGTTGAAGATCTTCGGGACGCGCAGCTCGGTGTACGGCTCGGCCCACACCAGCAGCGTGCCGACCGCCCGCTGCTCGAGAAATACGACTTTCCAGTTGTCGTAGCGCAGCGCAGTGAGATCACCGTCGTCGGAGACGTAGAAGAAGTGCTGTCGCGGGCTCGCGTCGCTCGCTCCCGTGAGGTAGTCGAGCTGGTTGAAGCCGTCGAGGTGCACCTTGTAGGAGGTGCCGTTCAGGTCGCAGCCGGCCTTGAGGTCGTCCTGGATGTCCGGATTGCCGGCGGCGGCGAGCAAGGTGACGAACCAGTCGTTGTGACTCACGATGCCGTTGAGGACCTCACCGGCGGGGATGTGGCCGGGCCAGCGCACCATCGCCGGCACCCGGTACGCGCCCTCCCAGTTCGAGTTCTTCTCGTTGCGGAACGGAGTCATGCCACCATCGGGCCAGGTGTTCATGTGCGGCCCGTTGTCGGTGGAGTACATGACGATCGTGTCCTCCGCGAGGCCCTGTTCGTCGAGATAGTCGAGCACCTGCCCGACGAGTTCGTCGTGGTCGCACATCACGTCGTGATA
>CAVQWE010000027.1:0-360279 GCA_963717385.1 Ilumatobacteraceae bacterium
GTATTGCGACGACTGATCCGGTCGACCACGGCGGTCTGGCTCTGCGGCAGAACGTGGGCGTAGGTGTTCATCAGCATCTCGGGGCTGTGACCCAGCAGATCGGCGATCGCTCGGAGCTCGCCGACGTCCCGAGCACCCTGGACCATGTGGGTCGCTGCGGTGTGCCGAAGTCCGTGGGAGGTGAGGCGTGGCAGCCCCGCGTTGTCCACGATCGTCGCGAGCGCCCGGTCGTACGAGCGTGGCAGGACAAGCCGGCCAGTGCGGGTGGCGATGATCAGGTCGTTGTCCTCCCATTCCGAGCCGGCGGCGAGACGCTCGGCGGCCTGTTCCGCTCGGCGACGGGTGAGCGCTCGCACGGTGTCGTCGTCGAGTGGGATCACGCGTCGAGACCGTTCGTTCTTCGCGTTGCTCCACGCCGCGCCTTCGTTGGTGGCGACGAGGCTCTCGTCGATCCGCAACGACTTCGCTTCGACATCGACGTCGTCCCATCGCAGCGCGAGCACCTCGCTGCGTCGCAGGCCGAACAGCGCACCGAGCCGGAACGCGACCGCCCATCGGTGCTCGGCCGTCGCCTCGAGGAAGCGGTCGACATCGGCCGCATCCCATGCGACGGCGTCCTTCGGCTTGACCTCCTTGGCCACGGTTCGCGGCAGTCCGACCCGAGCTGCCGGGCTACGCGGAATGAGTCCCTCGTCGACCGCTTCGGTCAAGGCCGCGCGCAGCACGGTGCGACAGATCTGGATGCTGCGACGGCCCAGCTTCCCGCCGGCGGCCAGGTTGTCGATCCACGTCGCCACGTCCTCACGATCGAGCCTCGACAACTGGATGGCTCCGAGACCGTTCTCGATGTGCGGGATCGCCCACTCGTACTGCTGGCGTGCCTTCACCGTGATGTCGGTCCGGCTGGCGACGTACCGGCGCACCAACCAACTCACCGTGCCCCGTTCGGTCGACCGATCCTCGGTCTTCATCGCCCTTGCCGCGGCGTTCGCCGAGCGTTGTGATGCGTAGGTACCGAGCTGACGCGGGCGGTGCTTGCCGGTGGCGGTGTCGATGCCGTCGACACGCACGACCCACTTGTCGCGCTCGTTTGCGGACCGTCGGTTGACCTGTCGCTTTCCACGCCATGACGCACCCCCGTGCTGATCGGCGTCCGATTGGTTGATACATCGCTGATACTTCGATGTTTCACCGGAGTGCCGATCAGGCTATCACGCCTGGTCAGACCTGGTGGAGACGATGGGAATCGAACCCACGACCCCCTGCTTGCAAAGCAAGCTCAGCGCAAGACCGTGACCAGCCGAAATGACCGTCTAGCTGGAGAAACGTAGATCCGAGAGCCTCCCGCAGTATCCCGTCTTGACCCTTGTTTACCCTCTCTACTGGCACGCCAATGGCACGCCGTCCGATGCAGGATCACGGTCCGATTGCGCGTGTCACCTCGCAAGGCGGAGCACGGTCGTCGTCCCCCATGACAAAGAGTCCAACGGCCATCTGCAGACGCAACAACGGACAAGCGTCCACCGGCCGTCGAGCGCGTTATGCGTGGAGTCCGCGAGATGAAGTGAGGAAGCCGGCCCCGAGCGGGCACAACCCGGACCGGCTCCGCAACAATCTCGCGCCCTCCTCACCGATCGGAAACGCGGTATCGGCGCCCGCCGCAGCATCAACGCCGCTGGGAGCCTCCGCTCGCTCCGGTGCTCGCTGCACTCTGTGCTTCCTGGACAGCCCACCACCGCTCGGTAGCAGCCCTCATAGGTTCCCGACAGGGTCGGGAACCGGATCGAACCGAACCGGACGGTCGACGAACTGATGGCACGGAATCAACTCCCGTGGACTGGCGGGGTCGAACGTCCTCGGCAGCGCCCGGTCGTACGGCGATCGATGCGGTTGGAGCACCGGCGTCCTCACCCACTACTTCTCCGACAAGCGTGAGATGCTCCTCGCCACCTTCCAGGAGTCGCTGTGTCGACGGCACGCCAAGCGGGCGGCCGAGTCGGGCGACAACCCGATGGTCCGACTGCGCCGCTCCCTCGAAGGCGCGCTCGTGCTCGACGACGCACAGCGCAGGCACTGGTTGGTCACCCTGGCATGCGTGTCGTACACCGCGGGCGACGAGGTGTTCGCAGCGTCGCAGTGGACGGCCTACCGCGGCTTTCGGGACTTCGTGTCGGCGCTGGTCGTCGCCGCGAACCTCTCCGACGGGCCCGACGCCGTCGTGGTCGTCGAACGAGCGATCGCCGCCGCCGACGGCGTCGCGATCCAGGCTCTGTTCGATCCGGAGTCCGGGAGCCCCGAGCGCCAACTCGCGCACCTCGAGTCGTCGATCCAGCGCCTGCGCCCACTGCCTACCGGACCACGATCTCCCGACGGGGACAGCGGGAGGTCCGACGGCCGCACGTGCTGAAATCGTCGACGCCGCGCCGGCGGCGCTGTTGACGACCGGTGACACCCGACCCGAAAACGAAGGCATCCCCGGAATGCTTTCCGGGGTTGCCATCTGCTTGTCTCGCACAAAGGGAGTCGAACCCCGCCGAGCTCCTCGCGTCGAATGCCGATTGCTACCTCAGAAGACTTCACGAAACTGTACTGCTCGGCCGAAACCTCTCGGAGTCGAGAACTTGATCTTACGCGATTGCCGTCGATTTGGCCAGCGATAACTGCGTTACGGCCTCGGCGCGCCGACCGCTGCCTGCGGAACGAAGGTCGACTCGGCGAAGAAGTCCCGATCGGTGAGCGGGCGAGTGAAGTGATCATGCCTCGACGCGTCGAGGCTGCCGTGGTGGAGATAGGCAACGACGCGTTGCGCGACCGCCCGGCGCGTCACCTGGGTACCGCTGCGGGTCTCCTGCACGCTCCATGTGTACCGGTCGGGGTTGGGTCGCTGCCGGCGGCCGAGTTCGACGATCGCCGCTTCGCCGGGTATCGGCTCTTCGCCGTTCGTCACATCCGGCACCGTCCCGTCGAAACGGAACTCCTGGGGGTTCCCGCGTGTCGTGCCGACGAGCTGGGTCCGCACGAAGAACCCGTTCCCGCTCGGCACCCGCGTCGTCGACGAGGAGGTGACGGTGAAGCGGCGCACGTCGGCTCCGGTCGTGTCGCGGATCAACTGCGCGAACGTCTGCACGCGCTGCGCGTCCGTGATCGGGTCGGAGAACGTGATCGAGAAGGGTTCGTACCGGTAGGCGCGAATCCCTTGCTGTTGGAAGACCCCCTGCCGGTGGGCGACTGCGGGGTTTCGCCGGTCCGGCGTCAGGAGTCGTTGCACCAGACTCGCTCGCTGGGCGTCGCTCAGGTGCCCGTAGAGTCGGTCGACCTCTGGGCGGATCTCGGCCGCGGTGAACAGTCGCGATCCTGGCCGCTGGAACATCGGCCCCGAGAGCGCCTCGTACGTCTGGGCCTGCTCGGCGATCGCATCCGCTTCGCCGCGTCGGCCCGCCTGTTCGGCGGAGATCGCGCGCCGGCGTGCGGCGAGCGCGGTCCGGCGCTCGCGAATGGCGGTCGCACGCTCGGCGCCGCGCAGGGAGGGGTCGATCTCCTCGGGCATCGCATGGCTGTCGGAGATGCCCCGATTGAAGTCGCTGCGGGCCTGCGCACCGAGCGTCGGGTCGACGCCGTACATCTGCTCGTGCGTCGGTGCCGTGACCGTTCCCTGGCCACCGAATGCCTCGTCGATCAACTCGACGATCGACGGCGTCCGGCCGAGGTCACAGCCCTTGATGTGGATCCGGCTGAACTGATCGATCCGTGCACTCGCATCGGCGAGCGTCGACTGACCGCCACCGGTCGGATGCAGCGCTTCGCGCAGCTCGTTCACATCGACGTGCGCATTCGCGTCGGCCGCGTCGAGGCCGAAGCTCAGCGTCCCGTCCTCGTTGGCGTGGGACACGATGTACAGCTGGTTGACGAAGTGCGTCACGTGGTCGCGCACCCACGCCAGCACCCCATCCAGCGTGCGTACGTCGGTGACGAAGGTCGCCCCGGGCACGTGGGCGCGGTAGTAGCGCTCGGCGTACGTGTAGAAGCCACCGCGATCGCTCCCCATGATGAACACCACGTCCTGGCCGAGCAGGAGACGAACGATGTGCGACGGGATCGGCGTGTGACCAGGAGGGAAGCCCTGCACCGCCTGGTAGCGGAGCGCGTCGGCCATCGGCGCCCGACCCGGGGTCCGCAGCGCCGCCTCGGCATCGACCTCGAGTTCATGCTCCCGTGACGCCGGGTCCACAACGCGAGGTACAGCGGACCGCTGCTGGAGCGTGTGGGCGAGCTCGTGCGCAAGGATCGAGAAGCTCGACGGATGATCCAATCGACTCAGCCCTGCGCCCAGGACGACGTCACGTCCCACGGTGAACGCACGCAGCCCGAGCGCCCGCGCGGCGTCGCTCGACTCGGCCCCCGAGTGCACCCGAACGTCGGGGAGGCGCGCATCGAGCAGGCGTTCGGCCGCAGCGCGGAGAGTCGGCGGCAGCCGTCGTCCGACGCTCGACGGCGAGGACTGTCGCACGGCGGGCGCACAGTCTGGAGCTGCCGCTGAAGCCGACGACCGCACGTGGCCCTGCATCGTCAGAAGGGAACCCGGAGATTGACCAGCAGCCGCTGCACCACGGGATCACGGCGAGCGACATCGCCCAGCACCTGGTATTCGGTACCGATCGCCAACAGTTCATCGAGGCGAAACTCGACTCCGGCCGATCCGAAACCTGCGAGGCCGAGTTGATCGCCGAGTCGACCGAAGGACACGTCGCCGCCTGCCACACCGGCGGAGATTCGCAGCGACGGGAGGTACGGCGTGTGCGGCCTGAGCCCGAGGCCGAGGCCACCCGACAGGTTCGCCGCACCGGCACCCAGCTGCCCACGTCCGAGGGCGTACAGTCGAAGTCTTCCCGTCAGAGCTGAGGTGAGTTGACCGCGCCACTCGGCGTCGAACGACACCGAAGACGCCCCGATCGGTCCGGTTCCAGCGACTCCGAAGCTGAGGCCGACCAGGAGTTGATCCTCCTCGAGCATCGCATCCAGCGCATTCGGGCTCTCGATGAAGAGACCGAACCCGCCGAGCGGGCCACGCCCCGCGGCCGCGAGTACCCGACCGACGAACTCGGTGCACTGCAGACCGAAGAGGTTGTACGCAGGTCGATTGGCGCAGGTCTGCTGCGCGAAGTCACGCGCCGCCAGAAACTCTGTCTCGGTGAGGATGAACTCTTGCTGCGCGGTCGGAGTGTGGCCGCCTTGCGACTCGGTGGTCCAGACGCATCCTGCGACGTCGGCGAACGGGGAATCAGGGTCGAACCCCTCCTGCGGCCAGAATCCGTAGACCCAGTAGTTCCCTGTGGGATCAACGAGCTTGAGCCATGAGTGGCCCACCTTCGTGGTCTTCATCTGGAGTGGGAAGGGTCCGAACGAATCCTTGTCGGCGTACGCGATCAGGCGGAACTCCCCGGCTGGCCCATCTGTGCCGACTGGCGAAGTGCAATCCGACGCGCAGTCGGACTCTTCGAGAGGAGCAATCGAGCGTGGCGTGCGCGTCAGCCGTTCGGCGGCGGCGCCGAGTTCGGGTGACCCTGCCTGTTGGACGGCGTGAGCGACTTCGTGGGTGAGGACCGGGTCGAGACCCGCCTCGCTGCGACGAGAGGCGTCGGCACCGAGCACGATGTGATGACCGACCGTGAACGCCTGGGAATACAGCGCTGCGGCGGTGCGACTGGCGCTCGCATCGTCGTGTACCCGGATGGCGCCGAGATCGTGGTCGACCGCCGGTTCGAGGATCGAGCGCTCCTGATGCGAGAGCGTCCGCGACTGGCCGGGCACGAGCCGAGCGAACCGTCCGAGCGATCCTTCCCGAACACTCAGTCGCGGACTGGTGGCAACAGGATCCCGGGGCGAGGACAGACCCTGGACCCGCCTGGCCAGTCGATCGGCTTCCCGCTCATGCGGACTCTCGTGACGTGCGCGGCTCGGGTGCCCTCGACGCGCTGAGGACGGCGAGTTGGAGGACTGTGCCAGCCTCGGCTGCTGACAGCAGCACCGACCGCTCACGGCGCGACCTGTGTCCGGGTGAAGCTGGACGGGGCGACGGCACCGACGGCACCGCTGACGCCGGTCGCCATCGCCTCGGTGATCGACCAGACCCGGCCGTTCGGTGTCGCCCCGAGTGGCCGCGCCCGAACCGCGACGTTGAAGCCACGGGTGCTGGTTCCACGGATCGACACGTACGGGCCGAAAACGCCGATCACGCGGATCGCGTCGACCGGCGTCGGTGGCAGAGCGACGGCGGTGACCGACCGGGTGAGGGTGGCCCGCGTGTCGGTGATCTGCACGGACTCTGCGTTGCCGACGAACACGGCGTGTCGTTCGCGGGGAACGTGCTCGGCACGGTGAGATGCACCCGATTGCCGCTGATCAGGACCTCCTCCATCCGCTCGCGCCCGGCGGCATCGGCGGAGGCCCCCACGTGGATGCCCTGCAACACACCGTCCACCGAGTTGTCGCTGATCCTGATCGACGCACCCCGGCTCCCGCCGACCACGATGCCCTGCCCGACGGCTCGCAACGAGCGCGCGACCGCCGTCAGCTCCGCGAGAGCTGCCGGCCGGAGACGACTCGGATCGGCGAGTCGCGCGAGGACGAACGTCGCGAACGCGGCATCGTCGGTGACGCTGGGCGCGGTGGGCCCGGCGGCGAAATCAGCCACGAGTTCGCGCACCGGTGACCGATCGACCAGCGAGATGTCGCGACCGGACGGCAGTCGAACGGCGATCCCCCGGGTCGAAGGCGTCCCTCGCACGTTCGGGGCGACGGGAGCAGCCACCACGGTCGGCGTGCTCGGAACGGCGGGGGTCGGCTCGATCGAGGCCACGAACACCCGGGCGATCTCGTCGACCAGCACGCTGCGGCCGACGAACGACGGGAGTTGATCGCGGCCGGGCGCGAGGCGCACCCGGTTGCGGTCGATCGCGACGTCGGTGCCATCGGTGACGAGCACACCGACCTGCCACCCACCGATCGCGAGATCGCACTGGGTGATCGTGACCCGTTCAGGTCGGCGATTGCCCTCGGCTCGGACGGTGATGCCGGTCTGCCGACGCAGGCTGCCGTCGGGTGTCGTCACGGACACTCGGTCGACCGTCACGCCGCTGCACCCCTCGAACGTCGCGGCGCCGTTGAGGTGCGACGCCTCCGACGCGACGGCGGCGACTCCCGAGACCATGGCGAGGTCGAGGAGTTCGACATCGGTGCTCGACCGGAACCGGAAGACGATCTCCGAACGCACGGCACGCACGATCGTCGCCGGGCCGACTCCGGTGATGCGGACGCGGCTGCGGTTGGCGATCAGCACCGGCGCCGAGACGTCGAACGTCCCCGCCGAGAGGCACACCTCTCCACCCGCGGCGGGGAGCGAGTCGACGGCCGCCTGGAGGTCGTCTCCCGGCCTGACCACGACCGTGCAGGGCGACCCCACTTCGAGTTCGGTCAGCGGTCGGAACGTCGGGCGGCAGTCGTCGAGCACGACCCCGCCGTCGATGTCGACGAGCGCGAGTGGGGCGAACGAGTGACGGATGCCGTCGGCAGCTGCGTCGACCAGGACCTCGACGCCATCTGCCTCCCGGACGCGCGCCCCCCACCAATCGCCAGCGCGATAGTTGCCGGCAGCCGCACGGAATCGAATCCCGAGGTCGTTGCCCGCACGAGTCGCTGCGACGTCTGCGGTGGCGCCGACCACCTGACCGTCCCAGCGTCGCGCGACGAGCCCGACTGCGCCGGCCGGTGCATTCACGACCCGGTCGAGCGTGAGCACGTCACCGGTCGCCGACGGGGCGACGTTCAGGACCTGGTACAGGCTGCCCGCATTGACGCGATCGGCCCGCCGCGCCAACCAGCCGATCTCGACGAGGTCGTTGCCGAACTGCACCGACGACGACGGTCGGAGCGTCACCGTGTCACCGGCGACCGCCGCGACAGCCACGGTCGCCGAACCGTTCTCGTAGGACCAGGCGAACCGCGCCGACCCGGCGTTGCCGCCGTCGAGCACTTCGACGCGGAGCAGGCCGTCCGGGACCAGACCCTGGGCGTCACCCGGGGGGTCGCACGGATCCGAAGGCGCGGCCGGTCCGATGCGATACACGTTCATCGCCCCACCGGAGAGCTGCGCCGGCGAGAAGCCGGCCCACGCCGCCTGGCATGTCGTCGCGTTCGTCGCCGCGAGCCGAACGCGATAGCCGACTCACGTGCGCGCCGCCGTGTCGACCGGTGCCAACGCCGGATCGACGATCGACTCGTCCTCGGCCGGGTGGACGTGTTCCTCGAAGACGTCCAGATACACGAGGGCACGTCCGGACGCCGGCGGGTCGGCGATGGACGGTTGATCGGAGTAGTTGAACGCCGCCGGTGCGATCGCGGCGAGCCCGTCGACCCACATGTGGCCGGGAGCCACGCTCAGATCGAGCGGGCCGGTGCCGATCACCCCGACCTGGAAAGCCGTCGATCCCTCGACGACGCCTGCAGCACCGATCGTGTCTCGCGCGATCCGTCGATCACGACGAATCGACGCAGCGGCGTCGAGGTTGAGCTCGTGGTCGAGCAGCGCGCGGCCCTGCTGGGCGGGAGCGGACTCCCACCGGTCGGCCGGGCGCAGTGCGACCTTCGTGTAGTCACCGGTCATGTTGCCTCCTCTCGGGCGATGGCCACGCGTGGCCTGATCCCCATCGGAACGAACTCTGCGACGCGTCGTCGCAGACGTGTGATGCGAGCGGCCGCACGAGCGTGGGCATCGGCGCCCACGGCACCACCGGTACTGCTCGCTGCGAGCAGGGCGGCGTTCGTGTCGAGCCGCAGCGCCAGATGTCCCGGCGACCCGAATCCGCGTGACTCGAACGTCGGCGTCGGGGCTCGGACGCACAGATGCGTGACGGGAAGTTGCCCGTCCGGGCTGTCGGCGAGATAGCTGAAGCGAATGCACCCGACCTGGGTCTGTTCGACCGTGAGGCCGTCGACGAAGAGACAATCGGTGGCGTCGATCGAGTCGGCGGTGACCGTTCCGGCGACCGTCACGCCGCGGAGCTCGAGCATCGGTGGGAAGGTCCCACTCGGTGCGATCGCCACCGAGCCGACGGGAGGCGCGGGCGGTGCGTCGCACATGACGAGCGCCACCCCGTCGCCGTCGACGATCGAGTCGGAGATCCGGATCGGGCGGGCCGCGAGGTCGGCGGTGATCACACCGGTGATGCACCGGTCGACCTCGATCTCGACACCCCACGCGGCGGGGTCGACGACGAGCCGCGAACCCGCCGTCGGATCCATCGTGAGCTCGCGCAGCTCGACGCCGCGCACGTTCGGTCCGATCCGTATGTCTCCCGTGACCTGGAATCCCTGGACCGAGACGCATGCGTCGATCAGGTCGATCGTGAGATTGCCGACGACGGTGGGGGTCAGCAGCGCCGGCGCGACGAACCGCCAGCGCGGCAACGTGGGAGCGAAGGCGAGCACCGGCGCGTTCGGCGCCTGGAGCCGGGCACTCGTCATCAAGCGGATCTCGACGTCGGCTCGGCCGGGCACCGAGTCGGCGGGATCGAGGCCTGCCGACAGGACCTCGGCTTGGTTGATCGCCTGTGTCAGGGTCGGCCGGACCGTGTCGCCGGCGATGCCATCGGGATCGACGGTGACGACGACGCGGGCCGCGGGCTCCACGACACCGAGACCGGGCAGCGCTCCGATCTCACCGGCCACCGCGCGATACCAGGTCGCCCGGACCGGGCCGCTCCAGTTGCCACCCAGTTCGACCGCGCCACGATGGACGTCGACCACCACCTGGTCGGCGTTGGGCGGCTGTGGCGCGGCCGCACCGCGAGGGAGACTCCCGAACCGCAACCGGTTCCACGGGATGTCCATCCGCGTCGAGGTGGCGAGGTCGACGGCGCTGAGACGCAGCATCGGCGGGTTGCCGGCGGAATCGAAGTCGGCGAGCACATGGGTGTCGGCGATCGTCCAGTTGGTGCCGACGGTGATGTCGCCGGGGCGTGCGAGCGCGTCGAGCATCCGGTACGTGACGCGCACGGGCGCATCCGCCTCGTCACCGGTTCGGCCTGATCCGACGAAGCGGCTGATGACGAGTGGTCGGGGTGCGACGAACATCGGTGACTCGACGCCGAGCGGGTGCAACGTGAACCGGTTCGGATCACCTGTCGGAGCGCACTCGGTCGCGACATGGGTGTGGACCGTGCGCGGCCAGACCGTGACCCGGACACCGTTGGGGGCGATCCCCTGTTCGGCGGATACGACCCGCTGGCTGGTGTCGAACGGTCCACCGATTCGATCCGGGTCGACGCCGGCGAACGAGAAGACCGTCGCTCGCGGGCCGGCGGGATGTCCGAGCCGGTGAGCGCACGCCGTCACCCGCCACCCCTCCATCACCCTGCCGGTCCATCCCGTCACGACCTCGGCGAAGTCCTCCAGGGCAGCCGGCGTGCCCTTGCGTCGGCGGAGCGCGATCGTGTTGGCGACCTCGAGGCGGGTCGCGTCCGACGGCAGGCCGAGCAGCGACCCGATGTACGGGACGGCCCAATCGGCGCACGAGTCGATGAACGTGTCGTCGTACACCTGGTCGATGTCGCGGGCGAGCAGCGCGACCTGCTCGTCGACTGCCGAGAGCAGCGCATCGAGCATCCGTTCAGGATCGCTCGCACCGTTCGGTCCGTCGCGCACCGCGGACGGCAACCAGTCGGCGATCGTCTCGGTCATCGTCATGTCAGAACCGTCCTCACGTCGGGGGGCTCGAGCACCAGCAGTTCGTGGCGATCGGCCGGAATGCGTCCGAGGTCGACAGCCGCGCTGTCGACGCTCGACGTACTGAGCGTCATCGCGACCACGCCGACCACGCCGGGCACGGTGTGCACGACGGCGATCACGTCGGATCGATCCAATGCCTGTCCGAGCCGGCGTCGTTCGGCGGCGAGCACCCCCGTCGGGTCGACGAGCGCGGCGATGACGTCGGCGGCGACGTCGGCGGCGACGAGCTCCGGATCGGCGACGATGTCGAGCGTCAGGGCGACCGGCACGACCACTCCACTCACGACCGACATCGGCACTGAGAGATCCCGGCGGGCATCGAGGTGGCCGGCCAAGGCGCTCAGCTCTGCGCCGAGCGCCTCGCGGACGCCGCCACTCCCCAGCCGCAGCACGGCGACGTGGGGGCCGGCGCCGGTTCCGTCGGGGGCGGAGCCGGTCCAGGCGATCGCGTGGCTGACCCCCGGGTAGGCGAGCGAGAGATCGGCGAGGTCGCCCAGCGACACGACCCGGTCGAGCGCACGCGCCCGTGTCGGGATCTCGCGACGCAGCGCCGACTCGCTCGGTTGATCCGAGCCGCCGCCGGTCGGACCGGCGCCTTCGACGCCACGGACCCCACGAATCGATCCGAGCAAGGTGTCGATCTCGCTCGTGCCGACCTCGCCGGTCGTGCCACCACCGGTGCGGTAGGTCACCACGAGGTTCGCCGCACCGCTCGGCGGCAGCGCCCCGTCGTCGCCATCGCCGAACCGGAGCGCGACCTCTCCATCGACCCCGATCCGGGTTTCGTAAGCAGTGACCGGTCCGGCGCCGAACATCGTCGGGCGCTCGTCCCATCGGCGCCCGTCGAGGCGCGCTTCGATGCTCGAGATCGGCGATCCGGTCACGTCGACGACCGCTGCCACGGGCGACTCGGGGAGCTCGACGACGTGTCCGGTGGTGATGCCGTCACCGCCGGACAGCACCGAGGTGACGGTCGAGCCGTGGCGGACCCTGACGACGTTGCCGCTCGCCGGAGCGAGCTGGAGGTCGCCGGCTGGCGCATGATCGATCACATCGAGGATCAGACCGGGTCGCAGATCGCCCGTTGCCTGCGCTCCGCCGGCGCTCGTCGTCTCGACCTCGGCCGATTCGGCGACATCGAGCAATTCCAAGGTCGCGTCGCCGCCGAGGAGCGTTCGAACGGCGAGTTTGCCGTTCGGCGGAACGGGTGTCGAAGGCGCCGGCCACACCCGCAAGCGCATGCCCGCGCCGGGAGCCTCGGCGGGTGGAGTCGCCCGGAACTCGTAGTGCGTCGCGACCACGCGCCGGTCGAGGACGTAGACGGTCGCGGGGCCGGACGCGTACAGCAGCGCTGCGACGTCGTCGGCGAACGTCAGCCGCGACGACGGGACCGACGTGCCCGGCACGACCTCCCAGTCGACCGGCTGGTGAGCGGCGACGCGCACGACGTCGCCCGCCGACTCGTTCCAGTCGACGATCGCGACGAGGCTCTCACGTGAGACGTCGTCGAGTCGACGGTCGAGTACCACCGAGCGTGCTTCCTGGGCCCGTTGGCTGTATTCGCCACCGAGCGGAACCTTCGTGGCGGCACCGTCGGTGATCGACAGGACGGACTCGACTCGCCGCGCGACGGTCGCCTGGTCGACGACCCGATACGCGGCATACGACCGCGTAGCGGCGTCGACCATCAGCTGGGCCATGTCGCGGTCGAACTCGATCAACGTCGTTCCCAGCTCCGACTCGTGCCCGACGACGTTCAGGACGCCGACGGGGGTCATCCCCGATTGCGGTACCGACTGGATCAACCCGAAGATCCACAGCAGGAACGCCAACCAGCCGTTGGTGCCGGTGGTCGCCTGTTCGTCGATGAGCAACACCTGGTCGCCGGCACGAAAGCCGGGATCGCCGAGGAAGCGCACCTTGCGACCGTTCGGCTGCGCGGGTTCCGGCAGCCAGGTCGCCGTCAGCCCGGTCCAGTCGGCGAACAGATCGGTGTCGGCGATGACCTCGTAGGTCTGCGGTGCCCGTGTCGGCGTTCCGGATGCCTGGACCTTGGTTCCCGCCGGAACCTTCGGACTGCTGGTCCGGTCCGTGTCGAAGCGGACCCACCCCTCCGCGGCCACGCGTTGAGCCGGTCGGTAGCCGACCTGGTCGGCGAGCCGGGCGAGCGCCGACCAGTCGCGAGCGGTCGCCAGGTACGCCTCGCCGGCGGCGAGTTCGGTGTAGGCGGCGACTCCCTCCGCCACGAACGCCCAGAGCCGCACGAGGTCCATGCCGTGCGGATCACCCTCCACGTCCCACGAGCGACCGAGCGGTTCTCCGTCATCGTCGACCTGCTCGGTGCGTGTGACGAGGTCGGCGACGAAGTCGGCGTAGTGGCCGAGCCGGCGGCGCAGCTCGTGGGCGCCAGGTTCGGGGAGCTCGTGCCGCAGGTCGACGACCGGTTCGCCACACGCACCGGTCGGTTCGCAGATCATCGCCCACCCCGCATCGTCAACTCGATGCGACCGCGTTCGGGCCGCGCCGGATCGTCGTCGAGCACCGGGATCTCGTCGTTCTCGAAGGTGAGCACGTCGTGCACGGTGCCCGGCGGCTCGGCGAGACGTCGGGCGGACGTCACCGCGACGGCGTCGACGCCGGGTGTCGCGGCCGCGGCAGCGATCACCGTTGACATGTGGATCGTCCCGCCGAGCCGGAGCGCGTCGGGATGGAACAGTCCAGGCGCGTCGTCGGTGCCGGGCCGCAGGCGGGCGAGGATCCGTCGCCGGACGGACTCGGTGTCGACACCTGCGACGACACAGACGTCGAGGCCGACGACCAATCCGACGCCGGTGCCGGCCACGGTTGCGACCTCCTGGCCGATCATGCGCAGCCCGTCCAGGTGAGCGTTCACCTCCGCCAGTGCGGCATCGGCATCGCCGTCGAGCACGTCCACGACCGTGACGATCATCGGCCAGGCGCCGGTCCAGGTCCGATGGGCGCTGGCGCGATCGATCCCGGCGATCGAGCGCGCCGCTGCAGCGTGGTCGCCCGGGAGTACCGCGCGCCGGGGGTCTGCGGCGAAGGCCTGCGGCGCGTCACGGCGTGCACGATCGAGGGGTTCCGCGTCGGCGCCGCCCACCGACGGAACCGGGTTGCGGGCCGTGACACCTGCGACGTCCTGCCAGGCGGGAGGCGCGGCCGTCAACGCCCCGTTGCGCTGCAGCCGGCTCAGCGTGTGCGACGGCAGGTTCGCCGCCGCGCCGCCGCCCGCCTCGTACGTCGCTGCGACGACGCTTCCCGCCGGAGGGTCGGTACCCATGGAGCCGGTGCGGAACCGGATCAGCGGTGGTCGCCACGACTCCTCTTCGACGGTCACGGCGAGCTGCCCGGGTGTGACCCCGAGATGGGTCGCCGTGTTGATCGGGACGATCCCGGCACCCGACGGCAAGGTGACGTCGACCTCCACCCGGTAGGGCGTGCCGTCGTCTCGCCGGGCGAGCCCTTCGGGTGCGCCGGCGAGGAGGTAGCCGTCGGGTACTCCGGTCCGTTCGCCGAGCGGCAGATGCTCCGCCCAGTCGGGCGACACGGGCTGCAGCGTCGCTTCGGGCGGACCGTCGACGAGGACACCATGGTGCGCCGGCACGAGGTTGCCACGCACGATCGTGATCTCCGCGGCGCCGCGGGAGCGATCGGCCGAAGCCGGATACGAACGTTCCAACGGCTCGCGCCATCCGACCCGGAAGAGCGCGAGTGACGGCTCGAGGGGATCGGCGATCGGGTCGACCGTGACGAGTTCCACCACCTGCCCCATCCGACTCGGCAGCGGCGCCCGAAAGCCCGGTTGGCCGTCGACGACGGGCCAGTCGACCACCCGCGCCCGCCAGTCGTCGTGGGCGGCTGCGTCGCCCGGGTCGACGACCTCGAACACGATGCGGTCGCCCACCGCCAGCCAGTTCGCACCCAGCGCGTCGGCAGGCAGCGGTCGCACCAACACCGCGGACGTCGTCCCTGCCGGCAGGCAGCAGCCCGCCTCGCCCCAGTCGTAGATCGCGATCTCGCCCAACGCATCGACGACCTGGCGATCGGACTCCACGACGAACGAGAGCCGCTCGTCGTCCCCTGGCGTGACCCGGTCACCCGCCTGGACAGCGACCGGTGGGCCGCCTGGCGCGATCGAGAGGTGGACGTGCGTCCGAGCGGCCACGGCGTCGGCCAGTTGGTAGTCGACGAGTCGGGCGTGGCGGGCGACCGATGTCCGCCATCGCGCGGTCGACAGGTAGGTCTCGGCGGCGACCCGGTCGATGCGGTAGTGCAGCAGGTCGCCGATGTGTGCGAACAGCTCGGCCACGGTGATCGTGGGGTCGGCGATCGACGTGTCGGCATCGGGGCGCTGCCGGCGATGGAACTCGACCAGTGCGCTGCGCAGCGCACGCCAGTCGCGAGCGGTGTAGTCGTGCACCGGTGAGGGCGCCACCGTCGTCGGTGCGGCATCGACGCCGAAGCAGTTGCCGAGATCGGGGCACTCGGGCCGGAGCCGGACGGGGAGCCGGAGTCGCAGCGGGTCCATCTCGAGGCCGGCCGGCGGGTCGACCTCGAGGCGATAACGGGTCGGGTCGGGCAATCCGACGATCGAGAGGCGCACATGGTCGACATCGACGACTGCGGCGCTGACCTCGACGCTCGCGGCGCCGGGAGGTGCCAGGATCGTCCACCGCGTCGGGTCGGCGAGCACTGCGGGAGGGGTCTGGTAGAGCCAGACGTCGACGAACCGTTGACCGGCGATCACATTCGTGCGAGCGACCCGAAGACCGTGCGTGGTCGTCGCCGGGTCGAACAGCCGGTGCGGTCGCTCGATCGCCGAGCAGTGCGGCATCAACTCGCTCACGTCGCGCCTCCGAGGGTGACGAGGGTGCGTCGTTCGTCACCCGAGGGTCGGAGCCGGTAGCGAACGTCGGCGAGCAGGGTCGAATCGTCGATCCGCACCGCCACGTCGACCACCTCGATCCGGTCACCGAGCGCCCGCTCAAGCGAGCCGCGGGCGCGGATCTCGACGACGGTGCGCAGGGCCCCGTCGAGCGGCTCGAACAAGGCCGCTGCGCCGAGCCCCGCACCGAACTCCGGACGATGCAGCCGCTCCCCCGGCCCGGTCAGCAGGACGAGCCGCACGAGGTCGGCGATGTGACGGTCCGGGTCGGCGAGCGCGAGTTGCCGGGTGGCTGCACGGCGGAACGGGTGTCGAACGTTCGTCATTGCGCCGTCACCCTGGTCTGGAAGCCGCTGATGATCGATGTCCCCTGCGGCGCACCTGCGGCGCTGACGCACAACCCGACGGACGTGTGGAGCAGCGGTGCTGCGCCTTCGAACGTCACCCTGGCGGCCGGCAGCATCCACTCGATCCGCACGCACGGTGACGGTGCCCCGCTGACGTTCAAGGCACATCCGGCGACGGTGCTGACGTCGCCTTGCCGCAGTGGGGGGTCGCCATCGACGGTCGTGCGCACCGCAGTCGGCGACACGGTCGCCGATCCACCGTGGGGGCACATGATCGTGGCCCGGGAGGTGAGGACGAACTGACTCATCGCACCTCCAGCGCACCGTCGTTGATCGAGACGGACTGATTGGTCATGGCGATCTTCTGCGAACCGAACTCGAGCACGAGCCCGTTGGCGTCCATCGTGATCGTCGCTCCGGTCGACGCTTCGACGTGGATCCGCTCGCTCCCGCCCTCGTCGATCAGCTCGATGCGGTTACCGCCGGGCGTCAGGAGCACCACCGCCTCCGGGCCGGCACCCTCGATCCCCGCACCGTCGGCCCACGTCGCCCCGGTCCAGATCGGGGCGCGGCCGACGTCGCCCGCCGGCCACTCGACGAACACGACGCTGCCGACCGGTGGCACGCTCGCCAGCCCGACGCCAGCCCCGGCGTACGGTGACGAGGCACGGCACCACCCGGTCTCCTGCTGGCCGAGTATCTCCGGCACGACGACCCGGACTCGGCACAAACCCTTCGGATCGTCATTGTCGACGACGGTCGCGCTGTACGGACCGAGGAGCCGGCCGTTCCACTCGGCGCGGGCCGGCGTCGGCGCCTCGGTCGTGTCGTTGCTCATCAGACCAGACCTCCCAACAGCGACCCGCCGCTCGACCCGAGCGCGTTGCGGACCAGGGTGAGCTGCTGCTCGTGATGGTCCTCGGAGAGGGTGTGTCGAACTCGTTCGACGAGATAGAGGCCCGACAGACGAGCGCCGAGGCCGTGGACGTCAAGCGTGCGCCGGGCACGGACCATCGGGCCCAGCACTGTCGGGTCGGTGGTCGCGGTGAGCCGCACGGCGAATGCCTGGTCGCGGGCGCGACCCGTCGCGGCGTCGAACGGTTCGATCTCGCCGTGGACGTCGGCTGGTCCGAGCAGTGTCGTGCGGGGTGCGGCCACGGGTTCGGATCCTTGGGACTGGTCGGAACCGTCGGACCGGGCCGTGACCGGTCCATCAGTCAGGGGCGGGATGCGGTCGGCCAGTACGGTGCCTCCTCCGTCGAGGTCGACCTCGACGTCGACCGTCGCCGCCTCGTCGCCGTAGCCGAAGCGGAGCGTGGCCGACGGCGGTGCGAGCGGATCGATCCGCCGGAAGTGTCCGGTCACCTTGTCACCGTCGACCTCGATGAACGTCGAATATCCCCACTTGGCGGCGA
The DNA here is from genome assembly GCA_963717385.1 of Ilumatobacteraceae bacterium. Classification (GTDB taxonomy): domain Bacteria; phylum Actinomycetota; class Acidimicrobiia; order Acidimicrobiales; family Ilumatobacteraceae; genus Sva-07. Next base: position 17,451 of record CAVQWE010000027.1, read on the forward strand.
GCAAGCGGAGGAACGACCAGTCGGTCCCTCGTTGGATGGGTGTGAACACGTCCGGGTCAGGGCCCCCCGGCGTCGTCTCGATCTCGGTGGCCCATCCGTATGCGGCGAAGATGCTCGACGCGATCGCGCTGTCCGCGGTGCCGGGCCAGGCCACCGTGCGTTCGACCCGATCCATCTCCGCGGTGTGGTCGAGTGCACGACAGACGATCTGGGAAGCGCCGTTCGGCGCGATCGTCCACGATGCGCCGACCGCGATGCCGGCGAAGGTGTAGGTGACGTCGTCGCGCTCGACGCGGATGCGGAGCTCGGCACCCGGCGAAGCAAGGTCGTCGAGGAGGCTCGGCCACTCGCCCTCGCTCGTCGGTGAGATCGACAAGGTCACCGAGGCGGCGTCGGGCTCGCCGATCGCCTCTTCGACCTCGATCTGGGCCCCGGCGCGGAGCACGTCGTCCGTCACGTCGCTGCCGGTGATCTCGATGGTCACGCGCGTGTCACTCATCGGGCAACCTCATGATCGTGCCAGGCAGCTCGAGGCGCTCGGCGTCCACGAACGGGTTGGCGTCCGCGAGCCGCCACCACTGGGTCGTGTCACCGAACGCGACATGCCCGAGGAGGTCGAGACGGTCTCCGGGGCGCACCTCGTACGTGCCGTTCGTCGAGGGCTCGGACACGACGCGGGGCACGAGCATCGTGCGCTCGTTGCCGTCGGCGCCGACCACGACGACGGTTCGGCTGCCGTGGTATCGCGAACGCGGATCGACGCTCATCACGACTGCTCCAGGGTCTGGGGGAGCGACAGCAGCGCCTTGACCTCGCGGGCTGCTTGATAGAACGTCGCGGCGGCCTTCGTGAACTCGCCCTCGCCTTCGGCGTCGCGCGGCCGGAGCACCGTGAAGCCCACCTCGGCGGTCGCGTGGATCGGGTTGAGCAACGCATCGAACGCCGTCTCGTTGATCGTGAGCGTGTCCAGTTTGACCGGCGCGATCCGCGTCGGCCCCCACGCGAAGATCGCGAGCGGGACCCGGCTTGCCGGGATGCTCGTGCCACCGCCACCGAGGAGTCCGCCGACCAACTTCGCGAGCGGTGACTGCCCGACCGGTTGCATCAGCATCTCGAGTGCCGCCAGCCGCGGCCCGACACCGAACGCGATCGTGAGGGGGCCTTCGCGTTCGAGTCCGTCGGTCGCGTCGAACTCGAGCGACATGCTGTACGTCTCTTTCGCCGGTTGCGAACTCCCCAGCCCCGTCGTGCCGCCTGAGGTCGACGGCCGACTCGGCGGCGAGAACACACGGGTGATCCGGTTCGGGTTGTACTGGAAGATGATCGCGTTCGGGACGATCCCGAGGATCGGATCGTCGAACGAGAGCAGCATGCCGGGGGTCAGCACGAGCCCGCCTCCCGCTCGCCGGTGCCGGACGGATGCGCGGCGTCACGTGCCGCTCGGACCTGGTCGGCCACCTGTCGTTCGGCCCCCGACGGCCAGGCGTCGCCGACGAGGCGATGTCTGATGGCCGACGCGAGCACCAACGCGTCGACCGGCCCATCGACCTCGACGCGGAGTCGCTCGATCCTCATCGCCGTGCCCCTGACACGGGAGCCGCTCGATCGAGCTTCTCGTACTCGTGGGCGATCGCCCGATCGATGTGTGCCTGCTCGATCACCCGTCCGTTGCCGGCCGCGAGGAACGCCGCTGCGAGCGCGGCCGACTGGATGTGCCCACCCGCGAGATCATGCGTCGCCAACTGCTCCCAATCGAGCGCGCCGAGCGCAGCCTGGTCGGGGAACGAGCGGCGCCACAGTTCGATCCGCTCGGCGAGGGTCGGGACGTCGAACTTCACGACGAACCTGAGTCGCCGGAGAAAAGCGTCGTCGATGTTGCCTGGACGGTTCGACGACAAGACGACGACGCCGGTGAACGTCTCGATCCGCTGCAGCAGATAGCTCACTTCCAGGTTGGCGTAGCGGTCGTGGGCGTCGCGGACCTCGGTGCGCTTGCCGAACAGCGCGTCGGCCTCGTCGAACAGCAGCATCGCCCCGCTGTGCTCCGCTTCTCGGAACGCGATCGCGAGGTGCTTCTCGGTCTCACCGATGTACTTCGACACCACGCGGGACAGATCGATGCGGAACAGCATCATGTCGAGTTCGCCGGCGATGGCTTCGGCGGCGGACGTCTTGCCCGTACCGGGTGGCCCGGTGAACAGGGCGGCCACGCCGCTGCCTCGTGCCAGGCGACGGCCGAAACCCCACTCGGACAGCACCGTACGTCGATGCGCGACGTGGGTCACGACCTCGCGGAGTCGCGCCGCCGTCCGCTCTGGGAGCACGAGGTCGTCGAGGCGGAAGGTCGGGTCGATGTGGTGGGCGATGCCGCCGAGGCGACGGTCGGGACGGTGTTGCGCGGCGGTCCAGATGTCGTGGGCGGTCATCGTGCGGCCGGCGAGACGGGCCAGCGTCGACCCACGTCGAACGGTCGCGACGACGTCTCGGCGCGCGAACCTGAAGTGGTCGGCGAGCCGGTCGCAGAGCGCATCGTCGTCGAAGTCGGCGGCGTTCAAGGCATCCGTCCAGAGTTCCCGCCGTGCGGTGTCACCGGGCATCGGCACGTCGAGGACGTGACCGGCGTCGACTTCGTCGTCGAGCCCCGCGATCGCGATCAGAGGCCCGTCCTCGCGCCGCCACAGCCGGATCACGTCGTCACCGACGTCGACGACGGGGATCGCGATCCCGAGACGGGCCAACAGACGCAGTTCTGCAGTCGGTCGATCCGACCCGACGACGGCCATGCCGACGCGTGCGGCCGCCAGGCGTGCGAGACCGTGACGGCCGGTGCCGGCCTGCCCCCGGACGACCACTGGGCCGTCCCCGGCGACGACCAGGTCGGCCAGCAGGCCCGCCAGCAGGTCGGCATCTGGCTCCGCGTCGGCCCCCGGCGGTTCGGGGACGATCTGGCCCGCCACGACCTCGCGGGCCGTCGGCGTCAGCGCCAGCCGTTCGCTCGGTGCGGTCGGTTCGACGATGCCGAGTTCGACGAGTCGGCGCGGATGAACGGGCACCGCGATGCCGTGTGCGGCGGCGATGAGGTGCAGCACACCGGAGGACGGATATCGACGGGAGCCGTCGTCGTGGAGCACGCCGAACACCGATCCGAGCTGCGGGTCGACCTCGCTCCACCATGCCGCGGCGAGCAACAGTTCGTCGCCGGTGCTGATGCACAGCCGGGTCCGCAGCGCACCGAGGACACCGTCGCCGACACACTCCGCTTCGCGCAGCAGTCGTGTGGCGGATCGACGCCGCTCCGACGATGCCTCGAACACACGACATGATCCGTCGAGCACCGAGGCCACGGCCGTCGCGCTGTCGGAACTCGACCGCCACGTCACCGCGAGGTGATCGAGGTAGGAGCCGAGCATCACGCGGATCAGTTCGCCGTGGAGTTCGAGGGCGCGGTCCATCACGTCACCACCAGTCCCAGGAAGTCCGGGCCGGCGGTGTACGCCGACCGCAGCATCACCCGGTGGGTGCCGGCGGTCGTCGTCGCCGGTACGACGACATCGATCTGCGTCGGCGACACCACGGTGACGGCGGTGTCGTCGAGGCGGGCGCCGTCGACGAAGACCTCGGCGGCCGCTCCGACATGGACGGTGTCCAGGGTGACCGTCCCACCGGCCGCGACGGGCCCCGACACGCCGACGACCGTCGGTACGAGGGTGACCGCGATGCGATCTCCGCCGAACGGCAGACCTTCGATCGTGGCCGACACCGCGAGCTGCCGCGCACCCGGCGCCAGTGCGCCAGGACCGATCTGGACCTCGAAGCGGCCCGGCGCGACCGGCGTCGCGCTCAGCGGCCAGTCCGCCGGTCCTGGTGGGTCGTCGCGCTCACGGCGGAGCGCGAACGTCGGCGTCCCGACGGCACCGGCGACGGTCAAGGCGAGCGTGGTCGCGAGCGACGCCCGCACCGGCGAGATCTCCTCGAATCGCGGACCCATGGAGGGCGCGACACCGATGCGGCGCTCCCGGACAGGAGGGCCGGGAACGTGGGTCTCCGTCGAGTCGACGACGGCGAGACTCACCCGGTATCCGACGGTCGTGCGGGCGGGGCGTGATGCTGCGGTCCAGATCTTCGAGATCGCGTCGAGATCGAGCGTCTCCATCGTGATCCGCAGCGGCTCGACGAGCGGCGCCGCCTCGGGCGCCAGATCGGGATCTCCCTCGGCGATGATCGCCCGTGTGTGCAACGCCTGCATCACGGCAGCGAGGCCTCGATCGGCGAACTGCTGTTGCTGACCGGTGAGGGTCAGCGAGCCGGGGTGCGAGGTGAGGACGTAGCCGAGTTCGAGTGCGAGGGGTGGACGGCCACGCGCCGTGCGGGTGCCGGTGGTCGGCGGCTCCATGTTGCTGAATGCAGGGTTGGCGCGCAGGGTGTGGAGGAACCAGTTGAGACGGAGGATGTCGTCGTCGCGGTCGAGCGGGCCGACGGTGATGGCGGGGCGCGGATTCAGTCCGGCGACCGCCCCGGTCGCGATCGCCGCCAGCGTGTTGTGCACGCCCTCGATGGCTCGGATGTCGGCCATCAGCGGGCCCGTCCCGTCCAGCGGGCCCGTCCCGCACGCCGGCGTGAGGCGAGGGCGTCGAGTGGTCGCGGTGCCGGCGGCGCGGCCGGCGGCGTCACGATCTCGATCGTCCCGATCGTGACGGACGGCGTCGGTGGCACGGCGGAGTGCGAAGCATGCGACTCCGACCCTGGACGCTCGTGCCTCGCGGCTGGTTCACGCGGTGCCGCCCCCACGAGGACCAGGTCAGCGCGAGCACCCGGGCGCTGTGCGGTGACGGTGGGCGCAGGTGCGGTTGGCGCGGTGTCGGCGGCGGTGTGGTCGAGAGGCAGGTGGTCAGCGGTGCGAGGTTCGGGCAACGTCCGCTCCGACGCAGCCGTCTCCAACCGTGCCGCGATCGGGTTGGTGGGGACGCGTGCCACCGTCCGGCCGGAGTCGTCGCCGGGCGGCTCGACGCTCGGATCCACGAGCGGATCCACTGGGGCCGCCGCGACCAGTGCTTGATCGGAGGAGGCTGGAGCAACTCGACGTGGGGGCGCTGTCGAGGTCCGGAGTGCAGGCCGATCCCACTGGTCGGTGCCGTGTGACGGGGCACGACCCGGCGCGACGCGCGCAGCGAACGGTCGGGCCGTGTCATCGGCGTCGGTCGACTGCGGCGGGTTCGCCGGTGCTGCCATCGCTGCACTAGTACTCCGCGCTTCGATCGTTGCCGGCGACTCGCCACCCGGGGCAGCCGCCGTCGTGGGGCTGACCGACCGCGCCGTCCGCGACGGCAGGGCGTGCCCCTCTGCGTCGACCGGCGATTCGATGTCGACGACGCTCGGGCCGACGATGCGCGCCGAGACGGGCACCGGCGGTCGGAGACCCCGCGAGACGAGCCGGTCGACGGCTCGGGTCATGATCCCTCCTCGACCGCTCTCGCCAGTCGGGCTCGACGGGCATCGGGCAGCGATTCGATCGTCGCGAGTTCCCACGCGTACGCGTTCGCGAGCAGGTGGATCTCGTGCTCGGCGCGGGCGGCGAGCCCCCGGAGACGCCCGAGCGCCATCAGCTCCAGGTCGACCTCGATGCTCATGGGCGCACCGCAGTCGACGCAGTCGACGTCGATCGGCCCGGTGAGCGATACGTCGAGCTCGTCGAGCGCGAGTCGCGCATCCGTGTCGGTGACGTCGCCGAACGAGCATCTGCGCCCGAGCAGGGCTGCGGCATCGGCGCGGTCCGGCGGCAGATCGAGCAGGTCACCGAACGTCGGTTCGCGGACGCCGCGGCCGGCGCCGAGCCAGCGGGACCGTGGGTCGTACGGCACGATCGCGGCGCGACCTACGGCGATCTCGTTGACGACACCGCACGTCGGGCACGTCGCGGTGAACTCGATCGGGCTGCCGGTGAGCTGGTCGACCAGCTCGACGAGGGCTCGATCACCGGCGCCGATCGGCAGCGCCTCGGGTGTGTGGCCGGCAGCGCGCAGGAGCGCCATCACCTGGCGCACCTCGCTCACTCCCTCGTCGAGCGCGTACAAGACGTCGACCGCTGACACCGCCGGCATCTCGTGCTCACTGCTCGGACGGTTCTGTCACGCTCGTGTCGCGTGACCACCCTTCGAGCTCGACCTTGATCGTCTCGATCGCGACGGCGTTGGTGCTGGCATCGAGTTCCGGGAGCGCCTGGAACTCGCTGACCCAACAGCGGAACAGCCGGTACGAGATGGCGAGCTGGTTGGCCTCGTTGAACACATCGACGATCACGTCCTTGCGGAACGTCGCGAGCGAGATCGGGTTCTCGAGCGAGTGCACCCGGTTCGCCCACTCCTCGAACGCGGGGTCGTGGGTCACGCCACGTTCGAACGTCACGGCCTCGAACTTCGACGTACCGGGACTCTTGCGCTCGTGCGACGGATCGCCACCGACACGGTGGGTCACCGGCTCGGTCGTGCGTCGCAGCGCACTCATCTTGGAGAGGCCGGCGATGTACTGGCCGTCCCATCTCACCCGGAACATGTACGACTTGTACGGATCGAACCGGGTCGTATTCACCACGAATTGAGCCATGTCACTCCTCCAGTGCTGACATCTGTGTGATGGTCACGATGACGAATTCAGCGGGTTTCAGCGGTGCGAATCCCACGACGACGTTGACGCGGCCGAGGTCGATCTCGGCTTGGGGGTTGACCGTTTCGTCGCAGGTCACGAAGAAGCTGTCGGACTCGGCACCCGACGCGCTCTGCTGGAACGCCCCCTGGTCGAACAGGCGCCGCATGAAGGTCGTCACGGCGAGACGGAGTTGGGCCCACAGCGTCGGATCGTTGGGTTCGAACACGGCGAAGGCGGTACCGAGGTACAGGGACGACGCGATGAAGTCGGTCGTGCGTCTGATCGGCACGTACTTGTGTTCCGAGCTGAGCGAGTCGTCGCCGCGCAGGGTTCGGGCACCCCAGACGACCGGGCCGACGCCGGGGAAACTCCGCAGGACGTTCATCCCGACCGGGTTGAGCTGGCCGGACACGTCGTCATTGGTCGGTGCGGTCAATCCCGAGATTCCGACGACCCCCGCATCGCGTCCTGCCGGGGCCTTCCACACCCCTCGCGTGTTGTCGGTGCGGGCGAAGATGCCGGCGATCGCCCCTGCCGGCGGGAGATCGAGTTCCACGCGGCGTCCGCCCGGGCGTGTCTCGAACACCTGGAGCCGGGGGTAGTAGATCGCGCCGTGTTCGCCGAGTGCCGGGATGCTGCCGAGCGACGGCGGCCCGCTGGCGATCCAGTTGCCCGGCGACGTCTCGGACGGAGTGTCGACGAGCAGGAATGCCCGCTCGCTCCGACAGAACGCGAGCGCTGTGCTCACCTCTTGCTGGTCATCGGAGTCGACGCCCGGTAGGACGAGCACGTTGAACCTCGGGAACCGGCGCACGGAGAGGCGATGGATGCCGTGGGGTCCGCTCGTCGGAACGATGTCGCTCGCCGCGACGCCTGAGCCGTCCGCTCCGCCGACGAACCCGGTACTGCCGACCGTCGGCCGCAGCCCGGCCGAGCCGGACACCTCGGTTCCACCGTTGGCGAGGCCGAGCAGGCACCTGGCCGAGGCGTCGTTCGGCGCCGGGGTCACGACGACGGACGAGTTCGGTCCGTTCGCGGCCGAGGTGAGGACGATCGCATCGCTGACGAGTGTCACGGCGACGGTGAGCCCGGCCGCGTTCGCGGCGTTCTCGATCGCGGTGCGGAGCTGACCACGGTTGTGACTCCCGTGTGCGAGGACCAGATCGACGGGTGGACCGAAGTCGACGGCGACTCGCAGCCGGTCGTTGGTGCCGTCGATGTCGATCGGCGTCGGGAGTGCGGCGCCGGTGGAGACACCTTGCGCGGTACCGGCGGGCGCCGGGCTGGACGACGCCACCGTGACGAGGTTCGAGTCGGCGAGAAGGAGGTGGATCGATCGAGGATGCGCCGGCGACATCGAGACGTTCGCGTAGCGCTCCTCCGCAATGAGTGTCACGTTGCCGGTCGCGGGATCGATGGATCGGAACCGCAGTACGAGGTTGAACAGGTCGTTCGGGTTCGACGTCGCATGGTCGACCTCGGCGGCCAGTCCGAGCGCGCCGATCGTGGTGGCCCACGTTCCGGCGCTCGCGGCGTCGAGCACGAGCGTGTCGGCGGGCGTGCCCTCTTGGAGCGTTGCCGTCGCAGTCGTGGCGTCGCTCGCGACGACTCGGACGATGATCGCTTCCGACCCGCCGTTGACGAAGTACTGAGCGACCATGTGTCCCATCGGCGCCTCCGCGGAGACGGGTGGGCCGAATCGGCGCACGTAGTCGGCCATGCTGGTGACGCGGACCGGTTCGGTCGTCGGGCCGAACCGGGACGAACCGACGAACGCGGTGACCGATGTCGACACGCCGACGATGGTCCTCACCCCGGAAGGTCGTTCCTCGACATAGACACCGGGATACGAAGTCTGGACGGGCATCGGAGATCCTCCTCTCGAGACGCTCGAAGGCCTGCCCCGCGCGTCACTGCACATCCTGCGCCGGGCTCAATCACCGGCCCGTCGTCCAGTCGTCGCGACACCATCGCGCATCCGTCGCAACACTGTCGCGAGAGCGTCGCGAGGCGTCGCGAGGCGTCATCCCGGAGGTCGGGGTCGTCGGAGGTGCACGCGCTGGTGACCGGCGCGACCCGCCGTCTCGATCACCCGGCCAGGAAGTCGGCCAGCCACTGCTGAACGGTCGAGAGCACCTCGTCAGGAACGCTGCCGACGGTTGTCCGGGTCGGTGGCGAGGCGAAACCGCTCGACGGCCACAGCGGATGCTCGCGAGCGACGATCACCGGCGCCGCACCGTCGTCGCGGTCCACCCGAATCGTGACCAGCATCACCCGTTCTCGTGGATCGACCATGACGCGATCGTCGAACGGACGACGTCACCGAGCCGTCACCGATCGCCGTTCTCCCTCGTCACACCGCGGCGACATGAACGCCCGACCCGACGAGCAGTTCGAGCATGGCCGACGACGGGGCGAGGCCGAGCTCGCGGTGCAACACGGCCGCGAACTCGTGGAACTGCCGTACGGCCTCCGACTGATTGCCCTCCGCGAGGTGTACGGCCATGAGTTGACGCTGCGGAGACTCGCGGAGCGGGTCCAGTGCGATCGATGTCAACAACGACTGGATCGCGGCCCCGAACATCGCTCGACGGCACAGTTCGGTGGCGGCGGCCTCGAGGCAATGGAGGCACAGCTGCCTGATGCGCTCACGTTCGACGATCACCCAGTCGTCGTACCAGCCCGGCAGGAACTCGCGAGCGAACATGCGGCGGTCAAGTGCGGTGGGATCGATCTCACCGTCACCCCACAGGATCGACGACTGCCGCTGGAGGTCGAGCACGTCCGACCGCACCGCTGGTGCGAGGGCGATCGACGACGAATCGGCCTGGACCAGATTCCTGTCGAGGCGCCGGACGCGCCAGAGTGACGAACGGAGGTTGGCCCGGGAACGTTCCTCGTCGCAGTCACCCCAGAGTCGGCCCGCCACGTAGGAACGTTCGAGTGGCACATCGTGCAGACACAAGAACGCGACCAGTCGCTGGGACTCGGGCGGAATCGTCAGCGTCGCGCCGCGGCACTGAAGACTGAAGCCGCCGAAAAGACTGACTCGATAGTGCTCCATGGATCTCGTCCTGCTGCCCGCATACGAACCCCGGCTCCATGCTTAGTCCTCCGGAACGCCGTCAGGCAACCGATTTCGGCATCAGCCGCCGGAAAGACCGGCCAGATGAAAGTCGCTCTGGTCGCAACACTCACAATCGTCGCCAGCAATTGCGTCAATATGTACGGGCCCTACCGCTGAGCCTCTCAGTTCTCATCCGAACTCTTGGGTCGTTGAACAACGCCAACGCCGCAGGAAGCGCTCACCACATCGCTCCGGCACGACCTGTAGGCCTGGAATGCTGTCCAGCCCGTGCGCGCACGCACGAACTCCAGGAAGATTGCGCGACACAAGTACCTGCATCTACCAGGTACTTCTCGTGGAGACGATGGGAATCGAACCCACGACCCCCTGCTTGCAAAGCAAACGGTTGTGATCTGCCTGTACCTGGTAGATGGCTATCTACCAGGGATTATGCGAGCCTCCCCACTTCCGGTGTTGTCCCGTTTTGACCCCTGTTTCCCACTGCTACTGGCACGCCAATGGCACGGAGACACTTCGCCGAATCGTCATGGTCATCGCCTTCGTTGAGCAGACTCAACCTGCCGGGCGACCCGCATACGTCGTCCAATTTGTGACGGCCAGGAGCACAGCTCGGACGGTTGCGGGCGACGACGCGTAGAACAGGCCCCGGGAACGCCCGACTTCGGTCCCGTCGTTGGTGGCCGACCACCGGCACCTGACACCTCAGTCGTCGACGACGTCGATGTCGGCACCAAGTAGGACACATCCGGATTCCTTGCTCAGGAGGACAAGCGTTGGACGACGAAGGTGTCGTGCGGCACGAGATCTCGACCATCGCGGACTCGTAACTCAGCTTGCGCTGAGGAGTCAACTGATCGACTCGACTCGATGCTCCGAAAGCCAGGCCTCGATGTCTCGAGGATCGAAGCGCACGTACTTGCCAACCTTGTGGAAGGGCAACCGACGTTCGGCGACGAGCCGCCGCACGAAGCGCTCATTCGTTCCGAGGACATCAGCGAGTTCGCGCACGCCAAGCAGACCGGCCGACCGCGCATCGAGTCCGCGTCGCACGGTGTGGTTCGGTCGCTTCGTCATCTCGGCCTGGTCGACAGTCATGCGCTTGCTCCCAACTCGATCGGATACCTCTAGAAGGCCTCACGAGATCAAGTTCCGTTACTGAGGTCACTGTCGCGACATCTGGAACGCCGTCGAAGGATCGACGCGATGGGCTGTGGTGGGTGATGCTCAGGCCGGTCTGGTTGCTCCGGCGATGAACGTGGACACGATGTAAGTGGCATGCCGGTCGAGGCTGCGACGGGCCCGGTCGTAACGCATTGTTGTGCGAGGGTCGGCATGCGATGCGGCCTCTTGCACGTCCCGCAACGGGACACCGGCATCGAGGGCAGCGGTGATGAACGAGTGCCGCAGGCTGTGCGGCGAGATGCGCTTGTCGATCCCGGCGCGCTTCACCAACCGCTTGACCATCCGATCCGCGCAGTACCGGTCCATGCGGCCACCTTCGACACCGAGGAAGATCGGACCCATCGTGCGTTCACCGATGTAAAGGTCGAGTGCTCGACCGGTGCGGGGCGCGATGGGGATCGTGACGTGCTTGCCGCCTTTCCTGACGATCGCCAGGGTGCGGTGCCCGCGTTCGGTCGACAGGTCGTCGATGTCGGCGTTCAAGGCCTCGGAGATCCGCAGACCGTTCAACGCGAGCAGCGTCATCAATGCTCCGTCGCGGAGATCGCCGAGTCCGGCCTGGACGAGCAGGGCGCCAAGTTCGTTGCGGTCCAGGCCGAGGGTGCGTGATTCGCCGTGGACCTTCGGGCGGCGGACATTGAGTGCGGGGTTCTTGTCGAGGATGTCTTCGATCTGGCAGTACCGGTAGAACGACGACAACGTCGACAACCGTCTCCCGATCGTGGACGCCATCCGGCCTTCTTGTTCCATCCAGCGGGCGAACGTCTCGAGGTGCGGCCGTTTCACGTTCAACAGGTTGATGCCGTGGTCGTGGCACCAGCTGGCGAAGATACGCAGATCCGTGGCATAGCTGCGCCGAGTCGGATCGGTGTAGCCGGCGATGAACGCCGCAACAGCGACTCGTTCGGTGATGATCACCGGGTCGTCGTAGCGGACGACCTCAGCGGTGTGGACAGTGGTGGTTTCGGTGTCGGCCATGGTGGCCTCCTTGGGTGACCCGGCCTCCCGAGGAGACGGGGCCATCCACGCTCGCGCCGATCGCGAGATGCCGCCGGCGGCGCGATTATCGAGTGCCACGAGTTGGGCCGTGATGCGGCGTCGGTCGGCGTGTCCCCGTCGTGAATACGCGTGTCGCTATCGGGCTGCGAGCGAATATGTAGACGCCCGTCACTCGAATCGGTCAGGGTTGGTGTCGGCCTGACGCAGTGATGGCTGCCTACGCCTCGGAGACCCGGAGCACATCAGGTCAGGTGTCCTGGGGGACTCGGCGCCGCTACGCGGGCTCCAGCGCTTGGAAGTCGAGGGCCCCGGCTTGGCCTGATGGCAACGGTCGATCGCGGTATGCGGCTGCAAGCGCGGTGCCGAGCTGGGTGCAGCGCTCGAGTGCCGTCTTCGAGGCGTTGATACACACCAGCCCGGAACCGGTGCCCGGAGATGACGCCACACCGAGATCGCCAGCGGTCATGTCGGCATCTTCGGACGTGACCATCAGATCACCACACCACCAATCCAAGGTTCCTTCGCTGAGGGTGAGTTCCTCAACGATCCAGTGACGTCGGCTGATCCGGTTGTAGCCGTACCAGTAGACGACCACGGCGCCCAGGCGTGCGGCCTCCACGGCGACCTCCAACGCCGACAGGCCCGCCGGGCCGACTGCGTGGTGGTCGAATGGGTCGATGAACACGACGACATCAGCTGCGTCGCGCGTGATCAGCTCGGCGTGGATGGCGCCCATTCCGTCAGTGGTGAGCACGCGCGCCGAGCGCATACCGCGCGACGCGGCGGCATCTCGGATGTTGTCGGCGCTGTTCTGATCGAGATCACAGAAGACGTAGTCGGCGTGCTGACCGAGGACTTCCATCGCCACCAATGGGCCCCCAGGAATGCGATCGAGCGATGGACCGCTCCTCAGGCTCGACAGGACCGTGGCATAGGCGGAGTTTCGGAGTGTCGGGTGATCGTCGACGACGTCGTTGAATGCCAACACGCCATAGGTCCGCTCTGGATCGTCGACGACTGGGTAGAGCGCGTCGCCGGCGTGCGAGTCGAGGAAGGCTTCGGGTCGCTCGACTGCGAGAACTTCGCCGAGGACGAGGTGCTTCCACACCTCGCTGATCCGGCCGAAGTGACGATTCGTCATGACCAAGAGTAAGGGCTCGGCTCAGAGCGCCGCACCATCGGATTATCGCCATCTGCCGTCCTCGACGCCGGGGTACACATCCCTGAACGCCGGGGCGATGGACCGGACTTCCAAGTGCGCTGCTTGGGCCGCGGTGCGGCGCGACGGTCCGCGCTCGGAGCGGGATTACGTGCGGCAACATCGGGTGCCCTGCGGCGCTTTCGTGACGGGACAAATTCGACCCGAGGCCGCCAGCTGCGGCTACTACGGTCAGAACGATGAGCTTCTACGAGCGAATCTCACGCCAGTACGACGCAGGGTGGGGCTCCGCGACCGACGATGTTGAGTTCTACGTAGGACTTGCGCGCCAGGCCGACGGGCCGCTCGTCGAGCTCGCTGTCGGCACCGGGCGAATAGCAATACCGGTTGCACAGGCCACCGGCCGACGAGTGATCGGAATCGACTCCTCTGCAGCCATGCTCGAACAAGCGCGCGTGAAAGCAGCCGACACGGGCGTCGACCTCGACCTGCGACTGGGCGACATGCGTGACTTTGAACTCGACGAACTGTGTGCGCTGATCTACTGCCCAGCACGATCGCTCCTGCACGTGCCCACCTGGGCAGAACGACGACAGGTATTCGAACGGGTGACGAGATCACTCCGACCGGGCGGCAGGTTCGCCTGGAACGTGTTCGCCTTCGACCATGAGCTGGCAACACAGCTCGACGGCACCCGTCAAACCGATCCGTTCCCTCACGTCAACCAGTACGACGCCGCAGACAACCGCATCGACATGATCCTTGACGATGGTGCCACCAGCTCGCTGTGGTGGGCAACGAAGAACGAGTGGCTCGGACTGATCGATGTCGCTGGTCTCCAACTCGAGACGCTGCACGGCAACTTCAACGGATCAGAACTCAACGCCGACAGCCGCGAGTACGTCTTCGTCGCCCGACGCCCCTGAGCGCCACGAGCCTGACCTCGGCGCCACCAAAGGCCGGTAGGTGACGGGATTACGCGGCGCGAGAGTTGGGCCGTGATGCGGCGCGTGTTCGATGGTCCGACCCGGATTGTCGAGTGCTGACTATCGGGTGTCCGCGACCGCTGCGACAGGCCCTTATCGGTCGGCTGGCCTGTCGAGTAGGGCGTCGATGAGCTCACAGTTGGTGCGGACCTCTCGCAGCCAGCGTGCGTGCGTCGGGAGAGCTGCTTCGAGTTCTGCGGAGCACCACTTGGCGATGTATGCCGCCGGCGTCGTCCACTGGAAGTCGGAGTGTTCGTGGCTGAGCACAGGTTCACCGTTGTCGCTGTATCCAATGTAGGTGGCGTGGACGGTGTCCCAGCCTTCTGGAGTTGGATAGGTCCACACCCGAAGCAGGCTCGAATTGGTCACCAGGAGTCCGGACTCTTCCTGAGTCTCGCGGACCGCCGCATGGGCGGGGTCTTCGCCGACGTCGACGATCCCACCGGGCAGGTACTCCAACCCTTCGCCAAGTCCGCCGGCGCGTGTCAGCGTCAGGAACTCGTTGCCGCGCAGGACGAACATGTCCGCAGTCAGCCCGCGGTGAGTCGGATTGAGCATGGATGGAAGGTACAACGCAGCAGGCACACCCTTACGCGTGTCAACCGATCGCCAAGGCTGCCGCCGGACAAGACGCGGCGCCGCGTCCGGGCCGAAGTGTGGCACGGGTGCAGGTGGCACGATGGCTGCGTGGCCAGAGCCCCGACTACGCCTACGGCCGACGATGCCCGGCGAATCGCCCAGAACGTGTTTGGCGAGCGACCGGCATCATGTGTTCGTTTCACGACCGGACTGCGCCATTGGGTGTACGACGTGGTGCTCTCCGATACTGGCCGCAACATCGTGGTACGCCTCAGCCGCCCCGACCATCGTAGGGAACTCGCCGGTGGTGTCTTCTGGCATCAACAACTCGAACAGATCGGTGTGCCCGTCGCGCGAGTTCTTGCCTCCGATGTCTCAGCGGAGCAGCCGTACATGATCCTGGAGCGGCTCGCCGGAACGGATATCGGCAACGTCATCGACGTCATGTCGGCCGACGAGATCCGAACAGCAGCCCAAGCCGTGGTCGAGATGCAACTCAATACAGCCCGACTGCCGCCCGCCGATGGATACGGGTACGCCCTCGGCTATGAGGATTCGTTGCAGACGAGCTGGGCGGAGGTCCTCGAATCGAGCGTCGAGCGCGCCCAGCGGTGGATCACCGCGGCTGGTGTGGTCGACCCTGACTGGGGACGCCGAGTCGCAGAGTTACTTCACCACCGATCCGACCTCGTGAAGAACATCGAGCCAACAGCGTTCCTTCACGACGCGACCACCAAGAACGTCATCGTCGACCAAGGTCGAGTCACTGGTTTGGTCGACGTTGACCACATGGCATTCGGAGATCCTCTTTGGGCCCCGACCCTCACCCGGATGTCACTCCTCGCCGCCCAACGCCCAACCGGCTATGCAGACCAACAGATCGAGGAACTGTCAGCGACCTCCGAAGCACGAGAACGCGCCGATCTCTACACGACTCTGCACTGCCTTGCCTTTCTCGGTGAACTCGGTCAAGCGTTCAACCAGGATCAGGCAGCCCCGGTCGACACGACTTATCAGAAACATCTTGAAGCAGTCCTCCAGTCTCTGATCTGAACTGAACCGATGGCCTGACTCTCTCGCGCTGATGTGCGCGAGATCGCTCATCGTGTCGATTGTCTGAACGTCCTGCCCGTTCAGAGCCTGAGGGCTCGAGACATGCTTCGGGCCTCGAAGCCGCAACGCTCGTACAAGGCACCGGCGGCATGATTCGCTGCGTAGTGATCGACGTGGGCTTCGACGCAGCCTCGCTTGCGAGCCCAGTCCAAGAAACGCTCGGTCAGCATGGTCGCTGCACCGTGGCGCCGGGCGCGCTCGTCGACGTACATCGTGCGAAGTACGGCGTACTCAACCGGCTGTCGTGTCGGCGATGCCTTCGTGGCGTAGCCGGCGAGCAGCCCAACGACTTCGTCCTCACGGCGGGCTGCGAGCACGATGCCGTCCGGCGAGGAGATGAGATCCTCGAAATCCTTTCGGCCCTCACGCTCGGGCCATGTCGGATCGGAGAAGGGGTCGTAGCGCCCCGCATCTTCGAGGAACAGCGCCGCTTCGAGGTCAACGAGTGCGTCGATCTCAGATGGTGTGGCTTCGACGACAGCGATCATGAAGGCACCCTACGACGCTGCTCCCCATCGACCGGCCGCCCATGTTGCCGCGGGCGGTTGCCGAGTGGCACCCGAGCAGTACGGCACCTTCGATCGCCGGCGTGGCGTACGACGGCCGCTGGTAATCGCGGTCCGAAACGTCCCACCGGCCACCCGGGAACCGGCGGAGCCGCTCACCGGTGTCCAGGATTATCGGGTGCGCTACTTGGGCCGAAGCGTGCGGGTCCGCCCCGGTTCGAGGACGGAATATCGGGCGGTGATACCGAGCGGTCGTGTTCGGGTCCTGGTGTAGAGGAAGCGAACTCAGTCCTGCTGGTTGGTTGTGCAAGGGGTCGCGAGTCAGTGGTCGTGTGCGAGGTGCGACCGGGCGGGTCGACTATCCGATGCTCCGCTGAAGTCCCATTCACCCGGCAGTCAGGCGCTGCGTTGCTCGTTCGTTGCGGTTCGGCTGGTGAGGCTGCGCCATGGCTTCGCAACGAGCAGCCCGACGGCGATGGCGATCACGAAGGGCATGGGTCCTGGTTCCATCGACCAGGCGAGACCGTCGTTGGTGGGGTCGAGCTCGATGGTTGAGCCGAAGAACGGAAACAAGCTCGACCGCACGGGCTCGGTGGCGCCTGCGTCCAGTGCCCCCTCGGTCCAGTAGAGGGTCAGGACGAGGAATGCGAGGAAGAGTCCCACGAGCGTGGTGATTGCGATGGTCCACCCTGCGGTCCACCGCGAGCGGAGTTGGCCGTCTCTCGTCGTCTCCGCGGCGAGACGTCGGAGACTGCCGAGGCTGCTGAGTGCTGGCCCGATACCGACATGGAGGGCTGCGTCGGTGAGGTTGGACTTCAGTTCTGATCGGAGTTCGCGACGTCGACGTCGCGGAACCGAGCGCAGGTCGAGCCAGAAGTCGTAGCGGAAGCCGGCAAACGCGATCCTTGCTTTGTCCACCGTCGAGACGCGCTGGGTGATCGTCGAGCTGTTCATTGGGTGACCTCCGGGAGTTCTTCGGACCGAGCTTCGTTCGTTGGTGTGGGTTTCGATGTCATGACCCGATCGACGTTGGCGCGCAACGAGATCCATGACCCCGCCGCCCGGTCGAGTTCGGTGATGCCAGCCCTGGTGGGCCGGTAGTACTTGCGTGCCGGGCCGGCCTGCGATGACTCCAGGCGGGACGTCAGCAGGCCCTTGGCCTCCAGGCGGCTCAGGGCGGGGTAGACGGTTCCCTCCGCGATGGCGTCGAATCCAAGGTCCTGCAATCTCACGACGACCGAGTAGCCGTAGTCCTCGTGTTCGCTGAGGACCTGCAGGAGCAACATCGACAGGATGCCTTTGAGGACCTGCGAATCATGTTCAGCCACCCGGGTCACTGTATGTCTAGTACCGGGCATAGTCAAGTAGTGAGACCGACAACCGTGGGCGGGCGCCTGAGACGCGGATCAACAACGACCTACCTCACAACGCTGGGGCGGTAGCGCGATCACCGAATGCGCAGCTTGGCCGAAGCCGCACACCTCGGTCGCCGCGATGCCCGGGATTATGCGTGCGGGTATCTGGCGTTGCCACAACTCGTCCGCGCAGTTGTGGCGACAGCCCACCGAACCGCCACGGTGAGCGAGGGGACCGAGCAGGTCGATGCTGCGTACAGACAGGGTGCGGCCTACTGCAGCTGTTGGGTTAAGTGGTTCTACTCGGGCGAGTCCAGTTGAGCTCGTCTCCAGCGCACGAAGTTGATCAGTCCGTAGACCAGGACCATGAAGCTGAAGAACACGAACCACTCAGTGTCGCGAGGCTTACCAACTGCGGCGTAGACCACAGCGGCGCCGGCGAGCAAGGCTGCGAAAACCAGTGTGTTCTTGACCACTTGAGACATCAGACCGCCCGCTTCCAGAAGGCCCGACGATAGCTCCTCTCGGTGGTGGCCGTGCTCGCTCTGACCGGCGCACTTCGGCTCCGCCGACGCGCAGCACGCTGACGAATTGCCCAGCCGACGGGATTACGTGACGTAGCAATCGGGCGCACTGCGGTACCGGTTGATGGTCGCCGGCTGTGATTATCGGAGGCGTAGCGTGCGGCCCAGGGCCGGGGCACGCGCCCGTGGCGACGCGGTCGCACTCGAAGATCTCGAGATCTCGACGGCGAGCAGGCCCTCTCGTCGGCGCGATCCATGCCGGGCTTCGGTCTGTCGGCGAGAGCGGCGCCCTAGGTTCGCTGCGTGATCCGGGTCCTCGCGGCGATCGGATGGCCAAACGGCGCCGGGGCCCTCGGATTAGCCACGTCTCCCACGGGATTATCTCGTGTCACAGTTGGGCCGCAGTGTTGCGCGCTGATCCGGATGACGAACGGGTTGCCGAGCGCGCGTTATGCAGCGACTCCGCCCGATCGACCTCCCTGCCGGATCTCGGATGTGGCGCCGGTCTTTCGGGGCAGTTTCTGATCGCTTCGAACGTGAGTGGCTAGGGCCCTCGTCGCTGTGTCGGTGTGCGATGCTGAATCGATGGTCCAGTCCGCTCAGTTGTCGGGTGGGCGGGCGAGTCGGTCAGCTGCAGCACTCACGGTTGCGTTGATCTCACTCGTGCTCGGCGGCTGGGTGCTCATCTGGAACGACGACGGCGGCGGCCCCTTCCCTGTCGTGCTCATCCACAACGGACGTGCGTCGGTGCCGTATCTCCTGACGCTCGTAGCTCTCGCCGCCAACCTTGCGCACCGGGCGTCGACGCCGGCGCGGTGGATCGCTGCCGCCTCGGCAGGCGGCGCAGCCCTTGCCACGCTGCTCTATTCGCTCCTTCTGCTGGACAACGCCGGAACCATCAACGAAGCACCGTTGACCGCCGAGGGAGTAGTCGATGTGGACAACGCGGTGACACGAGCGGTGAATGGACAACTCACCGAAGTCGATCCCACCTTCTTCACTGTCGCGTGGGGCATCGCAGGAATGTGCCTTCTCTTGGCGGCACTATTCGAGGTATCGACGCTTGTACGCGATCGGTGAAGAGACGTGCCTTCGTCGCACGGCACTTGCGCGCAGTCGGACCATGACAAGGGCCGCACTGCCGCTCCGAACGACACCAAGCGCGGCGCCAGCAGCCCACTGCCGAGCGGCACATCCCGATCAGCGCGCTCGAAGGATCCGGGCCGTTCGAACCGCCAGCCGGCTACTGGAACAGGCTGAGAGCGATCACGTTGGATCGAACCAGCAGTGACGCCGCCGCACATCGGGCACCGAGGCCGGGTCGACATCGGTCGGTGGCGGACGCTCCGCGCCGGCCGTGCCGCAGATCCCTGTTCGGATTGGTTGGCGTCAGTGGAAGCGCCGACGTCGTTTCAGCTCTGCCCCGGACGGAGGCATCCCGGGTGGGGCCGTGGGCAGGTTGGCAGCGACTGCATCGGCGACCAGGAGGTAGGCCCACTCGGCATCCTCTTCGTTTCCGACAACGACCTCGAGCCAGTCGGACGGACTTGCCCGCAGCACAACGCGAGGGTCCGCCCGAAGCTCTTCGCGACGTTCGCGGATGGCCGACTTCGTGAGGCGAACGTCGAGCGTTCGTTCGTCGTCGAAGTGAGCGACCTCGCGTTTGCCGACCCAGAGCGCGGGCCCGGGTGCGAATGCCCCGTCTCCGAGCTCAGCTCCCTGGATCATCGCACAGCGCTCAAGGAACGCTGCCTGGTCGAACTCCACGCCTGCATTATCGTCCGTCGGCAACAGCGGCGATCGCCGACGCCGCACGGTGCTGTTCAACCTGGCGATGTGGGAAGTTCGGCTTCGGTCAGTATGTGCAGCGTGCACTCGGAACTCGTGTCGGTCGCTGTCGAGACGGTGACCGGTGCTGGTGGAGCGACGCCGCGCGTGTTGTCGAGGGGCCGTACGTCCCAGGCGTGGTTCGTCGACACTCCTGACGGGCCGTGGGTCGCACGCGTGCCGGTCGAGAACTCGGGCCGGACGCTCAGCTTCGAGTCCGAGGCACTGATCGCACAACACCTCGTCGCCAACGGATGCCCAGTCGCCGAGTGGACCGTGGTGACCGTGGACGGCGTCGCGTGTTCGGTTGGGAGAATGCTTCCTGGACGACCTGTGGACTACGAGGCCCGATGGCCGGTTCAATTCGCCAGCTCGATCGCCAGCGTGCTCGACGAACTTCATCGACTCCCGGTTGTCGGGTTCGGTCCGCTCGAGAACACCAACGCCGAGCTCCGAGGTCGGTCAGCGAACCTCAACGAGGGGATCGTCGATCGGTGGTATCACGCTGCGATCTGGCCCTTCGATCAGTCCGGCCTCGACGACCACCCCGCACGACGCATCTCACCACGGCTCGTCGATCGGGTCGCCAAACACCGCGACGCCATTCTCGGTGCAGCACAGGGCTGCACTGGCCTTGTGCATTCAGATCTCCATCGCGAGCACCTACTTGTCGATCAGGGATGGCGGCTGGGTGGGCTGCTCGACTTCGGTGACGCCTTTGTTGGCTGCACCGCATGGGACTTCGCACTTCTCGTCTGGTACTACGGCAGCACCAACGCACAGCTCGTCGCCGACAACTACCCCGGCGGGAACGACCTCGTCGACCGAGGTGCAACGCTGGCGATGGCGGTCGGGCTCTACAAGATCGCGAAGTACCCTCGAGACACAAGCGCCGTTCAACGTCTTGTCCAAGTACTCGAAACATCACCCCCACCCTGAGGCCCCAACCGAGCGATTCCGGCCGAGCAGAGTGTGGCACGCGACTTGGGCCGCGATGCGGCACACCAGCTCGAGCGTCGACCGGATTACGGAGCGCACATTATGGGTGGGTGCGCGCCAGCATCCTGCCGGCTATGGGCGGTTCGCGATCTCGACAGGTCGACCTCGTGAGACAATCTCATCGTGGAACGAGACGACCCTGTCGCCCGCTGGACTGGGGTGTGCATCGACTGCGAGGACGCCGACGAGTTGGCCGCCTTCTACAGCCGCTTGCTCGGTTGGGAGACAACCGCAAGTGACGGCAAGGACTGGCGCCAGCTGCGCGACCCTGCCGGGGGCGTCGGGATCAATATCCAGGGCGAGCGCTGGTATCGGCGGCCGACGTGGCCAGAGGAGCCGGAAGCTCAGCACAAGATGATGCACTTCGAGATCGAGGTCGATGATCTTGAAGCAACTGTCGCGGCAGCCGTCGAAGCCGGTGGACGAGAAGCGCCCGCCCAGCCCGAGGATCGAGACCAAGACAGGATCCGAGTCATTCTTGATCCAGCGGGCCACCCGCTCTGTCTCTTCGTCTGCGGTGAGTAGACCCGCACGAGAACGGTACAGATGCGCTCGGCGATGTTCACGGTGTTGCTCCGTCCGTCGCGCTATGTGTCGCTCATGCGAGACAGGCGGTCGTGAGAGCGACCACGAGCGGCCGGGTGACCGAACCGGCGAAGTGTTCGTCGATGAACGCTGCCATGTCGTCGACGAGTCGTCTCCGGTCCGGTTCGTTCATCATCTGCGTTCCCGAGTACGACAGCATCAGCTGCTGGTATTGCCGAGCGGTGTACGTCTGGTTCCAGTCCCATCGGCGAACAGTGACGTCGTGGAATCGGTCGTCATCGTCCAGAATCTGCCGTATCGCCGGGTCGACAGCGTCACGAGTCGGGGCCGGCGGCAACGTGTGCCCTTGCCCGTAGCGCTCGTAGACCGGCTGGCAAGCGGTGAAGAAGCCGACGTCATCGGGGGAGTCGACTTGGATGAGATCGACGATCGCGACCACGCCACCGGGTCGCAGGATCAGCGCAGGGCGGTCCGCCTGCGCCCCTGGAGAGATCCAGTGGTACGCCGTCGCGGAGAACACGACATCGGCTGATCCCGTAGCGATCGCCGTCTGCTCGAAATCGCCGACCGAAACCCGGAGTCGCTCGGATGGGAGGTTCGACCGGAGCTTTGCTGCCATTGACGGGCCGATCTCGATGGCGTGCACCGCTGCGCCACGGGCGAGCAGGTCCCGGGTTGCCTGGCCAGTACCAGGACCGACCTCGACCACCATCGGGTTGCTCGGCAGCATCTCGAAGAGCACATCGAACATCGCGGCGGGATACGACGGACGGATCGCGTCGTAGATCTCGGCTGCCTCGTTGAACGACAGCCGGATGTCGCCTGGTCGCCCCACCACCACATCTTGCCGCCTGACGAGGACTCCTCAAGGCTCAAGGTTTGGAGGCACGCATATCTCTCGTCCGATCCACGTCATCAACCCGTCCGAGTACGGCACTTCCCGATCGCCGGTGACGGGGCGGGAGACCACGCATATCGACAGTCGGCACGAGCATCGAATCCCCGGCCGTCCCCGGGATTATCTCGCGTGCGGCTTGGGCCGAACTCGGTCAGTCGCCGAGCGCTTGCCGTGGTGATTATGCGTGCGGGTTACCGAGTGGCGCGTCCGGCGCTCGGCGAGGGCCGGTCATCAGTCGTCGTCCTCGGCGAGGAGCTCTGCGAGGAAGCCCTTCGGGTCGTTCAGGAAGTCTGTGGTGATGTGGACGGTGTCGATCTGCGACCAGGTCGTCGACGTAGGTCCATCAGCGCCGAACTCGTAGATCGTCGCGTCGGGGTACGCCATCAGCAGTGGGGAGTGCGTGGCCACGATGAACTGGCAGCCCTGATCGATCAGGTCATGGATCCGTACCAGCAGCTGCAGCTGGCCATGGACCGAGAGCGCCGCTTCGGGTTCGTCGAGCAGGAACAGACTGTTCGACCCGAACCGGTGGACGACCAGATCGATGAACGACTCGCCGTGGGATCGTTGGTGCGGTGACCCGCCGTAGTGCTCACCGGTGCCGTAATTGTCGATAGCGGTCGCGACGTTGAAGTAGCTCTCAGCGCGCAGGAAGAACGCATCGCGAGGTTGACGGGCTGTCCGGTTGACACGGAGATGCCGGTGCAGGCTCGAGACGCTGCGCTCGGTGGTGTCGAATTGCATGCCTCTCGCTCCGCCTTCAGCGTTGAGACCCTGGTGCACCGCGACGGCTTCCAGCAGTGTCGACTTGCCGGATCCGTTGTCGCCCACGAACACGGTCATGCCCCGGTCGAAGCGCAACACCGAGCGCTTCGCGACCATCGACGCGATCGCAGGAACATCGAAGGGGTGTCCTCCGCCGAGATCGTCCTCGGAAACCCGAATCTCAACCGACTTTAGGAACGGCACCGATGCATTCTGACCCAGCTGACCCACTCCGAGCGGAGCCGATGGCGCGGGGCCGCAACCCAGTAATTTCCAGCGCTACAGGGCAGGAACAGCTCCGCATCTGATGACGCGACACCCCGCGATTACCGAGCACTCGACTTGGGCCGCACTGCAGCGCGAGCTTTGGCGGCGCGAGCGCGTTACGGGGCGGGTGTTATCGAGTGCCCCCGACCGGCACTTATCTCCAGCCCCGTTTGGGGGTCCTCGACGTAGCTGGCGCAGGCGTGAGCTACCTCGCTTCGAGGTTCACCTGCTGGCGATGCCACAACGGCTGAGCACCCATTGCACCGAAGAAGGCGCGCGCTACCTCGTTGAAGTCCCAGACCGAGAGCTCGAGCAGCTCAACGCCAAGGTCCTGAGCCCAGTCGATTACTACCGACACCAGGAGTCGGCCAGCGCCGCCGCCACGCGCTTCGTCCACTATCGCGACTTGGTCGAGCTCAATCCAACGGATCGCCTTCGTGAACGGGTTGTCAGGCCGCTCCCGAAGCATGGCCAGGACGTAGCCAACCGCCTCGTCTTCGATGTCGACGCACAGCCACGATCTCGCTCGTGCGCCGTGCCGATCTCCTTCCGGCTGAAGCAGCTGCCGATAGAACTGCTCGACTCGCACATCGTCTGGCTCGTGGAACCGGTTCGGGTAGGCGTCGTGGTGAAGAGACTGAACGACGGAGTTGAGCCGAGCGAGAGTCGGAGCATCTGCAGCCGTCGCCTCACGAACGGACAAATGGGAGTTCATAAACGGAATCATTACGCGTTGACCGCGCGACCCATCGCACGATTCGCAGCGTGTCCCCGACCGCCGGTTGATGGTGCTGCAGAGCCGGTGTTTCGCCGTCAACGTCCTCGGGCCGAGGTCTGTCGGCGCTCACGGATCGAGTGTCGTGCCAGGCATCAGCGTGAGCCAACTAGTCCCGGTGAGGTCGGCCCAGTCCTCCGGGTGAGCAAGGACTGCATCGGCGTGGCGCCAGCCGATGTTGCTCGATGAGCGACGTTCCCCGACGACCTCGATGACCTTGTCGCCTTGCCAGAGCCGCCGGTACCGGCCGGTGATGATTGCGTGGAAGTACTGGTCGACGACATCGATCAGGTCCTGCGAACCCGAGTCGCAGGCGTCGCACCCGCAGTCGGGAAGAAATCCGACCGGTAGCGCCGCGCTCCCGAGGCCCAGCGTGAGTCCGGCGTCATCACAATCGCCGAGTCGGTGACGGGCGATCACTACCGGCAGTGCCGCGACTGCTCTCGGCACGATGAGGAAAGGGCGACGGAAGTCGGTCTGCGGTGGCTCGGCCCACTCGACCAGGTCGTGCGTAACTGCCAGGCCGAGCTGGACGACTGCGGCGGCCCAGGCGTCGGCTCTTGCACCGACGATCCGATAGCGCTCAGCGTTGGTCACGCGCGAATACTCGCTGTCGTCGGGCTGGCGGTCCGGATGCGGATCAAGCCAGCTCGGAAGGTGACCAGAGGAGCGCTCGAACGCACGCTCCACCGCTTCGATCAGGTCGTCCTCGCTCACTGCAACAGTCTCGTTCTCCTGCACAGAGATGTCCGACGCGATTTCCAACGCGCCGGTGAACGGCACCGAGACGTCGAGCTCGCAAGGCATTCGGACTGTCCCCAAACGCCGGCTGAGCAACGACGATATGGCGGTGAGGTCTTCGTCTGGAGCGCGCAGTCCGACAGATCGGCGCTACTCGGAAATCAGCCAGCAGCGACGGCGGCTTGCAGCTCGGCGCGTTGACGACCTAGCTCGATCTCGTCGAGGCGCCGTGACGCGATCCACGCCTCAGCTGGAAGCGGCATCGACGGTGCAGGGTCCGGATTGTGGCGCGGCACGATGTGAACGTGGACGTGCGGGTCCTGATTGCCAAGGATCTGGAAGTTCAGATGGACTGGCCGGTAGACCCTCTCGATCGCGGTGGCGACGACTCCGACTTCAGACCAGAATGCGGCGTGTTCTTGGCCGGTCATTTCGTGCGGCGCGCCAACGTGACGTCCGCGGAAGATGACCACCGAGTATCCGGCCGTCGGTCCCGACTTCTGCAGGTATCCATCGGCAATCTCTCCGACGAAGAATCGAACGCCGTGCTCGGTCTCGTCGACCCGCCCCTGATCGCACTGCGGGCAGCCGATGCCAGCCTTCTTCTGTGCGAAGTCGACTGGCCACGGCTTGAGATCCATTTGCACGAGATTGCCACAGCCGGAACCCAAGCATGTCGAGTCGCTTCAGATGCCGCCGAATGCCCGCTCGGGGCGCAGAGCACTAGGGACCGAGGCGCACAAGTCACCCGATCTGGAAACGTCACCGATCGCCGGCTGGGCCTGCAGTTCAATGAATCCAGTATCGACGTAGCGGGACACCATCGGTGTGGATGATGTTCTCGAGGAGCCCGCCATTGGCCTCGATCGCTTTCGCAGAGCCAACGTTGTGGTCGTCGCACGTCACCAAGACCTGTTGAACACCGCCGGCTCGAGCCACAACGAGACTCTGGCGCAAGATCTCGGTGGCGTACCCGAGGCGACGATGACCGGGCCGAACGGCGTAGCCGACATGGCCACCCTCATTCAGCAAGTGTTCGTTGAGTTCGAAGCGAATCGACGATCGCCCGACCACGACTCCGTCGACTTCGGCCAGCAACCATGTCGACTCCACCCAGTCGAGTTCGATCGAACGACCGTGGCGCTGATCGTCGACCATCCTCACGAACTCACCAAACGTCTGGCCCGGCCGCAAGAATGCAAACACGAAATCCTCGACTTCGAGCTCGCGCTGCGCTGTCAGGACGTCCTCTTCATCACCCAGGTGCGGCGGACGGAGGCGAAGCGATGACACCTCACCATCTTCCCCTCAATGGGGTGGTCGCCGGCAAGTAGGTATCGCGCAGCGACGGGGACAGAGACGAAGCGTCCCCTACCGCCGGGTCGCTGACGCGTCATTGCGAGGCCCGTCGCGGGCTGCTGGATCAAGCTGAGTCAATCTCCACCGTTCTGGCTGCAGCGATCGTGGAGTGAGCGCAGAGCTGAAGATCCGGTACGCAACGTCGAGCTACGTCGAAGCGGTTCGCAGTTGTGTACAGCTCGCCTACGAGCCGTACACGGCAAGAATCGGACGGAAGCCCGCGCCGATGCTCGCCGACTACGACCAGCTCGTGAAGCAAGGTCGAGTCCATGTTGCCGACAACGGCCAACGCATCGTCGGTGTGGTCGTGATGTGGACGCATCTCGATCACGTCAACATCGACAACATCGCAACACATCCCGACGTGCGCGGTACCGGTGTGGGGCGCTCGCTGCTGGAGTGGGCAGAGCTTCGAGCCCTCGAAGAAGGACATCGCGAGATCCGCCTCTACACGAACGCTGCGATGAGAGAGAACCTCTCGTACTACGAGCGTCAAGGCTTCCTCCGAACAGGCCAAGACACCGAGGATGGCTACGACCGGATCTACTTCTCGCGGCGCCTCGACATGCCTTCTTGGCTCAGCCCGAAGGACGAGCATCACCGAACGCAGCGTGGCCGTCACGGCGTGCGACACATCGAACGACAGTCCGACCGGTTCCTCCGGCGTGCTGGTCACCTGGGTCGAGTTCGGCACCAAGATCAGGGCGACGGAGGGTTGGCCCGCCGGGACCCAAGGAGCGGCCAGACGATCTCGAGGGAGGGTCCACGTTTGTTCGTCGAGGTCATGTACCTCCGTCGGGCACGTAGCTACGGTCGCAGACGTGACGAACAACGAACTTATCGAAGCCGCTGCGGCGGTCCTGCGGCCCCATGTCGTCGGCGATCGACTGTTCGGCAACGTGGCGGCGTGTCTGGTCACATCGACTGGCGTCCGGCACGTCGGTGTCTGCATCGATACCGGATCAGGTACTGGGTTTTGCGCCGAACACGCCGCCATAGCGTCGATGGTGACAGCAGGCGAGTACGCGATCGACCGGATCGTCGCGGTGTGGCGTGACGACTCCGGCACGTTGTTCGTGCTGCCGCCGTGCGGCCGATGTCGCGAGTTCATCCGCCAGATTGACGCCAAGAATCTGGACGCCCACGTGGTGCTCGCCCAAGACCGGGCGCTGCAGCTTCGCGATCTTCTTCCTGAGCACGCGTGGCCAGTGGTACCGGTTGCGGAGTTCCCCACATCCACGTAGCGGGCTCCCGGTTCTCAGGCATCCCATAACCCTCCAACGACAGGCCGCTCCCGCGCGTCACCTAACGCCGGGTCGGTGACGCGATTACGTGACGCGAGAGTTGGGCCGCAGTGCAGCGCTGCGTGGGATGCGACCACGGTGATTATCCTGGAGCGTTACCGGGTGTCCTCGCACGGCAGTCGCGGGACGTCTCGAGTTGCCCGGAGCAAGAGTTGGCAAGAATCTACAACTCGGCCGACGGCAAGGACTGCAGTCGCTGGTCGAGCCACCCGCTCTTCGCCTCGACATAGCCCATCCGGTCTGCCGCGTACTTGGCCGCCAGTTCGATCTTGATCCTCTCGTACTCGGCGGCCAGCGTGGGATCTCGACGAAGAGCGTCTCGAAAACGTCGATACTGGTCTATCTCTGCGCAGCCGACCTTCACGACGTGGAGATGGTGGGTTCGCTTGCCGTCTGTCACCTTTCTGAGGAAGAGGTGATCGTCCGAGCCGACAAGGGTGTTGTCTGGCCGGTAGTCGAAGCCGATCGCTTCAACCTCCGGGAGCATCCTCAGGAAGCTCTTGAGTGAGTTGACCACCATCAGGATGTCGATCGTCGGCTTCGCCGCCAGGCCAGGCACGGCGGTGCTCCCGATGTGTTCGATTGAGAGGGCGACGTTCCCCACCGCTGCGATGAGAGCGTCCTGCGCCTCTTCGAACTCGTTGGCCCATTCGCTCTGGTACGGCACGACCTCGACCGTTGAATCCGGCTCGCTCCCCACCATCACATCATGCCGGGCCTCCGCCGCAGTCGTCGTCACCAGCGCACGGCTGGTGGGCCACCAAGGCAATCGCTCGAACGCCCAACACACCATCAGCCGACTCTCACCAGTTGACGGGCGGTGTGGGCGGAGCGGGTTCACCGGCGCCGCGATATCGATCGGCGAGCTCACCAAGCTCGGCGTTCAGCGCGAGCAACTCGATGCGAAGGTCACGGAGCGAAAGGATGCCGCCGACAACCTCCGTTCCGTATTCGTAGGAGTCGATCGCACCCTTGATGGCGCTCATCCCGAACCGTTCGTAGATCGCGATGACGTGAGGGGTGTGCTCGCCCGTGAGGCGCCAGTACAGCACCCGTTCGTCTCGGTGCTCTGCTAGCAGATTCCGCATTTGGAGAAGACGCTCACGCACGTCGTGGGTTGGCGGAAGCTGCTGTGGCCTTCCAAGAGCTGCAAGAACCTGTTCAACCCGCTCCGCATGTGACACGGCCTCCTGAGCACCGATGAGGAGGTAGTGCAGATCGGCGTGTTGAAGACCGAAGTCGCGGGGCGACGACAGCGATGTGGGCTCGGCGTGTCGATCGAATTGCCGCAGCGCCCCCCAGCAGAATGCCTGTGCGTCGCCGATCGTCCCGTCCAGTGTCGCCTCGAGCCGCTCGACACCCGCCTCCCGGAGCGCATCAGCGATCAGCTTCTTCTGCCTGCGCAATTCCTCGCTCCCCATGGAATCAGTGTGCCGGAAGCTCGCTGTCTCCACGGGCCCAGGCCGTCCACCGGCGATCGCGCCTGGATCTCGTGGCGACTCGGTGAGCCAGCCTGGGTAGCGCTGCCTCTACCGACGATCGGCACTTTGTCTCGTCGGGCCGGAACTCGCCTCGGAGTCGGGGCTTACACAATTCGCTCGAGGGCCCCGACCTGACCGTGGGAGGCTGATCGGGTGCCGAAGTTGTGGGAGCGCACCGATGGGGTGGTGACGATCAGATCGCCACTGCCCGGCGACTCGGCACAGCTGATCGCAGGCCGCGACGCCGAGTTCCGTCGCTTCTTGGGTCCGGGTTCGGACGAGCCGGATCCGATCGCGTGCATCATCGTCGACGGCGTCGTCGTCGGTTGGGTGGATCACGACGCCGAGCGGTACTGGTTGCTGCCCGGCGAGGTCAACGTTGGCTACAACGTGTTCGCATCCCATCGGGGACAAGGCATCGCCACGCGCGCACTGGAGCTGTTGATGCACCATCTCGCGATCACCGAGCAGTGCCGCACGGCGACGTTGCTCATCCACCCCGACAACCTGCGTTCCCGAGCGCTTGCCGAACGGACCCGGTTCGAGCGGCAGGCCGACCTCGACGGCAACCCCTACTACAAGCGAACCGTGCCGCCACTGACCTACAGCGACGGCGCTGTCAGTATTCGCCGTCGCCATCGCGACGACTTGGAGATGGACCTGTCCGGCCGCGACGCCGAACACATCCGTTGGTTGTGGCAGTCGAGCGAAGCCGACCAGTGGAACGCGATGACAACGACCGAACGTCGCACCCACGCGCTGGAATGGCTGGCCGGTGTGAGCGATTCGTTCGGAAACGGTCCCCGCTGGACCTTCTCGGTCGACACGGCCGAGGCGTCGTCGGTGGCTGCGGTTGACGTGAATCTGGCCAGCGACCACGCACCAGCGGGTGAGGCGAACATCTCCTACTGGGTCCACCCAACGTTCCGACGTCGAGGAATCGCGCCGGTCGCAGTCCGGCTGGCGCTGCAGTTCCTGCGCGATCACACCGGGACACGCCGCGCTCACATCATGGTCGACCCGAACAACTCGCCGTCGCTGGCCGTCGCCGCCTCCCTCAGCGCCACCGTCGGAGCGGTGACGGTCAACCGACACGGGCGCTCGCTACTGCGCCATTCACTCGAGCTCTGACCACACCGGCAGAGCGGGCGACAACGCGCGCTGACTCGACGTCACGCAGGATCCAGCCATTCGACGGTCGCGTAGCGTGTCGGCATGGCGAAACCCACCGAGGAGGATCGCATCGAGTCGACACGGCGGCTGCTCGCCGGTCTCGTCAGAGGTGTCGACGCCAATCAACTCGTCGTCGAGATCGCCGACCTTCACGTGCGCCACGACACCTTCCCCGGCGAAGTGTTCATGCAACTCGCCGCCGACGCGCTCCGCACCGCCGGCGTCCAACGCGCACCCGGCATTGCCTACCGGGATCTCTTGACGAAGCATCTGGGCGAGGTCGAGTTCCGCGGCAAGGAACATCGCCGCGTCCAATACGCAATTCTCACCGCCTTCGCTGTGCACGGCGGCCTCGAGCCGGATCTGCTCGACGAGGTGACGTACTGGATCGAGCGGTACTGGCAGTATGCGCTGCTCGCTGCGGTCGCCATCATCCGGCAGTGCGCCGAACACTCGGGGACGCCGCTCCCACAGTTCGTGTCTGACTTGGCCGCCGCGAGCGGCATCGACATCAGCTGACATCCACGAGTCAAGCGACACCGAGCCCGTCCAGCCCCGACGACGACGGCAAGACCACAGACCTGATACGCCCTACTACTGCCGCATCAAGCACGAGTCTCAAGCCGTCGCGTCGCCGTGAACATCGAGCACAGGGCAATCACCGCAGTGTGGTCGTCCGTCGCTGGCGGCAAGATTCCGCTTGGCGAAGTCTGCGTCGCCGTCTCAGGGCATCGGTCGTCGTAGGACCCAGTACGGCCGCTTCAGAATCACCCCGGGTAGCCGTTCTCTCGCCCAGTCACGAACGGAGCGAAGCCCTGTCCAGCTTGAGGTGAGATACCGGTGATGCCCGTGCCCACTCGGCCCCGGGGCGACAACGAGGAACCGTGGCCGCGGTCGGCGTGGGTTGTCACCGGTGCGGGCGCGTCCACGTGATTGTGTAGCGGAAGTAGGGAACTCGTTCGAACGCGGCACCAGGTAACGCCTCGATCGAAGCTTGCCGTGTCTCCGCGTAAGTCATAGCGGGCGGCCAGACCTGCGGTGCGGTGGTGTGCCACACATCCTTGAAGAACGTGTGGCGACGCACGGCGATGCTGTCAACGGCATCTCGCGCCCAGTCGCCCACCGAATGCCTTCTGGCGAGACCAACCACAAGCAGCAAGCCGCCTGGACGGACGAACCGCCCGAGTTGAACGAGCGCTCTTCGATGGTCGACGTGATGGAGTACAGCCACAGCGGTCACGACGTCGAACGAATCCTCCTCGATCTCACCGCCGAATAGATCTCCGACGACGTAGTCGATGTCATCGCCCGCCTGTCGAGCCTGTTCGATGCTTGATGCATCGGTATCGAGCCCCACGACCGAGGGCACTCGCTTCCTCAGCCGCCGTGATGTCTCTCCTTCGCCACAACCCACATCGAGGCCCCGCAACGCTCCGGTGGGAACGATCTCGAGTAGCCCCTCGAACGTGTGGAGGTTCGAGTTCCAACGTTCGGCTGTCATCTGCTCATTCTGGTTCTCGGAACTGTCGCCCGGGATTATCTCGCGTCACGCTTGGGCCGCAGTGTGGCGCAGGCCATGCGCCATCGCCGGTGATTATCCGGACCGATATCGAGCGGTCTCCCGGCAATGGCCGGCTCTTGCGTCGAGCGCCAACACTGGGCATTCTGCGCTGGTGGGAACTTCCGATCGGATGCCATCGTCTAAGCCACGTATGCAGGGTTTCTGGAAGCTTGGACTCGCCTCGTTGCTCGTGGTAGGCGCCGCCTGTGGAGAGTCCACCGATGACGCAACGACCGAGGCCGTCACAGCCGAAGCCGATTGCGCGTTCGCGTTCAACGAAGGGACACTCGCGGAGCGAAGCTGGGCCTTCGACGGCACGCTCACTGCGTTGTCGACCGGCACCGACAGCCAACTTGGCGGCGTACCGACTGCGACCTTCACAGTGAACCGCTGGTACACGGGCGGTAGCGGCGACGAGGTCACGGTCCAATATGAACAAGGTCCGATCTCGGAGTACGCGCCGACGGCAGACACCGGCGCCCGACTGCTCGTCACTGGCGAGCCACGCTGGGGAGGCGAGCCGCTCGAGGATGCAGTCGTGTGGGGTTGCGGGTTCACCCAACGATGGACGCCGTCAGCAGCCGAACAATGGTCAATCGTGTTCGGAGCGTGATGCGAGACGAACTGCCGCTCGGCACTAGCGATCGGTTCCACTTCAGTCAGTCTTCGTGGATGCGGACCGCTGGATCGATCGGGCTTCTCGCAACCCTGGTCCTTGCCAGTGCGTCATGCGGTGGTTCGTCAGGTGCCGAGTCGGAACGGTCGTGCCCGGCACCCACCGACAGGGCGCCACGGAGAGGTGAGTGCACCCTTGTCGACTGGGACGCGACCTCGGCGACGGGCAACGTCGTCGCACTGGAGTACTACGTGAATGAACCGGGTTGCTCGCTCGCGCTCAACAGAATCGAAGTAGACGAGACTTCGGCGGACGTCACCCTGCGTGTGATCGTCGGCTTCACCGGCGACGAGGGCGCATCGTGCCCCACGGCCTTTGCATCGCGCATGACGACCGTGACGCTCGACGCGCCTCTCGGTGCTCGCCGCTTGCTGGGGTGCCGACCTGCGGGCTCGTTTGTTCCCGCTGGTGGGTACAACGAACCGGCAGCACGAGACGCTGTCGTCGACTGCACACCGGGCGACTGACCCGCCCCGAACTGCCATCGGCGCTCCGCTCGTAGCGTTGCGTCGGGCCGGCACGACGACGTGATTATTGGCTGCTCGGCTTGGGCCGGTCTGTTGCGCCGCGGCCGCCGTGAGTAGTTCTGCACCCGGCGTTCGGTTGCGACCCAGGAAGATGAGTCCCCTTGCTTCGGCGAGATGCATCGGCGGTGCCGACCCGTGAGGTGGCATCATGGGCGATGGCCGGTTTCTGGAATCGCATCCCTGTGTGGGCGGACTGGGTGGTGGCAGCGGTCGCTGCGATCGTCGTGCTCAACGTGAACGTCACGACCGCGGGTGACCCGCTGAGCGGCGTCGGACTCTCGGCCGGAGCCACGTCAGCTGGGATCACCGAAGGCGCACGCGCAAGCTTCTACGGTGCGCTGGTCGTGGGTGGCCTGCTGCTCACCGCGACCGGGCTGATCATCTCCACGTCGGGTCGCCGATGGCGAACGGTGGGAGCTCTGTTGACGAGGACCTTCGCTGGGGTGGCGCTCGCTGGGGTCCTCGGCCTGCTGCTCGACTATCGCGATGGACCGGTCCGCACGGTGCAGCTCTTCGTGTACCTGATGCTGGCTCTCGGCATCGTGCGACTCGCCAGAGTCGCAGCACTGGCAAGCGAAGACCCGCTGCTGGACCCCGACACCGATCAGAGCGTCGCTCCGCAATCTTCGGACGCTAGACGCTGACCTACATGAGCGAACGCCGGGATGGTCGTGGGCGTCAGCAGTCGTTCTGCTCGTAGCTCATGGCAACGACCTGGTCAGCGGGATTCAGCTGGAAGACGACCGGTCCGGTTCCGGCAAGTCCAAAGAATTGGTTGTCCCGTCGCATGGACTGAGCCCAGTCAACGTCTTCGAGCTGATCGGCGGGGCTCCCGAGTCCGATCCCGTCGGCAGTGGTGATCCCGCTCGGTTCAGTGATCTCCATGGCGAGCGCAGGGGAATAGGCCAGCGCCGTGTCACCGATGCTCCATGCCGCAACGTACGTGATCCCGGGACCGCCGGAGCGTGCGAGGACGAAGCGAGCGTCCGCCCAGAGCAGCGATCGGTACTCGGTTGCGCCGGTGCAGGCGTACTCGTCGGGCATCGGAATCCACCCGGTGTCGTCGTCAGGGTCGCCGAGTGCCTCGCTGACCTCGTCGACCAACTCTGCATCGTCTACTTCGGTGAGCGCGCTGTATCCGAAGACCGAGGGATTGCGAGGCGGATCGCTGTCGCGGTGGAAGTCCAGTGCTCCCATGGCGGTCGAGGATCGCGGCTCGGTGGCATCAGTGGTTGTCGTAGCGTCGGTCGGCGAGGTGAGCAGCTCGCCGGCGGCGACCCGTGTCACGCGATTAAGGACATTGGCTGGTGGATCGAAGCCATTGACCCACACGACGAAGTCGGTCGACGGGAGATCCGAGCGAACGACCTGGACGAGGATCGCATGTGGGTTTGCGTCGCTCGTACAAATTCGTTCACCGTCGATGACGTCCGCCGCAGGGTCCTCGTATGGCAGCACGGGGAACACCCACCCTGTGGCCGGGTCGTGAGCAACGCCGTCGAGCGGTGCGAAGCGACAGCTTCCGGACTCCGCAGGATTGAAGTAGAGGACGACGTCAGTGGTGAAGTCGACCGTCGGAGCCGCGCCCTGCAGGCCCAGCTCGCCCCACAGCTCCGTCAGTTCGTCCGAGGTGCTGGCAACACCGGTCGTCCACGGCTCGCCGACCGCCTCGCCATCTACGAGCACGACGTGATCGATCAGCGACAGCTCCGGCGTCGCCGGTTGCACGGTCGTGGATGAGGTGTTTGTGCTGCTCGGGGTCGTCGGTTGCGTGGCCACGGGGGCATCGGCCTCGTCGCCGTCTTGTACCAAGGCGAGCAACCCGACCACCAGCGCCACCACCGCAGCTGCTGCCGCAAGCGCGGCCCACCGGCGACGGTCACGCCCGCCTGCTCGATCATCGATACCCGGTCGAGCAGACGGGCTGATCGGAGCAATCGGCTCGCCGACCTGCTGTCGCAGTGCGTCGCCGAACGACCGCAGTTGGTGTTCCAGGTCGTCTTCAGGGGGCATCGACGGTCACCTCCAACGCAGTTCGCAGTTTCGCCAGACCTCGAGCGATGTGGGTCCGCACCGTCGAGACGTCAACATCGAGGATGTCGGCGGTCTCGACGAGCGACCACCCGAGCGCATGGACCAGGACCACCCCGATCCGCTGCGGTTCGGTGAGCGATTCGAGAGCCGGCGCGAGAGCGGGTTCGAACTCCGGCAGGCCCGGCGGGGCGACCGCCGGCAAGAACCCCGTGGGCCGGAAGTGGCGTCGAGCTTCGGACTGGCCGACCCGGTACAGGTAGCCCGCCGGGTTCGACATCGCTTCGAGCTCGTTCCAGTGCTCGAAGCCGTACGCCAACGCTTCCGCGGCGGCGTCGGCACCGACGTCGGGTCCGTACGCGCCAACGAGTGCCGCCCGCAGGCGACTCCCGTTGCGCTCGACGAAATCCGCGTAGCTCACACCACAAGAGAGCATCTCGCACGCCCGATCGGTGACAAGGGATAGTCGAAACTTCAGGAACCTATTCGCCGCTCTCGGGCACTCGATAACCACGGGCAAGAACTGTCCGGCTCGCGCCACAGATCCGGCGAAGTGTGGGACCTCTTGGCTCGATCGACCCACTGCATAATCACTGCGGTTCCAGCCAGCAGCTCCCTCACAGATTATTACCCGAGGGTGGACGGTTCCGTTACGTTTCGTTACCATCGGCTCCGTGACCGTTGTCGGGAAGGGTGGCCGTCCGCGGAAGTGGCGTTCGGACACTGATCGTGTGCGTGCGTTCAGAGCGCGACAGCGAGGAGCGGAGGAACCGCCGACCGTCGACGAGGCGCTCGACGGTGGCGACGATGCAGCACTTGCGTGGAACCGTGTGCGTGAACTGGAGTGCGCCCTTGAGGACCTACGACGGGAGACGAAGCTCTCGAAGGCATCAGCACGCGAAGCGCGGACGGCGCTGGATCATGAGCGAGTCCGATTCGGATGGATCAACGAGGAGAACATTCGGCTCCGCTCCGAAATCGAGGCACTCCGAGCCGAGCGGGACGCGCTCCAGGAAGAGCGCACCACTCTGCCCGAGACCACGAAGGGTCTGTCCACGCCGGCCGTACGGACCAATGCCCCGAACCGCGAGCAACGCCGGCAGGCGGAACGTCGCCGGCGGCGCTCGACGTGAGCCGAGCCACACACTCGACCACACACATCTCGCCATGTGAGTGACGAATTCGAGGTGGGAGTGATCGGGCCACTCGGTGGTAGCTGTCGAGTGAGTCATCTCGGCCCTTGGTGGTAGTGGTCGAGTGAGTCATGTTGCGGACAGTACGGACATGAGCAACTCCAACGAACACACCCACCGATCCACCTACACCGTCGAGGAAGTCGCCCGCATCCTCGGCATCTCGCGAACCACCGCGTACGAATGTGTGAGACGCGGCGACATCCAGGCCCGACGCTTCGGGCGACGCGTCGTCGTACCGACGATCGTCGTCGACCGGCTGCTGCACTCGACCGATGACCTCAGGCCAGACGACGCGATACCAGGGCGAGAAATCTAGAACGCCCTCCTACGCACCGTCTCGCAGAACGCCACCCATGATGTCGGCCGCCGCGCGATCTGTCTGCTCGACGAAGTGCGCATACACGTTGAGCGTCGTCGCCGCGTTGCGGTGTCCGAGACGACCGGCCACGGTGCGCACGTCGACGCCGGCACTCAACAGCTGGGTGGCGACGAAGTGACGGAGGTCGTGCAGGCGAACGTCGGCCACACCTTCCTTCTCGCAAAGACGTTTGAACGACCGCGACACCGAGTCGGGGAACCATGGCTGACTCCCATCGGCGGTGTTGCTGAAGACGAAGGCGTCGGCGGCCGCCTCAACGCTGCAGATCTCGGCTCGCTCGATCATGCGCCCCCGTTGATCAGCGACGGCTGACATCGTCCGCGAGTCGAGCGACACGCGGCGAGCGGAGTGGGTCTTCGTTCCCTTCTCGACGAGACCATGCGGGCCGGACACGATTCCCCGCTCGATCGAGACGGTCGCGCCGTCGAGATCGACGTCGGTCCATCGAAGCGCAATCAACTCCGACCGACGGGCACCGGTGGCAGCCGCGAGCATCAGGTAGCAGGCCAGATCCGGCGAGTCCACCTCAGCTCGTCGCAGCACTCGTCCGAGCGCCTCCGGCGAAGGCGGTTTGATGTCCGACGCCGGCACGCGCGGCGGTGTGGTCGCCGTCGCTGGATTGATGCCGATCCACCCCCACTTGACTCCCTGGTTGAGCGCGCGCCGAAGAATGCCGTGGATGCGCTTCACCGTCCCGGGCGCCAGCGGTCGACCGCCGGACCCGCCCGAGGTGAGCAGTCGACGGTAGAACGCATCAAGATCGGCGGGCTTGAGTTTGGCCAATCGCGTCGACCCGAGCGCCGGCATCAGCGAGCGGTCGATGTAGCCCCGTGTTTCCTTGACCGTCTTCGGCGAGAAGTCAGGCGAGGCGAACTCGAACCAGGCCTCGAGCAACTCTCCGACCGTCGCGGTCGTTCGAACCGTCAGGCCACGCTCGGCCTCGGTGACCATCTCGGCGAGCGCAGTCTGCGCCTCTCGCTTGCCGCCACGCACCGTCCGCGTGGCGTACCGCTTCCTGCCGGTGAGCGGATCGGGGCCGAGGAAGACCCTCAGCTCCCACGACGCCCCTCGCTGCCGCATGAAACCCTTCATCCGATTTCTCCTTCCAGAGAGATTGGCATCAGAGTGGCAACGAGTCCAGAAAACCAGGAGAGCCACTCCGAAGAGTGGCTCTGACCTGGTACTTCCTTGGCAGCCCGTACGGGATTCGAACCCGTGCCGCCACCTTGAGAGGGTGGTGTCCTAGGCCACTAGACGAACGGGCCAAGTAGCGATCGGAAACGATATCAGCCGGGTCGACGATCCCACCCGGCCGGCCTCGACCGAGTGGACATCCGTGTCGAAAAAGTCGACGCCGACTTCGCAGAACTGCGGAGCCGGCGATCGATCAGAGCTGGGGTGCAGGGACTCGAACCCCGAATGACAGTACCAGAAACTGCTGTGTTACCAATTACACCACACCCCATGGCGTGAGAGCCGACGACGAATCGACGACCGGTGCGGGACGAGATTGTATCGGCCTCAGTCGGTGAGGCCACTCAACCGTTCGAACCCGATGATTCGGCCCACGGCAACACCGGCTGCCTCGGCGACTTGACGGCGCACCTCGGCGGTACCACTGACCACCGAGTCGGGAGTCGACGACGCGAACGCCGTGAAACCGACCTCTTCGGCGGTGAGCTTGCTCCGCAGCGCATGGTACGGGTCGGTGACGATCAGGATGCTCTCGGCGGAGTCATCGAGCAACGCACGGGCTCCTTCGAGCGACTCGAATGTGGTGGTGCCTTCGTCCTCCTGGACGATCGCCGCAGCGGGGATTCCGCGATCGACGAGGTACTGCGCCGACGCTGATGCCTCGGTGAACCGATCGCCCTCCTGGTTGCCGCCGGTGACCACGACCTGCGGCGCGAACCCATCGGCCCACAGATCGACCACGTGGTCGAGGCGAGCAGCCAGCTGCGGTGACGGCCGGCCGTCGTACTGGGCCGCGCCGAGCACCACGATGGCGTCGACGTTGCGAGCGTCATCGGTCCGACCGGTCGACCACACCTGCCAGAAGGTGAACGCGTAGTACCCAACGGCGATCAGCACACCGATGATCAGGATCTGCACGATGCGTCGACCCACGAAACGCGGAGGTGTCGGCAGCGGCCGCACCGGGGTCAGGTCTCTGGTCAACTCGGCGTTGGCCGACGGACCCATCGATGGGTCTCGATGCACGATCTCGGCGACTTCGCCGGTCCGTGCGTATTTCTCGCCGACCGATTGGTGCTGTTCGAGCGCCTCGATCAGTTCACGGTCGCGCGCCACTTGCTCGTCGGAGGGGAACGAGAACTCGCGTCCGGTCATGGTGGTCACCGCCCGGACTCCGGCGCGTCACCGCCCGAAACGATCTGGAGGGCTGCCGACAACCGCCGGAGTGTCTCCTCGCGGCCGAGCACGTCGAGCGACTCGAACAACGGCGGACCAACCGTTCGACCGGTCACGGCAACACGTACCGGCGCTTGGGCCTTGCCGAGCTTGATCGAGTACTGCTCCATGATCGATTCGACGCTGCGTTTGAGCTCGTCGGTCGTCCACTCGACGTCGCGGTAGGCCTCGATGACATCGGCGAGCAACGGAGCTGCCCATTCCGGCTTGAAGGCCTTGTCCCACGAGTCGGCGTCGTACTCGACGGCTGCACCGTCAGGCCAGAAGAGGAAGTCGACCTTGCCAGGAACTTCGGTGAGGGTGGTGAGTCGCTCTTGGATGTGGGGTGCGATCGCCGCGAACTTCCCACGGTCCCATTCGGGCGGCAGCTCCTGACCGGCCCGCTCGACGAACTCGGCGAGCGGCATCTGGCGGATGTAGTCCCCGTTGAACGCGGCGAGCTTCTTGACATCGAAGAACGCCGGAGAGTGGGTGACGTCCTCGAGTCGGAACGCCGCCTCGATCTCGGACCACGACACGATCTCGCTCCCGGCTTCTTCGGCCCCTGGTGGGGTCCAGCCAAGCGTCATCAGGTAGTTGACCATTGCGTCTGCGAGGTAGCCGTCGTCGCGGTACTGCTCGAGCGCGACCTTGTCGCGACGCTTGGAGAGCTTCTTGCGTTGTTCGTTGACCAGCACCGGCACGTGACCCCAGCGGGGCGGTTGCCGGCCGAGCGCCTCCCACAGCATCTGCTGTTTGGGTGTGTTGGGGAGGTGCTCTTCGGCACGCACCACGTCGGTGATCGCCATTTCGATGTCGTCGACCACGTTGGCCAGCATGAACACCGGTGTGCCGTTGCCGCGCAGCAACACGAAGTCTTCGATCGTGTCGTTGTCGAAGCTGACGTCGCCTCGCACCATGTCGTGCACGACCGTCGTGCCCTCGGGCACGCGGAACCGCAGCACTCGACCCGGCCCGGGCCCGAGGCCCCGATCCCGCGAGTACCCGTCGTAACCGCTGATGCCCAGCTCCTTGGCGCGCTCCTGGATCTGGTCGCCGGTCAGGTCGCAGTAGTAGGCGTGCCCGTCGGCGAACAGACGCTCGGCGGCCGCAACGTGAGCGGCGGCGAATTCGCTCTGGAAGTGCGGGCCCTCGAAGTGAGGGTCGTCGGCCGAGATGCCGATCCATGCGAGCGCATCGATGATCCCCTGAGTCCACTCGGGACGATTCCGGGCCTCGTCGGTGTCTTCGACACGGAGCACGAACGTCCCTCCGAGCCGTCGGGCGAGCGCCCAGTTCTGCAGCGCAGTTCGGGCGCCACCGACGTGGAATGAACCGGTCGGCGACGGAGCGAATCGAAAGCGTGGGCCAAGGGACATGACACGAATGACGCTACCCCTCGCCAACCGAACCCAAAGGTGGTTCTTCGACAAGTGGCCGCCAAGACTTCAACAAGGCTTCGGCAAGCCCTTGGC
This sequence comes from Ilumatobacteraceae bacterium, assembly GCA_963717385.1. Classification (GTDB taxonomy): domain Bacteria; phylum Actinomycetota; class Acidimicrobiia; order Acidimicrobiales; family Ilumatobacteraceae; genus Sva-07. Next base: position 57,973 of record CAVQWE010000027.1, read on the forward strand.
TGCTCCGAGTCAAGACCCTCGGATCAGGTGGGTGCCGGTGACGATCTCAGTTGCTGTGGTCGGCAGAACCCGCGACGGCAGTGATCGTCAGATTCCGAAGCTGGCGCAGGGCGACAGACAACGTCGTCAGGTCGAAGCTCTCTGCACGGCGGATCTCGGTGTGCATCGACAGCGCACGGCCAACCGCCCGCTCGTTGGCCGAGATCCACGCCGTCGGAGACCCATCTGCCGACCGCATCACGTTGCGGGTGAGCTCGGCAATCACCGTCAGCAGATCGTCGCGGAGCGCCGAGCGGGCCTGTTCCTGCCACCGATCGGAACGTGGCAGATTGCCGACGCCATCCCACAACCAGCCGAGATCGAACGCAGAGAACGTCGACCAATACGCCGTGGCGGCATCGGCCACATTCCTCGCCTCGGTGTGGGCGATCTCGACGATGTCGAACCCCGTGTGCAACCACTGCCATCGTGCAGACCGTGCGGCGAGGCTCGGTGGCACGCCGGCATCGACACGTTCGCCCGCAACACGTTCGATGTCGCTCGCGACCCGACCGCTCACGACCCGGTCGAGCGACTCGGACAGGAACGCCAAGCCGGCGGCGAAGGCGTCGACGGCTTCGGTGATGTCGAGCGGCGGTGGACGGTGGCGCAGCAACCAGACAGCTCCGCGTTCGGTCATCCGACGGGCATCGAGGAACAGCGAGATCTGGGTGTCGAGGTCGACGCTGCTGCCGAGCGCATCGATCTCGTGCCAGATGTCAGCGAACCCGAAGATCTCGCGCGATGCGAGAAAGGCGCGGGCGACATCGGACACCGAGGCACCCGAGTCTTCCGTCATGCGATGGTCGAACGAGATGCCGGCGAGATTCACCATGTTGTTGACGATCGAGGTCGCGATGATTTCGCGACGGAGGCGGTGCGTGCGCACCGCCTCAGGGAACCGTTCTCGGATCTCGACCGGGAAGTACTCCATGAGCTCGCGTTCGAGTGCTGGCTCGTCGGGCAGATCCGAGTCGAGCACCTCGGCAACGTCGGCGTTCTTCGTGTAGGCGATCATCACCGCGAATTCGGGTGCGCGCAACCCACTGCCGAGGCTCTGACGTTCCGCGATCTGCTTGTCACTCGGGAGGAATTCGAGTTCGCGATCGAGCAACCCTTCGGCCTCCAAGGTGTCGAGGTAGCGAGCGTGCACGTTGACCATCGACAGCGATTGGGTTCGAGCGATCATCAAGGCCAGGGTCTGGGATCTGTTGTCGTCGAGTACGAGCCGAGCGACCTCGTCGGTCATCTCGACCAGCAGGTCGTTGCGTTGTTTGACGGTGAGTTCACCGTCGCGCACGAGCTGATCGAGCAGGATCTTGATGTTCACCTCGTGGTCGCTGCAGTCGACACCAGCAGAGTTGTCGATTGCATCGGTGTAGATCAGACCACCGTTGATCGCGTACTCGACACGGGCGAGTTGCGTGAGGCCGAGATTGCCTCCCTCGCCCACGATGCGGGCGCGCAAGTCGCGACCATCGACGCGCAGCGAGTCGTTGGCACGGTCACCGACGTCGGCGTCGGTCTCGGTCGACCCCTTCACGTACGTGCCGATGCCGCCGTTCCACAACAGATCGACCGGCGCACGCAAGATCGCCGAGATCAGGTCGTCGGGACGCAGTTCGGTGACCGAGGCGTCGAGATCGAGCACCTTGCGCACCTCGGGCGTGATCGTGATCGCTTTCAACTTGCGCGAATGCACACCACCGCCAACGGAGATCAGCCGACCGTCGTAGTCGGCCCAACTCGACCGCGACAGGTCGAACAGTCGACGACGTTCGGCGTGAGACGCAGCCGGGTCGGGATCGGGATCGAGGAACACGTGGCGGTGATCGAACGCTGCGACCAGTTTCAGATGCGGCGACAACAACATGCCGTTGCCGAACACGTCTCCCGACATGTCACCGATGCCGACCGCAACCAGTTCGTCGGTGTCGACGTCCTTGCCGATGACCCGGGCGTGGCGACGAACGCTCTCCCAAGCCCCACGGGCGGTGATGCCCATCGCTTTGTGGTCGTATCCGTGGCTCCCCCCGGAGGCGAAGGCGTCACCGAGCCAGAAGTCGTACTCGGCGGCGATCTCGTTGGCGATGTCGCTGAACGTCGCCGTGCCCTTGTCGGCAGCCACGACGAGATACGGATCGTCGCCGTCGTAGATGACCACATCGGGCGGATGCACGATCGTGTCGGCGACAACATTGTCGGTGAGATCGAGCAGCCCGCGCACGAACCGGCCATACCGGTCGACACCTTCGGCGCGAACGGCGTCGCGATCGGCGGGATCGATGGTCGACGACTTGATCACGAAACCGCCTTTCGCCCCCGTCGGCACGATCACGGCGTTCTTCACCATCTGTGCTTTGACCAGGCCGAGCACCTCGGTACGGAAGTCCTCAGGCCGGTCGCTCCAGCGCAGCCCACCTCTTGCGATACGTCCACCGCGGAGGTGGACACCCTCGACGAACGGCGAACACACGAAGATCTCGTACTCGGGGCGCGGCTCGGGAAGGAATCCGACCTCGTGCGGTCGGAGCTTGACCGAGATCTCGGGGCGTCCGCGAAAGGCATTGGTCCGGTCGGTGGCGTCGATCAGGGTGAGAAATGCGCGGCAGATCCTGTCGTCGTCGAGCGACGGCACCGCATCGAGCAGCTCGTGGAGCGCGCCACGGCAGCGCTCGACGTCTGCCGCCCGGTCACCCATCGTCGCAGTTCGTCCAGGGTCGAACCTCGTGTCGAACAGCTCGACAAGCCCTCGGGCGATGTCGGGGTGGCGAACGATCGCCTGCTCGACGTAACGCGGGCTGAACGGAAAGGCTGCTTGGCGCAGGTAGCGGTTGTACAGACGCAGCACGGCGACCTGACGGCGATCCAGGCCAGCTGAGAGCACGAGTCGGTTGAGGGCATCGTGCTCGCTGACGCCGGTCATCAGGTCGACGAAGGCACGCTGCACTTCGCTGTGCTGAGCGTCGCTGATCTCGTGGCTGGGGACGCGGACGCCGACATCGTCGAGGTGCACCGTGACGGAATCGCCAGCGAACACCGACGGGTGTTCGTCGAGCGGCGACAGGCCGAGGTGCTCGAGCACCGGCACGAGTTCGGCGATCGTGGCCGGCCGGTCGCGGAGGAAGACCCGGAAACGCCACTCGCCATCGGTGGCGTCGATCGAGCGACCGAACGAGGTGGCGATGTCGTGCGAGCCCGACAGCATCGCTTCGACGTTCACGAGGTCGCCAACCGCTGCCTCGGGCCTGACCCTGGCCTCGTAGTCGGCGGGAACCGTGGCACCCACGACCGACCAGACCCGGTGCCCCTCGACCTCGCCGAGCAGATCGATCAGGGCATCGCTCGCCCGCTCGCCCCAGGTTCGAGACGCACGATCGATCGACGCGACGAGACGGCTGGTGTCGGCGAGCGGACGCGACCGGACCGTCATCGAGATCCGGGCGAGCGAGCTCGACCCCACCAGCGTTTCGAGGTCACGGATCTCGCCGCCGTAGTACTCGGCCACGAGCGCGGCGACCAGCTCGGGCAGTGCAGCGGTGAACCGCGGTCTGGGGCACGTAGGCGAGCACCGTGGTCCATGGCCCAACCGGTTCTCGCACGTCGAAGACCCGAACGATGCGCCGCTCCTGCAGCCCGACAATCGCACCAACGAGTTCGGTCAGCTCCTCGATGCCCGCCTCGAAGACCACGTCGCGCGGCAGCGTCTCGATCACGTTTCGCACCGCGCGGCCCGTGTGGCTCTCGATGGTCGCACCGACGCGAGCGACCACCTCGTGGGCCCGCTCGCCGATCACCGGGATCGCGAACACGCTCTGCCGGTATGCGGCGCTGCCGAGTAGCCCGACGAAGCGAACCTCGCGCTGCTCGCCCGGGGGCCGAACGGCGATCGATGTCATTCGAGCGCGTCGGTGCATCGACGCAACTGCGTCGGTGCGAGCGAACACCACCGAGTTGTCGGTCTCGTTCGCCGGGGGGTCGATGCGCTCCGGATCGAGCCCGCCAGATCGGTACTCGCCCAGCAAGCTGTCGTGTCGGGGTCTCGAGCCCTTGCGGCGACCGGTCGTAGACCACCGAGCCCAGGAACACGAAGTTCTCGTCGGTGAGCCACCGCAACAACGGATCATCGCCGGCGACCTCGAGGAGCCGGTCACGCATCGGAGCGAAGTCACGCACCACGGATTGCACGTCGTCGATCGCTGCGCGCACGTCGATCTCGAGCTGCTCACGACGCTGCGGCGGGCATCGGTCGAGCTCGACCAGCGTCCACGCTTCGACCCGACCCTCGGGCGCATCGACATCGACGAGTTGGTGACGATCGTTGCGCCGCACGTTGAGCATCGGGTGCACGAGCAGATGGATGCCGAGGCGATAGCGATCGAGCACCATGCGCACCGTGTCGACGAGGAACGGTACGTCGTCGGTGACGAACATCAAGATGGTGCGCTCGGTCTCCCACCCGTCGCGTTGGAGATCCGGCGACAACACGCTGACCAAGCGTCTCACCGGCCCGCCGGGTTCGCCCCAGATGAAGGTGCGCGATCGCCGCTGCATACGCGGCGTTCAGCCGGCGACTGTCAGCATCGTCGCTGGGAACGTCTCGGTAGTACACACCGATGAACGCCTGCAGGAGTGCATCGTTGGGTCGACGTTGCCCGGCGATCTCGCGGAGGCTGTCGATGGTGTCGTCCACGTCGTTGTGAGCGCTCATGTGATTCCAGACCGAGGTCGAGGGGTGTGTGATTCAACGTAGCCGCACCGACCTCACAACTCGAACACACCTGGACGCACGCCGCACGTGTACGGCTAGCGTTCGGTCCGATGACTCGACCCGATCTCTCGCCCCAGGACCTCGCCCGTCCTGAGCTGCACAGTGGCCACCGGTCGGTGTCCGGCGGACTCGCCCGCGCCGCCGTGTTCGGGATCAACGACGGGCTGGTCTCGAACGTGTCGCTCATGCTCGGATTCGCCGGCTCGGGCGTCGACTCGTCGATCGTCCGCCTCGCCGGGCTCGCCGGGGCAATCGCCGGTGGGATCTCGATGGCGGCCGGCGAATGGATCAGCGTGTCGGCCCAGAACGAACTGGTCGAGCGCGAAGTGGCCGTCGAGCGCCGCGAGCTGGCCCGCAACACCGTTGCCGAAACCGCCGAACTCGCGGCGATGTACGAGGACCACGGCATCTCGCCCGAAACGGCCCGAGCAGCAGCCGAGGACGTCATGGCCTCGCCCGAAGTGGCGTTGCGGGTGCACACCCGCGAAGAGCTCGGCGTCGACCCGCACGACCTGCCCTCAGCCTTCAAGGCAGCAGCGATCTCGCTCGTCTGCTTCCTGTTCGGAGCGCTGCTGCCCGTCATCCCGTGGTTCACCGGCGCCACCGGGTTGGCACCGGCGGCGATCTCGGTCGCGATCGGCGTCGTGGCCGCTGCGTTCGTCGGCGCCGCGCTGGGACGGCTCGCCGAGCGCTCGATCCCCAAGTCGATCGCCCGACAGGTGGTCATCGTGCTCGTGGCGTGTGCGGTCACGTACAGCATCGGCGAGTTGGTGGGCGTCAATGTCTGAGCACCAGCCCCCATCGACGCAACGCAACGTGCTGGGCACCGACCTGCAACCCTGTTCGTACGATCCGATGACCGGCTACTACCGCACTGGCTGTTGCGAGCACCGCGGCGACGACCCCGGGATGCACACGGTGTGCTGTCGGCTCACCGACGACTTCCTCGAGTTCTCGAAGTCGCGAGGCAACGACCTCACCACGCCGATGCCTCAGTACGGCTTCGCTGGGCTGTCCGCAGGCGATCAGTGGTGCGTGTGCGCCGATCGCTGGAAGGAAGCCTTCGACGCCGGCCATGCGTGCAGCGTGATCCTCGAATCGACCCACATGTCGACACTCGAGTACATCGACCTCGCCGACCTGCGCGCCCACGCCATCACGAGCTGACGCCCGAGCTGTGAGCGCCGAGTCGACCGACGACCAGTATTCACCGCTGCCAGGTTGGTTGGCCGTTGCACTCGTCGTCGGCACCTCGGCGGCGATCTTGGTCTTGGAGATTCTCGCCGGGAGACTGTTGGCGCCGTACGTCGGCGTGAGCCTCGAGACCTACACCGGCATCATCGGCACGGTGCTCGCCGGTATCGCCGTCGGCGCCTGGCTGGGTGGCGTTGCCGCCGACCGGGTCGACCCTCGCCGGCTCATCCCCGTGCTCCTCGTGGTCGGTGGAGCGCTGGCGATCGCCACCGTGCCGATCGTTCGAGCCCTCGGTGGCGCCGGCGGCTCCGCCAGCGTCGGCGGCACACTGGCGCTCACGGCGGTTGGATTCCTGCCATCGGCGACAGTGCTCAGCGCCGTTCCGCCGGCAGTGGTCAAGCTGCAGCTGCGCGACCTCGACTCGACTGGTGCCACCGTCGGCCGACTCTCGGCGTACGGCACCGCTGGCGCGATCGTCGCCACGTTCCTCACCGGTTTCGTCCTGGTGGCAATCGCTGCGGTGACCACGATCATCATCTCGGTCGGTGTCGTCCTGGTGGTGAGCGGACTGGCGTTGTGGCTGGCCTCACCCCGTCCCGTTCGGAGTGCCGCACGCACCGAGATCACCTCGGTGTCGGCATTCGCCGGGCTCGCACTGGTGGCGGCCACCGCACTCGGCAGCGCCTGCGACAGCGAGACCACCTACTACTGCGTGTCGATCGAGGCCGACGCCGACCGCTCCACCGGTCGGGTGCTGGTGCTCGACGATCTCCGCCACAGCTACGTCGACCTCGACGACCCCGAGTACCTCGACTTCTGGTACACCCGGCGCCTGGCCGAGGCGATCGACATCGCTGCCGACGCCGATCCGGTCCGGGCGGTCCACATCGGCGGCGGGGCCCTCACGGTGCCGACCTGGGTGCAGACCACACGTGCCGGGAGCGACCAGGACGTGTTCGAGATCGACGGTGAGCTGATCGATCTGGTGGTCGACGAGTTCGATCGTTCGGTCGGGCCCGGCAGCGGTCTCGACGTGATCGCCGGCGACGCACGCCAATCACTGCTCGATGTGCCCGACAACAGCGTCGACGTGGTGATCGGCGACGCATTCGGGAGCCGTGCGGTGCCGTGGCACCTGACCACGCAGGAGTTCGTGATCGATGTCGAACGGATCCTGCGGCCCGGAGGAATCTATGCGCTGAACGTGATCGATGGTGCCCAGCTCGCGTTCCTTCGCGCCGAGGTGGCGACGATCGCATCGGTGTTCCCCTACGTCGAGGTGGTGCTGGGCGAGGGCGCCTCCAACGGACGCCTCGGCAACTCTGTCGTCGTCGCGTCGGACGAGCCATTCGACGCCGGCCGGCTCGACCCCGAAGGTGGTCGCCTCGTCGACGATGTGGTCGAGTTCGTGCGCGATGCCCGGGTGCTCACCGACGATTTCGCACCGGTCGATCAGCTCCTCACACCGTCGAGTTAGGGCGACGCCAGGCTTCGAGGGGCACGAGGGTGCGCGACGCGTTCGGCGACGCGACACTGACGGTGTGGCAACCAAGACCATCTCTCTCGGCGCAGCACTGATCGTGCTCGGTGTGATCGTGACGATCGCCTCGAGTTCGGGGAGCGCTACCTCACTCATCCCGGCCTTCATCGGGATCGTGTTCGTCGCTCTCGGCCTGGTCGCTCGGGCCAAACCCGATCTCAACCACCACCTCATGCACGCATCAGCAGCGCTCGCTCTCGTCGCCGTCCTCGGAAGTCTCGGGTCGGCCATCGGGCGCGGCGCCGAGGGTTGGGCACTGTTCGCACAGATCGCCACGATCGTGCTCTGCGCCGCCTACCTCTTCGTGGCCGTGCAGTCGTTCCGCGAGGCGCGTCTCGCCCGAAACACTGCGTGATCCGACCCCGATCGGGTCACTCGGTGGGTGCGCCGGCCTGCTCGGCTCGAACGAACGCCAGGATCGCAGCAATCTGATCATCGGTGTACGAACCGTTGCCGGGCATCGCACCGAAGTCCCAGCGCTCTTCGTCGACACCGTTGCGAACGGCGTCAGCGAATTCGGCGTCGGTCAGCTGATCCGGGCCGTAGATCGGGTCGAGCAGTGATGGACCACTGTCGGACCCGGCCAGATCGCCGCCGTGGCATTGGGCGCAGTTCGCCCCGTAGATCGCCTCCCCCCGCTCGAGTTCGGTGGTTGGCCCATCGGCGCCGCACGAGACACCAACCGTCGCCAGTGCCAGAGTGCCGGTGACGCCGAGGAGGAAACGACTGCCATGAACGCCCACATCGCCAGTGTGGCATCACCGCAGTCCGGTACGGTCGCATTCGTGGAACGAATCAGGTTGTTGGCCGCCGTCGTCGCAACCATTGCACTGGCGGCCTGCGGGTCGAGCACGACCGACACCGCCGATGCGGGCGAGTCGACCGCCCCGACGCAAACAGCAACCACTCAGGTCACTTCGACCTCGGTGCCAGCGAGCACGAGCACCACGTCGACATCCACCACCACGACGACAACAACGTCGACCACCACGACCACCACGTCGACGACCACGACCACCGTCCCGATCCCCCCGATTCCAGGTCCACTCGATCTGAACGCCGAGCAGGTCGGGCTCGGGTTGTCGGCTGGCGGTCGGCCGATCGTTGCCGAGCGCTCCGGCACGGTGGGCGGTCGACGGGTTCTCGTGATCGGGGTGATCCACGGCGACGAAGACGACGGAATCGCCATCGTCGACGAACTCCGCGCCGAGCCGGTGCCCGATGGCGTCGAACTCTGGATCGTCGAGTCGATGAACCCCGACGGCCAAGCCGCACAGGAACGCGGCAATGCCAACGGTGTCGACCTCAACCGGAACTTCCCGTACAACTGGGGACCGATCGGGGTGCCGGGCGACTCGCAGTACGCCGGCACCGGCCCGGCGAGCGAACCCGAGACGCAGGCGATCATCAACTTCATGACCCAGCTGCAGCCCGACATCACGGTCTGGTACCACCAGGATCTGTTCGTGGTGAACCCATCGCAGGGCCGAGAGGGGCGCGTCCGCGAGCGCTACGCCCAACTCACCGGTCTGCCGATGGGCCAGATCACCGGGGGCACCTACACCGGCATTGCGGCCACCTGGGCCCGCAACGAGTTCAGACCCGCCGACGGGGTGGCATTCATCGTCGAGCTCGGGTCGACACTGTCACCGATCGAAGCGATCACGCACGCCGACGCCGTGCGCACCATCGCCGTCGAAGGCTGAGCGCTACATCAGGGGTCAGACCCTCGACGGCATCGTCAGGCCAACCAGGCAAGCAGTGCTGCGACGACGTCTTCGCCGCGATCGTCCTGCAGGAAGTGGCCGCCCGGCTCGAATTGCTCATGCGGTTGGCCGGCGGCGCCGGGAATCCGGTCGACAAAGCCCTGTTGGAAGTGGCCGAGCACGAAGTCGCCTGGCGTCCACAGCGTGAGCACCGGCTTGGTCCACTGCTCCCAGACCGTCCACGCAGCTCGATTCGCCGGAACGGCCGGGTCGTCGGGGGTGGTCGGCACCAGCATCGGAAACTGGCGGGCGCCGGCCAAGTAGGTCTCGTCGGGAAATGGTGCGCGGTACGCATCGATCTCGGCGTCGGTGAGTTCGCGGGCCTGGCAACTCATCTGCAGGAGAGCGCCGCAGTCCATCGGGTCCATCTGCTGCGACACCTGCTGCCACCTCATGAAGCCGTCGCCCATCGGTTCGCCCTCGGGAAGCGCCGTGTTGCCGATCACCACCCGATCGAACCACCCAGGGTTCTCGGCGATCACCCGCAGCCCGAGGAGCCCACCCCAATCCTGCACGAACACGTTGAACCCCGTCGACGGACGTTCGAGCCCACCGACGAATTCGGTCAGCCACGCAACGTGTTGTGCATAGGTGTAGGCGGCTCGGTCGATCGGCTTGTCGGAGCGACCGAACCCGATCAGGTCGGGTGCCACGATCCGATACCCAGCATCGACGAGCGGCGGGATCATGCGGCGATACAGGTACCCCCACGTCGGTTCGCCGTGGAGCAGCAGGAATGTTCCAGCTTCACCGGAGCCCTCCTCGACGTAGGCCATCCGCAACCCGTCGACCTCGGTGTACTTGGGTTCGTAGGGAAAATCGGCGACGTCAGCGAAACGATCATCGGGCGTGCGAACGAACTCAACGGTCATGACGTCCACTCTCCCAGACCCAGATCCGAACGTTTGGTGTCAGACACCAAACGTTACATCTGGAGCACCGTTGCCTCGTCGGGACCGAGTTCCCCGCCGGCGGCGGTTCGCTCCCGATTGGTCGACAACAGCACGGACGCCTCGCCCAGGTCGGCCGGCCAACTCGGTTGCATCGTCGCTGAGGTTCACCAACACCACGACGTGTTCGTCGGCGAGGCGGCGTTCGAACCGGATGACATCTCCGTCGGTCGGTGTGAACTCGATGTCGCCCCGTCGGAGGACATCGTGCTTGCGTCGAAGGGCGAGGAGGTCGCGATAGAGCGAGTGCATCGACGCCGGGTCGTCGATCTGCACGTCGGCGCCATGGCTCGAGGCGTTGGCGGGGAAGGGAAGCCAGGGTCGCGTCGGCCAACCGTGGCCGGTCTCGCCATCGCCTTCGGCGGTCCACGGCATCGGAGCCCGACAGCCGTCGCGGCCGTCGGGATCGACCACGCGGTCGGGCGGCACGATTGCGTCTTCCAAGCCGAGCTCCTCGCCGGCGTACAAGAACGGTGTGCCACGCAACGCGAGTGCCATCACCGCTGCGGCACGAGCGCGGGCGTCGGATCCGTAGCGGGTGCGGTGGCGGGGCTGGTCGTGATTCGACAGCACGAACGTCGGCCAGCCGGGCTCGGCGAAGTCGGCTTCCATGGCAGCCAACGAGGCCTGCATCCGACCGGCGTTCCAGTGCGTGTGGATCGGTCGGAAGTCGAACGACAGGTGCAACTCGGGCGCTTCGGGCGTGCCCAGGTACGACGCGCTCTCGCCGGGGCTCAGCAGGTACACCTCGCCGACCATCATCGGCTCGTGGTCGTAGCTGTCGAGCAGTGTGCGGATGCGTCGGAGCAGCTCGTGGCCGAATGGTCGATCGCACGCGAGCAACGGCATCGTGGCGAGATTCTCGGGCAGGTCGTCGACGTCGAGGCCTTTGCCGATCAGGTTGACGACATCGGAGCGAAAGCCGTCGACGCCGCGATCGAGCCAGTACCGCAGCGAGTCGAGCATCGCTGCTTCGACATCGGGGTTGGCCCAGTTGAGGTCGGGCTGCTCGGACAGGAACACGTGGAGGTACGACTGATCGGTGTGCTCGTCGTGGGTCCAGGCGGGCACACCCTTGAACTGCGACATCCAGTTGGTCGGCGGCGAACCGTCGGCCTGACGGTCACGCCACACGTACCAGTCACGCTTCGGGTTGTCACGCGAGGAGCGCGACTCGACGAACCAGGGGTGGTCGCTGGAGCTGTGGTTCGGCACCCAGTCGAGCAGCAGCCGCATCCCGCGCCGATGCAATCCGTCGATCAGTTCGTCGAAGTCGGCATCGGTGCCGAAGACCGGGTCGATCCCGCAGTAGTCGGCGACGTCGTAGCCGAAGTCGCGCATCGGCGAGGTGAAGATCGGCGAGAGCCACAACGCGTCGACGCCGAGATCGGCGAGGTAGTCGAGCCTGCTGGTGATGCCCGCCAGGTCACCGATGCCGTCACCGTTCGCGTCGGCGAACGACCGCGGATAGATCTGGTACACGACGGCGTCGCGCCACCACGGGGTCGCCTCGTTGCCCGTCAGCCCGATCATCCGACACCGACCAAGGGGTTGATGTCGCTGGCGGCGAGTTCGCCGGGTTCGGTGTTGCGCAGCCAGATCAGTCGGTCGAGTTTCTGGCCGTCATTGGTCGGCTCGACGACGCGAGCGCCGTCGGCGAACCAGATGACCGTCATCACCTCGCGGTCGCGTGCGGTGACGTTGGGGTTCGCGCGGTGCAAGGTCCACCCGAGGTGGAAGCTGGCGTCGCCGGCACGCATCGACCCTGTGGACTTGCGAGCGATGTCGGCGTCGGCGAGGTGCCGGTCGTAGAACGCATCTGCTTCGTCGGAGATCGCTTCATCGCCGATCGGGCCGCCGTGGGTTCCTGCTGCGAATTCGAGGTCGCCCATCTCGGGATCGACGTCATGGAGTGGGAGCCACATGGTGATGGTGCGGTCGGTGTCGAGCGGCCAGTACCACTGGTCCTGGTGCCACGGCGTGTGCCCACCGCCGGCCACTTTGTACAGCGCCTGGTCGTGATACACACGCACCGCATCGACGCCCAGCAGCGCTGCTGCGGTGCGACCCAGCTCGGCGTTCAGGGTGATCTCGGCCATCGCCGGATCGGACTGCCAGAGGTTCATGTACTGATCGAACGCCGCCTGATAGGTCTCGTTGCCCGGCGGCAGTTCGACCTTGTACGCCGTGGGGAGCGACGCGTTGACCAGCGTACGGAATCGTTCGAGCACCTCGGTCGGCACCAGCCCACGAACGACGACCTGCCCATCGCGTTCGAGTTCGGCTCGTTCGGCACTGAGGTCTCGCACCGGTCGATTCTCTCACGAGTTCACATCGCCGAAACGAACGCGGAACATCGATTCCATACGTTGGCCCGATGTTGTCGGAACTCGGCGCACGCAAGGGCGCTGACGACGCGGGTCTGACCCGTGTCGTCCCAACTCGATGATCGAGGCCGTTGATCCGTTCATCGGCACCGACGTCACCGATCTGGCCGTTCCCACGGGACTCGCCGCCGCCTGGTGGTGGCCGAAGCCGCAGGTGGGCAACACCCATCCCGGTGCCACATCACCGCTCGGGATGGTGTCGGCGTGCGCCTACTCCGGCGCGTACCCCACCGGCTACGGAGTCCACGAACTGTCCACCGAGGGTGTGCCGGCGGTCCTGCACGACCGCCTCGTTGCGTCGGGTTTCACGCACTTCCAGCAGTCGGGCACGGGCGCAATCCGCAAGTACTACAACTATCTGCGCGTCACTCCGATGGTCGACCCGCTCGACGACCTGGGCCAGGTGTGGGCGCTTCGCGACGAAACTGCCGAGCCCGGCTACTACTCGGCCACGCTCGACAACGGCATCCGAGCCGAGCTGACCGTCGGACCCAAGTCGGCCGTGCACCGCTACACATTCCCAACGCGACCCGATGCCCGCCTGGTCGTCGACTTCTCGCTCGGTGGCCTCGGGATCCAACACGGTCGCACCGTGCCGACGCGCGCCCACCTCGCCACACTCGAACCGGGCGTCGCCGAAGGCGAGATCGTCGTCGAGGGCGCACCGCTGGCGGTTCACATCGAGTGCGACACACCGTCGTGGCGACAGATGCTGTGGTACGACCAGCGCCTGATGCCCGGCGGCACGCAGCTGGAGTTCGACTCGATCCGACCCACCACGCTGCGACCGTTCGGACTCATTCTGCTCGGCCCCACCGAGGCCGGCCAGACGATCGAGCTGCGATTCGGCTTCTCGCTGCGCGGGGTCGAACAGGCCCGCCGCAACCTGCACGCCGACTGCGGTGCCAGCCGCCGCAGCTTCGAGCGACGCCGAGCGGCAACCCGCACCGACTGGTCGAACCGGTTGGACACCATCCGCGTCGAGACCGCTTCGAGCGAGCGTCGCACGATCTTCTCGACCGCGCTCTACCACTCGCTGATCAAGCCGTGTTTCGCCGCCGACGAGAGTCCGTTCTGGCCGGCGTCCGGGCCGTTCGTGTTCGACATCGCCACCATGTGGGACATCTATCGCACCCAGTTGCCGTTGATCACGTTGCTGGCGCCCGACCGTGCAGTCGAGCTGGCAACGGCGTTGCTGGTCATCTGCGAGCAGGAGGGCAATCTCCCGATCGGGTACCGCATGGCACGGGGCGCCGACCGGTTCTCGCGGCAGGGCAGTGCACTCGCACACACGTTCCTCGCCGACGTGTGTGCGCTCGACCTCGATGGCATCGACTGGGACTGGGCGCTGGTCCACATGCATACCGACCTGCGACGCAACTACGGAGAGGAGTTCCTCGAACGGGGCATCGCGCATCCGATCACCCACACGCTCGACCTCACATTCGGCTACCACTGCACCGCGCAGATCGCCCGCCACATCGGCGACCACGACCTCGCCACCCAACTCGACGCGATGGCGACCCGATGGGTTGATGCATTCGACCAGGACACCGGGCTGCTGGTCGACTCGACGTTCTACGAGGGCGGCAAATGGAACTATTCGTTCCGACTCACCCACGACATGGCCCAACGGATCGAGCTCGCAGGAGGCGAGGCGGCCTTCGTCGAACTGCTCGATCGCTTCTTCGGCTACGGCGCTGGACCCGTCAAACAACTCGGGGTGTCGCCCGATGCCGACGCCATCGCCGAGGGCTACGCGCTCGACCGCTTCGAGGGCCTCAACAACGAACCGGACATGGAAGCACCGTGGGCGTACCACTACGTCGGCCGCCCCGATCGGACTGCCGAGATCGTGCACGCTGCGGTCAACAACCAGTTCGCCACCGGGCGTGGCGGGCTGCCGGGCAACGACGACTCAGGTGGGCTGAGCTCCTGGTACGTGTGGGCGTCACTCGGGTTGTTCCCCGTGGCCGGCCAGCAGTTGGTGTTCGTGAACGCGCCATCGTTCTCGCATGCCCGCATCACCGTGCCGGGCGGCGCATTCGTGATCGAGACCACCGGCTTCGTCGAACCCGAACCCGACGGGCCGAGCGCAGTATGTCCAGTCGGTACGCCTCGACGACCAACCGCTCGAGCGCACCTGGATCACGCTGGCCGAACTGCACCGCGGCGGTCGACTCCACGTCGAGCTCGGACCCGGACCATCGGCGTGGGGCACCACGATCCGACCACCCTCGGCCTCGACGACACCACCAGACATCGCCCAATCGACCACCGGAGCGAGTCTCCGCGAGAGGAGTCGACCATGACCGCCCCCGTGACAGCCACCAAGCGCCTCGTGATCGTGGTGCGTGCCGACCCGGTGATCTGCGGTCATTCGGGTGAGGCGCGCAACCTCGCCGAAGTCGCGCTCACCAGAGGCTTCGACGACATCCGCATCGTCACGTGGCCGATCGCCACGCTGCAGGCAGCCGGCCTGCCGCTGAAACCGCTCGACGCCGTGCTGCCCTACAGCGAGGGGATCACCGTCGAACGCCCCGATCCGGTCGGCGACTACAAAGTGCCTGACGCCCGCTTCTACGGCGGCATCGTCGGTCGTCTCGTCGAATTGTTCACCGACGGCGTACCGACCGTGGCGATGTCGCTCTACCTCACACCTCATGCCACTGCGGTCAACGATGCGCTCGCCGTCGCTCGGGCCACCGGGCTTCCGGTCGACGTGACCACGATCGCCGAAGCGGTCGGGTCCGACATCACCAACGTGGTGCGCACGTCGGTCGAAGAGCAGCTCTTCGGTGCCGCGGCCCAGGTGTTCACCACGTACCTGGCGAACGATCTGTGTGTGGCGGTGTCGGAGTTCACCAAGGAATTGATCGTCGAGTCCGCAGTGGCGATCGATGCCCGCCACGGCACGGCGTTCGCTGCACGGTGCCGCGAGCAGGTGGCGATCTCATACCCAGCGATCGACAGCCGCCAGTTCACCGACCTCGACCGGGGACGCCTCGATGCCGTGCTCGCCGCACGCGGCCTCACCGACGACGGCTACGTGCTGTTCCTGTCACGAGTGACGAAAGCCAAGGGTGTCGACGACCTGATCGACGGCTACGCGGCGAGTCACGCCAGCGACCTCGTGCCGCTCGTGATCGCTGGAACCGGGCCCGAGGCGCCGGCATTGCGGGCCCGAGCCGAAGCCTCGTCGGCGGCTGACAAGATCGTGTTCTTCGACGACGTCGACGACGACGAAAAGACGTACCTGATGGCCGGCAGCGCCGCCTACGTGCTGCCGAGCAAGCCCCGGCCCGAGTTCGTCGAGACCTTCGGCATCGCGTTGGTCGAGAAGATGTTGGCGGGCGGCGGCCCGGTGATCACCACAGCCACCGGAGGGATCCCCGAGGCAATCGGCGACCACGCGACCGTCGTGCCGGTCGGTGACCCGATGAGCATCGCCCAGGCGCTCGACGATGCGATCTTGCGGACCTCACCCGACGAGCGCGCAGCGTTGGCCGATGCCGCCCGCGCCCACGCGATGCAGTTCGACCGGGTCAACGTGTTCGACAGGCTGTTCAGCCGTCTCCGCACCGCCGACGACGCCGCTGCCTGAACCTCGCCCACCCCGACATTCGAATTGAGCGCGGGGTCAGACGAAGCGGGCGAACACGTCGAGCGGTTCGCGGTCGGTGGTGAGCGCGTTGATCGGTGCGTCCGGGTCGGCGTGGCCCAGCGCAACCCCGCAGAAGATCCGTTGCTCGTCGGGCGCGCCGACGAACTCGGTGACGGCCTTCTCGTACACCGCCCACGCTTCTTGCGGGCACGTGTCGAGGCCGGCCTCCTGCGCGAGCAACATGAACGTCTGCAGGAACATGCCGAGATCCGACCATTGCGGCGGACCCATGATTCGATCGATGAAACAGAAGATGGCCGCAGGCGCCCCGAAGAAGTCGAGGTTCTTCGCAAACTGTCCGAGGCGTCCCGCCTTGTCGTCACGTTCGATGCCGAGCGTGGCATACATGTCTTCGCCGACCTTGAAACGCGAGCTGCGGTACGGCTCGTGGAGCGGTGACGGGTAGATGTCGTAGGCCGAGGGCTCGATCGGCCGATCGGTGAGGAACTCGCGGAAGCGGGTCATCGACTCGCCGTTGACCACGTAGATGCGCCAGGGTTGGACGTTGCCCCCCGACGGCGCCCGAGATGCGGTGGTGAGGAGTTGGGCGATCAGCTCGTCGGAGACGGGGTCGGGCAGGAAGGCCCGGACAGACTTGCGGGCATTGACGGCGTCGGTCACGTTCACCGCCGCAGTCTGGCCGATCCGCAGCCTTCGCCCCACGTTCGTGCTGCAGAACGGATGACCCGCCCAGTCGGAACTGCAACGCGAAGCTTGGGGTCGGCCGGGCCTCCACCTCGGACTCCGTCCCGACCAACGGCGTAGGTTCTCGCCATGGCCACGATCAGGGAACTCGCCGAGGAGCACTGGCAGGGGCGGGGCGAACTCGTCCACGCTCACCACCCGGTGCAACCCATCCACGTCCACCACGACGATGGCACGCACAGCACCGCGAGCGAAGAGATCGACGAGGGTCTGCTGACCTTGAAGTCGATCGCATCGGTCAACGCCCTCGACACCGGCGACGGACTGGTGATGCTCGACACCGGCGGCGCCTTCGATCGCCAGACGGTGTACGACGCTGTGCGCGCCTGGCGCCCAGATGCGCCGGTGCGCGCTGCGGTCTACTCACACCATCACGTCGACCACGTGCTCGGCACGGCACTCTTCGACGCAGAGGCGGCCGCCCAGGGTTGGGAACGCCCCGTGGTCTACGCCCACGAAGACCTCCCCGCTCACTTCCGCCGCTACGAACAGACCGGAGGCTGGAACACTGCGATCAACCGGCGCCAGTTCGCCATCGACGTGCCACAGTTCTCGTGGCCGAGCGAGTACCGCGACCCCGATGTCACCTATTCGAAGCAGCTCAACTTCAATCGAGGCGACCTGACGTTCGAGTTGCACCACGCCCGCGGCGAAACCGACGACGCCACCTGGACCTGGGTGCCCGAGCGAAAGGTGCTGCACCCGGGCGACCTGTTCATCTGGGCACTCCCCAACGCCGGCAACCCGCAGAAGGTGCAGCGCTACCTGTCCGATTGGGGAGCTGCGCTCCGTCAGATGGCAGCGTTGCGACCCGAGATCCTGCTCGCCGGTCACGGGTTGCCGATCTTCGGCGCCGACCGGATCGTCGCCGCGCTCACCGACACCGCCGAGCTGCTCGAATCGGTCGAGAGCCAGACCCTCGCGATCATGAACCAGGGAAAGAACCTCGACACCTGTCTGCACGAGGTGACCGTTCCAGCGCACCTGGCAGACAAGCCCTACCTCCAAGCGGTGTACGACCACCCGCAGTTCCTGATCCGCAACGTGTGGCGCCGCTACGGCGGATGGTGGGACGGCGAGCCCGACAACCTGCTGCCGTCACCGCGAGTCGAGCAGGCAACCGAGTGGGTGATGCTGGCCGGCGGCGTCGACACGGTGCTGGCCCGCGCCGAAGCAAGTGCTCACCGCCGGCGATCCCCGCCTGGCCTGTCACCTGGTGGAGTTCGCAGCGCTCGCAGCGCCAGACAACGCCGATGTCTGGAACGTGCGGGCCCGGGTGTACGCCGAGCACTCGTCGCTACACACGTCGTCGATGGCACGAAATCTCCTCAGGCACGCCTCGATCGCGAGCGAACACGGCAAACGCGACCTCGCCGGCGACTACTGACAGCGAACCCCCGTCACGCTCCGCGCTACCAGTCGGCGGCGATGTACTGGGTCTCGCAGAATTCGTAGATGCCGTCGCTTGCACCTTCACGGCCGAGGCCCGACTGTTTCATGCCACCGAACGGCGCGGCCGGATCGGACACGGCACCACGATTGAGCCCGACCATGCCGGCTTGAATGCGTTCGCTGACGGCGAGGCCGCGGCGCAGGTCCTGGGTGTACACGTAGGCGGTGAGGCCCATCTCGGTGTCGTTGGCCATGTCGACCATCTCGTCGGTGTCATCGAACGTGACCACCGGCGCCACCGGACCGAAGATCTCGTGACGGGTGATGTCGTCGCCCGGCCGGACGTTGCCGAGCACGGTCGGCTGGTAGAAGTGGCCGGGGCCGTCGACGGCTCCGCCGCCGGTGGCGATCGTCGCGCCGCGATCGGTCGCGGCAGTGACGAGTTCGTTGATCGATGCGACCGCTTTGGCGTTGATCATCGGCCCGCAGGTCACACCATCGTCGAAGCCACTGCCGATGCGCACATCGGCCATCGCCGCAGCGAACATTCGGGTGAACTCGTCAGCCACCGCCTCGTGGACGAGGAATCGGTTCGCCGCGGTGCATGTCTCGGCCGAGTGACGCATCTTGGCGACCATGGCACCCTGCACGGCGGCTTCGAGGTCGGCGTCGTCGAACACGATGAACGGTGCGTTGCCGCCGAGTTCCATCACGGTCTTGAGCACCCGGTCGGCGGCCCGCTTGAGCAACACGATGCCGACCTCGGTCGAACCAGTGAACGACACCATCCGCGTCGCTGGGTGGTCGACTGCTGCGTCGAACCAGTCACTCGACGACAGCGTGGGCACGATGTTGACGACGCCTGCCGGCAGTCCTGCCTCGTGCAGGAGTTCGCCGATGCGCAACGCCGTGAGCGGTGTCTCACGCGGCGGCTTGATGACCGCTGCGTTGCCAGCGGCGAGCGCCGGGGCCAACTTGCGCGTGATCATCGCCGCCGGGAAGTTCCACGGTGTCACGATCACCACCACTCCGACCGGTGGGTGATGCACGATGATCCTGTTGGCGCCAGCGGGGGCAACGCCGAGCGAGCCCTGGATTCGCACTGCCTCCTCGGAGTTCCAGCGGAAGAACTCCGCTGCGTAGGCAACCTCGCCACGGGCGTCGGCGGTGGGTTTGCCGTGTTCGAGCGTGATCAAACGCGCGAGCTCGTCGGTGTGGTCGACCATCAGCTGCCAGGTGCGCCGGAGGATCTCTCCGCGCTCGCGCGGCGGAGTCGCCGCCCACGACGCCTGAGCCTGCGTGGCGGCCTCGCACGCCGCTGTGGCATCGGCTGGTGTACCAGCAGCGACGGAGGCGATCACCTCCTCGTTCGCCGGATTCTCGACGTCGAAACGGTCGGCTCCCGAGCCGTCTCGCCACTCGCCACCGATCAACAACTGTGTCTGCATGTACACATCATGCACCGATGCGACGGGTTGCAATCACACACCACCGAACTGTCACATCAGGCCCGGCACGGTGTGACCGCTGGTGCGGGAGAACCGGGGTCCGGGGGAACCGGGGTCAGGCGATGTCGTAGCCGGCTTCGTCGATCGCAGCACGAACGGCTGCATCGTCGCCGCCGGTGACGACCACGGTCTTGGCGTCGATGTCGACGTCGACCGAGGTGACGTCGGCAACTGTCGACACCTCACCCTCGATCGCCCGCTTGCAGTGGTCACAACTGATGTCGGGGACCGAATAGGTGTGGGTGGTGCTCATGCGACGGGTTCCTGTTCTCTGGTGGGAAGTGCGGGGATCGAACGATTCGAGGCGTCTCGCCGGTAGCCGTCGAACCGGCGCAGTCGCAGGCTGTTCGACACGACGAAGAGCGACGACATGCCCATCGCTCCAGCGGCGATCATCGGGTTGAGCACACCGAGCGCGGCGAGCGGGATGGCCGCGGTGTTGTAGGCGAACGCCCAGAACAGGTTGCCCTTGATGGTCGCCAGTGTTCGCCGCGACAGCGCCACTGCGTCGGCTGCGGCACGGAGATCGCCCGACACGATGGTGAGGTCGGATGCTTCGATCGCCACATCGGTGCCCGTCCCGAGAGCAATACCGAGATCGGCCTGGGCCAGAGCGGGTGCGTCGTTGATGCCGTCGCCGACCATGGCGACTCGATGCCCCTCGGCCTGCAAACGCACGATCTCGGCGGCCTTTGCGTCGGGCAGCACTTCGGAGATCACGGTGTCGACGCCGACTGCGGCACCGACGGTTCGGGCGGTGCGATCGTTGTCGCCGGTGAGCAGCGTGACACTGAGCCCGAGGTCGTGAAACGCCTCGACCGCTTCCTTCGATGTCGCCTTGATGGTGTCGGCGACGACCAGTACCGCCTCGGCACTCCCCTCGCGACCAACGAAGACCGCGGTGTTGCCGGCTCGCTCGGCTGCGGCACCGGCGCGTTCGACCGATGTCGGCACGGATTCGAAGAGTTGCCGGCGCCCGACGCGCAGCTCGACATCGCCGATCGTGGCCACCACGCCCAGCCCGGGCCTGTTGGTGAACCCCGAAACGGGGCCGGCGAGAGCACCACGGTCTGCCGCTGCGGCAGCGATCGACTGGGCGATCGGATGCTCGGACCGCGCCTCGACGGCGCCGGCGAGTGCGAG
The DNA here is from genome assembly GCA_963717385.1 of Ilumatobacteraceae bacterium. Classification (GTDB taxonomy): domain Bacteria; phylum Actinomycetota; class Acidimicrobiia; order Acidimicrobiales; family Ilumatobacteraceae; genus Sva-07. The sequence continues at coordinate 79,032 of CAVQWE010000027.1, forward strand.
CAGTTCGTCGACGTGCGCGTCGGACGCCCCATCGGGAACGATCACGTCGACGAGCGCGAGTCGGCCCTCGGTGACGGTGCCGGTCTTGTCGAGCACGATGGTGTCGATCCGGCGGGTGTCTTCGAGCACCTCGCCGCCCTTGATGATCACCCCGAGCTGAGCGGCACGACCGGTACCCACCATGATGCCGAGGGGTGTCGCCAGCCCGAGCGCGCACGGGCAGGCGATGATCAACACCGCTACTGCAGCAGTGAACGCATCATTGGCGTCGCCGGCGATCGACAGCCAGGCGAGCAGGGTGACGGCCGCAATGGCGATGGCGGTCGGCACGAACACTGCCGCCACCCGATCGGCGAGGCGTTGCACCTCTGCCCGACTCCCCTGGGCTTCGTCGACGAGCCGGACGATCTGGGCCAGCGCGGTGTCGGCGCCGACCCTCGTGGCCTCGACCACCAGCGAGCCATTCGCGTTCACCGTTGCACCGATCACTTCGTCGCCAGGGCCGACCTCGACGGGGACCGGCTCGCCGGTGACCATCGATGCGTCGACACTGGACCGGCCATCGACCACGACACCATCGGTGGCGAACTTCTCGCCAGGTCGCACCAGGAACCGAGTACCAACGGTGAGTTGCTCGAGCGGCACGTCGGTGCCGTCTTCGAGACGAGCCGACCGGACCCCGAGGTCGGCCAGCGCACGAATCGCGTCGCCCGAGCGGCGCTTGGCACGGATCTCCAGCCACTTGCCGATCAGGATCAACGCAACGATCACGGCGCCGGTCTCGTAGTAGACGTGCAGGCCGTCGCTGGAGGTCAGCGACATCGACATCGAACCCATGTCGCCCGACATCTCGTCGCCGAGAGCACCCACGAGCACCACGGTCGACCAGGTCCACGCCGACAGCGTGCCCATCGACACCAAGGTGTCCATGGTGGTGGCGCCATGGCGCAGGTTCATCCACGCTGCCTTGTGGAAACCCCAACCGCACCAGAACACGATCGGCGTCGACAGCGCCGCGACCACCCATTCCCAGTTGTCGAATTGCAGCGCCGGGACCATCGACAGCAGCACGACCGGCACGCCCAAGATGAGCGCCACGATCCACCGGCGTCGCAGATCCGCCTCGCGTCGACGCTCAGCAGCGTCGTGATCGGCGGTGACCGGTGCCTCGTAGCCCAGCCGCTCGACAGCGCTTCGCATCGACGTTTCGTCGGCACCATGATGCAGCACGGTTGCACGGCCGTTGGCGAAATTGACCCGGACCTCGTCGACGCCGTCGAGCTTGGAGAGGCTTCGCTGGATCCGATTCGCACAGGCTGCGCACGTCATGCCTTCGATCGCGATGTCGGACCGGGTGGAGCCGGCGAGAGATGTCTCCGAGGTGGTCATGAGGCGTCGATCACCTGGCACCGATGCGGGTCGGTACATGTGGCTGGATCGAGCATGCGTGCGCGCTCGGCGAGTTCGACCATCTCGGAGCGTGCGATCTGCAATCGTTCGATCTGGGCGTCGATCTCGGCCACGTGGCGATCGATGAACGACAGGGTGTGCGCACAGGTGCCGAGCCCGGCGTCCTTCATCGACAGCACGGTCTGCACCTCGGCCAGCGTGAGTCCGGAGGCCTGTGCGTCACGAATGAATCGGAGTCGTTCTGCTGCCTCGGTGGAGTATTCCCGGTAGCCAGCAGGTGTGCGCTCGGGGCTCGGCAGGAGTTCGATCGACTCGTAGTACCTGATCGTGTGGGAGCTCAACCCGGACAGTTCGGCGAGTGCACCAATTCGCATGCGACCACGCTACCGGCAAACCTTGAAGTGAACTCGAAGGTTGTCAGAGCACGGCGCGCAGGCCGGCCGCAGCAGCTTCCGGGGTCAGATCGCGCTGCAGGTTCGAGAGCAGCTCGTAACTCGCAGGGATCTTGGCGATCTCGGCCGAGCGCAGCAACGGTGGGTAGTAGTGGGCGTGCAGCTGCCACGAGAGTTCATGACCTCGCGGCGCATTGTGCCAACCGGAGCTGTACGGAAACGGTGTGGCGAACAGCCGGTCGAAGGCTCGCAGCATCGTCGGGAGGATCTCGCTGAGCGCCTCGCACTCGGCGTCGGTGAGCCCGGTGAGCGACGCAACCGCACGACGCGGCAGCACCAGCGTCTCGTACGGCCAGTACGCCCAGTGGGGCACGACGACGACCCAGTGCTCGTTGACCGCAACGAGTCGATCTGCACGCTCGATCTCCTGCTCGGCGTATTCCAAGAGGAGCTGCGATCCGTGGGTGGCACGATGTCGGCGCTGGTGATCGAGTTCGACGACGGCTTCGTTCGGCAGGAACTCAGACGCCCAGATCTGGCCGTGCGGGTGGGGATTCGACGCGCCCGAGATCGCTCCGCGAGTCTCGAAGATCTGTACCCACGAGTAGCGCTCGGACAGCTCCGCGAGCTGCGACCGCCACAACTCCACCACCGCTCGAACCTCGATCGACGGCATGGTCGCGAGGGTCAGGTCGTGACGTGGCGAGAAACAGATGACACGACACTCGCCCACCGCTGCATCGGTGGTGAACCAGCCGTCGTTGCTGTCGGGCGGCACCGGCGCATCCGGCAGCAACGCTGCGAAGTCGTTGGCGAACACGAACGTCGCGTCGTAGTCGGGGTTGCGGACACCACCGGCACGCTCGTTGCCTGGGCAGAGGTAGCAGTCGGGTTCGTACGAGGGAGCGGGTGGTGGCGGCTCGCCGATCGTGCCATCCCACGGACGTTGGGTTCGTTGTGGAGAGACGATCACCCACTCGCCGGTCAACGGGTTGCGGCGCCGATGGGGATGGATCGACTGGTCGAACGACACGGTCCGACTGTAGATCCGAACCGATGCCTCAATCGCAGTAGCCGAGCGAGCACCGGTCGGCCTGGAGTAGTTGTTCCGCTGGCTCTGCGACCACGCCGAACGTCGGCCGGTAGACCTCGGTGGTGATGCCGTCCCACCGATTGTGCGACAGCCCGAACATCAACTGCCCCGGGAGGTCCGCCGGGATCCAGCTGGCGAAGTAGTTGTTGCAGTCGACGGCACACTTGATCGGTGGCCGCCACTGGGCCACCACCTCGAACGGACCGACCGGGCGCTGCGACTGCTCGACGACGATCAGGTCGCCCCACCAGTCGCCCACCTTGGTGATCACCATCCACTGGTTGTTGACGAAAACGAACTGGCTTGCATTCACCAGCCGGGTCGTGTCGAGCACCGGCACCGCCGCAGCAGGGTCGGACCGCCACCCGTTGCCTGCCCAATACGTCGGCGTCGACAACAACTGTCCCTTCGGGACGCGCGCGACCGTCACCCTGCTGGCACACGAGAAATCGTGGGCGTAGGAGAAGATGTAGGGGTCGAAGCCGAATTGTCGATGGCACTGCGCGAAGAGGTACGTCCACTCGTCGTCGGACTCGATCGAGAACCCGTACAGCGCCGCCGACGAGTTGACAGGTCGCCCGGTGGCAGCGACGGCGAGGGTCGAGACGTCGACCACGGCAACCACGGTTGCGGCGGGCTCGGTCCGGGTGAGGTAGCTCGTACCCCGCTCGACCATCTCGGCTGCGAACACGTGGAGTCGCCCATCGGCGCCCATCTCTGCGCCGAGCGGCCAGTACCAGCGGACGAGCGGAATGGTCTCGTCGGCGAACAGCCACGGCCGGGGATCGTCGGCCGTGCCACCCAGCAACACTCGGAAGCAGGCGCCGTCTTGGACCATGCCGATGTTGTGGACCAGGCGCGTGGCCCCGCTCGGCAGGCGAACCTTCGCGTCCTGGAACGTCCACAACACGCGACCGTCGGGCAGCGGACGCCGCTCGTTGATAGTCGGCACCGATCACACCGCCCGGTTCGGCAGCGAACAACTGATCCAGCTGGCCTGGTGCCGTACCGGCGAGACACGTCGGCTCGCTCAGCGTGGACGCCGTGGTGGGTGAGGCCGCCGCGCCGAACACCACGCATGCCCCGATCAGCGCGACAAGCGCAGCAGCGACCCGGCCCGACGTTCGTCGTCGGGCGGACGGCGCCGGGTCGCGGCGCAAGGCGTCGGGCTCGGGTGCACAGGGCACGTCACTCCATGGTCGCGCACCCGGCCGAGCTGCAAACATCGGCCGCCGCGTTCAGAGACGACGGATGTCGGGGTTCACCGCACGCGGGCCACGCCGCGGCACACCGACGCCAACGGTGGAGAGCAACCGCACGATGCGTTGGCGATGTCCGCTCCACGGCGCGAGGTGCTGGCACATGATGTCGTCACCGCCCTCGTCGGCTCGCAGTCGCCGCGCGTCACCGGTGAACGCGTAGTTGATCATCGTCGGGAGGCCGTAGTCACGCAGCACGATCGTGTCGGGATCGCCGTGGGTGGCGGTCACCACCGACGTGGCGGTCCACAGCCCGAGCCCGGGCAGCGCCGACAGGCGGGTTCGAGCGTCGTTCGGGGCCATCGCGGCTGCTTCCTCCAGACGGTTGGCCCGGCGCGCGGCGAGCAAGATCGCGTCGGCGCGACGCCGTTCGACGTTGAAGCGGTGCAGATCGACGTACGTCTTCGACGACACGGTCTCGGGTGTCGGTGGGAGGCGGAGATCACACGGCCCCGGTGCGGGTTCGCCCCATTCGTACACGATTCGGACCCAACTCTTGAGCGCCTCTTCGCTGGTGACTCGTTGGCCGAGGAGGACCAGAAGGAGCTCCTGCCAGATCACCCCGGCGGCCGGCAAGCGGATGCCCGGGTGCCGGTGCGACCACTCGGCAACCTTCGGGTGCAACGACGGGTCGAAGCCGTCGAGATCATCGTGCAGGCCAACCCAGTGCGGCGCCCGGTGGACGAGCCACTCGGCACCACTCCCCCATGCCTCGGCCGTGGTGGTGCCCGACCGGTCCCAGCTGAGACGCATCGTGCCAGGGCCCTGCGGTGTCAGGACTGCTTTGGCAAAGCTGTTCGCAGTCCAACGAATCGTCGGATCTCGCGGGTACACCCCGATGGGCTTCATCGTGGCGCGAAGATCGATGTCGCCGGTCTGCAGCACGCGACGCTGGTCGGCGTGCAGATCGGAGACTCCGCTCACGAGTTGGCGCGATCGGCCAGTTCGTGGCTCAGCCGCCGACGAGGGCGCGCCAGTCGGCGGGATACGCAGCGGCGACCTGCGCGGGAGTCATTCGAAGCGTGGTGTCGGGAGGCAGGTCGGCCACGGCGCGGGCTTCCATGTAATGGTGCCCGATGAGGCGCAGGCCTTCGAACATCCGACCCCGCAGCGCGACGAGTTCGGCCGGCGGGTCCTGGTCGTAGAACCCCCAGATCGTGAAGGCGATGGTGAGGTCGTGAACGACGGGTGCCCGCGAGAACATCGACGCCCGACGCAAGGCCACGCCGAGACAGCCTCGAATCACGTCGTCGGCGTGCTCGCCGTCCTGCAACACGAGTTTGGGTCGCAACCGATTGGCGATGCGCAGCGCGAAGCCCTGGTCGGGCCCCTGGTCGCCGAGCCGGGGTGCTTCGGGCTGGAAGCCGTCGATGTCACCGGGACGGTCGGGGGTCCAGGCCGCAGGAACATGGTCGGGCGACTCGTAGTAGCGGGGGTGGTCGGTCGGCGGGACCGGGCTGAATCTGGGGGCGGCCATCGCTGCTCTTTCTATCAGTCGGCGGTCGATTGGCCGCCAGCACGCAGCGAGTGGTGCAACAGCCCGTAGACCAAGCTGTCTTCCAACGCCCGCCACGACGCTTCGATGATGTTCGGGCTCACCCCGATGGTGGTCCAATCGCGAGTGCCGTCGGTGGCCGACAACAACACCCGAGTGGTCGACCCGGTCGCGCTGGCGCCGTCGAGAATGCGGACCTTGTAGTCGGTGAGGTGGATGTCGGCGAGCTGCGGCAGCATCGTGCCAACGGCCTTGCGGAGTGCGGTGTCGATCGCATTGACGGGGCCGTTGCCCTCGGCGACCCACACTCGCCGTTCGGCGTCATCGCCGTCGCCGACCCAGACCTTGACCGTCGCTTCGGTCGAGAACTCGCCACCCTTCAGTTCGTCGGTGATGACGCGCATCGACTCGACCCGGAAGAACTCGCGAACCTGGCCAGCGGCACGGCGCATCAGCAACTCGAGCGACGCGTCGGCAGCTTCGAAATGGTACCCCTCGTGTTCGAGGCGCTTGAGTTCGTCGACCACCTCGTTGATCGCGGCACCGTCGAGCTCGATACCGATTTCGTCGGCCTTCATCTGGATCGTGGCACGGCCGGCCATCTCCGACACGACGAAGCGGGTGCCGTTGCCGACCAGTTCGGGGTTGATGTGCTCGTAGGCGTCCTTGGCTCGCACGATCGCCGACACATGGAGACCGGCCTTGTGCGCAAACGCCGACGAACCGACATACGGGCGCCTGTGGGTTGACCGCCCGATTGAGCGTTTCGGCCACATGGTGGCTGACCGCAGTGAGACGGTCGATGCGGCCGTCGGGCAGGCAGGTGTAGCCGAGCTTGAGCTGCAGGTTCGGGATCACCGTGGTGAGGTTGGTGTTGCCGGTGCGCTCGCCCAGACCGTTGAGGGTGCCCTGCACGTGGCCGGCACCAGCCTCGACCGCCGCCATCGAGTTGGCCACAGCACAGCCGGTGTCGTCGTGGCAGTGGATCCCGATGATCGCGTCGTTGCCCACGTGCGCCTTGACGTCGGCGACGATCCGGTGGACCTCGCTGGGCAGCGTTCCGCCGTTGGTGTCGCACAGCACCAGGTGGGTGGCGCCGTTGACGACCGAAGCTTCGATCGCGCGTAGTGAGAACTCGGGGTTGGCCTTGTAACCGTCGAAGAAGTGCTCGAGATCGACGAGCACCATGCGACCCTGGCCGTGGAGGTACTCGACCGAGTCGGCGATCATCGCCACGCCCTCGTCGAGGGTGGTCTGCAACGCTTCGACCACCTGGTACTCGGAGCTCTTGGCCACGATGCACACCGCAGGAGTCTCGGCCTCGATCAGGTTGCGCAAGGTGGCATCGTCGTCGACCTTGCCGCGTGGCCGACGAGTCGACCCGAACGCCACGAGCGTCGAAGTCGACAGCGTCAGTTCGTGCTTGGCGCGGGCGAAGAACTCGACGTCTTTCGGATTGGCACCTGGCCATCCGCCCTCGATGAAGTGCACACCGAGCAGGTCGAGTTGCTCGGCGATGCGCAGCTTGTCGTCGACCGTCGCCGAGACGCCCTCGACCTGCAGGCCGTCTCGCAATGTGGTGTCGAAGATTTCGACGTGTCGCATGAATGCTCCCGAGAACTGAAAGAGCCGCCCGGAGGGCGGCTCGACGAACACGTGGGGGCGCCACGTGTTCTACAGAATGATGATGATGGCGGCAACTGGTTGGTTCGTCATCGACCCCCATTGAACCCGCTCGAGCCACCGGATGCAATCGGCGGGCCACAATCGGTGTCCAGCTGTGCACATCGCTGTGCACGAACAGTGGGCAACGAGTGGACGACACCAGGTTTCCTGGGGGTAACGAGAAAGTTCAGGGGATAACCCTGTGAATTCAAAAATACCTCTTGACCTGGGGTTATCCGGCGTCTTTACTGGTGATCGTTCCGGAGAGCGCACGCCGACCGGGGCGGTGAGGAGGGGGCTTCGGCCCAGCCCACACCGCTCACGAGGCGAAAGCGGAATCGGAGCACGGACAGTGTTCACGGCCACCTCGAACCGGGCTGTCGGACTCCTTCGGGAGGACGAGAGCAGCGACGAGTCGGCGAACGTCACGGGTGACCGCGACGGGCGTCGGGTCAGACCGGGCCGGCCTCACCTTCGGGTGGCGACGGAAACGGAGACCTGCTGGAACGTTCGTCGAGCACGGGGCAACCCGTCGCTGGCGAGCGAATCGGCGAGACCACCGGGCACGCTCGGCGCCTTCGGGTGCACTTCGGTGCACGTGTCGGTGCTGCGTGGGCAACGGAGTGTGTGGTTGAGGAGCCGAAGGAACTGGGGCCACCCCAACTGGACCCAGCGAGGTCGGTTCCTGGCACCAGGACCGAGGGCTCGGGCAACCGGGTCAGCGTGAAACGGTGCCACGGGTTCGGGGCCGGGAAACCGGTGTCGAGTCCGAAACGCGGCATCGCCCGCCACGCCGCAAGGCGAGACGGGCGATGTGAACAGGTCGAGACGAAGGTTAACGCCCGACAATCGACCAGTGGTGGACCTGTCCATCCGAGCAGCCCCGGAAGGCGCGCAGGCGAAAGCCAGCAGCGCCAACCGGGGCGCTTTCGTTTTTCGACTGTGCGCACAGTCGCACCCGCGTCGGCACCCACCCCTAGGGTCCCCGCAGATGAAGACGAGAGTGCTCGCGGCAGCCGACTTGACGCACCTGCTCGAGACCGTCGGGCGCCACGAGTTGATGGATCTGATGATCGAGCGACTCCGTGCCCGATTCCTCGACCATTCGGCCGACGCCGTCGAAGTGCGCGCCCGAGACGGATTTCGCTACGACAAACCAGATCTCGGTCTCATCGAGTGGATGCCAACGCACGAGACCGGTGGCCCCGTCGTGGTCAAGATGGTCGGCTATCACCCGGCCAATCCGGTCCAGCGGGCACTGCCGTCAGTCATCGCCACGTCGTCGATGTGGGACACGGTGACCGGTCACCTCGTTGCGATCGCCGACGCAACACTGCTGACGGCAATCCGAACCGGCGCGGCGTCGGGCCTCGCCACGGAGCTGCTGGCGAAGTCAGGGCCCGTGGTGGTGGGGTTGGCCGGACTCGGGGCGCAGGCCGTCACGCAGCTGCACGCGATCAGCCGGGTCCGCGAGATCGACCGCGTCATCGGTTTCGACTGCGACCCGGAGGTGGCATCGACGTTCGCCGATCGGGTGCGTTTCCTCGGCCTCGACGTCGAGGTTTCAGGACCCGAACGAGCCGCTGCGATCATCGAGGAGGTCGACGTTCTCTGCACGTGCACGTCGGTCGACATCGGCGGTGGTCCGGTCGTCGCCGATGGCGAGACCCGCCCGTGGTTGCACGTCAACGCCGTCGGGGCCGACTTCCCCGGCAAGGTCGAACTTCCCGCGTCGTTCAGCAATCGCGCCTTCGTGGTGCCGGACACTCTCGAACAGTGCATCCTCGAAGGCGAATGCCAACAGGTGTCGTCCGATCAGATCGGACCATCGTTGAGCGAGGTGATGCAGCGCCGCGACGAGTTCATCGGTCGACGCCACGAGGTCACGGTGTTCGATTCGACCGGGTGGGCCGTCGAGGACGACGTGGCGTTGCGGCTCGCCGTCGAACTCGCGACCGAACACGGCATCGGGACCGACATCGCGATCGAACGCCTCCCCCGAAATCCGTACGACCCCTACGGCTCCGCCTGAATCCGAAATTGCCCCGGATCGTGACGGTGAGCGTCACGATCCGGGGCAATTTCGAGGCAGGCGTCAACGAAGTGCTGCCGCGAGGCGGGTGACGTGATCGAGATCCTCGCGAGCCAGGTCGACGGTCGGGCCGGGGAAGAAGGCAACATCGTCGGCGCCGGCATCGACGAGGGCCTCGGCGTGGCGCACGGCGTCGGCGAAGGTGCCGATGGCACCGAGTTCGATCCACCACTCGGCTCGGCATGTCGGCGATGCCGTCGACGCCGCGATCACCGAATCGTTCCTGGATCTCGTCGATGTGCGGGTGGGCGAGCACTGCAGGTCCGGCTTCGGCGAGCATGCCGGCCACGAACGGCGCCATGATCCGGTGAGCCTCGGCGGCGTCGTCGTGGATCCCCAGGGCGGTGAAGACCGACACGCGGAACGGATTCGGGCTGCCGGCGGCAGCGATGGCACCACGGATGTAGGTGGGCCCGGCGCCCTCGGCGAGCACAACACCATCAGCGGCACGCCCGGCGAGCGCCAACGACTTCGGGCCGCGGACGCCGGCGAGTACCGGTGGCGGGTCTGCGGGCGGTGCGTCGAGTGAGACGTCGCGGATCGTGTACTCGATGCCGTCGAAGCTCACCGTGTCGCCGTGCAGCAAACGCCGAACGATGGTGATCGTTTCGTCGAGGGTGGTGAGCGGCGACGAGCGTGCGCGCACCCATCTGGCCCATCCATTCCTGGACGCCGTGTCCGATACCGGCGAGGAGCCGCCCGGGCGCGAGATTCGCGAGCGTCGCAAGTTCCATCGCCGTGACGGCCGGGTTCCGTGCGACGGCGGGCAGGATCCCGATCCCGACCGTCAGCTGCTCGGTTCGCGCCAACGCCGTCGCCGCCAGGCTGATCCCTGCGGTGTAGAAGCAGTCTTCGATCACCCACAGCTGATCGACGGTCGCGGCCTCGAGCGATTCCGCGACCTCGACGACGAACGGCGCCGGCAACGATCGGTCGAAACACATCCCGATGTTCATCGTCGGAACCTATCCCACCCACGAATTGCCCGGAATCGTGACGGTGAGCCGTCACGATCGGGGGCAATGTGGGTGAAGAAGGTGGTCGACCGGGGGCGACGTCAGGAGGCGTGTTCGCACCAGTGGGCGTACCGCGGGTCCTTGCCGCGGATGGCCTCGTGGTACACGTGAGCGATCGCAGACGTCATCGGTCCGGGGCACGGAATCTCACGGTCGTCGACCGAGTTGATCGAGCTGACCTCGGCGGCGGTGCCACACACGAACGCTTCCTCAGCGATGTAGAGGTCGCTGCGAGCCAGGTTGTCGACGACCACTTCGAATCCGAGATCGGCAGCGATGGTCGACACCGAGTTCTGCGTGATGCCTTCGAGCGCACCGGCCGACAATGGCGGGGTGAGCAGCTTGCCGTGGCGGGCCACGAAGATGTTCTCGCCCGTGCACTCGGCGACGAGGCCGTTGGGGGCGAGCATGATCGCCTCGTCGTATCCGGCCTTGAGTGCCTCGACCTTCGCCAGCGACGAGTTGACGTAGTTCCCGGTGGTCTTCGACGCCGGCGGCATCGTGTTGTGGTCGTGGCGCGTCCACGACGAGATCTTCATGCGCACGCCCTTCTCGACGGCGTCGTCGCCGAGATACGCACCCCACGGCCAGCAGGCAATCGACACGTCGACCGTGCACGGCAGGGTGTTGAGGCCCATCTCGCCGTATCCGAAGTACGCGATCGGGCGGATGTAACACGAGTCGAGGCCGGTGGACGCAACCGTCTCCTTGGTGGCGGCGACCAATTCGTCGACGGTGTACGGGATCTCCATGCCCATGATCTGCGCCGAGCTGAAGAGGCGCTCGATGTGCTCGGTGAGGCGGAACACGGCCGGGCCGTCGGCGGTCTCGTAGGCGCGGATGCCCTCGAACACACCGGTGCCGTAGTGGAGGGTGTGGGTGAGCACGTGCACCTGGGCCTTCTCCCAGTCGACGAGCTCGCCGTTCATCCAGATCTTCGGGGTCGGTGTGATGGGCATGTCGTCAGTTTCCCACGCGAGCAGCGATCGCGTCACCGACCTCGGTGGTGCTGCCGGTGACAGGATCGACACACGCCGCCCGGATCCGGTCGGCGGCTGCCCCTTCGCCGAGGAAGTCGAGCATGAGCGCAGCGCTCAGAATCGCCGCAGTTGGATTTGCCTTGTTCTGGCCCGCGATGTCGGGTGCGGAGCCGTGGACCGGCTCGAACATCGAGGGGCCAGTACGGGACGGGTTGAGGTTGGCCGACGACGCCAGCCCGATGCCGCCGGACACCGCACCACCGAGGTCGGTGAGAATGTCGCCGAACAGGTTGTCGGTGACGATCACGTCGTAGCGATGCGGGTCCTGCACGAAGAAGATGCACGCGGCGTCGACGTGGTTGTACGCCGTGGTGATGTCGGGATACTCGGCGGCGACCTCGTTGAACGTGCGCTCCCACAGGCTGCCGGCAAAGGCGAGCACATTCGTCTTGTGGACGAGCGTGAGATGCTTGCGCGGCCTGCTGGCGGCCAGTTCGAACGCGTACCGCACGCACCGTTCGACACCGAAACGAGTGTTGAACGATCCCTGCGTGGCCACTTCCTGCGGCGTCCCCACGCGAAGGGCACCGCCCTCACCGACGTATGGGCCTTCGGTGTTCTCGCGGATCACCACGAAGTCGTGAGGGGTGTCGCCTCCCGGTGCCGTGCCGAGGAAGGGCCGCTGATTGATGTACAGGTCGAGGTCGAAACGCATCTTGAGCAGCAGTCCGCGCTCGATGACGCCAGGGGGCACATCGGGTGTGCCGACAGCGCCGAGCAGGATGCAATCGAAGGCGCGGAGTTCGTCGAGGGTGGCATCGGAGAGGATCTCGCCGTCTCGCAAGAAGCGCTGACCGCCGAGGTCGAAGTCGGTGGTGGCGATGTCGACTCCGGCGGCGCGAACGACCTTGATGGCCTCGGCCGTGACGTCGGGACCGATCCCGTCGCCACCGATCACTGCGATGTTGTGCGTCATATTGCCGGCGAGCCTAGGTCTGCGCCGGGTCGAGAACCCAGTGCGCCGGTATCCTCCGGTGACCATGGCAGCAGTGCAGTTGTCGGCATCGGCGTTCGACCGTCTCAAAGCCGAGTTCGAGGATCTGACCACGCGAGGTCGCATCGACGTCGCCAACAAGATCGAACGCGCCCGGGAAGAGGGCGACCTCAAGGAGAACGCCGGCTACCACGCCGCCAAGGACGAGCAGGGACACATGGAGGGCCGCATCCGCCAGCTCGAACATCTCCTCGAGAACGCCGAGATCGTCGACGGCTCGATGCTGTACACCATCGTCTACGAGGGCGACAGCGAGGACGACGCCGAGCGCTACCTCATCGGCAACATGGAAGAGCAGATCGACGGCGCTGACGTGATCAGCGCCTCGTCGCCGCTCGGTTCCGCTCTCGACGGCGCCGAAGTCGGCGCGACCATCACCTACGAGGCACCCAACGGTGCACTCACCGTGACGGTGCTCCGTGTCGAACAACTCTGAGATCGCCGCACCCGCCGACATCGGCCACCACGAACTCGACGTCGTCTCCCCGGTCCTGCCACCGGCCAGATTCGTCGAACTCGCCGACCGCGGCACCGTGATGGTGCGCGACTTCGGCGCCGCACCCGACGCGCCGGCCATCGTGTTGCTCCATGGATGGACGGCGACCGCCGACCTCAACTGGTTTCGTTGTTACGGGGCGCTCGGCGAGCGATTCCGGGTGATCGCATTCGACCATCGGGGCCACGGCACGGGGTTGAGGTCGAAGAAGCCGTTCCGACTCGAGGACTGCGCCGACGATGCCGTCGACATCGCCGCAGCGTTGGGTGTCGACCGTTTCATCCCGGTCGGCTACTCGATGGGCGGCCCGATCGCGCAGTTGGTGTGGCGCCGACACCCTGACCACGTCGCCGGACTCGTGCTCTGCGCAACGGCGCCGTACTTCGCCGGTCGTCGCGACAAGCGGCTCGGAGCGGTCGGCTTCACCGGCCTGGCCGCCATGGCCCGTGTGGCCCCCGAGCAGGCCAAGACCTGGCTGGTCGAGCAGCTGTATCTGCAACGGCGAACCGAGAAGTGGGGCCCGTGGGCGATGCGCGAGACCGCCGACCACGACTGGCGAGCGGTGCTCGAAGCGGGCAAAGCGATCGGCAAGTTCTCGTCGACCGACTGGCTCGGCGAGGTCGACGTGCCCTCGTCGTCGGTGCTCACGATGCGCGATCAGGTGGTGCCGCTGCGGCGTCAGGTGAAGTTGTTCGAACAGATCTCCGATTCTGAGGCCTTTCGCGTCGATGGGATGCACGACGCGGTCGTTGCCAACGCCGACCGTTTCGCACCCACGCTCGTCCGCGCCATCGAGTCGGTGGTGCGCCGCTCATGAGGCCCCGCCACGTCGTCATCGCGGCTACCACGCTCGTCGCAACCGGGTTCGCCGTCGCAGTGTTGCGACCGGGTACTCGAGCAACGAGCGGACGTCACTTGCACAGCACGCGTCTGCGCCGCAACGGACAACTCGCACGCATGGGTGCGCGGGTGGGCACCACCTACGCCACCACCGCAGCGCGCAAGACGTTTGCGTCGGCCGAACGACGAGACGAACTCGACCGCCATCGTGAGCTGCGTTCCGCTCAGCAGGTGGCCGATGAACTCGGACACATGAAGGGCGCATTGATGAAGCTCGGCCAGATGGCCAGCTACCTCGACGACGGATTGCCCGAACCGCTGCGACTGGCGTTGTCGCAGCTCCAGTCCAATGCACCTCCGATGTCGGTCGACCTTGCGCTCGAAACGGTCGAACGCGAACTCGGTCGTCCGATCGACGAGGTCTTCGCCGAGTTCGACCCGACCCCGATTGCGGCCGCGTCGATCGGCCAAGTGCATCGGGCGCTGCTGCGCGATCCGGCCACCGGCACCGAGCGTGCCGTGGCAGTGAAGGTGCAGTACCCGGGCGTCGGCGACGCCATCGTGGCCGATCTCAAGAACGCCGATCTGCTCGGCGCTCTGTTGCGTCAGGGCTTCGGCGGACTCGATCCGGCCGAGATGGTCGACGAGATCAAGCTGCGCATCGCCGAAGAGGTCGACTACGAACGCGAGGCCCGCAACCAGCAGGCCTTCGCCGACTACTACCGCGACCATCCCTTCATCCGGATCCCCGAGGTGGTGCCCGAGCTCTCGACGGTGCACGTGCTCACCACCGAACTGGCCGACGGGTTCGGCTGGGCCGAGCTGATGGGTCGACCGCAGGCCGAACGCGACGTTGCCGGTGAGGTGATCTTCCGCTTCGTGTTCCGAAGCCTGTACCGGATGGGGGCGTTCAACGGCGACCCACATCCGGGCAACTACCTGTTCCACGACGATGGCACCGTCACCTTCCTCGACTTCGGTCTGGTCAAGCACTTCAGCCCGGACGAGACACAACTGTTCGGTTCGATGGTGAAGGCAGCAGCTGTCGACCACGACCACGCCGAGTTCCGCCGGATCGTGGAGGGCGCCGGCATGCTTCGCCCAGATGCCCCGGTGTCGACCGAGGCCGTCGGCGACTACTTCTCGCACTTCTACGACACGGTGCGCAACGACGCCGAGATGACCTGGACGCGCGACTACGCCAACTCGATCGTGCGGCACACGTTCGATCGCACCAGCCCGATCAGCCAGTACGCCACGGTGCCCCGTGCGTTCGTGTTCATCCAACGCATCAACCTCGGCCTGTACGCCCTGCTCGGCGAACTGGGGGCGACGGGCAACTACCGCCGAATCGCCTCCGAGCTGTGGCCGTTCGTCGACGGGCCCGCCTCGACCGAGCTGGGCCGCGCCGAGGCCGCCTGGCTTGCGACTCGCGACCACGCGTGATCGGTCCGCGGTCGACCACTCCCGAAATTCGGAGTTGGGTGAGAGCGGCCGAGCTGCCGAGGTCCGGTCGAAGTTCGCAAGTAGCGTCGTTCTGATGCGCCGGACCCTCCCCCTGCTCGTGACCGCCACCTTGTTGATCGCCGCGTGCGGCAGCGATGGCGACAACGCCAACGACGCCCTCGCCTCCACCGAGGACACCACGGCGACCGACGACACCTCGGGGGGCGCTGACACCACCGACGGCGACGACACCGAGACAACCGACAACGCCGAACCCGTCACGCCGCCGACCAACCCCGACAAGCCTGAGGTCGAGATTCCCGACGAACTCCCGACCGAGCTGCAGGTCACCGTCCTCCAAGAGGGCACCGGACCCGAAGCGGTGTCGGGCGACACCGTGCTCGTCGACTACGTCGGCGTCCGAAGCCGTGACGGTGTCGAGTTCGACAACAGCTACGACCGTTTCGAGCCCTTCTCCGTCGCACTCGGCCAAGGCAGCGTGATCGCCGGCTGGGACCAGGGTCTGCTCGGAGTGCAAACCGGCACCAGGGTGCGCCTCGACATCCCCAGCGATCTCGCGTACGGCGCAGAAGCCCGTGGCGACATCATCGGCGCCGACGAAGCGCTCACGTTCCTGATCGACGTTCGCGCCGTCATCCAACAGCCCGACCCTGCTGACGCTCCGACCGAGCCGGGAGTTCCGGCCTCCGAGGGGGCCACCGAGACCACGTTCGTAGATCTCGTCGAAGGCGAAGGTGCAGAGCTCGAAGCCGGCCAGACGGGTGTCATCAACTACGTGCTGTTCAGGGGCGACAATCAAGTTGCCCTCGAGAGCAGCTGGGACGCGGCACCGGTCCCCGTGCCGACCACCGAGAACGGGTTCCCGGGGTTCGTGAAGGGCCTGCCCGGCATGAAGGTCGGTGGGCGACGTGCCATCGTGGTCCCACCAGAAGACGCCTTCGGCCCCGACGGCAACCCCCAGCTCGGTCTCCCGGCCGGAACCGACATGGTGATCGTCGTCGACCTCCTCGGCGTGTACGGACAGCCCGAGGGCTGACCCCCGTTTCTCGATCTCCAGGTGCCCGGCTCAATCGGGAATCCAGCCGCCCGGTTGGCGATACTGCTCGCCGCTCTTGCAGCCTCCTGATTGACGCAGCAGCGGATACGCATTGACCGCGCCGCCACCGTTCGGGTGCATCTCGAAATGCAGATGCGGAAACGCCGAATTGCCGGTGTTGCCCATGAAGCCGATGATCTGCCCCGCCTGCACCCGAGTACCGACCGACAGGTCGGGGGCGAAGTCGTCGAGGTGGGCATAGAAGAAGTAGGTCCCGCTTCCGTCTGCTGCGGTCAGCCACCAAGCGTTGCCCGATCGCTGGCCCGGTTGGTCCCAAGCGCGCCGGGTCAAGGTGCCGTCGACGACGGCGTAGACGTAGCTGCCGCGTTCGGCAAAGAGGTCGGTGCCTTCATGACGGCGCTGCCCCCCTCGTGGGTCGCCCCAGTCGTCGCTGAACCAACAGGGCCCGCGCATCGGCAATGCTTCGATTCCCGACGACGATGACGATCCCGACGACGACGATGATCCCGACGATGATCTGCTCGATGCCAGCGACGTTCCCGGCGGAAGGCACACGGTGTCACCCGGATGGATCACACGATCCTCCGAGGTGGCGTTGGTGGACAACAGCGACGACAGCGAGATCCCTGCGCGGTCGGCGATGTCCCACCACGTGTCACCCGAGTCGACGGCATACGTCGGAGCGTTCGACGGCGAACATGTCGACGACGGTGTCGCGTCCACAGGCAGGCAGACGACATCGCCGGGCTGCAGGACATGGTCGGCCGTCACACCATTCGTGTCGACCAGCGAGCGAACGCTGACCTCGGCGCCCTCGGCGATTCCGAACCAGCTGTCGCCGGCCCCAACGAGGTGGCTGGCAAGTCCCGACGATGCGCACATCGACGCACTCAGCCGGCCAGGTGCAGCAGACGCAGACGTCGGCACGAGCACAGCGGTCATCACGACCGCCGCGACGATCGCTCCGACGACGGCGGTCACACGGTGCTGACCAGGGGGTCGGTATCGGCCGCCTCGGGTGGGACCGGCCGGGCGGCTGGCGTCACGCACCCGCTCTCGGACGGTGGTCGCACTGGTTGGCATGGGAGCTCCTCACTCCGCCCGCCCGGCAACCTAGCCCGGGGTGATCGACGGCATGCATCGCCCCACCCCGGGCGAACAATGCGAAGTCAAGGTGCGAGGTGTGTCGGAGACCTTCGCTGCGCGGGTTCTGCGGTCAGGCGGTCCGCAGGTCGAGCCCGATGTCGAGGACGCGTGCAGAGTGAGTCAGCTCGCCAACGGCGATGTAGTCGACGCCCGTCTCGGCCACGGTACGTGCCGACTCGACGGTCAGACCGCCGCTTGCCTCGAGCCGCATCGACGGCCTCATCTCGTCGCGGACCACGACCGCCTGGCGCATCTCGTCGGGTGTGAAGTTGTCGATCAACACCTCGTCGGCGCCCGCGGCGATTGCTTCGCGGAGCCCGTCGAGCGTGTCGACCTCGATCTCCACCGGGATGTCGGCGGCAAGCTCGCGCACTCGACGGAAGGCCTCGGCCACACCACCGGCCGCGGCGATGTGGTTGTCCTTCACCAACGCCATGTCGGAGAGCCCCATGCGATGGTTGGTGCCGCCACCGCAACGCACCGCGTATTTCTCCAATGCTCGGAGTCCCGGCGTGGTCTTTCGTGTGTCGCGTACCACCGCAGCGGTGCCGTCGAGCGCGTCGGCCCAGCGCCGGGTCGAGGTGGCCACACCCGACAGATGGCACAGCAGGTTGAGCGCGGTGCGTTCGGCGGTGAGCAACAGCCGCGTCGGGGCGGTGACCTCGGCGATCGTCGTCCCGGCGGTGACCCGCGTACCGTCGGGAACGTTCGTGTGGAAGTCGCTGGCGGTGTCGCCGCAGACGGTCTCGATCACCGCGGCGACCACGGCAAGGCCCGCGATCACTCCGTCCTGGCGCGCCCCGAACGTCGCAGTGCTTCGATGATCAGCGGCGATCGTGGCCGTCGAGGTCACGTCGATGCCACCCATGAGGTCTTCGGTCACGGCGTTGCGCACGATGCCGGCGACGGCGTCGGGGTCGAGGCCGCCATCGATCAACGAGCGTCGGGTGGCCTCCGACAGCGGGTGGAAGACGAACATGGCGGCGAGTGTACGGCTGGCGGTGTCAGGCCGTGATGGTCACCGTGTCACCGGGGCGAATCGTTCCGCCGGTGAGCACCGATGCGTACCAGCGCGCCCAGCCCGGGTGCGCGACGTGATCGATTCGGTCCCAGTGGCGATCGGTGAAGCACTGTCCAATCTTGTGGCACGGCGCTGCCGGGCCGCTGGTGCGGAGCGCGACGTCGCCGATGGTGATCGTCAATCCCCCACGCATCCGCGACCAGTCGATGCCCGAGATCGTGAGGTTCTCGCCGGTTGCGCCGGCAGCGATCGGATGCCCCTCACTCCGCAGCGCTTCGATCCGGTCGCTGCTGTAGAGGCAGACCGCTTGCCACGGCCGGCCGTGATGTCTGCGATTGTTCTGCTCGTCACCGATCACGCCGCTCGGGCCGATGTCGGCAACCGGGATCGACGCCTTCGGCACACCACCACCCGAAGCCTGCAACGAATCGACCGTCCCGACCATCGGCTCGAAATCGTTTGCCGCTCGTCGACCCGATGCGACCTCGTGGAGGTGATGCATCAGCGCATGAACCGCCGCGAGTGGGTCGTCATCGGGCCCAGCGGGAAGGGCGGTGGCATCGGCGCCGTCAGTGTCGTCGGCACCTTCGAGGACGTAGCCGATCAGGTCGTCGGTGTGGGCCAAGGTGCGTTCGACGTCGTCGTTGCTCCAGCGCGATCCGTCGAATCCACAGTGGTCACAGGTCAGTGTGGTCATGGTCGGTCCTCCACGGAGATGGCACCAGCGGCGTCGAGGGTGACATCGAGATGCCGAAGCCATTCAGGGCGAGTTTCTGGGTGATCGGAGCGGCGATGGCAGCCGCGACTCTCGGTGCGTGACAGCGCTGCGGCCACGGTTGCCGTCGCCACGGTGAGGATGTTGGTGGCCTCCCACGATCGACGCGACGGCTCGATCGTGGGCACGGCCTCGATCGGCTCGGAGCTCGCTCGGCGTCGCAGAGACGTTTCGCCGAACGCATCGTGCGGCCGATCGATCCGAGCGCTCCGGCGGCCGACGACAACGACATCGCGTCGCGCACCACACCGACATGACGAGACATCACCGCTCGCACCTCACGCAGTCGTGCAGGATCGAGCAGACCATGGTCGAGTGGGTCGCCGAACTCGATGTCGCTGCGAACACGATCGGGCACCTCCCACGCGAGATCTCGGCCCACCCACGTGCCGGCCACGATCGACTCGGTCAGGCTGTTCGAGGCCAACCGGTTGGCTCCGTGGACCCCCGTTGCCGACACCTCGCCGACGGCGTACAGGCCGCGAAGTGCCGTACGGCCGTCGAGTCCGGCTCGGATTCCTCCACACGCATAGTGCGCCGCGGGCGCCACGGGAATCCGGTCGACGGCGGGGTCGAGGCCGATCTCGCGACATGCCTCGGTGATCGACGGGAAGCGCTCGTGGAATCGTTCGCCCATGTGGGTGGCGTCGAGGTAGACGTGGTCGTCGACACCGCCGGGTGCTTCTGCCATCCGTCGGCTGATTGCTGCTGCGACCACGTCGCGAGGCGCCAGATCCTCCAGCGGATGGACACCCACCATCACGCGCTCTCCGGCGGCGTCGTACAGGATCGCGCCCTCGCCGCGAACCGCTTCGGAGACGAGTGCCTGCTGGCCGCGCGCATCGGGACCACGCCACATCACGGTGGGGTGGAACTGGATGAACTCGAGATCGGTCACCGCCAGGCCGGCGCGCAACGCCATGGCGACACCGTCCCCGGTGACCGCGGGAGGATTCGACGTCGACGCGAAGACTTGGCCGTAGCCGCCTGAGGCGATCACCACCGCACGGGCAGTGACGACACCGACCGACACCAGGATGCCGTGTTCGTCGGTCTTGCCGATGCGGACACCGACCGCCTGGGGCTCGCCGTCAGCAGCGGTGCCCATCACCAGGTCGAGAGCGAACGCGTGGCCCATCACCTCGACACCGGCTCCGAGGGCATTCTCGTCGAGTGTGCGCTGCACCTCGGCGCCCGATCGATCGCCACCGGAGTGAACGATGCGGTTGTGGCTGTGACCGCCCTCGCGGGTGAGCGCGATGTCGGTGCCGCCCTGCTCGGGATCGAACGCCGCGCCGAGACGCATCAGATAGCGAATCGACTTCGGTGCCTCCTCGACCAGTTCGCGCACGACCGCTTCGTCGCAGAGCCCGGCACCGGCATCGAGGGTGTCGCGCACGTGATCGGCGATCGAGTCGGTCGGGTCGAGCACCCCTGCGAGCCCACCTTGCGCCCACTGCGTCGACCCGGCGGAGAGGACGTCCTTGGTCACCACGAGCACGCTGCGCACCGGCCGCACGGCCAACGCCGCCGACAACCCGGCCGCCCCCGAACCCAACACCACGACATCGACGTCGCGCTCCCACGTCGCCGGCGGCGCCGCCAGCCGCCTCGGCAAACTCATCGTGGTTCCCTGCGCCCAGGGCAGAAGGGACCACCGTGGTTCCGGGAGACCTGGGTGCGGGGAACCACGATCACTCGCCAGTGGTCGAGGGGGTGCCGATCGCGATCATTCGCTCGACCGAGAGCCGGGCCCGATCTGCGATGTCACGATCGACGAACACCTCGTCGGTGCCGTCGCGCAGCGAGCGCAACAGCTTGGCCGGCGTGATCATCTTCATGTACTTGCACACCGCCGCCCGGTTGACAGGTACGAACTCGGTGACGGAATTGACCTTCTCGAGTTGGTGGATCATGCCCGTCTCGGTCGCGACCAGCACCTTGGCCGCAGTGGTCTCGCGGGCCGCGTCGACCATGCCGCCGGTGGAGAGAATCTTCGTGCTGGTCTCGGGAACGACACCAGACGACACCAGGTACATCGCGCTCGTCGCACACCCGCACTCAGGGTGGACGAACAGTTCGGCCTCGGGCTCGGCGGCGACCTGCGCCTTGAGGTCAGCGCCGTTGATACCGGCGTGCACGTGGCACTCGCCCAACCAGATGTGCATGTTGTCGCGACCTGTCATGCGCTGGACGTGGGCGCCGAGGAACTGATCGGGCAGGAACAGGATTTCGGTGTCGCGCGGTATCGACTCGACGACCTCGACGGCATTCGACGATGTGCAGCAGATGTCGGTCTCGGCCTTCACCTCGGCGGTGGTGTTCACATAGCTGACCACGACGGCGCCCGGATGTTCGGCTTTCCACGCCCGGAGCTGCTCGCCGTTGATCGTCTCGGCAAGGCTGCACCCGGCAGCTGCGTCGGGGATCAGCACGGTCTTGTCGTAAGCGAGAATCTTCGCCGACTCAGCCATGAAGTGGACCCCGCAGAACACGATCGTCGAAGCGTCGACGTCGGCAGCTACGCGCGACAGCCCGAGCGAGTCGCCGACGTAGTGGGCGATGTCTTGGATCTCTGGTACCTGATAGTTGTGAGCGAGGATCACCGCATCGCGCTCGTTCGCCAGCGAGAGCACCTGCTCTCGCCAGTCGCTCGGCAATACCTCGACGTTGACGGCGGTGTCGCTCACGGCCGACAGCGTAGGCGGCTGCGGTTGGGCTTCGACGAACGGCCGCCGACCAGCTTGACTGGTCACGATGTCACGCCTCTCGCCCTACGCCGCCGCTGCGCTGTTCACCTCGGCCGGCGTCATGCACTTCGCCAAGCCGGATTTCTTCGAGGCGATCGTCCCCGACTGGTTCCCGAGCGCCACAGCCGCGAACCAGGTGAGCGGCGCAGCAGAAATCGTGCTCGGCCTCGGCATGATCGCCCCGCAGACCCGTCGGATCTCCGCTCTGGGGCTGATCGCACTCACGATCGCCGTCTTCCCGGCCAACGTCGACATGGCGGTCAACCAGGTCGAGGTCAAACCGGTCGATGGGAAGATGACCCGCAGTGTCGGCACATCCAACGGCCCCCAGAACTGGATTCGTCTCCCGATGCAGCTGCCGTTGCTGTGGTGGCTGTGGAGCGAATCCCGCACCGCTTGACGGCGGGCGTACGGTCGTTGCCATGGCCAACAACATCGTCCACTTCGCCATCCATGCCGATGATGTCGAGCGGGCGCGTCACTTCTACGAGGCGGTGTTCGGCTGGCAGTTCGAGGCATGGGGGCCACCGGGCTTCTACAACGTCGACACCGGCGACGCCGACCGCCCAGGAATCCACGGTGCGCTCCACATTCGAGCCGAGCCTCTCTCGGGGGCCGGGGTGCGGGGTTTCACGTGCACGGTTGCGGTCGATGACCTGACCGTCGTTCGAGATCGCGTGGTCGCAAGCGGCGGATCGGTCCTGCACGAGGAAATGGCCATTCCCACCGTCGGAAAGCACATCGGTTTCCTCGACACCGAAGGCAACGAGTTCGCAGCGATGGTCTACGAACGTCCGATGTTCGGCTCCTGATCGCCGGTCCATCGCGTCGACGAATCCGACTTCCCAGTTCCGGTCCGGCCGGACGTAGGCCTTGCCAGGATCACGAGCGCCACCGGTTGTGACTCGGCCACGATCGGCAGCTGTTCGTCGCTCACATGCACCTCGAGGGCTCCACGCCAGTTCGACTCGTCGATCGGTACCACGCGGTTGCTCAACCGCTGCAGGCACCTCCGCGGTCCACGCCACGCACTCGCTCACAGCCAGCCGCGTCCGCTGGCCGACGCACGCAAAGAGCTGCAGACGAATTCGCTGCGCGAAAGCCTCGCGATGCGGAGCTGTCGTGCTGTCTATGGTCACCGGATGTCTGTATATGCGCCATTGAACGTTCGGGTCGTCACTCCACGACTCGAGCTGCGCGGCGCAACCGATGACCTCCTCGAAGCACTCGCTCCACTCGTCGCCGCCGGTAAGGCAACAGCCAACCCACCTCCATGGGACGATCCCAGCCCCTTCTACGAGCCAGATCCCGACATTCGGGTGCAGCACTGGATGCGGGCAGTGTGGCGCGGACGTGGCACGGTCCGCCCGGACTCGTGGCGGCTGAACTTCGTGGTCCTCGTCGACGGCGAAGCAGTGGGCCAGCAAGACCTCACCGGGAACGAGTTCGACACCTTCGGCACCGTCGAGAGCACGTCGTGGGTTTCCTCGGATGTGCGGCGACGCGGGCTCGGAAGCGAGATGAGGACCGCGATTCTCCACCTCGCGTTCGAGGGACTCGGTGCTGCCGAGGCGCACAGCGAGGGGGCGCTCGACAACGCCGGATCGAATGCGGTGTCCGAGCACCTCGGGTACGAGCGCAATGGCCTGGCGTGGGCCACCCACCAGGGCAAGCCGGTGCTCGGACAACGGTGGCGCCTGGACCGAGCGACATGGTTGCCTCGGCGGCGCGACGACATCACGATGAGCGGCGTGGCCGAGTGCCGACAGGCGCTGAGCATCGAGACCAAGATCGGGTGACCCGGCATCGTGGCGCGCGCTGCAGACGAGGCTGGTCGCCGCCTACGGTGGTGGTGATGGAAACGATCATCGATCGAGTCGTGTCGGCGGCTGGCCGCTACGAAGGCACCGGTGACGGCGCCGAGAGCGGTCCGTTCGCCGCCGTCGCGGAAATCGCTCCGATCCTCGATGGCATGGGAGCCACGATCTCCTACGTGGCCACGGCCCCGGACGGCACCGAACTCCACGCCGAACACACCACATTGGCGTTCGACATGTGGTCGGGCGAAGCGACGCTGTACGTCCTGTGCGCCGAGCTCACCGGACTGGGGCAGCTGATCGAGGTCAGCGACTCGGTCTTCAACAACGGCCGTGGTCATCGAGGGTTTCGAGCTGCAGATCGAGATCGCGATCGGCGACACCCTGGAGTACGTCTGGTCGTGGGGTCCGCCCGGCGAACCGCTCGCCGAACAATCACGAGCCACGTTCTCGTTGCGATGAGTCTGCGCGCTACCCGTGAGCGCCGAAACTCATCGCAACGCGGCAGAGATCAGTTCGGCCGCTGCCACGACGGCAGCCCCGAACCGTTTGCCGGGTTGACGCGTCAGCCGCTCGATCGGGCCGCTCACGGAGACCGCTGCGATGGTCGAGCCATCGACAGCCAGAACCGGGGCGCTGACCGACGCGACGCCGGCCTCGCGCTCGCCGATGCTCTGTACCCATCCGTGCTTGGACGCCTCGCCCGTGAGCACGCGGCCCGCAGAACCGACGTCGAGGGGCAGGAGTGAACCGTGCGGCACGATCCATCGCAGGCCGTGGGGCGACTCGAGCGAGATGACACAACGTCGCTGCAACCCCTCACGCACGAACAACTGGACGCTCTCGCCGGTGTCGGCGTTGAGTCGTTCCAGCGGCGTGCGGGCGATTTCGACGAGCGGGAAGCGGTCGGCCGCCGCCTGTCCGAGCGACACCAGTCCGAGGCCGAGTTCGTAGCGGCCGGCCCCGTCGCGACGAAGTAGCCCGTGGTGCTCGAGCGCCGCTGCGAGTCGGTGCACCGTGGCACGCGGCAGGCCCGAGCGAGTCTGGAGATCGACGAGAGCCGCCGGCGAGTCGGCGACTGCCTGGAGCACGACCACGGCCTTGTCGAGGACGCCGACGCCCGATACGCTTTCCATATTGCAAGAACGTTATCCCACATTGTGGGATTCGACAAGGAGCGACACCATGGGAACGACACTGCCGGAAAAGGTGTGGGAACGCCACCTGGTGCATTCGGCACCGGATGAACCCGACCTGCTGTACATCGACCTCCACCTCGTCCACGAGGTCACCAGCCCGCAGGCGTTCGACGGATTGCGCCTCAGCGGCCGCACCGTTCGTCGACCCGAGCTGACCATCGCCACCGAGGACCACAACGTCCCCACCGAGAACATCGATCAGCCGATCGCCGATCCGATCTCGGCCAAACAGATCGACACGCTGCGGGCCAACACCGCCGAGTTCGGCATCACCAACTTCCCGATGGGCGACCCCAACCAGGGCATCGTCCACGTGATCGGCCCCGAGCAGGGCCGCACGTTGCCAGGGATGACCATCGTGTGCGGCGACTCGCACACCGCCACCCACGGCGCCTTCGGGGCGCTGGCGTTCGGCATCGGCACCAGCGAGGTCGAGCACGTCCTCGCCACGCAGTCACTCCCCCAGCAACGTCCGAAATGGATGTCGGTCACCGTCGACGGTGACCTCCAGCCCGGGGTCACCGCCAAGGATGTGATCCTCGCGATCCTCGGCGAGATCGGCACCGGCGGCGGCATCGGTCACGTGATCGAATATCGCGGCTCGGCCATCCGAGCGCTGTCGATGGAGGGCCGGATGACCGTGTGCAACATGTCGATCGAGGCCGGGGCGAAGGCAGGCCTGATCGCTCCCGACCAGACCACGTTCGACTACCTCGAGGGCCGGGCCAACGCGCCGAGCGGCGACGCGTGGGAGGCCGCCGTCGCCGACTGGTCGACGCTGCACTCCGACGACGACGCGGTGTGGGACAAGGAGGTCGTACTCGATGCAGCAGCGATCCGCCCCCACGTCACCTGGGGCACCAACCCAGGACAGGTCGCACCGATCGATTCCGTCGTGCCATCGCCCGACGACTACGACAACCCGACGACCAAGGAAACCGTCGCTCGGGCGCTCGAGTACATGGGCCTCGAAGCGGGCACGCCGTTGCGTGACGTCGCCGTCGACACCGTGTTCATCGGATCGTGCACCAACAGCCGAATCGAAGACCTTCGCGCCGCCGCTGCGGTGATGGAGGGTCGCACCGTGACCGTGCCACGGGTGATGGTCGTTCCGGGCAGCCACGCGGTGAAGGCACAGGCAATCGAAGAGGGCCTCGATCAGATCTTCATCGCTGCGGGCGCCGACTGGCGCGAACCTGGCTGCTCGATGTGCTTGGCGATGAACCCCGACAAGCTGGCGCCCGGCGAGCGTGCTGCCAGCACGAGCAACCGCAACTTCGAGGGTCGCCAGGGCCGTGGTGGTCGCACCCACCTCGTCTCGCCCGAAGTCGCTGCGGCGACCGCAGTGAAGGGCACGTTCTGTACACCTGCCGATCTGGAAGGGGTGGCGTCATGAAGGCCGTGCAGGTGATCACCGGTACAGGTGTCCCGTTGAAGCGTTCCGACGTCGACACCGATCAGATCATCCCGGCCGACTGGCTCAAGCGTGTCGAGCGGACCGGCTTCGAGAAAGGCCTGTTCTCGACCTGGCGCGACGACCGCGACTTCGTCCTCAACGACGAACGATACGCGCAGGCCAACATCCTCGTCGCCGGCCCGGCGTTCGGGGTCGGCTCGTCTCGCGAGCACGCGGTGTGGGCGATCCAGCAGTACGGCTTCGATGCCGTGATCGCGCCAAGCTTCTCCGACATCTTCCGCAACAACTGCACCAAGAACGGTCTCGTGCCCGTGGTGGTACCGGAGACGACGGTCGAAGCGATCTGGGCGGCGATCGAAGCCGACGCCGAGACCCAGATCGTCGTCGACATGGAGCAACTCAAGGTCGAGGTACCGGCTGCCGGCATCGACGAGAGCTTCCCGATGGACCCGCAGACCCAGCACCGGTTCCTCAACGGCCTCGACGACGTCGGCATCACACTCACCCACGCCGCCGCGATCGACACGTACGAAGCCAACCGCCCCGCCTGGCTCACCTGAATTACAGCAGGGGTCTGACCCCTGCTGCAATCCACGACTGCGGCGGCGGGTGTAGGGCAGGTTCGGTCGGGAGATACTGGGACGATGCCCGACCTGCACTCTCCCCGCGCGTGGCTACGCGTCATCGCCCGCAACGCCAAACGTCTGATGGTGCTGATCCTCGGTGCCGCCGTGCTGCTCGCCGGCGTGGCAATGCTCGCCCTACCAGGACCCGGCATCCTCGTGATCATTCTCGGCCTGGTCATCCTCGCCACCGAATTCGCATGGGCCGAACGGGTACTCGACCGCACCACGTCGACGGCGGCCGGCGCCGCGAGCAAGGTCACCGACAACGGCACCGGGCGGGCGGCTCTGGCGCTTTCGGGCGTCGCGATGATCGTCGGCGGCATAGTGGGCGCCGTCCTGTTCCCCGGCTTCCTGGTAGTTGGCATCTCGGTGGCGGTCGCCGGCGTGATCGGCCTCGTGACCCTCCTGCCTCAGGTACGTGCGTGGATCGACGAGCAGGCAGCGAACGGCAACGGGGGTCGGGCGGCTCGAGTCGAAACCCCAGCGAGCTCCAACGACCCGGGCACCGGCGCAGGGCCGAATTGACCACGTCGAAGGTCCGCGCCCTGACGGAAGTCAGCTTCAGTGAACGGCGTGCGCGTCGAGCAGGTGGGCGATGGCGACGGTGAGGCGGCGGGCGGTCGGGAGGTGGAGGTACTCGTTCGGCCCGTGTGCGTTGGCGTCCGGTCCGAGAACGCCGGTGATGACGAACTGTGCCTCGGGGAATCGTGCACCCAGCATCCCCATGAACGGGATCGAGCCGCCCTCGCCGAACGTCCGTGCCGGTCGTCCGAACGAAATGGTGGACGCCTCGTCGAGCGCCTGTGCCAACCATGGTGCCGTCGACGGCGCGTTCCAGCCAGGTAGCGAGCCCGCACCATCGAACGACACCCGGGCGCCGTACGGCGGATCGTGCACGAGGGCATCGGTGAGCGCCGCAAGAGCAACGTCGGGATCGCAGGTGGGTGGAATCCGCATCGACAACTGCAGTCCGGTGTGGGGGCGCAGTACGTGGCCGGCGCGTTTCGCGGGCGGCAGCCCGTCGGCGCCGATGACGCTCAAGGCCGGTCGCCACGTCCGCGCCAGGAGCTGTTCGGTCGGATCGTCGGTGCTCGGCCCGGCGCCGTCGACGAACGGGTACTGGTCGCCGATACGCCCGATCTCGGCCGCTGTCGCCCGTGCCTCGCCGATCCGCGCGTCGGGGATGTCGACGTTCAGCTCTGGCAGCAGGACCGCGCCGGTGGTCGCGTCCTCGATGCGATCGAGCAGCGAACGCGCGATCCGGAACGTCGACGGCACCATGCCCGATGCGTCGCCGCTGTGGAGCCCGTCGGTCACGATGTCGACATTCAACGTGCCTACCACGGCACCGCGCAGCGAGGTCGTGACCCACAAGCGGTCGTAGTCGATACACCCGGAATCGAGACAGACCACGAGACTTGGCGTACCGATCCGGTCGGCCAGCGCCTCGACGTAGGCAGGCAGGTCCGGTGACCCCGACTCCTCGCTCGCCTCGATGAGGACGACACACCGTGCGTGCGATCCACCCCCGGCGTGCACCGCCTCGATCGCCGTGAGACTGGCGAAACTCGAATAGCCGTCGTCGGCTCCGCCGCGCCCGTACAACCGGTCGCCTTCCAACACCGGTGTCCACGGTCCGAGCCCGTCGCGCCAGCCCTCCATCTCGGGCTGCTTGTCGAGGTGGCCGTACAGGAGGACGGTGTCGTCGTCGCTGCCCGCGCCGACGGCTGGGACCTCCATCAAGATCACCGGTGACCGGCCCTCGAGTTCGACGACCTCGACCGTCAGCCCAGGTATCGGGCGCGAGCGACACCACTGCTCGATGAGTTCGACCGCCCGCTGCATGTGTCCGTGTTCGCGCCAATCGGCGTCGAACGCCTCCGACACGTTCGGGATCGCGATGTAGTCGTGCAGCACCGGCACGATGTCGTCCCACACGGTCGCGCAGTGGTCGGCGAATTCGGACTTCGCAGTGGTCACCCCGGGCACGCTAGTTGTGGCGCGTCACGGCGTGACAGCGCAGGCGAACGGGTCGAGGCCCCAGTTCATCAGCGAACACCGCCACCGGGCGTCGGTGCCATGGGAATGCCCCACCCCGTCGGCCTTTCGGTCAATCCGCATACGATCAGACACATGCCACTGACCGGAGAGTACGAGCCGAGCACGCTTGAAGTGGGTCGCCGACCAGGTCGCCACCTACGAAGCGACCAACGGACGCGAGGCAAACACGATGGCACGACTCCGGCATCCCGGTGATCATCGTCACCTCGTCGTGGCGCCAGCACCGGCAAGATCCGCAAGTTCGCGCTGATGCGGGTCGAGCACGACGGTGAGTACGCGCTGGTCGCGTCGATGGGTGGACAACCGACCGAACCCGGGCTGGTACCACAACCTCGTGGCCGAGCCGCTGGTGATGATCCAGGACGGGCCCGAACCGCACGACTACACGACACGCATCGTCGACGGCGACGAGCGGGCGACCTGGTGGGAGCGATCAGTTGCGGTGTTCCCGACGTACGCGGAGTACGAGGCCAAGACCGACCGAGTCATTCCGGTATTCGTCGCCGTCGCGTCGACTGACGACGCTCGAGCGACGCGACGGCAGCGACGCCCTATGCGCCCGGCTGCTGCCCGGCGCCCGGCACGGGCGGAGCGGGCGGAGAATCGGCGGCGGGACGGCACCGGCAGGCGGGGCCGTGGTTCCGGGGACCCCAGGCTGGCCCGGCGCCTGAGCGGCAACGGCATCGAGCCGTGCTTGGTACTCGTCACGCCGCTGAATCTCCGTCTCGGCGTCAACGACCTGGTTCAGCCGGCCCGACAGCCATCCGATCAGCGCACTCAACAGCAGCGCCACGATGCCGTACACGATCATGGCGAAGACAACCGATGTCTCGAAGACCGCAGGGACGTCCCCGCCGTTCGTCCCCAACTCGATCGGGGTGAAGATGCCCCTGAACGGCGACATCACCCGATCGAGGTTGCGGTACACCCACTCGGTGAAGCCGGCCGACGGATTGGCGCCGAACAGCAGCAGGATGAACCCCATCAACAAGATGATCTCGACGACGACGAGGTAGGCGTACACCAGGTAGCTGATCGCCCGGGTGATCCACAGCACCGCTTTGCGTTCGCGAAGGGCGGCTGAGTCGGCGTTGATCATGTCGTGCTCCTCTTGGTCGGGAGGTGATTCCAGTGTTCGATCGAACCGTAGCCGTGGGCGAGCGCCCCATTGATCGATGCTCTCTCAGCGAGCACCGATCACCGCCGCGAGCAGCGCACGCCCCATCCGACCAAATCGTTCGGCATCAGCCGAGTGCAGCAGGTAGAGCAAGGAGAAGTGCAACGCCCACGCCTGTCCACGTTGCCAGGTGGCGTCGTCGATGGTGAACGCCGACCCGGCGGCGGCACGGAAGACCGCCCGATCGGGTTCGTCGAACAGCATCCAGGCCACGGCGAGGTCGACCGATGGGTCGCCGGAAGTGATGTCGCCGAGGTCGAGCACGGCCACGATCGCGCCGTCTCGCACGACCATGTTGGCGGTGTGGAGATCGCCGTGCAGCCAGAGTGGCGGGCCCGACCAGTCGTCGACGTCGAGGAGTTCGTCGGCAAGTGCACCCACCGAGTGGGTGTCGATGGTCGAACCGAGTCGCTCGATGTTGTCGCTCACCCGCGGGCGCAGGTACGCCATCGGTTGACCACGGAATGGGTTGTCCGGCGCGTCGGGCGGCGCCGGGGTGTGGAACGCAGCAACGAAGTCACCCAGCCGCTGCGCCTCCGCCAACGGATCACGCAGCGCCGAATCTGCAGCCACGTCGCCCTCGAACCAGCGGCAGACACTCCACGCCCACGGGTACTCCTCCGAGGGCGAACCGGCGCGCAGGGGAGCGGCGATCGCGATGGGCAGCCGTTTCGCCAGATCGGGCAACCAGCGATGCTCGTGTTGCACGAGATCGGCGCCGAGCTGTCGACGAGGCAGACGCACCACGAGATCATCGCCCAGCCGAAAGATCACGTTGTCCCACCCGTTCGCAACGAACGTCAACGCGTGCTTCGAGAGGTCGGGAAACTGCGTCTCGAGCAACCTGCGGACCAGGTCCTCCGTGACGTCGATCTCAGCGGCCGGAACGTTCATCGCCGACACGACGATGGTCCTCCGCCGGAACTGTCACAGTAGGCCCGGCACCGTGTGACAGTTCAGTCGATTTCGAACTCGGGGAGGTGGAGCAGGCGAGAATCGTTGGAGAAGATCTCGATCGGCTTCTCGGTCGGCAAGCGCATACCACGCTGCAGGATGCGCATCTGGGTGTGCTGGTTGTACTCGACCATCGTGACCGCCCAACCGTCGCGCCCGGCGCGAGCAGTACGGCCCGAGCGGTGCAGATAGTCCTTGACGTCCTTGGCCGGCTCGTAGTGGATGACGGCACCGATGTCGTCGATGTCGATGCCGCGGGCGGCAACGTCGGTGGCGACGAGGACAGCGAGCTTGCCTTCGGCGAACTTGCGCAGCGTGCGTTCGCGGGCGCTCTGCTGCATGTCGCCGTGCAACGCACCGGCGTCGACACCGAGTTCGTCGAGGTTGCGGGCCACACGGTCGCAATTGCGCTTGGTCTGGCAGAACACCAGGACCTTCGGGATCGACTTGGCGATCGAACCGATCACCTTGTCCTTGTCCATGTGGTGCACCGCGAGGAACAGGTGGTGCATCGTGCCAACGGTGTCGGTGGCTTCGTCGATCGCCACGGTCACCGGATCGGTCTGGTAGTGCTTGATGAGGTGACCGACGTCGCCGTCGAGCGTGGCCGAGAACAGCATCGTCTGATCACGGCTGCCGCAGTGTCGCAGGATCCACTCGACCTGCGGGGTGAACCCGTCGTCGGCCATGCGGTCGGCCTCGTCGAGGGTGACGATCTGCATGTCGTCGAGCGACACCTCGTTCGACTTGATCAGGTCGATCAGGCGAAGCGGCGTGGCGATGACGATCTCGACACCCTTCGCGAGTTCGTCGACCTGATGATGACGCGAAGCACCGCCGTAGACGGGCAGCACCCGCATACCGGCGTGGTGAGCCACGGGCTCGAGCACCTCAGCGACCTGCACGGCGAGTTCACGCGTGGGCACGAGCACCAGCCCGAGAGGACGTGATGGCGCAGCCTTGTCGGTGATGCGTGCGAGCATCGGCACGCCGAAGGCGAGTGTCTTGCCGGATCCGGTCTTGGCCCGTCCGCAGACGTCCTTACCGGTGACTGCGACCGGAATCGCCTCGGTCTGGATGGCGAACGGCTGGGCAAAGCCGCACGCGGCGAGACCGTCGTCGATTCGCTCGGGCACACCGAGGTCGAAGAAGCCCGTGGGTGCCTCGACCGGGGGGAGGGTGTTGAAGGAGGTGAGATTCGAGGTGTTGACGTGGCCACCGTCGTACGGCTGGTCCGAGCGCGGTGAACGCTTGCGACGGGGCGCTCCTCGTCGCGCTGTTGATTCAGTCATGTTGGCGCCCAGCGTACCGGCCAGGCGCGCGACGAGCGCGAGATGCCCTCGACAGGTGCTATCGTTCCCACTGATGTTGTGCCGCAGCCTCCTTCTGCTTACGTAGGGCGAGCGCCACATATTCGCGTTCGCCCGCACCCCCCGCCTCACGGTCGGGGGGTTCTTGCTTTTTCCGCCCTGATCACGCCAGGGGTCAGACCCCAGAAGTGATCCGACCAACCCGATCACCGTCACCGAACACCCAGGAGAACCCGATGCCTCCCCAGAACGTCACCGCCAACAAGATGGCCTTCGACAAGTACACCCCCTTCGTCCCGATCGTGCTCACCGACCGCACGTGGCCGAACGTCACGATCACCGAAGCGCCACTGTGGTGCTCGGTCGACCTGCGCGACGGCAACCAGGCGCTGATCGATCCGATGGACCCCACCCGCAAACTGCGCATGTTCGAAGAACTCGTCGCGATGGGGTTCAAGGAGATCGAGGTTGGCTTTCCGTCGGCCAGCCAACCCGACTTCGACTTCGTGCGCCAGCTGATCGAAGAAGACCGAATTCCCGACGACGTCACCATCCAGGTGTTGGTGCAGTGCCGCCAGGAGCTGATCGAGCGCACCTACGAATGCATCCAGGGTGCACCCCGGGCGATCGTGCACTTCTACAACTCGACCAACCCGCTGCAGCGAGAGGTGGTGTTCGGCCTCGACAAGGCGGGCATCATCGACGTCGCCGTCAACGGCGCCAAACTGTGCCGCAAGCTCGAACACGCTGCCGGCGACACCAAGATCCGCTACGAGTACTCGCCCGAGAGCTTCACGCTGACCGAACCCGAGTTCGCCATCGAGGTGTGCGAAGCCGTGATGGATGTGGTGGAACCCACGCCCGACAACCCGATCGTGCTGAATCTGCCGGCCACCGTCGAGTGCTACTCACCCAACGTGTACGGCGACGTCATCGAGTGGTTCGGTCGCACGATCAAGCAGCGCGATTCGGTGGTGATCTCGTTGCATCCCCACAACGACCGCGGCTGCGCCGTTGCTGCGGCCGAGTTCGGCGTGATGGCCGGCGCCGATCGGGTCGAGGGCACGCTGTTCGGCAACGGTGAACGCACCGGCAACGTCGACATCGTCACCCTGGCCATGAACCTGTTCATGAACGGAGTCGACCCCCAACTCGACGTCACCGACATCGACAAGCTGCGTCGCACCGCCGAGTACTGCAACCGCCTGCCGGTGCACCCCCGCCACCCGTACGCCGGTGACCTCGTGTACACCGCGTTCTCCGGCAGCCACCAGGACGCCATCAAGAAGGGCTTCGCCGCCCTCGACATGCGGCGCGACGACGCCGGCGAATACGACCAATGGGGCGTGCCGTACCTGCCGATCGACCCAGCACACGTGGGCCGATCGTACGAAGCCGTCATCCGCGTCAACAGCCAATCCGGCAAGGGCGGGGTGGCGTACGTCATGAAGGCCGAACACGGCTTCGATCTGCCACGTCGGCTCCAGATCGAGTTCTCCAAGACGATCCAGCACATCACCGAGGACTCCGGCACCGAGATCGGACCGGGCGTGATGTGGGATGCATTCACCACCGAATACCTGCCTGCCGAACCCGGATACCGACTGCGCAGCCACGAACTCCACACCCGCACCGGTGACGACGGTGGCAACACCTCGATCCAGGCGCAGCTCGACATCGACGGCAGCGCACACTCGGTGTACGGCGAAGGCGATGGCCCGGTCGAAGCGTTCGTCGCAGCGCTCATCGCCGAGTTCGGTGCACGAGTCGACGGCCACTTCGACGTGCTCGACTATGCCGAGCACGCCATCGGCAAGGGATCCAACGCACAAGCAGCCGCCTACGTCGAAACCGTCAGCGATGGCGGCAAGGTGCGATGGGGTATCGGTGTCGATCCCAACATCACCACCGCCTCGCTGCGCGCCGTGCTCTGTGCGTTCGAGCGCCACCAGCGCTGACGCGAACTACAGTCGAACCGATGGAGTCGATCGGCACCGCGTTGCGCAGGACCATCTTGTTGGTGATGCTGGCCGCCGGCATCGGAGCAGCCGTGTCGTGGCGACGCGGGCACGGGCCCACCCCCACGCCGGCCAGCGCGCCCGTGTGGCCACCGCTGCCAGACCGCACTCCGAGAGCCGATCCGACCGCCACGGCCGACAGCGCACCGGTCTGGGTTGCAGCGAACGCCGACGGCTCGACACCGGCAACACATCCGATCAAGGCCAAGGACTCCTCGGGCATCTTCCATGTACCTGGAGGACGTTTCCACGATCGCACCAAGGCCGACCGCTGCTATGCGACTGCCGAGGCCGCCGAGGCCGACGGCTACCGTCGGTCGAAGTCGTGAGCGCACCGCCCATCGACCTGACCACGTCAACCGAACACACCGAACACACCGAACGAAGGGGAATGACATGAAGGTGATCGTCGACTACGACGTCTGCGCATCCACGGGAGCGTGCATGCAGGTGAGCCCGGAGGTGTTCGAGGTTCGCAGCGACGGCTACCTCTACATCCTTCAGGAACACCCCGGCCCCGATGTTGCCGCAACAGTGCGCGAGGCCGCCGAACTCTGTCCGACCGCGGCGATCACGATCGAAGAGTGACACCGAGTTGACTTTTCTCCGCCAGCTCGATGCGTCATGGAACGCGTCGGGCTCGATGCTGTGCGTCGGGCTCGACCCCGACCCCACTCGAATGCCGCTGCCGCTCGACGGCACCCCGAACGCGACCGAGGAGTTCTGCCGGGCGATCATCGATGCCACCGCCGACTTGGTGTGCGCGTTCAAACCACAGATCGCCTACTTCGCCAGCCAGGGCGCGGAGCAGGCGCTCGAACGTGTCTGCCAGTACGTGCGTGAGACGTATCCGAACGTCACGTTGATCCTCGATGCGAAACGCGGAGACATCGGCTCGACCGCCGAGCACTACGCCGAGGAGGCCTTCGGCCGCTATGGCGCTCACGCAGTGACGGTCAATCCGTACCTCGGCACCGACTCGGTGGCGCCGTACTTCGAGTACGGCGGCGGCGTCATTGCGTTGTGCCGCACCAGCAACCCCGGCGGCGACGACATCCAGTCACTCGTCGCCGATGGCACACCGATCTACGCCCACGTCGCCCGTCTGGTCGCCGACGATTGGTCGACGCGCGGCGACTGCGGCCTGGTGGTCGGCGCCACCTATCCCACCGAACTCGCCGATGTTCGCTCGATCGCTCCCAACATCCCGTTCCTCGTTCCGGGCGTCGGGGCACAAGGTGGCGACGCGGCCACCGTCGTCGAACACGGCACGAGCGCCGACGGACGGGGCCTGATCGTCAGTTCGTCCAGAGCGGTCCTCTACGCGAGCCGCGGCGCCGACTTCGCCGACGCCGCTCGGGCCGAAGCCGAGCGCACCGCCGCCTCGCTCCGCCTCCCCTGACCCGCACGCGCTCCGAGTTTCGGAGCCAACCTCGCGCTGACCGAGCAGTGGGCGCGAGTCAGGCGCTGAGGCTGGTGACGTGGAGGATGCCCGGGGCGGCACGAAGGGCGTCGAGCACCTCGGCCGGAACGGGGGCGCTCGGCGCGATCAGCATCACCGCGGTTTCGGAGCCGGTGACCCGACTCACATCCATGTCGGAGATGTTCACGCCCGCATCGCCGAGGAGCGTGCCGACGGTGCCGATCACCCCGGGGCGATCGTCGTTCTGGATGACCACCATGTTGTCGACAGGCGGCACGTCGAACGGCGTGTCGTCGATGTTGACGATCCGCTGGGTCGCCTTCGGGCCGGCGAGCGTGCCCGAGATCGAGTGGCCACCGCCGCGCAGCGACAGCAAGTTGATGAAGTCGGCCGAGGTGGCCGAGCACACGTCGCGCACCTCGACGCCATGCTGCGCCGCGAGTTGGGGGGCGTTCACGTAGGTGACAGCTTCGTCGGAGATGGCACCGAAGAATCCCTTCAGCACGGCGAGCTGCAGGATGCGGGTGTCGTAGCCGGCGATCTCGCCTTCGCAGCAGATCTCGAGCTCGGGGGGAAGCCCGCCGACCAGCGACACGAACAGACTGCCGAGCCGTTCGGCGAGCGGCAGGTACGGGCGGATGGTCTCGCTCGCCTCGGCGGCGTTGACGTTGACCGCGAACGGCACGAACTCGCCGGCCAAGGCGAGCTGCACCATCGACGCAATGGTGTCGCCGGCCTTGTCCTGCGCCTCGCGGGTGCTGGCGCCGAGGTGCGGCGTGACGATGATCGAGTCGATCTCGAACAGGGGCGACTCGGTCATCGGCTCGGTGGAGAACACGTCGAGCGCGGCGCCGGCGATGATGCCTTCACGCACACAGTCGGCCAGATCGCTCTCGTGCACGATGCCGCCGCGGGCCACGTTGATCACCCGGAGGCTGGGCTTGGCCTTCAGGAGCAGGTCACGGTTGATCAGCCCAAGCGTCTCAGGTGTCTTGGGCAGGTGCACCGTGAGGAAGTCCGACTCGGCGACCACCTGGTCGAGTGCCATCAGCTCGACACCCATCTTCTTCGCACGGTCCTCGGACACGAACGGGTCGTAGGCAATCAGCCGCATCCCGAACGCCTTGGCACGGTCGCCGACCAACTTGCCGATCCGACCGAGGCCGACGATCCCGAGGGTCTTGTCGGCGAGTTCGACACCCTCCCAGCGGCTGCGTTCCCAGCGTCCAGCGACGAGCGCGGCATGGGCTTGGGGCACGTTGCGGGCCGACGCCATCAGCAACGCCATCGTGTGCTCGGCAGCGGAGATGATGTTGCTCTGCGGCGCATTGACCACCATGACGCCGCGGGTGGTGGCGGAGTCGACATCGACGTTGTCGAGGCCGATTCCGGCGCGACCAACGACCATCAGGTCACTTCCGGCCGCCAGCACCGCGTCGGTGACGTCGGTTGCCGAACGGATGATCAGCGCGTGGGCACCCGGCACCACGCCGAGGAGTTCTTCGGCCGACAGCCCGAGCTGTACGTCGACGTCGTGCCCTTCCGCTCGGAGGCGGTCGAGGCCGCCCTCGGCAATTTCTTCGGTGACCAGGATGCGAGCCATATCCCCACTGCCTATCTGCTCGTCGACCCCAGTTCCACGAGGTTTGACGAACCGTTCACGGCCACCCGGTACGTTCTGCACGGTGTCGACAGGCGAACACGGGAACGAGAACGAGATCGAGATCGAGCGCTGGTTCGTACAGCGCGGCGTTCCGCATCTCGTCGAGAGCGAACACGATGCCTCGATCCTCGACACGTGGACCCGTGCGCTCCCGCTGCTCGTGGCCGCGTATCTGCTGCTCGGGTTGAATGCGCTCGACCTCTACGGCTGGACGCTGGCACAGAACCTCGCTGCGGCAGTCGGGGTGCTGGCCATGCTCATCGCTGCGTGGGCATTGTCGAATCGGCTTCGCGGCGCCGCAACCTTCGCTCGACCGACCGACATCGACGCACCCGAACTCCTCCTGTTCGTCTTCGGCCCAGCGCTGCCCGTGCTCGCGTTCGGTCAGGTCCGCGACGCCATCGAAAGCGTGGTCCAGGCGTTGGCGCTGTTGGCGCTGATCTATCTCTGGTCCTCCTATGGCATCGGCGCGCTCCTGCGATGGGGAGCCCGACGCTCCGGAGGCCAACTCACCGGCCTCGGCCCACTCGTCGCGAAGGCGCTGCCACTGCTGCTGGTCTTCAATGCGTTCTTGTTCATCAACGCCGAGGTGTGGGAGATGGCCGGCACGCTCGACGGGGCTGCCTACGTGGTGATCGTGGTGACGTTCTTCGTGCTCGGAGCGGTCTTCGCCCTCAGCCGACTGCCGGGGTTCATCAGGTCGGAGAACCGGTTCGCGTCATGGGACGAGATCGGGAGCTACCTCGCCGACACCCCTGCCGACGACATCGAACTCCCCGCCGACGGACCGACCGACGACCCGTTGCGCTCGCGACAACGCTTCAACATCGGATTGATCGTGCTGTTCGGTCAGGCCGCCCAAATCACCCTGGTGGTACTCGCACTGACCGGCTTCTTCATCTTCTTCGGCTTCTTCGCCATCAGCGCCGAGACGATGCTCAACTGGACCCGTCTCAGCGAGATCAGCGTGCTCGCCGAGGCGAACTTCGGCAATCGCACGCTGGTGGTCACCGAGCCGTTGATCCGGGTGGCGGTGTTCCTCGGCGCGTTTTCCGGCATGTATTTCACGGTCGTGCTGACCACCGACGAGACGTACCGGAAGGAGTTCGCGAGCGACGTCGGCCCCGAGCTCCGCCAGATCCTGGCCGTGCGCGCTGCCTACCACGTCGCTCAGCGGACCCATTCGGCCGCTGGCCCGGAGGCGTCGTGACCCTGATCGACGTCCGCACGCTGTCGACCCGCGCCGAGTTCCTCGACCACGACGAATTGATGCAGGGCGTCTGGGGGATGACGGCGCCGCTCGTCACCATCGAAATGCTGACGGCGATCTCGCACTCTGGCGGATACGTCGCTGCCGCGTTCGACCGGGATCGAATGGTGGGCGCCTCGGTGGGGTTTCTCGCGGACCACCACGGCGAGCGCGCCCTGCACAGCCACATCACCGGCGTGGTCGACACGAAGCGACACGCTGGCATCGGGCGAGCGATCAAGCTGCACCAGCGGGCGTGGGCTGCCGAGCGCCGGCTCCGCTGGATCACGTGGACATTCGACCCCTTGGTGCGCCGCAATGCGTGGTTCAACATTGCGCTCTTGGGAGCCGACGTCGACGGGTACATCCCGTCGTTCTACGGCCCGATGACCGATGCGATCAACGCCGGCGACGAGTCCGACCGACTACTGATCGCCTGGGATGTCGGCTCGCCCGTCCCCGTCCGGCCCCGCGACGGCAGCGGCGTCGACCACGCTCTGTTCGTGCCCACCCCGTCGGACATCGTCGACCTTCGCCGAACCGATCCGGCGGCGGTCGCCGGGTGGCGGGCTGCGACACGCGACGCGCTCGTCGACGCACTCGACAGCGGCCGTCGAGTGCTCGGATTCACGCGCGAAGGCGCGTACGTGATCGGATCACCGTCATGACCTGGACCATCGACCGTGTCGAACTGCGCCGAATCTCCATGCCGTTGGTGTCGCCGTTCCGAACGAGTTTCGGCAGCGAGGTCGACCGCGACATCTTGCTGGTGCGAGTCGATCTGGCCGACGGTTCGGGCGACACGATCGAGGGCTGGGGCGAATGCGTCGCCTTGGCCGAGCCCAGCTACTCGCCCGAATACGTCGACGGTGCACAACAGGTGATCATCCAACACCTGCTCCCCCGCCTGATGGCCGCCGGACCGATCGAAGCAGCGAACGTCGCACCGGCGCTCGCCAAGCTGCACGGCCACCCGATGGCAAAGGCAGCACTCGAAATGGCGGTGCTCGATGCGCAGCTACGAGCGACCGACCAATCGTTCGCGTCATTCCTCGGCGCCGAACGCACCCGCATTCCGAGCGGGGTGAGCGTGGGCATCCACGACTCGACCGAGGAGCTGCTCGCCGCCGTGCAGGGCTACGTCGACGACGGCTATGTGCGCATCAAACTCAAGATCGAGCCGGGCTCCGACATCGACCAGGTGGCAGCCGTGCGTGAATTGATCGGTCCCGACACCCCGTTCCAGGTCGACGCCAACACCGCCTATCGCCGCACCGACGGTGCCCACCTCGCACGTCTCGACGAGTTCGCACTGTTGCTGATCGAACAGCCACTGCCCGAGGACGACATCATCGGCCACGCACGTCTGGCCGACGAGGTCGAGACCCCGATCTGCCTCGACGAGTCGCTGGTCTCGGCCGCCGGCACCGCTGACGCAATCGAGCTGGGCGCTTGCGAGATCGCCAACATCAAGCCGGGCCGAGTGGGCGGGTACCTCGAAGCGGTGCGCATTCACGACCTCTGTCTGGCCCGCGGCATCCCGGTGTGGTGTGGGGGAATGCTCGAAACGGGCATCGGCCGTGCGGCCAACGCCGCGCTGGCCGCACTCCCAGGGTTCACATTGCCCGGCGACATCAGCGCGTCGACCCGCTTCTACGCCCGCGACATCGTGTCCAATCCGATCACCATCACCGACGGCCATGTCAGTGTGCCCACCACACCTGGCCTCGGTTTCGAGCTCGACCGCGACTTTCTCGACTCGGTCACGACGAGCCGTCTGGGCATCGACGTCCGCGGTACAGTCAGCGAACTATGACGTATCCGTTTCTGTCCGAAGAGTGGATGGCTGCAGCTCACGAAATTCGTGAGAAGTACGCCGACCAGGTCCCGCCGGTCACCACGGTGATCAAGATCAATCAGGTCATCGTCGACGTGCCCTTCGGCGACGGCGAAGTGAAGAGCTACCTCGACACCTCGTCGGGCCATCTCGAGATGGAACTCGGCGAGCTCGACGACGCCGACACCACGATCACCACCGACTACGCAACTGCCAAGGCGCTGTTCGTCGATCAGGATCAGGCGGTCGCAATGCAGGCGTTCATGTCCGGCAAGATCAAGGTGCAGGGCGACATGATGAAGATGATGGCGATGCAGACCGCCATCCCCTCCAACGAGTTCACCGACACCATCGCCGAAGAGATCAAGGCGATCACCAACCCGTAACACCGCAGCTCGGGAGATTCCCCGGGCTGTGTCGTGCAAATTCGGGCGACCCTCGCCACACTGGTGGCCATGGCCGTCGTCACCGAAGAACAGATCATCGAAGCCCTCCGCCCGGTCGAGGATCCCGAGCTGCACCGCTCGATCGTCGATCTCGGCATGTTGCGCGGTGTTGCAATCCGTGACAACGGCGTGGTCGGCGTTCTGATCGCCCTCACCGTGCCCGGCTGTCCGCTCAAGGGCGAGATCACCAAGCGCGTGTCCGATGCTGCCACCGAACTCGACGGTGTCGAGTCGATCGACCTCGAGTTCACGGTGATGAGCGACGAGGACCGCGAGAACCTGCGCCGCACGCT
Source organism: Ilumatobacteraceae bacterium (assembly GCA_963717385.1). Lineage (GTDB taxonomy): Bacteria > Actinomycetota > Acidimicrobiia > Acidimicrobiales > Ilumatobacteraceae > Sva-07. The sequence goes on from CAVQWE010000027.1 coordinate 120,530, forward strand.
GCACGGCGACGCCGGCGCCACGGCCGGGTCGACGCAGGCACACGGCCATGCCGAAGGCCGCGAGATCCCGTTCTCGAAGAACACCTCGAAGACCCGCCCACTGTTGATCTCGTCGGGCAAGGGTGGCGTCGGCAAGTCCAGCGTCACCACCAACCTCGCTGTTGCGCTCGCCTCGCAGGGTTACAAGGTCGGCGTGGTCGATGCCGACATCTACGGCTACTCGATCCCGCGCATGCTCGGCACCGACCGCGACCCCACCGTGATCGACGAAATGCTGATCCCGCCCGAGATGTGGGGTGTGCGCTGCATCTCGATCGGCTACTTCGTGCCCGAGGGCCAAGCGGTCATCTGGCGTGGCCCGATGCTGCACAAGGCACTCGAGCAGTTCCTCACCGACGTGTTCTGGGACGAGCCGGACTTCTTGCTCATCGACATGCCACCCGGCACCGGCGACATCGCCCTTTCACTGGCTCAGTACCTGCCTCGTGGCGAGGTGTTCGTCGTGACCACCCCGCAGCCGGCAGCGCAGAAGGTCGCGTCGCTGTCGGCGGCGATGGCAGCCAAGGTCAACCTGCCGGTGCGCGGCGTGATCGAGAACATGTCGTGGTTCACCGGCGACGACGGCAAACGCTACGAGATCTTCGGTTCCGGCGGTGGCGAACTCTTGGCCGAGGAACTCGAGGTGCCGTTGCTCGGCAAGCTGCCGTTGGTTCCCGAGCTACGCGAGGGCGGCGACAACGGCCGCCCGATCACGGCGGTCGATCCCGAGTCGGAGGCGGCCAAGATGTTCCAGGACATCGCCACGAAGATCGCCGTCGACATGAAGCCGAAGAAGGTCTTCTCGGAGAAGCTGAAGATCCTCTGATCCACGTCTGGATCACGTCGCGGGTCTGACCCGTGATGTAACACTGCCCCGGTGGAGATCGTGCCGCGGTACAAGTTCGATGCGATGGTGGCCGACGCGCTCGACGACCTGCCCGACGAACTGCTGCACGTGCTCGACAACGTGGTGGTCCAGGTGGTCGATCGTCATGCTGACGAGCCCGACCTGCTCGGGCTCTACGAGGGTGTGCCCCACACCGAACGCACCGGCCAGGAGGGCCCTGACGTCGTGTCGATCTTCCGGCTCCCGCTGTGCGAGATGTGCCACGACGTCGACGAACTCGCCGACGAGGTCTACGTGACGGTCATCCACGAGATCGCCCACGCCGCCGGCATCGACGACGATCGCCTCCACGAACTCGGCTGGGCCTGAAGCCCGCGCTGGTCGGGTGGTAGACACCGAGCCGTGGAATCGGCACCGTTCGCACCCAACGAAGCGGTGGCGGTGGCGGTCGAGCCCGACCTCGGTGCGGTCGCGGTGGGCGAGCGCGGCGGCGAGATGCGATGGGAACCATCGAGCGCCGTTGCCGGAATCGACGATGTCGAACGCGCCGTGGGACCACGCTGGGTGTGGTGGACCTCGGCAACACCCGAACTGCTCGTCGCTGCCGGATTCCGACCAGCACGCTGCTGGGACATCGATGCGGTTCACCGTCTGCTCCACGGAGGATGGCGGGCTGGGCCGGCCATCACCTGGGCCGCAGCGCACGGTCTCGGCGCCGACGACCTGCCAACCGTCGCCCCCATCGATCTGTTCACCGTTGCCGCAACTGCTGACCCGGGCGACGGTGACCAGCCGATCCGGACCGACGGGCACCTCGATCCGACGTGGGTCGAGGGCGGCTGGCACAACAGCGTCGACCGGCTCACGACGTGGGCGACGCTCGCACTCGACGTGCACCGACGCCAGAGCGGACAACTCGCCGCGCTCGATCTTCGTCCGGCCGCTCCGGCGACGGCGCGCTCCGAGTCGGCGGCGGCGCTGCTCGCAACAGAACTCGGTCGCGACGGCCTCCCGATCGACGTGGCCGAAGCCGGGCGGATCATCGCCACGTTCATCGGGCCACGGCCGACCGACGCCGCCCACGAGCGCCGCCTCGCGGCCGAGCGCGACCACCTGGTGCTCGCACATCTACCGCACGACCTGCGCGACGGGGTCGATCTACGCAACCCGGCCAACGTCAAGTCGCTGTTGCGGCGCGCCGGCATCGAGGTCGACGACACACGCGCCTGGCGGCTGGAACGGCTGCGCGACGAGCATCCCGTGGTCGACGCACTGCTGCGCTGGCGCAAGGCCGAGCGGGTTGCGACGACGTTCGGGTATCGATGGCTCGACGAGCATGTGAGCGACGGACGCCTCCGTGGGTCGTGGTCGTCGTCCGACGGTGCAGCAGGCCGCATGACTGCCACAGCGGGTCTGCACAACCTCCCAGCCGATCTTCGACCTGCAGTCGTCGCTGAGCCGGGACACCAGTTCGTACGCGCCGATCTCGGACAGATCGAACCGAGGATCCTGGCAGCGGTGTCGGGCGACCAGGTGCTGGCTGCGGCAACACACGAGGTCGACATGTATGCACCGGTCGCACAGCGCCTCGGCGTGAGCCGCGAGATCGCGAAGGTCGCCGTGCTGGGCGCGATGTACGGCCAGACCACTGGGCATGGTGCCGCCGCGCTCCGGGGCCTCGACGCCGCCTACCCCGTGGCGATGCGGTACCTGACCGATGCCGCTCGTGCGGCCGAGACGGGCAACGATCTGCGCACCCGCGGCGGCCGACGAGTACGAATGTCCGGTGGCGTCGATCCGACCGCCGACGAACGAGACCAACGCTCTCGTGCCGCTGCGCGGGGCCGCTTCGGACGCAATGCCATGGTGCAAGGAGCCGCAGCAGAGTTCTTCAAGACGTGGGCGGTCATCGTGCGTGCCCGCTTGTCGGTGGACTCGCAGATCGTGCTGTGCCTCCACGACGAATTGCTGGTGCAGGCACCCGCCGACGAGGCCATCGACGTTGCCACGATCGTCGACGATGCACTCCAGGAAACCGCAGCACGGTGGCAACAGCCGGAGATCCGAGCCGACGTGCACTTCGTCGCCGATACCAGCGTGATCGATCGCTGGTCGGACGCCAAGTGACCGGCGAGGGGCAAGCCGAACTGCGCCCAGTGTTGGCCACCACCGAGATCCCACTACCGTGGGATCGGTGAGCGATGTTCCTCCCCCACCGAGCAGCGACCCTTCCCGGACACCGCCGCCCCCGCCACCACCGAGTGGCTTGACGCCACCACCGGGCTACGTGGCCTACGAGGGCCACCCCACTCCGATGGCCCCGACTCGTCGAGTCGGCGGGTTCGCCATCCCGATCGTCGTGTCGACCGCAATCGTCGGAGTCGGCACCTTGATCGCTGCCTTTCTGTCTGCCGGTGTCACCACCGACGCCGCCGACTTCCTGGCCGGAAGCATCGAGCAGAGCGAGTTCGAAGACGCGCTGATGCCGCTCAACTCCATCCAGCTCCTCGTGAGCGTCGCGACGCTTGCCACCGGCATCCTCACGGTCATCTGGATGTTCCGGATGGCCAGCAACGTCCGGGCCTTCGGCCGGGCGACCACGTGGGCGCCGTTGTTTGCGATCTTCGGTTGGTTCCTGCCGCCGCTGATCCTCTACATCATCCCGTTCCTCGTGCTGCGCGAACTCTGGAAGGCCTCCGAGCCCGACGTCGTCGACGGAACCGACAGCTGGAAACGGACACCGGACAACCCGTTGCTGTGGGTGTGGTTCATACTCTTCGGCATCCTTCCCGCAGTCCTCTTCGCCGTCCAGGTCGGCTCGTTTGCCACCGGTGGTGTTCCGACCGGTGACATCGAGTCGGTGGCCGAGGGCCTCGACGAGTTCGGCGCCGTCGGCTGGTTGACCGCCGTGCTCACCGCCGCTGCTGCGGTCGTGTGGATTCAGGTCGTGCGCCAACTCACACAACGGCACAAACGTTTGACGAACGAGTCCTGAACGGCCAGTCTGTTGCCTCGCCATGAGCCGTGCCGACGTCATCTATCTGGTTCGCCATGCCAAAGCTGGTGAGCGCCGGGTGTGGGACGGCGACGATGAGGCCCGCCCCCTGAGCAAGCATGGCTGGAAGCAGTCCGACGCAATCGCCAAGCGGCTGGCAGCGAAGGGCGCGACGACGCTGCATTCGAGCCCGTACGTCCGATGCATGCAGACGCTCGAACCGCTCGGCAAACGACTCGGCGTCGAGGTGCAACCCGATCGTCGCCTCTACGAAGGCGAGCCGTTCGAGCCGGTGCTCGACCTGCTCGGAGAAGTTGACACCGGCGCAGTGCTGTGCAGCCATGGCGACATCATCCCCGATGTCATTGCAGCGCTCGCCCGACGCGGCATGGAGGTGCAGACGTCGCCCGACTGGCGCAAGGGAACGATCTGGGTGCTCAAACGCAAAGGCGACCGCATCACCAAGGGCAGGGTCTGGCCGCCGCCGAGCTGAGACGAACCGGCGGGGCCGACCCCGCCGTTTCATTTCAGTTCGCGGACCGGATCTCGTCGGCGAAGCTGGCCACGAGCGACGCCACCTCGCCTGGCGGGTTGCTCGCCTCGCATCGTTCGATGTGCGGCAGCGCAGCGGCGGCGTCGCCGCGGAACTGGAACTCGACGATGGCCAGGAAACACTCGGGATCGGCGTAGTCCGGCTCGATCTCGGTGGCCTGTCCGAGCGCCAGCACGGCAGCGTCGTAACGCTGCGCGGCGTCGGTCTGGTCGGGGTTCTGCCGCGTGAGCAGCGCGAGCGTCCACCCGAAGTAGGCAACCGCCTCGGCGTTCTCTCGGCCGCGTGCGCGCTCCATGTCGATCACCTCGGCGAACAGGGCGTTCGCTGTGGGGAAGTCGCCGGCGCCCATCGCGTCACGCGCATTGGTGAGCACGATGCGTGACTCGTCGCCTGGTGTGAGCCCTGTGATCTCCTGGCCCGACGAACGTTCGCCCCAAGCTCCCGCAAGCACGAAACCGATGCCGACGGATCCGACCACGACCGCCGCGGCCACCGCGATCGTGCGACTCCATCGACGAGGTCTTGCCGTCGGCAGCGAACTGCGACCAGCTTCGATCTGGCGCAGCACGTTGGCGGCGCGGACGGTGTAGCCGTCTTTGAGCGTGTGGTAGTCGAGGTCGTCGACGTCGCCGGCGTCGTGTTCACGTTCGAGATCGTTGAGCGAGCGCAACAGGAACCGACGCTCCTCTTCCAGCCCGGCCAGGCGGTCGAGCTTGGTGCCGCTGGCGGTCATCGGCCGGCCTCGTCGCTGTCGGCGGCGAGTGCCGCCTGGACGATGGCCCGGTCGTCGTCGGTGGGGTCGGACATCTCGCCGGCCTCACGTTTCCAGCGCCGGAACACCACGATGAGTGCCCCGAGTCCGCAGGCGAACGCCACCGCGGGCAGCACCCAGACGAGCGCGTCGACGCCGGTCGACTTCGGCACCAAGAGCACTTCGCCGCCATAGCGGGTTTCGATGAACGCAATGATCTCGCTGTCGTTCAGGTCGTTGTCGGCCACCAGGTCGGCGATCTGGTTGCGCAACGCAATCGATGCGTTGTTCTGCGACTCGAACACGCTCTCGCCGTCACAGATCGGACAAGCGACCCGCTTGGAGAGTTCGTCGATGCGGTCGCCCTGGCTTGCGGGGCCGGTGTCGCGAGTCGCGCCGACCGTGAGGAAACCGGCGATCACGAAGATCAGCGCCAGCCAGCCCGGCCAACGTTTGGCGCGCCGATTCAGCTCGCTGGCCATCAGCTGTACTGCTCTCGGTACTGCCGCAGGATCGAGTTGAGCTGCTCGGCGGTCACCTCGGAAATCAGCCGGAGCTGCACCACACCGCTCGGATCGATGATCCAGGTCTCGGGGACCTGCGCCACACCGAACGCAACCGGAATCTGGTCGTTGGAGTAGATCGCCGGCCAGTCGCCGCCGTTGTCGGCGAAGAACGCCTCGATCTCGTCCGGGTCGCCGCTGTTGATCACCGAGTAGAGCTCAGCACCGTCGGTGCCGAGCGTTGCCTGATCCTCGGAGAACGTGACCAGTTCAGGATGCTCCCGGATGCACGGCACGCACGTGGGGTCGAAGAAGTTGAGGACCACCCAGCTGCCCTTGCGACGTGACAGGTCGAACGACGTGCCGTCGGACAAGGTGCCGGTGGCCTCCGGCGCCGGACGCCCGATCAACGGCGAGTCGGCACTGGCACCACCTTCGCTGTCGCCGGTGACAGCGCCGATGAAGACCACGAACAGCCCCACCATCAGCACCGCAATGGCACCGACGACGAGCGGCGCGACGCGACGACCTCCACCGCCCCCCGATCCGTCATCACCGTCGGGAGCGTCGGCCGCCACGGGATCGTCGAGCACCTCGCTCACACCGTCACCCCCGCCTGGGTGTCCTCGTCGAGAGCGTCGCCGGCGAGCGCGTCGCCAGAGATGAGATCGCCGTCGACGCTGTCGTTCGAACGGGTGTCGTCGGCAGGATCTGGGCCACCGGTGGCGATCGGAGCCGACACCGGGTCGACCGCGATCCGTCGACGCGACCCAGGGAACGCTGCGAGCAACGTGCCGAGCGCCATCACGCCACCACCGATCCAGAGCCACAGGATCATCGGCTTGATGAACACCCGGATCGTGACCTCGGTGGCGCCGGGGACTGCCCCTTGGCCGAGCGTGAGATAGATGTCTTCGTTCCAGCCGGTGCGAACCGATGGCGTGCCGATGTCGGCTCCCATGTTGAGGTACCTCGTGGTGGCCGGACGGTAGGCCTGCTCACCGTCGAGCACCACGTTGGCGGCGATGCGACGCTCGCTGCCACGGTCGTTGGTGCGCTCGTCGACCGACAACAGCTCGAAGCTGTGTCCACCCCACTCGACGACCTCTCCGACACGAAGGTCGAGCGTGGCCGAATGCGTGAAGCTGTTCGATGACGCCAACGCCACCGCGATGATGATCACACCGATGTGGACCACCATGCCACCGTTGGCACGGCCGACGAAGCCGCGCCAACCCTGGCGGCGCGTGGCCAGCGCGAGTTGTCGAACCGCCGAACCCATTGCGAAACCAGCGAGACCGAACGCAACCAGCGGGGCCCATCCGTCGGCGCCGACGAACACGGCGATCGCCAGGCTCAGTGCGCCAGCCCACGCAGGCCAGAACAGTCGCGTGCGCAACAGTTCGCTCGACGCCTTGCGCCATGGGAGCACCGGAGCGACGCCCATCAAGAACAGCAGCATCAGTCCGATCGGCTGCGAGAGCGAGTCGAAATACGGCGCACCGACCAGCGTCTGGCGGTCCTGGAGGGCCTCGACGAGCAGCGGGAAGAGTGTGCCGAGCAGGATCACGAACGCCCACACGGTGAACAACACGTTGTTGGCAAGGAACGAGCCCTCGCGCGACAGCGGCGAGTCGATCGAGCCGGGCGAACGGAGACGGTCGCCACGCCACGCGATCAGCCCGAGCGACACCACCACGATGAGTCCGAAGAATCCGAGCAGCCAGTTGCCGACCGGACCATCGCCGAAGGCATGCACCGAGCTGAGGATCCCCGAACGGGTGAGGAACGTACCGAGGATGGTGAGCGCGAAGGTGGCGACCAGCAAGCTGAGGTTCCACACCCGCAACATGCCGCGCCGTTCCTGCACGAGCACGGAGTGGATGTAGGCCGTGCCGGTGAGCCACGGCAACAGCGATGCGTTCTCCACGGGGTCCCACGCCCACACGCCTGACCAGCCGAGCACCTCGTAGCTCCACCAGCCACCGAGCAGGATGCCGATGGTGAGGAACGCCCACGAGAACAGCGCCCAACGACGGGTTTCCATCAGCCACCCCTCGCCCAGGCGACCGGTGACGAGCGCTGCGATCGCGAAGGCGAACGGCACGGTGAAGCCGACGTAACCGAGGTACAAGATGGGTGGGTGGAACAGCACCAAGATGTGGTTCTGCAGCAGCGGGTTCGGCCCAGGGCCACTCGTGACACCGGGGGCACCGGCGGCGAACGGGTCGGCCGGGCCGAAACTCAGCAACGCGAAGAACGCCAGCACCACGAACATCACGATCAGCGCCCAGCCGACGAGGACGTCGTCAGTGCGTTTGCGGAACTGCCACCCGATTGCGGCGGTGAAACCGGCAAGCGTGAGCACCCACAGCAGGATCGACCCTTCGAGCGCCGACCACATGGCGGCGATGTTGTAGAGCGTCGGGGTGTCGGCCGAGCCGACCTGCTGGACGTACAGCATCGAGAAGTCGCGCGTGATCAGCGCCCGCTGCATCATCACGACGGCGAGGACGATGCCTCCGAACGCGATCCAGGCGTAGAGCGGCCCCTGCTTGAGGAGCTTGCGATCGCCCTTGCGGATGCCGTAGAGCAACGCGAGGGCGCCGAAGACGGACGCGGCCAGCACCAAGAGCAGGCCGGCACGACCGAGCGCCGAGTTGATGCTCGCAGCGAACAGCATCAGACGTCAGAAGGGTCGGGGCAGCCGGCGGCTTCGGCGTCGGCGACCCGCTCGTCGTTGACAGCGACGTACTCGTCGGAGTGCTTCACCTCGACACGGTCGCCCAGCAGGGTGCCGTTCTCGATGACCCCGTGTACGACGACGGGGATGCACTCTTTGAAGATGCCTCCTGGTTCGCCGTCGTAGCTGACCGGGATCGTCTCGTCGTTGAACGTGATGGTGAACACCGTGGTGTTCGCCACCCGCTCGACGGTGCCCTCGTCGACGGTGCCCTGCAGGCGGATGCGTCGATCTTCGTCGCAACCGTCACGCTGGCCGACCTCGTCGACGTTGCAGTAGTAGTCGACCGCCTGGGTGAGGAACTGGGTGACGATCACTCCGCCGGCCACGACCACCAGGCCGAGCACCAGCATCGGCAACCAGTTCCGCTTTCGGCGCACCGGTGCGGCGGGGCCGACCGGTGTTCGAGGGGAGAGATCGATGTCACTGGTGTTGTCGTCGAGGCGGTCGTTCATGTCAGGTTCATTCTGCTCGCTCAGAGCCAGTACTTGTCCGCGTCAGGCACCTGTTTTCCGAGTCGTTTCCCGGCTCGCAGCACGCGCCACGACATGAACGACACGGTCACGAACGTGAGGACGTAGCCCCCGATGATGAATCCGGCATCTTCCATCAGACGGTTCCTCCCTGGTTGGTGCTGGCCTGGTTCGTGCTGGCCTGGTTCGTGCTGGCCTGGTCGGTGCTGGCCTGTGTGACCGCGAGGTCACCTTCGGCTCGTCGGGCGGCCACGGCATCGTCGAGCCCGCGGTCGTCGAGGAGGTCTTCCATCGCCATCACCCGAGTGCGATGGATGATCAACCACAGGTACAGCAACGAAAAGGCGATCACACCGACGAACAAGCTGAACAACATCAGGCCGTCCATGCTCACGTCGCCGTCGGTGCCCAGCACTGTGGCTTCCTGGTGCAGGCTGCGCCACAAACGCACGCTCCAGTGCACGAGCGGGATCTCGAGCACGGCCAGCATGCCGATCACTGCGCTGCGCCGGGCACGCTGCTCGTGCGTGCCTCCGAGGCGGCGAACGGCGAGATAGCCGATGTAGGTGACGAACAGCAGCGCTGTGGTGGTCAAGCGGGCATCCCACTGCCAGAACACGCCCCACGTGAGGCGGCCCCACATGGCGCCGATCACGAGGGTGACCGCCACGAATGCCGTGCCCACCTCGGCGCTGGCACCTGCCAAACGGTCCCACCCGAGCGACTTCTTCTTGCCGAAGAAGTACAGGCCCGATGCAACTGCGGTGACCGTGAAGGCGAGGTAGGCGATCCAGATCGTGGGGACGTGCACGTACAACAGGCGCACGCTTTCGCGTTGGTCTCGGTCCTCGGGCGAGAAACCCAGTCCGAATGCGATCAGCCAGCCCATTGCGATGATGGTGGCGATGCCGATGATCCTGGTACCTCGCGTACCGGTACCGGCGCCCCGATCGGGTTGGTCGCCCGTTCCGGCGGCGTGATCACCGGTGAGCGTGGGATCCGTGGTCGTCATGTTCGATTCCTGCGGGGGCTGGGGGCGGATGGGGCGACAGTCGCTTCATTCGTCGATCAACGGTCCGAACGCCAAGGCCCCGCCGACACCGAAGGCCACGGCGAAGACAGCCAGCAAGCCCACCCAGGGCCAGCCGTCTGACACCACCGCACCTGCCGTGCCGAGCGCTGCTTCGACCGCTCGAGTTGCTCCGATCAGTACGGGCGCCACCGCGGGGAACGTGAGCAGCGGGAGCAACGTCTCGCGACCCGTGAACCCTGCGGCAAGGCCTCCGTACAGGGTACCCACCGCGGCGAGCCCGCACGTCGCTGAGATCAAGGTTGTGACGAGGAGCACCACGCCGTCGGCAGGGATCGTCTGGCCGTACAGGATCACCGCAGCGAACAACAGCACGAGTTCGAGCAGCAGGAGCTGCACGCCGAGCGCCAGCGATTTGCCCAGGTAGATCGCCCTGGGATCGATGCCGGCGACGCGCAGCGCATCGAGCGCGCCGTCGGCGGTTTCGACCGCGAACGAGCGCTGCACCAGCACCAGCATCGAGAACATCGTGGCGAGCCAGACCAACCCCGGAGCGACCCGTTGCAGCACCGAATCGGCATCGAGCGCGAACGCGAAGATCACCATGGTGACCCCGGCGAAGGGCAGCACCTGGTTGACGAAGACCCGGCTGTTCCACTCGATTCGCAGGTCTTTCTTGGCCACCTGCCGGGCGATGCGCCACGTGCTCATTCGTGGTTCCCAGCGCCCGGGTCTCGAGGAACCACGTCCTGGTTCGCCGATTCGTGCACTCGCCCGGCGATCACGTCGACCGCTCGAGTCGCCAGGTTGCCGGCGCGTTCGAGCTCGTGGCTGGCAACGAGAATGGTGGCACCCGAGGCCGAGGCCCGCCGCAACGTCTCGTCGAGTTGGTCACGCGCCGACGCATCGAGCCCGGCATGTGGCTCGTCGAGAAGCCACAGCTGCGCGCGCCGGGCGATCAGGCACGCAATTGCGGTGCGCCGCTTCTGGCCTGCCGACAGCTTGCTGACTGCGACGCTCGCGAGTCGGCCGTCGATGTCGAGGCGCTGCATCGCCGTGCGCATTTCGTCGTCGCTCGCACCGACGGTCGAACCCCAGAAACTGACGTTTTCGGCGACGGTGAGGTCGAGGTACAGCCCGTTCTGGTGTCCGAGCAGCCCGACGGTGCGACGGACGGACTCGCGATGTGTTGCGAGGTCGAGGCCGAGCACAGTCCCACTGCCGCGCACCAAGGGGAGCAACCCGGCGCAGAGCCGGAGCAGTGTGGTCTTGCCGGCACCGTTCGGGCCCCGCAGCAGCACGATCTCGCCCTGCTCGACCCGCAGCGTGGCTCCGGCGAGGGCGGGGAACTGTCCGAGCACCGCGACCGCGTCATCGAGGTCCACGACCGACATGGGCGACACGCTAGGAGCTGAAGTGTTCGACAACTCCTGTCGCCGCGATCGCCTCGTCACCGCGCACAGATAGTTTCAGGTCGGTGTCGGACGTCGAATCATCAGCTGCGCGCCCGCCCAGGGTTCGCAAGTTCGATCGCCCGGCGCCCCCGCACGACTGGCGTTGGTGGGTCGGCGGTGTCGGCAAGACGCTGATCGCCGTCGGTCTGTTGATGTTCGGGTTCGTCGCGTACCAGCTGTGGGGAACCGGCATCGAGACCGCACGCGCCCAGAGCTCGCTGGAGAAGCAATTCGAAGAACTCCTGGCCGACACCCCCACGACCACCGCTGCACCAACGAACACGACACCGGTCGATTCCGTGCCGACTGATTCCGTGCCCGCCGACTCGGTGCCGGTCACGGTGGCGCCCGCTCCTGCCCCCGAACTGCCACCGATCAGCGAAGGCGACCCGATCGCCCGGATCGAGATCCCTCGCATCGGTGTCGGGAAGTGGGTCGTGGCCGGTGTCGAGAAGAGCGATCTCAAGAAGGGCCCGGGCCACTACCCGGAGACACCACTTCCCGGCCAGCTCGGCAACTCGGCCATCGCCGGTCACCGCACCACGTTCGGTCAACCGTTCTTCGATGTCGACCAACTGGAGGTCGGCGACGAGATCATCGTGACCACCTTGACCGGACGGTTCGTCTACCGGGTGACCGGCCAGGAGATCGTGTCACCGAACGACTATCAGGTGATCGCCACCGCCGACCCGACCGTCGCCACGCTGACGCTCACGTCGTGCCATCCCAAGTACACCGCACGCGAGCGGATCATCGTGTACTCCGAACTCGACCCGGCAGCGAGCAGCGGCGTGGTGAGCGAAGCAACGATCAACTACGGCCGCCCCCTCGACGAAGGCGGAACCGACGATCCCGACCCGTCGAACACCGTGGTCGACCCCGCCATCTCAGCCGGAGACGACGACGGCACCGAGACCGTCGTGAGTGTGCCGGTCGACGATCCCACGATCGTCGATGACGCCGCCGAGCTCGACGAGCAGCAGGTCAACGCTGGTATCGCCGACGCATTCTCCGACGGGTGGTTCAGCGACCCAGGTGCGAACAGCCAGGTGGCGTTGTGGGGAATGGTCCTCGCCGCGATCGGCATCTTGTCGTACCTGCTCAGCCGGAGAGCTCGTCGAGACTGGGTCGGTTTGCTGGTCGGCATCGGCCCGTTCGTCGTGACGCTCTATTTCTTCTTCCAGAACGTCAACCGGCTGCTCCCGCCGAATCTGTAGTCGGGCGTTCACGATGTGTCTGACACATCGTGACACATCGTGCACGGTCAGTTGCCGGTGAAGTTGGGGCGCCGCTTGTCGAGGAATGCAGTACGGCCCTCTTCGGCGTCGGCGCTGGCCCAAGCGGCGCTTCGAGCGGTCTCGAACGCAACGTCGTCGCCAGGCTCGATCTGTGCGTGTTCGAGCCCGATCTTGTGACCGGCGATCGTCAGCGGGGCAAGACGAGTGAGTTCGTGCGCCCAGGCCACGGCTTCGTCGAGTTCCCCCAGCCGGTGGATCCCACCCGTGACGTGCAGCTGCTCGGCCGTGTAGGTCTGCGCGGCCATCAGCATCGCACGAGCAATCGGAGGAGAGAACTCCGACGCCAGGCGCCGAATCGTCCAATGGTCGACCACCAACCCGAGCTTCGCCGCCGGGACCCCGATCACGCTCGTGGCCGTTGCAACTCGGAGATCGGTGGCGATGGCCAGCTGCGCGCCTGCGCCCAGCGCAGGGCCATCGATCGATGCGATCACCGGAACCGGCAGCTGGCCGAACCCGCGCAGCACCAAGGCGAGATCGGTGGCGAACTGGCCCTCTTCGACGCCGTTGAGATCGGCTCCGGCGCTGAACGCCGGAGGTTTGCCGGTGAGCACGACGGCACGAATCGCTTCGGGCGTGCGCGCCGCAATCGCCGCTTGCACATCGAGGAGTTCGAGCAGGGTGGCATGGTCGACGGCGTTGCGCCTCGACGGGCGATCGAGCGTGACGATCGCAACGAGACCGTCGTGAGAGAGATCGACCGTCATGACCTGCAGCGTTCCGCTCGTAGCATGACCCGACTGTATGCCGAACCCCCCAGCGACCCCCGAAGAGATCGATCCCGTGCGCGCCAAACGTGCACAAGTGGCCAAGTGGACACTGCTCGCCAACCGTGTCGGCTACCTCTTCGTGGCGCTGGCGATGGCGCTGTTCGTCATAGCGTTCGCCGTCGGCTTCTCCGCGATCATGGCGAACCTGGTGATCATCACCTTCGTCATCGGGTGCGTGCTGTTGGCCCCATCGATCATCGTCGGCTACGCCGTCAAAGCCGCCGAACGTGACGACCGCGAGCGCGGATTCTGAGACGACGACTCCTGAATTCCGCGATGGCCGAGCTCCCGTTACCATTCGGTAACTGATGTCCGCTCGACTCACCGCCACCGCTCGCAGGGAGCAGATCCTCGACGTTGCACTCGAGGTGTTCGCCACCCACGGATTCCACGGCGCTTCCATGAACGACGTCGCCGACGCTGTCGGTGTGACCAAGCCGGTGCTGTACCAGCACTTCGATTCCAAGCGCGATCTGTACCAGGCGCTGATCGACGAAGTCGGCAATCGACTGCTCGCCAACATCGCCAAGGCCGGGGCCGAAGCCACCGATGGCAAGAGCCAGACCGATCTCGGGTTCCGCGCCTATTTCCGATGGGTGGCCGAGGACCACGACGGTTTCCGGTTCCTGTTCGGCTCGGGCACCCGCCGCGACGACGAGTTCAACGCTGCAGTCACCCGGATCACCGCCGAGGCCGCCAGAGCCGTGGCCCCGCTGATCGCCGTCGACATCGACGAACGTCACCGCACCACCATCGCTCACTCGCTCGTCGGCATGGCGGAGGGAGCGAGTCGCCTGCTGGTCGATCGTGGCGACGAATTCGATCCCGACGAGATCGCCCAGGTCGTCTCCGACCTCGCCTGGGCCGGCCTCCGCGCCGTCCAGCCCAAGGACTGACGTCGCGCCGATCATCCAGTTCGCGTTGCAGTCCGGATGGGTCGACCCATCGGAACTGCAACCCGAACGTCGGGGAGCTGATGCGTTCGAAGCGTTGACGAGAGCCCGGCGATGCGGCATCGTTGCGCATGACCGACACCGCAGCGCACGTCCGTCCGAGCGAGAACCCCTATCTGGGCGGCAACTATGCGCCGGTGACCGACGAGCTGACAGCATTCGACCTGCCGGTCACGGGCACGATTCCAGCCGACCTCGAAGGCCGATGGTTGCGCAACGGACCCAACCCCAGCGCCGACATCGATGCGTCGACACATCACTGGTTCCTCGGAGCGGGCATGGTGCACGGCGTGCGCCTGCGCGGCGGCAAGGCCGAGTGGTACCGCAACCGCAGCGTGGCTGCCACCGACGGGCCGAGCCCGAACACCAACGTGGGCGGATTCGCCGGCACCACCTGGGCGATGGTCGAGGCGGGCACCCCGCCGGTCGAGATGGGCTACGAACTCGACTCGCTCGGCGTCAACCGCTTCGGCGGAACGCTCCCGAACGGATTCAGCGCACATCCGAAGTACGACCCGGCGACCGGCGAGCTGCATGCGATGGCCTATCAGTGGCCCGATTTGATCGACCATGTGCAGTACGTGGTGGTCGGCGGCGACGGCCGCGTGTCGAGAGTGGTCGATGTCCCCGTGAGCGACATGCCGATGATCCATGACATGTCGCTCACGCCCACCTACGCCGTCGTGTACGACCTCCCGGTCACGGTCAATCTCGACGTGGTCGTCGAGGGGTACCCGTGGCCGTTCGCCTGGGCGCCCGATCGTGCTGCTCGAGTGGGACTCCTCCCTCGCTCGGGCACTGCCGACGACATCGTGTGGTGCGACGTCGACCCGTGCTACGTGTTCCATCCCCTGAACGCCTACGACGCCGACGATGGCACCGTGGTGGTCGACCTGTGCCGCTACGACCGCATGATGGACAACGATCGCCGTGGGCCGTTCACCGACTGTTTGCCGACCTTCGACCGGTGGGTGATCGATCCATCGACCCGCAGGGTGAGCGAGACCCGCCTCGACGACCGGCCCCAGGAGTTCCCTCGCCACAACCCCACCGTCGGGCTGCAACGCCACCGATTCGGCTACACCTCCGAGGTCACGATCGACCAACCCAACCTGCACGGGGCGATCATCAAGCTCGATGTGGAAGCGGGCACGACCGAGGCACACGAGTTCGGCCCGGGGCGAGGCGGTGCTGAACCGGTCGTGGTACCGAAAGCCGACGGCGTGGCCGAGGACGACGCCTGGGTCCTCACCGTCGTGTACGACGCCTCGACCGACTCCAGCGAGCTGCACATTCTCGATGCAGGCGACATCAGCGGCGCCGCCGTCGCGACGATCTCGCTGCCCCAGCGAGTGCCGTTCGGCTTCCACGGCAACTGGGTGCCCGACTCCTCGGTGCCCCCAGCCTGACACCCACGCCCGTTCGCGTCACGGTTCGGATGGGTCGACTCCATCCGAACCGCGACGCAGACGTGGGTTCGCTTCGTGTCAGTCGGCGGGGACGATCACCAGGTTGGCGGGCTCGGTCGAGTCGGGTGCCGATTCCTGCACGTCGATCTTGGCGCCCGAAAGTGCTTCGGCAACGTCCGGTGCAACACACAACCCGAGGCCGTGGACCTCTGCGGTGTGGTCGCCTTCCATCGGCGCATCGACGAAACCGAGCGAAATACCCTCCTGGCCGTCGGTGGCGCCAGCCACCCTCAAGAGCGCATCATCGGGGATTCCTTGCTGCGACCGGGCATCGGTCAACAGCGTGGCAGCGGGGTGGCTCAAGGTCAGCATGGTCATCCTCCTCGGATGTCGGTTGCGTCCATCCAGCCCTACCGTCGTCGACGCAACGGCGACAACGTTCGATGCCCGATCGGCCGGTGACCAGGCCTGTTCCAACCACGTTTCAGCTGCGATAGGTGAGGCCGCGGTAGCCGTCGGCGAAGCCGGCCGACCGCAGCATCTCCAGCAGGCCGGCGGGCGCGTCGGCGAGCCCATCGCCGTCGATCTTGCGGACCTCCACCGAGCGCAGGCGACCGTCCTTCACCAGCCCGATCAGCGCCGTGGTCCACGATGGGTCGACGAAGCCAGCAGGAAAGGTCACGAGGTGATGTCCGCGCCGGTCGAACCACACCAACGGGGTGCCGGCACGTGACACCACCATCGACGAGGCGTTGCGGGCGGGCCGACCGGATGTCTCCGGCCATGCCGAGCGCCGCACCATACGGCTGTGCCGGGTCGGTGGAGGCGAGCACGATCGGGTCGGGAACGTCATCGGGCGAAATCACCGCATCGGGCGTCTCACGCACCGCTCGTAGGCGATCGACGGCACCGGGCACAGCGAACTGGGCAGCGCCGAGACCGTCGACGAAATAGCCGCGCCGCACCTGGCCACGCTCTTCGAGCACCTTCAACACGCCGTACACGGCACTGAACCCGCCCACGAGACCCTCGGCCATCACGGCCTCACGCGTGACCACCCCGTGCCGCTCGACGAGCTGCAGCGCCTGCGCGTGAGCAGCCTCTGTGGGGCTCGGTGCCGGAAGCAGCAACGGCGAGACCAGACTCCACCGGCCCTGACCAGCGGGCGGACCGATCCGATTCAGGCGGCCCGGACGCGGCCGACCACGGGTCTTCGAACGACTGCCTGCACCCGCTTTCACCTTGGCCCCGCCGAGCACAGCCCGCAGCGGGGCGAGCGAGTCGTTGGTGACCTCTCCGGCCCAGACGAGATCCCACAGCGCTGCCAGTAGTTCCTGGTCGGATGCGCCGGGCGAGGCGCCGCGGATCTGACCCCAGAAGCTGGCGCCCTGCTCCGACAGCAACAATCGGATGGCATCGTGAAGGACTCCGTCGACAGGTTCGCGCTGCTCCCACCCCGGTGCGAGCAGCGGAAGCTGATCGGCGAAACACAACCGCACCCGACCGTCTCGGGCGCCGAGTCCGCCGGCACCGACCCAGACGACTTCACCGGCGGTGCACAGTTCGTCGAGCATCGAGGGGCGATACGAACGAACCCGCACCGGCAGCACGTCGACCTCGATGGTCGAAGCGACCAAGGCGGTGCCCGACAGTACGCCGAGCGTCTCGACCAATGCCTCCATCCCCTGTCGTCGAGCGGGGATGTCGTGCCAGGCGGTGAGGAAGCGGGCGAAAGCTTCTTGCTCGACGGGCTCGACCTCTTTGCGCAGTGATGCCAGCGATCGCCGGCGAAGCTGACGCAACACGTCGACTTCACAGAATTCGCGCGACACACCTCCCGGGCGGAACTCGCCGACCACCAGGCGGTCCTCGCCCTCGAGCGCAGCGAGAGCGCCAGCGATCCGCTCGGGCGGTGCACCGAAGCGGGCGGCGACCTCGGCCGTCAGGAACGGGCCGTGGGTGCGGGCGTAGCGACCGACGATCTCTTCGAGTGGACGAGCGACCGGGTCGGTGAACGCCATCGGCAGACCGAGCGGCAGCGAGCACCCGAACGCGTCCCGATACTTCGCTGCGTCTTCGGCTGCGGCGTACCGGGTCTCGCCACCGAGCGCGATCTCGATGACACGCTTCTCGTCGAGCAGCGTCGCCAGCCAGGGGCCACCGGTCGACTCGTCGCAGCGCAGCTCGACCTCGGCCACGGTGAGGTCGCCGACCCGACGGAACACGTCGTGGAGTTCGTCGGGTGTGCGGGCACGCCGCCCGTCGGCAAGGCACTGCAGTTCGAGTTCGACGTCGGCGAGCACGTCGGGATCGAGCAGCTCGCGGAGTTCCTCGGCACCGAGCAGATCGCGCAGCAGGTCACGGTCGAGCGCGAGCGCCGCAGCGCGCCGCTCGGCGAGGGGTGCATCACCCTCGTACATGTAGGCGGCGATCCAGTTGAACAGCAGGCTCGACGCCATCGGGCTCGCCTTGCCCGTGTCGACGGCGACCACGCGCACGGCACGCGAGCGCAGCTGGCCGAGCACCTCGCGCAGCGCCGGCACGTCGAACACGTCCTGGAGACACTCGCGTGATGTCTCGAGCAGGATCGGGAACGTCGGGTACTTCGAGGCGACCGCCAGCAGGTCGGCGGCGCGCTGGCGCTGCTGCCACAGCGGGGTGCGACGGTCCGGGCGACGCCGGGGCAGCAGGAGCGCCCGGCCGGCGCACTCGCGGAACCGGGCGGAGAACAGCGACGTTTGCGGCAGGGTTTCGACGACGAGTTCGTCGATGTCCTCGGGGTCGATCAGCAGCGACTCGATCGGCAGTTCGACCGCGGACTCGGGCAATCGGATCACGATGCCGTCGTCGCCCCACATCGTTTCGACCGGGATGTCGAACTGGTCCATCAGGCGCCGTTCGATCGCCATCGCCCACGGTGCATGCACCGGTGTGCCGAAGGGGCTGAGGATGCAGACCCGCCAGTCGCCGATCTCGTCCTGGAACCGCTCGACCAGCACGGTGCGGTCGTCGGGCACGGCGCCGGTCGCCTCGACCTGTTCGGCCAGGTACTGCTGCAAGTTGCTCGCGGCGAACGCATCGAGCGAGTAGTGACCCATCAGACGTTCGGTGGCGGCCGCGTCGTCGAGGTCGCGGATCTCGCGCACGAACGCACCCAGCGCCCGCCCCAACTCGAGCGGTCGACCCGGGCGGTCGCCGTGCCAGAACGGCATCTTGCCCGGTTGGCCAGGTGCCGGCGTGACGGTGACACGCTCGAACGTGATGTCCTCGATCCGCCACGTGGATGCGCCGAGCACGAACGTCTCTCCCGGGCGACTCTCGTAGACCATCTCCTCGTCGAGTTCGCCGACACGGGTGCCGTCGGGCAAGAACACACCGAACAGACCGCGGTCGGGAATCGTTCCGCCGGAGGTGACCGCCAAACGCTTCGAGCCGTCGCGGGCACGAAGACGGTCGTTGATGCGATCCCACACGATGCGCGGTCGGAGTTCGGAGAACTCCTCACTGGGGTACCGCCCCGACAGCAGGTCGAGCACATTGCCGAGCAGGTCGTCGGAGATCTCGGCGAAGCTCGCGCAGCGTCGCACCATCGCCGACACCTCGTCGACCGAACACTCTTCGACGATCGCCACGTGCGCCACGATCTGCTGGGCGAGCACGTCGAGCGGGTTGCGCAGGTAACGGGTCGATTCGATCTCGCCGTCGACCATGCGGCGAGTGACGACGGCAGCTTCGAGCAGATCACCGCGATGCTTCGGGAAGATCGACCCACGCGACGGCTCGCCCACCGAGTGGCCGGCACGACCGATGCGTTGCAGGCCGCGGCTGACCGCGCCGGGTGACTCGACCTGGATGACCAGGTCGACGGCGCCCATGTCGATGCCCAACTCGAGCGATGACGTGGCCACGATGGCTCGAAGCTCGCCACGCTTGAGACGGTCTTCGATCACCACGCGTTGCTCACGTGCGAGCGATCCGTGGTGGGCGCGCACGAGCTCGTCGATGATCTCGCCGGTCACCGGGTCGACGATGCCGGGCACGCCCTGTTCGATCGCCAACTCGTTGATCTTGGCGGCGAGGCGTTCAGCCGCCCGACGAGCGTTGCAGAAGATGATCGTCGACCGGTTGGCCAGGATCCGGGTGAGGATCTCGGGGTAGATGCTCGGCCAGATCGACGTGCGCCGTTCGGTGAGCGCAGCGGTTGCAGGACCCGGCGTGAGCTCGACCTTGACCTGGCCGAGCGTCGACATGTCCTCGATCGGGATGACCACTTCGACCTCGAGCGCCTTGCGGATCCCGGCATCGATGATGGTGACCGGTCGGTGGCGCCCCGGTTCTTCGTACCCACCGAGGAACTCCGCGACTTCGGCGAGCGGACGTTGCGTGGCCGACAGACCGATCCGTTGCGGCGGTCGGTCAGTGATCTCCTCGAGGCGTTCGAGCGTCAGCATCAAGTGCGCGCCCCGCTTGGTGGTTGCCATCGCGTGGATCTCGTCGATGATCACCGTCTCGACGCCGGCCAAGGTCTCGCGCGCCGACGATGTCAGCATCAGATACAACGACTCGGGGGTGGTGATCAACAGATCGGGCGGCCGGCGGATCAACTTCTGGCGGTCGTTGGCGGCGGTGTCGCCGGTGCGCATGCCCACCTCGGGGGCCACGAATGCCTCGCCCAGCCGTTCAGCAGCCAGCTCGATGCCCTTCATGGGGGCCCGCAGGTTCTTCTCGATGTCGAAGGCCAAGGCCCGCAGCGGAGAGATGTAGAGCACCCGGGTGCGGTGCGACCGCTCGTCAGGGCGAGCGGTGGTGGTGAGTCGATCGATCGATGCGAGAAACGCCGTCAACGTCTTGCCGGAGCCGGTCGGCGCGCAGATCAGCGTGTGTTCGCCTGCTGCGATGTGCGGCCAACCCTGCACCTGAGGCGGTGTCGGCTCGGGAAACGACGCCGCGAACCACTCTCGAACGGCCGGCGAGAACGCCTCCAGAACCGGGTGTGCAGCGATCGCCTCACGCTACCCAGCCCAGACGCGCCACGGTCCTGCGCGCCCAAGGCACGCAGGACCGCAAGAACATGGTTCCCCGAGACCAGGTCTGCGGGAACCACGAGAGGCGAAGCGGGTTCAGCCGTCGGTGGTCTCGGTCATTCCGTCGTCCATCTCGTCGTCCATGTCCATGTCATCGCCGCTGTGGTCCATGTCCATGCCATCAATCGATCGCACTGGAGCGGTGACCGTCAGCTCGGTGCCATCATCGAAGATCATCGTGACGTCGACCGAGTCGACGAAGTCGGCCGCGTCGATGTCGAGCATCATGATGTGCGGGCCACCCGGCTCGAGCATGAACGTGGCGCCGGCAGCGATCACGAAGCCGTCCTCGCGCTCCTGCATCTGCATGGTTCCCGAGTCGTCCATCAGCGTTTCGTGGATCTCGACGGTGGCGTCGAACGGCACCGAGCCACCGATCAGGGTGATGTCCGTGTCGCCGTTGTTGGTGATCATGCCGTACGCGGCCGAGGCGGTCTGCCCCTCGGCGGGCTGGCGCACCCATGCGTCGGTCACGGTGATGTCGCCAACGGTGGCTTCACCGCCGGGCATCTCCGCCATGTCGTCGTCCATGTCGCTGTCCATGTCGTCAGCCATGGTGTCGTCGGAGGCCATGTCGTCCATGGTCGTCTCGGTGACTTCGGCAACCGTGTCGGACGAGCTGCTGTCGTCGTCGCTGCCGCATGCGGCCAGCGAGAAGATCAGCGCCGACGCGGCGAGGGGGGCCAGGAGGGATTTGGTTCGAGTGTGGTTCACGCCCAACAGGTCGTCGTTCGCCACCGAGAGGTTCCCGAGCACCGAAAAATCCCGGGTTCGTGACGCTGAGCGCAAAGATCCGGGGCCATTTCGGGCGGAGGGGCGCTAGCGGGACTCCGAAATCGTGCCGCGGTCGAGGACGAGCGTTCGTGTCAACCGCACCCGGTCGAGAAGATCCCGATCGTGAGTCACCAGGATCACGGTGCCGGCGAACGTCTCGAGCGCTTGCTCCAGCTGCTCGATGGCCGGGAGGTCGAGATGGTTGGTCGGCTCGTCGAGGACGAGGAGATTGGCACCGTTGGCCATCAGCAGCGCCAACGACGCCCGCGTGCGCTCACCCGGCGACAACGTTGCAGCGCCACGGTGAACATGCTCGGCGCCGAGACCGAACTTGGCGAGCAGCGTGCGAGCATCCGCCACCGACAGCCCGGTTGCCGCCGTGAACGCGTCGAGCAGCGACTCGACGCCGAGCAACGCAGATCGGGCCTGCTCGATCTCTCCGACGATCACGCTGGCACCCAGCGCTGCCTCGCCGGAATCTGGCCGCAGTCGTCCGAGCAGCAGCGAGATCAGCGTCGTCTTCCCGCTGCCATTCGGCCCGACCAAGGCGATCCGATCACCGACGAGTAGATCGAGGTCGACCGGACCCAATCGGAACGAACCACGCTCGACCATTGCGGCTCGAGCGGTTGCCACCACGTCGCCGCTGCGGCCAGCGGTGGGGATCGTCAAGCGCAGCTCCCAGGCTTCGCGGGGTTCGTCGACGACCTCCAACCGTTCCGCCGCCTTCTGCGTCCTCGCCGCCTTCCCAGCGAGTTGTTCGGTCTGATTCACCTTGTAGTGGCGGATGAACTTGTCGTTCTCGCCCGACTTCTTCACTTTGGCCTGGCCCTGCGTCGCCCATTCCCGCTCACGCTGGGCCCGCTGCTGCAACGCCGAGCGCTTGGTGTCGTACTCCTCGAAACGCTCACGGGCGTGCTGCTTTTCGAGTTCCCGCTCCGCGAGGAACGACTCCCAACCGCCAGAGAACCATGTTGCTCGATGCGAGTGATGGTCGATCTCGACGACGTCGGTGATCGTGCGCCGGAGGAACGACCGGTCGTGACTCACCACCAGTACCGGCGCGTCGAGACCGAGAATCCACCGTTCGAGCCGGTCGAGTCCGTCGAGATCGAGATCATTCGTGGGCTCGTCGAGCAGGAACACGTCGAAGCGCGAGAGCAGCAGCGACGCCAGCGATGACCTGGCTGCTTCGCCACCCGACAACGTGATCGTCGGCTGGTCGAGCAGCCGTTCAGCGAGGCCGAGTTCGTGCCACACCTCGCCCACCCGACCCTCGAAGTCGGCAGCCCCCAGCGCCAACCAGCGATCGAGGGCATCGGAGTAGCGATCGTCGGCGCCGTGATCTGCCGAGGCCAGCGCCTCGGTTGCGGCGTCGAGTTCGGCCTGCGCTCCAGCGACGCCACTCCGACGCGCCAAGAACTCATTGACGGTCTCGGTGACCGACCGTTCGGGTTCCTGCGGCAGCAACCCCACGTTGGCGGTTCGTGGGGCAGCGTCGACAGAACCTCGATCCAACTCGACCTGCCCCGACAGCGCCCCGAGCAGCGTTGACTTGCCCACACCGTTCGGGCCGACCAGACCCACCCGGTGACCGGGAGCGAGCGTGAGGTCGATGTCGTCGAGCACCACGAGGGGGCCGCGAACGACGGTGAGAGAACGAGCGATGAGCGATGCAGACATGAGGTACTCCAGATCCGCCGTCCTGACGGATCGGCGAGGGTCGGCCGCACAGGGGCGCGGCGCACACGGACGTGGGGACGGCTCACTGATCGGTCATCGTTCGCCACCGTAGCCCGAGCCGACCGATCGGTCAGGCAGGGATTTTCGCCGCGGGTTGGGTGCCGCAACGAAGTTGTCGGAGCGCAGTGAAGGCGCCACACTCGGTGGGCCGATGCCGACCGTGATCCTCCGCCCCTGGCAGCGTGCTGCGTACGAGGCATTCCGGGCGAGCCCCAACCCCGACTATCTCGCCGTCGCGACACCCGGCGCCGGCAAGACCACCTTTGCCCTCACGTGCGCCCGCGCCAGCCTCGCCGACGAACCACGCACGCTGGTGGTGGTTGCGCCCACCAGCCACCTGAAGGTCCAGTGGTCACTCGCCGCTCACCGCTTGGGCCTCCAACTCGACCCCGACTGGAGCCCCGGCGAGGGACTTGCTCGCGATGTACACGGGCTGGTGACCACCTATCAGCAAATCGCCACCGGCAACACCGCCGCCAAGCTCGCTGGGTTGTCGGCCGACGGGTTCGTCATCCTCGATGAGATCCACCACGCCGGCCACGACAGGGCCTGGGGCGACGGCATCCGAACCGCCTTCGGTCACGCCGCTCGGCGCTTGTCGTTGTCGGGCACACCGTTTCGCAGCGACGCTGTGCCGATCCCGTTCGTGCGCTACGACGCCACGGGCGGCGAGGGCGACATGGCCCATGCCGACTTCACCTATGGCTATGCAGATGCCCTCCGTGACGGCGGTGTCGTGCGGCCGGTGTACTTCCCTCGGGTCGATGGCGACATGGAGTGGACCACTGCGTCTGGCGATGTGATCAACGCCAGCTTCCAAGACGAGCTGGCCAAAGACCAGGTCTCGATGCGTCTCCGGACGGCGCTGAGCCTCGAGGGCGAATGGATGCCGAGCGTGCTCGCACGAGCCAACGAGCAACTGCGATCGATCCGCCAGGACCATCGTGATGCCGGCGGCCTCGTGATCGCCATCGATCAAGATCACGCGCAGGGAATCGCTCGCCTGCTGCGCGACCGGTTCGGCACGCCCGCCGACGTGGTGATCAGTGACGACCCCACGGCGTCGAAGAAGATCGCCGAGTTCGCCCAGAACGACCGGCCGTGGCTGGTTGCGGTGAGGATGGTGTCCGAGGGCGTCGACATCCCGCGCCTGCGTGTCGGCGTGTTCTCCACCACCACCTCGACCGAGTTGTTCTTCCGTCAGGCGGTCGGTCGTTTCGTGCGCTGGCAGGCTGGCCGGCCGAGTCAGAAGGCCTACGTCTACATCCCCGACGATCCTCGTCTGCGCAAGCACGCGTTCGAGATCGCCGAGGCGCGCCGGCACGTCCTGCGTCCGCCTGCCAGCGACGACGGCGACGAGTTCCAAGCCGACGGCGGACTCGAACAGCAGGTGCACCCCGACGACGCAGCCGAGCAACTCGCGTTGTTCGCCGTGGTGTCGGCGACAGCCACCGGTATCACCGTGCACACCGTGACCGAGGAGGGCGTGCGGTACGAACCGCTGTTCACACCCGACGAACTCGGCGTGGCGCGCTACGACGACGAGGTCGAGATCGCCGAACCGCCCTTCGTCGCCGACCCGTTGTTGAGCCTCGACCTTCCCGAGATTCCCGACGGCGGCAGGCCTGGTGCCGTTCGGTTCGCTCAGCGTCGCCGAACGCAAGGACGACCTGCGCAACCGCAACGCACACGTCGCGAAACGCCTGGTCGACATCACCGGGTGGGGGCACGCAAAGGTGCAAGGTGAGATGAATCGGCTGGCCGGCGTCACCCGGGTGGCCACGGCGACCACCGAGCAACTCGAACGACGCCTGCGCTACTCCGAGAGCTGGCTCCGCAAACTCCAACGTTGATCGTGTGCAACCCTGCCGGGTGCGAACTGTCACAGTAGGCCCGGCACGGTGTGACGGTTGGGCGGGGGCGGCGGTTCGGGGGCGGCGGTAGGATTGGGGAATGCCTGCGAGCGGTGAACACCACCCCGCCTTCGAGGAGTACTGCGAGTGCATCTTCGAACTCCATGAGGACGACGTCGAGGTGATCCAGGCGCGAATCGCCGAACGACTCCAGGTGTCTCGTCCCG
Organism: Ilumatobacteraceae bacterium; assembly: GCA_963717385.1. Taxonomy (GTDB): domain Bacteria; phylum Actinomycetota; class Acidimicrobiia; order Acidimicrobiales; family Ilumatobacteraceae; genus Sva-07. The sequence goes on from CAVQWE010000027.1 coordinate 146,029, forward strand.
CCGTGAGCGAGATGATGAAACGCCTCGAAGCCGAAGGGCTGATCACCTCCGACGGAGGTATTCGCCTCACCGACGAGGGGCGTCGACTCGGCGAGCGCGTCGTGCGCCGCCATCGGCTGGCCGAGGTGTTCCTCACCGACATCCTCAAGCTGAGCTGGGCCGAGGCACACCACGAGGCCGGCAAGTGGGAACACATCATGAGCGACTCGGTCGAGAAGGCGCTCAACGACCTGCTCGGCTCGCCCACCACGTGTCCGCACGGCAACCCCATACCGGGCTCCGACTACGAAGCACCCGACTCCGGGCCCTTGGCGGCCCTCACCGTCGGGTCACCGTTCACCGTTCGCCGGATCACCGAAGAACTCGAATTCGAACCGGGCTTGCTCGAGTTCCTCGAGGAGTCGGCCATCCAGCCGGGCAACCACGGCACGATCACCGCGGCTTCGCCCGATGGCACGCTCACCGTCGAGATCGACGGGCGTCACATCGGTGTCGGTTCGTTCGCGAGCGAACGTATCCTGGTCACCTCGTGACCCCCGCCATCACGCACTCCCCGTGACCGACCGACGCCTCGCTTCCAAACTTGCCGCCATCGCCGTGACGAGCTTGCTCGTCGCGTCGTGTGCCGAGACCGTCGTCAACGAAACCTCCGACGCCGGCGAAATCAACGTCGGCGGCTCGTTCGAGACGGTGCCGACCACCACGCTGCCGATTACCGGCACCACGACCGAGCTCCTCGCTGAGATGTCGGATCAGATGAGCCAGCTCAGTTCGCAGATCTCGGCGCCGGGCGACGAGCAAGCCACGCTCGACCGGATCGAGAGGATCTGGGTGGTCGCACGACCCGACGTCGAGACCACCCGCCCCGAACTGGTCGTCGGTATCGACACCACGGTCGACATGGCGAGAACTGCCGTCACCCGAGTTCGACCCGCCGATGGCGACAAGGCGTTGCAGATCTTCACCGATCTCGTCGAGCGCTACAACACCTCCAGCTGACGCAGCGATCGGTGTCCGACACCGATCGTCACATCGTGGCGTCGGGGTGATGGCGGGCCACGTTGTCGGGGTAGCTGCGGCAGTAGTAGTTCCACAACTGTTGGCCGTAGACACCGGCACCGATGTGGCTCTCGATGCCGTCGACACCGGATTCGATCTCGGTACGACGAGCCATGAACCCTGCGCCCGAGTGACGTGGGCTCGCTGCGACCGCATCGACGAAACCCGACTCGAGCGGCAGCGGGTCGAGGCCGGTGGTGAGATCGGGGCCGTGAAACCAGGCCGACGACTGTCGAGCCTCGTCGGCGATCACCCGATGGGTGGTGGCAACGAAGTAGTTGCCGGTCATCTCCTGGAGCATCTCGCCGATGTTGACCACGAACGCATCCTGGCGAGGCGGTACCTCGACCCAATCGTCGTGGGGGTTGCGCACCTGGAGTCCGCCGACGTCGTGCTGCAACAGCAGGGTGAGGAACCCTGCGTCGTGATGCGGGTTGACGCCGGCACCGTCGGGCGGCGTGGGCGGGTAGCTGATCAGCTTGACGAACGACACGGGTCGGGCGCCGAAGACCAGTCGGAGGTGGTCGGGCTCGAGCCCGAGACCGACGGCGAACACTTCGAGCAGCGTGTCGGCGAGGGCACCCATCCGTTGGAAGTACTCGGCCATGTGGGCGTGGAATCCAGGCAGGACGTCGTCGGCCAGCCACTGGTTGGGGCCATCGAGGCGGAGATAGGCCGGTTCGGCGTCGAGGCCTCGAACCGGGTTCTCGGTCGACAGATCGAGTTGCTCACGCAGGTCGGGAAGTCCGCCGGTCAGTTCGGCGCCGATGCGCTCCCAGCCGCGGAAATGTGGTGACAGCGCCTTGTCGATGGTGGCCTTGGTCGCTTCGGGCAGCGCGAAGAACCGCCGCTGGTGTGCGATGTGTCGCTCGATGAACTCGTCGTCGATGCCGTGGCCGACCAGCTGGAAGAACCCGACCTCGTGGCAGATCTGGCGCACCCGGTCGGCGAACGCGGCCGGGTCGTCCGACCACCCCGCGAGGTCGACTTCGGGAATCTGGGTGAACGTCGCGGCAGTCACGATCCAAGCGTACGGAGTCGGCTCACGCCCGAGCGAGGGCGAAACGATCCGTTCTCGTTCGCGATCGCCGCTCAGCTCATCGAGCGGCGATGTCCGCCCCGGCGATGAAGCCGCTCGTCCACGCGTTCTGGAAGTTGAAGCCTCCGGTGACACCATCGACGTCGATGACTTCACCGGCGAAGTAGAGACCCGGCACGAGTTTGCTCTCCATGGTTCGAAAGTCGATCTCGTCGAGCGACACACCACCGCACGTGACGAATTCGTCCTTGTTCGTGCTCTTGCCGTCGACGGCGAACGTCGAGGTCGTGAGCTGTGCGAGCAGCGCTGTCGTTTGGGACTTGCCGAGCTGCGCCCACGTCGTGGTCTCGGAAATTCCTGCGGCCGCGAGCAGTCGCACCCAGAGCCGCTTGGGGATCGTGGGAAACGGGCTTCGGGCTGCCAGCTGGCGCTTCGCCTCGCTCCGACGCTTGTCGGCCACGACTGCTGCCGGGTCTGCGTCGGGCAGCCAGTTCACCGAGATGTCGAACCGATAGCCACGTTCGGCCAGTTCGCGAGCACCCCACGCCGAGATCTTCAGGATCCCTGGTCCACTCAGGCCCCAATGGGTGACGAGAACCGGTCCGGTGCTGGCGAGCTTGCTCTGCCGAATGCTCACGTCCGCCGGACTCACCGAGAGCCCAGCGAGGCCATCGATGCGTGGATCTCGGATCTTGAAGGTGAAGAGTGACGGGGCCGGTGGTCGGAGCTCGTGACCGAGGCTCGCGGCGAGTCTCGCCCCGGCGGCCAACCGGGTTCCGCCCGTCGCGATGAGCACGTTGGCCGCGGTGTAGGAGTTGCCGGCGTCGGTCTCCAGCTCGAAGTGGACACCGGTCGCCCTGATGGAGGTCACCGCTTCAGAGGTGCTGACGCCGACCCCAGCGGCTTCGGCTGCGCCGAGCAGGGTGTCGACGATCGTCTGCGAGCTGTCGGTGTCCGGGAACATCCGGCCGTCGGCCTCGGTCTTCAGCGCCACACCACGACCGGCGAACCAGTCGACGGTGTCGGCGGCGCCGAACCGATGGAACGGCCCGATCAACGACTTCTCGCCGCGCGGGTAGTTCCGGCTCAACTCACGCGGGTCGAGACACTGATGCGTGACATTGCACCGACCACCGCCGGAGATCTTCACCTTGTGCAGCAGATGCGACGTCTTCTCGAGGATCAGCACCGACTTCGCAGAGTTCTCGGCGCACGTGATCGCAGAGAAGAACCCAGCAGCACCTCCGCCGACGACGATGAGATCAACGAACATCCTCGATCACTGTACGGACGACGAGGGTGCCGACTCAGCGCAGCGGATCGGGGAGATCGTCGACGTGGACGATGCTGAGTCGCTGCGTCGGACGGGTGAGCGCCACGTACAACGACCGCATGCCGTGCTCGTCATCGGCGACGATCCGCGCCGGCTCGACCACCACGACGGCGTCGAGTTCGAGCCCCTTCACCACACTGACCGGCACCAGCGTGACGCCCTCATCGAGACCGGTGCGGGTCGCCGTACCGTGATTGAGGCCGGCAGCGGTCAGGTGCTCGGAGAGATCGTCGATCATCGAGTCGGGTGCGATGACACCGAGGCTTGCGTTCGGCAATTCGTCGGTGATCGAGCGAACCTCGTCGGCAACCGCGACGCCGAGGGCGCCGTGCGCACGACGGATCACGGGCGATGCGTCGCCGACCCGCACGGACTGAGGCGCCCGCAGGGTGGGAGTGGCGACGGCCATCACCTTGTTGGCGAGCTCCATGATCTGGCCGGGGATCCGATACCCCACCGACAACCCGATGATCCGCGAGGGCTTGCGATCGGGCAGATGATCGAGCACCTCCTGCCAATCGGTCGGGGCGAGTGGCCCCGTTGCCTGGGCAAGGTCGCCGACGATGGTCATCGCCCCGTTGAGCGAGCGGCGAGTCGCCATCTTCAACTGCATCGGCGTGAGGTCCTGCACTTCGTCGATCACGATGTGCCCATACGTGCGGATCTCGTCGGTGTCGTCGATCTTGCCATTGCGACCGGGGCGGGGGCCGAGCACGTCGCGGGCATCATCGAGCAGTGCGACGTCGGCCGGCGTCCAGCGGACATCGTCGACCGACTCGGACCTGGGGCGATACAACGCCCGGGCCTCGTCCTCGTCGAGCACCCCGCGTGCGGCGAGCTTGAGCAACGCCCGCGAACCGAACAGGTCGTGCAGCAGTTGCGCCGGCGTGAGCAGCGGCCACATGCGGTCGAGTGCCTCACGAATCTCGGGTGTGCCACGCAAGGCGTCCTTGACATCGGCAGGGCCGATCTCCGGGTCGCGATACGTGGCGGCGAGGGCTGACCACATCTCGTTCTCGACGAACTTGCGGCCGCTGTTGTGCCGGCGGAATCGACGCCGGGCGTGACGCACGATGCGAGCCGACTCGTCGACACGAAGCCGCACGTAGCCGGTCCGGAACGGGATCACGAGGTCGTCTCGCAGCGGTCGCTCGCGATCGTTGACGGCCTGATCGATCAGGTCGGACATGCGCACATCGCCCTTGAGCCGGGCCGCTGCCGCGCTGTCGGCGCCCTCACGGTCGCCTGGGCGCAGGAACTGCACGCCGGGAACCAGGTCGGACAGCACGACCTGCTCGACGCCGGCCTCGCCGAGCGACGGCAGCACGCGTTCGATGTAGCGAAGGAACACTCGGTTCGGGCCGATGACCAGCACACCCTGATCCTCGAGTGGGAAACGGTGCGTGTAGAGCAGGTACGCCGCCCGGTGCAGCGCCACGACCGTCTTGCCGGTCCCGGGGCCACCTTGCACCACCAGCACGCCGTGTTGCGGCGAGCGGATGATCTCGTCCTGCTCGCCTTGGATCGTGGCGACGATGTCACCGAGCGTGCCGGTTCGCCCACGCTCGAGGGCAGCGAGGAGCGTGGAGTAGCCGCGCAACCCAGACCCGTCGCTGGCTTCGAACGCCGGCTCCCGACGAGCCGTCGAGACCCTCGTCGTGACCGAGTCCGAGGTGTCCCTCGCCGAACAGTTCGTCCTCGAGACCCAACAACTTTCGACCCTCGACGACGAAGTGGCGACGACGCAGCAGCCCCATCGGGCTGCGCCCGGTGGCCCGATAGAACGGCTCGGCGACCGGGGCCCGCCAGTCGACCACGACGGGCTCGCGTTCTTCGTCGGCCACAGCGAGGCGGCCGATGTGGAAGCTCTCGACGGCATCGGGTGATTCGGCCGAACGGTCGATACGACCGAACACGAGCGACGAACCGCCGAGATCGAGCTCCGCGAGCCGCTTCAACATGTTCTCGTCGAAGGCATTGCGCTCGAACCGGGCCTGGAAGGTGCCGCCAAGATCGGCCTCGGTCATGTCGCGCATACGCCACGCGGCCTCACGACTGGTGTCGAGACAGTCGTACGCGTGGTCGATGTAGGCCTGTTCGTCAGCGAGATCGGGGTGCTGCTGGGTCATATCGGGTCACGAAATGCTATCGGCGGAGGCCCGACTCCAGACCCGGCGATAGCGTCGCCGAGTGATGGATGCCCTCGCCGCCCACGACGACGCACCCCACGATCACGTCGAAGAACCCCAGCCGAATCAGGCATTCGTCGACGCGGCCAACGGCCGTCGCGGTCATCACACTCCGGTGTGGTTCATGCGCCAAGCGGGGCGTTCGCTCCCCGAATACCGAGCCATTCGTGGCGACGGTTCGATCCTCGATGCGATCAAACAGCCCGAACTCGCCGCCGAGATCACGATGCAACCGGTGCGCCGCTACGGCGTCGACGCAGCCGTGCTGTTCAGCGACATCGTCGTGGCGCCGCACGCTGTCGGGTTCGGCATCGACGTGGCACCAGGCACCGGCCCGGTCGCTGACCGACCGTTCCGTTCGAGCGTCGACCTCGAGCGACTGCGTCCGCTCGAACTCGACGACATCTCCTACGTGATCGACACCGTCGACCTGCTCGTCGCCGAGCTCGACGTGCCACTCCTCGCGTTCGCCGGCGCCCCCTTCACCGTGGCCAGCTACCTCATCGAGGGCCGCCCGAGCAAGGACTACCGCCACACGAAGTCGTTGATCCACACCGACGAGTCGCTCTGGCACGAGGTCATGGAACGTCTCGCCGAATCGGCGATCACGTTCATCGACGCGCAGCTCAGCCACGGTGCAGCTGCGTTCCAACTGTTCGATTCGTGGGCCGGGTCGCTGAGCCGCCGCGACTACGACCGTTACGTCCTGCCCCACTCGCGCCACGTGTTCCGCGAACTCGGGCGACGCCATCCCGATGCCCCCGCAATCCACTTCGGCATCGGCTGCGACCACCTCCTCGAGTCGATGCTCGACGCCGGGCCGACGGTGCTCGGCCTCGACTGGCGGACCCCGATCGGTGACGCCCGTCGGCGTTTCGGCGACGACCTGATCGTGCAGGGCAACCTCGACCCAGCGCTCGTACTCGCCGGCGTCGATCCCGCACGCGACGGCACCCGTCAAGTGTTGCGCGACAACGAACTCCCCGACGGCTCGCAGCACCCCGGCCACATCTTCAACCTCGGCCACGGCGTCCAACCCGACACCGACCCAGCGGTGCTCCAGGCCGTGGTCGACCTCGTCCACGAACAGACCCACGTCACCGAAGGGACCACGAACTGATGGCATCCGATCGAGTCGCTGTTGTCCTGATGGCCTACGGCACCCCACGCACCCCTGAAGAGATCGAGCCGTACTACACCGACATCCGACGGGGTCGCCCGCCGACGCCGGAAGCGTTGGCTGATCTCGTCGCGCGTTACGCCGCCATCGGTGGCGTCTCGCCGCTCGCGCAGCTCACCGAAGCCCAGGCAACAGCGCTGCAGTCCGCGCTCGACGCCGCCGAGCCAGGCCGGTTCGAGGTGTCGCTCGGCCTCAAGCATGCCGACCCCAAAGTCGAAGAAACCGCCCGTCGCGTCGCCGATGACGGTGTCTCGGCCGTCGTCGGTCTGGTGTTGGCACCGCACTACTCGTCGTATTCGATCGGCCAGTACCTCGACCGCACCCGGCAGGGCGTCGCCGAATCCGGCGCCGACATTCCCGTTGCCGGCATCGACAGCTGGGCGGTCGAGCCCGCCTTCGTCGAGTTCCTCGCCGACGACCTCGCACAGCGTGTTGCCACCATGCGCGAGCAGCACCGGTGGCCGCGTCCGCGTGTTGTTCACCGCTCACTCGCTCCCCCAACGCATCATCGATGCGGGCGACCCCTACCCCGACGAGTTGCGCTCCACCGCTGAGGCGGTCGCTGCTCGCGTCGGCCTCGTCGAGGGCGACGACTGGCAGATCGCCTGGCAGTCGGCCGGGCGCACACCCGAACCGTGGATCGGTCCTGACATCCTCGAAGTGATCGACTCGCTCGGCAGCGACGATGACATCGCGGGTGTGATCGTGTCGGCGTGCGGTTTCGTCGCCGACCACCTCGAAGTGCTGTACGACCTCGACATCGAAGCATCCGGCCGGGCCGAATCGCTGGGCCTGGCATTCGACCGCACCGCATGCGTCAACGACCACCCGGCGATCATGGCCGCGCTTGCCGAGCGGGTGCGCGACATCGCTCCATGAGCGTCGCAACGGTGAGTCAGTCGATGGCCCGAGCGATGACCTCTGGCCAACCTCGGGTCGCGGTGGTCGGCGCCGGCATCAGCGGGCTGTCCGCAGCGCTGGCCTTGCTCGACAGCGGTGATGTCGACGTCGAGGTGTTCGAGGCGGCCGACCGGGCCGGCGGCAAGATCGCAGCCTCGACGTTCGCTGGTGTCGATGGTGTCGACGAGGGCGCCGATGCGTTTCTCGCACGCGTGCCCGAAGCAGTGGCGCTCGCCCACCGGGTCGGCCTCGGCGCCGACCTCGTCTCGCCCGAGTCCGTGGGCGCTGCGGTGTGGCACGACGGGCTCCATCCAATCCCCGACGGGCTGATGCTCGGGCTCCCAGGTCGAATTCGACCGCTCGCCACCACCGAGCTGCTGTCGTGGCGCGGCAAGCTCCGAGCTGCGTTGGAACCCTTCCTCCCGCGCACATCGACCGACGCCGACTCGATCGGCGAGTTCGTACGTGCCCGCTTCGGCGACGAGGTCCACGAACGCCTCGTCGACTCGCTGGTCGGCAGCATCTATGCCGCCGACACCGACCGCTTCAGCTTGGCCGAGGTGCCACAACTCGCCGCACTGGCAAACGGCAACCGCAGCGTGCTGCTCGCCGCTCGGCGGCAACGAAGGTCGCAGGCCGGCACCGCCACCGCCGCGTCGAGCCCGATCTTCTCCACCCCGCGCGGCGGGATCGGCGCCCTCGTACAGGCCACCGCCGACACCATCACCGCCACTGGCGGCCGAATCCACACCTCGACGCCGGTCACCTCGATCGCACCGACCGAGAGCGGACGATGGGTACTCGGTGCCGGCGGGCATGCAGCCGGATCCGAGCCGACCTTCGATGCCGTGGTGCTGGCAACCCCTGCGGCTGCAGCTGCCGCGGCCCTCGCCGAGAGTGCGCCCGAGGCTGCTCGACTCCTCGGCGCGGCCGAAGCCGCCGACGTGATCATGGTGACACTGCACGTCAGCGCCGAGCAGTGGCCCGATCGCCTCAGCGGGCTCAGCGGCTATCTCGTTCCCAAGCCCGATCAGCGCTGGGTGACTGCGGCCTCGTTCGCGTCGCAGAAGTGGGGTCACTGGCGTCCTCCGGCCGGCGGTGAGATCTTGCGTGTCTCGATCGGCCGAGACGGTCTGGCCGTGATGCAGCTCGATGACACCGAGGTACTCGAGGTGGTGCTCGACGATCTCGAACACCATCTCGGGGTCAGATTCGCTCCCGATGAGATCCGCATCACCCGCTGGCCCGCCGCCTTCGCCCAATATCGTCCGCACCACGCCGCATGGGTCGACCGCGTCGAGGCAGCGCTGCCCTCAGGGTTGTTCGTCACCGGTGCCGGCTACCGCGGAATCGGCATTCCCGCCTGTGTCCGCTCCGCCTCGGCGATCGCTGCTCGCACGAGCGCCACCACACGAGATCTGACAGAATCTGGCTGATGGGGCCTTCCGGGAACGCTGAGCGTTCGAACCGCCCACGGCTCGTGGCTTCGCTGATCGCCGGTTTCATGGCGTTGGTCGCCATCGGCGCGTTCATTGCTGTCGACCTCGGCCACGCTCCCGACACCGTGGCATCGATCAATTCCGATTCGGCGACCACGACCACCACGACCACGTTGCCGCCGACGACCACGACGACCACCACCACCACCACCACGACGACCACGACCACGACCACGACGTCGACGACGACCACCACCACCACGTTGGCGAAACAGCTCACCGAGCCCGTGGCGCCGCCACGAGACACGCGTGGCTCGGAGAACAACCCTCAGCTCGGGCGCATCTCGATCCCCAAGATCGGACTCGACTCCGAGCTGCATCAGGGCATCCGGTTGACCACACTCGATCGTGGGCCCGGCCATTGGCCCGGCACCGCAATGCCAGGTCAGATCGGCAACGTCGTGGTTGCCGCACATCGCACGAGCCACGGCGCCGAGTTCCGACACCTCGACTCGCTGTCGCCTGGCGACCAAGTCGTGTTCTCCACCGCCGACGGCAGCTTCACCTACAACGTCACCGGCACGCAGATCGTCACACCCGACGCACTGTGGATCACCAATCCCACCGATACGCCGACAGCAACGCTGTTTGCTTGCCACCCGCTCGGGTCGACCGCCAAGCGCATCGTGGTCAACCTGGCCCTCGCAAATTGACCGTTCACACCACGGAACGACGGGCGCTCCACGAGCGCCTCGCTCGACCCGCCCTCGCCCTCGGTGCCGGCACGCTCGTGGCACTGTCGATGCCGCCGTGGGGTTTCTGGCCGCTGGCGATCATCGGCGTCATGCTCTTCGAAGTCGCCCTGGGCACTGCCCCAGCACGAGCAGAACGGGCGCGCCTCGGGCTGCTCTTCGGGGCCGGGTGGATGTTCCTCGGCATGGGATGGATGGTGCAACTCACTGCACCGGGCTACGTCGTCGCGGCGTTGATCTTCTCGATGTACCACGCCGGGGCAGCGCTGATCGCTCCGACGGGGACATGGCGCGTGATCGGTCGACCAGCGGCGCATGCGCTCGCCGAGGCGCTGCGGTTCTCGTTCCCGTTCGGAGGAATCCCACTGGCGACGATGGGAATGTCACAGGTCGACGGACCGCTCGTGGGCGTCGTTCGTGTCGGTGGCGTGATCCTGCTCACCTGGTTGGTGTTCCAGATCGGCTTCGCGCTCGCGGGAGCGGCGCTGACACGAGGTCGCCCAACGTGGCCGAGCAATCCGCAGCCAGCCTCACGCCGCGGCGGCGCTCCTCGCAGCACTGGTGGTCGTCGTGCTCAGCGTGGTCGCTCCTCGTGGTGCCAACACCGGAGAGCAGCTCGAGGTGGCCGCTGTGCAGGGCGGCGGCGAACAAGGAACGAGCGCCCTCGAGGTGCCCGCCAGCCTGGTGACCCAACGACACCTCGAAGCAACTCGCACCATTGCCGACGACGCCGACCTCGACCTCGTGCTCTGGCCCGAGAACACCGTCGACGTGCGTCGTTTCGCTGATCCCGACGACCAACTCTTCGACGACTCCGATGAGTACGTGGCGATCGCCGCCGAAGCCGCTCGACTCGACGCGCCGTTCGCCGTCGGGGTCAGCGAGGATCCGCGGGTCAATTCTCAGATCGTGGTCGCCGCCGACGGCGAGATCGTCGACCAGTACGTCAAGGTCCGCCGGGTGCCCTTCGGTGAGTACGTGCCGTTGCGCGGCGTCCTCGAGGCCCTCGGCGCACCGATCGAGCGGGTGGGGCGAGATGCCGAGGTGGGCACCGGGCCGGCGATCCTCGATCTCCCCGATGGCACCCGATTGGCCGTGGTGATCTCGTGGGAGGTGTTCTTCGCAGGTCGCGCACGCGAGGGCGTCAAACTCGGCGGCGAAGCCATCCTCAACCCCACCAATGGTGCGAGCTACACGGGCACGATCGTGCAGACCCAGCAGGTTGCGTCGAGCCAACTCCGCGCGATCGAGAACGGCCGCTGGGTGGTGCAGGCTGCTCCCACGGGTTTCACCGCGATCGTCGACGCTGACGGCAACGTGCGTCAGCGCACCGCCGTCAGCGAGCAGCGGGTGCTCTACGACACGGTGGAACTGCGCGATGGTCGCACCTGGTACACCAACCTCGGCGACGGACCTTTCATTGCGGCGCTGATCGCTCTGCTCGGCGTGGCGCTCTGGTTCAGCCGCCGCACCGAGCTTCAGTGATCGCCGACCTCGAGCATCAGGGTGACCGGGCCGTCGTTGACGAGTGCCACCCGCATGTCGGTGCGAAACCTGCCGGTTTCGACCGTTGCGCCGAGTGACCGCAACCGTTCCACGACTCGCTCGACCAGCGGCTCGGCCGCTTCAGGCCGCGCGGCGGCGATCCAGCTGGGGCGTCGACCCTTGGCCGTGTCGCCGTAGAGCGTGAACTGACTCACGACCAGGATCTCACCACCGACGTCGGCGACCGACCGGTTCATCACGCCGTCGTCGTCATCGAAGATCCGCAGCCCCCACAGCTTGTCGGCGAGCCTGTCGGCTTCGACGGTCGTGTCGGTGTGCGTGGCGCCGACGAGCGCGCACAGACCGGGCCCGATCGCACCGGCGACCTCCCAATCGTCGTCCGAGGAGGACCTGAATGTCACCTCGGCCTGTGTCACCCGTTGCACCAACGCACGCATGCCGGGCAGTATCGCCGATGTGAGCGACGCTGCATCGACCGTGGACATGCCCGTGACCCTGCGATCCGGCGAGGCGCTCGTCACGGTGTACCCGTCGGCCGGCGGCCGGATCGGCCAGATCGAGGTGGCGGGGCAACCGCTGCTGATCGACGTGCCCGGTCTCGACCCTGGCGGTGCTCACCCGATGCTGTGGGGGTCGTTCGCAATGGCACCGTGGGTGGGTCGGATCCGTGGCGGTCGATTCAGCTTCGACGGCACCGATCACCAACTGCCGATCAACCATCACGATGGCGACGGACCCGACCGCGCGCACGCCATCCATGGCCTGGTGTTCGATCGTGCCGTCAGCGACGACGGGTCCGGCTCGGCATCGTCGTGGGTCGGGTCGATCGCACTGCCCTGGGAGTTCGGTGGCATCGCCACGCAGACGGTGGCGGTGTTCGACGATCGGGTCGTGTCGACCCTGCAGGTGGAGGCGACCGTCGGGCCCTTCCCGGCCGAAGTCGGTTGGCACCCTTGGTTCCGCAAACCCGACCGGCTCGAGTTCTTCCCCACGCAGATGTACGAACGCGACGAGTTCGGCCTGCCGACGGGCCGACTCGTCGAACCATCCGATGGGCCATGGGACGACTGCTTCATCAACACCGACCCGGTCGTGCTCCACTACGTCCGGCCCACCGCGCCAATCGTCACCGTGCAATCGGGATGCGATCACCTCGTCGTCTACGACCAACCCGATGATGCCACCTGCGTCGAACCCCAATCGGGCCCGCCTGATGCCTTCAACCTGCAGCCCCGCATCGTCACACCAGGCACACCGCTCGTGCGAACGATGACCATCTCCTGGTAGTGATTCGACCATTGCGTTTGTAGCAATACATTTGATACGTTCGGTCGATGGTCGCAGCATTCGCCGCCGTCGCGTTCGGAGTGGTGGCATTCGCCTGGCTGATGCTTCGTCCGCCGTCGGATCGCAGCGTGGCAGCGTTCGCCGACACGTACGCCGTCCCGTTGACACCCGACAACGTCGATCAGCTCCGTCGCTACATCTGGTGGACGCGTCGCTGGCGTGCAGGCGGAGTGGCCGTCGCACTCATCGCCGCAGTGGTGATGGCGACCATGTGGAATGGCTCGGTCGAACTCGGCTACGCGCCATTCGTCCTCGGCTACAGCGCCGGGTCCCTCCTCGGCGAACTCTTCCGCCCGGCCGAGCGCCGGCCATCGCACGTTGCAGCATCTCTCGAACAGCGCCGGCTACGCGACTTCGTGGTGACCCCGTTCATCGTGGCCACCGTCGCGGTGCTGATCGCAAGCCTGATCCCGGCGGCGTACCTGCTCGCGACGAACCCCCAGCGATCGTGGATCGAGCCGACGGCGGTGCCCGATGTCGCTCGGCCGCAGGACTGGTTCGTGCTGCTGCTGGCAGCGGTTGCGCTCGGCATCGCAGCGCTGTGCTGGTTCGGATGCCGAGCCCTGATCCGAGCACCGATACCTGCCGACACCCGCGGCCGAATGGCGGTTCGGCACGCGATCCGAACCGCCGCGATCCTTTCGGTGATCGGTGGGTCGACCATGGCGATCAGCCTGGCCGGATCGAGGCTGCTGACTGTCGCAACCTCGCTGTCTCGCAGCGACAGCACCATCGTCGACTGGGTGGTCGGCCTGTGCACTGTTCCGCTCCTGCTCGGATTCTGGTGGGGGGCGCTCCTCACCCTGACGTCGGTCCCACGCTTCGCTCCGTTCGCAGGGCGCCTTCCACACCTCCCGCCCACCGAGCGCGACATGTCACCCGGACGCTGATGGAGATCCGCCTCGACCCCGACGACAAGACGCCGCCGTACGAACAGATCAAGGCGGCGGTGATCGGGCTCGTCGCGTCGGGAACACTCACGCCGGGCTTCCGGCTACCGCCGATCCGACAGCTCGCAGGCGACCTCGGGGTGGCACCCAACACCGTGGCGCGCTGCGTACCGCGAGCTCGAAGTCGACGGTTTCGTCCGCTCCCGCGGCCGACGCGGCACCACCGTGATCGGCCGGCCGGCAGCCGCCCCCCGGACGTCGCCTGCGATCGAACAGATGGTGCGCGACGCACGCAGCGACGGTCTCGATGGTGCCACGATCCTCGACCTCGTCACGCGTGCGATCGCCCGCACCTGAGATCGTGGTTCCCCCAGCCCGGGTCTCTGGGAACCACGGGGGTTGCGTTACCGGGTGGTAACGGTGCACCGATAGCCTCGCTGCGATGTCTGCTGCCGGTCTCGATCCTGACGCCCCCCTCAAGATCGCGTATCTCACCTACCGCGGCAAGCCCCATGTGGGCGGCCAAGGTGTGTACACACGGCACCTCACCAAGGCGCTCGCCGATCTCGGCCACACCATCGAAGTGTTCGGCGGCCAGCCGTATCCGATCCTCGACGATCGCATCACGCTCACGAAGTTGCCGAGCCTCGACACGTTCAACGAGTACTTCCCCGGCCGTTTCCCGGGCTTCTGGGAGCTGAAGACCCGCGAAGACCTGCTCGAGATGGCCGCGTTCATGACCGGGGTGTTCCCCGAGCCGCTCGCGTTCAGCGCCCGCGCCGCTCGCGAACTGAAGCCTCGTGCCGGCGAGTTCGACCTCGTCCACGACAACCAGTGCCTCGGTTACGGCATCTTGAAGATCGAGGAGAAGATCCCCACGATCGTCACGCTGCACCACCCGATCACCAAGGACCGCGAGCTCGAGATGAGCCACGCCAAGACCCTTCCTCGAAGCGCATGTCGGTCGGCCGCTGGTATTCGTTCGTGAAGATGCAGGGCAAGGTCGCCTCGAAGCTGCCGCGCATCGTCGTGGTCAGTCAGAACTCGATCGACGACATCCACACCGACATGGGCGTCAGCAACGACCGGATGCGCCTGGTGCCCGTCGGCGTCGATCCCGACCTGTTCAAGCCGCTCGACAACGTCACCCGCCGTCCGGGCCGCCTGATCACCACTGCCTCAGCTGACGTCGCACTCAAGGGCCTCTCGTACCTGCTCGAAGCGATGGCGAAGCTGCGTACCGAACGCGACGTCACGCTCACCATCATCGGCAAGCCCCGGCCGGGACACTCGATGGATCTCATCGACTCGTACGACCTCGCGCCGCACATCGAGTTCGTGTCGGGCGTGACCGACGAGCGCATCGTCGAGCTCTACGCCGAAGCCGAGATGGCCGTCGTGCCGAGTCTGTACGAGGGCTTCAGCCTCCCCGCCATCGAAGCGATGTGCACCGGGACGCCACTGGTGGCCACCGACGGCGGCGCACTTCCCGAGGTCACCGGCACCGACGGCGAGACCGTGCTGCAGTGCCCGGCTGGCGACAAGGATGCGCTCGCGGCGGCGATCGCACGTGGCCTCGACGACGCCGAGCTGCGTGCCCGCATCGGAGCCGCCGGACGTCAGCGGGTGCTCGATCGCTGGACGTGGAAGTTGTGCGCCACGCAGACCGTCGAGCAGTACCGCGAAGTGCTCGCCATGCCCCAGAACGTCGCCAAGCTGCGCATCGAACGGACGGATCTGACATGTTGACGATCAAGTTCGACCAGCTCGGCCTGCAGCCCGGTGACCGGGTGCTCGACGTCGGCGCCGGCTTCGGCCGCCACGTGTTCGAGTGCGCCCGCCGAGGCGCCGACGTCGTCGCGCTCGACTACGCCGAGGACGAGGTGATCCAGACCCGCGCCACGCTCGGCGGCATGGTCGACGCCGGCGAGATCGACATCGAACGCTTCAAGGGCGTGCTGCGCGGCGACGCCACCCGCCTGCCGTTCGCCGACGGCTCGTTCGACGTCGTCATCACCTCCGAGGTGCTCGAACACATCCAGGACGACGTCGCCGCGATCGCCGAGATGGTCCGGGTGCTCAAGCCCGGCGGCCACTTCGCCGCCACCGTGCCGGCCTGGTTCCCCGAGAAGATCAACTGGATGTTGTCCGACGAGTACCACGCCCCGAAGAGCGAGGGTGGCCACGTCCGGATCTACAGCGCCACCGAGCTGTCGGCGAAGCTGCGCACCGCCGGCCTCGACCTGCAGGGTCACCACCGTGCGCACGCACTGCACTCGCCGTACTGGTGGTTGAAGTGCGCCGTCGGGCCTCGCAACGACGACAACGCAGCGGTGAAGAAGTACCGCGAGTTCCTCGAATGGGACATCATCGAGCAGCCGACGGTCACCAAGGTCGCCGACCAGGTGCTCTCGCCGGTGCTCGGCAAGAGCATCGTCTTCTACGGCATCAAGCACGCCGGCGCACCCGCCGACCGGGAGCACGCCGTTCGGTGAAGCACGTCGCTCACCTCCCGGGCGTGCTCAGCGCCAACGAATTGCAGACCACCGGGGAACACCTCGCGTCGCTGCAGCTCGACACCGGGATGATCCCATGGTTCCCCGGCGGTCATTGCGACCCGTGGAACCACGTCGAAACCGCGATGGCGCTCGACGTCGCCGGCTTCCACGACGAGGCCGAACACGCCTACGACTGGCTGGTCGACACCCAGCGTCCCGACGGCTCGTGGCACGCCTACTACCACGCCGACGGCTCGGTCGAGGACGCCAAGCTCGACACCAACGTGTGCGCGTACATCGCCACCGGTGTGAGCCATCATCTGCGCCTCACCTGGGACCACGGGTTCGCCGAGAAGATGTGGCCGACGGTCGAACGGGCGCTCGAAGTTCGTGCTCGGGCACCGTCGGTCCGATGGATTGCCGCTGTGGGCGGTCGAGGCCGATGCGCAGCCGTGGGACTACGCCTTGGTCACCGGCACCTCCAGCATTCAACACTCGCTGCGATGCGGCGCTCGCCTCGGCGAACGTGTCGGCGAGGCTCGGCCCGAGTGGATCGCCGCCGCCGACGTGATGGCTCACGCGGTCCGCACACAGCCGACAGCGTTCGAACCGAAGACCCGCTGGGCGATGGACTGGTACTACCCGGTGCTCACCGGGGTGCTCACCGGCGAGGCCGCCAAAGCACGCCTGGCCGAAGGCTGGGAGACGTTCGCGATGGAGGGCCTCGGGATTCGCTGCGTCAGCGACGAGCCCTGGATCACCGCGTCGGAGACCGCCGAGTGCGCGCTCGCCTATGCGTCGATCGGCGACATGTCGACAGCCACCGACCTGCTCGAATGGACACGCACCCATCGCCGAGACGACGGCTCGTACTGGACCGGGATCGTGTACCCCGAACCGGTGCTGTTCCCCTTCGACGAGCACACCTCGTACACAGCGGCTGCCGTGGTGTTGGCGGTCGACGCGATCACCCGCGCCACCCCTGCGAGCGACGTCTTCGTCCCGTTCTGAGGCCGCGTCCAGTGGCGATCGACGCGTTGAATCTGCGAGCGCTGCGGTGACCGACACTGAGCGCGCCAGGAGCGCCGACTGTTACGTTGCTCTGCGATGAAGTCGACGTTTGCCAGGACCATCTTTTCGATCTGGAGCTGGTTCGCGCTCGGCGTGATCGTGATCGTCTGGACACCGATGGTCGCCATCGTCCGACTCGTCACGATGCCGTTCGACAACGGTGCGTACGCCGCTGGCTATCTGTTCCGCAAGCTCACCGTCGTCCACGAGCGGCTCACCCCGCTGTGGAAGTTCCGCACCTCGGGCACCCTGCCCGACGACATGCGTCGCCCGTACGTCGTCGTATCGAACCACGAGAGTTTCGTCGACATCCTGCTGATCTCTCACCTGCCGACCGAGATGAAGTGGATGTCGAAGATCGAGATCCTGCGCATCCCACTCGTCGGCTGGATGATGCGACTCGCCCGCGACATCCCGCTCGAACGCGGTGACGCCACGTCCACCGCCAAGGCGCTGCCGCGTCGAGCGAACGTCTCGAACTCGAAGGTCTCGGTGATGATCTTCCCTGAAGGCACCCGTTCGAAGACCGGCGAACTTCGCGAGTTCAAGTCCGGCGCGTTCCGTCTTGGCGATCGAGCACCAGGTGCCAATCCTGCCGCTCGCCGTCTACGGCACGCGCGACGCGCTGCGCAAGCACGACTGGCGCCTCGGCTACGCGGAGGCCGAGGTCCGCGTGCTCGACCCGATCCGCACCGAGGGCCTCACGATGGACGACATGCCCGCGCTGCGCACGCAGGTGCGCGACATCATCAGCGCCGCTCGCGACGATCTGCGTCGCGAGTTCGCCGACTGAACCGGGCACGTTCACCCGTGGCGTTCCAGGCACCTGTCCGTCTCCTCGCGGCAGCCGACCGTCGGTCCCGGCTGCGCTCCTGGTCGCCATTGCGTCCAGCACAGCGGTGTTCGCCGCCACCCCGTTTCTCCTCCCGGCGGTCTCCGACGAGTACGACGTCGCCGTCAGCACCGCTGGATGGATGTCGACCGCACAGCTCGCCGGTTTCGTGTTGGCATCCTGGGTGGGCGGGCGGTTCCTGCGCCCCGTCCGTTCGGTGTTCGTCATCGGCACCCTGATCGGCGTGCTCGCCAACCTTGCCTCGGCGGGGGCGCCGACGTTCGAGCTCCTCGCGCTCATGCGATTCGGGAGTGGCCTGTCGCTCGGCTTCGCCGCCTGGATCGCCTGGCAAGCAGCCTTCGGCGACACCGAGAAGACCGGCGACGTTGCCGTGGTCGGCCCCTTGGTCGGCATGGTCATGTCACCGCTGATCGGTGTTCTTGCTCGAGTCGATCGGTGTCCGCTGGCTCTTCGTCGCTTCTCGCGCTGATCACGGCCACACCGTTGATCTGGAGGGGACAGGTGGCGCCAACAGACCGGTTGCGACCGCATCGCACACGCCACACCCCCACCAGAGCAGCGCGAGCGATCCTGTTCGCGCTCGGCACGATCACGCTCGGCGGCTCGTCGGTGTTCGTCTACAGCGCGGCGATCGGCAAGGACCTCGACGGACTGTCGCCGCTGACGGTGTCGTTGCTGTTCAGCGGCAATGCGCTCGGCAGCCATACCGTCGGCGCGATGGACCGGACGCCGCGGCCCCGCCGGGCGTCTGGTTTCTCGCCACCGCCGTGTGCGCGTCTGGCGATCGCTGCCTCGCGAAGCGGCGTCGTGTTCGGCGCTGCCATCGTCGGCTGGGGATTCGTGTTCTTCATGGGAGTTCCCGCCGCGTTCAACCTGCTCGCTGAACGATCGAACTTCCCCGAAGAACGCGCCGGAGACGCTCAGGCGATGATGGCCCTCGGCCGCGTCTTCGGGCCGATCATGGGCGGCACCTTGCTGGCAGCCGGGTCGGAAGTGACACTCGGATTCGTGTCCGCGCGCAGTCATGTCGTTCGGCGCCTTGCTGCTGCTGTACGTCGACCGGCAAGCGATTCGTGGTCGTGCGCCAATACGGCGCGTGGGCGGCGTCGCGGGCGTCAATCGACTCGACGCAGCACGCGTAGCGAACCGGTTGCCGACACCAACTGGAAGCGCCCCGACTCGAGCGCCGGCCGGAAGATCTGTTCGTACGGTGGGCGCCCACCGTCCGCTGGATCAGGGAACACGTCGTGGATCGCCAGCGTGCCTCCGACCGCGACGTGTGGCGTCCAGCCCTCGTAGTCGAGCCGGGCCGGCTCCTCGCCGTGGCCGCCGTCGATGAAGAGGAACGACAGCGGCGTGGTCCACGTCGCCGCTACGAGCGGCGATTTGCCGACGACAGCGATCACCGAGTCTTCGAGCGACGCGTCGTGGATCGCTGCCCGGAAGAAGGGCAGCGTGTCCATCTTGGCGGTGCGTGCGTCGACGACCTCCATGTCATGGTGATCCCAGCCCGCCTGGTTCTCCTCGGAACCGCGATGATGATCGACGGCGAACAGCACGGTGCCCGACCGCTCGGCGGCATCGCCGAGCCAAATCGTCGAACGACCGCAGTACGAGCCGACTTCGAGCAGCGGGGCCCCCGGCACCGCGTCCGTCGCAGCAGTCGCGGCGTCCCAGAGGGCGTCGCCTTCGTCGGCGGGCATGAACCCTTTCGTGGCGAGCGCGAGTTGACGACGCTCCGGCGTCACCAGGTGTCCCAGTGAATGATCGAGTCGGGCTCGGGGCGCATCGCCCGCTTGAAGTCGGTGCCAACCGTGTACGCCAACGGCGTCAGGCACGCCTGCTGGATGTCGTCGAACGGAATGCCGACGACGTCGGCGACCTCTTTCTCCATCATCAGCGAGATCGTGGTCCACGCCGTGCCCAAGCCGCGAGCGCGGGCAGCGAGCATGAAGCTCCACATGCCGGGCAAGATGTTGCCCATCGACGATGCCGCCGCCATCGCCGGCGCACCGTCGACACGACCTGCCGTGCACCCGAGCACCAGGGCGGGGGCCTCGGCCATGTGTTCGGACAGGTAGGTGGCCGAATCGACGACGCGCTCCTGCTGGGCCTGCTCGGCGTCGCCGTCTTTCTGGATTGCTCCGGCGTAGAACGGCATCGAGGTGTAGATCGCCCAGCACTGCTTGTAGATCTCACCGATCGCCTTGCGCTTGTCGGCGTCTTTCACGACGACGAACTGCATCGTCATCATGTTCGAGCCCGACGGTGCTTGCATCGCCGTGGCAACGCACTCACGGATCACATCGTCCTCGACGGGCCGAGCGAAGTCGAGCCGTTTACGAACGGCACGAGTGGTGTTGAGTACGTCGTCAGCGGACAGATCGATGAAGGCCATCCGGCGACTGTAGGACGTGCCAACATGACGGCTGTCATGGAGAGCCCGCAGCCCACCGATCCACCGCCCGCCCGAGACAACCAGGCAGCGCTCGACGACCTGGTCACGTTGCTCGACCTCGAGGCGATCGAGGTCAACCTCTTCCGTGGCCGCTCGCCCGATGAGAACCGCCAGCGGGTGTTCGGCGGCCAGGTGGCCGGGCAGGCGCTGGTTGCCGCCGCTCGAACCATCGACGAGAAGGGGCGCCTCGTGCATTCGCTGCACGCCTACTTCCTGCGTCCCGGCGACCCGACCGTGCCGATCCTGTACGAAGTCGACCGCATCCGCGACGGTCGCAGCTTCTCGACTCGCCGCGTGGTGGCCATCCAGCACGGTCGTGCGATCTTCAACCTGCAGGCGAGCTTCCACGACGACGAACCCGGCCCCGACCACCAACTGCCCATGCCCGACGCCATGGGTGACCCGCTGGACACTCCCTGACTTCCACACCCGTATGGCGCCGTATGCCGCGCAGATCGGCGACTGGTATCACCGACCCCGACCGATCGATCTGCGCTACGTCGACGGCGACCCCACGAGCCGGCGTGGCCATTCGACCGACAAACAGCACGTGTGGCTCCGTGCCGACGGCGTGCTGCCCGACGACCCGGTGCTGCACGCCTGCGTGGTCACCTACGCCAGCGACATGACGTTGCTCGACACCACCCTGCTGCCCTTCGGGCTCGACTGGGACACCCCCGGGATGCAGATGGCCAGCGTCGACCATGCGATGTG
The DNA here is from genome assembly GCA_963717385.1 of Ilumatobacteraceae bacterium. Classification (GTDB taxonomy): domain Bacteria; phylum Actinomycetota; class Acidimicrobiia; order Acidimicrobiales; family Ilumatobacteraceae; genus Sva-07. The sequence continues at coordinate 167,257 of CAVQWE010000027.1, forward strand.
GTTCCATCGCCCGTTTCGCGCCGACGACTGGCTGCTCTACGCCCAGTCGGCGGTCTCGACCTCATCGGCGCGCGGCATGGCGCAGGGTTCGATCTTCACCAGCGATGGAAAGCTGGCCGTCAGCGTGGTGCAGGAAGGGCTGACTCGAGTCACCAACTGACCGGCCGACATGCGCCGCGGCAGTCGCAGCGCCAAGATGGTGGGGTGACACGCAACGTTCCTGCCCTGTTCGCGCTCGGCGGCCTGCTCCTGACGGGCGCCGCATGTGCCTCCTCCGACGCCGATGATTCATTCGGTGTCGGACAGCCGTCGACGACGATCGACGCAACCACCTCGACGATCAACCCGACCAGCCCGTCGACAACCGACGAACCGGCGGCCACGGCCACCGCGCCCCCACCAGCGGAGACCACCTCGACAACAGCGCCCGGGCCGCTGCCCGAGCCGGTCGTGTCGCTCTACGAGTTCGCCACGTTCGACCAGCCCGTCGACGTGGTCGACCGACCTGGCGACGGCACCGTCTATGTCGTCGAACAACCCGGTCGGGTGGTGGCCGCCACCGATCTGTCGACCGAAACCGTGCTCGACATCACCGATCTCACCGAAGCACAGGGCGAACAGGGATTGCTGGGGCTGGCGTTCCATCCGACCGAGGATCTCGCCTACGTCCACTACACCGATCTGATGGGCGACACGGTCATTGCCGAGTTCTGCGCTGGATCCGGTCACCGGCCTCTTCGATCGGGCCTCGTTGCGTGAGGTGCTGACCGTCGACCAGCCGTACGGCAACCACAACGGCGGGCGAATCACCTTCGGACCAGACCAACTGCTCTACATCGGCCTGGGCGATGGTGGCTCAGGGGGTGATCCCGAGAGGTACGCACTCGACTTGTCGAGCCGCCTCGGCAAGATCCTGCGCATCGATCCGGTCGAGTCCACCGGAGCGCCGTTCACCGTGCCGGACGACAACCCGTTCGTCGATGTTGCCGACGCTGACCCGACCATCTGGTCGTCCGGGCTTCGCAACCCGTGGAAGTTCTCGTTCGACCGCACCACTGGCGATCTCTGGATCGCCGACGTCGGACAGAGCAACTTCGAGGAGATCAATCGGTCGGTCGCTGTCGACCGGTTCGATGCAGGCAAGGGCGCCAACTTCGGGTGGAGTGCCTTCGAGGGATTCGAGCAGTTCAACGACGATCAACCCACCGATGGCGCTCTTGCGCCGCTGTTCGTCTACGACCACGCAGGTGGGCGCTGTTCGGTCAGCGGCGGCAGCGTCTCGACCGGCGACAACATCGCCGGCTTGCAGGGGTGGTACGTGTTCGGCGACTACTGCAGCGGCCAGATCTGGGCGCTCGACACCACCGCGCCGCCGAGCGAGCCGAGGGTGATCGAGATCGCCCAACTCGACTCGCTGGTGGCGATCGCCGAGGGGCCCGACCACGACATCTACGCGGTGTCGAACAACGGCACCGTCGCCCGGTTCATCCCCGGCTGAGCGCAGCTCGAGGACCCGGAGCAACACTCACAAGAAGCTGAGCAGGTCGGCGAACACCTCCTCGGCGTCGACGTCCAGACCCCGACGCTCGAACCAGCCGCACACGTTGAGCACATCACGGTGGAGGAAGTCGACGCCTTGCAGGTTCGCCGCGATGTCGATCGCCTGCGGGAAGTCGATGAACCACAGCTGCTCCTGCCACCACAACAGGTTGTACGCCGACAGGTCACCGTGCGCGATGCCGGCAGCAGTGATGGTTCGAAGACCGTCGAGCAGTTGCTCGAAGGCACCGGCGAGCTGCGTCGTGCTCAGGCGCGCCGCTGACAGCTGCGGCGCCGCCATCTCCCAGTCGCCGACGTACTCGAGGTCGAAGACGTCGTCGGCGAAGGCGATCGGATACGGCACCGTCACCCCGGCGTGCCAGAGCTTCGTCATCACCTCGTGCTCGGTTCCGGTCCACCGGTCCTGGAGCAACTTCTTGCCGTAGGTCGACATCCGGTCGATGGCACGGCGGTCGCGCGACTTGCGGAATTGGCGGCCCTCTCGGTACTGGACGTCGTGCCGGAACGCCGACGAGCGTTGCACGCCCATCGCTTCGAGTTGGCCCTTCTGAGTGACGTGACGGGGCAGGTAACGCTTGCGAGCGATGAGGCACGTTCGGTCATCGTCGCCGATTCGTTCGACGAGGTTGACCTGAGCCTCCTTTCCACTCTTGACGACGCCGTGGTCGACGTCGGTGTAGGGCTCGCTGACGAGCCAAAACGGTTGATCGGACATGTGGGTGCACCTCGGGCGCGAGAGAACGAACGTTGGGACGATGTTCGATCGCACGTCGGGGCGGCCGAGGCCGAACGGGACTCAGGCGGCGGGGATCGCGCGACCGTTGGAAGCAGCGGCAACAACAGACATGTGCGACTCCTCCTCTCGATCGACGGACGAAGCCAACGTAGCGCGACGCCCGCTGGCAAGCCAGCGAGTTTCAGCTACCAGGTTTCGCCGTGGTCCGGGAGGGTGTCGGGGGTTCCGACGATCAACGGATCGGGCGCCACGACGACATCGAGGTTCTTGCCGTCGTAGGGCAGCACGTCCAGCACGTGGCGGATCGCGTTGATGCGTCCGCGCTTCTTGTCGTTGCTTCGCACGATGTTCCAGGGGGCGCGCTCGGTGGAGGTCCGCTCGAACATCGTGAGCTTTGCCTGGGTGTACTCGTCCCACCGGTCGAGTGAGGCAATGTCGGTCGGGCTCAGTTTCCACTGACGCACCGGGTCGATCCGCCGGATCGTGAACCGCGCGATCTGCTCGCGCCGCGACACCGAGAACCACAGCTTGATCAGCGTGGTGTCGGCGTTCATCAACATCTCCTCGAACTGAGGGACGGTGCGCAGGAACTCTTCGTACTCGTCGGGTGTGCAGTACCCCATGACACGCTCGACGCCGGCGCGGTTGTACCACGAACGATCGAAGAACCGCATCTCACCACGAGTCGGGAGGTGGCGCACATAGCGCTGGAAGAACCATTCGCCCTGCTCACGTACCGACGGCACGCTGAGTGCGACCACTTCGGCACCACGTGGGTCGAGGTGCTCGAGAAACCGCTTGATGGTGCCGCCCTTGCCGGCGGCGTCGCGCCCCTCGAACAGCAACACCAGCTTGTGACCGGTCGACTTGATCCAGTCTTGTGCCTTGAGGAGTTCGACCTGCAGATCACGCTTGAGCGCTTCGTACTCGGATCGCGACATCCGTTCGTCGTAGGGATAGCTCTCCTGCCACGTGTTGACCGGCAGCCCGTCAGGCCCCAACAAGATGGGGTCGTCGATCTGGTCGAAGGTGCCCTCGACGGTGAATCCCCGAGCCGCGATCTCCTCGGCGCTCATGGACCGGAAGGCCTCGATCAGGCTGTCGATGTCGGTGACTTGTTGCCTCGACGCAACGGCGACAGATGGCAAGTCGTTCGAATCCTGCACGATGAACCTTTCGTCGTTCGCCGGGCACGGCCGACCGCGCCCTTCACCCTCCATCATGGTCTGGCGGCGCACCACCCGCCGCACTCGTCGAGCAGCGGGAGTTGCAGGACGACTCAGGCGACTCGCTCGAACTCGATGCGCGCCTCTGCGAGGTCGACGCGCACCAACCTGACTCGCACGTCATCGCCGGGGTCGACTCGCCGTGCGTCGACCCGGGCAACGATCGCCGGGTCGACGATCTGGATCCGAACACCGCGGTCGTCTTCGTCGGTGACGACCGCATCGAAGAGCTCCCCTTCACGGCCGGCCAGCACCACTGCTTCGGCCAGATCGAGCGCAGCACGGTCGATCTGGGATGCCCGGGCGGTGGTTGCGTCCATCACTGCCGGCAGCGCATCGAAGGCATCGGCGACCCAGGGCTCGACCGGCTGGCCCGCAACCACCGACACTGCTGCCTCGATGACGAACCGGTCCGCGAGGCGGCGTAAGGGTGCGGTGGCATGGGTGTAGGTCGCCGCAACAGCGGCGTGCCACGGAACGTCCCCTGCCCGGTACGCCTCGTACGACGCCTTGCCGCTCGCACGCCGCACCGCAAGTTGGAATGCTGCGGTCCGCGGATCGTCCCGTGCGAGCGCCCGCTCGAAACGATCGAGCGGAACGTCGTTCGACCAGTCGAGTCCGAACGCACGAGCCGTGTGTCGCAGGCGCCGTTCGCCCCGCTCGTCGACGGCAGGCATCGTGCGGAACAGGCCGGTGCCGGCGGCGAACAATGCATCGGCGACTGCCATGTTCGTGGCCAGCGACATCGCCGCCCCCTGACGTTCGACAGCTCGACGCGGGCGGAACCGGAGCGTGAAGGCACCGCCGCTGGTCACCACTTCTTGTTCGGGCATGTCGATCCGGTCAGCGCCACGAATGGCCTCGGCTGCCTCGATCCGGCGAGCCAACTCGCCGAAACCGCTCGGCAACTGGTCTGCTTCGACCGTGGCGTATGCGAGTTGTGCCCGGCTGCGGATCACCGCACGTTCGGCGCCGTCGAGGTGCACCGCACCATCGGAGCCGACCCGCACCACGAACACCACAGCGGGCCGATCGACGTCGGCGAGCAGGCTGGCGCACCCTTCGGCGAGTTGCGGAGGATGCAGGCCCGAACGACCGTCGGGCAGATAGAGCGTGACCCCGCGGCGCCACGCCTCGGCATCGATCGCACCCCCTGGTGTCACGAACGCTGCGACGTCGGCGATCGCGTAGCGAAGAATCACGTCGGATCCGGCCGACTCGATTGCGAAGGCTTGATCGAGGTCGGTGCTACCGACCGGATCGAGCGTGACGAAGTCGACGCCGGTGCGGTCGACCCGTGCCGTGGAGTCGCCCCACGACGCCGACGCTGCGACACGGTCGGCTTCTGCCAAGACCTCGACCGGAAATCCCTCGGGAACGTCGAAGCGTCGACGCAGATCGTCGAGTCCGCTCCTCAGGTTGCCGTCGACGTCGACGAGGCGAACCATCAGATCAGCGGCGGGCGCCCATGAACATGCCCTTCAGGGCGTCGTAGTGCTCGATCACGTGGCCGGCGCCCAAGACGACGGCCTCGAGCGGCACGTTCGACATCTTGACCGGCACCTCGGTTTCGCGTTCGATCCGTTCGGCCAGGCCGCGCAGCAACCCGCCGCCCCCGACGAGGAACATGCCGCGAACCAAGAAGTCCTGCGACAGCTCTGGCGGCGCCTTCGACAAACAGCGGATGACCGATGCGACGATCGACGACACGACGTCTTCGATGGCGTAGCGGACTTCTTCGGGCGTGAGCAGCACCGTCTTGGGCAGACCGGTCATCAGGTCACGGCCGCGGACCTCGGCTTGGTTCTCGTCGGGGGTCGGGTCCGCCGAGCCGATCGCCACCTTGATCTCTTCAGCAGTGCGTTCGCCGATCGCGATGCCGTGCTCGCGCCGGACATAGTTCTGGATCGCTGCGTCGATGTCGAACGAGCCGACGCGCACCGCCTCGAGCGCCACGATGCCGCCGAGGCTGATCACCGCGGTTTCGCTGGTGCCGCCGCCGATGTCGATCACCATGTTGCCGACGGGCTCGTCGATGGGCAGATCCGCGCCGATCGCCGCCGCCATCGGTTGTTCGATCAGGTTCGCGTCGGCGGCGCCGGCCCGTCGGGCAGCATCGGTGACGGCGCGACGCTCGACCTCGGTGATCGCCGACGGCACACAGATGACCACCTTTGGCCGGGTGAAGCGGCTGACGCCGACACGCTGCAGCAACAGGCGGATCATCCGCTCGGTGATCTCGAAGTCGGTGATGGCGCCTCCGCGCAATGGACGTACTGCCACGATGTAGCCAGGCGTGCGCCCGATCATCTGCCACGCCTCTCGACCGGTGGCCAGCACCTCGCCGGTCTGGCGGTTGAGGGCGATGACCGACGGTTCGTTCAGAACGATGCCGCGGCCCTTCATGTAGACGAGGGTGTTGGCGGTGCCCAGGTCGATGGCGAGGTCACGTGCCATGGTTGGTCACCCTTGCAGTTCCGAGGGCAGCGCCCGCGCCGAACGAGGCGGTGTCACGAGTCATCGCCACCATCATCGCCGCTGGGGGCACGCTCGGAGGGTTTCATCCGATCCGAGGTCTGACGACGCGCTTCGGGCGACAGCGCATCGATCTGGCGGCGGAACGACGCGATGTGGTCCGGCGGTCGCCGATTGCGGCCCGCAGCTGTCGCGATGACTGCGACGAGCACGCCGACAATGGCGGCAGCGGCGATGACGAACACCATCATTCGGCGGTCCTCACCGACCGCGGATCGACCAGGTCGTGCGCTCCGGTGCCCCAATCGGCGCCATCGGCCCAGACCTCGTGCTTCCAGATCGGTGCGGACTCCTTGAGCGCGTCGATTGCGTACCGGGCTGCTTCGAACGCTTCGGCCCGGTGCGGCGCGGACACGACCGCGACGACCGACGACTCGCCGATCTCGATCCGACCCAGACGATGCAAGAGCGCGACTCGGCCCGTGTCGGGCCAGCGCTGGCGCAGTTCGGCTCCGATCTCGGCGAAACGGGGCACCACCTGCTGGTCGTACGCCTCGTAGGTGAGGTGCTCGACGCCGGACCGTCCTTCGGCGTGATCGCGGATCGTGCCGCTGAACAGCACGACCGCCCCACAACGCGGCTGGATCGCCCAGTCGTAGGCCGCCCCGACGGGAAGCTCTGACTGCGTGAGAGCGAACCAGTCGTCGCCATCGAGAGGTTGATCCACGTCGGCAGCGTAGCGACGCCGAACGTGGTGGAGACGGCCCGCGGCCAGTGCGCACGCGCCGAGCTGTACGATCTCGTCTTCGTGGAGCCAGGTCCCCTTCCACCCCACGAACGAACGTGGCGGCACCCGTCCGAACTCGGACCAACGCGTCTCGAGGTCGATGACTCGAGCCGACGATCGTCAGCGAGCCTGCTCGCGCTCGCCGGCGGAACGATGGCGGTGTTGGCTGTGGCCACGATGGTGGTGGCGATGACCCCGCGCACCTCGAACGGTCCGGTGGCCTTGAGCGCCACGACCACACCGATCACTGCCACTGCCGTGATCGAGCCACCGGCGTCGCCTGACGCCGCGCAGGCCGCTGCCGGGCCCACCGGACCGCGCACGGCGCTGCTCACATCGTTCGCTGCGTTCCCCCATGCGGTCACCTCCGGACCGCAGTTCGTGGTCGATGGCACCGACGTCGCCGAACAGTCCCCTGCCGGCGACGACACGGTGTTCCTGCGCACCGAGGCGGTCACGTACCAGCTTCGATGGGACGACGCTCAACAGCTGAGCGTTCCCGATGGATCGGTGGTGTTCGACTCGTCCGGCGATCTCGTCGCACGTGTCACCGCCGGCGAACTGCTCAGCCTTGTCGACGACTGAATCGGCGGCGGCCGATCACGATCCCGATCACCGCGAACGCCGTCGCGATCAGCACGCCCCCACCCAACGCCAGCTCTTGGCGACGCTTCGGTGACACCATGGTCCACCACGGGGCGTCGGTGCTCTCGACGTACGTCTGCTCGTTGGTGACCGTGGGGGTCCAACCCGTCGCTCGGAGCCGCCCGTTCGAGACCACCCACGGCTCGTGCGTGTACGGAAGCAGCCCAGGGGGAATCGGGCCGCGGACGAACCGCCACCGGAGTCCGGCAACCAGTTCGCTGAGCCGTTCGGGCAGCGGTAGGCGGGGCCGCTCGCCCGACAGGGCACGGACCCGCTCGCCCGGCACCCAGCCGTCGGGGGCCACGTTGAACACGCCGTCGAGACGCCGATCGACACCGACGACGACCGCTGCCGCGAGGTCGTCGAGGTGGAGGAACTGCGACGGGGGGTCGGCTTGCGCCAGTCGCCGGCCGAAGCCGTACACCAACGCCGAGGCCAACCGCGACGCTCCCCCTGCGGCGAGCGCCACTGCTGGCCGCAACACGCAGGTGGTACGCCCGGGCTGCGACGAGCGCCACTGCTCGACCAGCTCCTCGGCTGATGCCAGTTGTCGAGCGAACACGAACTCGACGTCGGGTCGGAGCGCCGCGTCTTCGGTCAACGGCACCGGATTGTTGGGCGCCGCGCCGTAGACGAGCGCCGACGACACGAACACCACCGAGGTGGCCGCGATGCGATCGGCGATCGCCAGCGTCGACGCCGCCGACTCGGTGGCGCTCTCACGGCGGGCCGCTCGGGTGTCGTAGTCGCTGCTACCGAGGTCGACCACGGTCACCGCTGCACCGGCGGCAAGTGGCGAGCGCCAGTCGTCGCTGTCGAGATCGGTCGACATCGTCGAGACTGACCACCTCGTGACCAACGAGCAGTTGGGCGACCCGGTGGCCGAGCGAACCAGACGCCCCGGTGAGCACGACCAGGCCAACGGGTGGCTCACCGACGGCGCTCATCGAACGAACCATACCGATCAGTCCTGCATCCCGGTGGTTCGTCCATCCCGGTGGTTCGTCGACGCCGCCGCACCGTCGCGGGCGCGAACCCGTAACATCGGGGCATGGCCGACCAGGACGATCCCGGCGAATCGATCGACCCATTCGCCAACATGCCCTTGTTCGGCGATCTGTCCCGAGCGCTCTCGGGTCAGGGTCCGCTCAACTGGGATGCAGCCCGCCAGTTCGCCGTGCTCGCCGCCAATGGCGGTGGCCTCCTGTCGGGCACCGGCGTGTCCACATCGGCCAACGTCGACCCGACGGTACGAATCAAGTACCGCGAACTCGCCGACATCGCTCGACTCCACGTCGCCGACGTCATGCAGCTCGAAGTGCCCGCTACCGAACCCGATGTCGCCACACCCGAGCAATGGGCTCAGCAGACGCTCGAGGCGTACCGGCCGCTCTTCACCGATCTGGCCACATCGCTGGGCGGTACCGACGATCTCCCTGCCGACGTGGCCGCCGACCCGATGGCGCAGATGATGGCAGGGCTCGGCAAGATGATGGCCCCGGCGATGATGGGCATGAGCGTCGGCTCGATGGTCGGCAACCTCGCCCGACGCGCCTTCGGCGTGTACGACCTCCCGATCCCACGAGCCACCCCTGCGTTGGTGCTCGTGCCGTCGAACATCGATGCCTTCGCCGCCGACTGGTCGATCGAACTCGACGAGATGCGCCTCTGGGTGCTCGCTCACGAACTCGCCGGCCTCACCCTGTTCTCCGTCGGCCACATCGCCGACCATCTTCGGTCGCTCGTGCAGCGCCACGTCGGCGGATTCCGGCCCGATCCGTCGGCCCTGTCCGACAAGTTCACCTCACTCGACATCGACCAGAGCGATCCAATGGCGGCGATGCAGCAAGCGTTCGGCGATCCCGAAGTGCTGCTCGGCGCCGTCCGATCGCCAGAGCAGATGGCACTCGAGCCCGAGCTCGACGCAGCGGTCGCGGTCACCATCGGCGTGATCGACTGGGTCGTCGACGCCGTCGCTGTCCGCATCATCGGCGGCAGCGCCCTGCAGATCGCCGAAGCAGCCCGTCGTCGCCGAGCCGAAGCCTCCCCCGACGAGATCTTCGTCGAGCGTCTCCTCGGTATCCGCCTCGGCGCCGAGCAGACCGCCCGGGGCAAGGCGTTCGTGCAAGGCGTGGTCGATCGCGCCGGCGAGAACGGTCTCGCTCCGCTGTTCAACGATCCGGGCGCCGTGCCGACCCCGAACGAGATCGAGGCGCCTGGCCTCTGGCTCGCCCGGGTTGCCGACGACTGACCGACCCACCGGATCGCCCCGTTCGGCGCCGGCCGGCGAGGTGGATGCTTGCGGCCACGGCGACAGCACCGACGATCAGGAAGCCGATCGTGCCGGACACCTGGAGCGCCACCGCGATGAAGGCACCGACCGCCCAGGCGAGCTGGAATCGAGTCTCGAACACGGCGAATGCCCGGCCCCGGTTCGCTCCGGGTGCGTCGCGCTGAACGATGCTCTCGAAGTTGAGGCGCCCGAGCGCCGCCATCAGGTTCAGGACCCCGGCGAGCACGACCGCGCCGAACGGCCCGCCGAGCACGGACACGGTGAGACCGGCACCAGCGCACACCAGCAGCGCCGCCGTCAACATGGTCTCTTCGCGGACACGGGCGCGCAGCACCGAGGCCACCGCGTTGCCGAGCATCGCGGCCAGCGCCGACACGCCCACCACGGCGGCGAACCACAGCGTGCCCTGATCCTGCGAACGCAGCCAGAAGGCGAGGTGGAAGAAGGTGAACCCGACGAGCCCGCGCAGCACGGTCATGGCGATCGCACCGAGCTGGATGTTCGACGAGTGCAGTTCGGTCGTCTCGGCAGCATCGACGGCGTCGGACGCGACCACGTCGGACGAGAGCCGTGTTGCGGCCACGAGCGCGCCGGCGAACAGCAGTGCACCGTAGACGAGCGTCGCCGGTGCCCCGACGAGCTGGAGCAGGACTCCCGCTGGAACCACTGCGACCGCACCAGTGATGCCGGCGATCAAGCCCAGCTTCGAGTTGGCCTCGACGAGTTCCGCCTCGGAGCGGACGGTCGACGGCACGATCGCCGATTTCGACACCGCATAGGTCTTCTGCAGGACCAGCGACGCGAACACGAGAGGAAAGAGGGCGAGGGCGTCGAGGTACTGCGCCATCAGCAGCGTCAGCACCACCCGTGCGAGTGCAACGACCTGGATCACGAACTTGCGACCACCCGCAACCCGGTCGATCAGCGGTCCGATCAGCGGCGCCACCACGAGGAACGGGGCGAAACCGATCACGAGGAACAGGAGCACACGCGAACGCGCCGCATCGAGATCGATGTCGAAGAACAGCGAATCGGCCAGCGCCACCACCATCGCGGCGTCACCGCCCATCATCAGGGCATGGGTGATGGCAAGCCGACGAAACTTCGAGGCGGTCGGCCGCTGCTCAGCACTGACCCGTTCCACCGAGCCGATACTAGGTGTCGATCACGGCAGCGCTGTGACCACCCCCGGTACCCGGCTGCGCGTCAGGCGCGCTGGTACTTGTATCCGAGCCCGCGGATGGTCACGATGCGCGTCGGTGTCGCCGGGTCGGGCTCGATCTTGCCCCGCAACCGCTTCACGTGGACGTCGAGGGTCTTGGTGTCACCGACGTAGTCGTTGCCCCACACACGATCGATCAGGGTCTCACGGGGCAACACCCGCCCAGCGTTCGCGAGCAACAGGTGCAAGAGCTCGAACTCCTTGAGCGGAAGCGTCAGATCCTCACCCCGCAGCGACACCCGGTGTTCGTCAGGGTCGAGCGACACATCGCCCACCTGGATGACCGCTGCGGCGCGCAGGTCCGCACCGTCGCCTGGTGTGTTGAGTTCCGAGCGTCGCAGTACCGCTCGCATTCGCGCAACCAGTTCGCGGAGTCGATACGGCTTGGTCACGTAGTCGTCGGCACCGACCTCGAGCCCGACCACGGTGTCGATCTCAGCGCCCTTGGCGGTGACCATGATGATCGGGATCCGGGTCTTCTTGCGCAGCTCGCGGCACACATCGATGCCGCTGATCTTCGGCAGCATCACATCGAGCAACACCAGGTCGGGTTGCGTCCGATCGAACATCTCGAGCGCCTCGACCCCGTCGGTTGCGACGACGACATCGAAACCCTCGCGGCGCAGGCCGATCGTGAGTGCCTCGACGAAACTCGTTTCGTCCTCGACGACGAGGATCGTTGCCTCACTCATGATGCTCCTGCTCCCGTCCGACCGTGCTTCGCTCTCCGGCATCGACAACGAGCGAGGACGGCAGCCGAAGCACGAACGTCGAGCCCTCACCCTCCTGCGATGAGACGAGCACGTCACCGCCGTGATTGCTGGCCACGTGACGAACGATGGCGAGGCCGAGGCCGGTGCCGCCGGTCTCGCGACTGCGAGCACGGTCGACTCGATAGAAGCGCTCGAAGACCCGATCGAGATCGCGCCGCGGGATTCCGATGCCCTGGTCGGCGACCATCACCTCGACCGCTGCATCGTCGACGCGCACTCGCACCTGTACGGCGCCTCCAACATGGCTGTACTTGACGGCGTTCTCGACCAGGTTTCCAACTGCCGACTGGAGCTGGCGCTCGTCGCCACGCAGTCGCAGCCCGTCTGGGACATCGAGCAACGTGATCTCGACGCCTCGCCCTCCGTCGACGACTCTGCCGCGGGCGATCGCCGCCTGGACGACCGAGGCGAGATCGACCACCTCGTCGCCGGGTTTCGTGGATTCGATCTCGGACAACTTGAGGAGGTCATCGATCGTTCGCACCGCACGGTGCGCCTCGTCGACGAGGTGATCGGAGAGTCGCTGCACGATGACCGGATCGGTCTCGTCGATCAACGCCTCGGCCAACACCGCAACAGCACCGACCGGCGTCTTGAGCTCGTGCGAGATGTTGGTGACGAAGTCGGTGCGCATCGCATCGGTGCGCACACGCTCGCCGACGTCACGAATCGTGGCAACCGCACCCCCTGCCGGTACGGCTGACGCAGAGATCTCCAGCCACCGCTTCGGTGGGCCCTGCAACTCGACTGTTCTGACGTTCGAGGCGCCACCGATCGCCCCAGCAAGCGCCCGCCCGACGTGATCGTCGACCAGCAAGCCGATGTGGGTGCCGCGAAACGCTGTTGCAGCCGCATTGCGGTATTGCACCTCGCCGGAATCGTCGGCGACGAGCACGCCGATCTCGAGCTGCTCGACCGCAGCGCGAAGGGACGTGAGCACCTCGATGTCAGTGCTCGACCCGCGACTCGTCGCCGTGCCCGGACGGCAGAGCAGGCACCAGCTTGCGCCGAGCCGACCACCGGGCGACAGCGATGCCGACGGCCACACCCACCAGCGCCGTCAGAGCGAGTGCGACCGCGACCCCCACGGTCTCAGCCGTTGTCTGTCTCCGGCGCTGTCACCACGGCCGGCGGATCGTTGTCGCTCTCGGGATAGGGCCGGTCGGGCAACCAACCGTTGACGATGTACCGCGTGCGGTCACCGACGTTGACCGCGTGGTCGCCGATTCGCTCGTAGAAACGAGCGACCACCGCCAACTGCACGGCGACCTGCAAGTCGATGTGGCCTGCGGCGTGACTCTCGAAGATCACCTGGATGAATTGGCGATGGAGATCGTCGAGGTACTCGTCCATGTCGTGCAGCGCTGCGGCACGCACCCCATCGAGATGCAGATAGGCCTCGGTTGCTTCCTTGAACAGCACCTGGGCCTGATCACCGATCTTCTGGATCACATTGCGGAGATCCGGGATCGAGATCGTGCCCATAGATGCGCCGAGCCGCTTTGCAGATGTTGACGCACAGATCTGCTGAACGCTCGATGTCGGCAATGATCTTGATCGCTGAGATCACCGCACGCAGGTCGGTTGCCACCGGCGACTGGAGAGCGATCACCCGAAAGCATCGTTCTTCGAGGGCGATGCTGCGCTGGTCGTACTCGTCGTCGCCCAGGATGATGTACTCGGCAGCCTCGAGATCCATCGAGAGCAAGACATCCGTTGCCCTCGGAATGAGTTCGGTGACGCCGGCTCCGAGCGAGGCGATCGCTGCTTGGATTTGGTCGAGTTCTTGATGGAATTCTGAACGCAGTTCGTTCATCAGCCGAACCGCCCGGTCACGTAGTCGATGGTGGACTGCTGCTTGGGGTTCGAGAACATCACGTCGGTGTCGTCCATCTCGACGACATGGCCCGGCTGCCCGGTTCCATCGATGGTGAAGAACGCTGTGCGTTGCGAGACACGAGCCGCCTGCTGCATGTTGTGGGTGACGATCACGATCGTGTACGTCGACTTCAGTTCGTTCATCAGCTGCTCGATCGCCAACGTCGAGATCGGGTCGAGCGCCGAGCAGGGCTCGTCCATCAGGAGGATCTCCGGCTCGACCGCAATCGCCCTGGCGATGCAGAGCCGCTGCTGCTGTCCACCCGAAAGCCCCGAGCCGGGCTTGTCGAGGCGGTCTTTGACCTCATCCCACAAGTTGGCGCCCCGCAGCGACTTCTCGACGAGTTCATCGGCCTCGCCGCGCCCGAAACGCCTGCTGTTCAGGCGCTTGCCGGCCAGCACGTTGTCGGCGATCGACATCGTGGGGAAGGGGTTCGGCCGCTGGAACACCATGCCGACCTTGCGACGCACTGCCACCGGGTCGACTCCCGGGCCGTACAGGTCTTCGCCGTCGACGAACACCGAGCCCTCGACGTGGGCGCCGTCGATCACTTCGTGCATCCGGTTCAGCGACCGGATGAAGGTCGACTTGCCGCAGCCCGACGGGACCGATCAGCGCCGTGACCGAACGAGGTTCGATCACCATGTTGACGTCTTTCACGGCGAGGAACGCGCCGTAGTAGATGTTGAGGTTCTCGACCACGATGCGGTTGTCGGGCCCGGTCGGCAGGTCGGTCGACATCGACGAAGTGCCGGTATCGGTTGGCGTGGCGAGTCGGTCGGTCATGGTCATTTCAGGCCCTTCGGCTTGAGCGCGGTGGACAGAATGCGAGCGAGCGAGAACAGGATCATCACGATGAGCACCAAGGTGAGCGCAGCAGCCCAGGCGCGATCCTGACCGGCTTCGGGGGGAAGGCCGGGCTGGACGTACTGATAGTAGGTGAACACCGGAAGCGTGGTCATCCGACCGTCGAACGGGTTCCAGTTGACGCCTTGCGCGAGACCGGCGGTGACCAGCAGAGGTGCCGTCTCGCCGATGACACGGGCGATGGCGAGCACCACGCCGGTGATGATGCCGGCGATCGCTGTCGGGACGACCACCTTGACGACGACTTTCCATTTGGGCACACCGAGCGCGTACGCAGCTTCACGAAGTTCGTCGGGGACGAGTCGGAGCATCTCTTCTGCGGAGCGCACGACCACCGGCGTCATCAGCACCGTCAACGCCACGGCGCCTGCGATACCAGACCGAGTCCCCGGCCCGAAGAGCAACTCGAACAGGGCGTACGCGAACAGGCCGGCAACGATGGAGGGGATACCGGTCATCACGTCGACCATCGACTGGATGGCCTTGGCCAGCTTGGTGCCGTGGCCGTACTCGGAGAGATAGATGGCCGTGAAGAGCCCGAACGGCACCGACATCAAGGTGGCCAGACCGGTGACGATCAGCGTGCCGATGATCGCGTGATACACACCGCCGCCTTCGCCGACGACCCCACGCATCGTCTCGGTGAAGAACGTCGTGTCGAAGCGATTCGACCCACGTTCGACGACGGTCCACACCAACGACACCAACGGCAGTGTGATGATCAGGAAACAGCTCGTGACCACGGCCGACATCAAGCGGTCCAGGGCCTGGCGGCGGCCTTCGACCACGCGTGATACGACGTAGATGCCGAGGCAGTACGCAACGAGGCCCACCACGATCCAGCGCGCCCAGTTGACCGCTCCGGTCGGGATCCAGGTCAATGCGCCGACGACGACGGCCGCGACGATGACACCGACACGGCCGGGGGTGCCGAGTCGACCGGCGGTGATCGACGACTGGTGTTCGCTCGGGGCCGGCCGCTGTTCGGTGACGGTCATCCTGCGGCTCCCGAGAATCCGGCGCTGGCGACCTTGCGGGCTGCGGCGTTGACGAGGAACGTGATCGCGAACAGCACCAGGCCGGTTGCTATCAGTCGGTTGACCTCGAGCCCCGACGATTCGGGAAACTTGAGGGCGATGTTCGAGGCGATGGTGTTCGGGTTCTGATTGCTGATGATGTTGAAGCTGTACAGGTCGGCCGGCGACAGGATGATGGCGACCGCCATCGTTTCGCCGAGGGCTCGACCGAGGCCGAGCATGGCCCCGCTGATCACCCCGGAACGACCGTAGGGCAGGACCGACTGGCGGATCATCTCCCACTTGGTGGCGCCAAGCGCCAACGAGGCCTCTTCGTGCAACCGAGGGGTCTGGAGGAACACCTCGCGAGAGATGGCCGTGATGATCGGCAGAATCATCACTGCCAGCACCACTGCGGCAGTCATCATCGTGCGACCACTGGTGGACGCCGGTCCGGCGAAGAACGGGAGGAATCCGAGGTTGTCCTCGAGCCAGGGGTACACGCTGCGCGACAGGATCGGGGCCAGCACCGCAATGCCCCAGATGCCGAAGACCACCGAGGGGATCGCAGCGAGCAGATCGATGAAGTAGCCGAACGTGACGGCGAGCTTCTTCGGGGCGTAGTGGCTGATGAACAGCGCAACGGCAACGGCCATCGGCAGGGCGATCAGCAACGCGAGAAACGCTGCCCAGATCGTACCGAACAGCAACGGGCCGACGTATTGGAGGAACGTGTCGTCGCCGTCGAACTCGGAGGAATCGGCGCCGAACGTGGGCCATGCCTCGGTGATGAGGAAGAGCGCCACCGCGAACAGCGTGACGAGGATGAGGATGCCGGCGCCGAGCGACAGACCGCCGAAGATGCGATCGCCGAGCTTGCTGGTCTGGCCGGTGGGCGAGGAAGGCGGGCTGGTACCCGGTGGCGTTTCAGTCAGTGTCACGTTGGCCTCCGACGTGCTGGGCCAGCACGTCTGTTGAGCAGATCAGGGCGATGACCCGGGTCCGGGTCCACCGTAGTGGACCCGGACCCCAACCCTTTCAGGCGGTCATCTCGGGGGGAACAAGTCGATGCGAACCAGTCGCAGCGACGCTGATCAGGAAGCGACCGTGATCTGATCGATGGAGGTCTGGATCTCGGCCTGGACCTCCGGGGAGATCGGCGCTGAACCGGCCGACTCGGCCGAGGCGGCCTGTCCGGCGTCGGAACCGACGTAGGTCATGAACGCCTTGACCAGGTCGACGGTCTCCTGGCTGTCGTACTGCAAGCAGACGATGTGGTACGAGACCAGCGCGATCGGGTAGGTGTCGGCCGAGTCCGGCGTGCGGTTGACCTCGATGGCGAAGTCGAACTCGCTCTGGCCACCGGTGCGCTCGGACGAATCGACGATCCGGCCGGCCGCTTCGGGCGAGAACTCGACGAACTCGCCGGCAACACCGACCGCAGCAGCCGGGAGGTCACCGATCTGGCTGGCGTCGGCGTAGCCGATCGAGCCCTCACCGGCATTGACTGCAGCAACGACGCCGCTCGTCTGCGGGGCACCTTCGCCACCGCCGGGGCCTTCGTCCCAGATCTCCAGCGCACCGAAGGTCCACACGTCAGGCGCAGCCTGGGCCATGTAGTCGGTGAAGTTCTCGGTGGTGCCGGACTCATCCGAGCGGTGCACCGGGTTGATCGTGGTGTCCGGCAGCTCCAGATCGGGGTTGTCGGCGGCGATGGCCGGATCGTCCCACTGCGTGATCTCGTTGGCGAAGATGCCGGCGATCACCTCGGGGCTGAGGTTGAGCGTCTCACCCTCCAGCGACGGCAGGTTGTACGGGATCGCAATCGGGGAGATGTAGTGGGGAAGGTTGATCGCACCGAGGTCGCCTGCGCAACGATCGATCGATGCGGCGTACTCGTCGTCCTTCAACGCAGCGTCGGAGCCGGCGAAGTCGGAGCCACCCGCCAGGAAGGTTTCGCGCCCTCCGCCTGAGCCGATCGGGTCGTACTCGACCGTGCTGTCGGGATTGGCGGCCTGGAACCCGGCCTGCCAACCCTGCATGGCGGCGGCCTGCGACGACGCACCTGCGCCGATGAGCGTGCCGGACACCTCGACCATGTCGCCGCCACCGTTGGTGGTCTCGGTCAGTCGCCACCAGCGGTCTCGGTGGTGTCACCGTCGGTGGCCGTGGGAGCCTCCGTGGTGTCCGTGTTGTCGTCGTCGCTGCCGCAGGCAGCGGCGACGAGGGTGAGTGCGAGGGCACCGGCAAGGATGCGGCGCTTGGGAGTGTTCACGCTTCCAACTCCGTTCGGGGGTGGTTGATTGGTCATGGTGTGTTCATCAGGACCCGACACTCGTCGGCTCCGGCGGGCACCGTAAACAACCCAGATGAACCCACACCCGGATCGAGATGAACCAGAGGTGAACAGTCGCTGTCGATCCGGCCAACTGCGGCCGGATGCGCTCAAGGGCGTCCGGCGGTCTGCTGTTCGACCATCCAGCGGTACATCCGCTCCTGGCTGTGCGGCTCGAAGGAATTGGTGGGTCCCACGCGGTGCCACGCTCCGTCCGGCTGCAGTTCCCAGGCCACGATGTCGTCGGCCAATGCAAAGTCGAGCGCTTGATCGAGCGCAGCGGTGTGGCGTGGGTGTTCGATCGGCACCATCACCTCGACGCGCCGGTTGAGGTTGCGTGGCATCAAGTCGGCCGATCCGATCAGGTACACCGAATCGGAGGTCGCGCTTGGCAGGCGTTCGCCGTGCACGACGTTGCCGTGGCCGAACCGATAGATACGGCTGTGTTCGAGATACCGCCCGAGGATGCTGCGAACCCGAATGTTGTCGGACAAGCCCGGCACCCCGGCGCGCAGACAGCAGATGCCACGCACGACCATGTCGATGCGCGTTCCAGCTGCGCTGGCTGCGTAGAGCACCTCGATCAGTTCGTCGTCGGCGATCGAGTTGCACTTCAACGTGATGTGACCGTCGGGCCCGAACGACGCTTCGTGCTCGATCAGGTCGACGAGTTGGCGACGCAGATCTCTCGGTGCCACGAGCAGGTTGCGATAGTCCTCCGAACGGCTGTAGCCGGTGAGGTGGTTGAACAGCTGCGTCGCATCGTCGCCGATGTCCGGCGAGCAGGTGAGCACCCCGATGTCTTCGTAGATCTTCGCGGTCTTGGCGTTGTAGTTGCCGGTGCCGATGTGGACGTAGCGGCGCAACTGATCGCGATCATCGCGTACGACCAACGCCACCTTGCTGTGGGTCTTGAGCCCGACCATGCCGTACACGACGTGCACGCCGGCCCGTTCGAGCTGTCGAGCCCACTGCACGTTGTTCGCCTCGTCGAAGCGCGCTTTGAGCTCGACGAGCACAGCGACCTGCACCCCGTTCTCCGCAGCCCGGATCAGGCTGCGGATGATCGAACTGTCGCCGCCAGCTCGGTAGAGCGTCATCTTGATCGACTGGACCTGGGGGTCCGCAGCGGCCTGAGCGATGAACTCCTCGACGCTCGTCGAAAAGCTCTCGTACGGGTGGTGCAGCATCACGGCCCGGTGACGCATCACATCGAAGATCGGGCGGTCGGTTTCGGCTGCCGCCGTGATCCGACCCGATGTGACCGCAGGCCACGGCTCGTCTTTGAGGTCGGGACGGTCGAGTTCGAGCAGCTGCCAGAGGAAGCTCAGATCGAGTGGCGCCCGGTGGAAGGTCACGTCGTCCATCGTGAGATCGAGCTCACGCACGAGGAGTTCGAGCACCTCCGCGCCGATGTCGTGCGACACCTCGAGACGGACCGCTTTGTTGAATCGACGCCGCCGGAGCTCCATCTCGACGGCTTCGAGGAGATCGTCGGCCTCTTCCTCTTCGAGCGTGAGGTCGGCGTTGCGGCTGACGCGGAACGGCGCCCAGTCTTCGATGACCATCCCGACGAAGAGCCGATCGAGTTTGGCGGCGATCAACTGCTCGACGGGGAGGTATCGGCCGGGAGCAACGGAGCACCAGGCGCGGGAAGAGCTTGGGAACCTTGAGCCGAGCGAACCGCCGATCGCCGGTGTCGGGGTCGGCAACGTTGACCGCCAGCGACAGTGCCAGGTCGGAGATGTACGGAAATGGGTGACCCGGGTCGACGGCCAGGGGCGTGAGCACCGGAAAGACCCGTTCGTCGAACCAGCCATCGAGCTCGGCGCGTTCGTCTTCGGTGACCTCGTCCCAGGAGATGATCGCGAGTCCAACCGCTTCCAGCTCGGGGATGAGTTGGTCGACGAACGCCCCGTCGACCTGGTCGACGAACTCGAGGACTCGGTGGCCGATCTCGGCCAAGGTCTGCCCGGGCGAGCGGCCGTCGGGAGACGGGCGATCGATCCCGGCGACGACTTGATCCTTGAGCGCCGCGACGCGCACCTGGAAGAACTCGTCGAGGTTCGTCGACGCGATCGCGCAGAACTTGGCTCGCTCGAGCAGCGGGATCCCGGGCTCGGTGGCGAGCTGGAGCACGCGCTCGTTGAACTGCAACCAGCTCAGTTCCCGGTTGATGAACCGCTCGTCGGTCATCGCCTCGAGTTCACTCCCCCTCGGTCGTCGTTGTCGGCGTGGTGTGTGTTCGATCGCTGTGTCGTTCGACGCCGTCAGGAGTCGTCCTCGGCATAGCCGAGGTCCCACTCGATGGTGATCAATTCACGCTCGGCGTCGCGGACGATGCGCTCGCGATTGCGTCGGAACTGCGGATCGTCGCGTGGCAGCAGCACCAGTCGAGCGAGCACACGGGCACGGAACTCGTCGAGCACCTGGCGGTCGCCCCAGTCGCCGTAGACCTCCCAGTGCGGGGCCACCGGACCGTGGTACACGATGCGGGCGTGTGCCCGCGGGGCCTGGGTCTCGGCGAGGTCGGTCATGGCTGGCGACTCTATCGGGCCCAGGTCCAAGCGGTCGATGGACGAAACCTCGCAATCACATTACGGATGTGTTACGGTTTGCCGTCAAGCTCGCAACAAAGCGACGCAAATACAGTTCTTACCTCGGCGGCTCACACTTCACCTCGTCCTTGGGAACCAAACGGACATGCCGAGCGTCCAATCAACTACTCCACACGCACACCTCCCGCACGAAAGGTCCGCCATGGCCAAGCTCACCACCCGATCGAAAACGATTCCCCTCGAGACCGAACACATCCCGCACGATCCCGATTCGGCAACCGCCTGGATGGCCGACGGGAACTGCCGGCTGCATCCGCCAGCCACATTCTTCCCGAGCGACGGCGTCGGCGTCGACCGCGCCCGCAAGATCTGCAAGGACTGTCCGGTGCTCTCGACCTGTCTCGAGTTCGCACTGGAAGAGCGCATCGACCACGGCGTGTGGGGCGGTTGCAGCGAACGCGAGCGTCGTCGCATCCTCAAGAGCCGACGAGTCGAGACATCGGTCTGACGCCGGCTCGTGCGCTGACCAGCCGCCATCGGCTCGCCAGCGTCGACGCTGCTACTTGGAGTCGTCGGATGAAGCGTTCGGCGTGCTCGAACCCGCGTCATCGGGACGGTTTGCGTCGGCCATCCCGTCCTTGAACTCTTTCTGGGCCTTGCCGAGGTTCTTCGCGAGCTTGGGCAGCTGCGAGCCACCGAAGAGCACGAGCACCACGACCAAGATAATGATCCATTCGGGTCCACCTGGCATGGACGACACGCTACCCCATCTGTCACGCAGACCGGGGCGCGGTTCGGCAGGTTCTTACTGCGGTGGCAGCACCGACATGGCCGGCGAGGACGTCAGGCCGTGATCGTGCTGCGAGCAACCTGCGCGCGCTGGCGGCGAATCCGACGACGTTCACGCTCGGACAGCCCACCCCAGATTCCGAACTTCTCGCCGTTCTGCAGGGCGAATTCGAGGCAGTCGTGACGCACCTCGCAACCACGACACACTTCCTTGGCCTCACGGGTCGATGCGCCGCGCTCGGGGAAGAACAGGTCAGGATCGACACCGAGGCAGTTCGCGTAGTCGTGCCAATCGGGATCGGGTTCGACCGGGACGGCGCTGACCGTGATGCTGGATGTGGTGATGAACTGCATGTGGAGGATCTCCCTGCGGGCCCGAGGGCGTCGATTTTGTCCGCAATCACCCGCCCCCAACGAACGATCGACAGCGACGTAATTACAGTGGCGTCATTCTGCCATAGCACAGACCGATTTCGCAAGGGCGGATTTGAACGAATCGCGCGGTGCGCGCGATTCAGCCGGCGCGGCGGCCGCGGCGGGCAAGCTCGCGCTTGCCCTGCATGAAGTCGACGAGGACGTAGTCACCGAGATCTTCCGGGGTCGTGAAGAACGCACGCCCTCGGTTGATCTGTGTCATCTGCTCGATGAAGTGCCGCAGCGAACCGTCGGCGCCGAGGCCGAAGGTGTTGATGCGGATCTGGTCCTTGGTGCAGCGCACCACCTCACGCAGCGTGGCCTCGACGGTTTCGCGAACGGGTGGATAGTTGAAGAACGGCATCCCGTTGTCCATGATGTGCGCCGTCGGCTCGCCGTCGGTGATCATGATGATCTGCTTGGTGCCCGACTCGCGGGCCAACAACTTGCGCGCCAGCGTGAAGCCGTGGTGCATGTTGGTGCCGTACACGAAGTCCCACGACACCTCGGGCAGCTGTTCGGCGGTGAGGACACGAGCGGTCTCGGAGAACCCGACGATGCCCAGGTAGTCACGCGGGAACTGCGAGGTGATCAGACTGTGCAGCGCCATCGCCACCTTCTTGGCCGGCAGGAAGTTGTCGCGCATCGGCATCGACAACGACAAGTCGAGCATCAGCACGGTCGACGAACGGGTGAGGTGCTCGGTGCGCTCGATCTCGAAGTCTTCCGGGTCGAGCTGGATCGGTGTGCCACCACCGCTGCGCCGCAGCGCGTTGCGAATGGTGCGGTTCAGGTCGAGTTGGAACGGATCGCCGTACTCGTAGGCCTTGGTGTCATAGGTGCGCTCGTGGCCCTGGCCGAGATTGCTGGTGTCATGCTGGCCGAGGGTGTCCTTGGCGAGCTTCGAGAACAGATCGCGTAGCGCATTGCGCGCCGATCTTGCGGAGGCCCTTCGGCGTCATCTCGAGCCGCCCCTCCTTCTGCTCGATCAGGCCGGCTTCTTCGAGCATCTTGGTCAGCTCGGCCAACCGTTCGAGTGACTTGGCTGCGTCGTCGCCCATCAGGTCGCGAACCCGATCCATGTCGGCCTCGGCGAGCGCAGCCGGGCTCGAGGCGTTGCGCAACAGGTTCTCGAGCTGGTCGAGGTCGCCCATGTCTTGCATGGCCTGCATCGCTTGCTGGAATCCCATCGGATCCTGGCCCTCGAAGTCGTAGCTCTGGTTCCAGTTGAGCTGCGGGAACATCTGCTGCAGGTTTCCCGACAGCTGCTGCATCTGCCACTGGAGATCCATGTCCTCCATCAGCTGGTCGGACAACTGCTGGAGCTGCGCCCGCTGCTCGGGCGTCATCGAGTTCATCATTGCCTGCATGGCCGCCATGCGCTTGGCCATCTGCTCGAGGAGTTCCTCGACGGTCTCGGGGTTCTCGGGGAAGAAGTCGCCGTATTCCTCCATGAACTGATCGAAGCCAGGATCCTCGCCGCGCTGATGCTTCTCGAGCATCTCGTTGAGCGCCGCCATCATGTCCTTCATGCGAGCCATGTCTTCGGGGCCCATGTTCTCCATGGCGCCAGACATCTGATCGACCATCTGCTGCATCAGCTGATCCTTGAGCTGCTCCATCAGCTGATCGAAACGCTGCTTGGCTTCCTTCGACTCGAAGTTGTAGGCGTCGAGTTCGCGCACCTTGCCGGCCAGGTCGTTCGGCATCAGATCGAGGCGCAGGTTGCGCTCGTCGGCGGCTGCCTGAGCGTTCTGGGCACGCCGCTCGTCACCTGAGTTCTCTGCGTCGCGGCGGGCGTTGTCGATGGCATGACGCTCTTCGTCGATGATGTCGTCGAGCTGCGCCTTGATCTCGTCGTACACGCCGCCGAGATCAGAGTTCTCCAACCGCTGCTGGCGCTCGGCGCGCAGCTGCTCGAGCAGCTCGCGCAGACCCTGCATCTGCTCGCCGTTGCGATCGGTGAGGCCCTCTTGCATCATCCGACGCAGTGCTGCGTTGACGTCGCCGTGGTACAGCAGTTCGTCGGTGAGTTCGTCGAAAGCTGCGTCGGCGTCGAACTCGAAGCCGGTCTGGGTGCCATCCCAGCGGGAGTACTCGAACCGCTTCGCCATGTGTGGAACTTAACGGGTCGTCCCTCGCTTCGCTGCTCCGAGCCCGTAACATCGAGGTATGCGTGTCCCCCGCACGTTCGTATTCGTCGACCTGTCCGGATTCACGAACTACACCGCAGCATTCGGCGACGACGCCGCTGGCCGCATCCTCAGCACGTTCCGCGGCATCGTTCGCACCGTCGCGTCCGATCGCGGCGTGCGTATCGCCAAGTGGCTCGGCGACGGCTGCATGATCGTGGCAGTCGATCAGCGCGACGCAATCGACTTCGTGCTCGACCTCGAACAACGAGCGACCGACGTCTGCGCACCCTTGACCATCCGCGCCGGTCTCGCAACCGGCCATGCACTGTTGTTCGAAGGCGACGACTACATCGGCTCGGCGGTCAACATGGCTGCTCGCCTGTGCGACTACGCCCGCGGCGTGCAGGTCCTGATGCCGACGATGCAACTGCAACGGCTCCCCGAAGGCGTCATCGCCGAGCCGTACGGCGAAATCGAACTGCGCGGCTTCCCTGGCCCGATCGACGTGGTTGCCCTGTCGGGCGCCCCGCATTCGCCGAGCCTCGATGCATCCGAGCTCTGGACGCGCTCACCGTTCATCTGATTCTCGACTCACGAACCGCGCACGAGCGACACCACCATGACCTTCCGCCGAGGCGCGAGCCTCACCACCGCTGCCACGCTGGGCTTCGCCGACACCGCCGATCTCGGGCCGACCGCAGGCAACGGGTTCCGGACGCGATGGCCCGACGATCTCGCCGCACTCCAAGAGGCCGGTGTCACCGACCTGCAGATCACGCTCGACTGGGCGCGGCTGCAGCCGAAACCCGGGACACTCGACGGAGACTGGGCCGAACGATTCGAGCAGATCATCCAGGCCGCTGACGCCATCGGCATGCGTCCCGTGGGCCTGCCTCCACGACGGCGCTGTTCCGCGTTGGTTCGACAACGACGGCGGCTTCGACAACGACGAGACCTTCATCTCGTGGTGGCCGCGCTGGGTCGAACGCGCCGCCGACCGATTCGGAGACCTCGTGGACGGATGGGTCCCCTTCGCCCGCATCCCGCCGACACCACCGGAGCAGCCCTGGATCGACACCTGGCAGATCCTGGCCGGGGGACCACCCGTCGTCGCTGCGGTCGACCTGCGAGACGAGGCAGCCACGATCCGTCGATACGTGGGCCAGACGAACCTCCTCGGTGCGGTGATCGCCGGCGATTGGGACGAGGACACGACCGTCACCACTGCACTGATCGAACAGAACGCCGAGCGATGGGGCAACGAACTCCGCGACGCGGCGGACGCAAGCGATTCGCCGCTCGTGCTCACTGGTTTCAACGCCGGCCACACCAATGCCGACACCGCCGGCGAGATCGTGGCGGCGATGCGTGGCGTCGTCGACGGAGCAGTCGACGACGGCGTGGCGATCGAGGTCGTCTTCGTCGAGCCCGGCATCGCCGGCCCCGACTCGCTTCCCGGTCTGCTCGACGCCGACCGCGCTCCCTCACCGTCGAGCGCAGCCTTCCTCACCGACTGACGTACACGATGTGTCAGACACATCGTGTACGTGCTTCGGTCAGGTGCGGCCGCGGTAGGTGGCGCTCGGGCCGGAGGCGTCTTTGTTCAACCGCTTGCTGAGGTGCAGCCCTTCGAGGACGAACTCGACAGCGCCACCCACGGCCGCCGGCGACTCGTCGCCACCGGTGAGCACAGCGACCGGTGCCCGCAGCGCCTCGACCTCTTCGACGAGTCGGGCGAGTTCCTCGCTGGTGACTCCCTCGCCGGTGTGAGCGACCGCTCCCGCCTCGAACGCGTCGACCACCGCACGGGTCTGCTCGGGCGGCACGACATCTTTGAAGACGGTCAACACCGCACCCTTGATCAGGTTCTCCATGATCGCTCCCTCGCGACCGTCCTCGATCGACTCGATCTCGATCTTGCCCATCGAACTGGCAGCGAGTGCGTCGAGGTCGTCGACGCGAGCCACGATGTGACGTTCCCCGGAGCGAAGACCCCGGCGCAACGCATTGGCAGCGAGTGCTTCGTAGTTCGCCACGCTGAGGCGCACGCTCACACCGGATCGCTGGTTGACGTGATTGCTCGATCGGGCGAGATGGCTGAAGGTGGCCACGACGTCGGCGAGATACTCCG
Organism: Ilumatobacteraceae bacterium; assembly: GCA_963717385.1. Lineage (GTDB taxonomy): Bacteria > Actinomycetota > Acidimicrobiia > Acidimicrobiales > Ilumatobacteraceae > Sva-07. The sequence goes on from CAVQWE010000027.1 coordinate 193,098, forward strand.
GTACGTCGACGCTGATCGGGCCGTCGGCAGTGGTGATGTCGAGTGTGACGGCTTCCTGGCGCATGATGGCCACTTCGGTCTCGACCTCGAGCGGATAGTGCGTTCGGATCTGGCTGCCGAAGCGGTCCTTCAACGGCGTGATGATCCGACCACGGTTGGTGTAGTCCTCCGGGTTCGCAGAAGCGAGCAACATCACATCGAGCGGCAGGCGGATCTTGTAGCCGCGGATCTGGACGTCGCGTTCTTCGAGCACGTTGAGCATGCCCACCTGGATGCGCTCGGCGAGATCCGGCAGCTCGTTGATTGCGAAGATGCCGCGGTTGGTGCGCGGCACGAGGCCGTAGTGGAGCGTGAGCTCGTCGGAGAGATACCGACCCTCGGCGACCTTGATGGGGTCGACCTCGCCGATCAGGTCGGCGATCGAAGTGTCCGGAGTGGCCAGCTTCTCACCGAAGCGCTCGCTGCGATGCACCCAATGGATTGGAGTGTCGTCGCCCAGTTCCTCGACCAGGTCGCGGGCGTGCTTCGACACCGGCTGGTAGGGGTCGTCGTTGATCTCGCTGCCTGCGACGATCGGCATCCACTCGTCGAGCAGACCGGTGAGCGAGCGGATCATGCGGGTCTTCGCCTGGCCACGTTCGCCCAGGAAGATCACGTCGTGGCCGGCCAGCAGGGCGTTCTCGAGCTGTGGCATCACCGTGTTCTCGTAGCCCGACACCCCCTCGAAGAGCGGTTCGCCCGCTGCCACCTTCTCGATCGCGTGCTCACGCACCTCTTGCTTCACGGGGCGCGAGACCCAACCTGAAGCACGAAGCTCCCCCAACGTCGTCGCCTGCGGTCGATCCGTGTCAGCCATTGCCCGAACCTACCCCGACCGAAGCGGCCGTGAGGATGCGAGCGCGACACTGAACGCCACATCCGGTCCGGACGGACACCAGACGATCGGCTCGCGGCGTACGCTCGCCTTCATGCACCTGTCCGGCCCGTGGTTGGCAGCCGAAGCCGACGACGACGTGCGGCGCAACGGCATCGGCGTCGACACCGACGACTCCACGTGGTCGTCCGTCGACGTTCCAGGGCATTGGCAGGATCACGACGATTTCCGCACCAGCGACGGCCCCGCTGATGTATCGCCACGCGTTCGCTGCTGACCCGCCGGCCGAGGATCGCCGGCGATGGATCACCCTCGACGGGATCTTCTACCAGGCCGACGTGTGGCTCGACGGCGCGTATCTGGGCGACCCCGAGGGCTACTTCACGAGCCACAGCTTCGACGTGACGTCGCTCTCGCGTCTCGACCACGAGCACGTACTCGCTGTCGAGGTCACCTGCTCACCGCAGTCGGGCACCACCGGCCGGAGGAACATCACCGGGCTCTTCCAGACTCCGGCGGGAATCGGGTCCGCGCGGAACCCCGGCGGCATCTGGCGGCCGGTCAGTCTGTACGACACCGGTCCGGTCCACATCGACCGACTGCGCGTGCTGTGCCGCGACGCCGACGCACGACGGGCACATCTGCGCATCGCCACCCGCATCGACAGCGACCGCCTGACGCCGGTGACGATGCGCACGTACGTCGACGGCGACATGGTCGACGAGCAACAGCAGTCCATCGCAGCTGGCCAGAACGACTTCGAATGGACCATCGACATCACCGATCCCGCGTTGTGGTGGCCGAGGGCGCTCGGCGAGCAACCGCTCATCGACGTGGCAGTCGAGGTGGTCGTCGATGGTGAGGTCAGCGACCGCCGCGAGCGCCGGACCGGGCTCAGGCAACTCGTCTGGGACGATTGGATCTGTTCTGTCAACGGCGAACGGATCTTCCTCAAAGGAGCCAACCTGCTCCCGACCACGCTCGGGCCGGCCAACGGCACCAGCGAAATGATTCGGCGAGACCTCGATGCGGCTGTCGAGCTGGGCCTCGACGCGCTTCGAGTACGCGGCCACATCGCCGATCGACCGCTCTACGAGGCGGCGGACGAGGCGGGCATCTTGCTCCTCCAGGACTTCCCGCTGCAGTGGGGCCACGCACGGTCCGTGCGCCAGCAAGCCGTCGATCAGGCCAGAGCTGCGGTCGATTCGCTCGGCCACCACCCATCGATCGCGATGTGGACCGCACACGACGACCCATCAGGAGCCGATGCAGGTGTCACACCGCCCGGATGGCGAGGGGCGGCGCGTGCACTCACTGCCAAGCAGCTGCCGTCGTGGAACAAGTCGGTGCTCGATCGGTGGGTCAAGCGGGCGTTCGAGCGCGCCGACCCGACCCGACAGGTGGTCGCACACTCCGGCGTCGTACCGCACCTCCCTCAGCTCGACGGCACCGACAGCCACCTCTGGTTCGGTTGGCGCCACGGCGAGGCCGAGGACCTCGCCGAGTTCGCTTCACGACTGCCTCGGATGGTTCGCTTCGTCAGCGAATTCGGCGCGGACTCACCTCCTGCCGATGCACCGTTCATCGACGACCAGCTCGCACGCTCTGCCTGGCCGAGCCTCGACTGGGATCAGATCCAGCTCGACACCGGGTACCAGCGCGAGGTCACCGAGCGCAGCTTCCCGCCGACCGAGTTCGACAGCTTCGACGAGTGGCGCGACACGTTGCAGTACTACCAATCCCACGTGTTGAAGGTGCAGATCGAAACGCTTCGACGACTCAAGTACCGCCCGACGGGCGGGTTCTGCTTCTCGTCGTTGAACGATTCGGCCCCAGCGATCTCGTCGAGCATCCTCGATCACGAACGACGGCAGAAGCCTGCGTACGCAACGGTGGCCGCAGCGTGCGCGCCGGTGCTGGTGGTCGCCGATCCGCTGCCCGACGATCTCCAACCCGGCCAGCGAATCGACGTCGATGTCCACGTGATCAGCGACCTTCGCAGCCACTCGACTTCGCCGTCGTCGACGCAGTCGCCTCCTGGGTCGGCGGCGAGCAGCGCTGGCGTTTCGGCGGCGCGATCCCGGCCGACGATGTGGTGAAGGTGGGCCGTATCCGCATGGACGTCCCCGCAGCGCTCGGACCGATCACCCTCGACCTGCAACTCACCGGCGGCGACGTCACCAGCCACAACCGCTACACGACCACCATCGCCACGCCGTAGCGCCGAGTGACGAGCGACAAGCCGCCATCCGGGCGCTTCGCTCATCGCCTCCGTCAGCGAGCGAGCGACTTGCGGTTCTTGAACTTGCTCTTGAGGTAGTCGACGTTCATCGTGGCGATGTTGTCGATCGAGATCTCCTTCGGACACGCGGCCTGGCACTCACCGTGGTTCGTGCACGATCCGAAGTACTCGTCCATCTTCTCGACCATCGCCTCGGCGCGCTTGTATCGCTCGGCCTGGCCCTGCGGCAGCAGGTTGAGGTGGGCGAGTTTCGCCGAGGTGAACAGGCTGGCGGCACCGTTGGGGCACGCAGCCACGCAGGCACCGCATCCGATGCACGCTGCGGCGTCCATCGACGCGTCGGCGACCGGCTTGGGGATCGGGATCAGGTTGGCGTCGGGAGCACCGCCGGTGGGGGCGGTGATGTAGCCACCGACCTCGACGATGCGGTCGAACGCCGCACGGTCGACCATCAGGTCCTTGATGATCGGGAACGCCGCGGCCCGCCACGGTTCGATCACGATCTCGTCGCCGCTGTTGAACACCCGCATGTGCACCTGGCAGGTCGCAGTGCCCTTTTGCGGGCCGTGGGCGCTGCCGTCGATCATCAACGAACAGGTACCACAGATGCCTTCACGACAGTCGTGGTCGAAGACGATGGCTTCCTTGCCTTCTTCGATCAGCCGTTCGTTGAGGATGTCGAGCAGTTCGAGGAACGATGCCTCGTCGCTGATCTCGGGGATCTGGTGGGTTTCGAAACGCCCTTGTGCGTCGGGGCCGTCCTGGCGCCAGATCTTGAGGGAGAGATTGGTCAGTGTGCTCACTTGTAGCTCCGGGTCTGCATCTTGACGACTTCGTAGTTCAGCGGTTCCTTGTGCTCGACCGGGTTGGTCATGTCGCCCGTCCACTCCCAGGCGCTGACGTAGGCGAACTCGTCGTCGTTGCGGACAGCTTCGCCATCGTCGGTCTGGTACTCGGAGCGGAAGTGCCCGCCGCAGCTCTCCTCGCGGTTGAGTGCGTCCTTGCACATCAGCATGCCGAGTTCGAAGAAGTCGTCGACGCGGCCGGCCTTCTCGAGCGTCTGGTTGACACTCGTGTCGGTACCGGTGACGCGCAGGTCCTTCTTGAACTCTTCGTGGAGCGCCGGAATCTCCGAGATGGCCTTCTCGAGCCCGGTGGCATTGCGGTCCATGCCGCAGTAGTCCCAGATGATCTGGCCCAGTTCACGGTGGAAGTGGTCGGGAGTCTTGGTGCCACCGATCGACAGGTACTGCTTGAAGCGATCGGTCGCCTCGGCTTGGATCTTGGCGAACTCGGGGTGGCTGGTGTCGGGCACCGGCTTGTTGAGCAGGTCGGACAGGTACGGCGCAATCGTGTACGGCAACACGAAGTAGCCGTCGGACAGCCCCTGCATCAGCGCCGAGGCGCCGAGGCGGTTCGCACCGTGATCGGAGAAGTTGGCCTCGCCAGCGGCGAACAGCCCTGGCACCGTGGTCTGGAGTTCGTAGTCGACCCACAGACCACCCATCGTGTAGTGGCTGGCCGGGTAGATGCGCATCGGAACCTCGTACGGATTCTCGCCGGCAATGCGTTCGTACATCTCGAACAGGTTGCCGTAACGCTCTTCGATCACGTCCTTGCCGAGACGACCAATGGCATCGGCGAAGTCGAGGTACACGCCGTTCTTGAGCGGCCCGATGCCCTGGCCGGCATCGACCATGCGCTTGGCCGCACGGGAGGACACGTCGCGTGGGGCGAGGTTGCCGAAGCTCGGGTAGATCCGTTCGAGGTAGTAGTCGCGGTCCTCTTCGGGAATCTGATCCGGCGGCCGGGTCTCGTCGGCGCTCTTGGGCACCCAGATGCGGCCGTCGTTGCGAAGCGACTCGGACATCAGGGTGAGCTTCGACTGGAAGTCGTCGGCCTGCGGAATGCACGTGGGGTGGATCTGGGTGTAGCACGGGTTCGCAAAGGCAGCGCCGCGACGGTGGGCCCGCCAGGCACCGGTGACGTTGCAGCTCATCGCGTTGGTCGACAGGAAGAACACGTTGCCGTACCCGCCGGTGGCGAGCACGACGGCGTGCGCCGAATGCGACGAGAACTCACCGTTCATCAGGTCGCGCGTGACGATGCCTGCACAACGGCCGTCGATGTTGACGACGTCGACCATCTCCATGCGGTTCCACAACTTGACGTTGCCGAGGCCGATCTGGCGGGCGAGCTGCTGGTAGGCGCCGAGCAGGAGCTGCTGGCCGGTCTGGCCACGAGCGTAGAACGTGCGACTGACCTGGGCGCCGCCGAAGCTGCGGTTGTCGAGCAGACCGCCGTATTCGCGGGCGAACGGCACGCCCTGGGCGACCATCTGGTCGATGATGTCGACCGACACTTCGGCCAGGCGGTGGACGTTGGCTTCACGGGCACGGAAGTCGCCACCCTTCACCGTGTCGTAGAACAGGCGGTGGATCGAGTCACCATCGCCCTGGTAGTTCTTCGCAGCGTTGATGCCGCCCTGCGCAGCGATCGAGTGAGCGCGGCGCGGCGAGTCGTGGAACGTGAACGCTTCGACCTGATAGCCGAGTTCACCGAACGTTGCGGCCGCTGAAGCTCCGGCGAGTCCGGTGCCGACGACGATGATCTTGAACTTGCGTTTGTTGGCCGGATTCACCAACTTCTGGTTGGCGATGTAGTTCTGCCACTTGTCGGCCATCGGGCCGTCGGGGATCTTGGAATCGAGGGTGATACTCATTCGGCTGCCTCCTCCAGGGAAACGGTCACGGCGTCAGGGTCGTATTCGACGATGCCGGCCATCACGGCGATCGGGAACGACACGTTGCCCACCACGACGATCGTGGCGACTCCGGTCGCGAGGTAGCGACGCCAGTTGTTGAACCGGGGGTTGCTCCACCCCATCGACTGGAACAGCGACCAGGTGCCGTGGAACAAGTGAATGCCCAAGCGCGATGTTGGCCACGATGTACAGCGTCGCGACCGGCAGGCGCGACAGCGATTGGTCGATGTTGTAGTAGACGGCACCCTTCACGAAGTCCGGGTTGGTCCAGCCCCAGGTGAGGTCGGCGAGGTGCCAGATGATGAAGAGCAACACGATGATGCCCGTCCAGCGCATGGTGCGGCTGGCGAAGTTGGCGACCTGGTAGTCCCGAGCACTCTGGTACTTCACCGGTCGGGCGGTGCGGTTCAGCACCGTGAGCGAGTAGGCCGCGTGGATGTGCAGCAGCACCGCCCCGATCAGCACGACGCGCAGGATCCACAAGAAGACACCGTGCGGAAGGATCGGAACCAGCAACTCGCGCAGGAACTCGCCGTAGATGTCGATGTCGTAGACCTGCTCGCCATTCTCGCTGATGACCCCGAGGTACATCTTGAGGTTGCCGACCATGTGGCCGATCACGAAGCCGATCCCGATGATGCCGGTGATCGCCATCACGTACTTCTTGCCGACAGCCGTGGAGTAGAAGTCGACCAGGAAGGGCTTCTTCTTCTTCGACGGTGGGGTGACAGCGGTTCCCGAGACCGGTTCGCGCTTCATCGTTTGTGCCATTCCCGACGAACCTACTCCGCGGAGCCGACCCCACGCTCAATCGTCGACAGCACGTGTCAATGTCGCATCGGTCACAACACGAGGGTGCGTTTCGCCGTCTTGGTTTCTAACCTGCGGGCCGACCATCATGGTCCGGTCCCTCGGATCGGAACCGAGCAGGACCATTTCGTACCGCCCCTCAGGAGGCCACCTCGTGGACGTTGTTCCCTATCTCGCAGCAGTATCGGCTCTCGCCGCTCTGGCGCTCGCGTTCTACTACTACAAGGCCGTCGAGAAGGAGTCGCCCGGCAACGAGCGAATGGTCTTCCTCATGGAGGAGATCCAGAAGGGCGCCAAGGCGTTCCTCAAGAAGGAGTACCAATGGGTGTCGGTCTTCGTGCTCGCGATGATCGTCCTGCTCGCGGTGGTGATCAACCCGCTCGCCTCGGTGACCTACCTGCTCGGTGCGGTGCTGTCGGCGGCTGCCGGATACGCCGGCATGACCGTGGCGACGATGGCCAACGCTCGCACCACCGAGGCCGCCAAGGACGGTCCGGCGAAGGCTCTCCCGGTCGCATTCCGTGGTGGCGCAGTGATGGGTTTCAGCGTCGCCGGCCTTGCACTGTTCGGCCTGATGCTCACCTACCTCGTGTTCGTGGTGTGGATGCAGGTCGACGAGGCATTCGAGATCGTCACCGCCTACGGCCTGGGCGCATCGACCATCGCGCTGTTCTCTCGTGTCGGTGGCGGCATCTACACCAAGGCCGCTGACGTCGGCGCCGACCTGGTCGGCAAGGTCGAAGCCGGCATCCCCGAAGACGACCCCCGCAACCCGGCAACCATCGCCGACAACGTCGGTGACAACGTCGGCGACGTCGCCGGCATGGGTGCCGACCTCTTCGAGTCGTATGCCGGTTCGATGATCGCGCCGATCTCGCTGACCGCATTCGCTCTGGCCCTGACCGCAGAGCAAGCCGGCGACACCGGTGTGATCAGCCTGCTCGTGTTCCCCATGGCGATCGCCTTCGTCGGCATGATCGCTTCGATCATCGGCTCGTTCTTCGTCAAGGGCGGCGACTCCACCGACAGCCACCACCTGGCCCGCGCGCTCCACATGGGCACCAACGTCGCCATGGCCATCACCGCCGTCGGCACCGTCGGCGTGGCGTACTGGCTCTTCTCCGGTGACGAATTCGAGAACCCGATCGGTCTCGCCATCGCCGTCATCGGCGGCCTCCTCGTCGGCTGGGCGCTCGGCAAGACCGCCGAGTACTACACCTCCGACGGCTACGGCCCGGTCAAGAAGATCGCCCAGCAGGCCGAGACCGGCCCCGCCACGACGATCTTGTCCGGCATCAGCGCCGGCATGCAGTCGGTGGCCGCATCGGTCGGCCTCATCCTCGCCGGTGTCGGCATCGCCTACTGGGGCGGCACGCTCGCCTTCGCCGACGACGCCTTCGGCGGCCTCGGCGAAGACTTCGGCGGCATCTACGGCATCGCCGTTGCCGCCATCGGCATGCTCGCCACGACCGGCGTGGTCGTCTCGGTCGACGCCTACGGCCCGATCGCCGACAACGCCGGCGGAATCGCCGAGATGGCCGAACTCGACCCGTCCGTGCGTGAGGTCACCGACGCACTCGACTCGCTCGGCAACACCACCGCTGCGGTGGCCAAGGGCTTCGCCGTCGGCTCGGCAGCACTCACTGCGCTGGCATTGTTCAAGAGCTTCGAGTTCGCGGTCTTCGACGCAGACCCGACCGCGGCACTGAACCTCAACATCGGTGAGGTCGAAGTGTTCGTCGGGTTGTTCATCGGGGCCGCCCTTCCGTTCCTCTTCGCTGCACTCACGATCGACGCCGTCGGCCGTGCGGCCCAGAAGATGATCGAAGAAGTGCGTCGCCAGTTCCGCGAGATTCCCGGCCTGCGCGAAGGCGCCGCCGGGTGTCGTGCCCGACTCGGCTCGCTGCGTGGCGATCTCCACCGAAGCGTCACTGCGCGAGATGATCCTGCCAGGTTCGCTCGCCGTGGTCGTGCCGCTCGTGGTCGGCTTCGTCAGCGTCGATGCCCTCGGTGGTCTGCTCGCCGGGGCGCTCGTCACCGGCTTCGCCCTCGCCATCTTCATGGCCAACTCGGGTGGCGCCTGGGACAACGCCAAGAAGTTCATCGAGGCCGGACAACCACGGCGGCAAGGGTTCCGACCCGCACAAGGCCGCCGTTGTCGGCGACACCGTGGGCGACCCGTTCAAGGACACCTCCGGCCCGTCGATGAACATCCTCATCAAGGTGATGACGATCGTCAGCCTGGTGTTCGCCTCCGCCTTCGTCTGATCGGATCACGCCTGGGGTCTGACCCCAGGCGTGACCAGGCGTGAGGGTCACCTTCAGAGCGCTGCAACGCCCGCCTTGAGTGCGTCGAGGCCCACACGGCTGACGCAGTAGTGGGTGCGTGGCCCTTCGATCTCACCCTGGACCAGGCCGGCATCGCGCAGGACCCGCAGATGTTCCGACACCGTCGATTGCGCAAGCGGTAGCTCGGCGACGAGATCACCGGTCATACAGCTGCTGCGATGGGCGAGGAGCCGCAGGATCTTGACCCGCGCCGGGTGGCCCAACGCCTTGGCCATCGCCGCCAGATCGTCGTCGCCCATCTCAGCTCGCTTCGCCATCACGTCATCACCTTCGGGATCGTCGATCGTCGAACAACGATCATGGTAGAGGTGCCGCTTCTCCATGAGGCAGCACGGACGGTGTCGGGACCTTTGCCGGTGTGCATCCCCTGCAACATCGTTTATCGTCGATTACCGATGAAGGGCCGAACGACTCCCCTCGACGGCGACCAGGACGTCATCGAGACGCCATGGCAGCGCCGCCATCCAGCACTGCTGCGATGGGGCAAGGTCGTCGCTGGCGTGGCGACCTGGTGGTTGCTGTACTCCTGGAACCGACCGTTCTGGAACATCGTGATCTACGACCTCGTCGGGCTCGACCCTGCGTCCCGCCTGGGCGAGTCGATCCACTTCTTCTTCTACGACGTCACCAAGATCGCTCTGCTGCTGACGGGCGTGATCTACGTCGTCACGGTGTTGCGCAGCTTCATGTCCGTCGAGCGCACTCGAGCACTGCTCGGCGGCCGACGCACCGGTGTCGGCAATGTTGCTGCGGCCGGACTCGGGGTCGTGACCCCGTTCTGTTCGTGCTCGGCTGTTCCGGTCTTCATCGGCTTCGTCGCCGCCGGGGTGCCGTTGGGCGTGACCATGAGCTTCCTGATCGCGTCCCCGATGGTCAACGAAGTGGCCATCGTGCTGCTGTTCGGTCTCTTCGGCTGGGAGGTCACGGCGATGTACATCGGGTTCGGTCTGCTCATCGCGATCGTCGGCGGGTTCACGCTCGGCCAACTTCGTCTCGAACGCTGGGTCGAGCCGTTCGTGTTCGACACCAAACTCCGCGGCAAGACGATCGACCCGGCGGCCGGGCTCGACTGGGACGATCGCCTCCAGATGGCTCGCGAAGAGGTCGGGAGCATCCTTCGCAAGATCTGGCCATACCTGCTCATCGGCATCGGCCTCGGCGCCGTCATCCACGGCTGGGCCCCCGAACAATGGTTCACCGATCATGCCACCGGCATCCTCGGCGTTCCCATCGCCGTCGGCCTCGGCATTCCGCTCTACGCCAACGCCGCCGGCGTCCTTCCCCTCGTCGAGGTGCTGCACGACAAGGGGCTCCCGATGGGCACCGTGCTCGCGTTCATGATGAGCGTCGTTGCGCTCTCGCTGCCCGAGATGATCCTGCTGCGCCGAGTCCTCAAGCCGCAGCTCATCGCCACCTACATCACGATCGTCGCGGCCGGCATCCTCTTCACCGGATACACCTTCAATCTGATCCTCTGACCGGCCCACACATCACCACCGACCACACAGGAGCGACCACCGACATGGACATCAAGATCCTCGGCAGCGGATGCGTCAACTGCCAAAACCTCGAGACCCTCACGCGCCAAGCTGCTCACCGACCTCGGCCTCGAGGTCGACATCGAGCACGTCACCGACGCCGCCGACATCGCCTCATGGGGCGTGATGAGCACCCCAGCTCTCGTCATCGATGACGACGTGGTCGTCAGCGGGCGCGTTCCCAAGCCCGACCAGCTCAAGGCGATGATTTCGAGCCGCTGACACCGAAGCTCACTCGGCGACGAAGTCGATGAGCTGCTCGACGGCTCCGACGAGCTCGGGGCGAAGATCGGCGAAGGTGTTCACCTGGTTGCGCAGGCGCGGCCAGAATCCTTCGAACGGCACACCGAGCGCCGCGCAGAGTCCCTCCTTCCACGAGACGTCGCCCTTGGGGATCTCCGGCCATTCATCGAGACCGAGCACCTTCGGACGGATGCCGGCCCACACATCGACGAACGGATGCCCGGTGATCAGCACGTTCGGATCCCGAACCGTCTCGGCGATGCGGGTCTCCTTCGAACCGGGCACCAGGTGATCGAGCAGCACGCCGAGCCGACGCTGCGACGACGGGCCGAAGTCGGCGACGAACGAAGCCAGATCGTCGGCACCGTGCAGCGGCTCGACGACGATGCCGAGTTCACGCAAGTCGTCGCCCCACACGTGCTCGAGCAGCTCGGCGTCGTGTTTGCCCTCGACCCAGATCCGACTCGCCGCAGCAATCCGAGCACGCCCGTCGCCGGCAACCGAGCCAGACGCAGTGATCCGCTGCGTCGCTGCCTTCGAATTCGACGGGCGGACCAACGTGACCGGTTTCCCCCCGATCAGGAAGCCGCCCGGCTTCCACGAGAAGTGGCGCACGTAGTCGTTGCGGTTCTGGATGGTGACGCCCTCGGCGCTCCAGCGGACGACGGCACCATCGAATCCACTCGCCCGATCGGCCACGAGGAGGTTCGTCTCGACGACGACGTCCGGATAGGTGGGGCCGCGCTTCGATGCTGCGAAGTCGTCGAGGATGTCACCGCTGTACGCCACTGCCCCAGTGAAGCAGTCGACGAGGTCGCTGTGCCAGCATGCCCGGATGCAGAATTTCGAGGGAAAGATCGCTGTCGTCACCGGAGGTGCCAGCGGGATGGGCCGCGAACTGGTGATCCAGCTCGCCGCCGACGGGTGCCACGTTGCGATGTGCGACATGTCGATCGAGGAGATGGCCGAGACACGCCGATTGGCCCTCGAGGTCGCACCCGCCGGCACCGTCGTGACCACCCACGGGTGCGACGTGTCCGACGAAGAATCGCTCCTCGCCCTGCGCGACGCCGTGGTCGCCGAGCACTCCACCGACCACATCAACCTGCTGTTCAACAACGCCGGCATCGGCGGCGGCGGCTCGATGGTCACCGACGAGCGCGCGGCATGGGAGCGCACGTTCAACGTGTGTTGGGGAGGGGTGTATCTGGGAGTGCGCACCTTCCTCCCGCTGTTGATCGCTGCCGACGACGCGCACATCATCAACACCTCCAGCGTCAACGGGTTCTGGGCGAGCATCGGCCCCGACCGCCCGCACACCGCCTACTCGGCGGCCAAGTTCGCGGTGAAGGGTTTCAGCGAGGCACTGATCACCGATCTGCGCGTCAACGCCCCGCATGTCAAGGTGTCGGTGGTCATGCCCGGCCACATCGGTACGTCGATCGTCGAGAACTCGATGCGCCACGGTGGCCACGAGGTCGACATGGAAGCCGCTGAGATGGTCAAGCTGATGTCGGACATGTTCCGCGACCAGGCCCCGATGACCGCAGCCGAAGCGAGCACCGAAATCCTCGATGCGGTGCGCGACGGACGTTGGCGGATCCTCGTCGGCGACGATGCCCGCAAGCTCGATCAAGCCGTGCGAGCGAACCCCGAGATCGCCTACGAGTCGCTCACCCTCGGCGACCTCACGTCCGGCAACGCCGGCACCCCCTTCTCCCCCGACACCTGATGTGACGATTGGTGTCAGACACCAATCGTCGCATCGAAGGAACTGAATGGCGTCGAGCATCGTCGAAGTTCCATGGGGAGATACAACACAGCAACAGCAGCGGTCACCTTGATGGTTCTCGTCGGGTTGGGGGTCTCGGCATGCGGCAGCGATGACGACTCGACATCGGCTGTGGAGGTCGCACCGGACGTCCAGCTCGACGCTCCGTCCGGTGAGGTGTCGGAGTCCGGACGAGCCGGCGACATCGACCTCACCGAGTCCGGAGGCGACGCCGTCGAGCAGGCCCCCAGCCCGCCATTGCCGACGGGGCAAGCGCTCGCCACCACCGCAGGGGTCACCGTGGGCACGTCCGACATCCGCACGGCGGTCGACGACACGCTCGCCAGCGTCCAACGCAACGGCGCCAGCGTGTACACCGCCGATGTCAACATCGGCGACCAACGCGACGACGGCAGCGTCGACGGGTCAGGCTTCTTCGTGGTGAAGGTGCCACCCGCCGATCTCGAACCGCTGATCACCGATCTCGGCGCCACGGTCGGCCGGCTGTCGGGTCGCACGCAGGACACCAGCGACGTCACCGACCAGCTGGTCGATCTCGACATCCGCATCGGCGTCGAACGCGACGTGATCGCCCGGTTCCAGAACCTGCTCGTCGACGCCACCGAATTCCAGGACATCGTCGAGATCGAGCGGGTCATCAGCGAACGCACGATTGCGCTCGAGCAACTGCTGGCCAGCCAGCGCAACCTCGACAACCGAGTGGACCGTTCGACGCTGACCATCCAGCTGCAGTACGAGACGCCGGCCGCCGAGATCGTTGCTGTCGACGACGACTCGATCGACGGCATCGGCGACGCCTGGCGTGCCGGATGGGACGTGTTCGTGGGCGCACTCTTCGCAATCGGTTTCGTGCTCGCCGTTGCGGCTCCGTTCATCGTCACCGCAGCGGCGGTGCTGGGCGTGATCTGGCTGGCCAGCCGCCGTCGACGTCGGCCGGCGGACCGGGGCGACCGCCAGCGCGAAGCAGGCACGGCCGACACCGTCGCTGCGGACGGGGCCGCTAGCCCGGACGAACAGCTCGCCGAGCCCACCCCTCGGGGGTGAGCACCAGGTCGCTGACGGTGCCATCGGGGAACGCAAAGGGCGCACGCACACCTGCGTGCGCCCTGACCTCTGGCATCGTCAGCGGCCCGAAGCCTGTTGTGTGCGTCGTCCACCGGTGCCAACGGTGCGCTGGCACCTCGACGAGCTCGACGCGGGGTTCACCGAGAATCTCGATCGAGCCGTGGACCACACCGACCTGCTCGTACCCCACATCGACAGCCGCTCGGTCGCCGACCGGTTCGAGCGGCGACGGCAGCGCGGTGGCGTACCACTCGAGGTCGAAGGCGATCGGAGTCGGGTCGCCGTAGGCCCGGCCGAGCGCCTCGTCCGCATCGTCGATGGCCGATGCGTACGTCTCGTTGCCGATCGACCACTGCGCCATCGGATCGTCGCAGGTGTGTTCGGCCCACAGTGCCTCGCCTTTGACGATGAACGGGTCGGCTCGCACCGGCACCTCGAAGTCGGTGATGTGCAACAGCGGCTGCCCATCGCGCGCCAGGGCCGCCCAGTACCAAGCAGTTCTGCCGACGATCCGGTGACCGGAGATCACGCCGAGCGAGGCGTCAGCGGTCCAGGCAGCGAAGACCCACTCCTCGACCAGACGAGTCGGGATGTCGTCGCTCGGCGGCGCGGGCATCGGCGATGGGCTCCACGATCAGGCAGACTACGGACCATGATCCGATACCTCAGTCTCGACTGGATCAACGCGCTGTCCGCCGAGGTCGCCGGCAGCGACCAGATGCGCACGGTCGCCGAGTCCCATCGCATCGGGGTCACCCAGGTGGTCAGCGACGGCCCCGAGGGTGACGTCACCTATCACCTGTCGGTCGGCGACGGCGAGGCCACGTTCGCAGCAGGCCCCGCTGACCCGGAAGACGTGAAGATGGAGCAGGACTGGGACACCGCAGTGGCCGTCGCCACCGGCGAGCTGAACGCACAAGAGGCGTTCATCGGCGGGCGGATCCGACTGTTCGGCGACCAACAGTTGCTCCTCGATTCGCAACCGGTGTTCGGAGCACTCGACGCTGCGTTCGCCTCGGTCCGCGACCGCACCACCTACGAGTGAGCGGGCACCAGCGATGCCCGAGATGCCCGAGATCCAGGCGCACGCTGAACGGCTGACCGAGCGGTTCGCCGGCAGGACACTCACCAAGTTCACCCCCTTCAACTTCACAGCGTTGAAGACCGCCGTGCCTGCACCAGACATCGCGTACGGGCTGGCGCTGATCGATGTCGGTCGTCGCGGCAAGTACCTGCTGCTTCGTTTCGAGCCCACCACGTTCGTGGTGCACCTGATGCAGGGCGGACGGCTCGTGCCCGACGACAAGCTCAGCGCCAAACCGCGCGGCGGTCAGGCCCGATTCGTGTTCGACCCGGCCGAGCGTCCCGATGGATCGATCGACGAGTCGGCACTCCTTCTCACCGAGCAGGGCAAGGAACGTCGCGCCGGGGTGTGGTGTGTCACCGCAGCCGAGGCGATGACGTCGGCTCCCCTCCAACATCTCGGCCCCGAGGCCGCCTCGATCACCGACGACGAGCTGGCAGCGCTGTTCGCCGCCACGTCGATGCGGGTGCACGGTTTCCTGCGCGACCAGCGGATGGTTGCGGGTATCGGGCGACGATTGGCCAACGAGGTCTGCCACCGCGCTCGCGTCTCACCGTTCGCGAACACACGCAAACTCGGTGCCGACGGCGCTGCCGCTGTGGCCGCTGCGATCCGATCGTGCATCGACGAGAGCCTCGAGTACGAACGATCGCGCGACGACATGAGTTCGTCGAAGGACCGACCGAGCGCCATGCACAGCCGCACCGGCGACCCCTGCCCCGATTGCGGCGACGCCGTTCGAGCGGTGGAGTACTCGGGCTACACGGTCAACTACTGCGCCACCTGCCAGACCGGCGGCAAGGTGCTCGCCGACAACACCACCAGCAAATTCCTCAAGTAGCCCCGACCGAATACGATCGACCCCATGCCGATCCATCTGCGCGCCGAGCCCGGCGACTACGCCCCGAACGTCCTCTGCCCCGGCGATCCGCTCCGGGCCAAGTACATCGCCGAGACGTTCTTCGACGAGGGGTTCCGCGAGGTCAACGCCGAACGCGGGATGCTCGGCTACACCGGCACCTTCGAGGGCAAGCCGATCAGCGTGCAGTCGACCGGGATGGGCTGCCCGTCCGCCGGCATCGTGTTCGAGGAACTGATCATGCTCGGCGCCACCCGGCTGGTTCGCGTGGGCACCTGTGGCGGCCTCGGCAACAACATGGCCATGGGTGACACCGTCGTCGGCCTCGCCGCGTCGAGTGACGACCAGACCCCGTTCCGCTACGCCGCGATGGACGGTTATGCGCCCAGCGCCACCTTCTCGCTCGTCGAGACCGCAGCACGGTTGGCGCGTGACGCATCGGCGGGAGCTGTGCACGTCGGCCCGGTCGTCACCTCGGGCATCTTCTACGACCCCGACCCCACCACGTTCGCCAGGTGGAAGCGCCTCGGCCACATCGGCGTCGAGATGGAAGCCGCGATGATGTACACGATCGCCGCCGTGAAGGGCATCGAATCGCTCGCCATCATGACGGTCAGCGACCTGCTCGGCGAGAGCGGCGACACGGTACGGATCAGCGACGAAGAACTCAAGGCGGGCGTCGACCAGATGATGCGCATTTCCTGCGCCGTTGCCGTGTCATGATTCGCTGACTCGGCACCCGCCGAGGGAACCAACTTCGCTTCAGGAGCGTCGAATCAACATGAACCCCCGCACTGCCATCGCCTTGCTGGCCCTTGCCGGCCTCACCTTCGCCGCCTGCGGCAGCGACGACTCGGGTGGTTCGGGTGACGCACCGACGACCGCCGATCTCGACGGTCGGACCTTTGTCTCCACCGACGTGACGGGCTACGACCTCGTCGAAGGCTCCGAGATCACGATGAACTTCGAGGGCGGTGCCGCGAGCGTCAATGCCGGGTGCAACACGATCAACATCCCCTTCGAGATCGTTGATGGCGCATTCAGCAGCGAGATGTCCGCGATCATGACGATGATGGCATGCGATGAGCCTCTGATGGACCAGGAAAAGTGGCTCAGCGAGTTCCTGCTCACATTGCCGGAGATCACCCTCGACGGGTCGACGCTCACCCTCGACGGTGACAAGGGCACCATCACCCTCGACGAAATCCAACCGAGCGAGCTGGTCGGGACGACGTGGGTCGTTTCCGGCACCGTGGCGAACGAGGCGGTCACGGTGAGCCTCGTCGACTCGGAAGCGTCGATGACGATCACGGAGGGTCAAGCGCAGGTCGAGACCGGCTGCAACACCGGATCGTCCGCCGTGGAGATCACCGACACCACGATCACATTCGGTCCGCTCGCGCTGACGATGATGGCCTGCGATGAGGAGCTCACGCAGCTCGAGGCGAGCGTCGTGCTCGCCCTCGACGGTGAGGTGACCTACGAGATCAACGGCGACACCCTGACGCTGCGCAGGGACACCCCCGACGGCACGGTCGGCCTCGACTTCACCGCCCAACCCTGACCCCACCCACCGAGCGATGAGTTTCCGCGCGACCTGTCCGCGCGAAGACTCATCGCTCCGAGGTCGCCCGGCGCGAGCGATGAGTTTCCGCGCGACCTGTCCGCCGCGAAGACTCATCGCTCGGCGGCGAAGCGCGGCGACGAGCGCGAGAATGCGGCGCGTGATTGCCGGCAGGCCCCTGGCGAAGTCGACCTCGACCACGCGCTCCACTGCCCAGCCGATCTGTTCCGCGGCAGCGTCACGTGCCGCGTCACGCCGTCTGTCCGTCGGTTTCGCTGTGCGTCGGATGCAGATCGACCTCGATCGCGAGGCGCACCGATGGAACGGCCAGGTCGAATCGCGCCGGGCCGTAGCCGGGTAGGTCGATCCGATACTGGCGAACGAGTCCCACCAGGCCGGCGGCAGCGAGCGCATCGCCGAGCACCGTCTCGCCGTGCGACTCTGCAGGGCCACCGTGCAGTCGACCGTCGAGCAGTTCGAGGAAGCGCCGAATCCAGGGTCGCTGGGTCGACATCCAATCGACGGCGACGGTGCGCAGTTCGTCGTCATCGAGCTGGCCATCTCGGATCACTTGCTCGATGATCGAGAGCAGATCCGTCGGGGACACGAAGCGTGCGAGATCGAGAGCTGTCCGGGCTCGGCTGGTGATGGCGATGCCGTCAGGGCGTCGGACGACATCGCGTGCGTGCACCGCCGCGGTTCTGTACGGCATGACCCAGCGCGCGGTCACCGGGTGACTCGCTGGCGGAGCGAGGACGTGGATGCGATGGTCACGGGGCAGACGACGCAGACCCCACAGCCGGCCCGCTGTCGGCCCGCTGATGGCAAGCTCCGGATGGGCAGCACACACAGCGGCGCACCTCGCCGTCTCGTCGAGCGTGACTGCTGGAAGGCGATAGGCCCCCTTGAGCACGGTGACGAGACTGCCGGCCTCGACGAGCGAACGGACAGCCGGACCCGACAGACCACATCTCTGCAGATCGGTGGCGGTCGCGATGCCGTGGTGAGTGCGAAGGAACTCCAGCGACTTCGGTGGTGAAATAGGCCACCTGACCTCCCGTTGAACGACGTGTTCGGGGAGGGAGTCGGCAACGTCACCCTACCGACGGCGAGGACACCCGTCGCGGGCGATGAGTTTCAGCGACGACCTGTCCACGCGAAGACTCATCGCTCGGGAGAGCACGTTGCACGCGATGAGTTTCACGCGACGACCTGTCTGTCGCGAAGACTCATCGCACGCAAGGGTCTCGGGTCAGATCAGGCCGAGTTCGGCGACAGCGTTGCGCTCCTCGACGAGCTCGTTGGCGCTGGCATCGATCTTGGCGCGGCTGAAGTCGTCGATGTCGAGTCCCTGGACGATCTCGTAGTCGCCGTCCTTGCACACACACGGGAACGACGAGATGATGCCCTCGGGCACGCCGTAGCTGCCGTCGCTGACGACCGACATCGACACCCAGTCGCCATCGGGCGTGCCGAGCGACCAGTCGCGGATGTGATCGACGGCTGCCGACGCTGCTGACGCAGCCGACGACGAACCACGTGCGTCGATGATTGCCGCGCCGCGCTTGGCAACGGTCGGAATGTACGAGCTGTCGTACCAGTCGTGGTCGCCGACCGCGTCGTAGGCGCTCTGACCGTTGACCTCGGCATGGAACAGGTCGGGGTACTGCGTGGTGGAGTGGTTGCCCCAGATCGTCATCTTGGTGATGTCGTTCACCGAGGCATCGAGGCGCTGAGCGAGCTGCGCCTTGGCGCGGTTGTGGTCGAGACGGGTCATCGCGGTGAAACGACGAGGATCGAGGTCGGCGGCATTGCGCTGCGCGATGAGCGCGTTGGTGTTGGCCGGGTTGCCGACGACGAGGATCTTGACGTCAGGCGTCGCCGAGCGAGACAGCGCTTCGCCCTGCGGCTTGAAGATGCCACCGTTGGCCGACAGCAGGTCGGCGCGTTCCATGCCGGCCTTGCGCGGCATCGAACCGACGAGGATGGCCACATCGGCGTCACCGAATGCGGTGTCGGCATCGTCGGTGCAGATCACCTCGGACAGCAGCGGGAACGCGCAGTCGTCGAGCTCCATACGCACGCCCTCGAGGGCACCGAGCGCAGGGGTGATCTCGAGCAGCTGCAACGAGATCGGTGTGTCGGGGCCGAGCATCGAGCCCGACGCGATACGAAAGAGGATGCTGTAGCCGATCTGGCCAGCGGCACCGGTGACGGCAACACGAACTGGAGTAGTCATACTCCGAGCGTACGCCCAGCGCCGACGGCTCCCCAAGTGGGCCCAACTGTCACAGTGGGCCCGGCACGGTGTGACAGTTCAGGGCTGGGCGAGGACCCGGCCGATGATGTCGGCATAGAAGTCCTGACCCGACTGGGTGAGGTGGATGCCATCGTCGTAGAAGCAGCGCCCCTCGCAGGTGGCCGAGAGCACTTCCCAATCGACGACGGTGACGTTCGGGTGCGTTGCGGGGACCGCCCGGAGCTTGTCGTTGTTGCCGGCGATCCAACCCCGGTCGGCTCTGCCCGTCAGCAACAACACCACCGGCACGTCAGCCACCGTTGCCAGCATGGCATCGAGGGTCTCCTGCGAGAAGCCCCCGTTCGTGCCCAGATGCACGACCACCACCGACCCGTACGTTCCGTTGTCCTTCAGGGTCTGCATGGTCGGCACGAAGGCATTCATCTGACGGCTCTGCTGGGCGTCGACCTGGAAACCGCGGGCCTGGAGTTCCTCGGCTGCACCCAACATCACCGAGTCGCCGAGCGCCACGAGCGGAAACCCGGCGACGGTGGGCGGGATGGCGAGCGGGGCGAGGCCATCGAGTGTTGTCACGACACCGAGTTGACCGACGGGAACCAACGGCGGAGCCGTGGTGGGAGGCGCCGTCGTCGGCGGGGCCGTCGTGGGAGCGGCGGTGATCACCGGTGTGGATGGCACCGAGTCGGTCGGGTCGACGTCGGGGTCGGCATCAGGGACGACGGCGATCACCTCGGGCACAGATGTCACCGGAGCGGTGGTGGTCGACGAGGTCGTGGTGGTGGATGCGACCGGGATGTCGTCGACCGCAAGCAGGTCGGTGGTGAACTCTCCGCCGGCGTCGAGCGCCTGGGCGATCTCGTTCTGCTCGACCGGGGCGGTCAGCAGGACGGCTCCGACGAACAGCCCGACCACCGCACCCAGAGCGACCACAGCCGGAGATCACCAGCTTCGGTCCTCGCTTCGTCCCAGAGAAGATCTTGCGCCAACTGGCTGAGAACTGCCCGCGGCGGATCGGTGTCTCGATGAGACGGTACGACGCTTCGGTGACGATCGCGGTGAGGAACAACGCCCAGACGAACTGACCAACGGTCAACTTGTTGCCCGCCACGCCGCGGATCATCTGATAGATCGGCCAGTGGTAGAGGTACAGGCCATACGAGCGGGTGCCGATCCACAAGAACAGTGGATTGCCGAGCAGGCGGTTGGCGTAGGCGCCTCGGTGGGTGACTGCGGCGATGATGACGAGGGTGGCGACGCTCGCAATGAAGAGCCCGCCGCGGAAGAGGAACGGGTCGGCACCGGCCGGCGTGGCCAGGTAGGTGTTCCAGCAGAGCCATCCGAACGCAGCGATCGCGACCAACGCCAGACCATCGAACAGCCGCCCCTTGGACCGCAGCGGTCCGCGCACGATCGCGAGCGGCCGCCAGACCATCGCGAAGGCGGCCCCCAGCAGAATGCCGCTGAGGCGGCTGATGGTGCCGAGGTACAGGGTGTCGATCTTGGCGATCGGCCGGTCGCCCAACCACCAGTACGCATCGGGCGTGATGTTCGGCTCCGCGATCGGACCGGGGTAGAACAGCAGCGCCGTCACGGCGGTGAGCGCAAGGGCCACGACGAAGAGCCAGCGGCTCACGGCGGCGACCTGGCGGGTGCCGTTCCGGCCGAGCAGGAAGATCATCACGACCGGCCAGAAGATGTAGAACTGCTCTTCGACCGCCAGGCTCCACAGGTGACGCAGCGGCGCGAAGTCGCCCGCAGCGGTGTATCCCAGGCCTTCCCAGATCTGGTAGTAGTTCGAGACGTAGAGGGCGCCGGCGATCACGTCGCCGCGCAGTGCGCCGAGCGCCTCGTTCTTGAAGATCGCCGTCCACACCGTGACGAAGAACATCATGGTGAACAACGCCGGGAGGAGGCGTCTGGCACGTCGCAACCAGAAGTGGCGCAGCGAGATCCGGTAGGAGCGCTCGCGCTCGGAGATCAAGAGCAACGTGATCAGGTAGCCGGAGATCACGAAGAACATTTCGACGCCCAAGAAGCCACCGGGGAGCCAGTCGCTGTTGGCGTGATACACCATCACAGCCGCCACCGCGAGCGCCCGCATGCCGTCGAGCCCCGGCAGATACGGGACCCGACTGATGTGGGCCCGATCGTCGGGAACCGGATCAATCCGGGGTGGAGCGAGCGTGGACATGAACCGTCCAGTATCGCCGAGCACGTTGCACCAATGACGTCATGCCGACGTTCTCGTTGCTGACCCAACTGTCACAGTAGGCCCGGCACCGTGTGACAGTTGGGGCTTGCGGTGCGCTGGGTCAGGCGGGGGCGGCGAGGAACTCGCCGATCAACTCGGCGTAGAAGATCTGGCCGTCGGGGCGCAGGTGGTAGCCGTCGTCGTAGAGGCAGTCGCCCGGACACGAGTCGTTGAGGCCGGCCCAGTCGAGCAGTGACACGTTGGCGTAGTTCGCTGCGGTCTCGTAGATCAGCGAGTTGTTGGCGCCGATCCAGTCGACCGGTGCCTCGTTGGTGAGCAGCAGCACCTGGGGAACCCCGGCCAGCGCTTCCATCATCCTGGTCATGTCACCGGAACCGATCGGTCCGTTGGTCCCGAGATGGACGACCACCACGTCGCCGAGACGGCCCTGTTCGTTCAGTTGCAGCACCGTGTCGAGGCCGTTCACGAACGACCGGCTCTCCTCGGCCGAGACGATGAACCCGTCCTCGCTCAACTGGCCCGCTGCACCCAGCATCACCGAGTCGCCGAGCGCCAACTTCGCAATCGGCGCAGGTGCTGCGGTCGTCGTGGTGCTCTCCTCCACCGGCGGTGGCGGCACCACCGATCCGGCCGGGTCGGCGGTGCCTTCGGAAGGCGTCGTGTCATCAGTGCCGACCGGAGGGTCGGTGGTGTCGGTACCCGAACAGGTCGGGTCGTTGACGACGTCACACGTTGCCTCGGCACCCTCGTCGAGCGCCTGGCGCACCTCGTTCTCTTCGACCGGCGCGGTCGCCAGACTGACGCCGGCAAACAGCGAGAGGCCGGCGACCACAGCGGTCGCAGCCAACAGTGCATTTCGGGGCCCGGCGACCGGCGAACGAAGAACCCGCCTGATCGACGCCCCAAACGTGCCCTTGCGGATCGGCGTCTCGATGAACCGGTACGACGCCTCGGTGATCACCACCGTGATCACGATCGCGAACGCGAACTCCATCACCGTCATCTTCTTGCCGGCGATGTTGCGGATCAGTTGGTAGATCGGCCAGTGGTACAGATACAACCCGTACGAGCGGGTGCCGATCCACAGCAGGATCGGGATGCTGAGCACTCGGGAGGTCGCTGCACGCTCGTGGGTGACCGCGGCGATCATGCCGAGCGTGGCGAGTGCGCAGAGCACGAACCCGCCCCGGAACAACCACGCGTTGGCGCCATCGGGACCGAGCAGGTGCATCCACCAGAACAGCGCTGCGAGTGCCACGAAGCCAACGAGCGCGATCACGTCGAGGAGGCGACCCTTGGTGCGCAGTGGGCCGCGCATGACCGCCACCGGCCGCCAGACCATCGCGAACGCTGCGCCGAGCAGCAGACCACCCGCACGAGTGGGCGTCGACAGGTAGAGCGCATCCAACTTCGAGATCTCGCGACCGAAAATCGACCAGTACGCCTCGGGCGTCGTCTCCGGCGTACCGATCGGGCCGGGGTGGTAGAGCAGGGCGACCGACACGGCGATCACCACGGCTGCCAACACGAGGTATCGACTGATGTCGGCGATCTTCCGACTCCCACCGCGCAGAAGTGCAAACATCACGAGCGGCCAGATCAGGTAGAACTGCTCTTCGACGGCCAGGCTCCAGAGGTGCCGCAACGGTGCAAAGTCGTTCGATGCGGTGTATCCGGCACCGGTCCAGATCTGGTACCAGTTCGACACGTAGAAGAACGCGGCGATCACATCGCCACGCAGCTTGCCGAGGGCGTCGCGCTCGAACAGCGACGTCCAGATCGTGAGCGCCAGCATCATCGCGAACAGTGCCGGCAGCAGGCGCCGGGCCCGACGAATCCAGAACTGCTTCATGTCGATCGCTGACGTGCGCTCCTTCTCGGCGATCAACAGCAGCGTGATCAGGTAGCCGGAGATCACGAAGAACACCTCGACGCCGAGGTATCCGCCGGGCAGCCAGTCGGGGTTGGCGTGGTACACCATCACCGCGACCACGGCGAGCGCGCGCATCCCGTCGAGACCTGGCAGGTACGGCACCCGACTGATGTCGGTGGGGGGTCTCCGCCGACCGATTCGCGACGCGGGTCGCGTGTCGGCTCGCGTCGGGGCACCCGAAGCGTCGGCGGTTGCAGTCATGTGACGACCAGTATCGCTCAAGCGGTGGTCAGTCCCAGGTTCAGGCAGATCTCGACGACCGAATCCGGACGGTTGAGTGCGTAGAGGTGCAGACCTGGCGTGCCGGCGTCGATCAGGTCGGAACACAACTGCGTGGCGACATCGATGCCGATGCGACGCACCTCGTCGGGATCGTCGGTGGCATCGAGACGGTCGGCGAGCCAGCCCGGCAGGGCGGCGCCACTCATCTCTGCCATCCGCTTCACCATGGCCTTGTTGTTGATCGGCATGATCCCGGGCAGCACCGGCTTGTCGACGCCGAGCGCCGACAGTTCGTCGACGAGACGCGCCCAGTGCTCGACATCGAAGAAGAACTGCGTGAGCGCGAAGTCTGCGATGCGGAGCTTGTCGGCGAGGAACCGGCGATCGGTCGCCCGGTCGGGTGAGCGCGGGTGCACCTGAGGATGCGCGGCAACACCAGCGGAAAAGGTGCCCGATGCGACAACGTCTTCGAGCAGGTCGAGGGCGTACAGGTAGTCGCCGGCCTCTTCGACTCCCCCCGCTGGTGGATCGCCACCGAGCGCCAGGATGTTCTCGATGCCCAGCTCGGCGTAGTTGTCGAGGAGCGAACCCACGTCGTCACGGAGTGTGGCCGCGGCAGGTCAGGTGCGGCATCGGTGTCCACGAGGTCTCACCGAGCATCCATCCAACGACATCGCCCGTGCGGTGACGATCGGAGCCACCGGCGCCGTAGGTGATCGACACGAAGTCGGGCTGCAGCGATTCGATCGCCGCCACGGTGCGCCCGAGGGTCATGTTCGCTGCTGCGGTCTTCGGCGGGAAGAACTCGAACGACAACGTCCGCTTGCTCGCGAGGAGATCCGGAATCCGAGCCATTCGGTAGAGGCTACCGAGGCCCGGCACCCCGAACCCGGCTCACCTCCGGCTGGCCCGGAGGATCGCAAAGCGTGTCCTCGGTGTTGTGTTACCTTGCCGGCCGTCGAACATCAACGAAGGGGACGGGGAATGCCGATCATCGAGAACTGGAAACTGGTCGTACTGGAGCGTTTCGCGAAATTCGACGGCCGAGCGGGCCGAGCCGAGTTCTGGTGGTTCGCGCTCGCGAACCTCGTTGCCTACTTCGCGCTGTTGATCCTCATGGGCATCGGCTTTGCGATTGCGACGGGACTCGGGGTCGTGCTGTTGTTGGCGGTGATCGCCTACTGGCTCGCCGTCATCGTCCCGGCCATTGCCGTCGCCATCCGCCGGCTCCACGACACCGACAAGTCGGGTTGGTGGCTGCTGATCGGTCTGATCCCATTCGGCGGCCTCGTGCTGTTGTTCTTCTACATCCAAGAGGGCACCACCGGCCCGAACCAGTTCGGCGCCGGCCCCGAACCAGCCGCCGGCTGACTCCGTGGTTCCCGATGCCCAGGGCGCGGGGAACCACGAACGATGTCAGTGGCGGAAGTGGCGTTGGCCGGTGAAGACCATGGCGATGCCGTGCTCGTCTGCGGCCGCAATCACGTCGCTGTCGCGGACCGATCCCCCCGGCTGGATCACCGAGGCGATCCCGGCCGCAGCCGCTGCGTCGAGGCCGTCGCGGAACGGGAAGAACGCATCGCTCGCACAGGCTCCCCCTTCGGCACGGCCGGCGGAGCGCTCGGCGGCGATGCGGGCCGAGTCGAGGCGGTTCTGCTGGCCGGCACCAATGCCGAATGCCTGCAGGTCCTTCGCGTAGACGATGGCGTTGCTGCTGACCGCAGCGCACACCTGCCAGGCGAATTCGAGGTCGGCCCATTGCTGATCGCTCGGCTGTGCGGCGGTGACGACACGCCAGTCATCGGTGCGGCCCGCCACCGTGTCGGGTTGTTGCACGAGCAGCCCCCCGTCGACCGGGCGCACGTCGAACGGCAAGGGCGATGCAGCGTTTGCCGACATCACCCGCAGGTTCTTCTTGATGGCGAGGATCTCGAGCGCTTCGGGCTCGAAGTCGGGGGCGATCACCACCTCGGTGAAGACGTCGCCGATCGCAGTGGCCATCTCGGCGGTGACGGTGCGGTTCGCGGCGATGATCCCACCGAACGCGCTGACCGGATCGCACGCGTTGGCGCGTACGTACGCCTCGGTGATGTCGTCGGCAACGGCGACGCCACACGGATTGGCGTGCTTCACGACGACCACGGCTGGGGCATCGAAACGGTGAACCAGACGCCAAGCGGCTTCGGTGTCGAACACGTTCAGGTAGCTCAGTTCCTTGCCACCGTGCTGGGTCATCGAGTCCCACCAGCTGGTGGCGCCGGCCTGGCGGTAGCGGGCGCCCTGCTGATGCGGGTTCTCGCCGTATCGGAGCGGCTGCGCCAGTTCGAGGGCGAGATGGATCGACGACGGCAACGCATCGGACCCGCCAGCGTCGTCAGCTCCACCCTCGTCAGCTGCTGACAACTCGTCGAGCCAGGTGACGATCGCCGCGTCGTACGCGGCGGTCTGCGCAAAGGCGGTTCGTGCGAGACGCCGTTTGGTGACATCGGTGAGCGCACCGCCGGCACGCAGTTCGTCGAGCACCGACTCGTAGTCGGCAGGGTCGACGAGCACGCCGACGTGAGCGTGATTCTTCGCGGCAGCGCGCACCATTGCGGGCCCGCCGATGTCGATCAGCTCGATGCTCGGATCCGAGGAGAACGGATAGAGGTTGACCACGACGAGGTCGATCGGCTCGATGCCGTGGTGGGCCATGTCGGCCACGTGCTCGGGGTCGGTCGGGTCGGCGAGTATGCCGCCGTGGATCTTCGGGTGCAGCGTGACCACCCGATGGCCCAAGATGGCAGGCAGCCCGGTGAGCTCCGCGACGTCGGTCACGGCGATACCGGCGTCGGCAATCGCCCGGGCGGTTCCGCCGCTCGACACGAGCGACCAACCAAGTTCATGGAGTGACCCGGCGAACTCGACGATGCCGGACTTGTCATACACGGAGATCAGAGCGGTGGGCACGAGCGCGACCGTAGTCAACCCGCCGCCTCGGACCGACATGGCATCACCAATGCCACTGGGTGTTGGATCGCACGACCGGGGTCGGTGAGAGGGCTACGGTGCGCAGCGGGGGACAACACGACACCCGCAATTCCGGAGGGGATTCACATGGACTTCAGCAAATTCAAGACATCCGATTGGCTCATGATCGGAGGTGGCGCAGCGATGTTGATCTTGGGAATGGTGCTCGATTGGACGAGCGTCAACACCGGCTTCGGGACAGTCACCCTCGACGGACCGTTCAACTACTTCCTCACCGGCGGCCTTGCCTGGATTCTCGTCGTCGGGGTGGGTGCCCTCGCTGCGGCGCTCGCCCTCGAGAAGCTGCCACCGACCCAGCCGTGGTCGCTCATCTTCATCGGGGCCAGCGGCCTCGCCGTGCTCCTGATGCTCATCCAGCTGCTGATCGGTGGCCGCCAGGGCACCGATCGCGGCATCGGCATGATCGGTGCCTTCGTCTGGGCAGCCATTGCCCTCGCTGGTGCCTACCTGAACTTCCAGGCATCGGGCGGCAACATCAAGGACCTCACCGACGTCGACAAGCTCAAGGCGAGCTTCGCCAAGAACGATGGCGACGATGCTCCACCGCCACCCCCACCGCCGGCCCCACCGGCTCCGCCGCCCCGCCTGCTCCCCCGGCCCCGCCTGCGCGCACCTCAGAACTGACGCAACGTCGAACGCACGAAAACGGAGCGAACCTCGCGCTGAGCGCGAGGTTCGCTCCGAATTTCGGTTCTGGGTTCCGGGGTCGAGCGTTGACGAGCTTGGCGACGATCTCGGCCATCAGCTCGCCGGCTTCGGTCGGGTTGAGCCCGACCTTCACACCAGCGGCCGCGAGGGCGTCCATCTTGCCCTGTGCTGTGCCCTTGCCGCCCGACACGATGGCGCCGGCGTGGCCCATCTTCTTGCCGGCCGGCGCCGTGACGCCTGCGATGTAGGCGCTCATCGGCTTGGTGACGTTGGCCTTGATGTACTCGGCAGCCTCTTCCTCGGCTGAGCCGCCGATTTCGCCGATCATCATGATCGCGTGGGTTTCGGGGTCGGCCTGGAACTCGGCGAGGCAGTCGATGAAGTTCGTGCCCGGCACGGGGTCGCCGCCGATGCCGACGCATGTCGACACGCCGATGCCCTTCTGCTTGAGCTCGTACAGCGCCTGGTAGGTGAGCGTGCCCGAGCGGCTCACGATGCCGACGTTGGGACCATCGGACGAGGGCACCTGGGCGATCTCGCCGGCAGTGATGCCGATGTTGCACTTGCCAGGGCTGATGATGCCGGGGCAGTTCGGGCCGAGCAGGCGGGTGTTCGGATGATTGCGCACCAGCAGGTTGTAGGTCTTGGCTTCGTCCTGAGCGGGAATGCCCTCGGTGATGCACACGACGAACTCGATACCGGCTTCAGCGGCCTCGAGGATTGCGGCCGACGCGAACTTGGGCGGCACGGCGACGAACGACGCGGTGGCGCCGGTCGCTGCGACCGCGTCGGCGACGGTGTCGTAGATCGGGATGCCGTCGACATCCTGGCCCGCCTTGCCGGGAGTGACGCCGGCGACGATCTGGGTGCCGTAGTCACGGTTGCGCAGGCCGTGGTACTTGCCCTGGCCTCCGGTGAGGCCCTGGACGATGACCTTGGTGTTCTCGTTGACGAAAATGGCCATGACTACTTCACTTCGCTTTCGCAACGGCCGCACGGGCGGCGTCGAGCATGGTGGGTTCGGACTGGAGCTTGTCGGCGGGGATGCCGGCGTCGAGCAGGATCTGGCGACCCTCCTCGGCGTTGGTGCCGTCGAGGCGAATCACGATCGGGGCACGCAGGTCGACTCGACCCATCGCTTCGACGATGCCCTTGGCGACCTCTTCGCCGCGGGTGATCCCGCCGAAGATGTTGATGAGGATCGACTGCACCTTGTCGTCGAAGTTGATCACTTCGAGCGCCCCGGCCATGACGTCGGCGTTGGCGCCGCCGCCGATGTCGAGGAAGTTCGCAGCAGATCCGCCGACCTGGTTGACGACGTCGAGCGTCGACATCGCAAGGCCGGCGCCGTTGGCGATGATGCCGACGGTGCCGTCGAGGCCGATGTACTGCAGGCCCTTCTCGGCGGCCATCTTCTCGCGGTCGTCCATCTCGGTGAGGCCGCGGAAGGCGTCCCATTCGGGGTGACGGAACTCGGCGCTCTCGTCGAGGGTGACCTTGGCGTCGAGTGCGTGCACTTCGCCGGTCGGCTTGAGGATCAGCGGGTTGATCTCGGCGAGGTCGCAGTCGCCTTCGGTGAAGCAGCGGTAGAGCTTCACCAGGATCTCGGCGGCGCCGTCGAGTGCCCGCTCGGGCAGCTTCGCGTCGACACACGCCTGGCGGGCGGTGGCCAGGTCGATGCCGTCGACCGGGTCGATGTGCAACTTGACGATGGCGTCAGGGTTGCTCTCGGCGACCGATTCGATCTCGACGCCACCCTCGGCCGACAGCATCAACAGATGCTTCTTGGCGGCCCGGTCGAGCGTGTACGAGGCGTAGTACTCCTCGTCGATGTCGGATGCGGTTTCGACCCAGAGGCGCTTGACCACGTGGCCCTTGATGTCCATGCCGAGGATGTTGCCGGCGTGTTCGCGAACTTCGGCTTCGTTGTCGGCGAGCTTGATGCCGCCGGCCTTGCCGCGGCCACCGACCTGCACCTGCGCCTTGACGACGACGGGGTAGCCGGCCTGGTTGGCTTCCTTCACCGCCTCGTCGACGGTGTCGGCAGGCCCACCTGGGCTGACCGGGATGTCGTAGCGGGCAAAGTACTGCTTGCCCTGGTACTCGAAGAGGTCCACGTCGGGGTCACTCGCTTTCTGGTTGCGTCTCGGTTTCGACCGCTGCAGCGGTCAGTCGGGTTCGAATTCGTCGAGCGTCGACTCCGGCCACGGGCCGGTTGCCAGCAGCGACCATAGGACAAGTTCGTGGACCGCAGCGAAACGACGGCCGACCCAGCGAACCCCCCTCCCGACGCCATCGGCGCAGGTTCCACGGCAGACTGTGGGCGATGTCGAATGCTGAGAGGCAACGCCCGGTCAGGCTGAAGTCACCCTTCACACGTGCGGTGGTCCCGGTGCTCGGCGGGATTGCGTTCTTCGTGGTACTTGCGTTCATCACGTGGGGACTCGCCGCATGGATCTCGCGGGGCGGAGCCGAGGTCAGCGAACGTCTCGCACCCAGCCGATTCGAGGTCGGTTCGGTCCAGTCCGCCGCCCGGATCGTGGAAGAGGACGGCCCGGTGATCTTCCCCGGACTGAACACCACGACCGGCGAACGCACGCTCGTACTCGACCACGAGGGCGACGACCCCACCCGCGGCTGGCGTATCTTCTACGCCTACCCGATCGGCCGACCCGACTGCCCGGTCGAGCAGGTGATCGGCACCCGAGACTTCATCGACTGCGATGGAAGCACCATCGACGTGGCCGATCTGTCACCGCCCGAATCGGGTGTGTTCCCCGTGGTGGAGAACCAGCGGGTTCTGTACATCGACCTGACCCGGATCACCACCGGCACCACCGGCTGATCGCTCGCAGCGAATCGACTCAGCCGACCGCCATCGCATCGACGAGGCGCTCGGCGAAGATCTCCGAGTGCTGGTCGAGCTTGCTCCGACTCATCGCAAGTCCGCCGATCACATAGGCGCCGGTGTCACCGAGCGCCCGGTCGAGCTTGTCGAGCGACTTGCCCGGGTCGAGCGCGAACGTGCAGAAACCGGCAGCCCGCTTGCCTCGCATCGTGGGCAGGTTGGCGATGTTCGACACCGCCCACGGCGCCTGGCCGAACAGGAACGCTCCGTGCACCCAGGTGCCGACCAAGATGAGGTCGGCCTGCTGGATCGATGCGTAGTCGGGCTGCTTGACCTTCGACAGGCCGGTGATCGTCCAGCGCTCCTGCGCCAACAGTCCAGCAACCTTCTCAGCTGCCGTCCACGTGTTTCCCGTCAAGCTCTCGACCAACAGTGCTGCCTTCACGTCGGTGAGTCTTGCAGGTCGGCGCCTCTCGCAGGAGATCTCGTCACCAGGTGACCTCGGCGCATCCCAGGTGGTCGGTGGGCTCGATCTGGAACGTGCCGTGCACCACCCCGTGACGCTCGGCCAGACACCGGCGAGCGTCGTCGAGGAGGGCGTGGAAATCTGCGCCTGGCGCAGCAACCAAATGCATCGATGCTGCCTCCATCTCCGACGTGAGCGTCCACACGTGGACGTCGTGGACGTCGACGACGCCGTCGATGCTCTCGAGGTCACCGACGAGTCGGTCGAGGTCGATGTGCTCGGGCGCTGCTTGCAGCAAGATGCGTACCGCTCGGCAACCGAGTCGCCAGGCGCGCGGCAGGATCCAGACACCGATCGCGACTCCGGCAACAGCGTCGACCCATGTCCACCCGAACAACTGCAGGAGGACCGCCGCCAGGATCACACCGATGGAGCCGACGGTGTCGGCGAGCACTTCGAGGTATGCGCCCTCGACGTTGACCGACTCGGTTGCCCCTTCACGAAGCAGCGCGAAGGCGACGAGGTTGGCCAGCAATCCGAGAACTGCGACGACGAACATCGGTGCTCCGAGCACCTCGGGCTCGGTCCCGATACGGCGAATCGCCTCGACGACCACCCAGATCGCAACGCCGAACAGCAGCAAGGAGTTGACGAACGCAGCGAGGATCTCCAGGCGGTAGAGGCCGAATGTGTGCGGCGAAGTCGCCGCTGAGGTCCGCCGTTCGAACCTGGTGGCGAGACCGATCGCGCAGAGTGCCAGCCCGATGCCGATCACATCGGTGAGCATGTGGCCCGAGTCGGAGAGCAACGCGAGCGAGTTGGTGGCGAGAGCGGCAGCGAGCTGGACCACGAAGAACGTGGCGATCACGGCGAACGCAGCGATCAGGCGGCCCTGGTGCCGCTGCCCTGCTCTCGCGATGGCGAGGCCATGGTCGTGTCCGTGATCTGCAGCCATGACCTCATTCTCACACAGTGAGAATGAGGTTGCCACCCGTCGGTGCGGTCAGTCGGACACGGGCATCTCGACGGTGAAGACCACCTGATCGAAGTCGCCGTATCGGGCCGTGACCTCGAAGGTCCACAATCCTGCCACCGGGAGATTCAGGTTCGCTGCCGATCACATGGTTGACACCGGCAGGAAACATCTCGACATCGAACGGTGGGATGTCCTGCTCGACCAGCTCTGCGGTGACCGTGATCTCATCGGCTCGATCCAATGCCCCCGAAGGTGACGTGATGTAGACGTGCATCTCGGTGCCACCGGTGACCGCCGGTTCGAGCTCGACTTGGGCAACGCGAGCGCCGACGACCGCAGACACCGACACGATCTCGGCGGCGTCGAGCGGTGGAGGCGAGTTGACCAGGCCGGCGGTTGCACCGAGGATCAGCAAGATGCCGCTGAACTCGAAGCCGATCGAGCGACGAACCATGTCGCTCGCCTCGTCGCCGCGAGTGCGCACGGTGCGCCGGCTGAAGGCCGCAACACCGACCACCAGCACGACCAGCGCGAGCTTGATGACCAACCACCTGCCGTAGCTGGACTCGGTGACGCCCGAGAGGGAACCGAGTTGACGCCAGGCGTTGGCGGCGCCGGTCACGGCGAGCGCCACCACCGAACCGAGCGCCAACGGTGAGAACCGGGTGACCGTCGTCCAGAACGCACCCCGAGGGGCGACGAGGAGCACCACTGCGAGACCACCGAACCACACCGACATCGCAGCGAGGTGGACCAACGTGGAGATGAATCCCGCGACAACGTCGTCACCCGAGATGGCGTGGCCGCCCGCGGCGACGACACCGAGCACTCCGAGACCCAACGCGGCGGTGACCGCGACCCCGCCCGGCACCACCAACCTCGACCGGATCGCGATCAACACGCCGAACAGAACGATCACGACGAGTCGGGCGATCCACCACTGACCGGATCGGGTGTTGGCGACATCACCCCATGCCAAGAACGACCCACCGATGATGTTGGCCTGGGCGGCGATCATCCAGAGGGTGCCGACGAAGGCGACTTCGGCGGCCACGATCAGCAAGATGCCAAGGCGCCGCGATCCGATCACCGACGGGGTGAGGGCGACCGCCAGGACGAGTCCGCCCACGAGCAGGCCGACACCGGCGTAGCTCGAGAATCGGCCGATGCCGAGCATGATCGAATCGGAGTTGCTCTCCGATGCACCGTCGAAGATCCCGTCGAGCACACCCGGGGTGACCGCCGACGGCACACCAACCGAGAACGTGAACGAACCGCGCACCCGGTGGGAGTCGGCCGACACTGCCTGCCACGCAACGACGTAGGTGCCGTCGTCGAGCGTGGTCGGAATCGCTGCACGCATCCGGTCGGAGCCGCCTGATTGCTCGACGACGCCGAGTTCGATGTCATTGCCGTCGGCATCGACGAGCCGAATGGCCGGCTCGATCGGATCGATGCCCTCGGTGAACTGCAGTGCAATCTCACTCGGGGCGTCGACGAGCAGTTCCTGATTGCCGGGGAACGACGACAACAACTCGGCGTGGGCCGAGACTGTCGTCGCTCCGGCGAGCACGCCGAGAGCCACGATGACCAGTGCCGCGGCGAACGCAGCGGAGCGCCGACCGAACGACGACAGGACAGCTGGAACGCGCACGACGACGACCGGTCAGCTGGGATTTGCGGCGCGGGTCTGGCGGGCGCGGTAGGCAACGAAGGCTCCGAGACCGACAACGCTCGCCATCGTGACGATGAAGATGATCGTTCCGGTTCCCGAACTGCCCGTCCGATCGGTGTTGGCCGCGATGAGCTCGGGCGCAGAAGTCGACGGCACATCGGTGGTGTCTGCAGACGCTTCGGTGGAGGTCGGGACAACAGCATCGGTCGCCACCGGTTCGGTCACGTCGGGCACGCTCGACGCAGGAATCGCCGAGTCGGGCACCGTCACCTCGGGTGGCAGCGTTGCGACCGGACCCGTCAGCGTCATCGCCGGCGCCGGTTCGTCGAGATCGTCACCCGGCTCGGCTGGAATGCCGATCCAGCGGATCTCGCCGACCTCGCAGCGCTGCACGAACGGAAAGTAGATGGTGGTGTCGGGCGTCGCCGGGAGCGTCATCGTGACCGTGAACGTGCCCTCGACGTCGTCGGCCAGCGGGCCACCAGCAAAGGTCACGATGGTGTCGCCGTCGACGGTGTCGACCGATCCGTCCCAGCCCTCGACGGTTTCCGGCACCGGATCGCTGACACCGACCGGCAGCCGCATGTCGAGCTGTGTGGTCGGCGAACCATCACAGCCGTGTTCGACCGTGAACCCCACCGCGAGGCGCGACCCGGCTTGGGCCTGGTCGGGGTCGGGGTCGATGTGCGCCAACACGGGAGCGGCACTGACGAGCAGGGCAACCGAGGTCAGCGCCACGCTGGAGACGAGTCGACGGATCATGGCTCGCCAAGGTTACGGCGGCGGGCGAGGTTCACCAGGTCACCCGGTTCCGTACACTGCACGGATGCGATCGCCCGTCCAGTCCGATGTCTCGGACGTCTCTGACGTCGACATCGCCGACGAGTCGTTGTCGGACGACGCCGCCCAACGATTGCTCCGCTTGGTGCTGGTGGTGCTGGTCACCGCGGTGGTCGCCGGGCTCTTCGCGGCTGCGGCCATCTGGGCCATTGGCGGCGATGACGAACCATCTGCACCGATGAACGCTGTCGACATCGGCTTCTTGCAGGACATGCTCGACCACCACGACCAGGCGCTGCTGATCTCCAACTTGTATCTCGACGACAACGCCGACGGCGACGCCGCCCCCTACGCACGCGAAGTGATCATGTTCCAGACCCGCGACATCGGCTGGATGGAAGACTGGCTCGACGAAGATGGCTACTCGCGCGGCGAGACCGACCGCACGGCGATGGTGTGGATGGACGAACCAACTCCGGTCAGCGAGATGCGCGGCATGCAGTCGCCGCAGCGCCTGCAGGAGTTGGCCGATGCCAGCGGCACCGAGGCCGACCGTTTGTTCTTCTGCGATCATGACCGACCATCACCTGGGTGGGGTCCACATGGCCGACCACGCCGCTGCCAACGGTGCCCGTGAAGAGATCACCGCCTTCGCCGAATCGGTCTCACGCAACCAGCGCATCGAGGTCATCGAATACCGCAACGCCGTCGAACGCCTCGGCCTCGCCTGACGCGAACCGATGAGCAACGAACGCCACGATCCGGTCGAACAGGCGAAGCGCGACACCGAGTTCTTCGGGCCGCTCGTTCCCGGTCAGATGGGTTGCGTGTTCGACCATTCGTCGCCCGATCTCGTGCTCGGCCACATCCGCGTGACCGAGTCGCTGATCGCCGGCACCGGATTCCTGTTCGCTCCAGCCGTGATCGCACTCGCCGACACGTGTGCCGCAATCGGCTGCGGACTCAACACCGGACCCGGCGAGTCGTTCACCACGATCGAATTGAAGTCGAACTTCCTGTCGAGCGCCACGGTCGGCCAGCTCGTCGTGTGTCGCTGCACGCCGGCGCATCTCGGCCGACGAACCCACGTGTGGGACGCCGAAGTCACCAACGCCGACACCGACCGCACGATGGCGCTGTTCCGCTGCACCCAGATGGTCCTTGCGCCGCGAGCCTGAACCGTTCTCGTGAACAAGATGCGGCCCAGGTGCGCATGTTGTTCACGAGAACGACGGGGCGAGCGAGGTCAGAGCTTCTTGAGCGGGGCCCAAGCGAGGGCGAGGTGTTTGGTGCCGGCGCCCGGGAAGTTGATGGTGGCTTCGGCCTTCTCGCCCGCGCCGGAGATGTCGATGATCACACCGGTGCCGAAGGCTGGATGCTCGACGTCGTCGCCGACGCGGAGCCCCAGTTCCTGACTGTTCGACGGTGAGGGCGCTGGTTTCGAGCCAGAGCGGATCGCTGCCTCGACCACCCGATCACGGTGCGCCTCTTGATCAGCCTTCGCGTCCATGATGTCGGCGTTGATGTCGCGGCCTCCACCGCCTTCGCCACCACCACCACGCCGGTACGCAGGCGGGTCGCCGTAGTCGGACCCTCGGCTGCGGTAGCTCTGGCGACCGTAGGTGGATCGTCCGCTGACGTTGCCCTTCGACTCGATCAGCGTTTCGGGGATCTCGTCGAAGAAACGTGATGGCGGGTTGTACTGGGTCGAGCCGAACAGCTGTCGGCTCCAGGCGTGCGACATGTAGAGCCGCTCCATCGCCCTGGTGATGCCCACATACGCGAGACGGCGCTCCTCCTCCATCTGGGCAGGTTCGGTGAGCGCACGGATGTGCGGGAAGATGCCCTCCTCGCAGCCGGCCAGGAACACCACCGGATACTCGAGGCCTTTGGCCGAGTGGAGCGTGAGCAACACCACCTGGTCGTCGATCTTCTCGCCCTCTTCGCCATCGGGTAGGTCGTCGGTGTCGGCGACGAGAGCGACCTGTTCGAGGAACTCGTCCATCACCGTGAACTCGCGCGCCGAGCCGACCAGCTCGCCCAGGTTCTCGATACGGGTGTGAGCCTCGACGGTGTCCTCGGCTTCGAGTTCGCCGAGGTAGCCAGAGCCTTCGAGCGCCGCTTGCAACACGTCGCCGGGGCCCTGATCGGGGTCGGCGACGACGACGGCCATCGAGTCGAGCAGATCGACGAACGACGCAATGCCGCGAACGGCCGGACCGGTGACACCGGCTTCGTCGGCGCGTCGCAGCGCCTCGGCGAACGCGATCCCCTCGCCGGCGGCGAGCGCGTCGAGCTTCGCAACGCTGGCATCGCCGACACCACGCTTGGGCACGTTGAGGACTCGCTTGACGCTCACCTCGTCGGCGGGGTTGATCACCGCCTTGAGGTAGGCCATGGCGTCTTTGATCTCGCGCCGGTCGTAGAAGCGAGTGCCACCCACGACCTTGTACGGCACGCCTTGGCGCATGAATGCCTCTTCGACCACGCGGCTCTGCGCATTGGTGCGGTACAGCACGGCCATCTCACGAAAGTTGGTGCCGTCGTCGGCGTGCAGCTGCAGGGCGGTGCCGGCGATCCAGGTGGCCTCATCGCCTTCGTCTTCGGCGTGATAGCGCACGATGCGTTCGCCCATGCCGCTGTCGGTCCACAACGACTTCGGCTTGCGTTCGACGTTGTTGTCGATCACCGCATTGGCGGCGTCGAGAATGGTCTGGGTGCTGCGGTAGTTCTGGTCGAGGATCACCGTGGTGACGTCGGGGAACGCCTCTTCGAATTCGAGGATGTTGCGTAGATCAGCCCCGCGCCATCCGTAGACCCCCTGGTCGCTGTCACCAACGACGCACACGTTGCGGTGGCCGTCGGCGAGGAGGAGCACCATCTCGTTCTGGGCCTGGTTCGTGTCCTGGTATTCGTCGACGAGGATGTGCTGAAACCGCTGGCGGTAGTGCTCGAGGATGTCGCCGTGCTCGCGGAACAGCTTGACGGTGTTGGTGAGCAGGTCGTCGAAGTCCATCGCCCCGGCCTTGAGGAGGCGGGCCTGGTACTCGGCGTACACCTCGGCGTGCTTGCGATCGAAGATGTTCTGGGCCCGCCGCTGCGCTTCGTCGGGGTCGATCAGCTCGTTCTTCCAGAGGCTGATGATGGCGTGCACACCGCGTGGGGTGAATCGCTTGGCGTCGAGTCCGAGGTCGCGGATCACATAGCTGGTGAGGCGGTTCGAGTCGGCGGAGTCGTAGATCGAGAACTGGCGGGGATAGCCGAGGACGTCGGCATTGGCGCGCAGGATGCGCACGCACGCCGAGTGGAAGGTGGACACCCACATCGTCTTGACCACCGGGCCGACGAGGGCCCCGACGCGTTCGCGCATCTCGGAGGCGGCTTTGTTGGTGAACGTGATCGCCAGGATCTTCGACGGGTGCACCCCGTTGTGGATCAGGTGCGCGATGCGGTGGGTGAGCACTCGGGTCTTGCCCGAGCCGGCGCCGGCGATCACGAGCAAGGGACCGGATTCGTGGGCAACCGCGTCGAGCTGGTCTGGGTTCAATCCCTCGGCGAACGGCGACGGGCCCCGATCGTCACGTGCCTCGGGCGACGCGCTGTCGGCGGGGTGTGGAATGTCGTCGGCGAACAGCTCGTCGTCAGTCATGTGTCGCCCACTCTAGAGAGCGGGTGTCACAGCGACAGGGCGACACGAGGCGTGGTTCACTTGGACGATGGAGTACACCGAGGTCACGCCCGAGGAGTTCGCTGCGTTGGAGGGTGTCGACGACTGGACGGTCGTCGGCACCGAGATCCACGCCACATTCCGGGGCTCCACCTATCTGGTCGGCGCCGAGCTGGTGACGACGATCGCCGAGATCGCCGAAGCCGACCAGCACCACCCCGACATGGAGATCCGCTACCCCGGTCGCGTCCACGTGCTGTTGACCACCCACGCCACGGGCGGACTCACCACCCTCGATGTCGACGTCGCCCGCAAGATCTCCGCGGCAGCAGCCGCCGCGGGCGCTGCTGCGGAACCCGCCTGACCGTCAGGCCGCGGCCCATCAGTCCTCCGCTCCGAGCCGGTGCCCCAGCGTCACGATCTCGCAGGGCACGTCCACGCGCTGGGTGAGCTCGGCAACGAAGTCGTGGTCGCCGCCGACGTACAGCGACCAGAAGTCCACGTCGGTGGCGACGAACCACCGGCGATCATCGGGCCAGAACAGATCGGGTCGCTGCCACCGGTCGGGCGTGCCGGGGTCGCGGAGGTCTGCCACCGCACCGACGGGCCCTCCGAGCAGGAAGTAGGCCCGGTGCGGGAGATCGAAGCGCGGGATCCGCGAGAGAGCTTCTGGGATTTCGGCCCGACGCCGCTGCTCGTGCGCACGCAGCCTCTCCTGCTCCGCTGCAACCGCCGTCGCAGCCGCATCGTCCGGATCATCGGACTCGGACCACACGTACATCTTCGTGCCGCTGGCGAATCCGTACCCCTCCCACACGGCGAACCATCCATCGTCCGGACTCGCAGTGTGGCGTTCACCCACCTCCGCAATCGTTGTGAACACGCGCCGGTATGCACCCCACCAGTCGTCGAGGTCCTGATCGGGCGCGTGCAGCCGCAACACCGACGGATAGTCGTTCGGCACGAGCGCACCCACGGTGCCCCACACTCCCCGGCAGCGCTCGGCGATCCACGTCGAAGGCTCGATCGAGCGGGCTGCGTCGACCCGATTGCCGAAGATCACGAGAGCAGCTCGTCTCGGAACATCCGCAGCAGACCTCGATCGCGACGGTCGATGATCTCGCCTGCGATCTCATCGGGCTCGAGCGACGCATCGTCGAGGACATGACGATCGGCGGGGCGGTGAGCAGCAAACTGATCGTGCATCGACCGCGAAGCTTGCTCGTCGGAGAACCCGTGGCCGACGCGTGTCGCCACCCGGCGGACACAGGCGTCGACAGACGGGAGCAGCACGACGTAGTCGAACTCGTCCAGCCCAAGGCGGCGTGTGAATGTCGGGAGGAACCACGGCCCCATCACGCCGTCGTAGACGGTGTCGTACCCACCGGACACGAACCCGGCGGTTGCCGCGGCTGCCGCGTCGGTGACCACTTCGTTCTGGGCGTGCGAATCGGGCAGCCACGGCTCGATCGCACCGGCGCGCAGGAAGGCGAAGAAGGCGTCACCCTCGACCAGGACACTCGACTCGAAACGATCGGCGATCAGCGCTGCGACCGTCGACTTGCCGGCACCGGGCGGACCCGTGACGATCAGCAGCGACCCCATTCGTGCAGCCTGACACACCACAACGTCAGACCGTTGCGGGGTTCGCTCACGCGCTGGTCGTCGATCACCTTCGGCGATGAGCGAACACACCAGATCTGCGGGACTCGCTCATCGCTTCTGAGGCGAGGTCAGTTGTGCTGAAGTTCTGCGAGTTCGAGCCAGCGGGCTTCGAGTTCGTCGAGTTCGGCCTGAGCGGTGGCCAGGTCGGTGCCGAGCGACGTGAGCTCGGCGTGATCCGACGCCGTCGACAGTCGCTCGGTGAGGCGGTCGACCTGTTTCTGGGCCTTGACCATCGCCTGCTCGGTCTCGCGCAGCTGGCGGCCGACGGTGTACTGACTGGGCCCACTCGACGTCTTCTTGGCCGGGGCGGCGGCAGGTGATTTGGGAGCTGCGGTCTTGACGGGCGGTCTTGTCGGACCCGAACGTTCCGCCAGCCAGCCGCTGACCCCGCCGGGCACACGGCGAATGGTGCCGCCGGGATCGATGGCCAACACGTGGTCGGCGACGCGATCGAGGAACGCTCGGTCGTGGCTGGCGACCACGAGCGCGCCAGGCCAGTCGTCGAGGAACGCTTCGAGCGAGCGGAGCGTGTCGAGATCGAGATCGTTGGTCGGTTCGTCGAGGATCAACAGGTTCGGTTCGGTGGCCAAGACCATCACCAACTGCAGTCGGCGGCGCTCGCCACCGGACAGCATCCGCACCGGCGCATACTGCGCAGTCGAGTCGAACCAGAACCGCTCGAGCAATGCACTGTCGCGATAGTCGGGTTCGCGATGCGGCCCGGACACGAGCTTGCGGACGATGGCATTCGGGTCGAGATCGGACGAGTGTTGGTCGGCGAACCCGACGACGACGGTCTTGCCACGCTTCACCGTGCCGGCGACGGGCTCACGACGTGCCGCGATGATGTCGAGCAGCGTCGACTTGCCCGAGCCGTTCGGCCCGACCACCGCGAGGCGGGCGCCGGGCTCGATCAGCAGGTCGACGTGCTCGAACACGGTCAGTTCGTCGGGCGTGCCCACGTTGAAACGCTGAGCGACGTCTTCGAGCTCGACCACCTGGTTGCCGAGGCGGGCCGTGCCGGTGCCGAGCTGCAACTCGCTCCCCCGCACGCCAACGGGCGCCGGGCCGCCGGACACGATCTCGTTCGCCGAGCGCAGCCGGGCTTTCGGCTTGGTCGATCGGGCCGGGGCGCCACGGCGCAGCCAGGCCAGTTCCTTGCGGGCGAGGATCTTGCGCGTCGACTCCTCCTGCACCTCGCGGTCGATCCGTTCGGCTCGGGCGTCGAGGTAGGTCGCGTACGCGCTCGCTCCGGTTGCGGCCTGATGGATGAAGCTCCGGCCGCCGTCGAGTTCGACGACCTTGCTCGGCCCGACATCCGTGGTCAACCGATCGAGCGCATGGCGGTCGTGGGTGACCAGCACCAGCGCCGACTTCATCTTGACGAGGCGGGCTTCGAGCCACTCGATCGCTTCGAGGTCGAGATGGTTGGTGGGCTCGTCGAGCACCACCATGTCGTGATCGCCGTGCTCGTCGTCGGCGAGCATCTTGGCGAGCGCCACCCGCTTGGCCTGACCGCCCGACAACTCGTCGGTGCGCCGATCGAGCAGCGGCTGCACGCCGAGCTTGGTGGCGACAGCAGCCACCTCCCACGAGTCGCCGAGGAACTCGCTGACCGTGCCGGGCGGGAGCACCGGGTCCTGCTCCAGCGAGGCGATTCGCACTCCTCGGCCGAAACGGACATCGCCCGAGTCGGGCTGCGAGCACGCCGGTCAGGATCTTCAACAGCGTCGTCTTGCCCGAACCGTTCACGCCGACAACGGCGACTCGATCACCGGTCGACACGGTGACGGCGAGGTCGGCGAACAGCACCTTGTCGGGCTGGGCAAGCGCCACACCGGCGAGATCGACACAAATCACCCGCCCGACGCTACGGGTGCAGACCGCCGAACAGGCGGGGCCGGGGCCCCACCCGTTCGGTCGATCGATCACGCCTGGGGTCTGACCCCTGGCGTGATCAGTCGCGGCCGTTGTTGACTCGGTCGCTCACTCGCTGCTCTGCCTCTGCGAGCTTTTCGGCGGCAGCGTCAGCGTCGAGCTTGCCGTCGGCCACCGCCGCGTCGACTCGTTCGGTCATCTCGGCGACGATGGCGTCGACGACGTCCTGCGGATCGACTCCCTGCGCCGTGGCGATGTCGCCCAGCGTCGAGCCGGAACGCAGCTGCTCGCGCAACTCCTCGGCGCTCAGGCCCAGCAGTTCCTGAACGGCTTCGGGCGCCTGGCGGCGATCTTGACGGGCCTCGCGGCGCTCACCACGGTTCTCCTGGCGTTCGCTGCGATCAGGCGCACTCGCAATGAGTTCGGCCACCACAGCGTCGGCCTGCTCGGCGGTGATCGTGCCATCGTCGACCAGCGACTGGATCGCCTCACGCATCCGGGTGCCCGGCTCGGGGCGAGCCTCCGGACGTCTCGGCAACGGCGTCGTCCTCGACCTGCTGGACCACGGCTGCCGGCGTCACGGCAACGTCGCTCGACGCAGCGCTGGTGAGGCCGGGAACTCCGAACACGAGCCCGGCAGCGGTACCACCGATCACACCGAGCGTGAGCCCCGCGGCAACGCCACGGTTCACGCCGGAACGTCCACTCGGATGCTCGTTGCGGCTGGTGCTGTCGTTGCTGTTCATGGTGTTCATCCTTTCGACGGGTGAGTCATCGACGATGTCGCCGCTGACAGCACTCACGATGAGCGTCGCCGGTGAGGAGCATGAAGGAGCCACGTAAGGCAACGGTGTGATCTCCGTCAAGCGCTGACGGCCGTGTTCGGTGGGGCCGTGTCAGCTGGTGCGTGCGATGACGTCGTGGGCGGCATGCCAGCCGCCCATCCCATGCACTCCACCACCGGGCGGCGTCGACGCCGAACACATCCAGACGCCATCAACCGGGGTTCGCCACGGGTGCAGACCGAGCGTCGGGCGAGCAACGAACTGGCGGATGTCGCCGGCGCCACCGTTGATGTCGCCGCCGACGTAGTTCTCGTTGTGCTGCTCCATCGCCGCTGTGGTCATCACATGGCGACCGATGATCCGATCGCGAAAGCCTGGGGCGAAGCGCTCGACTTGCCGTTCGATTCGGTCGGTCATGTCGACGGGCGAACCGTTCGGCACGTGACAGTAGCCCCACACGGTGTGCGTGCCCGCTGGCGATCGTGTCGGATCGAACAGGCTCTGTTGGGCAAGCAGCACGTACGGTCGCTCGGGTGTTCGACCCCGCATCACGTCGTCCTCGGCAGCGGTGATCTCGTCGAGGCTTCCGCCGAGGTGGACCGTTCCGGCGTCGGCGCACCGCGGGTTGCTCCACGGGATCGGAGCATCGAGCAGCCAATCCACCTTCACCACTCCCGGGCCGTAGCGATATCGACGCAGCGCCCGGGCGAAGCGGCTCGGTGCACGATCGCCGAGCACGGCGAGCACCTGGCGCGGGGTGAGGTCGAGCACCACCGCACTCGAGGAGGGGAGTTCGGCGAGCGAATCCACCCGGTGGCCGCACTCGACGGTGCCGCCCGCATCTTCGATGATGCCCACGAGTGCGTCGGCGATCTGCTGGGAACCGCCGCGAGCCATCGGCCAACCAACGGTGTGACCGAGCACGCCGAGGATCAACCCGTACGCCGCCGTGGCCGGTGATCGCAGCGACAGGATCGAATGCGCGGCGAGCCCAGCGAACAACGCTCGGGCTTCCTCGGTGTCGAACCGGCCACTCGCCAGACCATGCGCCGAGCGAACACCCAGCACGCCGAATCGAGCCAGGTGCACAGGATGCTCGGGCGGAAGGCGCAGCGGCGACAGCAGGCCGTCGGTCAAGTCGAACCCGGCGTCGACCAACGGGCCGACGAGGCGCTCGTAGGCGGCACCATCGGCTCCGAGCGACGACGCCGTGTCGGCGACCGATCGGTGCAGGAACGCAGCACGTCCACCATCGAGCGGATGGGCCACCGGAACCGTCGGGTGCACCCAGTCGATGCCGTGGGCTTCGAGGAGCCCATCGTCATCCAACGCTCGGAACGCCGGGGAGGCACGGGCCAGCGGGTGGATCGCCGAGCAGATGTCGTGGATCGATCCCGGCTGGATCAGCTCCGCCGATCGCGTGCCGCCACCCGGAACGTCCGCCGCCTCCAGCACCGTGACCCGGCGGCCGGCTCGCGCCAGGACCACCGCTGCCATCAGGCCGTTCGGTCCCGATCCGACGACAACTGCGTCCGGGTCGCTCACCCTGCCAGCGTGCCAGAGCCCTCGTCCACGGGCCAGTCCGGTGACACGGGAAGCGTGAATCCGATGACGGCACCGCCGGCATCGCGACCCGAGGCAGCAACCGTTCCGTTGGCGCGCACCACGACGTCGCGAACGATCGACAAACCCAGCCCGGAGCCCGGCATCGTGCGCGCCGCATCGGCGCGATGGAAGCGGTCGAAGATTCGCTCCTCCTCGCCATCGGGGATGCCAGGACCGCGATCGAGTACCCGCAACGAGCCGCCGTCGACGACGACATCGATCGGGCCGCCGCTCTGATCGAACTTGCAGGCGTTGTCGATCAGGTTGGTGATCGCCCGATCGAGCGACGACCGGGGGGCGTCGACCACAGCACCATGGCGAACCTCGACGATCACATCACGCGAGCGGCGACGGCCGACGCGTTCGGCCACCTCGACGGCGAGTGCCGGTAGATCGATCCGCTCGTTCGGTTGCTCCTCGAGCTCACCGGAGGCCACCGCGACGAGTTCGTTGACCAATTCGGTGAGTTCGGTCAC
Source organism: Ilumatobacteraceae bacterium (assembly GCA_963717385.1). Classification (GTDB taxonomy): domain Bacteria; phylum Actinomycetota; class Acidimicrobiia; order Acidimicrobiales; family Ilumatobacteraceae; genus Sva-07. The sequence continues at coordinate 237,408 of CAVQWE010000027.1, forward strand.
CTCGGTGTCGAGGTCGTCGAGGACACGGTCGCGCATGTCCGACGACATCTCGGGATGACGGCGCAGCACCGACAGATTGGTCTTCAAGCTGGTGAGTGGCGTGCGCAGCTCGTGGCCGGCATCCTGCACCAGACGGTGCTGTTCGGCCCGGGAAACAGCGAGCGCACCGAGCATGTTGCGAAACGCCGAGCCGAGCCGGCCGACCTCGTCGGTACCGGTGCCAGGCACCTCGACGTCGAGACGCCCCGACGAACCCACGTCCTCAGCGGCGCCGGTGAGACGCCTGATCGGCGCAGCCACCGTGCCCGCAATCAGCCAACCCACCAGCGCAGCGCCGACCGAGACCAACCCGACGAGCAGGAGCGTGCGTTGGCGAAGGTCGGCCAGGACGCTGTCGACCTCGTCGAGCGGGCGCGCCACCTGGAGCGCGCCGTCGGACAGTCCGATCGTGTGGACCCGGTACGACTCGTCGCCGACATCGATCGTCGCCTGGTTGCGAGCGCGTTGAGTTCCGGCCACCGACATCGCCGCCTCGGCGACCGGCGCGCCGTCGGGGAACGACGACGCAATCGACTCGCCGCTCGCGTCCAGCACCCGAACCGAATACACCTCCAGCAGGCTGCGGGTGGGCATCGTGATGCGCCCGTCGACGGCGCGACCAATCATCTGGCCGGTTGCCTGGTTGATCGACCGGTCGACTTCGTCGAGCAATCGGGCGCTCGTCGTCCGGTAGCTGATCAGCCCGACGGTGAGCGTCGCGACCAATGCGACCGCAGCCAGCGACAGCGCGATCTTCCAGCGCAAACCCATCAGTCGTCGATTCGTGCCGTGTAGCCCACGCCGCGAACGGTGTGCACCACCCGCGGTTCGCCTTCCGCCTCGGTCTTGCGGCGCAAGTAGCCGATGTACACCGCGAGGTTCTTCGAGTCGGGCCCGAAGTCGTAGTGCCAGATGCGGTCGTAGATCGTCGAGTGATCGAGCACGATGCCGCGGTTGGCAACAAGCAGCGCCAACAGGTCGAATTCGGTCTTCGAGAGCTGGATCTCACGTTCGCCACGAAATGCTCGACGTCCGGAGGTGTCGAGTCGAAGGTCGCCGAGTACGAGCTCGCCTTCGGGTTGCTCAGCGTCGTCGACTCCGTATCCGGAGCGGCGCAGCAGTGCCCGGATGCGGGCGAGCAGCTCGTCGAGGTCGTACGGCTTCGGGAGATAGTCGTCGGCACCAGCATCGAGGCCGGCCACGCGATCGCTCGTCTCGGTGCGTGCGGTCAGCATCAACACCGGCAACTTGCTGCCTTCGGATCGCAGCACACGGCAGACGGTGAGACCATCGACGACGGGCATCGACACATCGAGCAGGAGCGCGTCGGGCTCGGATTGGCGGATCGCCTCGAGCGCCTCGGCGCCGTTGTTCGCGGACACCACCGTGTACCCCTCGAGTTGCAGGGCCCGCACCAGCGATTCGCGTACGGCCCGGTCGTCCTCGGCAACGAGGATGCGGGCAGTGTGTGTGTCCGTCACGGCACACAGTGTGCTCGCATCGAGTGAGAACGCGGTGTGAAACACCTGATCAACGAGCGGAGTTTGCTACGAACAGTGCGTGCAGGTCTTCGATCGAACCACCCCGTTCGCGCCTGGGGTGCTCGCCGCGGTGGCCGTCGGCGGGGCGATCGGGGCGTCAGGCCGCTGGTTCGTTGCGTGGGCGGTCGATGCAATGGCGAGCGTGCATCAGGCCGGTACGTGGCCGTGGGCAACCTTGATCGTCAATGTCGTCGGGTGCGTGCTGATCGGCGTCGCCGCACGGCGGGTCGACCGCAACACGACTGCGTGGGCGTTCGTGGTGACCGGACTACTCGGGGGGTTCACGACGTTCTCCGCATTGGCGGTCGAGCTCAACGACATGGCCGACGCCGAACGTCTCCCACTCGCCGTGCTGTACGGCGCCGTCACACTCGCCGCCGGAATCGGAGCCACCGCGATCGCCGACATCGGACGAGGTCGGCCGTGACCCCGGTGCTGTTCGTGCTCGCCGCAGGCCTCGGCGCCGTCGGCCGCCACCTGGTGGGCCAGTTCGCGTGCTCGTGGGTTGCGTTGCTGTGGATCAACTCGATCGGCGCGGGGCTGCTCGGCGTCGTGATCGCTTCGGATTTCTCGCCGAGCACGACGACGGTTCTGGGCGTCGGCTTCTGCGGCGCGCTCACGACGTATTCGACGTTCGCACTGGAGACGCGCAGCCTCGGCTGGCGATGGGGAACGGTCTATGCCCTGGTGACGCTCGGCTCGGCGTGCGCTGCGGCCTCGATCGGCACGACGCTCGTGTGACGATCGCAACGCGAGTCTGACCCCTGTTGACGTGATGACAGCAGGGGTCAGACCCGAGTGACGACTACTTGGCGACGTCGAGGATGCGGACCGGGATCTCGCGAGGACCGCGGACCATGCCGACACTCCAGCGCGTGTCACCGGCGAGTTCGAATCGCGGGAAGCGCTTGACGAACTCCTCGATGGCGACCTTGAGCTCGAGGCGGGCGAGGTTCGAGCCCACGCAGCGGTGGATGCCGAGACCGAACGCCGCGTGCCGGTTCTCCTCACGATCGATCACGAAGGTGTCGGGATCCTCGAACTTCAGCGGATCACGGTTGGCGGCCGGGAATGCCAGCAGCACCCAGTCGTCCTTCTTCATCGGGCAGCCGTGGAAGTCGAGATCCTCCGTGACCAGTCGGCCCATCGTGACGGGCGCGTACGCCCGCAGGAACTCCTCGAGCGCGAAGGTCATGACCTCGGGGTCGTCGAGCAGTCGCTGGTGATCCTCCGGATGCTGGGCGAGATGCCACAGCGACGATCCGATCGCCGACCACGTCGTGTCGACGCCGGCGACGAGCAGCAGGATGATCATGCCCTCGACGACTTGGTCGTCGAGCTTGTTGCCATCGAGCTCGGTGTTCATCAGGAAGTTCGTCAGGTCGTCGCGAGGGTTCTCACGATGGTCCGCGATCTGCTCCTGGACGTACGCGCCGAAGTCGTTGTCACTCTGACGCGTCCCCGGCTCTTCGTTGATGCGCTCGAGGACCTCGTGGACCATGTCCCGGAACATCGCCTCGTCCTTCTCGGGGAAGCCGAGCATCCGACCGATCACGTTCACCGGGATGTGCTGCGCGTACTGGATCGCAGCGTCGATGACGGACTCGCCGGGGGTGATGTCACCCATTTCGTCGAGCAACCTCTGGCACAGGAGCCGGATCTCGGACTCCCACGGCTCGATCATCTTCGGCGCGAACGCCGGAAGGAGCAGTCGACGGGCGATGGCATGGAAGGGAGGGTCGCTGGTGATCGGCGGGGCGAGGCCGATCGGGGCGGGCAATGCCCGATCACCGGGTCGTCCGACGCCAGGAACGACCGCCCGGCTCGAGAAGTGCTCGGTGTCGTAGGCGATGTCGTGGACGGTGTCGTGTGTCAACGGCACCCACATGCCGCCGTATCGATCGGAGTGCGCGATCGGGCACCCGCCCTCGCGCACCGCCTTCCACACTTCGGGAGCGTTGGGGTTGTAGCTCGGGTCGGCATGGTCGAAGTCGGTTGCGAAGTCGGTCACCGGGCCGTAGTCGGCGGCGTCGTACGGCACCCGCTGCCAGACGTCCGTGCCCTCGGGCTTGCTGCCGACGATGAACTCCATGGTCTCGCCGTTGCGATCCCAGGTGATGATCTTGTTGCCGGTCTCCGGGTCGATCCGCATGTCCGGCCCGGTCGTGGTTTCGTCGAGTGTCGGTCATGTCAGCCGTTGTCCGTGATCGTGATGGCGTACTCGGGGCAGTTCGATGCTGCCAGCCGCGCCTTGTCGTGCAGGTCGGCTGGCACGTCGCCCTCGACGAGCAACATGGCCTGGCCATAGTCGTCGACATCGAACAATTCGGGCGCCAACGCGTAACAACGGTTGTGGCCCTGACACTTCTCTGCATCCAGGTGTACTCGCATGTCGGCGATGGTAGAGGCCAGAGTGGGCGCGTGACCAGCGAACGGCCAACTTTTTCGAACAACGTTCCAATGCTGCTCCTGCCACCATCGGAAGGCAAAGCCATGGGCGGCAGTCGGCGACGAGCGGGTTGGGTTCCCGACTCGGGCTCGTTCGGGCACCGCCTCGGCGACCAGCGCGCCGAGGTGATCGAGGCCCTCGGCGCACGCCACGGTGGAAGCGAGAAGCTGCTCGGCGTGAAAGGCGATCACCTGCTGCGCGCCCAGTCGGCAAACACCTCGCTCGTCGGCGCCCCAGCGCTGCCGGCCTGGCAGCGATACACCGGCGTCGTGTGGGATCACCTCGATCCGACCACACTGCCCGCCGCCGCGCTCGAAGGCAGATCGTCGTGGTGTCGGGCCTGCTCGGCGTGGTGCGCGGCGACGACCCGGTACCCGACTACCGACTCAAGATGGGCGCCAACCTGGCGCCCACTCGGCAAACTCTCCACCTGGTGGCGCGACGCCGTCACCGCCGAGATCGCTCGACTCGCCCGCCGTCACGTGATCATCGACCTACTCCCCCAAGAACACCGCGCAGCCTGGGCCCCCGCATCATCGGGCGCTGAAGTCGAGGCGATCTCGGTCTCGCTCATCGACCCGACCGGCAAGCCCGGCGGCCACTTCGCGAAGGCCGCAAAGGGCGAGTTGGCGCGAGCGATCCTCCTCGACGGCCTCGACGCGCTCGACACCTGGCGCAACGACCGGTTCCACCTCGAGATCAGCCAGATCGGCTGACGAAGGTTGTTGCCATGATCGCCAGTGCCGACGGAATGATCACCACCGCCATCGCCTGACCGACCGAGAACGCATCGGTGTTCGCCAGCGCGCCAACAAGCGCCGGTGTCACCACCGCCGAGCCGCGCTGGCCGATCAGCATCGCTGTGAATCCCGAACCGGGCGGACCCGGCGACCGTGCCGCTCTGTCGTAGAGCTGCGGGAACATCACTGCGGTTCCGATGCCGCCGATCAGGAACCCGATGATCGACACCGGCACGCTGGCCACCAAGGTCGCGAGCACCGCGCCGATCACCACCAGTACCGACGCGCCCCTGATCAACGCCGTGTCTCCAACCCGAACCTGCACGAAGTCGCCGCTCAATCTCCCCACCGTCATCGCACCGGAGAAGATCACGAAACCGAGCCCGGCCACGCCGGGAGCAGCGGAGAGGTCGTCGCCGAGTCGAAACGCCGCCCAATCGGTGTTGGTCATCTCGATCGCCATCGCCGCAGCGCCGCCCACACCCAGCACGAAACCGGCCAACGACAGCACCCCGCCCGCCGACGCTCGGCTCGGGGTGGACGCATCGGTCGATGCGGTGTCGTCGTCGAACACGGAGCTCGGGGCGAGGGCCAGCGCGGAGACCTCCACCATCGGTTCATCATCGGTGGGGAGGAGTCCTGACGAGACCAGGCGCAGCACACCGATCAGCACGATCGCCACCACGGTGAACTGCACCGCCACGCCGATGTCGGCACGCAACGAAACAACGGTCACCAACCCGCCCGTGACCGCTCCCAGGCTCCACAGCCCGTGCAGCCGGTTCATCACCGGCGTGTGCCGACGAGCGCTGATCGCCGAGCCCTGCACGTTCATCGCCACGTCGATGAAGACGTCGAAGAAGAGCAGACCGAACAGCCCGAGCGCCAACACCACCGGCGACGTCGCGATGCCGATCACCGGGAGGAAACCGATCGAGAGCACCCCTCCGAAGATCAACACGCGTCGGCTGCCCGCACGGGCGATCATCCTGCCGGCGAACACCACACCGATCAGGCTGGCCAGGCTGCCGACCGTGAGGACCATGCCGAGCACGCCGATCGACACCCCGACCTGCTCGCGCAGTTCTGGCAGGCGTGGCACGATCGTGGCGATCGTGGCCCCGTTGGCGAAGAACTGAACCGCCACGGCGCGCAACGCACGCTTGTCGGCCTGTGCCGATGTGTCCACTTCGATTTCCACGTTCGGCCTCAGTCGGCAACGGTACCGATGAGGCGTTCGATCGCATCGTCAGCGGTCACGTCGACGATCTGTGCGATCGGCCGACCTTCGCCCACCATCGCCGCCATCGGGCCCCCGCGTACCGTGCCCGGCGTGAGCACGACGAACGGCGTCGACGGATTCACTTCGTGGGCGACCGCCGCCTTGGCAATCGTGCGCCACACCGCGTCGATACGCGACAGCCCTGGTCGAGCCGGGGTGTTGACACCGGCGAGTTCGTAGAGCCGCTCGATGCCATCAGGGCCGGTTGCGCGAAATGCCACGGTGACGCCAGGTGCCAGGCGAGGGTTCTCCACGACGTCGGTGCATCCCGCATCGTCGAACAGGTTTCTGGCGATGTCTTTGAGGGTGCGCTGGTCTCTCGGCGGTGCCGGCGCCATCGACGCCACACGCTCCTCAGCCCGCTCCACGTAACCAGCGTCGGTGTCGTAGCCCACGTATCGGCGGCCGGTGTTGACCGCAGCGACCGCCGTGGTGCCCGAGCCCATGAACGGATCGAGCACGACGTCGCCGTCATAGGTGAACAACTGGATGCATCGCTCGACCAGGGCAACCGGGAACGGTGCTGGATGCCCGACACGAGTGGCGCTCTCGGCGGGGATCTCCCACACGTCGAGCGTGGCCTCCATGAACTCGTCGCCCGGGATCGTGGCGACACCGGGTTCGCCAGGCGACGCCGACCCGCGACCGACACGATCGAAGCGCCCCTTGCTGGCGATGATCACCCGTTCGGTGGTGTCACGCAGTACCGGGTTGGCCGGCGACCGGTACGAGCCCCACGCACACGAGCCGCTGGCGCCACGCTGCTTCTGCCAGATCACTTCGCCACGCAGGAGCAGGCGGAGATCGTCCTGCAAGATGGTGGTGACGTCGGCGGCCAGGTTTCGGTACGGCCTGCGGCCGAGATTGGCGACGTTGATCGCGAGGCGGCCGCCGGGCTCGAGCGTGCGCACGCACTCGGCAAGCACGTCGCGCAGCATCGTGAGATAGTCGATGTAGTCACCGGGCACGTGGCCTTCACCGAGTGCGGTCTCGTACTCCTTGCCGGCGAAGTACGGCGGCGAGGTGACCACCAACGCCACCGATGCATCAGGCACCGCCGCCATGTCGCGAGCGTCGCCGACGTGGATGACATCGAGTTCGCCCGGCGTGCCGAGCTCGTCGTCGTCGCTGACCTCGGGCGGCGCGAAGCGGGCGTAGAAGTCGGTCGAGTCGTGGGACTCGCGTTTGCCGACACCGAACGACGAAGTGGAGGTGCCCATCGATGTGCTCAGCCCTCCCCGAGGACGATCGGCGGGTTCACACCGTCGGCGGCGCGTTGCACACGAGCGACCGATGCTTCACGGGTGGAGTCGTGCGTGAGGATCCAGAACCGGCCGGCCTTGATCGCCGAGACGACGTCGGCGGCCACCTTGCTGGCAGGGATCCCACCGTCGACACCTGCCTGCAATGCCTGATTGATGAGTTGTGCCATCGGCGAGTCGAGGGTTGCAGGTTCCTTGCCCATCAGATCGGTCTTGACGAACTCGGGGCACAGCACGCTGGCACGCACGGGCGACCCGATGAGTTCGAGTTCGAGGAACAAGCTCTCGCTCAGGCCGACCACAGCGTGCTTGCTGGCAACGTAGGGGGCAATGCCTGGCGCTCCTTGCAGACCGGCATGCGATGCAGTGCTCACGATGTGGCCGACACCCTGCTGCTGCATCACCGGCAGCACCGCCCGGATGCCGTAGACCACGCCGAGGACGTTGACGTCGAGGACGCGTTGCCACAGCTCGACCGGGTCGGTCCAGGCGTCGCCGACACCTGCGATGCCCGCGTTGTTGAACATCACGTGGACCGCACCGAACTGCTCGATCGCGTATTCGATGAGCGCGTTCACCTCGGGCTCGGCGGTGGTGTTGCAGATCATGGTGGCGACCGATGCGCCATCCTCGCTGAGGCGAGCTTCGACGTCGCGCAGCTTCGGTGCGTCGATGTCGGCGAGCACCACCGACATCCCCTCGGCGATCATGGCTTCGGCGACGGCGAGCCCGATGCCGCTGGCGCCGCCGGTGATCACCGCGACGTTTCCAGGAGCGATGGCGTTGGGCGCGTCGGTCGAGGCTGCTGCGTCGGACATCGCCCAAATCTAGGACGCCGACACCACCCCCACGCGTGATGGAGCGCAGCGCCGGCCCCACCACCCTCCCCGTTCACGTTGCGGTCCGGAAGGGGCGCCCCATCCAATCCGTCACACGAACGTGGGTTGACTGGGTGCGTGTGGGTCGGGCTGGACATGGCTCGGGTGGGGAGGCGCCAGTACGGTTGGCGGCGCATGGCGTACCGCTATCTCTGGACTCCGCAGCAGCTCGGCCCGGTCGAGGTGCGCAACCGCATCGTGTTCTCCGCGCACCTCACCAACTACGCCCGTGACGGTCTGCCCACCGATCAGCACGCCGCCTACTACGGCGCCCGCGCCGCCGGCGGGACCGGGCTGATCATCACCGAGGAGCACTCGACTCACCCCACCGACTGGCCGTACGAGAAGCTGATCCACGGATTCCACCGCGACGTCATCCCCGGCTACCGCAAGATCACCGACGCCGTCCATCGTCACCGGGTGCCGATCTTCGCCCAGATCAACCACAACGGCGGTCAAGCCTCGTCGATGTACTCGCGGCTCCCGGTGTGGGGGCCGTCGCCGGTCGCCGACCCGCTGTTCCGCGAGGTTCCCAAGGCCGTCACCCACGCCGAGATCGACGAGATCGTGGCCGGCTACGCGCTCGTCGCCGAGCATTGTGCCGAGGGCGGCTTCGACGGCATCGAGCTGCAGTGCTCGCACAGCTCGATCGTTCGCGGCTTCCTCTCCCCGGCCACCAACCATCGCACCGACGACTACGGCGGTTCACTCGAGAACCGGGCCCGACTGCTGGTCGAGATCGTCGCCGCCGTTCGCAAGGAAATCGGTCGGGGGATGGCCCTCGGCGTGCGGATCTGCGGCGACGAATTGATCGAGCACGGCACCACGATCGACGACGCGGTGCGGATCTCGGAGATCGTCGAAGCCACCGGGCAGGTCGACTACATCAACACCTCGATCGGCGTCGCCACGGCGAGCCTGTTCATGATCGAAGCGTCGATGCACATCCCTCCCGGCTACGCGATGTTCATTCCCTCCGCGATCCGCAAGGCGGTCGATCTCCCGGTGATCGGTGTCGGCCGGTTCAAGGATCCGCTCCAGGCCGAACGGTCGCTCGCCGAGGGTCACTGCGACCTCGTCGGTGTGGTGCGCGGGCAGATCGCCGACGCCGACTTCGTGGCGAAGGCTCGCGCTGGTTCGACCGACGAAACGCGACTGTGCCTGTCGTGCAACCAGGAGTGTGTCGGCCGGATGGGCCTCAACCGCTGGCTCGGTTGCATCGAGAACCCTCGTACCGGCCGCGAGTCCGAGGGTGTCGGCGAGGTTCGCATCACGTCGAAGCCGAAGTCGGTGATGGTCGTCGGCGCGGGTCCGGCCGGACTGCAGGCCGCTATCGCTGCTCGCCGCAACGGCCATCAGGTGACGGTGTACGAGAAGGAGGCGGAGGCCGGCGGGCAGGTGCGCCTGGCGGCATCGGTGCCGAACCGGGCCGAGTTCGGCGACATGATCCGCAACCAGCTCACCGAGTGTCGGCGTCTGGGTGTCGAGTTCGAATACGGCGTCGGCGTGTGGCCGGGGCTGGTCGACGAGAAGCAGCCCGATCACGTGATCGTCGCCACCGGCGCCGAGGCCGCCCTCCCCTACTGGGTGCCGGGCGACGCCGACAACGTCGTCGACGTCCGCCAAGTGCTCGACGGCTCGGTGCACCCGTTCGGTGATGTCGTGGTGATCGACGAGATCGGTTTCCATCACGCCACCTCGACCGCCGAGGTGTTGGCCGACCGCGGGTGCAACGTCGAGGTGATCGCCAACGGCATGGTCGTCGGGCAGGATCTCGGCATCACGCTCGACATGGAGAACTGGTGGATCCGCGCCGGGGAGAAGGGCATCGCACAAACGACCGACCTGGTGCCGATGGGCATGGAGGGTCGCACGCTCAACCTGCTGCATCACCCCACGGGCACCAACGTGACCCGCACCCCCGATTGGGTGGTGCTCGCCGTGCACGCCAACCCGGTCGAGTGGCTGTACCGCGATCTGAAGACTGCTGGCGTCAGCGTCGAGCGGGTCGGCGACTGTGTGGCCCCCCGCCGCGCACACGCCGCCATCGTCGAAGGCGAACGAGCAGGCGCCGCCGTCTGATCACCTCAGGGACCAGACCCACGATGTGATCCACTCGCGATGACACCGCGGGTCTGACCCCGGATGCAATTCCTGGCACACTCGACGGCGTGATCGACATCGACGCGGCGATCGCCGCACTCTCGCTCGAAGACAAGTGCCGCCTCGTTGCCGGACAGACCACGTGGCGAACCCAGGCGTTCCCCGACGCCGGCATTCCACAGCTGAAGATGTCCGACGGACCCAACGGTGTCCGCGGCGAGGGCCACGGCGGCTCGGGCACTCCCGGAGTGGTCGTACCTGCTGGGATCACCCTCGGCGCCACCTGGGATCCCGACCTCGTCGGCTGAGATCGGCGCCCTGGTCGGCACCGAGGCGAGGCGCAAGGGAGCCCACATCGTGCTCGGCCCCACCGTCAACCTGCACCGGACCCCGGTCGGCGGGCGAACGTTCGAGTGCTACAGCGAAGACCCCGAACTCACCGGCTCGCTCGGCACCGCGTACGTGCGCGGCGTTCAGTCGCACGACGTCGCTGTGACCGTGAAGCACTTCGTCGCGAACGACACCGAGATCGAACGCATGACGGTCGACGTCGACGTCGACGAACGCACCCTGCGCGAGCTGTACCTGCGACCCTTCGAGCGCATCGTCAAAGAAGCGAACGCGTGGGGCATCATGAGCTCGTACAACAAGCTCGCCGGCGAGCACGCTGCCCACAACCGGCGCCTGCTCACCGACATCTTGCGAGACGAATGGGGATTCGACGGCTTCGTCGTGTCCGACTGGTACGGCGTGCATCAAGCAGCGCCAGCGGCCAACGCCGGCCTCGACCTCGAGATGCCCGGACCCGTCCGGGTGTACGGCAGCAAGCTCGAAGCGGCGATCGAGCGCGGCGACGTCGACGAGTCGCGAGTCGACTGGCTCGTTCGAAATCTCCTGGTGCTCGCCAATCGCGTGCACGCAGACGAGCGGTCCGCCGACATCGCCGAGGAGTCGATCGACGACCCTGCCGAGCGTGCACTCACCCGACGGGCGGCCATCGGCGGCACGGTGATGTTGCGCAACGAGCCGATCACCCACCGCAATGGGCTGACGGCACCAGTGCTCCCGGTCGATCCGACGAACGTCCGCCGGATCGCCGTGATCGGCCCGAACGCCGAGATCGACCGCTGCATGGGCGGCGGTTCCGCCAGCCTCACCCCGTTCGGCCACCGCACGTTGTTGACCGCACTCACCGAACGTCTCGGCCCGGGCACCGCCACCAACGCCGAGATCATCTACGAGCCCGGCGTGCGCATCGATCGTCTCACCCCGGTGGTCCGCAAGGGACAGCTCACCAGCCCGACCGGCGAGCGGGGCCTGCGCGTGTCGTATGTCAACGGCAGCGACTGGACCGCTGATGCCGTTCTCGAACAGCTGTCGCCGAGCAGCCTGGTGCGATTCTTCGGATCCGTTCCCGAGGGCGTCGATCCGATGAAGTTCTCGGCACGTGTCGAAGGGTCGTTCGTGCCCGACGTCGACGGACCGCACACCATCGGCGTCGTCAGCACCGGCAGCATGGCCGTTGCCGTCGACACCGGTGGCGGCCTCACCGAGGTGCTCGCCGATCGAGAGATCGAGCTGCCTCGCAGCGAGGAGTTCTTCGGCTACGGCAGCATCGAGGTCACCCACACGATCGACTGCATCGCCGGCCAACCCGTACCGCTGCACATCGGGTTCGCGAGCGCATCGGGCAACGGGTTCGCGGCGATTCGCGTCGGCATCCGGCCACCGGAGCCCGCAGACCTGATGGACCGTGCCGTCGCTGCAGCGGCCGACGCCGACGTCGCCGTCGTCATGGTCGGCACCAACGACGAGTGGGAAACCGAGGGTCACGACCGCACCACGATGGACCTGCCCGGGCGCCAGGACGAACTGGTGCGGCGCGTCATCGCCGCCAATGCGAACACCGCGGTGATCGTCAACGCCGGCTCGCCGGTCACCATGGACTGGGCCGATCCCGACGACCCCGATGCAGCGCCAGCGGTCTTCACGTCGTTCTTCGCCGGGCAAGAGCAAGCGGAGGCGTTGGTCGACGTGCTGCTCGGCGTGACTGACCCGGGCGGCCGGCTGCCGACGACGATCCCCAAGCGGCTCGCGGATCACCCCGCCTACCTGCACCACCAGCCTGATCACGACAGCACGGGCGCCTGCACCCAGCGCTACGGCGAAGGCCTGTTCATCGGCTACCGCGGCTACGACGCCAGCGGCATCGGCACCCGCTTCCCGTTCGGCCACGGACTGAGTTACGGCACCGCCGAGTGGGGCGACCCGAGCCCGACCGGCACGTCGATCGCTGCCGGCGACAGCATCACGGTCACCGTGCCGGTCACCGCCAACGGCGACCGAGACTCCACGGTGGTGGTGCAGGGCTATGTGGCGCCAGCGGCATCCTCGGCGGTCCGCCCGCCGAAGGAGCTGAAGGCATGGGCCAAGCTCGTCGTTCCCGCCGGAGCCACATCAGACGCCACACTCGAGTTCGGCCCCGACGCCTTCCACTACTGGGACACCGCAACCGCGGCGTGGGCGATCGAGCCAGGCGACTACGACCTGGTGATCGCGTCGTCGGCCGAAGCCGAACACGCTCGCGTTCGCGTCACGATCACGGGCTGATCGCGGGCGACGTACAGGCCGACCCCGCTAGCGTCGAATCGTCATGGTCGGCATCGTTGCGAGCATCATCACCGACGTCAGCGAATGGCTCGCCGAGTTCTCCTCGAACTGGTGGTTCCTGCTGATCATCTTCTCGGTGGCCCTCCTCGACTCGGTGTTCCCGGTCGTGCCGGGAGAAACCACCGTGATCGCCGGCGGGGTCGCCGCTGGCGCTGGCAACCAGACACTGGCGTTGGTCATCCTGGCCGGTGCGGTCGGAGCGTTCCTCGGCGACAACCTCGCCTACTGGATCGGTGACAGGTTCGAACCGCGTGTGCGGGCGTGGGCGGCGCGTAAACCGAACCGCGACGCGCGCATCGACTCGGCCGGCAACCAGATCAAGAAGCGGGGTGGGATGTTGCTGATCACCGCCCGGTTCATCCCCGGCGGCCGGACGATTCTCACGATCTCATCGGGCATCACCCAGCAGCCCCGCCGCTGGTTCGCGGCCTGGGTCGCAGTGGCTGGACTCGTGTGGGCCACCTATGCCGCCGGCCTGGGCTACCTGTTCGGGCAGGCCTTCGAGGACAACCACGCACTGGCCTTCTGGTTGGCGTTCGGTGCCGCCCTGTCGATCACGGCGATGATCGAGATCATCCGTTGGGTCCGAGATCGCGGTCGACAAGAGCCGAGCGAACCCCCTGCCCCGGTGATTGCGCACGCCGACGACGGCGACCGTACGCTGGAGCGATGATCGCTCTGATCCCGGTTCGCGACGGCGTGCTGCCTGCTGGCGCACCCGATGCGATCGCCGAGGCGAACGGCCGGGCGATCATCGCCGGCTCGGGTACCGCCGATGCACCGGTCGATGGGATCGCCTCCGAGGTGTTCCTGGCCGAACTCGGACCGGTCGAGCTGGGCCGCTGGGCCGCAACGCTGGCACCGATCATCGGCACACTCCCCGACAGCGACATCGTCGTGCTGCCTCACGCCCCGGACGGGCGCGACCTTGCGCCACGCCTGGCCGACGTCCTCGAACGTCCACTGCTGGCAGGCGCAACCGAGGTCAGCCCGCATCGCGTTCGCGTCGCCCGCCGAGGCGGCCTCGAGCTCCACGAACTCCGTCCCACCGGGCCGTTCGTCGCCACCGTCCAGCCCGGCGCCCGAGGCGGCCTCACACTCGACACACCGCCGTTGGTTCACCACCTCGATGCCGAGGCCGCCAGCGGGTCCACGTCCCACGATGCCGTCGTCGTCGAGGTGTTGCCGCCCGACGTGCAGACGATGGACCTCACCGAGGCCAGCCGGATCATCGGAGGCGGCGCCGGCCTCGAGAGCAACGAACGGTTCGAGCAGCTCGACCGGTTCGCCGGGGCGATCGGCGCGGTGATGGGCGCCACCCGCGTGATCACCGACCGTTCATGGGTTCACCACGACCGACAGATCGGCACCACCGGGGTGGTCGTCGATCCCCAGCTGTATCTGTCGTTCGGGGTGAGCGGCGCGGTGCAGCACACGAGCGGGCTCGGGCACCCCGATCACATCATCAGCGTCAACACCGATCCGCACTGTCCGATGATGATGCTGTCCGACCTGGCGATCGTGGCCGACGCCAACGACACCCTCGACGAACTCCTCGAACTCCTCGATGCAACAAGTGGCGTCGAACACCAGTCGTCGCAGGAGGCATCGTCATGAGCGCGGCCAACGGTCCGTCGGTCGACGCCATCGTGGTCGGTGCCGGCCCGGCCGGCGCTGCGGCAGCCACCGTGCTCGCACGCAAGGGGTACTCGGTGATCCTGCTCGAACGCGGCTCGTTCCCCGGTTCGAAGAACATGTACGGCGGCGTCGTCTACCCGCGCATCCTCGATCAACTCCACCCCGAATGGTGGAACGAGGCCCCGATCCAGCGGTGGATCACCCGCCGCTCCACCATGGTGCTCACCGACACCCAAGCGCTCACCGTCGACTTCCGCTCGGCCAACTGGGGCAAGCCGCCGTACAACGGCGCCACTGCGTTCCGTCCCGACTGGGACCATTGGCTGGCCAGCAAGGCCGAAGCCGACGGCGCGCAACTGGTGTGCTCCACCACCGCCACCGGCCTGCTCCGAGATCCGAGCGGTCAGATCATCGGCGTCACCACCGACCGCCCCGACGGCGACCTGCACGCCAAGGTCGTCATCGCCTGCGATGGTGTCAACAGCTTCCTCGCCAAAGAGGCGGGCCTCTACGGCGAGGTCGACGCCGCCAACTACACCGTCGGGGTCAAAGAGACCATCGCACTGCCCAAGCACGTCATCGACGAGCGCTTCGGCGTCCGCGACCGCGAGGGCGTCGACATCGAGATCCTCGGCGGCACCTCCGGCGTCAACGGTGGCGGTTTCGTGTACACCAACTTCGACAGTCTCGCCGTCGGCGTGGTCCTGAAGCTCCCCAAACTCGCCGCGCAGCAGCTTCGGCCCGAGGAGATCATCGCCAATTTGAAGGCGCACCCCGGCATCGCTCCTCTGGTCGAGGGCGGCGAGATCAAGGAGTACTCGGCCCACGTGATTCCCGAAGCGGGGTTGTCGATGATGCCGAAGATGACGGGCGACGGGATGCTGGTCGCCGGCGACGCCGCGGCGATGTGTCTGGCGGCGGGCATCTGGCTGGAGGGCGTGAACTTCGCGATGGCCAGTGGCATGTACGCCGCTGAGGCCGCCGCCGAAGCACTCGCAGCGAACGACACGTCTGCCGGCGGGCTCGCCGGCTACGAGCGCCGACTCAACGACACGTTCGTGCTCCGCGACCATCGCAAACTGCGACGTGCGCCGTCGTTGGTGCTGTCCGACCGTGTCCAACATCTCTATCCCCACATGATCGCCAATACGGTGGAGCGCATGTTCCGGGTCGACAACCCCACGCCGAAGCCTGGACTGCGGCGCATCCTCAACGAAGAACGCAAACGTGCGGGCGTGAAGATCAAGGACCTGGCGAGCGACGCCCTCGACGGATTGCGGAGTTTCGGATGAGCGAGCGCTGGCCAGAATTGTCGTTCGAAGACCTGATCGGCACCACCCGGTTCGACATCCACGAGCGCGCCCACATCACCGTCGACGACCAGATCTGCGCTGACTGCTCGACGCGAGGTTGCGTCGTCGCGTGTCCGGCGAACCTGTTCGTGCCGACCAGCGACGGCGGCATCTTGTTCAACTACGAACAGTGCTTCGAGTGCGGCACGTGTTATCTCGTGTGCAACGAAGAAGGCGCGATCACCTGGACCTACCCCGAAGGCGGCCACGGCGTCGTCTTCAAGCGCACCTGACCGGCGGGATGCAACCATCGTGAAGATCGCCGTCTGCTGGAAGTGGGTTTCACTCGACCGCGAGCGCGAGGCCGACCGACGCTGGTCGGGGGTCTCAGCGGCTGACGAAGCTGCACTCGAAGTGGCGCTGGCGATCGCCGAATGCTGGACCGTTGGCGGCGGTGCCGACCCGATCGAGGTCACCGTGTTCTGCCTCGGCCCTGCGAGCGCCGACGACGTGTTGCGCGATGCGCTCGCCGTCGGCGCCACCTCGGCCGTTCGAGTCGATGCCTCGACCGAACTCGACAGCCAGGTGGTTGCCATTGCCCTGGCCGAGCAGCTTCACGACCACGATCTCGTACTGTGCGGCGACTACTCACTCGACCGTGGCACCGGGTCGGTGCCAGCGTTCATCGCCGGCGAATTGTCCAGTGCACAGGCGCTCGGGCTGCTCGATGTGCAACTCGACCACACCCCAGGTTCGTTGCGTGTCGTCCGGCGCCTCGATGGAGGCCGGCGCGAGATCCTCGACGTGTCGGTGCCGGCGGTGCTCTCCGTCGAAGGGTCGGCTGCCAGACTCCGACGCGCCCCGTTGGCTGCTTCGCTGGCAGCTCGCACCGCACCGATCACCACGCTTCGGGGCCCGCACGGTCGCCTTCCCGAAGCAGAAGTGCACCCGTACCGGCCGAGGGCCAGGGTCCTCCCGGCGCCTGCCGGCGCATCGCTCGACCGGGTGCGCCAGATTCTGGACATCGGTGGCGGCGATGTCCACGCGGAGCTCGTCACGCTCGACCCTGCGGCTGCGGCATCCAAGATCCTCGACCAACTGCGGGACTGGGGCTACCTCGACGCACCCACGTCGAGCGCTCCTGGGTCCGAGTAGGTCCCGACGATGCGACTGGGTGACGCCACCTGGCCCGAGGTCGACGGCATTGCCCGCTCTCACGCCGACGATCGAGCGCCCGCACCGATCATCCTCGTTCCGGTCGGCTCGACCGAGCAGCACGGGCCCCATCTCCCGTTGTCGACCGACACACTCATCGCCGAGGAACTCGCTGGACGTGCGGTCCACCACACCGACGGACTGATGATCGGCCCGACCGTCAGCGTGAGCGCCTCCGGCGAACACGGCGAGTTCGCCGGCACGTTGTCGATCGGTTCGGAAGTGATGACGTCGGTGATGGTCGAACTGGTGCGCAGCGCCGACTGGGCGGCCGGGGTGGTCGTGGTCAACGGCCACGGCGGCAACCACGATGCAATCACCAACGCCGTCGACATCCTGACCGCTGAAGGACGCAACGTGCTCGGATGGTGGCCGCAGTGGCCACAGCGCCGCGACGGTGGCCCGGCCGATCTGCACGCAGGTCGGATCGAGACGTCGATGATGCTGGCGATCGATCCGGGGTTGGTGCGCCTCGAACTGGCCGTCGCCGGTCCGGATGCGTCGGTCGCCGACCTGCGTTCGCGTGGGGTGCGAGCAGTGAGCAGCACCGGTGTGCTCGGTGATCCCGACGGCGCATCCGGCCGAGAGGGCGAGCGGTTCATCACCGAGTTCGTGGCCGACCTGGTCCACCAGATCGAACGGTGGCGACCGCTCGGACCCGTCCCGAGTCGTTGACGTGCGCTACGACACCGACTCGACCTGGCGTCGCTACGGACGTGTCGTGCTCGCAGGGTCGCCACTGCGGCTGTTCCGCCTCACTCGCGGCGGCGAAGCGGTCGTCGAGCAACTCGAGGCTGGCAGCGACGTCGACACGTCGAGGCTGACCGACCGCCTCGCTGACGCTGGGGCGATCCATCCACACCGCACGGCGACACACTTCACGCTCGATGACGTGACCGTGGTGACGCCCCAACTCGGTGGGCTCACGAACGCCGACGGGCGGGTGACGGTCGACGACGGATCTGATCCGCCACTCGTTGGCGCCTCGGTCCGCCTCGACTCGAACCGGGGCCCCGCTGCTGCACGCAACGCCGGGCGCCCGTTGGTCGACACCGCCCTGGTGGCGTTCGTCGATGCCGACGTCTCGGTGCCCGACCCCGACTGGTTGACGGAGCTGCTGTGGCACTTCGACGATCCCATGGTCGGATTGGTCGCACCGCAGGTGCACGGCGAACGGGGTTCGCCGCTCGACCTCGGCAACGAGCCCGCACGCATTCGGGCCGGCACACGCGTCAGCTACGTGCCCGGTGCTGCCGTCGTGGTGCGCGTCGAAGCGTTCGACGCGATCGGGGGCTTCGACGAGCAGCTGCGGTTCGGTGAGGACGTCGACTTCGTGTGGCGCCTCGACGAAGCCGGTTGGCGATGTCGCTACGAACCAACGGTGTCGGTGTGGCACCAACCCCGCCGGACGATGCGTGAACGGCTCGAACAGCACGCCGGCTACGGCACGTCTGCGGCACCACTCGCGTTGCGTCACCCCGGTGCGTTGTCGCCGGTCCACGTCAACGGCTGGACAGCGGTGACCTGGGCGCTGGCGAGTCGCCGGTTGCTGGGCTCCAGCGGTTGCGGTCGGCTCCATCAGCTCGGCCGCACTGGTGCGCAAGCTGCCCGATGTACCTCCTCGGGCGGCGTTCGTGTTGGCCGCTCGTGGCCATCTGCTCGCCGGGCAGCAGTTCGCAGCGGCCGTGCGGCGTGTCTGGTGGCCGATCCTGTTGGTCGGTGCGATCGCGTCTCGTCGGTGTCGGTGGATGCTGCTGCTCTCGGTGGCGAGCGACCCGAGGGCGGCGCCGACCGATGCGGCCTACGGATGGGGAGTGTGGACGGGAATGGTTCGAAGGCGAGCGTGGGGGCCACTCGTCCCGCGACTCAGTGCCTGGCCCGGGCCTCGGGCAAAAGCCTCAGCGAGCTGAACAGCCGATCAGTCGGCCGAGGCCATCACCGACGCTGCGGGAGCTTCTTCGCGCGCTTCGGCGAGCGCTTGGCGCAGGCGGTCGCTGATGTCGTCGCAGTCGGCGCAGCCCCAGATGGCGCTGTAGGCGATGCAGCCGAGACAGATCGCGAACGCCGCTTCGAGCGTGGCGGCAACAGCGAGCAGTGCAATGAGGGCCACGGCGACACCCGGCGCACCGAGCGCCCACGCCGTCGACGCCGCTGCGGTGAACCCGAGGCCGATCGCCTGCGCGAACCGCTTGGGAGGTCCGGGGACATGGCGTGAACGGAACCCCGGATTCCGGCCGTGCAACCGCCCCTCGACCGCCGGCGTGGCGACTCGGGTGACGAACTGGCCGAGCGGCGACAGCGACGGCCCGGTGGCCACACGCGCCAGGAATCCGTACGTGAGCGGAACGAGCACCCACCATTCGCGCAGCACGAGGAACACCACCGCTTGGGCGACCACGCCAGCAGCGACGAGGCGTGCAGAGGTCTCGTTGACCGGATTGGGGAAGCTCAGAAGGGATCGCAGCGTCACCACTCGGATGATATCGATGACAAATCCGATCAACACAGTCGGGATTACCTGGATCGGCCCCGAACAACGAGCAAATCCGACGAAGGAGCGTCGCTCGTCGCCGTGCAGGCGAGGTCGGGTGGCCGCAGCACTAGCGTCGGGGCGGTGACGATCACCCTCACCATTCGTACTGCGCCGTGGCGCGCCCACGTGGCACAGCTGGCGAACGCTGTTGACGGGCTGGTGCCGGTGGTCAAGGGCAACGGGTACGGCTTCGGTCGTCTCGCACTGGCGGACTTCGCGTCAGAGTTCTGCGACACCGTGGCAGTGGGCACCGTGCACGAACTCGACGGATTGTCAGACGAACTCCATCCGGTCGTCCTCACGCCGACACTGGTTGCTCCCGAGTCGACCACGCCCGTCCTCACCGTCGGCAATCAGGCCCACATCGACGCGCTCGACGGGTGGCGAGGGCGCGTGCTCGTCAAACTCGAATCGTCGATGCATCGCTACGGTGCCGGAACCGAACTGGTCGACGAGGCGCGCCGCGCCGACCTCGAGGTGGTCGGCGTCAGCCTCCACCCACCGTTGGCCGGGTCGCCGAGCGATCACGCAGCCGAGGTACGCCAGGCAATCGACCAGGTCGACCCGGATCTTGCAGTCTGGGTGAGCCACCTCGACCCCGTCGAGTACGCCTCGTTGCCGACGTCGCACACGTATCGGCTGCGGCTCGGCACATCGCTCTGGCACGGAGACAAGACGATGCTCCAACTCAACGCCGACGTCCTCGACGTTCGCTCGATTCGGGCGGGCACCCGAGCGGGTTATCACCAGCACCCTGTCGAGAGCGACGGCCATCTCGTGATGATCGGCGCCGGCACGGCCAACGGCGTGACCACGCTCGCCGACGGCCGCAGTCCGTTCCACTTCGAACGGCGTCGACTCGTCCTGCACGAGGCCCCACACATGCATACGTCGATGGCGTTCGTTCCCGATGGTCAGCCGGTGCCACTCGTCGGTGGGCGCGTCGACCTGCAGCGGCCACTCACGATGACGACGGTGGACTCGTACGAGTGGATCTGAGCGCTCCGACTCCCACCTTCACCGACACCGCTCCGGCCGAGCGGCTGCGGGGGCCCGACGTCGTCCGCGCCGTGGCGTTGATCGGCGTGGTGGTCATGAACTACCACGGCTATCTGATCCTGCGCAGCTTCGACGACGGAACCGCGGTACCGCGAACAGGTTGGCTGGAGGAGTTGTTCGACCCGTGGGACGGGCCACTCTCAACTCGCTTCGCAGCGACGTTCGTGCTCGTCGCCGGGGTGAGCATCACCCTGCTCACCCGTGAGCGCGATCGACGACCCGTCGCGTGTACGCGAGATGCGGTGGCGGTTGGTTCGTCGCGGAGTGCTGCTGTACGTGGTGGGCCTCGCCCTCGACGAGATCTGGCCGGGCACGATCATCGTGTACTACGGGGTCATGTTCGTCCTGGCAGCGGCGATCTTCACGTTGCGATCACGATGGATCGTTGCGATCGGCGTCGCCGCTGCGGTTGCGGCCACTTCGATCCGCCTCTGGGAGTTCGAACGCAATCTCGATGGTCACGACACCAGTTGGCTGACCAACCCCGACCAGGGCTCGCCGCGTGGATACGTGTTCGACGCGTTCGTCAACGGCACCCACCCGCTGCTTCCCTGGTTCGCCTTCTTGTGCGCCGGCATCGTGCTCGGTCGGATCCTGACAGCGCCATGGTGGCGGACTGCAGCAACCGCGGCCGGTCTGATCCTGTTGTCGTTGTCGGCGCTGTTGTCGGGGATCCCTGCGACCGGGCGACGAGGCCTCGCTCTCTCACTCGACCCGTATGACCGGAGCATGGTCTACACGGCGAGCGCACTGGGCACCTCGCTGCTTGCGTACGTGGCGATCGATTGGCTCGCAGAACGGTTTCCGGTGGCGACCGATCCGCTCCGACGCGCAGGACAGCTCACGCTGTCGCTGTACCTGGCGCACATCTTCGTGTTCAAGCTGTTCGTCGACTGGCTCGGTTGGATCCACCCTGCCGGCGCCGACGTGGCGCTGCTCTTCGCCGCTGGGTTCTGGGTATCGGCGGTGCTGGCGGGTATGGCCTGGCAGCGCCGTTTCGGTCGTGGTCCGGCCGAGTACGTCTATCGCGCGTTCGGCGGCTGATGCGCCGTCGACGCGGTCCGGTGTCGAGCCGCTCGTCTCAGCCCCCGCCACCCGACCGCGCCGGCGCCGACGAGCGGCCCTTGTTCGCCGAGCCTCGATGGCGTGATGCGCGCACCCCGGCTGTACGGCTGGCGCGTGAGGTCGTCGAGGGTGACCTGAGCGGCGTGAAAGAACGTCGACCCGAAACCGAGCGCAACGCTGCCACCGACCACGACCAACGACAGGTCGAAGGCGTTGCACATCGACGCCGCCGCCCGCCCCACCAGGTCGCCGGTGCGTTGCATGATCTGATACGACGACTCAGACGCTGGCCGACCGGTGATCGCCACGATCGCCTGACCCGACGCCTCGGCCTCGAGACACCCCTGGGTACCACACGCGCACCGCCGACCACCGGGCTCCACGATCATGTGTCCGATCTGGCCGGCGTAGCCCGACTCGCCGTCGAGGAGATCTCCATCGAGGATGATCCCGCCCGACACACCCGCCGACACCGTGATCGCACAGAAATTCGGCTGGCCCTGCGCGGCGCCGAGCCACCCTTCGGCGAGCGCCAGGGCTTTCGCGTCGAGGTCTCCGTACACGGCCAACCCGGACAGCTCCTCGAGCCGCGAACGCAACGGGAAGTCACGCCAGGCCGGCACGCTGAGCGGCGACACCTCATCGAGCCCACGACTCACGTGGCCGCCACTGGTGAGGCCCAACCCCCGCACCGTCACCGAGTGCCGGGTCGCGGCGCGATCGACCATCTCGGTGACCGTCAGTGCCAGTGCGGTGTAGTTCGATTCAGGCCCGACGTCGGCTTCGATCAACGCTCGGCTGCGATCGATCAGGACGCCGCGAGTCGTGACCAGACCTGCCTGGAAGTAGGTCGCCCCGACATCGACGGCCAGCACGACGTCGGCTGGCCGGTCAACGACTTCGGGCGTCGGCAGCACAGCGTCGTCGTCGACGGGAACGTGAGCAACATCGGACATCGGCCTCGCACCGTAGCGCCACCCTGCAACGCTGCGAGGGGCGCCGAGACCACCCCGTCCTCAGCCGTAGAATCAAGAGATCGCGCTCGACTCGACCGACATTCGTGCCGATAGCCCTCATGGTGACCTTCCAGACCACACCAGCTCCTCGGCGCAACGGTTCGCGTCGACGCGCCCCTGGCAGCTTCGGCGGTGCCCGTCAGGCCGCCGTGATCGCAGCGATTGGCTTGGTCGGCGCGTTCATCGCTCCCGTCGCCCATGCAGACGAACCTGCGACCGGTGACACGACCACCACTGCTCCGACGACCACCACCACCACGACAACTCCACCCTCACCGACGACCACGACGAAGCCATCTGGCCCTGCGACCACGAAGCCACCGGCGAAACCGGCCGTGACGACCACGACCACTGTCGCACCCCAGACCACCACCGTCGCTCCCGGCGGCCCCGGCGCCGGCACCCCAGCGGATCATCGCCTACCCGAGCGAGATGGCCAACATCCTCGCCACCATCCGATACCTCGAGTCGCGCGGCAACTACACCGCACCCCCGAACAAGGGCCGAGCCTCGGGCGCCTACCAGTTCATCACGTCCACCTGGAACAACCATGCCGGGTACGCCAACGCCTACCTCGCACCTCCCGAGGTCCAAGACGAGCGAGCCGCCGCCGACGTCACCAAGTTCCTCGCCCAGTGGGACAACGACGTCTCGATGATCCCGGTGATGTGGTACTACCCCAAGGCGTCGAGTGACGTGCAGCCTGATGGACATCGTTCCCGTCCCATCGGCTGGCAACGTCCTCACCGTACGCGAGTACCAGCAACGGTGGCTCGGCGTGTGGGCGTTCCTCTCGGGCCAACCCATCCCACAACCTCTCACGGTCGAAGCACGTGCGGCTCGGATGGGTTTCGCTCCCGAGCTGGCACCGCCGACGGCGATCGACCCGGCCACACCGGCGATCGAACGGACGGCCACGGTGACCTTCCCGGTCCTCGGACCCACCCGCCTCGCCGCACCCGAGTGTGGCGATGCGCAGGACGTCTCCGAAGAGGCTGGCGCCAACGGCTCACCGGCCGAGATCGAAGCAGCCGGACTCTGCGCCGAGGAAGCTCCCAGCATCGTGTTCGGCGTCAAGATGCAGCCGGTCCTCGCCGTCGCCGACGGCGTGATCACCGACGTCGACAACGAACCGGGCGCGACGGTGTCGGTGACCATCACCGACGCTGTGGGCCGCAGCTACCACATCGCCGGTTTCAACGACGACACCCCGGGAACCAACGACGGTGCCGCACCGCTGAACCTCCGGTTGACGCCACTTGCCGCGGTCGGCCAGAGCGTGCGCGCGGGCCAGGTGCTCGGCTTCATGGGCGACAGCAGCCCACTGCCGGTCGGCATCAGAGTCCGACGTGCCCACCGACGCCACCGTCGAGATTCCCGCCGATGCGGTCGCCCCCCACATCCGCCTCACGATCGTCGACCTCGATGGCACCCCCGTCGATGCCTACGGTCCGGTGATCGACGCACTGTTCCGACAAGCTTGTTCGGTGGGCATCGGGCCGTGGTCGGGGGAGACATCCGACGCCGTCTTCGAGGCCGTCACCACCGAGACCACCGACGACAATCGCGACATCGACTCCGAATGGGTGGTCACCGAAACCGGTGAGGTCCAGGCGTCGGGCTGGGCCGCGATGATCTACCCGAGCGAGAACTGCGGCTGGGCACCAGCCGAGAAGCGGGGCCCCGGCGCCGGCGGACCTGAAACCGTGCCGGCCGCATGGTCGACGCCGATCGATCTGTCGACGTCGATCTGGGTCGAGCTGGCCGTACGCGACGACACGACGCTCAGCGTGCCGATGATGCGGCCCTGAGACGTTCGTTCACGGGCGGGTGTCAGCCGACCCGACGAGCATCCTCGACGAGATTGATCTGATACAGCACCTCGTCGAGCGCGTGCTCGGCGCTGATCGCCGAGAACCTCTGCGGGTTGGCGTCGGTGCAACACGATGACACCGGCGACAAGATCGTCCAGGGCCGGGGATGACAGAACTGCACGACGCTGTACCGCTCGCCCTCGTAGTCGGGCGACGCAACCACCCGATGCCACCCGATGGGGATGACGCCGTTGGTGAGACGCTCGAGCATGATCCCGGTATTGATGATGACGGCATCGTCGGGCGGCGTGGCATCGATCCAGTCGTCGCCCACCTGCACTTGCAAGCCAGGCGCGGTGGCCCGCGGCAGCGCCGTGATCAGGTTGATGTCGCCGTGCTGGCCGGCCCACTCGTGACCGTCGTTGCCCAACTCTGACATCGCCGGGTACCGGATCGCCCGTGTCAGGGTGGGCCCGTCGGCGACCATGTCGTCGAAGAACGTCTCGTGGCAGCCGATGCCCTCGGCGATCACCCGCAGGAATCGGCGTTGCAGATCTGCGATCGACTCATGGAAGCGGTAGAGCACCTCGGTGATCCCCGGCACCGCCGACTCGGGCAACAGCTGATCGGGGTACGCGGTCGGGAACTTCGTCTTCAACGGATGCCCGGCGGCGATCGGCGCCGACCAGTTGAGCATCTCTTTCCAGTCGGGCTTGTCGCTCGCTGCTGCGGTCTCGACCAGGAGGCCCGTGTAGCCGGTCTGGCCGTGAGCCCCTGGGGCGGTGAACTGCTGCTTGGTCGTCTCGTCGAGCTCGAAGAACTCGCGCAGCATGGCGTAGGTGGTGTCGAGCAGATCTTCGGACAGGTCGTGGCTGGTGTACACGAACCCGGTCTCGAGGCTGCGGCGGACACCATCGACCACAGCGCGCCGTGATGGCCCAGTGCTCGATTCGAAGGCGAGCAGGTCGACGTCGAGGATCTGATCGGTCATCGACGAGACGCTACCCCTGCACCCCGGTCAGGCGGGAACGCCGCCGGGAGCGAAGAGTGCCGGCCAGCCACCGGTGTGCACGAAGACCACGTCGGAACCGAACCGCCCTTCGACACCCAACCCGAGCAGACCGGAGCAACCCTTGCCCGAGTACGTGCGGTCGAGCAGCCATCCACCGTGGCGTGCTGCCCAGCCGATGGCCGCGTCGCCGGCCTCGGTCGGCACCGCGTAGTCGTCGCCGATCCAGCGGGTGTCGACCTCGACGTCCTCGTCGGCGACGATCGCCGTCGACTGCATGAGCGTGAGCGTCTGGTTGGCGAGCCCGGCGATGTCGGGACGCCCGATGTTGACCCCTTTGGCCACGCCGATGGCGACCACGTCGGGCACATCCCGACCAGCGTGTGCTGCTGCGGCGCGCCCGGCGAGCAGACCGGCATGCGTGCCGCCACTGGATGAGGTGAACACGACATGCGAAGGTGCAACACCGGCGGCGTCGCACTGGTCGAGCAGTTCGATGAACGCTGCGGCGTAGCCGAGCGCACCCACTGCGGTACTCCCACCGATCGGGATCGCGTACGGTGCCAGCCCCTCGGCAACGAGCTGATCACTGACCGCTTCTCGGGCGATCTCGAGCTCGCCCCAATGGCTCTCCTCGGCCCCCGTGAAGTGCAGTTGGGCACCGAACAGCATCGAGAGCAACTGGTTCCCGGTTGCCGCATCGGGCCGATCGCCCGACAACACCAGATGCGTTTCGAGCCCCAGCCGGGCACCTGCCGCCGCTGTCATCCGACAGTGATTCGACTGCGCGGCACCGACGGTGATCAGTGATCGAGCACCGACGGCCAGTGCGTCACCACACAAGAAGTCGAGCTTGCGAGCCTTGTTCCCGCCGCCACCGAGCCCGGTGAGGTCATCGCGTTTCACCCACAGTCGACTGCCGCCGACGAGGGTCGGTCCGGCTTCGAGCGGGGTGGGCAACGTGGCGAGCGGGGCTCGCTCGAGATGATCGAACACTTCAGCCATGGTAGGCACTGTGGGCGATGACGACCGACTGGAACCCGCTGTTGCGCGACCAGTTCGACCTGCCGTACTGGCACGACCTCCAACAGTTCGTCGCAGACGAACGCCGCGCACACCCCGTCTACCCTCCTGCGGACGAGGTGTTCGCTGCCCTGCACCTCACCCCGCTCGCCAGCGTCAAGGTCGTCATCCTCGGTCAGGATCCGTACCACGGTCAGGGCCAGGCCCACGGCCTGTGCTTCTCGGTGCGCCGCGGGGTGCGGGTGCCGCCGTCGCTGGTCAACGTGTTCAAAGAGCTGCACAGTGACCTCGGCGTTGCGATCCCCGACCACGGAAACCTCGAGGCCTGGGCTCGCCACGGAGTCTTGTTGCTCAACACCACGCTGACCGTGCGAGGAGGCGAGGCAGCGTCGCATCAGCAGCACGGGTGGGAGACCTTCACCGACCAGGTGATCCGTGTCGTGAACGAACGACCCGAGCCCGTCGTCTTCGTCCTGTGGGGAGCGTCCGCGCGCCGCAAACGGGTGCTGATCGACACCGACCGTCACACGATCATCGAGTCGGCCCATCCGTCGCCGCTGTCGGCGCGCAACGGGTTCTTCGGCAGCCGCCCGTTCAGCCGAGCGAATTCGGCACTGGTCGCCGCCGGCCGCGATCCTGTCGATTGGGATCTGAACGACCTGGGAACCACCGACCGATGAGGATGCAGCGCTGATGCCGTGGACCACGAGTGACAAGGTGATGGAGCTGCGCGGGCGGCACGCTGCGATCGACGTGACCGTCGACACCCTCGACGGTTGGCGGCGGCACCTCTCGGGCCGCAACGCCTCGGTGCTCGCCTTCTTCGGGTTCCTGTCGATCTTCCCGCTCATGCTCGCTGCCACCACCATCCTCGGCTTCGTACTCGAAGACAACCAGGACCTGCAGGACCGCATCATCGACGGAGCATTGGCCGACATCCCGGTGATCGGCCAGCAACTCCAGAACGATCCGGCATCGCTGACCGGCAACTGGTGGGCGCTGATCATCGGCCTCGGCGGTGCACTGTGGTCGTCGACCAAGGCGTTCGTCGGCTTGCAGGGAGCACTCGACGACATCTGGGAGATCCACGTCGATCACCGCGACGCCATGCCGAAGCAGCGCGGCAAGGCACTGCTCGGCCTGTTGTTCATCGGCGCCGCACAGGTCGGCACCATCGCAATCGCCACGCTCGTGAACGCCGCCGGGCTCCCAGAGATCGGACGGATTGCGCTCCTCGCGGCGACCGTGCTCATCAACATCGCGGTGCTGGCCGCCATGTACCGGTTCCTCACGGCGGCCTCGACCACTTGGGGTGATGTGTGGCCCGGCGCCATCGCAGCCGGCATCTCCTTCTCGGTGCTGCAGTACTTCGGGACGGCGATCGTCGACCGGATCCAGGAGAGCGCTTCGTCGACCTACGGCAATTTCGCGATCGTGTTGAGTCTGATCACGTGGCTGAGCTTCCTGGCGATCTCGTCGCTGATGGCCGCCGAGTTCAACGCTGCCTTGGTGCGCCAGCGCGAGGGCTCGCTCGACCGGGTCCAACCCGCCGACGAACCCGCCGAACGCCCTGCTCCCGCCACCGCCTGATCCGCCCCGAAGCGATCAGTCGGTCAGGCGAGTGACGATCGAGCTGGCCGACTCGAGTGTGCGGTGCACAGGACACTTGTCGGCGATCTCGAGCAGCTTGGCGCGTTGCTCGTCGGTGAGGTCGTCGCCGGCGACGGTGATCACACGTTCGAATTGGTCGATCATCCCCGTTCGACCGGCCAGTTGCTGGTTCTCGGCGCACTCGATGCAGTCGTTCGCATGCACCTTGCCGTGTGTCACCTCGACCGTCACACGATCGAGCGGCAGCTGCTTGCGATCGGCGTACATCCGCAAGGTCATCGACGTGCAGGCACCGAGCGCGGCGCCGAGGAAGTCGTACGGCGATGGTCCGGCATCGAACCCGCCGATCGATTCCGGCTCGTCGGCCAGCAGACGGTGGCGCCCGACGACGACGTGGTTCAGGAACGGCCCCTGGGTGGTCTCTGCCACGACCACCGCCGACGACGCTCGCGGTGCGTCGAGCGCTCCGCTCTCGTCGACGATGTAGCGATCGGCGAACGCGCCGATCATGCTCGCCGCGAAACGTGCGTCGGTGCGGTTCGTCAGCAGATGGTCGGCACCATCGAGCGACACGAAACTCTTCGGATGTCTCGCCGCAGCGAAGATCTCCGCGGCGTGGTCGACCGACACCGTGTTGTCGATCGGCGAGTGCATCACCAGCAGCGCCCGCTTCATCGTTCGCACACGGTCGGCAATCGCATGCGAGCGGAGATCGTCGACGAACTGCTGGCGAATGGTGAACGGCCGGCCCGCCAGCTCGACGTTGGCGACGCCGTCCTGCTCGATCTGGTCGAGCGACGACTCGAAGACGTGGGTCACATGATCGGTGCTGGCTGGCGCCCCGACCGTGGCGACCGCACGCACCTCGGGGATGTCGGCGGCCACTGCGAGTACCGCCGCACCGCCGAGCGAATGCCCGACCAGGATCTGCGGCGCCCGATGTTCGGATCGCAACCAGTCGGCCGCTGCCACGAGATCCTCGGTGTTCGACGTCAAGTTGGTGTTCTCGAACTCGCCCTCGCTCATGCCGAGTCCCGTGAAGTCGAACCGCAACACGCCGAAGCCGACATCGGTCAGTGCGCTCGCGATGCGCGACGCGGCAGCGATGTCCTTGCCGCACGTGAAGCAGTGGGCGAACAGCGCAAAGGCACGAGGTGGCCCAGCGGGCAGGTCGAGACGGGCGGCGAGATCCCCTTGACTGCCCGGAAACGTGACTCGTTGGATGCGTGCGACCATGGGCCGACGGTACCGCGGCTACCCTCGCACCGGATGTTCGCCGTCCCCCACACCACCAGCCGATGAGGGTTGGGGCGATGAGGGTTCAGCGATGACCGCGGCGATGCTGGCGGCAACCGAATCGACGATCGGGCCGACCCTCGCGCTGATCCTCGGTGCGGGGATGCTCGCTCAATGGGTTGCGTGGCGTATCCAGGTCCCGTCGATCATCGCGCTGCTGATCGCCGGGCTGCTGCTCGGCCCGGTCACCGGCATCGTCGAGCCTGATGAACTGCTCGGCGGCACGCTCTTCCCGCTCGTGTCGCTGGCCGTCGCCCTGATCCTGTTCGAGGGCGGGCTCGATCTTCCACCGCGCGAGCTGCGCAACACCGGCGTCGTCGTCCGACGACTGATCACGGTCGGGGCGGTGGTCACCTTCCTCATCGGCTGGTACGGCGCTCGCGAGGTGTTCGACATCTCGAATCAGGCAGCGATCGTGCTGGGCGCCGTGCTGGTGGTCACCGGACCCACCGTGGTGGGCCCGCTGCTGCGCTTCGTTCGGCCGGCAGGCACGACCGGTCCCGATCCTGCGCGCCGAGGGCGTCCTGATCGACCCGATCGGCGCCACCGCGGCCCTCATCGCCTTCGAGATCGTGCTCACCGACGTGCCGGGCGAGGCCGTTCGCAACCATCGCCGGCGTGGTGCTGCTCACGATCGTTGCCGGCGCCGGTATCGGCTTGGCTGCTGCAGTGGTGCTCGACATCGCGCTTGCGTCGTTTCCTCATCCCCGACCAGCTCACCGTGCCGGTCACGTTCGCGTTCGTCGTGGCCTCGTTCGTCGCCACCAACGAGGTCCAAGAGGAGGCGGGCCTGCTCACCGTCACGGTGATGGGCATGTATCTCGCACGCCGGGAGAGCTCGACGATCCGCCAGGTCCTCGAGTTCAACGAGAGCGTGCGGACGCTGCTGATCTCGTTCCTGTTCATCCTGCTCGCCGCCCGCATCGAGACCGACGCACTCCGCGAAGTGATCGTGCCGTCGCTGGTGTTCCTCGCACTCCTGGTCTTCCTGGCGCGGCCGCTCTCGGTACTGGTGTCGACCGTGCGGACCTCGCTGAACTGGCGCGAGCGTGTGTTCCTGATGACCATGGCGCCGCGCGGCATCGTCGCGGCGGCTGTGTCCGCCATCTTCGCAATCCGACTCGAGGAAGAGGGCGTCCCCGACGCTGCGAAGATCGTCCCGATCGTCTTCCTCGTGATCATCGGCACGATCGTCGTCTACGGCTTCGTCGCCGGCCCTGCCGCACGAGCGCTCGGGCTCGCCGAAGCACAGGCCGATGGGGTGTTGATCGCCGGCTCGCACGCTGTTGCTCGTGGGCTCGCCACCGAACTCGGCAAACGTGACGTCAAGACGCTGCTCGTCGACACCGACCCCTACAACGTCACCCGTGCGATCGCCCTGGGGCTGCGCGCCCGACGGATGAGCGTGCTCGCCGAAGAGGCCAGCCAAGACCTCGACCTGCGTGGCATCGGACGGCTGTTGGCATTCACCTCGAACGACGAAGTCAACGCCCTCGCCACGGCACGATTCGCCCGCGTCTTCGGGCGCCGTGAGGTGTTCCAGTTGGCGCCCAGCGCTCGGCGCAGCGGCGACACGTCCGTGCCCGAGGAACACCTCGGGCGTCTCGTGGGCATCGAAGGCATCACGTACTCGACGATCGACGAACGCTCCCGCCAAGGCTGGCGCGTTCGAACAGCACACGGTGGCAAGACGATCCAAGAAGCCGTCGACGCCGACCTGTTCCTCCCGGTGGTTCGGATCGTCGACGGCAAGTTGGCGTTCCTCTGCCGCAACGACCCGTTGCCCACCGAGGGCAACGTGATCGGGCTCGCCGCGCCGTCGCTGCAGCAGCAGCTCGACGACGAAGCCGAACTCAGTGCTTGATCATGACGTGCTTGACCTCGGTGTACGCCTCGACGGCGTACATCGACATGTCCTTGCCGTAACCCGACTGCTTGAAGCCGCCGTGGGGCATCTCGGAGACGATCGGGATGTGGTCGTTGACCCACACGGCACCGAACTGCAGCGCCTTGCTCATCCGCATCGCTCGGCCGACGTCGGAGGTCCACACACTGGCAGCCAGGCCGTAGTCGACGTCGTTGGCCATCGCCAGCGCCGACTCCTCGTCCGCCGCTGACTGCACGGTCACCACCGGACCGAACACCTCGCGCTGAACGATCTCGGACGCCTGGCCCGGGCCCGACGACCACGGTCGGCTCGTAGAAGAACCCGGCGCCCGATCGCGCCGACCCACCGACGGTGACCTCGGCGCCGGACTTCGCGGGCTCGGTCGACGTACCCGGCGACGCGATCGCGATGGACGTCGGAGATCACAGGACCCATTTCGGTGTCTTCCGACATCGGATCGCCGACGTTGACGCTGGCCACGGCGTCGGTGAGCCGGTTGACGAAATCGTCGTGCACCTTCGAGCCGGCGATCACCCGGCACGGCGCCGTGCAGTCCTGGCCCGAGTTGTAGAAGGCCATGCCCTTGAGCATCTCGACGGCACCCTCGATGTCGGCGTCGTCGAAGATGATCACCGGCGCCTTGCCACCGAGCTCGAGGTGGACTCGCTTGAGCGTCTCGGCCGACGATCGTGCGACGGCCTTGCCGGCGCCGACACTGCCGGTGATCGAGATCATCGCGATGCCGGGGTGCTCGCTGAGCGCGGCACCAGCGACGTGGCCCTGGCCACAGACCACGTTGAACACGCCGGGCGGCAGGACGTCGGCGGTCAGCTCGGCAAGGCGCAGCACCGAATACGGCGTGAGCTCGGACGGCTTGAGCACCACGGTGTTCCCAGCGGCCAGCGCCGGGCCGAGCTTCCATGTGGCCATGTTGAGCGGGTAGTTCCACGGCGTGATCGAGGCCACCACGCCGAGCGGGTCGCGGCGCACCATCGACGTGTAGCCGGCCATGTACTCACCAGCGGCCTTGCCTTCGAGGAAGCGACACGCTGATGCGAAGAACCGCCAGTTGTCCTTGGTGAGATCCATCTCGAACTCGACGATGCCGACCGGCTTGCCGACGTTCTCGCATTCGATCTGCGACAGCTCGTCGATGTTGTCGTCGATGATGTCGGCGACTCGGTGCAGGGTTTCGCTGCGTTCGCGAGGCGTCAGCGCCGCCCACGCCGGAAAGGCCGGCGATCGCAGCCAGCGACGGCAGCATCGACATCGGCCGCGTCCGAGGCCGGGTACCGATCCGATCGACCGCACCGGTCGCAGGGTTCACCACCTCGTCGGTGGCACCGGTCACCGACGGGCGCCATTCGCCGCGCGATGAAGTTCGAATCGAGTGAGGAAAGCGTCGTTGCCATGTGCACAGATTGCCACGCGGAAGCGCTGTTTGTTGCCGCTTCGTGAACGTCATCATGCTGTTGGTTTTCGAGGGCGCTACCGGGGCTAATGTTCTCGACACATGGACACCAGGGGGAAGCTCGAACTCCGGCCGCACTCGGAGCGGGTCGCGTGAGCGACACCGTCATCCAACTCGAGGACGTCACGAAATCGTTCGGTGACTTCTACGCGGTCACGCACGCCAACTTCGGTATCGAACGGGGTGAGTTCTTCGCCATGCTCGGGCCGTCGGGTTGCGGCAAGACCACGACGTTGAAGATGATCGCCGGCTTCGAACAGCCGACCTCCGGACGGGTCCTGCTCAACGGCGAGAACGTGAGCCATGTGCCGCCGTACAAGCGCAACGTCAACACGGTGTTCCAGCAGTACGCGCTCTTCCCGCACATGACCGTTGCCGACAACGTCCGATTCGGCCCGCGATCCAAGAAGACACCCAAGAACGAGTACGAGGCAGCCGTCACCCAGATGCTCGACGTGGTGCGCCTCGCCGACTTCGCCGAACGCAAGCCGTCGCAGCTGTCGGGTGGGCAGCAGCAACGAGTGGCGCTCGCGCGGGCACTGGTCGAACTTCCCGAGCGCGCTGCTGCTCGACGAACCGCTCGCAGCCCTCGACCTGAAGCTGCGCGAGGCAATGCAGTTCGAACTCAAGCGCATCCAACGCGAGGTGGGCATCACGTTCGTCTTCGTGACCCACGACCAGGGCGAGGCGCTCACGATGAGCGATCGCATCGCAGTGATGAGCGAGGGCCTCGTCGAGCAGATCGGCACCCCGCAGGAGATCTACAACAGCCCTGCGTCGTTGTTCGTCGCAGGCTTCATCGGGTCGGCCAACCTGTTGCCCGGCGAGGTCGTGGGCACCGACGGCGACGACACGGTGGTTGCGCTCACCGCGGGCCACACCGTTCGCTCCCGCACCGACGTCGAGCGGGCCGTCGGCGCGCGCGTCTCGGTCATGCTGCGCCCCGAGCGCCTGACCGCCACCAACGAGTCACAGGACGAGGGGCGATCGATCGAGGGAACCGTGGTCGACGTCGTGTTCCAGGGAGCGACAGCCCGCATCGTGGTGCACCTCAAGGACAACAGCGAGGTGATCGCCAGCGTCGTCACCGGCACCGATCTCCCGTTCCTGTATCCGGGCAACAGCGTTCACCTCTCATGGGAACCCGGCAGTGCGTTCCTGCTGTCGGACTGGCCCCAACGGGCAGGCGCCACCGCAAGCGACATCGACACGTTGGAAGCGAACGCCGACTCGTGACCTGCCGCCGGCGATCGAACCTTCGAACACCGAGCCACCGAACACCGAGCCACCGAATCCACTGACACCTGACCAGAAGGACACCATGACCACGTCACGACCAAACCCGTTCCGTTCGCCGTTCGGCACCGGCCGTTCGGATCTCACCCGCCGCCAACTCCTCGCTCGTGCCGGCGCACTCGGTGCAGCCGGCCTCTCGCTGCCCGCGCTTGCTGGCCGCCTGCGGCAGCGACAGCGACTCCAGCTCGGCAGGCACGACACCCGGCACCACCGGCAGCACGACTGGCGGTACGACAGGTGGCGGCGGCGGTTCGCTGTTCTTCGAGAACTGGCCGTCGTACATCGACCCGACCGAAGATGGCCTCACGGGCACCGTCGACCGATTCATGGAAGCCACCGGCATCGACATGCGCTACACCGAGGCCTACAACGACAACAACGAATACTTCGCCAAGATCCAGCCGCTGCTGGGCCGCGGCGAGCCGATCGATCCCGACATCATCGCCCCCACCAGTTGGCTGGCCAACCGACTGATCACACTCGACTGGCTCGACAAGCTCCCGATCGATCAGGTGCCGAACGCCGCCAACCTGCGCGCCGACCTGCAGAACCCGTCGTGGGACCCGACGGGCGAGTACAGCCTGCCGTGGCAGACCGGGTTCGCCGGCATCGCCTACAACTCTCGACGTCACCGGCCGGGAAATCACGAGCGTGGACGATCTCTTCGATCCCGAATTCGCCGGCAAGGTCGGCGCGCTCACCGAGATGCGCGACACCATCGGCGTCATCGCAATGAGCCTGGGCATCGACATCACGACACTCAGCACGTTCGCCGACGCACAGCCCGCCTTCGACAAGCTGCAGGAGGCCAAGGACTCCGGCCAGATCCGACGCTTCCACGGCAACGACTACTTCGACGATCTGTCGAACGGCAACCTGGCCATCACGATTGGCTGGTCCGGCGACGTCGCGGCGATCGCGCGAGACAACCCCGCGGTCAAGTTCGTCTTCCCCGAGAGCGGCGCCACCTCGTGGGCTGACACCATGGTGCTGCCGAAGGGTGCAGCCAACGTCGACGCTGCCGCACAGTGGATGAACTTCGTCTACGACCCGGTGCAAGCGGCGCAGATCACCACGTGGGTCGGCTACGTGTCGCCGGTCGACGGTGTGCGCGACGAGGTCGAGAAGCTCGACCCCGACCTCGCCAACGATCCGCTCGTGTTCCCCGATGACGCCACGCTCGCCAACACCCAAGGCTTCGCTTCCTTGAGCGAAGAGGTCGAGGCCGAGTACGACGCCGCCTTCTCGTCGATCACCGGGGCCTAGGAACCCACCAAGTGGTCGACACGGCCCACGACGTCAGCGGCGGGAGCCGAACTGCACGGCGCCCCGAGCTCATCGGACTCGGGGCGCTGGTGGGCGCCGGCGCGCTCCTCGCCGCTGTCGGCACCCGCCTGCTGACGGGTCCGCTGGCGATCCTCGCCCTGTCGCTCGTCCTCGCGAGCGTGCTGATGTTGGTGGTCGTTGCAGTCACCGGCACCCCGGAGACACGACGCAAGATCGCCCCGTACGGTCTCCTGAAACCGGGCATGCTGTGGCTGGCGCTGTTCTACCTGGCACCGCTGTTCACGTTGCTGCGGTTGTCGTTGTCGACGTTGCCGAGCCGGTTCGCCGTCGAGGCCGACTTCGACTGGAACTTCGGCAACTACACGACCGCCTTCACCGATTTCGGGCCACAGTTCCAGCGGGCGTTCATGTATGCGGGCATCGCAACCGTGTTGACGATCGCCATCGGCTACCCGCTGGCGTACGTGATCGCGTTCCGCGGCGGCAAGTACCGCACGCTGCTGTTGGGCCTGGTGGTGATCCCATTCTTCACGTCGTATCTGATCCGAACAATCGCGTGGCGCAGCCTCCTCTCCGACCAGGGAATGATCGTCGGAGCGATCGACAAGATCGGCCTCGATTGGCTGTTCGAGGCGCTGCACATCATGGACGACGGGCGATTGATCAACACCCCGGCGGCGGTGATCTTCGGCCTCACCTACAACTTCTTGCCGTTCATGATCCTCCCGATCTACGTGAGCCTCGAGAAGATCGACATCCGTCTGCTCGATGCCGCAAAAGACCTGTACTCCACATCGACCGCAGCGTTTGCGAAGATCATCATTCCGCTGTCGATCCCTGGAATCTTCGCTGGCACGCTGCTCACGTTCATCCCTGCAGCTGGCGACTTCGTCAACTCGCTCTACCTCGGCAGTCCGAACACCACGATGATCGGCAACTCGATCCAGGACCAGTTCCTGGTGCAGAACAACGTGCCGCTGGCATCTGCGATGTCGTTCGTCTTGATGTTCATCATCACGGTGTTCGTCTTGATCTACAGCAAGTTCTTCGGCACCGAGGACCTTGCGTGAGCGCGCCATCTTCGACCGGTGGGAAGGTTGCCCGGTTCGCACTCAACGCGTACGCAGGGTTCGCGTTGCTGTATCTGTTCGTGCCGATCATCTGGATCGTTGCGTTCTCCTTCAACAAGCCGCTCGGCAACTACAACGTCGAGTGGCAGAGTTTCACCCTCGACAACTGGGCCGACCCGTTCGCCGACGAGGCACTGACCAATGCGTTCGTCGAGAGCTTGAAGATCGCGGCGATTTCCACGGTGATCGCCACGATTCTCGGCTCGTTGATCGCGATCGCGCTCGCTCGGTACCGCTTCCGTGGAAGCGGGCCACTGAACTTCTTGCTCGTGCTGCCGCTGACCACGCCGGAGATCGTGCTCGGGTCGTCACTCGCCACATTGTTCCTCGACTGGGACATCACTCGTGGCTTCACCACGGTCGTGATCGCTCACATCATGTTCCAGGTGAGCTTCGTCGCACTGACCGTGCGGGCCCGGGTCCGCGGTTTCGATTGGACACTCGAGCAGGCCGCCCAGGATCTCGGTGCCTCGCCGCTGCGCACGTTCTGGAAAGTGACCTTCCCGCTTGATCCTGCCCGGAATCCTGGCGGCGGCGTTGCTGTCGTTCGCACTGTCGCTCGACGACTTCATCATCACGCTGTTCAACGCCGGTTCGCTGGTGACGTTCCCGCTGTACATCAACGGCAGTTTCCGGGTGAAGTTCCCGCCCGAGGTCAACGTGCTCGCCACAGTGATCCTGATCGTGAGCGTCGCACTGATGCTCGGCGGCACCTTGTGGGGCGCCCGCGGGCGTCGCAAGTCTGCTTCGTGACCGCGCAGCGGACGCAGTACGTCTTCGTCTACGGCACGCTGCGTCCCGGCGACGTGCGGTGGCATTTCCTCGCGCCGTTCGTCATCGACGAGGGGTGGGCCGACACCGTGCCGGGCCAGTTGTTCGACACCGGCCTGGACTACCCCGCTGCGGTGTTCAACGACCAGGGCATGATCCACGGCCACAGCTTTGCGCTCATCGACGAATCGTTCGACCGGGCGCTCGAGGTGCTCGACGAAGTCGAAGGCATCGTCGACGGCGAATACTCGCGGGTGGTCGTGCGCACCGCTCGCGGCATCGACGCCTGGGCCTACGCCAGCGGCGACGGACTCGACCTCACACTCATCGATTCCGGCGACTGGCACCTCCACCGCCCGATCACCTCAGGGGTCAGACCCCAGGCGTGATCGCTTGCTCAACGGTCGGACCCGCGCGAACATACGTTCGTGTCTCCACCACCCCGCTCGCTTGCCACCATCCTGCATGCCGACCTCGACTCGTTCTACGCATCGGTCGAACAACGCGACGATCCGACGCTGCGGGGCAAGCCGGTCGTCGTCGGCGGCGGCGTCGTGCTCGCGGCCAGCTACGAGGCCAAGGCATACGGGGTCCGAACGGCGATGTCCGGCGGCAGCGGCGCGGCGGCTGTGTCCGAATCTGATCGAGGTGCCACCGCGATTCGAGGCGTACACCGAAGCCAGCAGCGGCCGTGTTCGACATCTTCCGCGACACCTCACCGATCGTCGAGCCGATGTCGATCGACGAGGCGTTCATCGACGTCGCCGGACTCTGGCGCATCGCCGGGACACCGGCCGACATCGCCACCGAACTGCGTCGCCGTGTCGCCGACGAGGCGGGGCTCCCGATCAGCGTTGGCGTCGCGCGAACCAAGTTCCTCGCCAAAGTCGCCAGCGCCGTGTCGAAACCCGACGGTCTCCTGGTGGTGGAACCCGAGGGCGAACTCGACTTCCTCCACCCGTTGCCCGGTGCGACGCCTGTGGGGAGTCGGTGCAGTCACGCCGACGAAGCTCGACGACCGCGGGCCTTCACACCGTCGCCGACGTTGCTGCGATGTCGCCCGAGGCACTCGTGGCGATCGTCGGGCGGTCGATGGGACACCAACTGCACGCCCTGCCGCACAATCGCGATGCCCGACGGGTGACCACGGGCAAACGTCGGGGATCGATCGGGTCGCAGCAGGCACTCGGCCGACAACGTCGCTCACGCGACGAGATCGACGTCGTGCTCTGGCGACTCGTCGATCGAGTCGCCGGCCGGCTGCGTCGGGCCGACCGCGTCGGCCGAACGATCACGGTGCGATTGCGATTCGACGATCTGAGCCGGGCCACACGATCACGATCGCTGGCCGATGCCAGCTTCGGCGACCGCGGTGATCCACGCCATCGCCTACGGGGTCCTCGACGCTGCGTGGCCGCTGATCGAATCGCGTGGCATCAGCCTGTTCGGCATCTCGGTGAGCGGCCTCGCCGATCGAGACGCCGTACAACTCGTGCTGCCATTCGAACGCTGTGAAGCCGAGCAACTCGACACCGTCCTCGACGCCGTCCACCAGCGTTTCGGTCGCACCGCCCTGCAACGGGTCACGACAATGCGCGGCGATCCCGGCATCCAACTGCCGATGCTCCCCGACTGAGCGACGAGGCCAGGCCCGGCACGACCCAACGACACGCCAACGCGTAGGTTCGGCGCCATGAGTGCACGAGATCGACTGACCGGACCCTCGAATCTTGGCGTCTGGTACTTCACCGACGCAATGACCGCCGGACAAGCCGCCGAAGCGGCTGGCCGAATCGAGTCGCTCGGCTACTCCACGTTGTGGGTGCCCGACACCGTCGGGCGCGACCCGTTCGCCCACCTGGCCTGGCTCGGATCACAAACCGAGACGCTGCAGTTCGCCACCGGCATCGCCAGTATCTTCAGCCGTCACCCCGGCCCGATGATGCAAGCCGCCAACGCCCTCGCCGAGCAGACCGGTGGCCGGTTCGTGCTCGGTCTCGGGGTGAGCCACGAGCCGATGGTGGCGGGGCTCCGCAAGCTCGACTACTCCAAGCCGCTCACCCAGATGCGTGCCTACCTCGAAGCGATGGACGCGTCGCCGTACATGGCGGTGCCACCGGCCGAGCCGTACATCCGGCTCCTTGCAGCGCTCGGGCCGAAGATGCTGGAGCTGTCGGCCACCGCTGCCGACGGCGCGCACCCCTACTTCGTCACCCCCGAGCACACTGCCGAGGCCCGCGCCGCGATCGGACCCGACAAGCTGCTGTGCGTCGAGCAGAAGGTGATCTTGTCGACCGATGCCGATGCCGCCCGCGCCGCGGCCAACGTCCAGATCGACCGCTACGCAGGGCCTGCCGAACTATCGCAACAACTGGAAGCGCATCGGTTTCACCGAGGACGAAATCGAGCAGCGCGACCATCGCTTCGTCGACCACGTGATCGTGTGGGGCGACGAAGACCGGGTTCGGGCCGGCATCCAGGCGCACTACGACGCAGGCGCCGACCACGTGTGCGTCCAGCCGGTGTCCACGAGCCGGCCCGATCACTCTCGACTGGAACCTGCTCGAAGCCCTCGCCCCGAACGCCTGATCACGCCGGGGGTCTGACCCCAGGCGTGATCAGCCGAGTCGGTCGAAGATGTTGCGGGTGATCTGCTCGACGTCGCGGTCGCGCTCGGCCAGGCCCCAGACCCAGTCGGTACAGCCACTGGTGATCACGGTGCCATCGCCCGACGTCACGAAGGTACCGAGCACGGCGTGGCCGTGGGCGATCCGCGCAACCGCCTCCGGGCTGCGTTCGTCGAACAGGCGCGACGAGATGAACTCGACTTCCGATGGCTCGTTCGGGGCGGGCGGACGCGATGCCGTGGTGCGGGTGAAGTGCGCAGCGGGCGCGGTGCCGAGGATCTCGAAGTTCGTCGGCGTGCCGTCGGAGCCGGTCGGGTACGGCAGGCCGTCGCGGTAGGTGAAGTCGCAGCCGTCGCACTCGTAGCCGACGATCGTGGCCGCAGCACCGAGCAGGTCGCCGTAGTCCAGGCCGGTTCCGTCGAAGATCCAGTGCTCGGGTCGGTGCAGCGTGTAGCCGCCCGCGCCCTTGGTGGCCCGCTTGCCGATGCGGTGGTAGCCGCCGCGGCTGAAGCTCACGCCGGTCATGTGGTTCTCCGGACGTTCCAGGAGGTGGTCGGACCACATGGATGTCAGCTCGGCTTGGCGGTCGGTGTCGAACACCGGGTCCTGCTTGAAGAAGCCCTTGTAGCCGACCATCGTGGCCGCTGGACCTGACGCGTCGTCACCGGTCGGGTCCTCCAGGCGCACCTGCCAGAACGCTGTGTTGCCGGAGAAGAAGGCGGCGTGACCACCCCTCGCGGTGAACGCCTCGACGGTGTCGCGCATGGGTGCCGACCAGTACTCGTCGTGACCGATCGACAGATACAGCGAGTACGGCGAGTCGGGTCCGAGCAGCTCGGGGTGGTCCTCGAGGTCGGCGTTGGTGACGATGTCGATCTCGTAGCCGTCACGCTCGGCCCAGTCGATGAACGGTCCGCTCCAGTTGGGCCAGCCGGCCGAGCCACCATACGGCGAGAGGTGATTCATCCGGAGGTAGCCGACGTGGCTCGCCGACTGGTGGTCGGGCGGGTGCAGCGACGTCACCCGCTGGCCGGCACCGGGCGGCTTGTACAGGTACCCCGGTGCCATCGGGCGCAGCATCGACACCTGGGTGGCACCGGTGTAGAGGTTGCGGCCACCGAAGTCGTTGTAGGCGTGCCAGGTGTTGGTGTCGATGGCCCACAGGATCTTGGCGGTCGTCGTTGCGAGGTCGGGGCGCACCACGAAGAACGCTCGGCTCTCACGTCGCTTGCCGTCGACCTCGATCGAGAGAAGCACCTCGTAGTAGCCCGACGGCCAGGCCGCCTCGACCGCGACTTCCGACGCCACCGGCCAGCCGCAGCCGTGCTCGGGCGCGTCGATCGGCGTTGGATGGTCGCCGGCGGGCACGTCGGTCTCACTGAACACCACGGTGCGGGCGGCACCGAGACGTGCCACTTCGATCGACACCGGACGCCCACCCGAGGCCGACAGGTGCAACGCCACCCGATCACCCGCCTCCACCGATTGCGGCCAGCAGTATCCCGTCACCGTTTCGTATGCCATCGCCCGACAGTAGGCGCCACCCCCGCACCAGCGATGAGCGAACCGGGCGTGGGAGTGCGGTTCGCTCATCGCCCGACCGAGAACCACCGAAGCGATGAGCGAAGCGGGTGTGGGAGTGCGGTTCGCTCATCACTCTCGGGCTGGGCGATGGGGGTGGGTGCATGGCGGAGGGGATACGTTCGGGCTCGTGCCTGCCGTCGCCGCCGCCAGCGAACTGATTGCACCACCCGACGATGGGCGGGTGTTCACCAGCCGGCGTCAGGTTCGCCTCGGTGACGTCGATCAACGGGGTCGTCTGCGCCTCGACGCAATCGCGCGGTACCTCCAAGACATCGCCACCGACGACACCGCCGATGCGGGACTCGACGCTGACGGACAACCCTCGAGTTGGGTCGTGCGCCGCACGATGATCGACATCACCCGATCCGCCCGCCTCGACGAAGCGCTCGAGCTGCGCACCTTCTGTTCCGGCACCGGACGAGGCTGGGCCGAGCGACGAACCACACTCGACGGCCGTGCGGGCGCCACGATCGAGGCAGTCAGCCTGTGGATCCGCATCGACGCCGCATCTGGGCGGCCGATCGGTCTCGGCGACCGATTCGCCGAGATCTACGGCCCGACCGCCGCCGACCGCCGGGTGTCGGCGCGACTCCAACTCCCGCCCGCTCCCGCCGATGCGCACCGACGACCCTGGCCGATTCGGGCGGTCGACCTCGACCCGCTGCGTCACGTCAACAATGCCGTCCACTGGTCGATCGTCGAAGAGGTCTTGCCGGAAGGTTCCCGCCGAGGTCGTGGAGAGATCGAGTATCTCGTGCCGATCGAGCCAGACATCGAGGCCATGCTGTGCGTCGACGGACAGTCGAGTTGGCTGCTCGGCGGTGATCGGGTGTTGACCGCCGCACGATGGACGCCAGCATCGTGAGTACGAGTTCGCCAGGGTTGCTGTGCCTCCAGGGTGGCCGTGAGCTGACACCGCCCTGCGAGGCCATGGACCGCGCTGTGCTCGAACGATCGAGCGGCACCGCCGTCGTACTCGCGGGCGCCGCCCGGCCGGGAAGCGACTACGCCGGCGCATCGAGCCGCACCATTGCCCACTATCGAACCCTCGGGGCGACGATCACCGTGGTTCCCGACCCGAGAACCGACACCTCGCAGGCCCTCGACGCGCTGAGCGACGAAGTCGGATTGATCGTCATGCCGGGCGGGTCGCCTGGCGGGCTGCTCGACGTCCTGACTGTCGTCGCCGGCGGGTCGATCGGGAGGCGTCTCGTCGAACTCTGGCGTTCGGGAACTGCGATCTCCGGCGCGTCCGCAGGAGCGATGGTGATGTGCGAACGAACGGCAACACCCGATCAGACAAGCGCAGAAGCAGACGGGCTCGGCCTCGTCGCCGGGATGGCGATACCGCACTGGTCGCCAGGTTCGCAACGCCGTTGGGGTCTCGACGCGTCGCCGCTGTGGGGTCTGCCGGAGTGCGGCGGCATCATCGTCGTCGGCGACCGGATCGCGGCCGTCGGCCAGGGCGACCCGTCGATGCGCATCGATGGCATCTGGCACCCGGTGACTCGCTCGGGAACCGATCCCCTCCCGGTCTGACCAGCCATCGACCGCGCACGCATCGGTGCGCGGCGACACGACACCGAGACGCATCGAGCGGTGCGGTCCGAACCTTCCGGCCGCGCCATCGCGACCTACCATCCGTCGATGGCTGACCCGATGCAACGCAACGATCGACCAGACAATGTGGTGGTGATCCTGCTCGATTCGCTCAACCGGCACATGCTCGGTGCGTACGGCGGCACCGAATTCTCGACGCCGAACCTCGACCGCTTCGCCGCTCGATCGACCCAGTTCAGCAGCCATGTCACGGGGTCGCTGCCGTGCATGCCCGCGCGTCACGACATCCTCGTCGGATCGCTCGACTTCTTGTGGAAGCCGTGGGGCTCCATCGAGCTGTGGGAGGAATCGATCACCGCCACACTGCGCGGCGCCGACGTCACCACGATGCTGGTGTCGGACCATCCCCACCTGTTCGAGACGGGCGGCGAGAACTACCACACCGACTTCTCCGGCTGGGAGTACCTGCGTGGCCACGAGGGCGACCCGTGGAAGACCTACGTCGACCCCAGCGCATACGGCGCTCCGACCCTGACGCCCGACGGTCGCCCGCTGATCGGCAACGCTGCCGACGGCGGCTGGTTCCTGCGCGACCAGTTGGGCATCGCCGACCGGTCGTTCGGGCATCGCCACTACGACGACAGCCGCACCTGGTTCCGGGCAGAGGAAGACTTCCCCGGCCCGCGCACGATGGCGACCGCCGCGTCGTGGCTACGCCACGCATCGAGTGCGCACGATCGTTGGATGCTCTTCGTCGACGAGTTCGATCCGCACGAGCCCTTCGACACACCCGAGCCGTGGGCATCGATGTACGACGACGACCCCCTCACCCCTGACGAACTCGAGACCGGCCGGCTGGTGTGGCCGCCGTAC
Source organism: Ilumatobacteraceae bacterium (assembly GCA_963717385.1). Lineage (GTDB taxonomy): Bacteria > Actinomycetota > Acidimicrobiia > Acidimicrobiales > Ilumatobacteraceae > Sva-07. The sequence goes on from CAVQWE010000027.1 coordinate 281,430, forward strand.
GTCGTCGGCGGTACGTCCACCGGCAAGATCACCGAGCGCCAGGCCCGCCAGATCCGCAACAACTACGGCGCCAAGCTGTCGATGATCGACCACCACTTCGGCAAGATCCTCGACGAACTCGACGCGCAGAATCTGTGGGACACCACTGCGGTCATCGTGTGCACCGACCATGGCCACTACCTGGGCGACGTCCGCTCGGGCGTGGCCCCCCGTGACGACAACGCTGCCGACATCTGGGGCAAGCCGATGATCCCGCAGTTCGAGCCGCTCGGGCACACCCCGCTGATGATCCACTGGCCGAGCGATCACGCCAGGAGTCAGACCCCAGGTGTGATCGATGCGCTCACCACCAACGTCGACATCAATGCGACCATCGCCGACGTCTTCGGTGTCGAAGCAGGCCACCGCACCCACGGACGTTCGATGGTGCCGCTGCTCACCGGCGCGACAGAGTCGATTCGCGACTGGGCGATCGGCGGCGTGTACGGCAACTGGGTGCAGGTCACCGACGGGCGCCGCAAGTACGCCCGGGCGCCTGCCACTACGAACGCACCGCTGTCGATGTGGTCGAACCGGTGGTCGACGATGCCGATCAACCACGCCCTCAAGGACTACATGCAGTTCCCGAATCCCGACCGCCGAGCGGTGCTCGACTTCATGCCGGGCTCTGACGTGCCGGTCATCCGCCAGCCCTTCGAGGCTGACGACGTGCTCCCGTTCTGGGCACGAGGCGGTTCGTCGAACGGCTGGACGCCATCACCTCTACGACCTCACCGTCGACCCCGACGAGCAGGAGAACCGTTGCGGCGAGACGAGCGAGACGGAGATGATCGATCTGCTGCGGACCGCTCTCGTCGAGGTCGAGGCTCCCGACGAACAGCTCGTCCGACTCGGGATCACCTGAGCACCAGGAACCGTCCCGGTGATGCTGGGCCTTCGTCTGTCGGCCTAGGGTCGACCCGGTGAAACTCGACGTCGCTCAGTCATGGTTCGCCGACCGATTCGGGCCGGACACGCTGCGGGCGTTCATCGTGGCGAGTTCCGCTGCGGGCGGCGGCACCGACGAGGTCGGCGCGTCGATCTCCTCGTCCAAGTCGCTGTACAACATGTCGGTTCACGGCGAGTTGCGTGGCCTCGACCGGGAACGGCGGCTGGTGTATCACCAGCGAGTCGTGTGTCTCTTCCTCACCGACCATCAGCTCGTGGTGTCGTCGGTTCGCGGGCAGTTCAAGGTCAAGCCAAATGAGGTCCTGCACACGATCGAACGCTCAGGCCTGCGGTCTGAGTGGTTCGACTACGAGGACGCGGGCACCCGCACGAGGAACTTCGTCATCCGCATCCCAGATGGCACCTGGATGGCTGTCGGGACCGGAACCAAACTCCTGGGCAAGGAGAACAAGATGTCAGCGCTGGCGGACGATTTCGTCACGGAGCTCGGTGCGAGCGAGATCGACTGGCGCAACCCACCCCCGCTCTGACGTCGACTTCCAGATCACGAATCCAGATCCAGTGGGCGCCGGGGCAGCGCCTCGATCGTGTGCAGTAGTGTCGATGCCTCTATGGCGCCGCGCACCCAGAAGACCGTCGTCAACGTCAGCTTCCAGAGCGACGAGTGGGACTACGACGAAACCGTCACGTTGGCGGGACAGCGATTCCGGCTGGTGAGAGTCGGCACTGGCGGCGACTCCGAAGCCGTGGAGACTGCCGTGGGTCAGTGGGCCGAGCACGCCGACGCAATCGCCATCAGCGGTGTTCGCGAGGCTCGAGCCGAAGGCCTCGGTGCAGCACAGGCCGGCGACCTCGAGCGGATCAGAGATGCTGGCTCACGGGTTCCCGTCCGCGACGACTCGTTGCTCGCCGACATCTTCCAGGAGTGGGCGATACGTCGCGTCGTGGCCGAGATGCCGGGCTACTTCGCGAACGCCCGAGTCGTCGTCGTCGGCGGCACGACGCGCGAGCGAACGGTCGCCGTGCTCCGAGAGTTCACCGACAACATCATCTTCGACGAAGCCGGTCACGACTTCGTGCTGCCCGGCCAGGCCAAGACCAACCCGGTCACGGCAACGACCGCCGAGATCGGTGAGTTCGCCTGGCGGCACGTGCCCGGCATCATCAAGGATCAGATCGCCGGGCCGGTCGGCTGGGTGAGCGGCAAAGTGGCCCACGCCGCGGCTGGCGACGCCGATGTCATCATCGGCTCGTTCTCCGAGCTGATGCGATTCGGCCTCCCGGACCTCGCTGGCAAAGCGGTCATCACCAGCACGGTCTCGGAAGATCGCCTCGCCACTCTCACCGAACTCGGCGCCGACCTCGTCGTCGATGTCACACCGCAACCGTTCGACTTCATGGTCGTACCAGCGATGTTCGAGGCAATGGTCGCCGCCACCATGCCCGACGGCACCGAGGTCACCACCGACGCCCTCGCTCAGTTCCTCCAGGGCGCCGACCTCGAACCGCGCTTGCTGTGGCCGCGCGGTCGCCGGCGCAAGAGTCGATTCTCCTTCGTGATCCATCCGTTGTCGACCGAGTACTTCAAGAACGTCGAGCCGCTCGGGATGGTCACGAACATCCCAGGCATGACCGGTGTGGTCGAGAAGTCGATGGCGTACATCCCGCCGTTCGTCTACAGCCATGTGACCGGCATCGTGTCGGAGACTGGCGACGAGGCCGAGGGCTGGCTGATCACCGTCGGTGGAACTCCGAAGGAGATGCTCTCCCACCCACCCGAGTTCACGTACTCGCGTCTGCTGGCGGCCGGCGAGTTGTCGAAGAAGCTCGGAGCACAGATCATGGGTCTCGGAGCGTTCACCAAGGTCGTCGGCGACGCAGGGGTCACCGTCGCGAAACAGGCGTCGCTCCCGGTGACCACCGGGAACAGCTACAGCGCCTCCGGGGCGCTGTGGGCGGCTTCGGAGGCCGTACGGCGGCTCGGCATCGCCGAGGTCGACGACGATGGCACGATCCGCGGCAAGGCGATGGTCGTCGGCGCCTCGGGTGCCATCGGCGCCGCATGCGCCCGCCTGCTCGCTCTCGCCTGCGACGAGCTGTGGCTGGTGTCTCCCGAGACCGCGAAACTGCTGCAGATCAAACAGGACATCGAACGCGAGAATCCGCGAGCCGCGGTCCATGTGGCGACCAACCCGTCGGCGGCGCTCCACGACATGGACATGATCGTCACGGCAACGTCCGCCGCGGGCCACAAGGTGCTCGACATCATGAGCGTGAAGCCGGGCTGCGTCATCACCGACGTTGCCCGGCCCCTGGACATGTCCGCCGAGGACGTCGCCAAGCGCCCCGATGTCCTCATCATCGAGTCCGGCGAGGTCGAGCTGCCGGGCGACGTTCGCATGAAGAGCATCGGCCTGCCCGACAACACCGTCTACGCCTGCCTCGCCGAGACGATCGTGCTCGCCCTCGAGGGCCGCTACGAGAACTTCACCGTCGGCCGCAGCCTGAGCTGGCCGAAGGTCAAGGAGATCTACGGTCTCGGACTCAAACACGGCATGAAGCTGGCCACGATCTCGGGAATCAACGGGCCCTACACCGACGAAGACTTCGAGCGGGTCCGCAACGCTGCGCTCGCTGCTCGATCGCAGGCGGGCGACGAATCGAAGGAGTCGACATGAAATCAGTCGAGGGCAAGAACGTGCTCATCACCGGCGCCGCCATGGGCATGGGGCGTTTGTTCGCCGAGCGCTCCATCGCCGAGCGGGCGGCAGCGGTCGTGCTGCTCGATGTCGACGAGGCCAAGCTCAACGACACGCTCGTCGAACTCGAAGCACTCGACGGTCGGGCGAGCCACATCACGGGCTACGTCGTCGATGTCAGCGACGCCGACGAGGTGGCCGACACCGCGGCGGCCGTGCTCGACGAGGTCGGGCGGGTCGACGTGCTGGTCAACAACGCAGGGGTGGTGCGGGGCAACCACTATTTCTGGGAAACCGACCTCGAACACGATGCCAAGTTCACGATCGACGTCAACACCTTGGCGCCGATGTACGTCGCCCACGCGTTCCTGCCGGAGATGATCGCTGCCAAGAGCGAGTGCCGGATGCTCAATCTGGCGTCCGCGGCGGGCTTCACGCCGAATCCGCGGATGGCGGTGTACGCCGCCTCGAAGTGGGCGGTCATCGGGTGGTCCGATTCGGTTCGACTCGAACTCAAACAAGCCGGACACGACCACGTCAAAGTCACGACTGCCTGTCCCTACTACACGAACACCGGCATGTTCGACGGCGCAGCATCGGCTCCGCTGCTACCGATCCTCGATCCTCACGAGGTCGTCGACGAGGCCTGGAAGGCGATGCTCGCCGGACGGTCGTTCGTCGTCCTCCCCAAGACGGTGATGCTCAGCGAGATGCTCAAGGGTGTCGTGCCGATCGACGTGCGCGACTTCATCGCCGATCGCATCATCGGGGTGTACCACACGATGGACGACTTCACCGGCCGAGCCGACCCCGACAGCTGACTCACCGATCGGGAGCATCCGACGGCCGACGCCGAGCCAACCGAGCGGTCGGATGCATGCAGTCGCCGAGATGGAAGGACATGTCGGCGGTGTCGACGGCACCGACGGTCTCGTCACTCTGATACAGCTGCCAGGCAAAGCGAGCGATGTCGTCCGGCGTATGGAAGGTGACCGAGTCGGTACCGCGGCGCGGGAGCTTCGTCTCCGACAGCGACACCGCCGTGAATTCGGTGTCGATCAACTCCCTCGCGTTGCTTGATCCGAGTGGAGTCTCCCACGGGCGCTCGATGACGATCAGTCCGCAGCGAGCGAGACGTACACCGTGCAGGCCGACTCGCCGCCGGTGTAGTGGTTCGGGAACGAGACCACGTGGGAGACCACGCTGGCGAACGTCTCTCCCAGCAGCGCTTCGAAGTCGGCATCTGGTGGGTCGTCCGACCACAGCGCGAACACCCCGCCCGGCTGCAGTTGTTCACACACACGACCGAACCCCGCCGGGCCGTAGAAGCTCTCGTTGCCGGTACTCAGGTGATGGCTCGGGGTGTGGTCGATGTCGACCAGGATGGCGTCGAAGCACCGTTCGCCAGGCCCATCGGCTTCGAATGCCGTTCTCGACGAGCGTGAAGAAGTCGTCGTGGCGCAGCGTGCAGCGCACATCGTCGGTGAGCTGCGTACCGAGCGGGACCAATCCGTCTCGGTGCCATCCGATCACCTCCGGGAGCGCTTCGATCACCTGGAGGCGCGTGACCCGGTCGTCGGCCAGCGCCGTCACCGCCGTGTAGCCCAGCCCGAGACCACCGACGACCACGTCGAGGTCGTTGCCCACACAGGCCGCCAACCCGAGCGTCGCGACCGCTTCCTCGCTGGCGGTGAACAGGCTCGACATCAAGAACTCGTCGCCGAGCTTCACCTCCCAGATGTCGACCTGGAGCACCGGCTCGAGCCGGCGGCGCAGACTGATGTCGCCGAGCGGGGTGGTCTGGTGATCGATCTCTTCGAATGCTCGGCTCATCGAGTGCACCTTCTCACGAACGCGGGCGCTGGAGTGGCCCCCGGACGCGACGAAACCGTCACTCGCGGTGTCTGGCACCACGAGCAACGGCTTCGGTCGGGAGTGTTCGATCAGCCTTCGGCGGAGGCGTCTTCGGTGACGGGCTCTTCCTCGACGGCCTCGTCGGTGGTCGCTTCGGCCTCGTTCACCACGAGCGCGGTGACCATGCCGAACATGCCGGTGTCACGCTCGACGTGAGTGAGGATGTGACAGTGCCAGACCCACACACCGGGGTCGACGGCCTGGAACAGCACCGAGTACCGCTCGCCGGGAGCGACGTTGACGGTGTCGGCCCAGTACGGGTAGTCGAGTGGGATGCCGTCCTTGGCGTACACCAACTGCGGGAACTGGTGCTGGTGCATCGGGTGCGCCGTCAGGCCCTCGTTGTAGTAGTCGGCAGCAACCCAGTCGCCGGCGTTCGAGCACGAGCGGCTCGGTGCCCGGGAAGCTCTTGCCGTTCAGGGTGAGGCCGATCGTGCCGGCGTCGTTGAGCACCATCGGCAGCTCGACGTCGGGCTCGAAGTCTTCGGGGATGGTCACGCCGCTGACCGTCATGCCACGGGGGTAGGGGCGCTCGCCGATGCGGAACGCAGCGAACATGCCGTTGACCACCGAGATCTGCGAGTGCAGGTGGGCGTGGTACATGCCGATCGACTGCTTCTGCGGCCGTGAACTCGTAGGTGAAGGTCTCGCCGGTCTTGATCGGATCCTGGGTGAACGGCGACACACCGTCCTGGTCGTTCGGCGTCTGGATGCCGTGCCAGTGGATGTCGGTGCCCATCGGGGTGTTGTTGGTGAGTTCGACCTGCACGTTGTCGCCGACGTCGACGATGATCTGCGGGCCGGGAACCTGGCCGTTGTAGGCCCACGCTTCGACGATCTGGCCGGGCGCAACCTCCCAGTCGATGATCGACGCTTCGAGCTTGAACAGCTTGGTGCCGTCGGGCGAGGATCTCGGGCTCGAGGATCTGGTTGCCGGAGCCCTCGGTCTCGGCCGGGAACTCGAGCATCGAGTTGACCATGATCGCGTCCATTGCGTCGGCGTCGAATTCCGGCGAGTTCCAGTCGTGTTCGTCGTGGCCGCCACGCTGCCTCGCCGCCGCCGGCCGGGGCCGATCGTCGGAGATCTCGAGCGGTGCGATCATGCCGGACTCGGCGTGACCAGCGACGCTGCAGAACAGTTCGTAGCGAGCCGACTTCGAGCGTGCCCAGAGCGAGCGTGGCGTTCTCGCCGGTGTTCAGCATCGGGGTCTCGGCGCCGGTTTCACGCACGACGAGGTTGTGCTGCTGGCTGCCGTTGTTGGTGACCAGCAGCGACACGTCGCCGGGCTGGGCCGAGAGCTGACCGTCGATCGAGAACTCGGACAGCGTGAGCCCGAGTGTGGTCGGCCCGGTGCTCGCACCTTCGCCGCCGCTCGCGGAGCCGTTGGTCTCGTCGCGCAGGAGGCCGATCAGGCCGATGATCACCACGGTGGCGACCAAGGCAATGAGCAGGCCGGCCATGCCGATGAACACCAGTCCACCGCCGCCGCCGTTGTTGGTATCGGGCGCGCTCGGGGCGGCCGGAACTTCTGGGTTGGTCACGCAGGTTCTCCAATCTTCGTGAAACTGTGCCGCAGCCTCGCAGCAGCAAGTGCGAGACCCTAGGGACTTTGGTCCCTTTCGATCAAGTACCGGGAACTCGTCGGGCGGTACGGTCGACGGCCATGCACATCGGCGTCGAGATCTTTCCCACCGACCAGACGATCGGGGCGATCGAACTCGCCCGCGAGGTCGAAGCGCGAGGCTTCGAGTCGCTCTGGTTTCCCGAGCACTCGCACATCCCCACTCGCCGAGCCACCCCGTGGGGCGGGCGAGAGGGCGCTCCGCCGCTGCCCGAGTTCTACTGGCGCACGTTCGACCCCTTCGTTGCGCTTGGTGCGTGTGCAGCCGTGACCACCACGCTCAAGCTCGCCACCGGCATCTGTCTCGTGGCCCAGCGCGACCCGATCCACACCGCAAAGGAGGTGGCCAGCGTCGACGCTCTGTCGAATGGTCGGTTCTTGTTCGGGGTGGGATACGGCTGGAACAAGGAGGAGATGGCCCAGCACGGCACCGCGTATGGCGAGCGCCGGGCGATCCTGCGCGAGAACCTGCTCGCAATGAAGGAGCTGTGGGCCAACGACGAAGCCTCGTTCGACGGCGACCACGTCCAGATCGAGCCGAGCTGGTCATGGCCGAAGCCAACCCAGAAGCCGGGACCGCCGATCATCCTCGGTGGCGATGCCGGCCCGAAGACGGCGGCACACATCGCCGAGTTCTGCGACGGTTGGATGCCGATCGGCGGGCGTCATGCCCTCGACAAGTGGGACGAGGTTCGCGCTGCGTGCGAACGCATCGACCGCGACCCGGCCACGGTGGAACTCGGTGTGTTCGGTGCACCGCCCGACGAGAGCAAGCTCACCGACCTGGCGGCCAAGGGTGCCAAGCGTGCGGTGTTCGGACTGCCACAAGGTCCACGCGACGAGGTGCTCGCCGCGCTCGACGCCATGGCACCACTCGTGGAGACCATGCGCGACGTCGCCTGATCCGGCCGCGGATCCCCCAGCCCAGGTCTGCGGGATCCGCGTTCGGTCACGAAGCGCTGATCACGCCGAAACACGCCCGACACCTCCGTGGTCGATCATGAATGGGTGCCTACCTGACCAGTTCCTCGTGATTGCCGTGGACCACCCCAGCCTGAGCGGCACATTGGGCGTCTTCCTCGACGAACTCCGAGGCGAACGCGGCTGCCAAGGCCATGGGCCCACCCGTGGACGGCGGCCGTATCCGGAGCTGATCGACCGGCTGGCAGCGCCCAAGATGATGCGACTCGGCGTGATGCACGAGCAGCGCCTGATCGCCGTCGCTGCGGTCGACAACCGCGGTGCGGTGGCGTTGGCCGTCGTCGAGGGGTTCCGTCGGCGGGGCATCGCCAACGATCTGGTGCGCGTGCTGAGTGATCGCGCAGCCTCCCTCGGGTATCCCCCACTGCACCGCTTCACCGCTGCACATGCCAGATTGGCGGGATGAGCACAGGGGATCCGACAACAGGCGAATCAGGCGACTGGGAACTGGTCGTCGACGGCATCGATTTCGGTGAAGGGCCACGCTGGCATCTCGGCCGACTGTGGTTCAGCGATTTCTATCAAGGCACGATTTCGTCGGTGGGTCACGACCGCCAACGCCGTGTCGAAGTCGAGTACGACGGCCGGGCGTCAGGCCTCGGCTGGTTGCCCGACGGACGTTTGCTGTTCGTGTCGATGCTCGACCGCCGCGTGATGCGTCGAGAGGACGATGGCACGATCGTCGAACACGCCGACCTCGACGGAATCGCCACCGGCCACTGCAACGACATGGTCGTCGGTCCGCAGGGCAACGCGTATGTCGGCAACTTCGGATTCGACTTCGAGGGCGGCGACCCACCAGCCCCGGCAACCCTGGCAATCGTGTGGGCCGACGGCACGGTCACCGCTGCGGCCGACGATCTGCTGTTCCCGAACGGCTCGGTGATCACCGACGACGGAACCACCCTGATCGTGGGCGAGTCGATGGGAGCGCGCTACACCGCGTTCACGATCACCCACGACCGCGGCCTCACCGACCGCCGAGTGTGGGCCGAGGTGCCCGGCATGGCTCCTGACGGTTGCACGATCGATGCCGAACAGGGCATCTGGTTCGCCGACGCGCTCGGCAAGCAGGTGGTCCGTGTGGTCGAGGGTGGCGAGATCACCCACCGTCTCGCCACCTCCGACAGCGTGTTCGCCTGCATGCTCGGCGGACCTCGGGCTCGGACCCTCTTCGCGCTCACCGCAGCCGGCTCGCATCCAGACGTGGTTGCCGGCACAGCGACCGGTGCGCTGTGGCAGATCGAGGTCGACGTGCCCCGCACCGCCACCTCCCGTCCCTGAGCTTTTAGTTGCGATCGCAAACTTCGTGGCTATATTAGTTGCTATGACAAACACTTCGATCTCCACCCTCCCCCTCGCCGCCGGCACCTGGACGGCCGATCCGTCGCACACCACGGTCGGCTTCGTGGTGCGACACCTCGGGCTCTCCAAGGTTCGTGGACGCTTCGACGGCGTCAGTGCACAACTCGTCGTCGGCGACGACCTCGCCAGCAGCTCGGTGAGCGCCGAGATCGAGATGGGCACCGTCAAGACCGGCAACACCGACCGCGACGCCCACCTGGCTTCGAGCGACTTCTTCAATGCCGAGACCAACCCGACAATGACATTCCGCTCCACCGCCGTCACCGGCGAAGGCGAGGAGTTCACCATGACCGGAGATCTCACCATCAACGGCATCACGAAGCAGGTCGAGCTCGACGTGGAGTTCTTTGGCACCTCGGTGTTCCCGATGGACCAGTCGACACGCGCCGGATTCAGCGCCACCGGGTCGATTTCGCGCAAGGATTTCGGCATCAACTTCAACGCGCCGGTCGGCGCCGACAAGGTGATGATCTCCGACAAGGTCGCACTGGAACTCGACGTCCAGCTCGTCGCTCCCTGAGGTCGCGCCGCCCTCGACGCCTCTGAACCTCTACTCCGCGGAGAAGAAGACGTACTCCTCGAAGAAGGTCCCGGCGTAGACGGTCATCGTTCCCAGATCTGTGGCAGGAACCACGAAGCAGACTTGCCCCTCCACCGCGCCGCCTTCGAACACGTCGGTGAACGCGTCCAGTTCGCCGGGGATCACACCACAATCGGTTGCGTACTGGAGGTTCGTGTCGCCGACGGACTTGACCGTGACGGCAAAGGCGTTCGAGGGCTCTTGGCCCCCGTACTCCATGCGGACCGGAACGCCGACGAATCGGAATCCTTCGGGAGGTGCCTCGTTGAACTGATTCTCGGCCAGCACCGAGTCGGTGATGTCGGTGGCCGGTCCTGTCGTCGTCAGCGACCAGCCCTCCCCCACGTCGGCTGCGGCACCCAGAGCGGTGGGGTTCATTCTCGCGTCCTCAGATGCCGTTCCAGGCTGCGGGCCGAGAAGCGTGGGCATGTCGGCCACATCGGTCGGAGTCGCAGAGGCGTCGAGAAAGACGCTGTCCCCGGTGAATCCTGTCGACGCGTAGACCTGAATCACCCCGGTGTCCGCTGCGGTGGTGACGAAGCAGAGGTTGCCTCGGACGACCCCACCACTGAACATGTCGTTGAACTGTTCGAGGCTGTTCGGGATCACTCCGCAATCGGTTGCGAGCTCGGTGCTCTCGGACCCGACCGCCTGGATCGACGTCAAGAAGCCCGACTGCGGATCGTCGAATCCGTAGTAGCCGAGGGCCACTTCGACGAAGGTGAAGCGGGATCCGTCCGGTGGCGGATCGTTGAACTCGTTCTCGGCCATGACCAGACCAGTGGCGTCGTCGGTGACGGACACGACCTGAAGTCGGAATCCCTCACCGATGTCGGCAATCGCTCCACTCGGGACCGGATTCGAACGGTCGCCGGTGGCGCCGTCGGGCGCGCCGGGAACCGAATCGCCTGCAGCCGGCGGATCGGTCTGCACGGGCGCATCGGTCTCGACCGGCGCGTCTGTCACATCGGGAGCCTCGGTGGCTTGCGATGCGTCGCTCGACTCGGTTTCGGATTGACCGTCTGTCTGCTCGGGCGCCTCACTCGTGACCGCACCCTCGCTCGTCGTCTCGTCACCATCGCCACCGCCGGCGATGGCAGCGATCACACCCACCACCACGAGTACGGCGATGCCCACTACCCACCACCGCTTCCACAACGGCTGCTTGGTGTTGCCAGTCGGTATCTCAACGGGCATTTTCGGGGGTGGCAGTGGCGCTCCGCTTCCAGTCATCACGGCTGAAGTTACTTGCCGAACCCGCTGATCAGCAGAGTCACAAGACCCTCGCAGCAGCGCTCGCTCCCGCAGCCCCCTGCGCGGTTCGCGTCAGACGACCTTCATGCCGTACATCTCGCCGAGCGGGTCGCTGATCAATTCGAGGCGCTCGCCGTCTGGGCCCATGAAGTAGATCGAGGTGTCGCCGACCAAGTGATAGGGGACATCGGCAGCCTCGAGTTTCGCCTTGAGTCGCTCCCAGTTCGCTCTCGACACCGAGATCGCCAGGTGATGGTGACCGCCGAGCACCTCGGCGTACTCGTCGAGGCCCAGTCCGGGGAAGTCGAAGAACGCGAGCGCATTGCCGTTGCCGATGTCGAAGAAGAAGTGGGTGGAACCGACGTAGTCGCGGTTCTCGAACAGTTCGGTGAGCGGGAACTCGAGCAGTCCTTGGTAGAACGCGATCGTCCGCTCGACATCGGAGGAGATCAGCGCCTGGTGATGCACGCCGCGTGCGGTTGATTGCGGTCGGTCCTCGGGGGCGAGCATGTGCTTGGCCCGCATCCGGGACCACTCGTCCTCACGGTCGGGGTGGTCGCCGTCGTGGGCTGACCCGAAGTGGAGCTCGTTACTTGCCATCGCAACATTCTGCCACGCTGTCGGCCGATGCACCACCGGGGTACCCATGTCAGTTCTGCTCGCCCAGAACCCCCGAACCACGATCTGGCAGACTCTTTGCGGGGAACGACCACGAGGGGGAGCACGATGACCGTCATCGACCGTGCCGGCAACGACACCGGCAGCATCACGATCACACCGAAGTCGCCGACGATCGGCGCAGACATCGGCGGCATCGATCTCGGTACCGAGCTCAGCGACGCCGCGATCGGCATCGTTCGACAAGCGTTGCTCGACTACAAGGTCGTCTTCTTCCGCGACCAGGACATCACCACCGAGCAGCATCTGGCATTCGGACGCCGATTCGGCGAGCTCGAGGTGCACCCGTTCGCCATCAACAAACCCGAGTACCCCGAGGTGTTGGCCATCACCCACGACGCCGACAACCCAGGCCGCGAAAACGGGTGGCATTCCGATGTCACGTGGCGGCTGCAGCCATCACTCGGGTCGATCCTTCGCTGCATCGAAGGACCCTCAGTCGGCGGTGACACGCTCTTCGCCGACATGTACGCCGCATTCGACGGCTTGCCGCGACGAATCAAAGAGCGCGTCGAAGGTCGAGTTGCCCGCCACGACTTCGCCCACTTCCGCAAACTCATGCGCCGTCGCGGGGCAACCGACGCCGACATCGCCGAGATGGAGACGACGTACCCGAATCCCGAGCATCCCGTGGTCCGCACGCACCCCGAAACGGGTCGCAAGGGCATCTACGTGAACAACGCGTTCACCCAGGAGATCGTCGGCATGGACGCCGCCGAGAGCGCGGAGCTTCTCCAGGTGCTGTACGACCAAGCGAAGTTCCCGGAGTACCAGGTTCGTTTCACGTGGGAGCCGAACTCGATCGCCTTCTGGGACAACCGGGCCTGCCAGCACTACGCAACGTCCGATTACTGGCCGAACGTGCGGCGCGTCGAGCGAGTCACCATCGTGGGCGACACGCCGTACTACGACGCGTCACAGGCTCCTATCGAAGAAGCGCCCAACCCGTTTCGCGGCCAACTCCGAGCCTGGTCCGACAGCTGACCACGCACGAATCGACGCTCCGATAGCCGACCAGCACCGCGGGCCCGATCGTGAGGGCGACCACCACGGTGCCGAGCCCGATCGGACCGCCGAGCGCCACCCCGACCACCAACCAGGTCAGCTCGAAACCCATGCGGAGCCGCGGCTCCGGCCGGCCGGTGCGATCCGACGCCGCGGACGCGAGCAGTTCACCCGACCCAGCGCCGAGACCTGACACGATCAAGAAGCCGGCGCCGACACCCACCACGAACACCGCGGCGACATGGATCACCAGCACGAGCAGCAGCGTGTGGGGTGGTTCCGTCCGATCGAGTACCGCCAGCACACCTTCCATGCACGGACCGACGATCAGCGGGGAGACGATCGTGCCCGGGCCGGGGCGGCGACCCATCAGCCACGCCACTGCGATCAGCGAGGCGATCACGAGCCACACAGACAGCGTCAGCGACAACCCGGTTCGCATGCGCACCGCACCGATGAAGACATCGAGCGGTCCGGGGCCGAGCTCGGTCCACAGCATCACCGCGACGCCAGCAGCAATGATCAGCGAACCGCCCACCAGCATGCCGACGCGGGCCGAGCCACGCAGCAGCCGCGGTGTGGGGCCCTTCGCGAGCACCACGGCGATCGCACCGGCCCGACTCGACGCCGGCAGCCGCCACCGCCTCACAGCCGACGTGGCATCGCCCGCCTCGGGGCGTTGCTGATCGACGACGGCAGAGTTCACACGCGAGTATCGGGCCGCCAGCGGCGTTCTCCAGCAGGAACGGCCGTGCCGTCCGACACATGCCTCGGGCAATTCGATGGAGACAGCTCGCGAGATCCACAGCGGGAACGAGCACGCACCTCCGACGAGCTCGGCCGCGTCAGTGCTCGAGGTGACGCAACAGGGCGTCGAGTGCGAGCAGGTAGCTGTCGGGGCCGAACCCGGCGATCACACCGACGCACACACCGGTGACCACCGAGGTGTGACGGAAGTCTTCACGGGCGTGCACATTCGACAGATGCGTTTCGACCACTGGCACGTCGACCGAAGCGATCGCGTCACGCAGGGCGATGCTGTAGTGGGTGTAGGCACCTGGGTTGAAGATCACCCCGTCGGCCCGCGAGCGAGCCTCCTGGAGCGCGTCGATCAGCGCCCCCTCGGCGTTGCTCTGCACGTCGTAGACCTCCACGTCTCGCGCGGCAGCAGCTGCGTGGATCGCAGCGAGGATGTCGTCGAGGGTCGCCGAGCCGTACACGTCGACCTCGCGAGTGCCGAGCAGGTTGAGGTTCGGGCCGTTGAGCACCAGGATCCGACGGGTCATGCACGCAGGTTAGGCAGACGCCCGACGCGTTGAGCACCGCCGACGTGAACCGTGCCGCCTGACGACCACCCAGAGAGAGAATTGACACTCTCGGTACTTGAGTTGTGTGCGCTGTCGACCGATGACCTCATGACGCTGTCCGATCCATGGGTGGCCCGAATCGGCGGGAGGCTGCGACCGGATGATCTCAGAAGTGTTCCTCGGACGACAACCCATCGTCGACGCGGACCGCGGGATCTTCGGCTACGAGCTCCTCTACCGAGGCGGGCCCGACAGCCGGACCGCGTTCGATGATCCCGACGCTGCGACGCGCTCGGTGATGGAACGTGTCTTCTTGCAGTGGGGCATGGAACACGTGGTCGGCGATCGGTTCGGGATGATGAATGCCAGTGCCAGCCTGGTCGTCAACGGTCTGCACGAGGCCATGCCGCCAGAAGGCATCATCATCGAAGTGTGCGAACCGGTCCCGTTCGGACAGGCCACGATCGACGCGCTGCGCAACGCCCGCAACAACGGCTATCACTTCGCGCTCGACAACGTCAGCCGACTCGGTGACCTCGAGCGTTCCGAGCTGCTGCCTCTGGCCAGCATCGTCAAGATCGAGCTCACCACAGCGCACCACGGCGAGATCGATCGCCTGATCAGTGTGGCGCGTGAGCGGTCGCCGGGCGTGCTGGTGGTTGCCGAAAAGGTCGAGTCGCACGACGAGTTCAACCGCTGCATCGAGCACGGTTTCGACCTGTTCCAGGGCTATCACCTGAGCGAGCCGGAGCTCCTGCGGCGCCCGGCCCGCCACGCCACCCGTCGCGCCGCCACAGCGCTGCACACTGCGCTACACCCCGACGGTGACGGCGGCATCGACGTCGCCCACCTCGAGGCGCTGGTCGGCAGCGATCCGACGCTGACGTTTCGTCTCCTCACCGCCGTCAACGCCAACGCGTTCGGACTCGACCGACGCGTGACCACGCTCGACGAGGCCATCGCCCTGCTCGGCATCGGGAAGCTGAGGTGTCTGGCCGATCTCCTCGCCTCATCGAACGAGGCGATCGACAGCGACGCCGAGGACCACGCCACCGAGGTCGCCCGAGGTGTTGCTCGCGCCTGCATGGTCGCATCGCTACTGGACGACACCGACCTCGTCCGGGTCGGCGTGACCGCCGCGTTGTTGTCGGTGGTCGACCGCCTCTACGGCGCTCCGCTCGGCGACCTGCTCGATGAGTTGCCGATGAGCGAGACGTCGGTGGACGCCGTGCTCCATGGCATCGGACCCGTCGGCCATGCACTCGACGTCGTGCGAGCGTGCGAACGCGACGATCGCGTGGGGCTCGAACAGCTCGAGCCTGGTCGCTACGAAGAACTCATGGCGGACCACCGACTGGCAGAAGCAGCAGCCCGACAGGCATCCGCGTCAGCTTCCGGTGCCGACGATTCGACGAGGTCGGAGACACACGAGCCCGCGTGACAGGCTGGGCCGATGTCCGACGCCGACACCATCGACTTCGCACTCCTGCTGTTGCGCTGCGGCGTCGGCGCCGTGATGCTCGCCCACGGCGTCAACCACGTCCGTCCGAACATCGACGGCACTGCGAGCTGGTTCGGGTCGATGGGGATGAAGCCGGCGAAGCTCCATGCATGGCTGGCGAGCGTGACCGAGATCGTCGGCGGGCTGCTGCTGGTGATCGGCCTGTTGACGCCGTTCGCCGCTGCCGGAGTGGTGGGGGTGATGTTCGTGGCATGGGCGATCAACCACCGCGGCAACGGATTCTTCATCTTCAATCCGGGCGAGGGCTGGGAGTACGTGATGACGCTCGGCATCGTCGGGCTGGCCATCGGCACAGTCGGCCCCGGCGCATGGTCGCTCGATGAAGCGTTCGACCTGAACGACACCTTCGTCGGTGCGACCGGTCTCCTGATCGCAGCGATCGGCGGCATCGGCGGAGGGCTCGCCCTCGTGCTCGTCTTCTGGCGGCCCAACAAGACGTAGGGGCCTCGACCCAGCGGTTGCTGCACGTCGTGGCAGCAGGCCACCGATCAGATCAGCGGCTCGCCGGCGAGGCCGAACGTCGGGCTCAGGTGGCTGGTGTCGTTCCAGCAACGCACGATCCAGTGGTCCTCTGCTGCAACGACGAGATGCGAGATCGAAGCATTCGCCGCCCCAGTGAACGAGAAGCCGGTCGAACCGGTCGCGATGTTCATCACCTGACCGATGACGCCGCCGTGCACGACGGCCACGACCAGTTCGTCGCGATGGGCTGCGGCGATGCGGTGGATACCCCGTCGAATCCGGTTGTCGAACTGGTGGGCAGGTTCGCCACCGGGAATGACGTCCCAACGCTGCTCGACATACATCTGCTGAGCGATCGGATCGCCGTCGGCGATGCGGCGGCGGAACTCGCCGCCCTCCCAATCCCCGAGGAACACCTCACGCAGGTCGGCCTCGACGATCGGTTCGATGCCCAGACGCTGCACGAGCGGCGCAGCGGTCTGGACGGTGCGCTGCAGTGTGGTGACGTACACCGCTGCGATGCGCTCGCCGGTGTCGATGAGGCGTTGCGCGGCCAGCTGCGCTTGCTCGACGCCCTCGGGAGCCAGTGGCGGATCGCCGTGGCCGTCGACCAGGTCGAAGGTCTCACCTTCGACATGCGCTGCCGATGCCCCGTGGCGCACCAGCAGGATTTCCGTCGCACCCGGAGGTGGCACGAACCCGGTCTGGGCGAATGCACGCGGGACGGGGGTCTCAGCCATCCCCCGACGGTACTCACCATCCCCGTGCTTGTTGCAGTTCGGACGAGCCGGGTCATCCGAACTGCAACGCGAGCGGGATCGGGGCAGACTGGCGGGGTGAAGCAGCTCAACTCTCGGCCGATCGACACGATCGATCTGCTGTCGCTGCCGGCATTCGTCGGCACGATGGTGTGGGAGTCGCGGGTGCTCGCCAAGCGTGAGCTGCGGAATTTCGGTGACCTCGACGACGCGACAGCCGAGGAGCTGTCGGACCCGAGTCTGCCTGCCGACCCGCTGGTGCCGGTGGGCTACGAACGTCGGGACACGCAGGCGAGTCTGTCGATGTTGGTCGGCAACGTGGCGGTCAACCTGGCCGTCGCCGGCGCCGTCGGCGCGCTGGGGCGCTTCGTCCACAAGCACCGGATCGTCGACCTGGGCGTCACCAAGTGGTCGCTGCCGGCGGCGATGATCGCCTGGGACTTCCTCTACTACTGGGACCACCGCTGGACGCACGAGGTGCGGCTGTTCTGGGCAAACCACGTCACGCACCACTCCAGCGAGCGCTACAACCTCTCGACGGCGCTGCGCCAGCCGTGGTCGGGGTTCCTGATGTCGTGGGTGTTCCTGCCGATGCCGCTGCTGGGCATCCCGGCGCATCACGTGGCCAAGGCCGGCCAGATCAACCTGCTCTATCAGTACTGGATCCACACCGAGACGATCGACCGCCTCCCCAAGCCGATCGAAGCGGTGTTCAACACGCCCTCACACCATCGGGTGCATCACGGCGCGAACCCGCAGTACCTCGACAAGAACTACGGCGGGATCCTGATCGTGTGGGACAAGCTGTTCGGCACGTTCGAGCCCGAATTGCGCCGCATCAAGTACGGCCTCACGAAGAACATCGACACGTACAACCCGGTCCGCATCGGCTACCACGAGTTCGTCGACATCGCCCGAGATGTCCGCCGCGCCACGAACTGGCGCGACCGCCTCGGCTACGTCTTCCGCGGCCCCGGCTGGCAACCCGCCACCTGACAACCACCCCGTGGGGCCTGGTCGGTCAGGCGGCGTATTGCGACAGGATCATCGCCGGGAGCGGTCCCGGATCGATGTCGCCGGGGTTGTAGCCCGGGGTGTACGTGGCGA
This sequence comes from Ilumatobacteraceae bacterium, assembly GCA_963717385.1. Taxonomy (GTDB): domain Bacteria; phylum Actinomycetota; class Acidimicrobiia; order Acidimicrobiales; family Ilumatobacteraceae; genus Sva-07. The sequence continues at coordinate 299,632 of CAVQWE010000027.1, forward strand.
GCAGACGGCTGCGTCCGGCCTTCATCCACGGCGGCACATGCCGCTTCGCAGGTGCTCCCTGCGATTCGAGCAGTATGCGTTGCATCCGCCCCACCATCCGCTGGAAGTGGACCTGTGCCCGCAACGAACCGATGATCCGGTACGGATAGCTGCCCTCGAGCTGCTCGTACACGTCGAATGCGACGGTGCGGTGTTCCATCTCCTCGGCGAGATGCCACATCCAGAGCTCACCCCACTTGCCGGGCCGGATGCTGCTGGTGCCGGAGGTGGCTTCGTCGAGCGACGCAAGCGCCATCGCGCACGTCATCGCCTCGAATCCTTCGGCATAGGCGAGATTGAACCTGCGGGACTTGGACGCGTTGAAGCGGCGGTAGTCGGCGTCGAGTTCGTCCTCGACCGCCTGCAGGCGCGCGGCGACATCGGGGCCCAGTTGGGCCTTGATGATCTCGTTGATACGTCGGTGGTTCTGGAAGTGCTGAGCCTCTTGGCCGATGAACTCCTTGACGTCGGCGGCAAGGCCGGGATCGGTGATGTCGTCGGCAACCGCCCGATACGTGCGAATCAGGTAGGGCTCGAGGTACGGCATGGTGAGCGAGAACGCCACCAGGTGCGTCTCGCGCACGAGGTCGTCGCCGGGGAGCACGTCGTCGAGTTCGTCGGGGAACTCGAACTTCACCTTGCGGACCGTGATGTCGTGCGGTGCGCTCATGCCGGCACGGTAGCTGCAGCCAGATCGAATCGTTCGTCGGGTTCGGACAGCTCGGCACACACCGCTGTCGCCAGTTCGACGAACGCGTTCGCTGCCGGCGACAGCGTCCGGCCCGCACGCCATGCGATCGAGACGTGACGTCCAGGGATCGGCGGGTGGAGCGGATGGAGTTCGGTGCGGGGATCCTCGGGTTCGGTGCACAGCAGCGGCATCACCGCAACGCCCATGCCGGCGCGCACCATTGCTGCGACGGTGCCGTTGTCGTTCGAGCGGAACACATAGCTCGGGTCGAGGCCGGCGGAGCGAAGCCCGGCCTCGTTGAGCAGCTGGCACGAGTTCGGGTGCTGGCCGATCAACGGTTCGTCGGCGAACGCCTCGACCGACACCGGTCCGGACGGGAACTGCCCGGGGCGCGCGATCAGCACGAAGGGGTCGGTGAGCAACAGCCGCGACTCGAACCCCGACTGCTCGGGTGCAGCGACCTCGCCGACGATGAACGACACCTCGGTTTGGCCTCGTTCGAGTTGCTCTTCGAGTTGCACGTCGACATCGGTCTCGAACAACTGCACCTCGACCTCTGGGTGGTTGGCCCGGAACCGGCCGAGCACCATCGGCAACACCGCCGACGACACGCTCTGGAACGTGCCGATCGCAAGTCGCCCGGTGCTGCCGGAACGGAATCGGTCGAGGTCGTCGGCGAGCGCCTCGACCCGAGCGAGAAGATCTCGGCCGCCGCGCAGGAGCTCGGCACCGAACGGCGTCAGCTCGACTGCACGGGGTCCGCCCGGCCGGTCGAACACCCGCTCGCCGACCGCCCGCTCGAGGGATGCGATCTGCTGGCTGACTGCCGACTGCGTGTACCCGAGCCGCTCAGCAGCCCGTGCGAAGGTCCCTTCGCTGGCGACCGCATCGAGCGCCAGCAGGTGTCGGAGGTCGAGGTCGCGCCACATGGCCATGAGCATCAGCATATCTAATGCTCATGAGCAATAATCATCGCCAGGGATGTGGACCATCTCGCCGTACCGTGATCGCATGACCTCGCTGGACAGCATTGCCATCACCATCGACCGCGAGGGCTTCGAGGCCCTCGACCGACACGTCATCGACGACGTCCTCGCCCTTGCCAGGAAGGCTCAGGCCTCGCCCGTTCTGGCCGAAGTGCTCGGCGACGAGCACGAGCCCGCACCAGTGCGCGAGCGTGCGTTCGGCCTCCTTGCGATGCAGATCGCCCGGGCCGCCTCGACGCGACGCCCGACCCGTGGCGCCCGCCGTCTGGGCACGAACCGCAGCGGCTTCGTACAGTCGACCGCATGCAGCAGTTCGACGCCAAGGTCGCGGCGATCACGGGTGCCGGTTCCGGCATCGGGCGCGGACTCGCGCTCGCACTTGCCGGCCGCGGCTCCCATCTTGCGCTGAGCGACGTCGACGGCACCGGCCTCGCCGAGACCGTTGCGCTCATCGAACGGTCCGGAGTTCCCCACGGAAGCATCAACGTGGCGAGCGCCCGCGTCGACGTCACCGACCGGAACGCCGTGGACGCCTGGGCCGACTCGGTCGTCGAGGAGTTCGGGCAGGCGAATCTGATCTTCAACAACGCCGGTGTGGCGCTGTCGGCCAACGTGGGAACGATGTCGTACGACAACTTCCGTTGGCTGATGGACATCAATTTCTGGGGCGTCGTGCACGGCACCCTTGCGTTCCTCCCGCACCTCAAAGCGTCCGGTGACGGCCACGTCATCAACATCTCCAGTGTCTTTGGTCTGCTCGGCATCCCCAGCCAGTCGGCATACAACTCGGCGAAGTTCGCCGTTCGAGGATTCACCGACGCGCTACGAACCGAGCTCGACATCGAGAACTGTGGTGTGTCGGCCACCACGATCCACCCCGGTGGCATCCGTACCAACATCGCTCGCAACGCCCGATTCGAGTTCGCCGAACACGAAGCGGCCGTCGACGCCGAGCAGGCCGCCGTCGACTTCGAGAAGTTCACCCGGACCACACCCGACAAGGCGGCGCAACTCATCATCGGCGCCGTCGAGAAGAACAAGCGCCGCGCCCTCATCGGCCCCGACGCCCACGTCTTCGACGCCGCTGCCCGCATCTCACCGCGAGCATCACAATGGGCACTCGGCAAATTGATCGCCCGCAGCAACACCGCCATCGTGTGACGCGTGCGATGTGTCCGAGATGTGTCTCACACAACTCGTGCGTCAGAGCCAGCCAGACTTCTTGAACTGGCGGTACAGCAGCGCAACAGCGATTGCCGTGAGCGACAACACCACCGGGTAGCCGGCGGCCAAGTCGAGTTCTGGCATGTTCTCGAAGTTCATGCCGTAGATCCCAGCGACCATCGTGGGCACCGCAGCCATTGCAACCCAGGCACTGATCTTGCGCATGTCATCGTTCTGGCGCACCGAGATCTGCGTGAGGCTGGCGGTGAGTGCAGCATCGAGCAGGCCCGAGAGCGAATGGGCTCGCGTCACTGCCCGATCGAGCTGATCGGACGCCTCGTTCAGATCATGCAGGATCGACGGCGGCATCTCAGGACCACGCACCCGAATCAACCGTGCGAGCGGATCGTCGAGCGAGTCGATTGCCACGATCATCCGCCGCACTTCCCGCTTGAGCTTGTACAGCCGCTGCACCGGCTGACGGTTGCCGTCGGAGAACACGTCGCGCTCCACCTCGATCACATCGTTCTCGAACCCGTCGAGCGCCGGTCCGTATCCGTCGATCACGACGTTGACGACCGCCGCAACGACGGCCCCGGGCCCGAGCCGCAGGCGGTCGGGATCGGCCTCGAGGGCGGTCCGCGCCGACGACAGCTGGCTCGCCTGGCCGTGACGGATCGAGATGACCGCCCGAGGACCGACGAGGAGCGTCATCTCGCCGAGCGCGATGGTCTCGTTGCGGTCCTCGTAGGCAGCGGTGCGCAGGACGAGCTGCACGATCGATCCCTCGACGGTGAGCACGGGTCGCGCGTGCGGCGTCAACACTTCCGACGCGGAGACACCAGTGATCCCGAGCACGTGCATCCCCCGTTGGAGTTCGGCTTCGTCGGGCACCCGCAGACCGAGCCAGACGAACCCGTCCCCGACGGCCGCGTCGTCGATCGTCATGGTGTCGGGATCGAACTCCCTGCGTTCACCATCGACATAGGCCGCACAATCGATCCTCACGCCGCAAGTCTTGCTCTTCACCATCGCCTCGTCAGCGATGGCCGAAGGTGGTTCCCGGAGACCTGGGCGCGGGGAACCATCGTGGTTCCCGGAGTCCTGGGCGCGGGGAACCATGACGGGTCAGGTCGGGTTGTCGTTGTAGGCCTCGGTGAGCAGGGCGAGCAGTGCGTCGTCGACATCGCCAGGGCTGCGAACGTTGGCAACATGCCAGTACCGGTTGCCGTATTCGCCGACCTTGCGAGTGATGGTGGGGTGGGTCGCTCGGCGTCGCAACGAAAACGAGATCGCCACCCACCGGTCCTTCGGTCGCAGCTCGGCGAACTTGCGTGGGTTCTTCAGGAAGACTCCGACCGACACGATGTCGGCGTGCACCGGTCCGAGCGATTCGACGTGCGCCATGATCACGTCGAAGATCGGACGTTCGTGCGACGGCCCGGTCTCGAAGTACTCCTCGAGCGTCAGCCCTGGGGCACAGTCGTGCGACTGGCTCCGGCGGCCGAACAGCCGGCCGCACTCTGGGCACACCCACTCGGCCATCGATTGATCTTTGCACCAGCTGCGGGTTGCGGACGCGTCACTTCGACGCGCGAAGCTGCGAGCGAGGCAAGGAGCGCAACATGAGCCAGACCAGCAGCACACTCGAACACACCGCGAACACTGCGTCAGAACACTTCGATGTGCTCATCGTCGGAGCGGGGATCTCCGGCGTCGGCGCCGGCTATCACCTGCAGGATCAGTACCCGGAGAAGTCGTTCGTGATCCTCGAGAAGTTCGAGAGTTTCGGCGGCACCTGGCTCACCCACAAGTACCCGGGCATCCGCTCCGACAGCGACCTCTACACGTTCGGCTACCGGTTCAAGCCGTGGATCGGCAAGCCGATCGCCACCGCCGACAAGATCCTCGCCTACATGGGTGAGGTGATCGACGAGAACGATCTCGATCGCCACATCCGCTATCGCCACGCGATCTCGTCGGCCGAGTGGTCGAGCGATGACAACCTCTGGACCGTGCATGCGACGCGCACCGATCCGGGCGGCGGCGCGTCCGAGGCGCTCACCTTCACCACGAACTTCTTGTGGATGTGCCAGGGCTACTACAAGCACGAGCAGGGCTACACGCCCGATTGGCCCGGCATGGATTCGTACGGCGGTCAGATCGTCCACCCGCAGACCTGGCCGACCGACATCGATCTCGCTGGCAAGCAGGTCGTCGTCATCGGCTCCGGCGCCACCGCTGCCACCTTGGTCCCAGCAATCGCCGGCGACTGCGAACACGTCACGATGCTGCAGCGATCACCGACCTACTTCGTGTCGCGCCCCAACGTGAACGAGGTCGCCGACATGCTCCGCAGCCTCGAGATCGACGAGACCTGGACCCACGAGATCGTGCGTCGCAAGGCGCTGCAGGATCAGGCGATGATCACCCAGCTGTCGTTCGACGAACCCGAGTGGTTGCGCAACGAACTCCTCAACGCCGTGCGCGCCGAGTTGCCAGAGGGCTACGACGTCGACACGCACTTCACTCCGAAGTACCGGCCATGGCAGCAGCGCCTTGCGATGGTTCCCGACGGCGACCTCTTCAAGGGGATCAGCAGCGGTGCTGCCTCGGTGGTCACCGACGAGATCGACACGTTCAACGAGACGGGCATCCTGTTGAAGTCGGGCGAACAACTCGATGCCGACGTGATCGTCACGGCCACCGGATTCGACCTGAGCGTGCTCGGCGACATCGCGTTCACCGTCGATGGCGCCCCGGTGAACTTCGCCGACACGGTCACGTACCGGGGGATGATGTTCACCGGGGTACCGAATCTGTTGTGGGTGTTCGGTTACTTCCGCGCCAGCTGGACGCTGCGGGCAGATCTGCTCGGCGACTTCGTGTGCCGGCTCCTCCACCACATGGACGACAAGGGCGCGCAGAAGGTGGTGCCCGAGTTGCGGACCGAAGACGCCGGCATGACCCTTGGCTCGTGGATCGACCCCGACAACTTCAACCCCGGCTACCTGACACGCAGCCAACATCTGATGCCGAAGGCCGGCGACAAGCCCGAGTGGCAGCACACCCAGGACTACTGGACCGAGAAGACCAGCCTGCCCGCCATCGACCTCGACGACGGCTGCCTGCACTACGACTGAGAAGTGCATCACGGGCCAGACCCGGGCTGTCACACTGCCTGCATGACGGTTCGCATCGGGTTCATCGGCGCCGGGTTCATTGCTCGGACACACAATTGGTTCCTCAAGCACACCGCCGCCGACCATCGGATCGTCGCCGTGCACGACATCGACGCCGATCGGGCGCAGGCGTTCGCCGATCGTGTCGGCGCCGATGTCGTCGCCGAGGACGAACTGTTCGATCGGGTCGACGCGGTGTTCGTGACGACGTGGACGTCCGAGCACGAACGTCTCGTGGCGGCGGCCGCCGAGCGAGGTGTCGCCGTGTTCTGCGAGAAGCCGTTGGCGTTCGACGCGGCCGCGACACAGCGCATGGTCGACGCCGTCGACGAGGTCGGCGTTGTCAACCAGGTCGGCCTGATCCTGCGGTTCATGCCGCAGTTCCTGCACACCAAGACCCTGCTCGCCGACGATCGCGCCGGTCGCCTGTTGGCGGTGTCGTTCCGCGACGATCAGTTCATCCCGATCCAGAGCCACTACGGATCGAACTGGCGCGTCGACCCCGCACGCTGCGGCCGCGGCACGTTGCTCGAGCATTCGATCCACGACGTCGACATCATGCAGTGGCTGTGCGGCCCGGTCGATTCGGTGAGCGGCACCGTCCGCGAGGTGCACGGCCATCCACGCATCGACGACGTCGCCGTGGCCCGACTCGACTTCGCCAGCGGTGCCGTCGCATCGCTCACATCGATCTGGCACGACATCACCGACCGGCCGAGCCTGCGCAGCATCGAGATCTTCTGCGAGAACCTCTACGTGCACCTCGACGGCGAGGCCACCAGCCCACTCACGTGGCAGTTCACCGGCGAACCGGTGCAGACGCTCGGTGGTGACGAGCTCGCCCGAGCCTGCATCGAGGCCGGACTGGCCGATGAGCGCGACCTCGCTCCGGTGGTGGGTGGAGCGATGTTCAATCCGCTGACCGGATTCCTCGACGCATTCGCCAGCGGTGTTCCCTCCCCACTTCCACTACGCGAGGCACTCGCCGCCCACCGCCTGGTCGACGCGATCTACGCCTCCGCCGACGCCGGCGGATCACCGACGACCATCGCATGAACTGAGAGATGTACCTGGCACTTCCCTCACACGAACATACGACGGAGGATTTCGTAGGAATACTGCGAGGCGAGCTGCTGGAGAAACTTCGGGAAGTCGACCGAGGCCGTACCGCTCGACAGGTCCGAGATCGCCCGGATCACGCACAGCGGAACCTCGCCGAGTTCATGACACACCTGGGCCACCGCCGCGCCCTCCATGTCGACGCAGAGTGCGTCGGGTGTTCGACGCCGCACGATGTCTTTGAGGTCGCCCTCGATGAACTCGTCGCCGGTCGCGACCTGACCGACGTGCACCGACGACCGACCGATGCCGAGTTCGGCGAGTTGCTCGGCGGTCACGATCGTCGCGAGTCCGACGTCGAGAAACTCGGTGGCAGCCTCGACGGCGGCCGACGTCATCGAGGGATCGGTTGCCAACTCGACGACACCCAGCAGTGGAATTTCACCACGGGCGAACATCTCCGGCGGACCGGCGAGGTCGTGCTGCACCAATTCCGACGCAACGACCACGTCGCCAACTGCCAGGTGATCGTGGAGGGCACCGGCGATGCCGGTGAACACGATGGCGTCGACGTGATGGTCGCGTATGAGCGACGCCGCAGTGAGCGCAGCGGCGACCTTGCCGATGCGCGACTGCACGACCGTGACCCGTTGGCCTGCGAGCACACCGTGTCGATACAGCCGCCCAGCGTCGTCGGTGACGGTTTCGGCGTCGAGATGATGGTGGAGGCGTTCGACTTCCTCTGCCATCGCGCCGATCACACCAACATGTCGATGCCCGAGAACCATCGCGGCATCGTACGACGCCGGCAGTTCGCAACGCTCAGGTGCGACTCAGGTGTGGCGCGGGCGTTGCGCTGGCGGGAGCGCGCAGGCACGCATCGGTTGTCCGAACAACGGGTTGATCGGACAGAGCCCGAAGACACCGGTTGCGATCGGCAACAGCGCAAACACGGCGAGTGCAGTTCCCACCCCACCACCGATCAGCAGCCCCGCCGCCATGAGGACGAGACCACCGCCGATTCGTATCCCACGGCCGACCGACGTGTTCATGAACGAGAGGAATCGCATGACTCCAGTATACCCCCATGGGTATGCATGGAACAACGGGACGAGCGAGCGGGTTGGTTCCACCATGGCAACAGCAAGCTGGAACGGAACCGTCATCGCCCAGTCCGACGACACCGTCGTCGTCGAAGGCAACCACTACTTCCCGATCGCCTCCGTCACCGAGGGCGTCCTCGTCGACAGCGACCACACATCAGTGTGCTCGTGGAAGGGCACGGCGAAGTACTACTCGCTCGACGTCGGTGGCGAACAGAACACCAACGCCGTCTTCGAGTATCCCGAACCCAAGCAGGCTGCGGCGGAGATCACGGGCCGCGTGGCGTTCTGGAAGGGCGTCACGGTCACCGCCGACTGACGGGTTGCAGTCCGTTCGGCGTCATTGTTAGGGTTGCCTAACTATGAACCGAAAGCATCCTCGATACCTACTGGGAAGTGTGCTGGTCGGCGCACTCGTCATGACCGCGTGCGGCAGCGACGACGCTACAGGTGACAGCTCCACCGACAACTCCACCGCACCTCGGCGATCACCAACACCACGGCCAACGCCGACGACGCGTCCGGCACGATCACCGTCTACACCGGGCGCCACTACGGCATCGAGGACGTGTTCGACCAGTTCACCTCCGACACCGGCATCGAGGTCCGCTTCACCACCGGCAACGATCCCGAGCTGCGCGAGCGCCTCATCGCCGAAGGCGCCAACACTCCTGCCGACGTCGTCATGACCGCCGACGCGGCCAACATCGAGCTCTCGGCCGACGCAGGCATCCTGGCCAGCGTCGACAGCGAGGTCCTCACTTCCACGATCCCCGAGGAACTGCGCAGCGAGGCCAACGAATGGTTCTCACTCAGTCAGCGCCTCCGGGTGATCATCGCCAGCACCGAGCGTGTCGAGAACCCACCGACCACCTACGCCGGCGTGGGCGACCCCGAGTGGCAGGGCAAGATCTGCCTGCGTCCCAGCACCCACCCCTACACGCAGTCGTTGGTCGCCTCGCTGATCATCGCCGAGGGCGAAGAGCGTGCCACCGAGATCGTGCAGTCGTGGGTCGACAACGATCCGCTCTACATCAACAGCGACACCGACATCTACAAGGCCGTCGCCGACGGCGAGTGCGACGTGGCGATCGCCAACACGTACTACCTCGGCCGTCTGATCGAAGAAGACCCGGCCTTCCCCGTGGAGGTCGTGTGGCCCGAGCAGGACGGTCGTGGCGCTCACGTCAACGTGAGCACGGCCGCGGTCACCGCCAACGCCCCGAACCCCGCCGGTGCGCTCGCACTGATCGAGTGGCTCGCCACCGATGGCCAGCAGCAGTTCGCCGACGCCAACTTCGAGTATCCGGTCGACCCCACCGTCGCCGCCAACGAGATCATCGCCGGCTTCGGTGAGTTCACCGCCGACGTCGCAGCGGTGCGCCAGCTCGGCGCCAACCAACCGGCAGCCGTCGAGGTGCTCAGCGCCACCGGCTACGAGTGAGCTGACGCCGACGCATGACCAACCTGATCACCGACGCTGCCGACCTCGCGCCGAACGACCACACCGGGTCCGGTTCTGCGGAGCGGTCTGGTGTCGACGCGATCATCGACCACGTCGGTGCTCGGCCAACGGGCACGATCGTGGACCGCCACGGCGGTGATCTCGGCGGTTGCCATCGCCGTGTCGATTCCCGTGCTGGTGATCGTGTGGTCGATCGTGCAGCCGAGCACCGAGGTGTGGGAAGAGCTGTGGGCCACCCGCCTGCCGGGCATGATCCGCGACACCGCCACCCTGTTGATCACGGTGCTCGTGGGCACGCTCGTGCTCGGCACGTCGCTCGCCTGGCTCGTCACCGCCTACCAGTTCCCCGGTCGGCGAATCCTCGGCTGGCTGCTGGTGACCCCACTCGCGATCCCTGGTTACGTGCTCGGATTCGTGTGGCTCGACACGCTGCAGGAGCCGCTCGGCGCACGCGCTGTGCGATCGATCTGGCTGTGCGCACTGGTGCTCACGATCACGCTCTATCCGTACGTGTACCTGTTCGCCCGGGCAGCGTTCCGCGAGCAGTCGCAGCGCCGCGATCGACGTCGCCCGCAGCCTCGGATGCAGCCGCACCGAAGCGTTCTGGCGCGTCGTGCTGCCGATGGCTCGACCATCGCTCGCCGGCGGCGCCGCGCTCGTGGGGATGGAGGTGCTCACCGACGTCGGCACCGTGCGCCTGTTCAACGTGTCGACCATCGCCGACGGCGTGCTGCGAGTGTGGTTCGGCACCGGCAACCGCAACGCCGCCGCCGAGTTGGCCGTGCTGTTGATCGGCATCGCCATCGTGCTGATCGCCATGGAACGGCTGGCACGCGGTCGGGCTCGTTTCACGCAATCGGGATCGCGCACCGGCCTCCATGTCGAGCGGCTGCGGGGCGGCCGGGCCCTCGTCGCCTCGGCGGTCGGATGGTCGGTGTTCACGCTCGCTGTTGCCCTCCCGGTGTACCGACTGATCACGTGGGCGCTCGAGGCACGCCGCACCGATCAGACCGCCACCGTTGCGGGCGATCTCGGGTTCCATCTGATGTCGTCGCTGCGCGTTGCGGCGGTCGCCACGCTCGTGTGCCTGGCTCTCGGATTGCTCTTGGTTGCCGGGCTGAATCGTCGACGGCTGAGCGGCTCACTGCTCGCCCGATTCGCAACACTCGGGTACACAGTGCCTGGCCCAGTCGTCGCCATCGGGGTGCTCGTCACGCTCGCCGCGCTCGACCGCACCGGCTGGCTGCCCGACGGTTGGCTGCTGGTCGGATCGTTCGTCGGGCTGATCTACGCGTTGGTCGTGCGCTTCCTCGCAGTGGCGTACCAAGGGATCGAATCGAGCGTTGGCAAGGTGTCGCCGTCGGTGGTCGCAAGTGCGCGCACGCTCGGCGCCGGCCGGTTCCGCGTGGCAACGCGGGTCGAACTCCCGTTGGCCGGAGCCGGCATCATCGCCGCGTCGGTGTTGGTGGCGATCGACACGTTGAAGGAACTGCCGATCACGTTGATCCTGCGACCGTTCGGCACCGAGACGCTGCCGATCTGGGTGTGGCAGGCCACGTCCGAGAGTCTGTGGGTGCAGGCCGCAGTGCCGTCGTTGGCGATCGTTGCCGTGGGCATGGTGCTGGTGGCGGTACTGCTGTGGACCCTCGAACACGGAGCCGAGACCGTGTCATGAGCGGTCTGACGACGAGGTTCCCTGAGGCCACCGCGGCCGTTACCGTGCCGTCCTCGATGGATGCCGCTCTCGACCAGCCCCGTGCCGCGTTGTCGGTGAACGGACTGACCCGGCACATCGCCGGGCGCGACGTGGTCGATCAGGTGTCGTTCGATGTCGCCGACGGCGAACTCGTGGTGATCGTCGGACCGAGCGGTTGCGGCAAGTCGTCGCTGCTGCGGGCGGTGGCCGGACTCGACCCGATCGCCGCCGGCCGAGTGGAACTCGACGGGCGAGACGTCACTGCGCTGCCACCCGAGAAGCGTCGCATCGGTCTGGTGTTCCAGGACCACGCGTTGTTCCCCCACCGTCGCGTCGATCAGAACATCGCATTCGGGCTCACCAAGCTCGACCGCACCGCACGGACTCGGCGAGTGGATGAACTGCTCGAACTCGTCAGGCTCCCCGGCGTGGGCAAGCGCTACCCGCACGAGCTGTCGGGCGGCGAGCAGCAGCGCATCGCGCTGGCCCGGGCGTTGGCTCCCGATCCCGCCGTCGTGCTGCTCGACGAACCGTTCGCCAGCCTCGACCCGTCGCTGCGCGACGACGTGCGTTCCGACGTGATCGAGGCGCTGCGCTTGCGCAACGCGGCCGCCGTGCTCGTCACCCACGACCGTGAAGAAGCACTGGCGCTCGGCGATCGGGTCGCTGTGATGTCAGCGGGCAAGATGCTCCAGATCGACCGACCCGACGAGGTGTACGAGCGTCCGAGCGATCGGTTCGTGGCCACCTTCCTCGGCGATGCGTCGTTCCTCCCCGACCCGAACGCACCCGAGCTGGCGATGATGGCCCGGCCGCACGATCTGGCCCTCGTCGACGACGGTGGCCACGATCGGGTCACCGCACGCCGCTATCTCGGCGCGTCCTGGCGATACACGGTGCGACGCGCCGATGGCTCCGACGTCGACGTCGACCTTGCCGGGGGCCCCGGCACCATGCCGTTGGAAGTCGGCGATGCCTGCACCGTCGTGGTCGAGGCCGGCCATCCGTTGCACCGCCTTCCCGCCTGACCGAGCACGCGGTCTACGGTTCCGCGCATGGAACTCACCGATCGCGTCGTCGTCGTCACCGGAGCCGGATCGGGAATCGGCGAAGCCATCGCCCGCGCCGCCCACGCAGCTGGGGCCCGCCATGTGGTGGTCGCCGACCTGCACGGCGACCAGGCCGAACGGGTTGCCGGCGACATCGGCGGTACGGCGGTCGCGATCGACGTGCGTGACGAGTCGGCGATCGTGGCGATGGTCGAGTCCACCCTCGATGCGCACGGCCCGATCGACCTGTTCGTGTCGAACGCCGGGTTCGTCACCGCCGCCGGGCTGGAGGACACCAACGAGGCGATCCAGAACATGTGGGAGGTGCACTGCATGGCCCACATCTACGCAGCCCGCGCAGTGCTGCCGTCGATGATCGCCCGCGGCGAGGGCTACATCATGAGCACGGCCTCAGCTGCTGGATTGCTCACGCAGATCGGTTCGATGGCGTACTCGATGACCAAGGCTGCGGCGATCTCGCTGGCCGAGTGGCTGTCGATCAGCCATCATCATCAGGGCATCAGGTTCTCGGTGCTGTGCCCGCAGGCGGTGGCCACCAACATCGTGGCCAACAGCCCGCAGAACTCGATGGCTGCGCAGGCCTCGAGCGCCGACGACAAGGGTTTCGAGGGCGGCGTGGCGAGCGGCGACGGCGTGCTCGACCCCGCCGATGTGGCGCAGTTGTGCTTGCAGGCGATCCGCGACGAGCAGTTCCTGATCCTCCCGCATCCCGAGGTCGCCACCTACGTCGAACGCAAGGCCACCGACCGCGACCGCTGGCTCGCCGGCATGCGCCGCTTCCAGTCGGCGCTCCACCCCGACGGCGACCTCCCCGGCAACGCGATCACGTCAGGGGTCAGACCCGCGATGTAATCGCTCGTTGTCGCGGATTACATCGGGGTCTGACCCCTGATGTAATCCGAATCGGACAGGGCGTGGCGGGTGCTTGACTGACGAGATGACTGCGATCTCTGAATCCGTCCGCCTCGAAACCGTTGCCGCCGACGTCGGCGACATCGCCCTCGTGATCGTCGACAACCCGCCGGTCAACGCACTCAGCTGGCATGTCCGCCAGGGCCTGTTCGACGGCATCAACAAGGCGGTCGAAGACGGCGCGAAAGCCGTCGTGGTGATCTGCGACGGGCGCACGTTCATCGCCGGCGCCGACATCAGCGAATTCGGCGGCAACGTCCCACAGGCCGCCGGCCTCCACGAGGTGCAAGCCGCCATGGAGGACGCCGCGATCCCCGTGATCGCCGCCATCCACGGCACCGCGCTCGGCGGCGGCCTCGAAGTCGCCCTGTGCGCGCACTACCGCGTCGCTGTCGACTCGGCGAAGTTCGGTCTGCCCGAAGTGAACCTCGGCCTGCTGCCCGGAGCTGGTGGAACCCAGCGGCTCCCCCGGCTCGTCGGCGTTCCCAAGGCGCTCGAGATGATGACTTCGGGCCGCCACATCGGCACCGCCGAAGCCCTCGAAGCCGGACTGATCGACGACGTCACCGCCGGCGGTCCCGCCGAACTGCGTGAAGCTGCTGTTGCATTCGCCACCAAGGCGGTCGCCGAGAGCATGCCCCTCGCCCGAGTCCGAGACCGCGACGAAAAGGTCGCCGAGGCCCGCGGCAACGACCAGCTGTTCGCCGACTTCCGCACGTCGATCGCCCGCAAGACAAGGGGCTTCCTCGCCCCCGAGTACAACATCCAGTGCATCGAAGCGGCCGCGAACCTGCCCTTCGATGAAGGCCTCAAGGTCGAGGGCAAGCTCTTCATGGAGCTGATGACCGGCCCGCAGTCCGGTGCGCAGCGCTACGCGTTCTTCGCCGAGCGTGCCGCGAACAAGATCCCCGACATCGCGAAAGACACCCCCGTCATCGACGTGCAGAAGTGCGGCGTGCTCGGCGCCGGCACGATGGGCGGCGGTATCGCGATGAACTTCGCCAACGTCGGCATCGCCGTCACCATCGTCGAGCGCGACCAGGCCGCCCTCGACCGTGGCCTCGGCGTGGTGCGCAAGAACTACGAGCGGTCGGCGTCGCGTGGCTCGATCCCCGCCGAAGCCGTCGAGCAGCGCATGGCGTTGATCACCGGCTCGACCGACAAGGCCGATTTCGCCGACTGCGACATGGTGATCGAAGCCGTGTTCGAGAACATGGAGCTGAAGAAGACGATCTTCAAGGAGCTCGACGAGATCTGCAAGCCCGGCGCGATCCTCGCGTCGAACACCTCGGCGCTCGACATCAACGAGATCGCTGCGGTCACCTCACGCCCCGAGAGCGTGATCGGCATGCACTTCTTCTCCCCCGCCAACGTGATGAAACTGCTCGAGAACGTGCGCGGCGACAAGTCGTCCGACTCGGTGGTGGCCACCACGATGGCGATCGGCAAGAAGATCAACAAGGTGCCGGTGATGGTCGGCGTGTGCCGCGGGTTCGTCGGCAACCGGATGCTGTTCATGCGCGGTGCCGAAGCCGAGCGCATGATCCTCGAAGGAGCCACGCCGGCCCAGGTCGACAACGTGCTCTACGAGTTCGGGTTCCCGATGGGCCCGTTCGCGATGAGCGACCTCGCCGGCCTCGACATCGGCTGGGACGAGGAGAAGTCGTCCGGCTCCACGATCCGCGAGGTGCTGTGCGAGAACGGCCGTCGCGGCCAGAAGAACGGGCGCGGCTACTACACCTACGACCCCGAGACCCGTGCGCCGAGCCCCGACCCCGAAGTCGTCGAGCTGATCAAGGCGTTCGCCGTCGGCAAGGGCATCGAGCAGCGCGAGGTCACCGACCAGGAAGTGTTGGAGCGCCTGCTGTACCCGATGGTCAACGAGGGCGCCAAGATCCTCGACGAGGGCATCGCCATCCGCGGCAGCGACATCGACGTGGTGTGGGTGAACGGTTACGGCTGGCCCGTGTACCGCGGCGGCCCGATGTACTGGGCCGACTCGGTCGGCCTCGCCGAGATCGTCGACAAGATCAAGCACTACAGCGACACGCTCGGCGGCGCCCACTGGAACCTGTCGCCGCTGCTCGAGCGCCTCGCCAACGACGGCGGAGCCCTCCACCAGTACTCCAACTGAACGAGCTGCGAGTCTCGCGCCGATCCAGGTGTCGGAGGTCGAGCGAGGCTGGAAGTCCACGACGAACCCGATCTTCGTGAACGGTTGCTGCTCGTCTCGCCGGTGCGTTGCCGAGATCATCATGGTCGCCCCGCACCGGGCGGCCCTGCGTCTCGTCGACGCGTCACCTGGCAGAATCTGCCCCGATGTCGACCGACGATGTACTCGACGTGCCAGCGGGCCCGGCTTGGCGCACCCGGTGGAGATCACCGGCTGCCACACGGCGAGCTGGCCACGTCATGGTCGGCGTCGGTGTCGCAGGAATGCTGATCGCCGTGTTCGGCATGGTCGTCGGATGGATCTTCGTCGGGCAACTCGCCACCACGTCCGACGACACCCTCGAGGTGACCCTGCAGTCACTGGATGCAATCGATGACACCATCGATCTCGCCGACGAGGTCTTGGGCTCGTCGACCGACGCGGTGGCGGCGCTCGCCGGCAGTCTCACCGCGGTGTCAGGGTCGTTCGATGCGGGAACGCAGGCGATCGACGACATCGCCGGACTCGCCACCACGATCGGGCCGTCGCTCGAGGATGCCGGGAGCACCGTGCGCCGATTGGAGAGCACGGGCGACACCATCGACTCGGTCCTGGCGGCACTGTCGAACCTCCCCCTCGCACCCGACTACGACCCTGACGCCGGCCTCGGTGACACCTTCGGCCAACTTGCTGACACCCTCGAATCGCTGCCCGGCCAACTCGAATCGACAGCGACCAGCCTGACCGACTTCACCGGATCGGCCGACGAACTCCAACAGCAACTCGACGACCTCGCGGCGTCGGTCGAATCGATCAGCAACGACCTCGGCGACACGGACGCTCTGGTCGAGCAGTACCGAGCGAGCGTCGCCGACGCCCGGGTCCTCGCACTGTCGGCGAACAACGACCTCGACACCGGCGTCGTGCTCATGCGCATCCTGCTCGTCGTTGGCGGCATCACACTCCTGCTCGGCCAGATCGTGCCGTTGTGGCTCGGCCGCACCCTGCTCGACGACGCCGACGCCCACGACATGTCGGACACCGTTCGTACGTCGACCCCGGCGGACTGAAACAGGTCGGCGGACTCCTGAGCGAACCGAGAGTTCAGGTGGTGGCGAAGGCACGCACGGTGAACGTGCCGGCGCCTTCGATCTTCGGTGGTACCGCCGTGAAGGTGAATCCGCTCGGCGACAACTGGTCGAGGTTCACGAGGTGCTCGATGATCGGGATCTCCGAGCCGAGCAGCACCGTGTGTACCGGGCGGTTGCCGCCAACGGTGCTGTCGATGTTGAGCGAGTCGATGCCGACGCAGGCAACGTCGGCGCGCACGAGCGCCAGCGCCGACTGTTCGCTCAGGTGCGGATGATCGACGAAATAGGCATCGGTGCCCCAATGCAGCGCGTGGCCGGTGTGGATCAGCACGGCACGCCCAGCCACTCCTTCGAGGTCGTCGTCGGTCAATTCGATCGTGGTCTCGCCTCGCCGATCGAGACACACCGCAGGTACACCGGCGACTCGTTCGAGGGCCAACCCGGCCAGGTCGTGTCCGTCGGCAAATCGGTGGAACGGCACATCGAGATAGGTGCCGGTGTTGGTACACATCGTGACCAGCCCGATCTGGAAGGTGACGCCAGGGCCATAGATGGTCTCGGCCGCTTCACGTGTGAGGTGGTCGCCGATGATCGGCACCGGAAGACCCGGATAGGTGGTCATCCCCGCAACGATGACGTGGCTGAGGTCGATGAGTGTCACGCGGCCTCTGCGGTGCTCTTGGTGACGCCGAAGAAGCGGGCGTGCACCACGTCCACCGACGAACCCGGCGGCGCAAGGTGCCCGGCTGAGCCACGCAGCACCCCGCCTACAGCGTTTCGAGCCCGGGCGAGCGGCACCGGGCGTTCGTCGGGCTCGACCCGATCAGGGCCGCTGCATCGGTACGGATGCGTCATCCGTACGGAATCCGAACCTCGGCGCCTGCGTTCCACGTGCGCAGCGCCAGCCAACCGGCGAAGAGTTGGGAGTCGATGGCAACGATGTCGGGCAGGTCCACGGTCACCACGCGTCCGGTGAACTTCGACAACGAGATCGTGCCAACCGGGCGGCCGTCGATGGTCGCTGTGTAGGGCTTGTTGCCGGTGAATTGGCAGTCGAGTTCAACGACCATGCCGGCATGATCGATGACGAAGTGCTTCTCGGTCTTCGACCGCTGCGCTGTTGCAGCCGGTGCCCCATCTCGGCGCATCTCGAAGGTCCATGGCTCATCGACCGGTGTGAACACCAACGACGAACCGGCGATCTGGATCTCGCCGGTCTGCCCTTTTCCGCATCCCTTCAGCACTGCCATGTCGGTCCCGTCGCCGTCGGTGACCTTGTACGACATGGACACGCCCTTCTTCGACAGCTTCAACATCACATCGACAGTACCGAAACTGTGACGCCGGCCTGGTCGACAGCGACCAGACTGTCCCCATGGTCGCCCCCGAAGGATTCGAGTGGACACGGCGGAAGAACGGCGACATCGCCAACACCCACGCCACCGCTGAACCGAGGCCCGAGGTACCGCCGGGTCAGCCAACCATCGGCGCGCCTGCTGACGCGCCGAGTTCTGCCCACAGCTCCTGCAACCATGTCGGGCGGTTGTCCGTCGAATCCGGCGGCAGTCAGTTCGGCGAGCCATCGCTGCTCGGCGTCGGCCGACCTCGCGAACGCGGCGGTGGTGCCCGGCGGCGCATCGAGCCAGTCACGTTCGATCGCGTCGCGTTCAGCGGCAAACGTCGCCATGGATGCGTGGTGGTTGCCCAGGACCAGCCGATGCAGCACTTCGTGGGCCCACCATCGACTGGCCGCATCGAATCGATTCGTGGGATCGGGTCCGAGCGTGGGGAGTTGGTCGACCGGTTCGTCGACGCGCACCGGATGGAACGTCGAGGTGCAGGGCGCCGACGTGGCAGTCACCCAGTGCAACGGGTCGGCGCGCAGGTCGCTGACCCACGACGCAGTGCTCTGCGACGACGACACCGAACCGCCCGCGTGCACACACGGCGCAGCCATGGCGCCGTCGATCGGCGACCACACCGGCGCCGCACCTCCACCGTGATCGCGCAGCGCTGCGAACAGGTCAGCAACGCCGACCGCCGCTTCGGACGCGGGTTGCGTGCGAGCGCGGCGGGCAGTGCACGACTCGTTTCGCCGAGGCGTCGTGTCACTGAACGCCTCAGCGAAGCCGGCGATCGAGAGCCCGTTCGAGATCGAGCGACCGCGACCGGTGACGTGTTCGACGGCCCAATTCGCGCCGGCGGTCTCGAGCACGATGGCCCCAGAGGGGTCGGCCACCAGAAAGCTGTTGTGGTACGAGAACCCTGGTTTCTCGTGGCTGCATGGGCCGCCCTGGCCGTGCCGTTCGAGCAACTCGACGATCACACCGACCGCATCGTGAGCGTTGGCGGCCCGTTCGAGCGCCAGTCGCAGGAGGTCCATCCCGAGCAATGCGGGCTCGCCCAACGGCTGGTTGGTGAACACCGCTTCGTTGCCGATGACGACACCGTGTTCGTTGGCGCCCATCTCGGCGCCCCACATCCACCACGGCTGCGACACGAGTACGGCGTTGGTGTGCTCGACCTGTGGGATCGAGATCCACGTGCAGTCGACATGACCGCTGCTGTTGTCGGAGGCAGGGTGCCAGCGAGGAATCTGCGCTTCGTTCGGATCTCGATCGCTGTTCTTTGCGAACAGCACGCCGTCGGGCGTCAACGAGACCAGCGTGTCGCACACGTGGGCGACGCTACTGCCGGGCTGCTCGACGAACTGTCACAGTAGGCCCGGCACCGTGTGACGGTTGGTCGATGTGGTACGACGGGGCGATATGACGATGACATTCTGGGAAGCGTGCGCGGAGGTTTGCGCACCCGGTACACGGTTCGAGATCCAGGAGGTCGATGTCTTCGGTGTTCCGACCAAGGTGTTCGCCGGAACGCCACCGAACATGCGGTACCTGTTCGCCGCCGCCGCAGCTCGCACCGACGACTTCATCGTGTTCGAGGACGAGCGCTGGCCAATGCCGCGGGTACTCGAGCTGGTCGGACAGATCGGCCACGCACTCGTGCACGACCTCGGCGTCGCCAACGGTGACCGCGTTGCGATCGCAATGCGCAACTACCCGGAGTGGATCGCAGCCTTTGCGGCGATCACCTCGGTGGGTGCAGTTGCCGTCCCGATGAACGCTTGGTGGCAGACCGACGAAGTGGTGTTCGCGCTCGACGACTCCGATTCGAAGATCGTGATCGCCGATGCCGACCGACTGAATCGGATGCGGGCGGCTGCACCAGGCTCGATCACCGCGAAGGTCGTCACCGTCCGTGAGAACGCCGAGGCCAAGCCCGACGATCCGTTCGAGGTCGTTGCATTGGAAGACCTGCTCACTGCAGGGGCCACCCTGCCCGACGTCGACATCGACCCCGATGACGACGTCACCATCCTCTACACCTCTGGCACCACAGGCAACCCGAAGGGTGCGGTGTCGACGCACCGCGCAGTGCTCAGTTCGTTGATGGCGTTCGCTGCACGAGCCGCGGTGAACGCAGCACGCGACACCGCCGATCCCGATCCCGACAAGCCCCAGGCTGCGGTGATGCTGCCCGTTCCGCTGTTCCACGTGACCGGCCTCGTGCCGGTGATGCTCGGAGCGTTCGTCGGCGGTTCGAAGCTGGTCATGACCTACAAGTGGAATCCCGACCGTGCGCTGGAACTGATCGAACGCGAGCGGGTCACGAACTTCGTCGGTGTGCCAACGATGAGTTGGGATCTGTTGGAGGCCGCCACCTTCGACCAGCGAGACACCTCGAGCCTCACCGCCGTGGGCGGTGGCGGCGCGCCGATGCCGCCAGAATTGGTCAAGCGCATCGAGGACAACTTCGCCAAGGGCCGCCCGAGTCTCGGATACGGCATGACCGAGACCAACGCATACGGCCCGGGCAACGCCGGCGACGACTTCCTCGCCCATCCCACCTCGACCGGCCGAGCAGTGCCGATCATGGACCTTCGAGTCACCGACCCGATCGGCAACGTGCTCCCGACCGGTGAGACCGGCGAGATCTGGTTCCGTGGCCCCATGCTGATCCGTGGCTACTGGAATCGGCCCGATGCCACTGCCGACACGATCGTCGACGGTTGGTTGCGCTCCGGAGACATCGGGCGCATCGACGAAGAGGGGTTCGTGTACGTCAGCGACCGCGCGAAGGACATGGTGTTGCGCGGCGGCGAGAACATCTACTCCGCTGAAGTCGAAGCGGCGATCTACGAACACCCCGCGGTGTACGAGGCGGCGGTGTACGGACTCCCCCATGAACGCCTCGGCGAAGAACTCGCCTGCCACGTGATGGTCAAGCCGGGCGAGACGCTCGAAGTAGCCGACCTCCAGGCATTCGTGGGAGAACGCCTCGCCAACTTCAAGGTGCCCAGCCGTGTCACGATCGTGACCGAACAGCTTCCCCGAAACGCCTCAGGCAAGATCCTCAAGCGCGAACTCCGCGACGCGGTCACGTCATGACCCGCATCCTCATCACCGGCAGCAACAGCGGTTTCGGGAAGCTCGCCGCGCTCTCTCTGGCACGCCGAGGGCACGAGGTGATCGCGACGATGCGCACCGTCGCCAAGGGCGACGACCTTCGCGCAACTGCGGAGGCCGAAAACCTGCCGGTCGAGATCCGCCGACTCGACGTCAGCGATGTTGCGTCGGTGGCAGCTGGCATCGGTGACCCGGCCGACATCGACGTGGTCGTCAACAACGCGGGCTTCGAGGTCGGTGGTGCACTCGAACTGGTCGACGACGAACTCTGGACACGCCAGCTCGACACCAACGTGCTCGGGCCGATGCGCGTGATCCGCCACGTGCTGCCCGCGTGGCGCGATCGGGGCAGCGGCACGATCGTCAACGTGTCGAGCATCGCCGGGGTGGTCGGCTCGCCGTTCGGCGGCGCGTACGCCGCATCGAAGCATGCACTCGAAGGTCTCAGCGAAGCGCTGCACTTCGAGACGAGCGGGTTCGGGATCCGTGTCCGGCTCGTCGAGCCCGGCCGGTTCGACACCGGCTTCCACGACAACATCGTCACCGTCGACGGGTGGCAGCAGTCGGAGTACTTCGACCGGGCCACCCGGTTTCGCGACTCGCAGAGTGTGCTGTCGGGCGACGGGCCCGCCGCCGACCCACAAGATGTCGCCGACGCGATCGTGCATGCTGCGCTCGACCCGGATGCGCCGTTCCGCAACTTCGTCGGCAACGACGCACAACTGATCCACTCGGTGAAGTCGTCGATGCCGTTCGAAGAGTTCGAAGCAGCGATGCGTACCACGCTGAACTGGCACGAGTAGGCCCGCCCGCAGTGACCGACCTCGCCGCGGTCAAGACCTACCGCTACCTGCGCATCAGCATGGTGGGCGCGGTCGTGCTCCTCGGCGTGTCGATCCTGATCGAACGGTCGAACGTCGACTGCTGGCAGACCTCGGTGTCCGCGTACTACTACACGCCTGTGCGGGCCATCTTCGTCGGGGTGCTGCTGGCGATCGGGTTGTGCCTGATCGTCATCAAGGGCAGCACCGCCTGGGAAGACGCCACCCTGAACGCGGCAGGGATGCTGGCCCCCATCGTCGCAGTGGTGCCGACCACGGACGTCGGCGAGTGCTGGTCGCAGAGCCCCGGCCGGCTCCCGATCGACGACGACGGCAACCTTGCCGCCTGGGTGATCGCGAACATCGACAACAACATCACCGCACTGCTGATCACCGGAATCGTCGGCCTGTTGGTGGCGGCCGTGATCGCCAGCATCGCCACCCGGAACCTGGCTGCGGTGGCCGAGGTCGGCGACCCCGGCATGCGACTCGGGCTGCTCGCCGCGATGACGTTCCTGCTCAGCGGTGCGGTGGTGTTCGTCGTGTGGGACGGCTTCAACACCCGCGCTCACGGCATCGCCGCAGTGCTGATGTTCCTGTTTCTCGCTCTCGCCGTGGGAGGCAACGCCTGGACCCGCCGCAGCGACCCCGCCCCGCGCACCTATTTCTGGCTGTACGCGTCGATCGCTGCGGCGATGCTGATCGCCCCAGCGATCATGTTCCCGCTCGGTTCGAACTGGCGACACATGGTGCTGGTGCTCGAAGCAACCGAGATCACCCTGTTCGCCGTCTTCTGGTTGGTGCAGACCCGAGAGCACTGGGGCGAAACGGTCTGACGTACACGATGTGTCAGGCACATCGTGTACGTGGCCGGTCGACGATGGCATCCGACCTACGATCGGTCGATGTTCGAGCCTTCGTTCGTGACCGTCCGCAACGGCGACATCGATCTGCGCGTCGCCGTCACCGGATCGGGGCCGCTGATCGTGTGCATCCACGGCTGGCCCGAGCTCTGGTACTCGTGGCGCCATCAGATGGAGCACTTCGCCGCCCGCGGCTTCACCGTGGCAGCAATGGATGTGCGGGGCTACGGCGGCAGTTCGAACCCGCCCGAGATCGAGGCCTACCGGCTCACCGAGCTGTGCGCCGACACCGCTGCGGTGATCGACGAGCTCGGAAACGGCGAGGCGATCGTGTTCGGTCACGATTGGGGTGCACCGATCGCCTGGAACACTGCCCGCCTGCACCCGGCCAAGGTGCGCGCCGTGGCCGGGCTGAGCGTGCCGTACACACCGGTCGGACCGGTCTCGTCGCTCGACATGTGGCGAGATCGATACGAGGGAAAGTTCTTCTATCAGCTCTACATCGAGACGCCCGGGGTGGTCGAGGCCGAGATCGGCGACAACCACGCCAACGCACTGCGCAGGATCTACTACGGGGCCAGTGGCGACGCCGACCACTCGCTGTTCGCCGAGAAGGGCCCAGAGGCCGGACTGCTCGACGACACGATCGATCCCGACCCATTCCCGGCATGGATGTCGCCCGACGATCTCGCTGTGTACGTCGAAGCGTTCGAAACGAGCGGCTGGGTGGGCCCGTTCAACCGCTATCGGGCCCAAGGCCTCGACGCCGACGAACTCGGATCGCTTCCCGACGGAAACCTGAAGCCACCCGCCGCATTTGTCGCCGGAGCTCTCGACGGCGTGCGCAACTTCGTGCCGGGGCTGGACCTGTTCGACTTCGCCCCGGCGTTCTGCGACGACTTCCGGGGCTCGACGATCGTCCCCGGTGTCGGGCACTGGATCCAGCAGGAGGCGCCAGCGGCGACAAACGCAGCGCTCGACGCGTTCATCGACACGCTCGACTGAACACGACCGGTTGCCGTTCACCGGACGCCGCCGAATACGTTCGGCCCATGACCGCTCGCCTTCCCGCACTGTCGCTCGCCGCCTCCCCCGGTCGCCGAGCCCGCACGATCGAACTCGCGAAAGACATCGAGGCCCACGGCTTTCCCGGGGTGTACTGCCCGAGCTTCGGCGACGCGATGGGACTGTGCCTCTCGATCGCCCAGGCCACCACCACACTGGAGGTCGGCACGTCCATCCAGCCGATCTACCTGCAGCACCCGGTGGCGCTGGCCACCTCGGCGAGCTACCTCCACGAGGTCGCCGAGGGCCGGTTCCGACTCGGCGTCGGCGTCACCCACGGCCCGGTGATCAAGCGGCTGGGCGTCGAGACCGGCAAGCCACTGTCGGACATGCGCGAATACGTCGAGACGATGCGCGGCGCCGCCGAACACCTGGGCGGTCTCCCGCCGGTCGTGCTCGCCACGTTGCGCGACAAGATGGTCGGGTTGTCGGTCGAGGTCGGCGACGGCGCGGTGTGGGCGAACGGGTCGCTCAGCCGGATGGGGCACTCGGTGGGGCTGGTGCCCGCCGACCGTCAGGCCGAGGGATTCTGGATCGGCAACATGATCCCAACCGTGGTCGACGACGACCTCGGGGCAGCGCGCGCACGCAACCGCAAGACGCTGCAGGGATACGTCGCGCTCCCGAACTACCGCAACTATTGGATCGAAGCCGGCTACGAGACCGAGATGTTGGCCGCCAAGGCAGCGATCGATGCCGGCGACAGCGACGCGGTGATGGCCGCGATGAGTGACGCCTGGCTCGACGACTGCACGTTGTCGGGCCCCCCGAGTCGGGTACGCGATGGGGTCGAGGCCTGGTTCGACGCTGGTGTGACACCGATCGTCGTGCCGTCGTCAACCTCTGGCGGCCAGGCCAAGGCGGTCGCCGAACTGTTCGACACGTTCTCCTGATGACCGTCAAGCTCCTCGGCATTCCCTACGACGCCCACTCGTCGTTCCTGCATGGTCCCGCACTGGCTCCGTCTGCGATCCGGGCGGCATTGACGTGTGGGTCGGCGAACTGGTGCACCGAGTCGGGTCAGGACCTCGACCCGGCGACGAACAACTCCTGGGCCGACATCGGCGACGTGGACGTCGTGGGTACGGGCGACGCCGCGGTGACCGCCATCCGCAACGCCGCGGCCGGGGCGATCGCCGACGGCTCACGCCTGCTGTCGCTCGGCGGTGATCACATGGTCACCTGGCCCCTGGTGCAGGCCGTGACCGACCACGTCGATGGACTCACGATCGTGCACTTCGATGCGCACCCCGATCTGTACGACTCGCTCGATGGCGACCGCTACTCGCATGCGTGCCCGTTCGCTCGCATCATGGAGGAGGGCAAGGTCGCGCGTCTGGTGCAGTTGGGGATCCGCACGATGAACCCACATCAGCGAGCCCAGGCAGAGCGTTTCGGAGTCGAGGTGCACGAACTGCGCGACTGGGACGGCACCGTACCCGCACTGACCGGTCCGGTCTATGTGACCGTCGACCTCGACGCACTCGATCCCGCGTACGCCCCTGGCGTCTCGCATCACGAGCCCGGTGGCATGTCGACCCGTCAACTCCTCGATGCGCTCCGCCAGATCGGCGGCAGCGGTGCGACGATCGTTGGCGCCGACCTCGTCGAGCTGAACCCGACACGGGACATCAACGACATGTCGGCGATGGTGGCCGCCAAGATCGTTCGCGAGTTGTTGGGACTCCTCGTGGAGTCGCTGTCGTGATCCTGTACGTCGACTACGAGCACGCATCGAGCTACCTGAAATCTCACGGCGATTGGCTGCTGGCCGCACGCGCCCGGATCTCGTACATGCTCCAAGACGTGTCCGGGCACCGGTGTCTCCTGCAGCGTTACACCGACGTCGACGCCGACATCGTCGACGAACTGGACATCGCCGCGGTGTTCATCAGCGGCAATGGCGCTCCGCCGGACGTGTACGACCCGACCGATCTGGTGGGTCTTGCGGGACATCGTCCGTTCGGGGCGCACCCCGGTGTTCGGGTTCTGCGGTGGCTTGCAGTTCATGGGCACCACACTCGGCGCCCGACTCGATCGAGTCGGCCGACTGAGCGACGACGAGATCGATCCCCACCCGAAGTACGAGCCGGGCTGGCGCAAGGAGCTCGGCTACGAACCGGTCGAACTGATCGGCGAACACCCGCTGCTCGACGGGATCGACCGACGACCCGTCGTGCGCCACGCGCACACTTCGGAGCTGAAAGAGGCGCCCGCCGGGTTCACCAACCTCGCCCGCACCGAGGTCACCGAACTGCAGTTTCTCGCCCACGAGTCGCTGCCGCTCGTCGGCACCCAGTTCCACCCCGAGTGGTGGACCGACGAGCACCCCCAAGGACGACAGATGATCGCCAACTTCTGCCGGTGGGCCGGCGTGGCGCCGGCGAACTGACGCCCGGTCAGCGGCGTCGGCCGACCACCAGCGCGGGCAGTGCCACCACGGTCGCCAGCCAGCTGAGCACGATGATCGAGCCAAGGAAGATGCCGACGATCACGTACGGCGTGAGCGACGAGAACAGCAATGGCAAGAAGCCGACCGCGATCACCGCGGCATTGCGCGTGAGCGCCCGGGCCGGCTCCTCGGCGAATGCCTCGATGGCAGCCGACGACGACCCGAGGTCGGCGCGCAGCTCACGGAATCGTTCGACGAAGTGGATGGCGAAGTCGACACCGATGCCGAGCACCAGCGTGGAGAGCACGGCGATGGGCATGTCGTAGTCCTTGCCGATCAGGCCGATCGTTCCGTACACGATCATGATCGTCCACAGCACCGGCGCGATGCCCACGAGCGCCCACACGATCGATCGGAACAAGATGGCGAGGAGCACGAGCACGATCGCCAGCGTCACCAGGAACCCGGTGAGCATTCCCTCGACCATCTCGTCCTGCCACACCAGATTGAGGTACGTCTCACCGCCCCACTCGGCCGTGACACCATCAGGCAACGGCATCGCCCCGAGTTGATCGGCGGTGACATCGAGTACCGACTGCATGGCCTGGTTGTCGCCGTCACGGAGCTGGAGCCTGATGTTGGCGCGATCGCCCTCGGGCGTGATCAACGTGGCGGTCAACGGTGACGCTTCCGCGGCGCCGACGAGCGCAGCTTCGGCGTCGGGGCCGGTGGCATCACCGATCAGATCGACGAACGAAGCCGATGTGCCGACAACCGGGTCGGTCTCCCAGTTCTCCTGCAGCGCGCCGATCGCCGCGATCGTCTCCGCGCTGAGCATGAGTTCGGGGTCGTCCGCACGCACCAGGAGGCTGGCCCCGAACGTGCCGGGCAGCTCGTCGTTGAGGCGCTCGGTGGCCACGCGAACCTCTTGACCCGGCCGGAACCAATTGACGGGGTTGTCGTTGACCTCGATCGTGGTGATGAGCGGCACCGACAGCACCGCAAGCAGACCTGCGCCGAGCAGCACCGGCAGCCGGCGACGGCTCGCGCCGATCGGGAGGCGACGAACGACCTCGGCGAACCTACTGTCGCCTGCGGCACGGTCGCCGACCGCACGGTCGATCGAACCTTCCTTGACCAGCATCAGCACCGCAGGCAGCACGGTGAGTGTGCCGAGCCAGGCGATCGCCACACCGATGGCCACGAAGATGCCGAACACCCGCACCGGCGGAATCGGCGTGAGCGCCAACGCAGCGAAACCGACCACCGTGGTGAGCGTGGTGAACGCGATCGGACCGGCGAGTTCGTCGTAGACGGTGCGGAGCGCAGCGCGGCGATCTCTGAGTCGGCCGTAGCGGTCGAAGAACTCGCTGATCACGTGGATCGCATCGAGGATGGCGATTGGCATCAGGAAGATCGGGATCATCGAGCTCATGATGTGCAAGGTGTTGCCGGTGCCGATCAGCAGCCCCATCGCACCGATCACCGAGACCATCGCGAGCAGCATCGCCGGGCCGACCAACACGACTCGCCGGAAGAACACGAGCATCAACAAGAAGATCGCGACGCCAGCCATCGGTGCGAACACGGCCATCTGGACGAACATCTGGTCGCCGAAGGCCTCTTGGGCGAGCGGCAGGCCAGCCACGTGACGCTCGAGCCCGGCGAGCTCGGGCGACTCGTCGAGTAGCCGATCGATCTCGTCGCTCACCGGCACCGCATCGGACTTGTCGTCGAGCGGCACGAAGAAGGCGAACGTGTCGCCGTCGGCCGACAGCACATTGCCGGCGAGCAGCGGGTCGGCGGCCACCTGGTCGGCGATCGCCGCCGCGGCTTCGTCGTTGTCAGGACCTGCGCCGGGGATGGCGGTGCGCACTGAAATCATGGTGTCTTCGGCGACGCCATCGATGGCGCTGACGGCGTCGTGGAATCCGACAGCGGCTTCGAGGTCGGTCGCCGTCACCAGGCTCTCGTCGGAGAACACGCCGACAACGATCATGTCCCGCGTGCCGAACGCCGTTCGGATCTCCTCGTTCAACACGCGCACCGGCGCGTCGGCCGACAGCATGCTCTCGGGATCGGTGTCGACCTGGACCCGTACGAACATCGCCAGCAACACGATCGTGAGTACCGCTGTGATCCCGACCACCCGCTTCGGCCAGCGCATGGAGGCATCGACGAGCCCCAACGAGACGCGCCCGACGAGGCCAGAGGGGCGGTGATGGTGCGCTGGGCCGTGGCCGACATGGGCCAACACCTCGTCGACGTCGATCTCCGGCTCGGCGTCGATGTCACTGCTGGGGGGCGTCATACGGGGCAGGGTATCGGTGAGCACCCGATCGTGGCGGGCGACCTGCCACAGGACCGATGCATCCGTCGCCAGCTATCCTGCGACCCGCCGCACGCAGGCGCGATGCGGCTCCGCCTCTGTAGCTCAGTGGATAGAGCATCGGTTTCCTAAACCGTGTGTCGCAGGTTCGATCCCTGCCAGGGGCGCCAGCCGAGGAGCGATAATGCAGTTGCCCGATCGCATCTCGAGGCCGCACAGTTCGCCGGAAGTGCGCTCGTCGCGAGCGATTTCGGTCCGGCATTCTCGAGCGGGTTTCTGGGCTCAGTTCCGGAAGGTCACCCGTTGGCGGAGCCACCTTGCGAGCCACGCCTCGTCGACCTCGCGGCCGGCCACGGCGAGCATTGCGTCGACGGCGTCGTCGGGGTCGGGATGGTCGTCGTTCCACGAGCCGTCGTTGAGGTCGATGAACAACACGAGACATGCCCACGCTGCTCGCTTGTTGCCGTCGGGCAACGGGTGATTCCACGCGATCCGACACGCGAGCACTGCGGCCTTGTCGTACATGTCTGGGTAGAAGTCTGTATCGCTGAAGCCGGCCTGAGGTGCGTGCAACGCTGAGTCGGCGAGCTCCACGCGGCTGGCCTTGATCAGGGTGGCTGCGTTGATACCCGTGACGTGCTCGGCGAGGTACCAGAACTCAGCGAGGCTGAGATAGCGGGTCACTTGGCAAGGCGGTCGAGGATCTCCCGATCCCGCTCGAGCAACTTCTTTGCCCGCGCGGTGAAGTCGTCATCGGAGCGGACTCGTTCGATCTCGGCGGCGAGTGCGTCGATGATCAGCTGGTTGACGCTGTCGCCTCGAACTCGGGCAACGGCCTCGGCGTCATCGGCGAGATCGTCGGGCAACCGAACCGTGGTCTGCTTCGCCATGACATCATGATATCACGATGCGATTCGATGAACTGTTGCAGTTGGTGGGCGCATATCGCCGGATCTGTGGCGCGGACCGGAGCGCACGCGCCCGTGATTATCGAGTGGGGCCCCACCCTGCGATCATCGATCGCAAGTGCCGATGAGCGCTACCTGTTCATCCCGCTGGCCGCGCGCGTTGTCGGGTGGGTCGTCTCGGTGAACGGGCGACCTGCAACCGGCATGTCGACGCTCGCTCGCAAGTTGGCGGTCCGCTCTCGGGCTTCCATTGTGCGCGACGACGCGATCAGGGAGGCTCACGTCGATGTGCTCGGCACGGATGATCCACCGCCTGACCTTGCGCAGCGCGAGTGGGATCGCAGGCACGCTCGGCCCTCCAGCGAGCCATGGCCTGGGCTTCGCCAGAATGAGGAGCTGCGTCACACGCCTCCAGCACTCCCGTCGGATGCAGCATCGGCAAGCTCAAACAGGTGCAGTCGCCGTGGAGTTTTGATGCGTCCAGCGCACGAAGCCCGGTCGGCAGCGCCAGCGAAGTAGACCGAGCACCATCCGATCCTGCCACCTGGGCTACAGGACAACTCGAGAACAACGCCCAGCTCGCGCAGTCGCACGACGCCTTCACCCTCTCGAAGTCCAAGACCACCCTGATCGGGCAGAAACACGACCGGAGTCGACAGTACTCGCGGTTCGATCACGCCCCGGCTTGCCAGCTTGGCATAGGTGACCAGCCGACCCGGTAGCGCAAGCCGACACAGCACGTCACGAGGCTGCGACCTGCGATACATGACAACCAACACGGCCATTCCCACCGTAAAGATGATCGCGAACAACCACACCGACAACTCCAACCGACCACGCGCTTCGGCTCTCGCCATGACGAAACCAATAGCCGCAACAGCCAAAAGCCCGGATGGCCAAACCCACCACCACACCCTGACGAGGGCCACTCGCCACCACGCAACCCGTTGCAACCTCAGGTCACCGGCAACAATCGCATCCCTCAACGCCACAAGCAGCCGATCGGATGCCCTCAACATCCCGCATTGGCTGCCATTCCCGTCAATCCACGAGCCGCGGTGAACAGAGCCTCAACCATCTGTCCACCCTGCGCTGGTACCAACAACGCCCCCATCACCTGGACTCCGGTCGCTCTGAAGCGCCCCGGGTCTGGTGGAGGCTCTGATCAATCCTGCATCAATGGGCACAGGTCTCCGCTCAGCTCAACGTCGGAAGCGGCCGGAGTGAGCAACACCTCACTTGTGCTTCCGGGCAGAGAAATCACAAAAGTGCTCTGGCCTACAAACTCGTCAAGGCCTCGGAACACGGTGGCCTCGCCTTCCGCAAGGGTTTCGGTGATGCCGCCTGCGGATGGCGTAACCGAGACGCTGGTACCACAGCCATTTGTAAAGCGATAGGCGACACCAGAATCTGGCGCCCCAAGTTGGGGACTGCAGGAAACGATCCCCATCAACAGCATCGCGCCACGCGCCCTGCGCTACCCTCACGAACCCCAGGCCGATCTCATGAAGTTCTGAACGTTGTAAGCCTCTTGTTCGTAGATGTTGCCCCTATAACCGTCCATGGCGAACGCGATCAGGTAGTTGACCGCCTGCTGATCACCATTGATCTCAAACTGTTGAACATGGACGAATTCGTGCGCGAGCAACAAGTTATCCTTGCATTGGTCCTGGCAGAAGATGTAGCGACCGATTGTTACGGCGTCCGCAGGCTGGCGACTCGGGACCCTCTGAGAGTCCACACAGGTCACCGGCATACCTGATGCCGACGAACCACACGCGTACACCGCCGTGGCATGCGACCAATCGATCAGATGGCCTCGAGCGACTGCGTCGATCACGTCGGGACCAGACGCACCCCCATCGTACGTGCATCGAATCCCTGCCAGGTAGCACAGCGCACGTGCAGACCCGCCTAGGCTCGCCTGCTTAACCAGAGGCCCGCGGACGATGCGGTCAAGGCTTGAGTTGGCTCCGGCCGGGTCTGTCAGGAATTTTGTGGGTTGGTCGTGATCTGATGGGTGCAGCTGGATGGCTGCGCCGGGAGGGATCACTTCCATGGACAACACTGATGAGACTGTAGACGGCGGCTGGTTGCCGGCGACGCGAGGCGAGACCTTGCCCGATCTGGGTGACGTTGCTGAGCAGTTGGTCGCTCAGGCCCGGGCGGAGGGGGTGAATCTGACCGGCCCGGGCGGTGTGCTCACGGGGCTGATCCGCCGTGTCCTCGAGACGGGGTTGGAGGCCGAGATGACCGAGCATCTCGGCCACGAACCTCGAGGTCGTTCGGGGTCGGGGAATCATCGCAACGGCCGCTCGTCCAAGACGGTGACAACGGACATCGGCCAGGTCGACATTGCGGTCCCGCGGGATCGTGACGGCACCTTCGAACCACAGACCGTCCCGAAGCACGCCCGCCGCCTGGAGGGGTTCAACGCGGCGGTGCTGTCGTTGTATGCGAAGGGGTTGACGACCGGGGAGATCCAAGCCCACCTGGAGGAGATCTACGACACCTCGATCTCGCGCGACACGATCTCGAAGATCACTGACGCCGTCGTCGAGGAACTCACCGAATGGCAGACCCGTCCGCTCGAGCCGATCTATCCGGTGATCCTAATTGATGCGATCGTGGTGAAGATCCGTGACGGCGCCGTCGCGAACCGCCCGGTGTATGTGGCCATGGCGGTGAATCTGGATGGTCAGCGTGACGTGTTGGGCATGTGGGTCGGCCCCACCGGCGGCGAAGGCGCAAAGCAGTGGATGAACATGCTCACCGATCTCCGCAACCGCGGCGTGCTCGATGCGTGCATCGTCTGTTGCGACGGACTGCCCGGTTTGCCCGACGCAATCCGGGCGATCTGGCCACGCGCCGAGGTCCAAACCTGTGTCGTCCACCTCGTGCGAAACAGCCTGAGGTACGCGTCGAAGAAGCACTGGGGACAAATCACCAAACAGATGCGAGCGATCTACACCGCCCCCACCCTGGACGCGGCGACTGATCGCTTCGCCGACTTCGCTGCCGATTGGCGGGAGCAATACCCCGCGATGATCGCCAGCTGGGAGAGGGCGTGGGATGAGTTCGTGCCGTTCCTCGCGTTTCCGCCCGAGCTCCGCAAACTTGTGTATACGACCAACGCCATCGAGTCGCTCAACGCCCGGTTCCGACGGGCGACACGACAACGCGGTCACTTCCCGACCGAGCAGGCCGCGCTCAAGATTCTGTACTTGGCGATCCGGCAACGCGAGAACGGACGGGCGAACCCCACCGGGCAGATCTCCGGATGGAAGACTGTCCTCAATGCGCTCACCATCCACTACGGCGAGCGCCTCACCAACCCCGGGCAACCGGCAGATCAATGACAACCATCACGGCCCAACCCACAAAAAATCTGACAGACCCTAATGCCGGGCGCCGCGGGCCGGCTTCGCCCGCCATGCAGCGCCGTCCGGATCGTTCTTGGTTGCGATTGCGGGCGTCCGACAATCATCCTTGGCCGATCGAGAGATCGGCTTTGGTGCGTCGCGACGTGGTGGCCTCATTGAGCAGTTTCGGGCGGTCGAACAGAAGTTGTCGACGAAGTGCAACGCTGATGGGGCGTGGACGCTTTCAAGGATGTGACAGCTTCAACGGATCGCGCTGCTGTTGCATTCTCTGAGTTTGTGCGCACCGACGGTGAGCGGCTTCGTCGAGTCATGGCAGCTCAGCACGGGGTCGAAATCGGCGCCGATGCTGCGAACTCGGCGTTGGCGTGGGCGTGGGAGCACTGGGAGCGTGTCTCGGAGATGCACAACGCCGGCGGTTACCTCTATCGAGTCGCACAGACCCATGCTCGACGAGATCGAGAACGCGGAAGACGGGTGTACTTCCCGCCGGAGACAGCGACCGGCCAAGAGGGCGACGTCGCGCTCGGAGATGAGTTGACTGCTGCGCTCCTTGAACTCACCGAGCAGCAACGCACTGCGGTATTGCTTGTTCACGCCTACGGCTGGACACCCAAGGAGCTGGCGGGGATCATCGGGTCAAGACCAGCCACTGTTCGTTCTCACCTCCGTCGGGGTCTTCGCCAACTCCGCAAGATCCTCACGGAAGGAAACGGCTCATGAGTACCTCACATCGCGCTGTCGAAGACCGCCTTGCCCGCTACCGGCAACCCCTCGACACGGCACTCGAACAACGACCCGCCCCGTCGGTGGCTACTCCGCGCCCGGCCCGTCCCGGCGAAGCAGACCTCGTTGGCCTTGACGACTTCGAAGCACTAGCACCCGCACGGTCCCATGCCTGGGCGAGGTACGCAATGGCTGCAGCGTCCGTCGTCTTGCTTGTCGGCGCAGGACTGCTGGTCGTGAATCGCATCGACACATCGACGAGGGTGTCATCAGACGTTCTCGACGACACCGCCCCAGTGGCCTGCCCTCCGCAGCCCGGCACCCCCGACGTCGGCAACCCCGCGCCCGAACTTGACTTCGACAACCCCCGATTCCTCGTTGCGCTGCCAACGGGCACGCCGCCACGCGTGCTCGCGGTTCGGGCACTCCTGAACCCTGTCGCCGGCGACCGGTGCCTCGCGTTCGACCCCGACACCATCGAAACCTCGCTCGATCAGTCCACCGAGACTGTGACGGCCAGAGTCACCGTCCCGTCCGCTGGGCGCGAGTTCGAAACTCAACTGATGATTGCTCAAGCGGCCGACGCGATCGGAGTCACTCAGATCAATGGCTTGACACAGTTCTCGATCGAGCAATCCGAGCCGAATGCCACCCTCAACCTCCTCGGCGACCTGCCATCAACGGCGACCGAGATCGAAGTCAGGTTTCGCCTCGGCAACGAGGTCGCCGACATCACAGTCCCGATCACGAGCGCGTCGTCGATTCCACTCACCGCCTCGAGCGGCTCGGTCGGACCCGAAGGCGACCTCGTCTGGGTCACTTTCGTAATCCGAGATGACACCGGCCTCGCACTCGACGCCGGCGGACGTCTCGTCCCCTGACAACGCAGAACTCCGCCACCGCGCAACCTCCCACGCCATCCACAACCCGAAGTGAGGTTGGCGGCAGGTCGAGAACAGCCGCACAGAACGCGCGCTCGGTAACCCGGTTCACATTGGAAACCCCGCGCCACACTCCGAAGCCTCTTTGTGTCAAGGGGTGATTCTTGAAGCGTCTGCGGGCGCGCCGATGGAAGCCTCTGGCGTTGCCGGAGGTGGCGTCGTAGGGTTGATTGTCGGGTCCGGGAGTGACCTATCCGAAGAGCCGGCCGTTCAGGATGTCGAGCCGGTCACGCTGGATTTCGTGTCGTTCCTGATTGTCCTCCCGGGCCCGTCGATCACTGCTCGAGTCGACGAGCGTCAGCGACCATGGTCCGGTAGACGACGTTGGAGAGTTGGCGCTTCAACGCGCGGATGGCTTCCTTGGTGTTCTTGCCCTCGGCGCGTTTGCGGTCGTAGTACTTGCGTCCCTCGCACGGGTAGCGAAGCTGCGTCACTGCTGCGGTGTGAATCGCCCAGTTCAGCTGCCGGTTGCCGCGCTGGTTCAGCCGGTGCCGCTTGTTCTGACCCGACGACGCCTCGATCGGGGCGGTCGCGTTGTAGCTCGCGAAGTGCGCAGCGGACGCGAAACGCGCAACGTCACCGGTCTGGCCGATGATCATCGCAGCGACCACCACACCGACACCGCGGATGTCGACCAACGACGTCCCGGATGCCGCGACCGCTGTGCGGAGTCGCTTCATCGACGCCTTCATCTGTGTCTCGTAGTGCTCGATGTCGGCGAGGGTCTCACGGGCAACGTCGAGGCGATGCTCGGTCATCTGTGTCGCGGGTTCGACCCGGTCGAGGATCTCGTTAGCCCTGGTCACCGTCATTTCCTTGGCCATCCCGCCTGGTTCGAGCTCCATCAACAACGCATGCAGCCGACACGCCGCCCTGCTCTTCGAGCGGCCGAGATCGCGATGGCGTTTCACCAGCAGCTTCAACACTCGGGCGTGATCATCGAGCACCACCCGGCCGAGCGCCTCGTTGCGGAGCGCGGCGATCGCGACGGAGCGGGCGTCGTTCGGGTCATTCTTCTGTGCCTTGCCCGAACCCAACAGGCGGGTGCGGGTTGACAGCACCGGTGGGACGTCGACCACGATCTCGCCGGCAGCGACGAGCTGTTGGGCGAGGAGATAGCCGAGACCGCGGGCGGACTCGATGGCCCACACCCGATCCGGGAACGGTGCCGCCCAGCTGCGGAGCTGGTCGGTCTGTTTCGAACACGCTCGGACACGCAGTTCGTCGAGCACACACTCGGTGTTGTCGATCACGACGGCGGTGTGTGACGCCTTGTGCGGATCGATGCCAATCATCACAGTCATCTGAAGATGCCTTCCTCTCGGTGGTGGGAACCGAGGCAGGCACTCCTGATTCGTGGTTGTCGGGCTCGCGCCTCTTTCGAGCCACACCTCGGGTCAGAACACCGGTCGGCAGACCATTCGTAATGAGGTCAACCCGCAGGCAGACAGGCCCTAAATGGAGCCATGCCGACCGGCGCTCTGAACGCTACGACAACCGCCGCAACGCCCTTCCATCATCAATCAGGCCCTGATGCGGTGCCCGATATTCGCGCCGACGCGACGGCCTCAGACCCGTCCTGGATCCGGCATCGGAGAGTGGGGCGAAGATGCTTGGCTCGTTGTGCTGGCGGTTCCGATAATGCTCACGACCGATTCGCCAGGAGCCGTTTCAGTCGAGTGTGTCGGCTTCGGTAACTGGTTGAGTTGGGTAGCTGTGGCCGTCAATCAGTTGACGCGATCCCAGCGGCGATTCGAGCGTCACAGTGACCGGGTGCCACGGGTTCGACGGGCACGTGGCATCGCCTTCGACGGGCGCAACGAGCGCCAGAATCGTCACCGACTCGGCCGTCTCAGTGACCCGGAGAACGACCTCACGATCAACTGGGGCTTGTCCACTTGCGCAGTTCACTTCGTTGATCAAGAGCGACAACTCGATGTCCTCTGCCCGTGGCGGCAGTTCAGGACTCGTGGCAACCGTTGCCGGACCGAATCCTGGCGCATCCAACTCGATCCGACAGCCACCCCAGCCTCTCGGGGACCAGTCTCCATCTTGTCGCACCATCTGCACGTACAACCATGACGGTTCGTCCGCGGCTTGCTGTTCGCCCAGCAGCACCAACTCATCGTCGGAGCGCAACGCGATCGACCACTCGACATCGCCGGCGAACTCGACTGCTTCCACACCGGTTGGTCCGTTGATCAACTCATCAAGGCCGGCCTGCGCGTCAGCGTCGAGCAGCGGGAACTCGTCAGGATCAGGCGGGACCGCGTCGAACGTCACCGGACCACAGGTGGCCTTCAGCAAGCTGCCGATATCAGACGTGGCAGGATCGGATTTGGCCGGATCGGAGCCGCAAGCGGAAGCACCAGCGACGAGCGCCGCCGCCAGCACCATCATCACCCGAGAGCCTCGCTCGTGCACGCCCATCACCCCAGCAACGCTAGAACACACGACCAGCGACGACCGCTCGCCCTCGCTCAGAACAACGACCGCAGAAGTCCCACCAAAGAGCGCATCACCGGCAATCTGATCGAGGTCGAGCGGGCCGAACCGCTGCATAACGAGCGCTCCGTAATCCGGCCGAACCCGATGAGCACGCGCCGCATCGCGGCCCAACTGCAGTGCCCGGTAATCGCTTCACCGACCCGGAGTTTGGGAGCGTGCGGACGAGCGGTCTGGCAGGCTTGCCGGGTGGGACTGAAGTTGTTGCCGAAGGTCACGGTGCTCCACCTCGCTCAGGTGCGTCCTCCTGAAAGCCATCCGGCTGCGACATTCGGATCGTTGGTGCCGGTCTACGGGTTCGCCATCGGTCATCCGGACGGAACCATCTTGGTGGACACCGGTGTCGGGCACGGGAGCGCTGTCATCGATGAGCTGTACCAACCTGAACGAACCAAGCTTGACGAGTGCCTGTTGCGGCTTGGCATCGACATTGACAACGTGATCGCCGTCGTCAACAGCTACCTGCATTTCGACCACTGCGGCCAGAACCCGCTGCTGCACGGACATGAGACCCGCTTCTACTCGCAAGCCTCCGAAATTGATGCTGTCAACGACGATCCCTACTACACCGTCGACGACTGGGCGATTGCGCCGACATCACAGCAACGGGTGGTCCGCGGCGATGAACAGATCGCCGAGGGGGTCTCGATCCTCGCGACCCCGGGGCACACCGCCGGGCACCAGTCGGTCCTCGTCGAAGGCGGCAGGCGACGAGTCGTCATCGGAGCGCAGGTTGTCTGGCACCACTCGGAGCTCACTGCCGAAGCGGCGAGCAGGGCGAACGTTGATCCCGATCCCGACTTGGAGCGGGCGGCGGTCGAGTCGATGAGGCGGCTGAAGGCGCTCGAACCCGAGATGATCCACCTGAGCCACTGCGACGCTTACCGACCGAGCGAGGTGTGACGTCGCGTCTTTGGACGGTGGGTACGAGATGAGTCCGTCGAGGCGCTCGATAATCGGCACCCAATATTCCTTTCGCGAACGACAAGCTCGCGCCCCAGTGCGGCCCTTACGTGACACGAGATGATCCCGCCCGTCGATCGGGTTGAATCTCTTGGAGAACTCCAATAGATTAGAGGACATGCCATCCGATCTGGTGTCACTTGCGGACGCGTCGAGCATCCTGGGGGTGTCGTCGGAGCGCGTCCGTCAGCTCGTCGTGGCCGGCGATCTGCCGGCGCAGCGGTTCGGAAACGCGTGGGCCGTCCCGATGGATGCAATCGTTGCTCGCCGGCACTCGGCTCGGTCTGGTGGCCGACCGCTGGGGGCTGTTCGGGCGTGGCGCGAGCTTGTTGATGGTGACATCGATCTGGGTCGGCCGGGTCGCTACCAGCGACGAGCAGAGGTCGTGCGCTGCGAGATGGGTGCGGCCGACTTCGAGTCACTTCCTGGTGCGGTGGGAGCGCTGATGGGTGGCGTTCGTGCGGCCATCGAGTTCGGGGCGTCGCTGATCGCCGCTGACGATCGCGATTTCTATCTCTCGCGCAGTGCGTTCGGTCGGTTGGATTCGCTCGTGGCAGCAGTTCCAGACCCGCTCGGCCGGATCCGTCTGCGAGTCGTCGATGACGACACGTGGGGGATCATCTCTGGCGGGGAGTTCGCTCCACGTGGTGCCGTCGCCCTCGACCTTCTGGACTCATCTGATCCACGGCACTGGATTGCAGCCGAGGGCCTGGTTGCCGATGCCTGACGACGTGGCGGTTCGACTTCCACCGCTCGCCGGTCGACAGCAGAAGTCGTGGCACGCCTTCATCGAGCTCACACCAAGACTCGGGGACCACTGCCTGCTTGTCGGCGGACAGATGGTCTTTCTGCTCGAGGTCGAACGAGGCTCACTTGACACACGACCCACCGATGATGTCGACATCGTGGTCGATCTGCGGGTGGAACCGGCAGGCCTCGCCCGAGTTCATCAGACACTCATCGACGCAGGCTTCGGCCAAGTGCTCCCCAGCGCCGACGGCATCGCTCATCGCTACACGCGCGCCGGCGCGACGATCGATGTGCTGGCACCGGACCGGCTCGGAAGCCGAGCCCGTTTGGCGCTCGGCGGTGGCCGCACGATCGAGGCGCCCGGTGGCAGCCAGGCTCTCGTTCGCAGCAGTGCGGTCAAGGTCGAGCTCACCGACGGCTCGACGGCTCGGGTGCGTCGTCCAACCGTGGTCGGCGCACTCCTCGGCAAGGTCGCCGCGGTGACGCAGATCGTTGCCCAGACCTCGGCCGAACGAGCGAAGCACGTGCGAGATGTCGACTCACTTGCGCGCTTGCTCGGCCCGACGGATCGCGAACAGGCGCACCTCACCCGTAAGGAACGGTCTGTGCTCGAACGAATGGCCGAGTTGCCCGACCTCGGCGCGCTCGCGCAACGTTCGATCGTGTTGCTCACGGGCCCGCCCGCCCACTCCGACTGATGCTGTTCGGCGTGCCGCCAGACACCTTGCAGCTGACGGCGTGAAGTTCCTCATCTCCAGCGACGACCGGATTCGGGTGCGTCTCCTCCCGCCGCTGCACGACGATCGAGGGGCCGTCGGCGGGATCCGGTGACGCTGATTTGGGTAGCGTTTGGGTAGCAAACGCCGCAGAACTACCCGGATTTCACGTCACTCGGCGCACGACCGGACACCGCAAACCCATTGTCCACGGGCTTTCACGGATTAGCCGACACGCGCCGGACGGGCACGGGACGATTCCTAAACCGTGTGTCGCAGGTTCGATCCCTGCCAGGGGCGCCAGCCGAGGAGCGATTATGCAGTTGCCCGATCGCATCTCGAGGCCGCACAGTTCGCCGGCGATGCAGCGCGTTGGCGTGCTCCTTGCTCCGGGATTATCGCTCGGGCGCGATGGGTGCTCATCTACGGCGCTCTTGCGAAGCAGTGAGCCTCGGTGATGGTGTGGCGGGTGCCGAAGGGGTTCGCAAGAGCCGTATCTGGGTGATGGCGAACGTTCCGACGATGGCCGCGATGATTCCGATGATGACGGCACCGCTGCTCGAGTACCAGCCGGCGATGATGGTCGCGACCGACGCGGCGACCCAGCCGCCGTCGGCGATGCTGACTGCCGGCACCCATCGGCGGAGACCCTGCTCGTTCGAGCGCGAGAGCGCTATGACGGCGAGGGCGAACGCGACGAGGCCGGCACCGATGACACGCACCCAGCCCGAATGCGTGGTGTCGAGCCACTCGTCGACACGTTCACCAGCGACCAGTGCAGTCAGACCTGCGAGTCCTGATGTGGTGGCGTTGGCGGCGAGGACCAAGCGGAGTTTCGTGATCGGACCGGTGTTGGTGGAGAGTTCCATGAGTCGATCGTGACGACCAACCTGCCCACAATCCATGACGTCATGGGTCATGGCTCTGAGGCTGTGTCCTTCCTACTCTGGGCATCATGTCCCGACCGACGGATCTTCATGCAGGAACCCTGTTGCGGCATTGGCGGTCGGTGCGCCGATTGAGTCAGCTCGACGTTTCGAGCCGGACGGGGGTGTCGACGCGGCACCTGTCGTGCGTCGAGACCGGCCGGGCCAAGCCGAGTCGCGAGCTGCTGCTGTACCTGGCGGACGAATTCGAGATGCCCAAACGCGCCGTCAACGACATGCTGCTCGCGGCCGGGTTCGCGCCGGTGTTCAGCGAGTACTCGCTCGACGACGACGCGCTGGCTGCAGCTCGTGACGTGATCCGACTGGTGCTCGACGGCAACGATCCGAACCCGACGACGGTGATCGACACACGCTGGAATGTTGTCGACGCCAACACTGCCGCGTTCTGGTTCACCGCCGGTGTCGACCCGGCACTGCTCACGTCAGGTTTGAACGTGGCCCGCTTGAGTCTGCACCCCGACGGGCTCGCGTCACGGGTGACGAACTTCGACGAGTACGCCGGCCAGTTGCTGCGTCACATGCGCCACGTTCTCGTGCTCACCCAGGACGACGAACTCCGAGCCTTGATCGACGAGTGCGAGACCTACGCCCCGACGGCTGCTCGCACCATGCCCACAGCCCCGGACGTCGTGCTGCCCCTACGGATCCTCATCGATGGTGTCGAGCTGTCGTTCCTGTCGACCGTGACCACCTTCGGTACCGCTCAGGACGTGACGTTGTCGTAGCTGTCGATCGAGACGCTCTACCCGGCCGATCAGAACACCCGGGAGATCTTGGCGACGCGGCCATGGATCGATCGTGCGTCCGATCTGTCTGCAGTCGTTTGACCCAACGGGTCATCGCTTTGCGTCATGAGTTGCCCGACGATGGCACCCATGAGTAACACGCTTGACACCAAAAGCACCACCGACCACCAGTCCGTGATCGACCGCTACTTCGAGTGCTGGAACGCAACCAGCGACACCGCTCGCAGCGAAGCGATTCGTCGCACCTGGGCACCGGACGCGCAGTCCATCGACCCGATCGCCGAGGTCACTGGCCACGAGCAGCTGGCGGAGATGTTCGCCGGGTTCCACGCCACCTACCCGGGCAGCTCGTTTCGTCAGAAGGGAGGCGTCGACGCCCACCACAACCTGGTGCGGTGGGGCTGGGAGATGATCGGCGCCGACGGTGTCGTCACACTCGATGGCCTCGACGTTGCGGTCATCGACGTCGGCCGGATCGAACGTGTCCGCTGAGCGACCCGGAATTTCGGGGCGGATTCTCGGCGTATGTGTCCGGATCTCGTTGGGCCGTTCGTCGTGTCTGTGACAATCAACAATGATCCACCAACGCAAAGGACGTAACGACATGAAGTACATGCTCCTCCTCGCAAGCAACCCCGCCGACGAACCAGGCCCGGACGACGAGACGTTCGGTCCCTACATGGGCGAATGGGCTGCCTACAGCCAAGCTCTCGCGGAGGCAGGCGCCATGGTCGCCGGCGAAGCGCTGCAGGGCGCCGACACCGCCAGCACCGTCCAGGTTCGCGATGGCAAGCGCATCGTGACCGACGGGCCATTCATCGAGTCCAAGGAAGTGATCGGCGGCTACTACGTGATTGACGTCGCCGACCTCGACGAAGCCCTCGATTGGGCCGCCAGGATCCCGAACTCTCACTTCGGCACGATCGAGGTTCGACCGGTCATGGAGTTCGACAGCTGACGAGCCACCAGCTCGGTCTCCCGACAGATCTGATGGGTGTCGCCGACGCCTTCCGCGCCGAGTGGCCACGGCTGGTGGCAACGCTCATGCGCGACGTCGGCGACCTCACCATCGCGGAAGACGCGGCACAAGACGCGTTCATCGAGGCGTCGACACGATGGCCCACAGATGGAGTCCCCGACCGACCGGGCGCCTGGTTGATCACGACCGCCCGACGCAAAGCCATCGATCAGATCCGCAAAGCGCGGCGATTCGAGGATCGTCTCCCGGTGTTGGCCGCCAATGTCGCAACCGTCATCTCTCCCAGCACGGAGTCGGCTCACGTCGACCTCGACGGTGAGCAGGCCCTCGACGATCAACTCGCGCTCCTGGTCGGATGCTGCCACCCCGCGCTCGCCCCAGAGGCGCAGGTCGCGTTGACCCTACGAATCGTCGCCGGGCTCTCGACGCCACAAATCGCCCGTGCCTTTCTCGTGTCCGAAGAAACGATGACGCGACGACTCACCCGCGCCAAGACGAAGGTCCGGGCCGCACGAATCCCCTTCGATCCACCAAACCTGGACACCCTCGGCGAGCGCGTCGGTGCCGTGT
The DNA here is from genome assembly GCA_963717385.1 of Ilumatobacteraceae bacterium. Taxonomy (GTDB): domain Bacteria; phylum Actinomycetota; class Acidimicrobiia; order Acidimicrobiales; family Ilumatobacteraceae; genus Sva-07. The sequence goes on from CAVQWE010000027.1 coordinate 342,312, forward strand.
GCGAGGTGATCTCGTCGATCTTCACCGAGGGCCACGCCAGCGCAACCGACACGGCGCTCATCCGAGGAGATCTCTGCGAAGAGGCGATCTGGCTCTCGGAGCTCCTGAGCACGCTCGTGCCGACCGATCCGGAAGTCGCAGGACTCCATGCGCTGCTGCTGATGACCGACGCCCGACGATCCAGCCGTCTCGACCACCATGGCAGCCCGATCCTGCTCGCCGACCAGGACCGGTCCCTGTGGGACCAACCGATGATCGCTCGCGGTCTCGCCGAACTAGCGAGAGCACATTCGTTCCACCGCGGTGGACCGTTTCAGTTCCAAGCGGCAATCGCCGCCCTGCACGCCACTGCACCCACCTTCGATGCGACCGACTGGCCAGCAGTCCTGCGCCTCTACGACGTGCTCCTACAGCGCCAACCCAGCGCGCTGGTCGCACTGAACCGGGCGATCGCCGTCCACCAGGTTCAGGGACCCGCCGCGGCACTCACCGCACTCGATGCGATTCTCCAAGCGGACGACCTCACCGGCGACGTCAACGGCTACGTGTACTTCCACACCGCCCGAGCAGACGTGTTGGCCCGACTCGATCGTCTCGACGACGCAGCCGCAGCACTGGACCGCGCTCTCGAGTGCAGCACCAACGAATCGGAACGAACGTTCCTTCGGCGCCGACAGCAGGATCTGAACGAGACGTTCGGTCCGCATGGCCACCGAGACTGACGCGACAACTCGTCACCGGCGCACCCGACGACATCGTCATCATCCGACGGACATCGGCTCGGACCATGCGTTCAGCAGAGGCCGAACAGCGACCTGGAGCCTCACACACTTCGCCGCACAGAACCGCCGTTTGCCGAAGACAACGACCGCTCGGGAACGGCCCAAGCCGCACGCGGAGCGTTCTCACCCTGGTCATCGTGGTCAATCCGACGACGTGATCCATCCGGTGACACCTGCCTCTCCATTCGATCCGGAGAGGTAGTAGTGGTATTCGAGGCCCTCGTATGCGCCCTCACCCACGAAGTGGGCCTCGCCGTAGTTGTACGGGACGAGCCCCTCCGCGAACGGCAGGACACCCTCGAGGTCGACGATCCCTTGAAGTGTTCCGCTCCACGTCCCGCCGTCGTTGGTCAAGGTCGCTTCTCGGGTGGTCCACGTCCCACCGACGGTTGAGTCGACGAGTCGTGTCTCGACGAGTAGTTCCTCCGTGCCGCTCACACGAGGATCAGACATCGTGTCTTCGCACACGAAGAGTTCGACGATCATGTTCGCTCCATCGACGACCTCGTCGCTCACGGGTGTCATCTCGCACACACCAGATCCGACCACGACGATCGCATCGTCGGGGGGAATCGAGGGATCTGCTTGCGTGTCGGTCGAGCAGCCCACGAACGCGGCTGCCATCGCGAGAGTTGTCATGCAGCTGACAACGATCTTGTTGGGTGCCATCATGCTCGCCTTCTTTCGGTGGCCGCACACGATCGCCCTGACCTCTTCGTGTCCGAACCCATCGGTGCGACATCTGAGGAATTCTTGCTTGCACCACGATCCTCCTTCGTTGGTTCGCAACGAGCCAGAGCAGAAGGTCTGATCGTGCATGTCGGGCGCTGTCCCCCGACGAGGAGCCATGGACCGGTATCCGCGAGTCCAGTCGGCTGATGGTCGACAAGGTCACAGCCTGCGACGCGATCGAGGGCACGATGGATGTGAATTGACCGGGCTCAATCGTCGACTGTCGGCGTTGCTGGCCCTGCCTCACCGGCCCGGTTGCGGAGCATCTCGAGTTCCTCGTGCATCGCCTGCAGCGATGCACGGATGTGCGCCAGGGCTTCGGTGACCTCGTCGTGGTTCATTTCGGTGCGAAGACGGCTGGAACGTTGGATGAAGTACGACGTGATCGTGGCTGTCACCGCGGTGAGAAGCGCCACCGACACGAGCATCACGGCGGCCGCAACGATTCGACCGATCGCCTCCTGAGGAGCCAGATCGCCGTACCCGACGGTGGTGGCGGTCTGCAGCGTGAACCACAGCGCCTCCCCGTACGAGTCGAACTCCGACCGGTCGAACACGTAGATCACCAACGCACCGAGGAGCACGACTGCGGCGGTCGCGCCGATGATTGCGGCAGAGGCAGACAGCAGCGACGCTGGAGGAGCAAAGAACCGGTCGAAGATCCGTCGGAGGCGGCTGGTCTGGTCAGCTGACATCGTGCAGCCCTGGTCAGGCGCCGAGCGAGCGGCCGACGGGAAGATTCATGGGGCTCACCACCGATGCCGCTGAGGTCTCGGGGTTCTGGCTGACCGCGACCACCGATCGGCCCGTCCGGTGGACTCTGACGGCCGCCGGCCCGATCGACGTGTCGTGGAGTGGCATCACGAGCAGGTCGCCGACATGGCTCGTGGCAGCCATCCAGACTTCCAAGTCTTCCGTGCCGTCGCGATGCTGAGCCGTCGCCGGGACGCTCAGACCCGCATCGCTGAGTGCCGCCGGTGCAATGGGACCGACGATCAGCTGTACGTCGCGCTGGCGTGACAGCGAAGTCGCCACTTCCAACGCGAGTGCCACCGGTCGTTCGGTCGAGTCGTCCGAGTCCACTGCGGGATCGATCGACGAGCAGCTGCGCTCCGGGATCGACGCCCTCGCCGACGACGCCGAGGCTGGCTACGACATCGACCACCTCGTCGCACGTCGTACCAATCGAGGACGCCCGTCACTTGGAGCGGGACCAGCCACTGTCGAGTCCGTGCGCCTCGATCCGGAACTCGAGGCGCAAGTGTTGCTTCGCGCCGAGCAGGATCACACGTCGCCGTCGGACGTGATTCGAGAAGCGCTTCGCCGATACCTCCAACCAAGCTGACAGTCCAAACGTCCGCTCGGCATGGCGGTCACCTTCACGAGTTCTCACCACTTCCGCTCTCATCGCCACCCGTTTCCGTTTGGTGGCTCCGCCGTTTAGACGATCCCGAGTTGGGGGTCGACCAGGTGGCGCTCGTTGGGCCGTGCGCCGTTCCGGGCGCACGGGGCGACAACGCGGCCGGTCACGGCAGCGCGACCTGGTGGGTGTAGTCGGCGACGAAGATGGCCACGGCCAGAGCGACACAGGCGCCCGAGATGAGCCAGAACCGCACGATGACCGTGGTCTCAGGCCATCCTTTGACCTCGAAGTGATGGTGGATCGGTGACAGCCTGAAGAGGCGGCGGCGTCGGCCGGATGCTCTGAACACTGCCATCTGCAGGCCGACCGACCCGGCTTCGATCACGTTGATCCCGCAGATCAGCAGCAGCAGGAGGTGGGTGTTGGTCGCCAGGGCAAGCAGCGCAAGCGCCGAACCCAATGCCAGTGCACCGATGTCACCCATGAAGATTCTGGCCGGCGCGGCGTTCCACCACAGGAACCCTGCACATGCGCCAGCGAAGGCGGCGGCCAACACGGCGAGGTCGTAGGGGTTCACGACGGCGCCGTAGATCGACGGGTTGCGCAGCGCCCAGAACGCGATCCCCGTGAATGCGATGAATCCGAACAGGGCGGAGCCGGCCGCGAGACCGTCGAGTCCGTCGGTGACGTTGACGGCGTTGGTCGTCGCGAAGATGATCGTGCCGGCCCAGAACACCCACACGATCGGCCCGAGGTCCCAGCCGGGCAGGTCGGCGCGCGTCAGCGAGATCCGTGTGTCGATGTCGGTGGTGGTGACGAGTACCGCGGCGATGCCGAGCGCCATCAGGTACGACACCAGTCCCTTGATCTTCCAGTACACGCCGCGGTTCTGGTGTGTGCGTACTTTGAGGAGGTCGTCGATCAGTCCCAGCCCGGCCATGGCCAGGACGCCGCAGATGATGATCAGGGTCTGGTCGGAGAACACGACGCCGGCACGGACGTGGCTGAGCAGGTAGCCGGTGAGTGCTGCGGCGAGGATGACGAGCCCGCCCATGGTGGGGGTGCCCGCCTTGTGTGCGTGCGGTGGAACGCGTTCGTTGGCTGCGTTCTGTTGGAGGATCGGTTGGCTGGCGCCGCGCTCTGCGAGCACTCCGATCAAGACGCGGGTGCCGAACAGCGCCAGCACCGCCGCGAGCGCGCTGGCGATCGCCAAGGCGATCACGAGGAAGCGACCAAGTGCACAGGACCACACTCATGAACATCCGCATCCTGTCGCCAGGGCCCAACGTCCCGCGCACGACCAAAGCCCCTACCCCGGTGAGACCGCACGCCCTACGGTTGGACCATGGAGTTGGAGGAGCTGACCGAGCGCGCCACCGAGCTGGTGCAGAGCACCACCTTGTCGTACGACCAGAAGCTGCGACGGCTCGCCGTCCTGGCCACCGAGACCCTCCCGTCTCCGACGCTGTCGGCCGAGTGTGCTGCGGCGCTCGACAAGCGCGTGATCTGCGACATGTTCGAGGGCCATGCGCCGTTCACGGCGCGCTACGTCCTGCCCGACTACGAACTCGCGATTCGCCAGGGTCTCGAGTACCTCGAGATGCCGGCGCCGACTGACCTCGACGATGCGCTGGCATTCCTCCAGATCATGTACGCCCACGTCCCCAGTGTCACCACCTACCCGGTGTACCTCGGAGATCTCGACAAGGTGCTCGAGCCGTTCGTCACCGACGCGATCACCGATGACGATCTCGACGCGAAGCTGCGGCGGTTCTGGATCGGAATCGACCGGATGCTGCCCGATGCGTTCGTCCACACCGATCTCGGCCCGCAGGACTCTCGCATCACGCGCTCGATCCTCCGTGTCGAGCGGTCGCTGCGCCAGGCCGTACCGAACATCACGCTGAAGGTCGACCCCGAGGTGACGCCCGACGATCTGATCGAGGACGCAGTTCGCACGGTGTTCGAGACCGGCAAACCACACTTCGTCAACCATCCGATGATGGTCGGTGACCACGGCGAACGGTACGCGGCGGTCAGCTGCTACAACTCGTTGAAGATCGGCGGCGGCGCGCACACCCTGGTGCGACTCAACCTGAAGGAAGTCGCGCTGCTCCACTCCGGCACGGTCGATGACTTCCTCGCTCGCACATTGCCGCACTACGTGGAGTTGACCGCCGAACTCGGTGAGGCGCGTGTGCGATCGCTGGTGGAGCAGCAACGCTTCTTCGACACTCACTGGCTCGCCACCGAGGGCCTGATCGACATCGACCGGTTCGCCGCGATGTTCGGCATCTTCGGGCTCGCCGAATGCGTCAACCTCCTGATGACCTACGAGGGCGACGTTCGGGGCGGTGACGCGCGCTACGGCCACCACGCCGACGCGAATGCGCTGGCGGTGCGCGTCGTCGAACGGGTCGCCGAACTCGTCGCGGCACGCCCGATGCCCTACAGCGAAGGGGGTGACGGTCGCTGCTACCTGCACAGCCAGAGTGGTATCGATCTCGACGACGACGTCACCGCCGGAACGCGGGTCCCGGTCGGCGAGGAGCCTCCACTGCTCGATCACATCGCAGCGTGCGCGCCGCACCACCACCTGTTCTCCTCGGGCGTCAGCGACATCTTCCACGTGGACGAGACCGCCACGCGCAATCCTGAGGCGCTCGTGGACATCATCCGCGGTGCGTTCGCAAGTGGCATGCGTGACTTCACGTTCAACCTCGACAGCAACGAGTTCGTTCGCATCACCGGATATCTCGTGCGCAAGAGCGACCTGGAGGCGATCGCCGAAGACGCCGTCGTACGACACGCGAGCGACCATCTCGCGGCGGGCAGCGAGAACGCGTATCACCTCACACAGCGCGCCGTGAAGCGGATCGGGTGCAATGAGCGCGTCCCTCGGTGACGTGAGCGCTGTGGGCGCTGGTCGATCTCGTTCGGGGTTCGTCGCCGACACGATCAGCAACAGCTGCGTCGACGGCCCCGGCAACCGCTTCGTCATCTTCCTGCAGGGCTGCAACTTCGACTGCATTGCCTGCCACAACCCGCAGACGATCCCCGGCCATCAACCGCTGGACGGCCACGACCCGCACCACGTCGACGTCGACGATCTGCTCGTGGAGATTCGCCGAGCAGCACCGTTCATCCGCGGCATCACGGCGTCGGGTGGCGAGGCGACCCAGCAACCTGAGTTCCTCCGGTCTCTGTTCGCCGCGGTCAAGCACGACCCGGCCCTGTCCGCACTCACCTGTTTCATCGACTCCAACGGCGCCGCTGATCGATCGGTGTGGGACGACCTCGCTCCGGTGATGGATGGCGCCATGATCGACCTGAAGTGTCTTGATCCCGAGATCCACGTCGCGATGACGGGACATCCGAACGATCAGGTCCTCGCCAGTATCGAACATCTCCAACGGCTCGGCCTGCTGTACGAGGTGCGACTGCTGCTCGTGGCCGGCGTGAACGACAGCCCCGACCAGTTGCAGCGAACAGCGGAATGGCTCGCCGACGTCGACCCCACGATGAGGCTGAAGCTGATCGGTTTCCGAGCCCACGGTGCCAGACCTCACGAGCCCGCCCTCGTCGAGCCGAACAGGAAAGCCATGCTCGATGCGGCCGATCTCCTCCGGGACGTCGCTCCGTTCAGCATCTGCACCATCTGACGGGCACCAACGAGAGACGATGGAGACGGGCCTGCGCCCGCCGTCGTGTCGACGCTGAGTTGCCGCGCACCCGACATCGTCTCGATGATCAGGCTCCACGCTCGCCAGCCGAGTGCGGTGGGATCGGTTCTCGATCCCGATATTCTGGTTCGAGTAGGACTCGTTCTCATTAATTGGAGGTAGGTAGGAATGCGCTTCACGGCAGCTCGAACAACAGCAATCATCGTCGCCGTCGTCGGGCTGGGACTTGCCGCATGCGGCTCCGACGACGCGACCAGCAACGATGAGGCCGCCGGCACCACCGACGTGGCCGGCACCACGGTGACCTCGAACCCTCCCGACGCAACGAGCGACACCGGGACGCCGACGATCGTCGTCACGACGAACATCCTCGGTGACGTCGTCGCCGAGGTGGTCGGCGACGCCGCCGAGGTCGTCACGGTCATGCCCGTGGGCGCCGACCCGCACAACTTCCAAGCTTCGGCCCAGGAGATCGACACGCTCATGAACGCTGACGCGCTGATCGTCAATGGGGCCGGGTTCGAGGAGGGCCTCCACGACGTGATCGAGAACGCTGTCGACGAAGGGATCCCAACGTTCGAGGCGATCAGCGTTGTCGACACCATCGAGTTCGGCGAGGGCGGCCACGACCACGCCGACGAAGACCACGCCGACGAAGACCACGCCAACGAAGACCATGCCGACGAAGATCACGCCGACGAGCACGATCACTCCGGTGTCGATCCGCACTTCTTCACCGACCCGATGAGGATGGCTGTCGCGGTCGACGGAATCGTCGAGTTCCTGCAGGCCGAAGTCCAGTTCGGCGACCCGGCAGCGCTCGAGGCGTCGGCGGCAGCGTACGTCGACGAGCTGACGGCGCTCGACGCCGAGGTCGACGCGGCAGTGTCATCGATCCCGCAAGAGCGTCGAGTGCTGGTCACCAATCACGAGGTCTTCGGGTACTTCGCGGATCGCTACGGTTTCGAGGTGGTCGGCGCAGTGATCCCCGGTGGCGGTACCGCTGACAGCGTCAGCGCCGGCGAACTCGCAGAACTCGCAGCGGTGATCGAGGCCGAAGGGGTGCCGGCGATCTTCGCCGACACCTCGTCACCGGACGAGCTCGTCCAGACATTGGCAGACGAAGTCGGCGACGTCGCAGTGGTCGAGCTCTACTCCGAGTCGCTCGGCGGGCCCGACAGCGACGGAGCGACCTACCTCACCATGGTGCGCACGAACGGCGAACGCATCAGCGCAGCCCTGAGCTGACGACCCCAGACCGACGACACGATTTGGCGCTGCCCGGCCCCCGGCCAGGCGCAGGCAGCATCAGATCAGTTGCAGTCGGCGCAGGTGCCGACGAGGTCGAGGCGGTGGCCGTCGACTTGGAACTTCGCCGTCTCGGCGACCCGCCCGAACTCGATGTCGAGCGTGGTTTCGATGTCGGGCGAGAGCGCGAAATCGGTGACCGAGCCGCAGTGGGTGCAGATGAGATGGTGATGATGGTGGTCCGTCAGCGTTTCGGCGAGTTCGAAGCGGGCGTGGTCGTCGTGGGTGACGATTCGGGTGACCGCACCGACCTCTTCGAGGACCGCCAGGTTGCGGTACAGGCTCGACTGGGCGAGTTCCCGGTCGCGTTCGAGCACCTCGGGAATCGTCACCGGCCCACCGGCTTCCTGCAACACGGTGACGACGCGCCGGCGGCCGGTGGTGTAGCGATGATCACCCGACCGCAGGAGTCCGGCAACGTCGTCATGCAGGAGATCAGCAGCCACGTCGACGAGGCTACCGTTTCTGGGAACCGCTGAGAACTCCCCGGCGCCGGAGCCCTGCGTCAGTGGTGATGTGGGTCGTCGAGCACCATCGTGTTGCCGATGCGCACGAATCGCCCGCCGAACGCCGTGCGCAGGTGCTCCTCGGTGAACACCTCGTCGGGGCTGCCGAAGGCCACGAACCGGGTCGCCAACAGCAGCACCAGTTCGCACCGACCCGCATCATCGAAGTTGTGGGTCGTCGTGATCACGGTGCGCCCGGCGGCGTGCTCCTCGTCGGTGACCGCCATGATGATCGCTCGGGAGCGGACGTCGAGACCGGTCAGCGGCTCGTCGAGGAGCAGGATGGGGGCCTCCTGCGCCAGGCCCTGTGCTACGAAGGCGCGCTGACGTTGACCACCCGAGAGATGATGGATCTGCCGGCCGGCGAGGTCGTCGATCTCGAGGCGTCGCATCGCTGTGTCGACCGCTTCGCGATCGGACGGACCGGGTCGGCGCAACAGCCCGAGACGCGGGTACCGGGACATCGCAACGATGTCGCGTACCGTCAGCGGAACGCTCGGGTCGACGTCCGTCGACTGCAGCACGATCGAGGTGGGCGCGCCAAAGGTGTCGCAGCGACCCGAGGTCGGTTCGATGACGCCGCCGACGACCTTGAGCACGGTCGACTTGCCCGAGCCGTTCGGACCGATGATCGCCACCGACGCTCCGGCAGGAATCTCCAGCGACAGATCGCCGACCGCATGGATCGGGCCGTAGTCGACGTGTACGGCGTCGAGAGCCACTGCGGTCGGCATTCCGGAACCATATCGAGAATGAGTCTGAAAACCGTGAGTGACCGCTAGCGTTTCGGCGTGCAGTTCGTCCTCGATGCGTTCGAGCCGGCGTTCATGCAGCGGGCGCTCATCGGCGGTCTGCTCGCTGTGGTGGCCACGTCGCTCGTCGGAACCTGGGTGGTGCTGCGCGGCCTCTCGTTCCTCGGTGACGCCCTTGCGCACGGCGTCGTCCCCGGCATCGCACTCGCCGTGCTGTGGGGATTCAGCCCGATCCTCGGCGCCCTGGTCGCCGCAGCGGTGATGGGCGGGCTGGTCTCGGTGGTCACCGCTCGGACCACGGTCCGAGAAGACACCGGTATCGGACTGCTGTTCGTGGGAATGCTCTCGCTTGGCATCGTGATCGTGTCGAAGGCCCGCTCGTTCACCACAGAGGTCACGGCCCTGCTGTTCGGTGACATCCTCGGCGTCTCACGAGCGGATATCTACGGTCAGCTCATCGGAGCGGGGATCGTGGTCGTCGCCACCATCGTGCTGTACCGGCCGTTCCTCGCGCTCACCTTCAACCGGATGAAGGCACAGTCCCTCGGCATGCGCCCGGGCGCGTCGCACCTGGCGTTGATGGTGTTGCTCGCGATCAGCATCGTCGTGAGCTTCCAGGCAGTGGGAACCCTGCTCGTGTTCGGTCTGCTCGTCGGCCCGCCCGCCACCGCCTCGCTCCTGACGAAGCGCGTGCCGGTCATGATGTTGGTGTCGATGCTCTTCGGCGCGCTCGCAGTCGTCGTCGGCCTGACCATCAGTTTCCACGCAGGGACCGCCGGCGGTGCCACCATGGCCGGGCTGAGCATCGCCCAGTTCTTCGTCGTGCTCGCCGGCGTCGACGTGGCACGCCTCCTGCGCGAGCGTCAACAAGCTCGACCGGCCTGATCCCGCTGGACGGCCGAGGGTCCGTTCCTGAACGCTGGCGCCAGGCCAGGTCGAGTGATTCGTTACACTGATCGCCTCACTACCGAGCAACGAAAAGGGGAAGCTGACCGATGGGACTCATCCAGGCAGCCGTTGGCGCAATCGGCGGAACGTTGGCCGACCAGTGGAAGGACTTCTTCACGGTGCCGGACGGCCTGGCACCCACCGCCGCGGTCTTCACTGCGGTGAAGAAGGAGCAGAACGCCGGGCGCGGCTCGAACACCAAGGGCTCCGACGACATCATCACCAACGGCAGCCGAATCATCGTGCCCGAGGGCTACGGCCTCGTGCTGATGGAGCAGGGCGCCATCACCGGCTTCGCCGCTGAACCCGGGGCCTACGAGTGGAGCAGCGAGGCGCAGGATTCGCTGTCGATCTTCGCCGGCGACGGCCTCGTGAGCCCGCTGATCAAGACGTCGTGGGAACGCTTCAAGTTCGGTGGCCAACCCGGCAACCAGCAGCGCGCCTACTTCGTGGCGCTCAAGGAACTCCCGAACAACCGCTTCGGTACACAGTCGGAGATCTACTGGGACGACGCCTACATGAACGCCCAGGTTGGAGCGGTCACCCGCGGCACCTACACGCTCAAGATCGTTGACCCGATCCTGTTCGTCAAGGCGTGGTTGCCGGCCACCTATCTCGAGCCGGGCACGGTCTTCGACTTCACCGACATCGAAAACGACGCGGCATCGCAGCTGTTCAACGAGGTCGTGGGCTCGCTCGCCCCGGCGTTCTCGATGTACACCAACGATCCGTCGAAGGGCAACCGGATCACCAAGATCCAGCAGGACTCGATCGGGTTCGCTCAGAGCCTGTCGGCCGCAGTCGAGCAGAACTACCAGTGGGCCACAGGACGTGGCCTCGAGATCGTCGCCACGGCGATCATCTCGATCGAGTACGACGAGATGACACGCGAACTGCTCCGCAACGTGCAGCGCGCCGACGCACTCTCGGGCGCCCGAGGCAACTCGAACCTGCAGGCCTCCGTCGCCTCCGGTTTCGAATCTGCCGGCGAGAACACCGGCGCCGCTGGCCTGGTCGGCCTCGGCATCGCGTCTGGGGCGACCGGCCTTGGGGGACTCCAGCAGCCCGTGCCGGGTATCGGTGGCCAGAGCACACCGCCGCCCCCGCCTGCGGCCGCTGCACCAGCCCCGGCGCCCGCACCTCCCGCGCCCGCCGCTCCGGCAGCAGCCGCAGCCGCGGACCCAATGGCACAGCTGTCGAAGTTCAAGGAAATGCTCGACGCCGGTCTGATCTCCCAGGAGGACTACGACGCAGCCAAGAACAAAGTGTTGGGACTCTGAGTCGGCACGAGCGGACCCGACATGACGACCCTGCCGCCTCCGGGCGAGAGCAACCCGACGCCGCCGGTCGACCCGCCGATCGACGCGCTGAGTGATCCGGCTGCCGGCCCGGCAGTCGACCCGACCATCGACACTCGGAACGAGCGCCTCGACGATGGCGTCAATCGCTGCCCGCAGTGCGGCGCCACCGAGATCCAGCTGCGCCCATCAGCGGGCATGCTCATCTGCCTGTTCTGCCGTCACGAGTGGTCGGAGGCCCGACTCGACGAAACGATCGCCAACGGCGATCTCACCACCCTGAGTGGCACCACGGTCGGGTCGGGTGCCTCCGACATCGACACCGGCGTCGACTCGCTGATCACCATGAAGTGTGCCGGCTGCGGTGCCGAAGTCGTCGTCAACACCGAGGCGCAAATGGGTGCTCGCTGCCACTGGTGTCGTCACGTGCTGACGGTCAACGAGCAGGTGCCCAACGGCGCAGTGCCCGATGCAGTACTGCCGTTCACCATCACCCACGCCGAAGCGGTGGCGAAGATCGATCAATTCGCCGGGAAACGACGACTGTTCGCCGACCGCGCATTCATCCGTGACTTCAAGCCCGAGAACATCGTTGGCGTCTACATGCCCTACATGGTGGTCGACGGCAACGCGAGCGCCGATGTCGCCGGCCACGGCGAGATCCAGACGCGGCGCTACACGAAGGGATCGGGCGACAACAAAGAGACCTACTACGACGCCGACGTGTACCAGATACGGCGCCATGTCGACTTCACCGTCGACGACCTCACGATCGAGTCATCGGCCGAGCGGGCGAACATGAACACCTCGACCAACACCAACAACATCATCAACACCATCCTGCCGTTCGACACCGAGAACGCTGTGAAGTGGAACGCGAGCTACCTCACCGGCTACACCTCGGAAAAGCGCGATCAGGACGTCGATCACCTCCACCCCGAACTCGAAGACCAGCTGCTCTCGATCGCCCGATCGCAGGTGGCGTCCAGCGTTGATCGCTTCAACCGCGGCGTACGTTGGGAACGCGAGCGCCTCGACGTGCACGGCACGCGCTGGGTGGCGATGTATCTGCCGGTCTGGCTCTATGCCCATCACGACAACCCCGAGAATCAGGGAATGGTCCACTACATCGCGGTCAATGGCCGAACGGGCGAGGTGATGGGCAGCGTTCCGGTCTCGCACCCGAGGTTGCTCGCAGCGGCGCTGGCCATCGGTGGCGGCATCGAAGCCGTCATGATCGCGATCTTGGTGGCGTCATGATTGCGGCCGTGCTGACCGAGTTCGCGTCGGCTGCGACCTTCGCCGCGGCCGACGATGGTGGTGGCTCGGCGTTTCTGCTCCTTGCCGGCCCAGCTGGCGGGGCTGCGACCTACTTCGGGCTGTGGCGTTACTACCGAAACACCCATCAGTCCCATGCCTTCGAACGAGAGACTCGCATCGCCGCTCAGCCGGTGACCGGCGACGAGGCCAAGGTCAACGAGATCAAGGGGACCAAGAAGTCTGGGATCGACGGCGACAACCGCTCGAACCATCGCAAGCGCGTGCAGCGTTTCGAGTAGCCGCGGAGCCCCGCTCGCACGCGTGACACCGCAGCAGCGCCGGCCTCGCTGCCAGCGCTGATCATCTTCGGTTCGAGCGCGTCGCCCAATCGGCGCGCCCGCGTCGATGGCGATGTCGTCGTGGGCACGTCGACAGTCTCCCCAATCGCCCTCGATCAGTCGGAACCGACGGAGCCACTATCGTCACGGCGCACACCTCGGCGAAAGGCACCCATGGAAACAAACCCCGTGATCGACATGCTCGGTCGACGGCTCCGACTCGCCGTCGTCGGTGGTGGGCCGGGCAGCTTCATCGGGGCGATGCATCGAGCCGCCGCACGGCTGGACGATCGCTACGAGATCGTTGCTGGAGCGCTCTCGTCCGACCCCGATCGATCCGTCACAGCAGCGACAGGACTCGGCATCACAGCCGACCGCGCGTACCCGAGCGTCGAGGAGTTGTTCGTTGCCGAGGCCAGTCGCTCCGACGGCGCCGACGTCGTTGCGATCATGACGCCCAACGACAGCCATCACTCGTACGCGGTCGGCGCACTGCGCCATGGGTTCGACGTGATCTGCGACAAGCCGATCACCAACACACTCGCCGAAGCCGTCGACGTGCTCGCCACGGTCGACGACACCGGGCTCGTCTTCTGTCTGACGCACAACTACACCGGCTACCCGATGGTGCGCCAGGCAAGGGCGATGATCGCCGACGGAATGCTCGGCACCATCCAACTCGTCCAGGTCGAGTACGTCCAGGGAGGAAAGGCCGGCGAACGAGACCCGGATCGCGACGGGGCGCTCCCCTGGCGCTACGACCCGGTACGGGGCGGACCGTCCCTGGTGCTCGGCGACATCGGCACCCACGCTCACAATCTCGTGCGGTTCGTCACCGGACTCGAGGTCACCGAAGTCGCCGCCGATGTCGGCCACATCGTTGCGAACCGTTTCGTCGACGACTACGCCGGCGCACTGCTCCGCTTCGACAACGGCGCAAGAGGATCGTTCTGGGTGACGCAAGCTGCCGCCGGCGTCGAGAACTGCCTTCGCATCCGCGTGTCAGGAACCACAGGGACCATCGAGTGGATGCAGGAAACGCCAACACAACTCGCGTTCAAACCGCTGGGCGCTCCCGCAGAGATCCGAACACCCAATGGCCCCGGCACGCTGCCGTTGGCGAAGCGTGCCAGCCGCATCGTGGCCGGCCACCCCGAGGGCTTCCACGAAGGGTTCGCCAACGTCTACAGCGATGCCGCCGAAGCGATCGCCGCACGACGCGCGGGCGTCGAGCCGGATCCGCTGGCCCTCGTGTTCCCCACTGCGCTCGATGGGGTCAGGGGCGTCGCATTCGTCGAGGCGGCCATCGCCTCGTCGGCGAACAACGGCGCCTGGACGACCATGTCCGCACCAGGGTTGGGGGATCAATAGCTACTGCGGATCAGTTCGAGGTCGCCGGTGATCAGCGGCACTCGCACGTCGAGCCCCGTGCTGGACAGATCGAGGCTCACACCGTCGATGCCGTGCACATCCCAGTTGCGCGGCTCGGCGCCCACGATTCGGAAACTCGTGCGCTTGGCCGGATCTTCATGCAGCGGCGCCAAGCGAAGTCGGAGGTTGCCATCGACCCACTCGGCCCGTGTGAACGCCATCGTCGGGAAGTCGACACCGACGATCTGTGGGCATGGATCGATCGGGGCCTCCGACAGCCGGGTCCACATGCCCAACCCGGACGCGTCCGCAGCCGCGAGAAAAGCGTTGAACTGACCGCGCGGGTATGGCTCGTCCAGCCCCATCCCCCACGTGAACTCGCCTCGATCGATGTCCCAGGTCGGCTCGTACGACGCGTCGACTGCGCGGTTCAGCCGGTCGGCGAGATCATCGAGACCCCACTCGCGGGCGAGCACCAGCGACGACCCGATCGAGCGGTTCGGGCGCAAGGGCAACTGCGGCTCGGCCCCGAGTCCGATGGATCGGTACCCCGCCTCGAACAATCGACGGGCGTCGTCGCGCATCTGTGGGGCGGCATAGAACGACGTCGTCAACGCCGCTGCCACCGGCAGCCGGTGGTGCACGTCGAGCATCGGGTCGTAGTAGAAGGTCGTCAGTTCCGGTGCGGTGTCACCGGCCAGGTCGAGGTAGTGCTCGCGGGCGTACCGCCACCACGGCACGAACGCCTGGCTGTGGAAGTCGGTGCCGTGCCGATTGTCGTGAAGCCTCAGACCGAGGCCAGCTCCGGCCAGTCAAAACGGCCAGACCTTGGTGTTCTCTCAATGACATCCGATCGGCGCAGCCAGCCACTGCCGACACAGGTGCTCGGCGATCTGCGAGTGCGTCCAGGTGAAGGTGTTGTCTGCGTCCCGGATCATCTCGAACGGTTGATTCCAGCGATCGTCGTCGCCGGCGATCATCGATCGGATGCCGAGCAGCACGAGGAAGAAGCCCTTGTAGAAGAGCATCCCGTCGGCTGCCACCGGGTCGAGCTGGACTCCCCAGGGCTCGGTACCGTTGGCCGTCCAGCCCGGCGCGTCATAGTCGCCGAACAGCTCGGGCGGAATGAACAACCGATAGATGTCGGGGTAGTTCGCTCGATCAGGGTCGTGGCCGAACTGCGTCAACCAGTCGGACGCTGACCACCAACTCGTGTGTCGTTCGATCAGTTGGTCGAGCACCGCCACATACGGTTCGGTCCACGCCGGTGTGCGATGCGCCATGAGACCCATCGCATACGACGAGTCGACCAGGTCGAAGCGGTGCCAACTCGCCATCGGCGGGTCGGAGCGATCGTCCCAGTGTGGGTGCGGGTGCCCGGCTCGACTCCAGTCGTCGGCCGTGTGCGCCTTGCGGTGGAGGTAGCGAAGCCATCCCAGTGAACGCTCGGACAACTCCACCCTTTCCAAACTAGTGCCGTGTCACGCAGCGTTGCGGCCTGCGGCCCCACCAGGAGCGCACTCCCCCGGGGTTCGGATCAGGTCGGCAACGTCCGCCGCCACGGACGGTCAGGGTCGAAGAGGTGCATCTCGAACTGCTCCGAGAGGCTTTCGAACACGCGCAACCCCCGCACGCTGTTGCCGATTTCGTCGAGGCGCGGCGAGAACGTCGCCAGTCCACCCACACCCGGAAGCATCCCGAGGATGCCCCCACCGACGCCGCTCTTCGCCGGGATCCCGACCGAGTACGCCCACTCTCCCGCGTAGTTGTACATCCCACAGGTGAGTGCGACGGTGAGCATGTCTCGCGTCACCTCACGAGGAACGACCTGAACACCCGTCAGCGGATGCACCCCATGATTCGCAATCGTGGCGCCGATCATGGCGAGATCGGCGACCGTCACCAACACCGAGCACTGCGCGAAATACAGGTCGAGGGTCTGCTCGACATCCTCGTCGACGATCCCCCGACTCAACATGAGATAGGCGATCGCCCGGTTGCGGTTCCCGGTCCTTCGCTCCGACGCCCAGACATCGTGATCGATCTCGGGCCGCCGCCCGAGATATCGCTCGTACATCGATCGCATCAGTTCGATGCGTTCCTCGACGGTGTCGCCCGAGATGAGATCGGTGACGGCAATCGCGCCGGCGTTGACCATCGGGTTGGGCGCCCGATTCGTGACGTCATCCAACTCGATCGCGTTGAAGCTGTCGCCGGTCGGCGCCACGCCCACCTTGGCCAACACGGCATCACGTCCGCGGAGTTCGAGCGCCAGCCCGTACACGAGCAGTTTCGAGATCGACTGGATCGTGAACTGCTGCTCGACATCACCGACGAGGATGTGTTCGCCATCGAGCGTGACCGCCGCAATCGCGAACTGGTCCGGATCGACGTTGGCCAACTCCGGGATGTACGACGCCGGTGCGCCCTCTTCGAGCGATGCATGCCGCCCGTGGAGGTCGACACAGGCCCGCTCGAACCACGTCAGCCGTTCGTTCGTCTCGGCTCCAATCGTCATTGCCACACCGTAGACGCACGCATGTCGGGTGCCCGGTTGATGCCTCCCACGAAGCCCTCGAGGTCGAGATCGCCAAGAAGCACGCAGCTGACGTCGCCGCCCACGCCTCGGTGGCGGCACCTCACGGGATCAACTCGGACCTCCTGAGGCCCGCTGTGTTCCGTGAACGTTTCGCCTTCGAGAAACTGCCACGCAACGGCCGCGAGCGCCTTCGGAAACACCGCCGACGAACCGAGCACAGTCGGGCGCGCCACCTCTACCTTGCGCTGCGTTCCAACCGGGACCACGACCGAACCAAGGAGTTCACCATGCGTACTCGAACACCAGCCGCACTCGCCATCGTCGGAGCACTCGCACTCGCCGCCTGCGGCAGCGACGACAGCTCGGCCGACACTGCCGCATCCAGCCCGACAACCACCGAAGTGATGTCCGACGACGAGATGTCCGACGATGAGATGTCCGACGACGAGATGTCCGACGACGAAATGTCCGACGATGAAATGTCCGACGATGAAATGTCCGACGACGAAATGTCCGACGACATGAGCGACGAGGAGATGGCCGCCGCGGACGGTGACATCGTCGTCGTCGCTGCCGGGCGCGACGACCTGACCACCGTGGTTGCTGCAATCGAGGCCGCCGGGCTCGCTGGCACCTTGGCGGGCGATGGTCCATTCACGGTGTTCGCACCGACCGACGAGGCCTTCGTCGAGTACCTCGGCGAGATGGGCATGACCGCCGAGGACGCGCTGGCCGACACCACGTTCTTGTCGACGTTGCTGCAGGGCCATGTGGTCGAGGCCGCCGACGACTCCTCGATGGTCGCCGGCATGGTCGACAACCCGTTCGTCAGCCTCGCCGGCACCGAGCTTCCTGTCACGGTCGATGGCGACACGATCACGATCGGCGGCGCCGAGATCATCGAAGCCGACATCTTCGCCACCAACGGTGTGATCCACGTGATCGACACCGTCCTCGCCCCCTGACCGAATTCGTGGTTCCCCGAGACCAGGTCTCGGGGAACCACGATGTCAGCTCGTCGTCGGGGAGCCGGCGGCGGCGGCAATACCCGCCAGCGTCTGCTCCATGCTGGTGCGGCTGAATTCGGC